>DASXEY010000105.1:0-4590 GCA_036489835.1 Bryobacteraceae bacterium | reverse complement strand
GTGCGCAGGTCGAGAAACAACTGCAGCTCTTTCTTCTCCTCCTCGTCGTCGTGCAGCTGTCGATCCACCTGCGCCAGCTTGTAGTGCGGTTCCGGATTGAGGGGGTCCTGCTTCACCGCCATACGCAGATACTTGGCGGCCTCCGCCGTATTTCCATCTCTCCTGTACACATCGGCCAGCCCAATCTGCGCCTGCACATTGCCCGGATCCTCTCCATACGCGCGTTGATAATGACTCATCGCCTCCGCGTTGTTCGACTGCAGAAACGAAATCCGTCCCAGCTCGCACTCCACCTTCGCCGTGTCACCCTCCACCTGGATCGCCGCTTCCAACTCGATGCGAGCCTCCGTCTGCGCCGCGGCCTCGTTCGCATCGCCTTCCAGCAGCGCCTCCGCCAGCTCGAAGTGCAGCCCCGGCAGCTTTGGTCCCAACTCAAGCGCCTTGCGATAATGCGTGATCGCATCCTTCAGATCGCCCGCATTGATTAGTCGCTCAGCAATCAGCTGCTCCATACGCGCCGAGCCCGGCGACAACACAGCCAGTTTGTTCAGCGTCATATCCGCCAGCTCGCTATACACGCGCTGCGCAAAAAACAGGATGTCGACATCCTCTGGATTCGAAGCGAGCAGCCGTTGCAGCACGGCGGAAGTCTTCTCCAGCTCGCCCTGCTGGTAGTAGCCATTCGCCAGCTCGATGCCGATCTGCAGCCGCAGCTTCGGATCTTTCAGCGCAGCAAACGCATGCTCCATATCGGCCTGCCCGCTCGCCTCGCCCTGGCGGCGCTCGCACACAGACAGCAGCGCCTCCACCTTGTCGAGATCCGGCTTCACGCGCAGCGCCTGCCGCAGGTGTGGCTCGGCAGAGGCGCAATCGCCATGAAAAAACGCGATCGCTCCCAGGTTGGCATGCGCCTCTGGATTATTCGGCTCGTGCTTCAGCGCATCCTCAAAGTAGCTCTTGGCGGCAGCTTCGTCCTTCGCTCGCAGCGCTGTCTCACCCTGCTCCAGGTCGGCGCCAACCGGTGACGAACGCGGCACACCCTGCGCCGGAAGAAGGACCGGCCACAATAGCGCGGCGCCGCAAGCCGCTGCGCGAAGAGACCGCCCGGCAACTCCAGCCGACCCACTCTTTCCTAAAAGACCTGACAACAAGGCAAACACGTTCAGACACCACCGGGCCATCCATCTCCAGCCGCCATCAGCAGATACCAAAGAAGGCCCGTCCGGCAAGTACGAGCTAGGAGAAACCCACCTGGCGGACGGTTAGAGAATCTAGAACGTGAACCGCCCTCCCAGCTTGAGATTCCGCGCCGCGTTGGCGCTGGTGATCTGTTGCGCCGGCAGTGTTCCCTCCGGAAGACCGGTGCTCACTCCTGTTCCAGTGGAGGTATTCGGCTGGCCGAAGTTCGGGTGGTTGAACACATTGACCGCATCTGCTCGAATCTCCAGCCGGATTCCCTCGATTAATTCGAATGTCTTGCCCAGGCTGAGGTCCAGATCGCGCCAGTTCGGCCCGATAAGCGTATTCCGGCGTTCGTCACCAAAGCTGCCGGTCGCCGGCGTAGCAAAGGCATCGTAGTTGTACCACTGGTCCACATTAGGATTGAAGCTTCCTGAATGCGTGAGTTTGGGATTGCCCACGACATTCGGCAGCCAGGAGTAGCCGCATCCGCACTGTGTGGCCTCTGAGCCGCTATTGTCTTGTCCGTTAAAGGAGGTCCTCGCCGTGAACGGAATGCCACTGTGGATCTGGAATACGCCTGTCGCTCGCCATCCGCCGAAGACCTCATCGGCCACTCCATGCAGTCCCATCATGCGTCCTTTGCCGAACGGCAAATCGTAGGTGGCCGAGCCGTTGATCGTATGCTTTGTATCCAGCGTCGAAAGCCCGTAGTTCGCCGGGACATTGAACGCGTTCTGCCACACATCGGCCGTAGCGTTGTTGCCGGAGCCCGTGCCCGTATCCAGCGTCTTTGAGAACGCGTAGTTGAAGATAAAGCTCAGCCCGTGCGAAAGTCGCTTTTGCGCCCGGAACTGCAGCGCGTTGTAGTTCGAGTACCCGTCGAAATATGCAGCGCCAACCGAGCAGAATAACGGATACGCGCTGGGGTCGTTATAGCAGCTGTCATAGTAGCTGCTGTTGCTGGCCAAATAATTGTGCAGCAGGCTCTCTGGAACCTGGTTGATATCTCGCGTGAACCCCAGGTGCGTTCCCTTCGTGAACACATAGGACATGTCTACGAGTATCTGCGCAGGAATCTCGTGCTGTACCGATACCAGCGTCTCCTGGTAGTACGCGGCCGGGCGATGCTGCGGAAAATAGTTCACATTCTGATAGTTGAACTGCGAGTTGGACAGATTCGAGAGAGACGGATAGATAACCGATCCCGGCGGAGGCCCGTTCTTCAGCTGAAACACCACTGAAGATCCGTAACCGAGCGAGCCCTGCGGATTGAGGCCGACACCGTACGCTGAGGTATACGGGTCAACCGCCCACGGAACATCGGTGACACCGTAGCTCGCACGAAACGCCCATTTCGGTGTGGGCGAGTACGCCACACCAATCCTTGGCGCCCACTCATTCTCGCTATCCTGGATATTCGTTCTTCCAAACTGTCCGCCATAGCTCACGGCTCCCAGCGTATTCGCGGGAGCGTACTGGCCGGTATTCACAATATTCGGGTTGAATGTTCCCCAGCGATTCTTCACCTCGCTCCATCCGCCCTGGAACCGGTAGCGAAGTCCAACATTGATGCTCAGGTGTTGTGTCGCCTTGAAATCATCCTGCACAAACGCACCGGCGCTCTTGGATCGCGCTCCGGTCTCCGGATAGTCGTAGACATACCATCCATAGACATCGCCCAGAAGAAAGTCCGCGTACGGCACGCTCGTTGCCACGCCGTTAAACACAAAGTTTCCGGAGCTGACGTCTCCCCAGCCGGTGTAATTCTGATAAGCCTTATTGAACTCACCGCCCATCTTGATCGTATGTTTTCCCTTGATCAGCGTGAACACATCCGACTCGGCGAGAGATCCATCGGCAAGATCGGCATGAACGCCGCCGTTGATGCCTACCCCGCCAATGCCCGCACCGTTGTTCACCGTGACGCCGGGAAAGATATCCGCGGGAGCATTGTTCCCATAGGTCGGCTCAAGTCCTAGCGTCGTCGGATATCCCTTTTGATAGGTGGGTGGAATATATTTATCCACCTCGCGAACGCCGCCCACTCTTGCCTCATTCACCATGCGGGAGTTGATCGTCCAGACATCGGTGATCTGCCCATCCATGTTGTAGTTGTTTCCCTTGGTGCAATCGAAGCCCAGCGAGCAGAATGCGTCTACGCTGTTCACCAGGCTGATCGGAAAGTCCATGTAAGAGATATTCAGCCGGTGGCTTGCCGAAGGCGTGTAATCGATCTTGCCCACATACCAGTAGGACCGGCTCGGATTGCTTTGAATGACGCGGTAGTTATTCGAGTAACCGGGCAGATTAGGCGCCGGAAAATACTTCTGAATATTCAGCGCCACCGGGTCGAGGCTGCCGGTAATGCAGTTACCCGGGTAAGGATTCCCTGTAGCGGGATCCGTCACCGGCCCCGGAAAGCAGCCTGCATCCATGTTCGTCGTTCCATTCTGCCCCTGCGTCGGAACCGTCGTCACGTACGACGCGGAGGACGTACTGGGATTGGCTTCAAAGGTGAAGTAGAAGAAAAGCTTGTCCCGGAGGATCGGGCCTCCCACACTGCCTCCGAACTCATTCCAGCGGAGCGGTGCAACCTTCCCCGGCGCAGGATTGAAATAGTTGCGCGCATTGAAAGCATCGTTCTGGACAAACTCGAACGCAGACCCATGAAACCGGTTCGTTCCGCTCTTCAGCAGCGCATTGAATTGGGCAACGCCATTGCTATATTGCGCGCCAAAGTTTGCGGTCTGCGCACTCACTCCGCCGATAGCGTCAATCGGCGGATAGTTATCGCTGGCGTTCGCGTCGCGGGGCTGCTGCGCCACCGATCCCTCGATCAGGAAGCTGCCCGAGTAGCCTTCCGTCCCATTGACGCCCACTCCTTGCCCCGACGCATCCTGCCCGCCGCCGCCGTTGATCCCGGGAAGTTCGTTCGTCAGCTCGTTGTACCAGACGCCATCCACCGTCGGCGCATCCTGCACCTCTTTCGCCGTGAAGTCCGTGTGCTGGCTCGCATCCTCGGTCTGCACCAGCGGTGCGTCCGCCGTGACATCAACCTCCTGCGATGTGGCGCCGACCTTCATGGCAACGTTGATGCCGATCGTGGCAACCTGCAGGATGATCCCGCTCCGCACCGTCTCATTAAATCCGGCCTTCGTAAACGTGATCTTGTACTGTCCAGGTTCGACCGACGGAAGGTCGTAGATGCCGCTACCGTTCGTGGTGGTGTTGATCGTGACGCCCGTCAGCACGTTGGTCACGGCGATCTGGACGCCGGGAATGACGGCCCCCGAAGGATCCGTAACCGTCCCCTTGATCTCTCCGGAGTTCGCATTCTGACCAAACGCGCTGAGTGTTCCCGCCGCCAATGCGAACACCAGGACCGTTTGTCCCAAGAATTTCAGCTTC
>DASXEY010000038.1:0-66817 GCA_036489835.1 Bryobacteraceae bacterium | reverse complement strand
CACTTCCTGGAAGGACTTTATCGCGGCGCACATGGATGTGCTGGCCGGCACCGACTTCTTCACGGTGGAAGTTCTGACATGGCGCGGCTTGGTGACCTACTATGTGTTGTTCTTCATTCATCTGGAAAGCCGCCGAGTTAGGGTGGCGGGCATCACCAGGCATCCGGATCGAGAGTGGATGGAACAGATCGCCCGCAACGCGACCCAGGATAGCTGGGGATGTTTGAACAAGCGCCGCTATGTTCTGCATGATCGCGACACAAAGTTCTGTCCCTCATTCCGGTCGGCGCTAGCGGAAGCCGGCGGAAAACCCATTGCACTACCTGCCAGAAGCCCGAATTTGAACGCCTTCGCTGAAAGATGGGTGCGTTCCGTTAAGGACGAATGCCTATCGAAGTTGATCCTGTTCGGCGAGAGTTCGCTTTCTCGCACGCTGGCCGAGTTTGGAATGCATTATCACGGGGAACGCAATCATCAAGGGAAAGGCAACAAGCTGCTTTTCGCGGAGGCTCGCGATGCGTCAAAATCGCGCGGTCGCGGAGTCACTTGTCGCCAGCGCCTCGGAGGCCTCCTCAAATACTATGAGCGGGCCGCGTGAGTATTTTGGCTATACGAGGACAGAATTCGCCGGCCGTCGATGTGGACTGTGCACGCTCCGCATTCCCCGCGATCGCACGATTTTTTCGGACCCGTCAAGCCTAGCTCATCACGCAATGCATCGAGGAGCGTAGTCCGAGGTTCGACTTTTAACCTTCGCGAGGAACCGTTCACCGTCATACTCACTTCCATGAGCACGTCGCTTTGCGCCTGCTCCGCGTAAGTCTGAGTCATATGGGTTGACTTCCTCCCGATTTTTGGGCTTGATCATCGCGGCGCGTCTATCACCTTCGGCAATACCGCTCAACCGGGAAAATGCAATGCGCGTGCCAACTCTGAGCGCCGTTCGAGAGCTTGATTTCATTGAGTCGCTGAAGGTTGAGGGGATGACCCATCCGTGCCGAGTCAAAAGTGTCAACGTGATCGTGACACGCGTCCGTCATCGCATGTGCGCTCAACCGTTGTTCCAAAGATGGACCCTTCGTGCGGCCATTTTTGTGACTATCACGTTCCTGGCGGTCGGTAAAGCGCGAATCATCGCCGTTGAATTTCCTGTCGCGCCACTATGATCGGTTTCCACGTCTCGAACGATCCGCCATCCTCCGCAGTCTTGCCCGCACATTCTTCGGCCCAGCGTCGACGGGCGACCGCCCAGAATGCGGACTGGAAGGGCAAGTGCTATGCCAGCATGCGACGGACGGTAAGTACAAGAGCGGAAAACCACTTCGCGTTTCAGGGGACGACAGGAGCCAGGGCGTGTCGAGATTGTCAACTATACGTTGACAGCGGCGAGCCAAATCACTCTCCGCATGGGTGGATTGCGACCTGCGGTGCAGTTCAGGCATCCTGGTTTGTAGTGTAAATTTCTTTGGCTGAGCGGACGCAGCCGCACCCGAAAAACGATATGAACGGCAATGCCTCCATTCCGTCCCGGACCCGCGGGGGTCGCTATGAAGCCGTGCTTCGCATCAGTGAAGCGCTTTCGGCGTGCCGCGAGACTGAAGACCTGACGCGAATCCTTTCGGAACAATTGCGCGGATTCCTCGACTTCTTCCAGTTCTACATCGTTTGCTACAAAGAGAATTCGACCGAAGTCGAGTGGGCCGTGGTCGGGTCTGAGAAGAATCTCATCAGCGCGTATGCCGACGTGCCGGTAGAAGACCGGCCATCATGGCGGGCATACGCCACGCAGCAGCCGTTTCACATTGCCGATTGGGACGCAGACGAAAGAGTGCCGGCACGTCTCAAGCAGGGAATTGCAGACCAAGGCCTTCACATTGGGCCGCTGGTTTTTGTGCCCCTTACCACACCGCATCGGCGCCTGGGCGCGCTGGGCATGTCCGGACGTCTTGGCACCGTTTACAGTGCGGAGGACATTTCTTTCCTAAGCCTGATCGGGCGAGTGGTTGCGTTCGCGATTGATGACAATTTCAATCTGAGGCAGGCCGAGTCCGCACAACGAGAATTACAACGCCAGAATGAGCGGTTGCAACGCAGCGAGAGGGAGTTACAGGAAGTAATTGAAACGATTCCCGCCATGGCCTGGTCGGCAGCAACAGACGGCGCAGCTGAGTTCTTCAATCGGCGGTGGCTGGACTACGCTGGTCTTTCCGCGGATCAGGTACATGGTTGGGGCTGGACCAGTGCCGTTCATCCAGATGATCTCAGCACGCTTGCGGATTACTGGCGCAGCATCTTGACATCCGGGGAACCTGGCGAGTTCGAAGCACGCCTCCGCCGCTTCGACGGAGTGTACCGCTGGTTTCTATTTCGCGCGACACCATCCCTGGACCATGGAAGGGTCGTGAAATGGTACGGAACAAATACCGACATCGAAGCGCGCAAGACTGCTGAGCAAGCGATCGTCACTCAGAATAGCCGGCTCCAGCTTCTTCTGAAGCTAACGAAGGAGATCACTTCAAACCTGGAGCTTCGCGAATTGCTGCGCGCAATCTCCGCAAGTATTCGTGAAGTTATGGATTGTGACGCAGTCCAAATTTGGCTCGCGGATTCGGCTTCGGGTAAATTCCGGTTATACGCGCTGGACTTTCCAGAGGGAAAGGGATTTGTCAAGGAGGGAATCCTTATCGAGTCGGTTGGCGCCTGTAAGAGAGCTTTGGAAACTCTGCAACCGACAATCAGGAATATTGCTAACCCCCAGGAATTCCCGCCCGATCTGTACAAGTTGATGCTGGCCGAGGGATTGAAGACTCAATGCGTGATACCGCTGGTGAGCCGCGGCCGCGCCGTCGCAGCTCTGACCATTAACCGAAGGACCGATAATCCATTACTGCCGGATGAGATCGCTTTTCTTCAGGAAGCGTCTGGTCAGATAGCTATCGCTATAGAAAACTGCCTCGCTTTCAGCCAGATCTCCGAACTGAAAGAAAAGCTGGCGCAAGAGAAAGTCTATCTCGAAGAAGAAATTCGCAGCGATATGGGTTTCGAACAGATCGTGGGAAACAGTCCGGCGCTCAAGCGTGTTCTTCAATTGGTCGAAACCGTCGCGTCCAGCGATTCGACCGTTCTGTTGCTCGGTGAAACGGGAACGGGCAAAGAGTTAATCGCCCGAGCGATTCATGACCGCAGCGGTCGTAAGAATCGCACCTTCGTAAAGCTGAACTGCGCGGCGATTCCCACTGGCCTACTGGAGAGCGAGTTATTTGGTCACGAAAAGGGGGCTTTCACGGGCGCCATCACCCAGAAGATTGGCCGGCTCGAATTGGCCGACCAGGGCACACTATTTCTGGACGAAGTAGGCGATATTCCACTTGAAGTCCAGCCGAAGCTTTTGCGTGCACTGCAGGAGCGTGAGTTCGAGCGGCTCGGAAGCACCCATACACGCAAAGTGAACATTCGCCTGGTGGCCGCTACCAACCGCGATCTTGAAAGTATGATCGCAGCGCGTGAATTTCGCAGCGATCTGTACTACCGTCTTAACGTCTTTCCAATTCGCATACCGCCGCTACGGGAACGCAAACACGATATCCCTCTGCTAGTGAGTTATTTCGCGCAGAAGTTCGCGAAGCAGATGAAGAAGAAGGTAGAGAGCGTTCCCGGGAGTGTCATGAAGGCGTTAACGGCATGGGAATGGCCAGGAAATGTTCGCGAACTTGAAAATTTCGTCGAACGCGCCGTGATCCTCTCACGCGGCAGATCGCTGGCCGCGCCACTCGCGGAATTGCGGAAGGTCAGCGGCGCCGAGTCCAAAGCCGCTGCCGCCAATCACGACGACATTGCCCGGATCGTCAAGGAAACCATTAATGCCCTACATGGAAACAACAGCGCTACCGGCGATCGTTTCAAGAACCGGCGGGACGAGATCGTGCGCGAGCTGACTGCGGCGAAGGGGCGAGTGGGCGGCGCAGACGGAGCGGCGGCACGGATGCGTATGAAACGGACGACGCTCCTGGCTCGGATGAAGAAGTTGGGGATCGATCCCCACGACTACGCCTGATGCTTGCGATCACCGTAAATGTCAATCGACATTGACAGTTTCAACCCGCCTCCGGCTTATGTCATTCTCACATTGAAAATATAGTAGTTAAAGCCAAATCTCTTTGGTGCATACGTTGCGTTCTCACCCCTAGGGATAGGTGCGGCATGCTGAAGATCACGGTTGTCGAGGGCCGGCACCAGCGCCGACTGATCGTCGAGGGCAGACTCATCGCACCTTGGGCCGCTGAGCTCACGAGTGCGTACGAAAATGCCAAAACACATCTTGAAGAGCGCGAACTGGTCGTCGATCTCAGGAGCCTGACTGCGATCAGTCCGGAAGGAGAGGCGGTACTGCTGCGGTTGATGCGCGAAAAGGCCAGAATCCTGTGCGGAGTCTACATGAGGGAAGTCCTGAAGCAGCTTGGCTTTAAGGCCCGCGACAACCCACGGGAGGCCGCCGCGGAATATACGGATTCCGAATCGACGCCAACAGAATGACGACGGCCGAGTGTCACCATCGCCTTGACAGTTTTGACACTGGGCTGGTCCACGATTGTCCTGCCGTTCGGCGCTTCAATGGTACCAAGCGTTTGAACGATTCTTAGACTTGGCATGCTGGTTGCGTTTCCTGTGTTGAGTGGTTTCGGCAATATCCTAAAACGGACGCGATTATGAGCGGAACAATCAAGACGACTTCCATCCCCGACGTTCTCATCCAGGCTGAACCCCGGACAAACGGCCAACGAGAGTGGGATGGTTGCAAGAAACTGACCAATAAGGTTGCTGCTCTCACAATCGGCGCTTCGACCGGTATGAGCCTCGCCACGGCAAAGCGTTTTGTCCAAGAAGTTATGGATCACGTGTTCATCACGGGCCGTCGAAAAGGACGCCCTGGATGTAGCGGTTGCTGAAATCGGTGACAAGGCGACGGGAATTCCGGGAGACGTCGCGAGCCTGAACGACCTTGATCGCTCGTACGAATCGGTCGAAAGCTCGAAGTGGTATTCGCGAATGCCGGCGTTGAACAATTTGACGCCGTTGGGTTTCGAGGGCTGGCAACAGTGTGACGGGGCCAACAAAGATGACGTTGCATTTCTCGCATAAGTTGAGGCGAGTTTCTTCGCTGGGATTGAACCGTTCGTCTATAGCGGCATCGCCCAAATCTGACGGTACACAAAGAAAGGAAGCAACACCATGAACTGGCTGATTCATCAGCTTGCGAAGCGTGGCGACAGGGCCCGCGCCTTGCCGTTTGCTCCCACCGCGCGGTTTCGCCGCGAGATAGATTGGCTTTTTTTCCCAAGCGCGGAGGATGCTTTGTCGCACGCGTTGCGCGTCAACCATCGATGACGCACGTTTTGAAGGTGGGGGACAATCATCGTGAGGCGTTCACAATATGTCCTTGAGTCTGTTCGCAAGGATGAGGAGTTCGTCCTTTATCGGGGGGAGTGGTCGAATCAGGCAGGTTCACCATTCGTTCTCCTGCTGGCCCCCAGTTCTACTCGGCCGGCGCTGGAAACTCTAAAGAAACTCGAGCGCGAATATTCGCTGAGGGATGAGCTGGACTCCACGTTCGCAGTTAGGCCCCTCGCCCTTACCCAGCAACAGGGGCGGATGACACTCGTGCTCGAAGACCCCGGCGGCGAAACTCTCGATGGAATTCTTTCAGGGCCGCTGGAGATATCGCGGTTCTTAAGCCTCGCCATTGGCATCGCAGCGGCACTCAGCAAGGTACACAAACGGGAGCTGATTCACAAGGACGTAAAGCCAGGGAATGTTCTGGTTGATCCCGCGACGGGTCAGGTCCGGCTCATGGGCTTTGGGATGGCAACGCGTCTTCCTCGTGAGCGCCAGGCACCAGCCCCCCCAGAGTTCATCGCGGGAACACTCCCTTATATGGCACCCGAGCAAACGGGCAGGATGAACCGATCCGTCGATTCCCGCAGCGACCTTTATGCCCTCGGCGCGACGCTTTATGAGATGCTGACCGGGACTCTCCCCTTTTCCGCTACGGATCCGATGGAACTCGTTCACTCCCACATTGCGCGACAGCCCGTGCCGCCTGGAGACCGCTTGCCGGGTATTCCGCAACCGGTATCTGCGATCATCATGAAGTTGCTCGCCAAAACTGGCGAGGAGCGATACCAGACAGCAGCTGGCGCTGCACGCGATCTTCGGCGCTGCCTGGATGAATGGGCAACGCAGCATCGCATTGACGATTTTTCGCTTGGCGAACAGGATACGCCAGACCGGCTACTGATTCCAGAGAAATTATACGGCCGAGAGTCGGAAATCGGCGCCTTGCTTGCCGCCTTCGACCGTGTTGTAGCCGGCGGTAGGCCGGAGCTTGTTCTTGTTTCCGGCTACTCCGGCATCGGCAAGTCCTCGGTCGTCAACGAACTCCATAAACCGCTAGTGCCCCCGCGCGGCCTTTTCGCTTCAGGCAAATTTGACCAGTACAAGCGCGATGTACCATACGCGACGCTGGCACAGGCATTCCAGATGCTGGTGCGTCAGATCCTGGTCAAGAGCGAAGCCGAGGTGGACCCTTGGCGGCACGCCCTTCTGGAGGCGTTGGGGCCGAATGGCCAACTGATGGTCAACCTTATACCCGAAGTCGAATTCGTCATCGGCAAACAGCCGCCGGTGGTAGAACTGCCACCGCAAGAAGCGCGGGGCCGTTTTCAATTGGTGTTCCGGCGTTTCCTTGGCGTCTTCGCCCGCCCGGAGCACCCGCTAGCTTTGTTCCTCGACGATCTGCAATGGCTGGACACGGCAACGCTGGAACTGATGGAGCGTCTGATTACCGATCCGGATGTACGGCACGTTCTGATCATCGGAGCCTATCGCGACAACGAAGTCAGTTCGTCTCATCCGCTGATGCGGATGCTGGCCGCGATCCGTAGCGACGGAGCGAGGGTGCAAGAAATCGTGCTGGCGCCTCTCGGACCCGATGATATCGGCCGATTGGTCTCCGATTCCCTGCGCTGCGAGCGGCGGGCTGCCGGTCTCTTGGCGCAGTTGGTCCACGAGAAGACCGGCGGCAATCCGTTCTTCACGATCCAGTTTCTTTTGGCGCTAGCCGAAGAAGGACTGCTCCGGTTCGACCGGGATGCGGCCTGCTGGATCTGGGACGTGGATCAGATTCGCGGCAAGCGCTACTCCGCCAACGTGGTGGATCTGATGCTGGGGAAGCTCCGGCGACTGTCCGACAGTTCGCAGACCGCTCTCCCGCAGCTCGCCTGCCTCGGGAACGTGGCCCAGATCGCGACCCTGATTGTGGTCTGCGGACAATCTGAAGAGGAGATCCACACTGCGCTTCTGGAAGCCGTCCGCGCCGGGCTGGTCCTTCGCCTGGAACGATCCTATGCCTTCCTGCATGACCGTATTCATGAGGCGGCTTACGCGCTTATCCCCGAAAGCGCGCGCGCGAGGGCACATCTTCGGATTGGCTGGGCGCTGCTGGCAAGCTTGACGGAGGATGGCCTTACTGAACATCTGTTCGATGTCGCCAACCAACTGAATCGGGGCGCCGCGCTAGTGATCGACCGGGGCGAAAAAACACAAGTGGCGACAATCAACTTGCACGCTGGACGGAAGGCCCGGGCGTCAGCGGCACATGAGTCAGCCCGCACGTATTTTGCGGCCGGCATGACCCTTCTCGACGTGCAGAACTGGGGCAACCAGTACGAATTGACGTTTGGTCTATGGCTGGGACGCGCAGAGTGCGAGTTTCTAAGCGGCAACCTAGACATAGCCGAGCAACTGATTGCCGAGTTGTTGGCGCGAGCGGCATCCAAAGTCGACCTGGCGACCGTCTACCAACTGAAGGTCCGGATGCACACGATGAAGGGGGACTACTCGCAAGCCGTAGACAACGCGCTCACGTGCCTGCGCCTGTTCGGCATTGACCTGCCGGCACATCCAAGCCGGAAAGAGGTCCAGGCTGAGTATGAAACGGTCCGGCGCAATTTGGAGGGACGCCCCGTCGAGAGCTTAATCGACCTGCCGCTGATGACCGATCCGGAACTGCAGGCCGCAATGGATTTATCCTCGGACCTATCCTCCGTCGCCTACTTTACGGATCTCCATTTGATTTGCTTACTCGCGTGCCGCGTGGTGAATATCAGTATGCAGCACGGGGTGAGCGGCGGTTCCGCGCACGCTTATGGTTGCCTCGGGTTTTTCCTCGGGCGGCTCTTTCATCGCTACGGCGAGGGTTATCGTTTCGCCAAGGTCGGATGCGATCTTGTCGAGAAGCACAACTTTATTGGGCACCAGGCAAAGGTCTACATATTCGCGGCAATCGCTGCCTGGTGGACGCAGCCGGTCGCGAGCGTGATCGATTTCAGCCGGAAGGCCTTTCGCATAGCGATCGAGACGGGCAATCGGATCTACGCCTGCTACGCGCCGTACTACTCCGTCGCAGCCCTTCTCCAGCGGAATGATCCGCTTGATGCTGTGTGGTGCGAGTCGGAGATGACGCTGGACTTCGTCCGCGGTGCGAAGTTTCGCGACTTCGCAGACGCGATCGTGACCCAGCAACGTTTCATCGCGACCATGCTGGGCCGGACTATGACTTTCTCCACCTTCAGCGACGCGCAATTCGACGAGGGTGTGTTCGAGTCGCAGCTGACCGGGGACCGGATGCCCATGATGGTTTGCTCTTACTGGCTCGTTAAACTGAAGGCGCGCTTTCTAGCCGGCGACTACGCAGCAGCCCTCTCCGCCGGCCAACAGGCGCAACCGATACTTTCGGCTGTAGTGGGCCTGCTTGCGTGGTTCGACTATTTTTATTACACGGCGCTAACAGTGTCGGCGCTCTATGAGACTGCGTCGGCTGATCAGCAGCAAGCGTGGCGTGAACTCCTGAGGGTGCACCGGGAACAACTGTGCGAGTGGGCCGAAATCTACCCGCCCACGTTCGCCGATAAGCACACGCTGGTATTGGCCGAGATCGCCCGCCTTGAAAGGCGAGACGCCGATGCCTTGTGTCTGTACGAGGGTGCTATCCATTTGGCGCGTGAGAATGGGTTCCTTCAGAACGAAGGCCTCGCCCACGAACTGATTGCTCAATACTACCTGGCGCGCGATATCGAAACCGCGGGCTATTTCTATCTCCGCAACGCGCGGAACTGCTACGACCGTTGGGGCGCCTTCGGCAAGGTGAAACAGCTCGACGAATGTTATCCACGCCTGCGAGAGGAACGAACTACTACCGCATCGGCCACGACTGGACAGCCGGTCGCGCAGTTGGATATCGAGGCTGTAGTCAAAGCTTCGCAGGCACTTTCGAGTGAGATGGTCCTTCCCAAGCTCATCGAGAAGCTGGTACGAATCGCGGTGGAGAATGCCGGGGCTGAGCGAGGTTTGCTCATCCTGCTTCGGGGTGGCGAGCCACGAATCGAAGCCGAGGCTACCACTGGCCATGGCAGGATCGAGGTTGCCATTAGACAGGCGGCAGTCACGCCGTCCGATCTCCCCCAATCCGCGCTGCATTACGTGATCCGGACCCTGGAGGCTGTGCTCCTGGATAATGCCTCCACCGATAACGTGTATGCAAAGGACGAATATGTGCGGCGGAAGCACTCCAAGTCCCTCCTGTGCCTGCCAATCGTCAACCAATCGAAGCTTGCCGGCGTGCTTTTTCTCGAGAACAACCTGACTCCCTACGCCTTCACTCCGGACCGCGTTGCCGTGCTGGAACTGCTGGCTTCGCAAGCCGCAATTTCTCTGGAGAATGCCGGACTCTATTCCGAGTTGCGGCGCAGTGAAGCTTGCCTGGTGGAGGGCGAGAGGATCTGCGAAACGGGCAGTTTCGGATGGAATATTTCGAGTGGAGAGGTCTACTGGTCGGAGGGGACTTACAACCTCTTTGGATACGATCGAACGGCTAAGCCAAAGGTAGAAATGGCATTTCAGCGAGTTCATCCCGACGACAGAGACCGCCTTGGGCAGGCTCTCGAACACGCGATTAAGGAAAAGACGGATTTCAATGTGAAACATCGTTTGCTGATGCCGGACGGTACCGTCAAACATTGCCACGTCATCGGCCACGTATTGCAAACCTCATCAGGCGATCTCGAATTTGCAGGCGCCGGGGCGGACATTACCGCGGTAACGCTGGCCGAAGAGAAGATCCGTCAAAGCGAAAGCGAGCTTCGGCAGATTCTTGATGTCGCTCCGCAGCACGTTTATGTGTTAGGGCCGGACCCGGACACCGCGCGGCTCTATGTGAACCAGGCCGCGCTCGATTATCTCGGTCTGACCGCTGAAGAGTGGCGGACCTGCGAGCGCCGCAAGTTTTTTCATCCGGACGATTGGGAGCGCGCGACGCGCGAGGCTCAAAGCAAATTCACCGCTGGCCTCCCGCACGAAGTCGAATCGCGTTTACTGGGAAAGGACGGGAAATATCGCTGGTTTCTCCGACGCTGGAACCCGCTGCGGGATGAACACGGACGCCTTGCCCGTTGGTATGTCGCCGGAACCGATATCGAGGATCGAAAGGCAGCGGAGCAAAGGCTCCAGGCCGAGAATGTCTCGTTGCGCGAAGAGCTCGACAAAGCGTCCATGTTCGAGGAGATTGTGGGAAGTTCGGCGGCCCTGAAAAAGGTGCTCTCACACATCTCCAAAGTCGCGCCGACCGACTCCAGCGTTCTGATCACCGGCGAGACCGGCACTGGCAAGGAACTGGTGGCGCGCGCGATTCACCGGCGGTCACGGCGATCCGCACACACGTTTGTTAGTGTGAATTGCGCGACGATTCCGCGTGACCTCATCGCCTCGGAATTGTTTGGCCACGAAAAGGGCGCGTTCACGGGAGCAACGCAGCGTCGTTTAGGACGCTTTGAGTTGGCCGACAAAGGCACGCTCTTCCTGGACGAGATCGGGGAACTGCCGGCTGAAACCCAGACTGCTCTATTGCGAGTGCTGCAGGAACACGAATTTGAGCGCGTCGGGGGAACCGGGACGATTCGCGCCGATGTTCGTGTGATCGCCGCCACCAATCGCGACCTGGAATCCGCGATCGCCGCCGGTACGTTTCGAAGCGACCTGTTTTACCGGCTGAATGTCTTTCCCGTCGAGATGCCGTCTCTGCGGGAACGAAGAGAGGACATTCCCTTGCTCGTGAGGTATTTCCTGAATCGGTACGCTCGGGAAGCAGGCAGGCGTTTTACCGCGGTCGACAAGAAGAGCCTGGATCTGCTGCAGGCATACGCCTGGCCCGGTAATATTCGGGAATTACAGAACGTGATCGAGCGGTCAGTCATCGTGAGCGAAACAGAGATACTTTCAGTGGATGGAAGTTGGCTTTCCCGGCAACGTTCGACTGCCCCGGATACCCGGCCGGGCCTCTTCAACAGGCGTCCTGCTCAAGAGAAGGCCATCATCGAGGCTGCCTTACGCGAGTGCGGCGCGCGCGTGTCCGGGCCGTCGGGAGCCGCTGCCAGACTGGGCATTCCCGGGACTACACTCGAATCGAAGATCAAGGCACTGAAGATCAACAAGAATCGCTTCAAGGAGATCTCTCAAAAAACAGCCGGCTCTACGAACTGATTCGCACTGACGTCATAAAAAAGATTCTTACGAACTTCGTAAATTCACGAGGTGTCGTAAATTGCCAGCTTCATTAATACCTTTCCTTTCAGCTACTTTCGCTTGGACCTGGACCTGCATTTCAATGGGCAAGATCTTCCGTGGAAGAGCGCAATGTTCAGAATTCAAAGGTCGGAAAACGGGGAAGTGGTTTTTACGATAAGCGGCCGCCTCGACGCAGAGCATATCGCCGAGTTGGAAACACTCATCGCCGCCGAAACGAAGGGCCGCCGCATCTTTCTCAACTTGAGCGATATGACTCTGACGGGGCAGGACGGCATCGATTTTCTCACCCGGTGCGAAGCTGCTGGCATCACCCTGGTGAATTGCGATCCATACGTTCGCGAATGGATGACCAGACAACAAAGCGGCAAGTAGTGCTTAAGGAGGGATTTTTATGAACAGCAAACTGGGCGCCGACGAGATTGTGGGACGAAGCCTCGCGTTTCAACAAGTTCTGAATCTGGTTCGCATGGTCGCCAATACCGATTCTGTAACCTTGATTCAAGGCGAAACCGGTACGGGAAAAGAACTCATCGCCCGCGCCATTCATCACCAAAGCTCGCGCAGGCAGGGGCGGCTCGTTAGCCTGAACTGCGCCGCGATTCCCGGACCTTTGCTGGAGAGCGAAATCTTCGGCCACGAGAGGGGCGCGTTCACGGGCGCATGCACACAAACCAAGGGGCGGTTTCATATGGCGGACGGAGGTACTCTCTTTCTGGACGAGGTCGGCGACTTGCCGCTGGAGTTGCAACCCAAGCTGCTGCGCGCGTTGCAGGAGCAGGAGTTCGAGCGGCTGGGGAGCGGCAAAACCATCCGCGTGAATGTACGGGTAGTGGCGGCCACCAATCAGAACCTCGCCGAGCTCGTGGCCGCCAAGCGGTTTCGAGCAGATTTATATTACCGGCTAAACGTGTTTCCCGTCTGCCTTCCTGCGTTGCGGGAGCGCGTAGAGGACATTCCCTTGCTCGCAGAGTATTTTGTACGGAAATACTCGGTGCGCTTCAACAAGCCCATCGATCTGATTCCCCATGAAGTGATGGACGTCCTCCAGGCGTATGACTGGCCGGGTAATATTCGGGAGTTGCAGAACTTCATCGAGCGCGCTCTGGTATTTTCACCCGGGTCGGTACTACGCCCACCGCTGACGGATTTAGGGCGGATGACGAAGCGGTCGCCAGCCGGAGCGTCATGCACTTTGGCCGAAGCCGAGCGGGAGCACATACTGGGGGCACTGAAGGAAACCGACAGGCAGATCGGAGGGCAGTCGGGCGCCGCCGCACGGCTTGGCGTGCCGCGCACCACGTTGATTTATAAGATGCGCAAGCTTGGAATTGAACCTGCCGGTCCCACCGGTCGCCCCCATTCAGCAGTTGCCGGATGAACAGTGCCATGCCGCGGTGAGCTTTTGAGGGCCGACCCCGAAGCTTCGGAGGGGACGCTGGCGATTGGGTGAGTCTCTGGCCAGACAGTGTGAGTTCGATGCAGTAGGGAAAGATTGCGTAGGCGAAACCATGATACAAACACTTCGGGATAGCTGTCTAGATGCCAACCGCAGCCAGAAGGTGGATTCGTCAGCAATGCACCTGTGGGCTGTGCTCCTGGCTGGAGGTGACGGCGTTCGGTTGCAAGATCTAACGCGAAGGATTGCAGGCGACTCAAGACCCAAACAGTTTTGCCGGATCATCGGTGAACACAGCCTTTTTCGCGAGACGCGCACGCGTCTTGACCCGCTCTTCATACGCGATCGACAGGTTTTCGTTTTTTCTCGTGCCCACGAACGATATTATGGCGATGACCTAACCGATGCGGGCGATTCCTGTGTTATTGAGCAACCGTTGAATCGTGGCACAGGTATCGCCATTATCCTGGCCCTGCTTCGCATCTTGGAGCGTGATCATGATGCTCTCGCCGCCTTCTTCCCTTGTGATCACTTTTATGCCGACCACGACTCGTTTCGCTTAACGATCCGATCTGCAGTCGAATGCGCGGAGCACAACCCCGAGTCGATCGTCCTCGTGGGCGCCGACGCTGACTATCCGGAGGTCGATTATGGATGGATTGAGCCCGGAGTAGTTGTTTCGGAAGCTACAGTTGGGCCGCTTTCACGCGTTACCCGATTTTGGGAGAAGCCTTCCTTGCATCAAGCCCATGCGCTATTACGCCGGGGCTGCCTCTGGAATACTTTCGTGACTGTCGGCCGGGCGACGACATTCCTTGAGATGTTGTGTTCGCAAGTTCCCGAGGCGGTGCTTGCGATATCGCGAGCGATGAGAGACAACACGCTCAATGTAGCGTACGCTTCATTAGACACCGTGGATTTTTCACGCGATGTCTTAGCAAATCTGCCGCATAGACTTTTGGCTCTGCGTGACCGAACGTCAGGTTGGGCTGACCTCGGGAGCCCCAGTCGTGTCCTGGACATCCTGAGTCGAAACGGCATTGAACCGCAATGGGCCAATGAGAGAGTCCGCGCCTCCAATTTTCAATAAGCCTAAGGCCCGAAGGAGACGTCATGACCCGATCGATTTTCATCGCTGGCAGATCGAAGGTCGAGTCTCCCTCAACAAAGAGGCAACCACTTCTGTCTCTCGTTCTGACGATCCTTTCGTTCACTTCTCTTTTCGCACAGAGTCCGCCTGCTTTGCCAAATCGCCCCTGGCATTCGGCTGAGCAGCGGACTCTGGCGCAGGAGGGGAAGCGCTATCGCCAAATTGCCTTCCTTCCTCCGTCCGGGAAAGCCTACTCCTTAGCGGAACTGATCGATTTTGCCGAAAGCCACAATCCGGAAACACGCGTGAGTTGGGAAAACGCGATTGCGCAAGGCGAAGCTCTGGGAATTGCCCGGAGCGAACTCTTTCCACTCTTATCCGCTGCAGTCGTGTCTGCCGTGCAGCGGCAGGAGATTCCTTTCGGGATTCAGTTCTACCGCCAGACGGTTCCGGCGGTCCAAGCCTCGCTCGATCTCAGCTACACTGTCTTCGATTTCGGCGCCCGTCGCGGGCGCATCGATGCGGAGCGCGCGCGGTTACTGGCGGCAAACTTCGCCTTCAACGACGTTCACCGCACCCTGATCTTTCAGGTGCAGCAGACTTATTACCGGTTGCTGAATGCGTCCGGCCAGGAAGTGGCCGCCCGGGCGAGTCTGGCTAACTCGGAGCAGGTGCAGCAAGCCGCCGAAGCCCGTCTGCAAAATGGCCTGGCCACTGTCCCGGATGTTCTGGAAGCGCGCGCCGCTACCGCCCAGGCGCAGTACGACCTCCAATCAATCCTGGGAGTGGAACAAATCACGCAAAGTGACTTGGCCACCGCTCTGGGCCTTCCCGCGGCCACCGTGATTCCCATTCAGGCTCTGGATGAAATTCCGCCCCCCCAATCGATCAGTGAGACGGTCGAACAGGTGATCGATCGCGCGATCAAGCAGCGGCCTGACCTCCAGGCGGAGTCCGCAAACGTCCGCGCCGTCAATGCAGAGCGCCAGGAGGCGCGCTCGGCGTACTATCCCGATTTGAAATTTCAAGCCGATCCTGCTGCCCAGTCGGTATACCTCCAGCAGCAAAATCTTCCTTGGGGACACACTGCCGGTCTCACGGGCAGCATGGCGCTGACTCTGAACTGGACTGTATTTGACGGTGGCGCGCGCAAAAGCCGCCTGGGGCAGAAGGAGGCCGACGTCCTCGGGTCGGAAGCGCGGGTCAACGCCGTGTCCGACCGCATCGAAGACGAGGTTTGGACGGCCTATGCAAACCTGACCACGGCATTTCGACAGCGTGAAGCGGCAACCGCGCTCTTGACTGCGGCTACCCAGTCCTATAACGCGTCTCTCGAATCCTACAACTATGGTGTGCGGGATTTATTGGATGTGACTGCTGCACAAAAAGTGCTTGCCGGCGCGCGCTCGACCGACGTGCTGGCGCGAACTCAGGTACTCACTGCTCTGGCGGATCTGGCTTACCGTGCAGCGGATTCGATCCAGACCAATACACAGGCACCCCGTCAATGAGCGGCAATCGCCACCGCCCGATCGCAGTTTTCCTGGCAACCATCTGGTTAACCGGCTGCGCCCGAGCTCCATCGTTCGACGTACTGGGATCGTTCTTTCCGGCTTGGCTCTTGTGTCTCGCCGTGGGTCTGCTGCTCGCTTTCGCATCGCACTGGCTGCTGTTGCGCCTCGGAATCGTGGTCGCAGTCCCAGTCCTGACCTATCCCAGCCTCACGGTGCTGTTCGCGTGCGCGCTGTGGCTCGCTTGTTTTCGATAGGGAGGGAAACTTTGTGAATCCGCAGACAGGAAAAACCGTTGGCCGGTTCCTTAGCGGCGCGATCGTGACCGGCGCGATCGCCGCTGGCCTGGTGGTGATCTACGATCAGAATCGCCACCCGCGAACCGACGATTGCGAGATATTCGCGAACTTCATTGGCATAGCTCCTCAGGTGGAGGGTCCGATTCTGCGTTTGAACGTCCGCGATAACCAGTCAGTCAAGCAAGGGGATCTCCTGTTCGAAATTGATGACCGGCCATACCGCTATGAGCTGGAGAGAGCGATTTCCGAACAAGCGACGCTCGAAGGGCAGATTGTCGATGAGAGCCGCAGGATCGCGGCCCAGGTGAGCGCCGTGTCTGTCGCCCAGGCCAATATTCAGGCCAGCACGGCCGACGTCAATCGATGGGAAGCGGCTGTCGATCAGGCGCGCGCCGACGTGGCTAATGCCGAGCAGGGCGTCAGCCGCGCCCAGGCGGAGTGGAGCTACGCGGATAACAACCTGCATCGCATCGAGCCGCTGCTGGTGAAACAGTTCGTCACGGTCGATCAGGTGGATCGAGCCAGGACATCGGAGATCGCACTGGGACAAGCTCTGAAGCAGGCCGAATCCCAACTCCTGCTGGCTAAAGCGGGATTGCAATCCGCTCTGGCGCAGGAGCAGCGCTCTAAAGCCATCGCGCAACAAAGCGTTGCCGGACACGAACAGGCGCAGCACGCCGTTACCACGCTGGAACCACTGGTAAACCAGCGCGGTGCCAGAACCTCGGCTATTGAAACCGCCCGTTACAATCTCAATAACTGCCGGGTTTATGCTCCGTTCGACGCGCGGGTAACGAATCTGACCATTTCGCAGGGAGCCTATGCGCACGTTGGCCAGCAAATGTTCACGCTGATTGACGCCCGTACCTGGTGGGCGGTCGGCAACTTTCGGGAGGGCCAGTTGCAGCACATCGCTCCGGGCATGCACGCCGATGTCTATGTTCTGTCCAAACCCGACATGCGCTTTTCGGGACTGGTGGATAGCATCGGTTTCGGTGTGACTCCGGACGCCGATGTCGTCGGACGTTTCGAACCCGCTGGACTGCCGGACGTACAAAGAACTCTGAGCTGGGTACACCTGGCCTCCCGGTTTCCAGTCCGCGTTCGCATCGAAAATGCGCCGCCGGACTTGCTGCGTGTGAGCGAATCGGCGGTCGTCGCGATTCGAGGACACTGACAAATGGCCACGCTCGCACAGGGCATGGGTGACTCTCCGCCGGCGTCATGGCTTAGGGAATTTCTTAAGCAGGAGCTCGCGCCATTCCCCGGGAGGAGCGGCCTGGTCGCGCGAATAGTTATTACCTCGACCCTGGTCATGATTGCCGTCATGACCTTTCGTATTCCCTATGGCGCACTTTGTGCGACTTTTACGTTTTCGATCACCCGTGAAAGCGAGCGGGCGACTATCAAGTCGTCAGGGATCCTCGTGATCGCCTTCATTCTGGCGGCGGCCGATGCCCTGGTCGGAGGAATGTTGGTTCTGGGAAATCCAACATTGCATCTGGTGTGGGTAATCGGAACGCTGTTCATGATGTTTTACTGGGTCAGTGTCCTGACCAACTACGGTGCGGCTGTTGCCTTCGGCTGGGCACTGGCGACAGTAATTCCGCTGTTTGATAACCAGGTTTCGGCCGAACGCAAGGTGGAAGGCGTGCTTTGGATACTGGGAGTGCTGACGCTTGCAACTCTGGTCACCCTGTTGGTTGAGCTCGTTCTGGCAAAGATAACGAGCGCCGTTGATCTTATACGGCTTCTCGATGATCGCCTGGGCTCTGTTCAGAATCTGCTCTCGTGTTACGGAGAGGATTGTCCGGTCGATCCGCCGACGGAAAGCAATATCAGACGTCTCAGCATGGTCGGAACGTCAAGACTGCGAGCCATCCTGCAGCGCACTACCTGTTCAGCACACTATCGTGAAACGATGGGTTCCGTTGTGGCACTTGTGGGAGACCTGCTGGATACCGCGGCCGCTCTGGAGCGGGTCGATTTTTCCGCCGATCGAAACCGGATTCGCGTTCTCGCGCAGGACGTGGGCAGTATCCGCTCCGATCTCCGGAGTAGCAGCATTCCACCCCTAATTCAGGCGCGTAACCACACTGAACGTTCCGAGGCCGCTCCTCTGTTGAACAAGATGGAGAGTGTCGTCTCAATCATCGCTGAGTTGCTGATGAGTTCCCGCTCGCTGAGCGCACACGACATCTCGTTGTCAGGCGAAGACCGCGCATCAAGGATTTTCGTCTCCGACGCGCTCGTGAATCCCGAGCACACCAAATTCGCATTGAGAGGCTGCCTTGCAGCCGGCCTTTGCTACCTGACTTACCATCTGATCGACTGGCCGACCATCAGCACCGCAGTCATCGCCTGCTTTTTCACTGCTCTGACCACCATCGGCTCTTCCCGGCAGAAACAGCTCCTGCTTGTCTCCGGTACCATCGCCGGAGGCCTCGCGGGAGTTTTGTCGCAGCTTTTCATTCTGCCTCAGGCCGATTCGATTGCCGGCTTCACGCTCCCGTTCATGATGGTTACTGCCGCCGCCGCGTGGCTTGTGACTTCCACCCCTCGCCTGTCCAACTTCGGATTCCAGTTTGCCTTTGCTTATAACTACGTAAATCTGCAGGACTTTACTATACAGGCTTCGCTAACTCCGGCGAGAGACCGTCTCGCCGGGATGTTGCTCGGCGTTTTCATGATGTGGCTGGTTTTCGACCAGCTCTGGGGAACGCCGGCCTCGGTGGCGATGAGAAAGACCTTCATTGCCACCATCCGACTACTGGTCGATTTCGAAAAAGAGCCGGTCTCACAGGACGCGAACACTGCAATCGAGCGCAATTATTTTCTTCGTGACACGATTGTCAGAAACTTTGACCAGGTCAGGGCGCTCGCTGATGTTGTCTTATTCGAATTCGGGCTGTCCCGGCAACGGGAACTCGCGCTGCGGGATAAAGTCCGGCGGTGGCATCCTCAATTGCGCGCACTCTTCGCGCTTCGCGTGGCATCGTGGAACTATCGTGCACTGCTTTCTGGCTTTCAGTTACCGGAACCCGTTCTGCTGGCGATGAAGGAGTTTGACGATGAGTTAGCCATCGCGCTGGCTGAAATGGCAAACCGGATAGAAGGCACATCGACTCGGAGTGGAAACAACTTACAGGATGCTCTGGAGCATCTGGAGCAAATGATTGCGATTTCGGCTCCACAGGAATCGCAAGGGATGTTCGCAACGCAACTGCACACTGCACGCGTGCGGGCGCGGAGAGCCGCACAGTTAGCGGACTCGTTGCTTCAGGATATCCGCCATTCATAGGTGTCGCGTATGGCAGTACTGATCATTTTCGAAGCGCAGGGTGAGCAAATACTATAAGCGCCGGAGCAATAGTGGACCACAAAGCGCCGCGTGAGCGGCTGTTTTGCTGGTCCAACAAGTAGACCAGCACTGGTTCAGCTCCCAAAGCATTTAAGGGTCAGTGTGTCTTATGAGACCCTGGGCATAGTATCCAACAAACCGATCAAGCCGTCCGATCCTAGTAGCTGAGCAGTCCGCCGAGGCGGCTTCGACATAGAATTGGTCATTTCAATCAGATTCTGTCGCGGGATACAACGTAACATCCCTCCGACAACAGCGAGCGCTCTTTGCCTGATTCTCACCTCATTAAGAGCATTGTTTTACGACATTCGTTAATTAACGAAGGTCGTAACTGATGCGACTCAGTATCACATTTACTTTCAGCTACTTCAGATTGGTGCTGGACCTGCATCTTTCTAGGCCAGGTCTTCCTTGGAAGAACAGAATAATAGAGAGCGCAGATCATGAGAGGACAATGCGATGCAAACAGCTCAATCGGATTATTTCTCGGCCTATCGCCAACTGAAGCTGACGCGGGACGCCAAGGGCGTGCTGGTTGTCGAGTTCCATAGTAACGGCGGGTCGTGCATTATGAACGCACAAGGGCACACGGAATTTGTCGACGCGTTTTACCGGATCGGACAGGACCGTGCTAACAAGATCGTCATCGTCACCGGCGCGGGAGGGGACTTCATTATCGATGTCGACTGGTCATCTTTCGGCGACGTCTCTGATCCCGAAGTCTGGAGCCAGGTTCACGACGAGGGTGTTCAGGTTTTAGAAAACATAGCCAACATCCGCGTGCCGGTGATTGCGGCGATCGAGGGACGTGCCTACGTGCACTCGGATTATGCATTGCTCGCCAATGTCATTGTGGCGGGCGAGGGTGCGACCTTTCAGGATGTCGCGCATTACGCCCAAGGTGTTACGCCGGGTGACGGCATCTTCACCACGTGGAGTTATCGCGGTGGAGCAGGACGTGCCGAGGCGTTTCTGCTGGATCCGAAGCCTCTGCCGGCGCGCACTGCGCAGCAATGGGGAGTGGTCGCGGAGGTTGTGCCGAACGGGCAGGCGCTCAATCGAGGGCGAGAATTGGCCGAACTGTACCTGAAGGCTCCGGAGGTTACACGCCGCAACACACGCGTACATTTCATCCAGCCGTTAAAGGAACGCGTGGTGCGGGAAGTCGGCTATGGGCTTGCGCTCGAAGGATCGTCTTCCGCCGACCTAGTGAAATCGAAACAGGTCAAGAGCGAACCAGTTGCGCGGGTGAAAAAGACTGGCTAAGAAGACAAGAGCTTCACTGATTCTTACGGAAGACACCATCACGGGATCGACCCAATGGTGTCTGCCTGAGAGGGGAGTGCCTCGCGATTCAACCGGGAATAACGCTGGGCTAGCTGGCAAAGGGTAGACAAATGACACCCAACAACCTTAGAACATGGGCTCTCTGTCGCTTGCTCGACATTACTGGGTTGGCGAGTAAGGGGCCCGTACAAGAAGCATCCAAAAAACTTCCCAACCATTATTGTTGTCGCGCCCTGTTTTACCGGTTCGACAATGACGGAAGTTCCCAGTCACGAGATCGCAAGCTCAGAAGTAACGTTGCCCACCGGACCGGGCTTCACCCGGCCGCGGAGGTTAATCGGTAATTTCAAAACTTGTCTTAGAAAGGAAAGGAAATCTATGTCTCAAAATAACGGACGCGTCAAACGCTCTGAAAAAGGACTCCTCACACCGGACAACTGTGTCGTGGCGTTTATCGATCATCAACCCCAAATGCTTTTCGGAGTGTCCAACTTCGACCGGCAGTCCATTATTAACAACGTGGTCGCACTCGCAAAGGCGACCCGCATCTTCGATCTACCGGTAGTGCTGAGCACGGTCGAAACCAAGAGCTTCAGCGGCCTTATGTGGCCGCAACTTAAGGCGATTTTCCCGGATCGGGAGCCTATCGAGCGTTCCTCGATGAACTCGTGGGACGACAGAAACTTCGTTGCAGCCATCGAAAAAACCGGCAAGAAGAAGATCGTCTGGTCCGGCTTATGGACCGAGACCTGCATCGCGCTGCCCACCATTCAAGCGCTGCACGACGGCTACGAAATCTACGTCGTCGAAGACTGTTGTGGAGATGTCAGCCAGTTGTCTCATGACAACGCCATGCGCCGGGTTGTACAGGCGGGGGCGAAGCCGGTGACCTCTCTGTCCACGATGCTGGAATGGCAGCGCGACTGGGCGAATCGCGAAACCTACGACGCCGTCATGGACGTAGTGAAGAATCATTACGGCGCCTACGGTGTAGGCGTTGAATACGCCTACACGATGGTGCACGGTGCTGCGCCTAGTGTCTATCCGGAGTACGAGGTCCTGCAGCCCGCGGTGGCCCACAAATAGGCATCGCGCAGGGCAGGGCGGGCCCTGCCCTCTAAGCAACAGCGCGTTTTATCAAGGAGAACTTTATGGCCGTTGACACAATACTTCACAATGCCAAGATCGCGACAAATCGGGTTCCACCGTGTGTCGAAGCTATAGCCATTACCGCTGGAAAGATCAGCGCCGGGGGTACTAACGAAGAGATTCTCCGGCTAGCGGGCCCGGAAACCAAAGTCATTGATGGAAACAGGAGAACGGTGATCCCCGGTCTGAACGATTCGCACATGCACCCGATACGGGGCGGCCTGAATTACAATATGGAACTTCGCTGGGATGGAGTGCCTTCGCTCGCCGATGCGCTGCGTATGCTCAAGGAGCAAGCGGCTCGGACACCCGCGCCTCAGTGGGTACGCGTTGTCGGCGGGTGGACGGAGTTTCAGTTTGCAGAGCGCCGGATGCCTACGTTGGATGAAATCAACGCGGTGTCCCCAGACACGCCGGTTTTCGTCTTGCACTTGTACGACCGTGCATTACTGAACGGCGCTGCTTTGCGCGCCGTAGGATACACCAAGGACACACCGGATCCGCCCACCGGCGAAATCCAGCGGGACAAACGTGGCAATCCAACGGGAATTCTCATCGCCAAACCGAACGCCTACATCCTGTATTCGACTTTGTTCAACGGGCCAAAGCTTTCGCGGCAAGATCAGCTCAACTCATCCCGCCTCTTCTTTCGGGAATTGAATCGTTTCGGCATCACAAGCGCGGTTGATGCCGGCGGCGGTTTCCAGAACTATCCTGACGACTACGAAGTCGTCAACGAACTTCATCGGAAAGGCGAGCTATCCGTTCGCCTGGCTTACAACCTTTATCCGCAGAAGGCGAAGCAGGAGCTCCCGGATTTTGAACGTTGGACAAAGATGACGAAGCCTGGCGACGGCGACGACTTCTATCGCGTCAATGGCGCCGGAGAAATGCTCGTGGCTTCGGCGGCGGATTTTGAGGATATGCTCCAACCGCGGCCAGACATGGTGCCCGCAATGGAGAGTGAATTGAAGGCTGTGGTCCGCTATCTGGCGGAGAACCGATGGCCGTTTCGTATGCATGCCACTTACAACGAGACGATTTCTCGGGCCCTCGACGTATACGAGGAAGTAAATCGCGAAATTCCCTTCGAGGGCATACATTGGTTCTTTGATCACTGTGAAACGATTACCGACCGGAATATTGAGCGCATCAAGGCGCTTGGCGGCGGCATCGCCGTTCAGAACAGGATGGCCTTTCAGGGCGAATACTTCGTCGAGCGTTACGGTGCGAAACAGGCCAAGCGCACGCCTCCCATCCGGAGGATGCTCGAGATGGGAGTTCCGGTTGGAGCCGGCACGGACGCCACGCGAGTCTCAAGCTACAACCCCTTCCTGTCTCTCTATTGGCTGGTGACGGGGAAGACCGTCGGTGGGTTGAGCTTATATCCGGAAGAAAACCGGTTCGACCGCGCGAAAGCGCTCGAGTTGTATACAGTCGGGAGTAGTTGGTTTTCTACGGAAGACGGCAGGAAAGGGTCGCTGGCGCCAGGGCAGCTCGCCGACTTGGCCGTCCTCTCGTCGGACTATTTTTCAATTCCTGAAGAGGAGATCAAGAACCTGGAGTCGCTGCTAACGATGGTCGGTGGCAAGATAGTTTACGCGGCGGGCGAATTCTCGAGGATGGCGCCTGCGGAACTGCCCGTGAGTCCGGACTGGTCCCCAGTGAAGCAATACGGTGGATATGCACCCGCCGGATCGATGGCTGGCGTCACAGCGTGCGAGGCTATGCCCTCGCACCACCGCGAGCATTCCGGCGCCCAGCACCGATGGGTCTTGGGGGAACGGGGGCTTTGGAGCCTCGGGTGCGATTGCTTCGCTTTCTGATTTGAGCGTCTAACTAAACTTGAAAGGATAAGGAAAGTTGCATCACTCTCAAGCACTGTCGAAGAATGTGGAGCACGAAGCATTTGCTCGACTGGCACGAGACAGCGTGTTTGAGTTGATACTCACCTTTGTCCTACTTTTCGGCGTGGTGAGCATCGTGAGGTGGGTGATTGGACCATCGCCCATCTCGCGGGCAATCCCGGGGATCCGTGCCGAACTCTGGATCGTAGGCGCTACCGTCGGGTTGCTTCTTGCTGGGCTGATTCTGAGCCCGCCGGGAAGGGCCTCCGGGGGCCACGCGAATCCAGCCATCTCGCTGGCTATGTGGCGTTTCGGTGTTTTCCCCGCGGCTGGGGTTGCCCCCTACGCCATCGCTCAGTTGCTGGGTTCCATAGTTGGCGTCGTCGCCGCCCGCGCACTGTGGGGCCAGGACGTGGCAAATCCGCCGGTGGTCTACGCCGTTATCCAGCCGGCGCCCTTTTGGTCCACAGCGCCATTGTTTGCAGCCGAGGCCACCGGCATGGGTTTGATTATTTTCATAGTCGGGTACTGCTTGTCTGTTCCCCGGCTTGCACCACGGGTGCCTTGGGTGGTGGGCCTTCTAATTGGACTTGGGATTGCACTGCTCGGCACCTCCACTGGTGGCAGTTTGAATCCTGCACGCCAGTTTGGGCCTGCGGTGGTTTCAGGACACACAGACGAACTGTGGGTGTTCCTAGTCGCCCCGATGGTAGGAGCCGGAATAGCAGCACGGCTGCTGCAAGCTTTTCAGAGGCACCGTCAACTGCTCACGCACAGGCTTTGCGGCACGCATCCAGACGGTCGCAGATTGGATATTCGGAGCAGCACAACCGGTCGCACTCCAAGTACAGCGGCTCAGGAAGGAACCGCGAGCAGGATGTGAATCGAAGGTTCACTTCGAAATCGAGGACGCAATGCCGCGCACGCAACGATGCGGGAAGTTAAGCGGCTCTAGCCACGATCTGATACCCAGAGCATACTATGAAAGGAGATTCCGATGCGAGAGAATAAGGTCTTCTCGGTAACCGCATTGACGGTTTTTCTGACGGTTGGAAGTGCCCGTTTCTCAATCGGTCAACAGACGACACCGACCGTTGCCGATACAAGGTCAACACGAAACCTCGCCGTCGGACCACAGTACGACACGACTCATGTGTATGTCCAGCCCGAAGATTTCGACAAGTTTGTAGCCAGTCTACTGGCCACGTTCGGTGGGACCACAACCAAGCAGGGCGTCTTCACGGTAACTCCGACTCCGAGCAAGACAATGTCGCAACTTGTGCTGACGCCCGTCGGGTCTGTCTCGGTCTTCGGATTCAAAACACCGGTGCCGTACCCGTTCGGAGTCGAACGAACGGGTTATCTTGTGACCAACCTGGATGCAGCGGTTCGGGCGGCGCAGGCCGACGGTGCGGATCTTCTCGTCACTCCGTTCGACGATCCGATCGGCAAAGATGCTGTGATCCAGTGGCCCGGCGGAGTGAATATGCAACTCTATTGGCACACCACGCCGCCTTCTTACCCGGCGCTGCAGACGATTCCGGAGAACCGCGTCTATGTTTCTCCAGAACGTGTGACGGCGTTCGTTAAGAGCTTTCTCACTTTCTCGCACGGCAAGGTTGTATCAGATAATGCGCATGCGCCTGGAACCGAGATTGGGAAAGCTTCCGAAACCTATCGGCGGATTCGGCTCTCCTCGGTCTTCGGCGCGGTGGCAGTGCTCGTCACCGATGGCCATATTCCCTATCCTTATGGCCACGAAACGACGGGCTACGAGGTCACGAATTTGGCTGCTACTCTTGGGAAGGCCAAAGCTGCGGGAGTGTCGGTCTTGGCCGGCCCCATTACGGCGGACGACCGAACTTCGGCAATGGTCCAATTCCCGGGGGGCTATATCGCCGAGATTCACTCGATCGAGCGGAAGTAGGCCCCTCGTGAGACTCGTCGCGACTTGCGTGCTGCTGTTTCTGGCTCTGCCGCTCCGCGCACAGGTTCAGGACGAGTCGCCCGCTCCCGCCCGGACTTACGGTCTGCTGCCCGAAAACGATGATTGGAGTTTTCTTGCCGACCCCTCGCTACAATCCGACCTCTGGGATCCGATCAAATACATCCCGCTGGACTGCCAGGCGTGTTACGTCAGTTTCGGCGGCGAAGTCCGTCAAGCTTTCGAGAAGGTCGGAAACGATAACTGGGGAAAGCAGCCGTACATGAACGCGTTTCTACTCCAACGGTACATGCTGCACTCGGATTGGCATCTGGGAGAGAACTTTCGCATTTTCGTGGAGCTCAAGAGCGGGTTGGAAGATTTTCACGCAGGCGGTCCCCGGCCGATCGACGAAAAAAGACTCGATTTCGAGGCTGCTTTTGTCGAGATCGGAAATACGCATAAGAAGAATTGGGCGATCTTGCGGCTCGGCCGTCAGGAGTTGAACTACGGATCGGGACGCCTGGTTTCAGTCCGCGAAGGTCCGAATGTCCGGCAGAGTTTTGATGGCGCGAAAATCCGCGCCAAAGCCGGTGAGTGGTATGTCGACGCATGGGCCGTTCGCCCTGATCTGGATCGGTTCGGATTTTTTGACAACGCTCCCGATCACAGCACTGCATTCTGGGGAGTATATGCGACGCGTCCATGGCGACGCCGGGTGTCTTTCGACACCTACTACCTGGGACTGAACCACGAATTGCCGACTCCCGCTGGGTCACGTCCCTACACATACAATCGCGGAACGGCTCCAGAAACGCGGCACAACCTGGCAGCGCGGCTCTGGCGTCCACCAGCGACAAATGGGTCGGCCTGGGATTTCGATTATGAAGGAGCCTGGCAGTTCGGCAGTTTCGGCGCCGACGGCATCCGGGCGTGGACGTTCGCCTCGGATACAGGCTATAGCTTTCCCAACGTACCGCTGAAGCCACGCATCAGTGTGAAGGCGGACATCTCTAGCGGAGACAACCCCAGCAGTCACTGGCTGGGGACGTTTAGCCCGTTCTTCCCGATCGGTAACTATTTCGGAGTGCTAGCCGATACAGGACCTGGACCAGTCAATTTCATCGACGTGCACCCTCGCTTGCAGACACAATTTCCACACGGCGTGTCGATCTCGACGGATCTAGTCGCACAATGGCGAGAGAGTTTAACCGATGGTGTTTACGCCGTTCCGGGATTTCTGCTCGTCGCGGCAGATGGCAGTCGTGCTCGGTTTGTGGGCTATAGACCGGGTGTGGAGGCGCGTTGGCAAATTGACCGTCACGCTTGGATTCAGGCGGACTATGGTGTCTTTTTCCCTGGGGACTTTCTCAAGCAGGCTTCGCCGGGACGAAACATCAACTACATGGAGTTCTGGGTCGGGTACAAATTCTGATGAAAGCTTTATCTGAAAATGCGCTCCGTTTTGCTCGTGTCCTGATCGCGGTTCTGTTCGTGTTGAACGCGATCGGGATCATCGACCAGACCGTTCCCGCAGAGGAAATGATGGAACGCGGAGTGCCCGCCGCGCTCGTACCGTGGTGCATGTTCGCGGGCCGGCCACTTGAACTTGTGGCCGGGTTCGCTCTGGTTCTAGGAGTGTTCCCACGTCTTGCAGCGCAGGCGCTTCTTTCATTCTTGATTCCTGCGACGCTGAGTTCACATTCCTTCTGTGACCGAACGTCAGGTTGGACAGGAAGATAAACAGATGTCGCAGCCGAAACCTAATGTCGCTCGGAAGCTTGCGGGCGTACTGACGACGGTCGTGATCGGCATCGCCTTCTTCTTTGCCATCATCGGGGTGTTTGGTTTGTGGGTCGCTATCGGTGGTCTTGCCCTTGCGATACTGACGGCGGGCGTCATCATCGGGCGCGCTCCGGAAGAAGGAGACCTGTCATGAACCTGGATGCGGCGATGCTCGCTCGCGTGCAGTTCGCCTTCACGGTGAGCTTCCACATCATCTTCCCGACCACATCCATCGGCCTGGCGATGTTCCTTACCGTGGTGGAAGGACTGTGGTTGAAGACCAGGAACCCCGTCTACCTGCAAATCTACCGCTTCTGGCTCGGCATCTTCGCCATGGCGTTCGGTGTCGGCGTGGTCACTGGCATTGTGCTCTCCTTTGAATTCGGGCTGGGATTCGCACACTTCGCTCAGATCGCAGGCCCAGTCATAGGTCCAATGATCGCGCTCGAAGTCCTGACCTCGTTCTTTCTTGAGGCCGGCTTTCTTGGAATCATGCTCTACGGGCTCCGCCGCGTGGGACCAAGGCTTCATTTCTTCGCCACTTGCATGGTAGCGTTGGGCACGCTGCTATCGGCCTCGTGGATTCTCTCGGCGAACAGTTGGATGCAGACACCAGACGGCGTGGCGATGCAAAACGGCCGCCTGGTGGTGACAGACTGGTTGAAGGTCATCGTCAATCCATCCTGGCTGTATCGCCTCCCCCATATGCTCACGGCGGCTTATCTCACGGCGTCCTTCCTGGTGGCGGGTGTCGGCGCATTCTACCTCTTGCGGAGGAAACACACGCTGTTTGCACGCAAGAGCGTATCGATTGGAATGGCGTTTGCCGCGATTCTCATCGCCGGCCAAGTCTTCATCGGAGACATTCTTTATAGCACGATGTTGAAGCATCAGCCGTCGAAGATGCAGGCGGCTGAAGGCTTCTGGGAGCGGCAATCCCAATCCCCCGCGCCCTACTACTGGGTCATCATTCCCGACCAAGCGCACCAGCGCAATCGTGTGGCGTTCGGCATCCCCTATCTCGGCAGTATCTGGCTTACGCATAGCCTGCATGGACGGGTCGAAGGTTTGAAGAGTACGCCGCGCGACCGCCAGCCTGCGATGGGCATGGTTTTCTATGGCTTTCGGATCATGTACGGCATCGCTATCCTGATGTTTGCAGTGGCCGTCGCTTCACTCTGGCTGCGCTGGCACGGTGGCCTTTTCACAACGCGTTGGTTCCTGCGCTCACTTGTCATCATGGCCCCTTCAGGCATCGTCGCGACGCTGGGAGGCTGGTACCTCGCTGAGACGGGCCGACAGCCCTGGGTCATCTTTGGACTGCTGCGCACAGTGGACGCTGTCTCTCCTGTGCCGAGCGGTACGTTACTCTCAACGCTAATCGCGTTCATTTTCGTATACGCCTTTTTGATGACGGCATTTTTGATTTTTGTCTTTCGGATGATCCGCCGCGGCCCGGAAGCCGCGCCGGATCATGCAGAGGCATCCGCGTCGCTCAAGAACGCACTCCGTCTGCTCGAAAGTCCGACGGCGAATGCGGTGTTGGGAAGGTAGACGATGGACCTGCCACTTCTTTCCGCGGTTTTCGCGGCATTCTCTATCACGATGTATGTGCTGCTGGATGGCTTTGATCTGGGTGTCGGGGCGCTCTTGCTATTGCAGCCGCACGAAGCCGCCCGGAATCATATGGTCGACTCTATCGCGCCAACCTGGGACGGCAACGAAACCTGGCTCATCATGACCGGTGTCACGCTGCTTGCGGGCTTTCCCCTCGCCTACAGCATTCTAATGCCCGCGTTCTATGTTCCGCTCATCGTCATGCTTCTTGCTTTGGGACTGCGCGGCGCGTCCTTTGAATTCCGCCCTCAGGGGCAGCGCAATCGCCCGTCCTGGGACGCCGTCTTCAGTGTCGGATCCATTGTGGCAGCTTGCACGCAAGGGCTAATTCTTGGGGGGTTGATTCAGGGTGTCACAATCCGCGGCGACGCCTTCGGCGGCAGTGTTTTTGATTGGTTGCGCCCCTTTCCGATCCTCTGCGCGGGTAGCGTTCTCTTCGGATATATAGTGCTGGGCGGCTGTTGGCTCTACTTGAAGACGACCGAAGCGTCCCGTCATTTCGCCGAGCGAACGTTGTGGTTAGCTCTACCTGCCTTCCTTATGCTGTTCGTCTCCGCCTGCCTGACGGCCGCCTTCACGCAGCCGGAAGTGCGAGCCGCCTGGAAGACTCACACGGCAAGCCTCGCGACCATTGTAGGGATGATGGCTCTCGCCGCGATTGTTCTTTTCGCCAGTATCGGCAAACGGTCGGAACTTCGACCGTTGGTCGCGGCAGTCTCGATGGTGGGTCTTGGAATCGCCGGGCTGGCTCTTCTGATATTTCCAGACATCATCCCGTTTCGGCTTTCCCTGTGGGAGGCTTCCGCCTCCCGCCTCAGTCATGTCTTCCTGTTAAGTGGCGCGGTCTTCGTGACTCCATTGGTGCTGGCTTACTCGGCGTTCGCTTATTGGGTCTTTCGAGGCAAGACACCCGTGAAAGGTTGGGAAGCATGAGTACTCAGCGCCGTCGCTTAGTATGGTTTGCCTGGCTTCCTATGTTCCGAACAATGTTCTTCGCGATTTCAGCGGCGATCTCGTATGGACAGACCCGTGCGCCCGCATTCGACGTTGCGGCAGTAAAGCCGTCGAAGCCGTCATCTTCCGACTGGACAGGATTGCAGATTCCCGGAGGCGGAAGGTTCAACGCAAATAGTGTGTCGCTCAAAGCGATCATTCATTTCGCTTATGGCGTTCAGGATTCTCAAATTTCCGGAGGACCCAACTGGGCGGGAACGGATCTATTCGAGGTCATCGCCAAGGCCGAGGGAGACGCTACGCCAGCGCAAATAAAACAGAGGCGTCAGCAGCCACCAGTACGGAGCCGAGCGAAACGAGTGTGATAAGCGCGAGTGCAGGCCGCATTGGCGTGCCTCCTTCTCATTCAGAATACACGAGGGTTTGCCGAAAGGGCAGCGCCTGTAACTGGAAGGCTTACTGATACGCTGGCTGCCATTAAGAGTTTTTCCCTCGACGCGAAAACGGTAGACCTCGTTTGCCCCCGCCTTCATCACTACTGGGAACTCGTGGAGGCAGAGCAGGAGAGTTCCGTCCGAATCGAGAATCTGCCCGAAATCGTGATGGGCAGCAGGGCAGCGGGCTGACCGAACAGCGCCTGGTACCATCTGAAGCTGCCCGGCACGTCGCCTACCACTATGATCGTCCACGTGCGCTTCATCGGACGCCCCCTGCGGATCAAATCCTGTTTACACCGGCCTGGATCGTAAGGGTCCCTGGTCCTGGCCGCCTAAAATCAAGTCTATACTCCTTCAAGCTCAGCAATAGAGTCTCGCGAAGCTGCGGCTTACGAAAGGAGGGCTTATCGTCAAAAGAGGTTGCGCCAAGTCGTTCACCGTTATCCATACAGCGAAATTGCCAACGATCTGCCACGTCGTAGTAAGGGGAGTCGGCGCTGGTGTGCCTAACCCATAACATTCTACGGCTCTTCGCGGCCATGCAGTACTCCTGAGAGGCATTCGGGAAGCCAAGCGACATCCAGCACACCAGCGCAGGCGACCGTCCGGGACCCACCGGTTCTGTATGGTGAATCCGAGGCCATCGACATAGAATGCCAGTGATCGCTCCATGTTGGTAACCATCAGCAACGGAACCACGGCGGTCATGCAATCCGTTCACTACGCCAATCCTATTGGCCGTTGCCGCTAAAGTTGCTATATACCTTGAGGCCTAAGCTGAATCCGCTCCAAAGTCCCTTCGCGATAAGTTTAACGCCGATATTATCGGAAGATTTGAACAAATTGATTTTGTCGGTATCAAGATAGATGATGTCTCCTTGACTAACAATGCCTATGGTGTTTCGCATATGAACTTTCGTCGTCTGCAGCGTTCCTGCCGCTAGCAGATAACATGGATTCATTGCAGAACAGATGGTGGCCGACTGTAGGAACATTGAATACTGGCGCTGATCCCGAAGGTACACGTATACAGCAAGACTGTGAAAGAGCCGCCCAAGATCCTTAGCGAGTGAGACTTCCTCGCCGGAAATAGCTTCCAGCTTGTCACAGAGTGGATCAGTGCATCCATAAGCGCCCATCAATGACGAATATGGGTTAAGGGGCTTTGTGCGATTGATCGTGGTTAAAGTTTCACCGTAAAGAGCTATGATCTTTACCCGCTCGCCGACAAAGGTATTTGTGATTTTGAAGCTGCTTTCAAGGTGGTCTAGTAAGCTGTCGTAATTGTAGGGGGTGTACTTGTGTGTGGCGTCAAATGACTTCGGAAAAACTGATTCAATGGAGTCTTGCGGTGGGCTTTGAGCACTGCCACTAACCGCACACATGAGAACCAACGTGTACGGCAACAGAAGATTGCAAAACGCGACGCGCTGAAACCTACTCATCAGGTCGCCTCCTATACGGATGATATCAAAAGTAACGCAACGACTTGCGGAAACGGAGGCCGCAACGTGCCCGCCCACCTCAAATGTTCCTGTATGTCCGTGTGCTTCGCGCGCGCTCAAGAAGCGCGACGTTGGATTGGTTGCTGATCTGGATCAGACTCGTCACATCCGCCTCTCGCGCAGCCACAAACGAAGTACCGCTGGTAAACGAACCATGATCTTACGTCCCGGCACGGATGGGGTCCCCGGAGCTGGCACGGGAACGCAGCACTTCGATTTTGAGCGGATGAGGACGGCCGATCCGCCTCGATTCGAGACAAGCGCTTCGTCAGATCATCGATCAAGCTCTGGTTAAACTTGGCCGAACCGGCCTCGGCGAGCACCAAGCGTTGCTCTATGGCGCGCAGCCGGGCAGAAAGAACTCGCCATCGAACGAGAAGAACGATGATCAGAATGACGGCCAGAAATTCCACGGAATTTCACTGTATTGCATTATGTATCAAACCGGCCTCACTGGGATGGCCTTTGGAATGCTGCTCGGTGCCAAGTGCTCTATTAAACCGGCCCTATGCACAGGATCTTGATGTGCTGACTACACTGTGAAAGCGGTCAACCGTTTGGGGGCCCTGAGAATCCTGCGGTAAAACAGGTGGGAGTAGCGAAGGTGGCGCTTCGCAAGCTCATTCTCAGGAGTCACCCAAGAGGTGAATAACAATCAAAAGCATAACGAGAAAACGCCGGCCAGACAAGGGGCTGATAGGGTTGATCGGGAGCCTTTAAAAATCGGGGCTTCCACGCCTTTTGATTTCATGGCCCGGAATCTGACGGCGTATGGCGGTTTGCTGCCCGTCGCGACCATGCTGGAGAAGCTTGGCTTTCAGCAACCTGTGGAGGAGACGCTCAGCATCAACCGGCTGACCCGGGCGATGCCCGCTTACCGGTTCGTGCTGGCGATGGTATTGGCGCTATACGTGGGTTTTTCGCGCCTGAATCATCTGCGTTTTCTGGAGCGCGAGCCGATGTTGACCGGCATTCTGAAGGTACTGCGTCTGCCGCCGCAGTGCACATTCTGGCGGTTTTTGGCCTCGCTGCATCTGACGGTGGCTGGGCAGATCGTCCGGATACAACAGACGATGCGGCGGCGTGTATGGGAAGCCGCCCATGTGGATCTGAAGACGATCACTCTGGACACCGACACCACGGTGCATACGCTGTTCGGCCACCAGATGGGCGGGCGCAAGAGCTACAACCCCAAAAACAGGGGGAAGAAGAGCTACCAGCCGATTCTGACGTTTCTGGCCGAGACGCGGGAATATGTCGCGGGCGAGTTGCGCAATGGCGACCGGCCCACCGGCAAACAGATCGCGCGTCATCTGGAAGGCGTGTTCGCCGCCGTGCCGAAGAGCGCGGAGACGATCTACGCACGCGCCGATTCCGGGTTCTACTGCGCCGAAGCGGTGGAGGCGTATGAGAAAGCAGGAGCGCGGTTCATCGTTTCGGCGCGCAAGACCTCGCGCCTGATCGAGGAACTGAAGGCGGCGCAGTGGACGGGCTCGCCGAAAACCGATGCCGATGGCCAATGCGAGTTTCGTTATCAGCCGGAGGGCTGGAGCACAGCGCATCGATTCATCGCGCTGCGCTACATCAAAAAGAAGCAGGCGCCTTCGACGGAGAAGCCCGAACAGTACCAGTTGTTCGACACGCCGGAATACAGCTATCGCGTTTTTGTAACCAATATCAACAGCGGAATCGCCTTGCTGGCATGGTTCTATAATCAGCGCGCGGGCGCGGAGAACCTCATCAAGGAAGCGAAAAACGATGCAGGTTTGACGGCTCATCCGTCGGGGCGGTGGTCGATGAACTGCATTTACTTCCAGTTCGCCATGCTGGCTTACAACCTCAATTGCTGGCTGATGTTGTTCAATCGGGAGGAGGAAGCCAAAGTGGAAACGCTCGGTCACTCCACGCTCGCCACGGCTCGGCTGAAGTTCTTGTTTCTGGCGGCGCGCATCTGGAGCCACGCGGGGAGAGTGGGTGTCAGCTACAGCTCCCACTATGCCGACCAGCCTGTATTCGAGCGACTGATGACGCGGCTGCGTTCGGTGGTGGAGACCGCAAACGGGTTTGCGCCTGTGATCGCCATCGCCCTCCGTTGCTAACCTGGAGCGCATGGAATTCTATGCACGCAGGGTTTCGCTGAAACAATAACTTACAAGTGCAGGAAACCGGGATAGCTACAAGAAGAATCAAAAAAAGACAACGACGCCGCTCACCGCACGATCAGACCATACGAGCCACGCGCTTCGAGGGTCGTTCTGCGAATAATTCAGGTTAAACATCCACAGTGAGTTGGCGTTGAAGTGTCGGGTTTTCATCGAAAACAACTTCCTGGCGGGGCGCGTCTTCAGCTCGTGGGAGGATCTGAATCGCCAAGCACGGGAGTGGTGCGATAAGGTCAACTCGACTTACAAGAAACATATTCGCGCGGTTCCGCGTGAACTGTTCGCGGTCGAGCGGTTGCATCTAAAGCCGTCTGCCGGCGTGGATTCCAGAAGTCTACCGGCTGCAGCAGGGCCTGGCCGATCTTGCCGAATCCTACAATCGCATAGCTCATAGTATTTCTCCGATCTTGTGTGAGAACCAATAGTTTGAGAAGCGTCGTCCCGCGACTGGCCGGCTGGAAAGCCAGCCGCAGGACTCGCGATTAGACCTGAGCCATGCCGCCAGCGACGGCGAGCTCTACGCCGGTAATGTAAGAACTTTCATCGGAGGCGAGGAACGCGACTGCTGCCGCGATTTCTTCGGCTCGGACGGACACAGACCAACGGTGCGCGCGACTACGACAAAGTCCATGCGTTTCAAGGGGCCATGCGCCTGGTGCCGTTGAGCCAGTTTCCTGGAAGCGCGCAGACGTCGGGGACGGTCCCGCCTTCGAGGGCTGCCGCGGGCGGTTCCGACCGGCCTCGGCGGCGGGAGTCCGCGGCTGGTGCCGAGCGTGCTCGCGCCGGAAGTGCATTATCCCGCGTTGGGAATGCGCTGTACGTGTTCGCGCTTCCGGAGAAGAAGTAAGACGCGTCCTGTAGGGGTCGTGGCCTTGGTTCTGAGAGCCCAGCATTTCGCATCCCGACCGTTGTAGACTATTTGAATGCAAAAGCGATACATTATTGGCTCTGGCGCCGGCCTGCTCTTTATCGTTTTGACTTTCGTAGTCGCCAATCGTCTCCAAGCGGCGCAGAGCGCTTCCAAGCGACCCGCGCCTCAAGGACAACAGCCAGAAGCATGGAAATTTTGTGTCGCAACAAGTAAGGCTGGCTGGAGATCTACCCTGAATGTTCCCGATTCGTTTACGGCGCGCGGCTGCGACGATTTTAGTAGGGAAATTGGCGGGGACGACTATGTCCTGGGGTGTGCGTTCGATAATGGCACCGTGGCGATAGGAACAGGGGGCGCGGGAGTTATAGGACACGGAAGCCCGAGTCCGGATTGCGGTTGGTCTGGCTCGCAAAACTCACCGCAGCTTCCTGGCGTGAAAAAGAAATAGCTCGGCGCCGGTCCTCCGTGGGTTGAGGGCGGACCCGTCAGGGCGTCGAGACACACTTCGGCATTGCGAATGGAAAACGAAAATGTTCGTTGCGGCGGCTGGGGCTCTCGGACTTATCGCCGTGCGTGCCAGCCGCCAATGATTTGATATGTGGTGGTCGCCTTTGGGATGAATCTGCAGGTTTTCCGCGTTCAGTGCCACTGATCTGGGCTCCCTTCTGTAGCCCAGATTGGTCCATGCCAACGTGACGGGGTCGAGCCTGGCGTTTTGGTTAGTGAATATATTGGCCAGGAGAAACTGGCCATTGGGCAGAACGGTGTTCGGTGCGTCTCCTATCTCGGTCCATCCGCCGGGTGCGGGCAAAGGCGTCCATGCATTGGCTACCGGATCATAGACCGCTCCAAGGTTGGTCTCCCCACTACTGGATGCACCATTGCCTTCACCGCCGATGACCACGAGCCGGCCGTCCCCAAGCACTGCTGACGAGAAGTAACTGGGGGCATAACCGGGCTGCATCGACGCGGCCTGGGACCATGTTCCGTTTGCGTAGCTTCCAAAGCTACTGGGCACCAAGCGGTACCAACTCCCCGAGTAGTCCTGATGCACCATAACTGGGGATTCCGGTAAGGTGAACGGGATTCCGGGGTGAACATGAAAACGATTCCGGGGCGAAGACGAGCAGGATTCCGGGTTGAAGGCGAACGGTGATTCCGGCGGGAAGGCGAACGTTTTTCGCTCAACCCCGGAATGGCTTTCGCGATGGCCCGGAATGATTTCCACAGGCTGAGCGGCGCGCTGGACGGTTTCCTGCAAACACATGACGTCGGGTTTGTTGGCGGATACGACGGAGACTGAGACCTACCCGATCGCGCTTACTGAGCGGATAGGGGTCGGGTTGGGGTAATGAGTCCCAATCGGACTTTACTACTCGGACGAAAAATGTTCGGATCGCGGAATTAAAGCCCTCCCGCGTATCAGCCTTAGGGAGAATGAGCCATTTTTTCTTATCACGTAAACCTGCAGATGCGACGCATCCGGTGCGCTGCCCACGCCGCTCCGCCTTGATCAGTACTCACGCGACACGAGACGCATGGGCTTTGATTGATCCCACGCAAATCAGAAGTGTCGCAACGACGGCATCGACGATGAAGGCAGCGCCGATATCCGGTGAGTCATAAAAGCGGATGAGCACGGTCGCAACTGCAGATACAATAGCGAGCCCAATTTCTACGCGGTAGCGTTCCTTCAAAACCTCATGGTCGGACATGATGTGCGCGCCCCTTGTCCGGGGCCCAATCCGAGCGGGGCCCCTATAAGACAAACCTGAACCGCCGTGCGGACGAACCGACGGCGTAACTCAATGTAAAGAATACATGATACCTTACAGGTTCTCGCGCGCGCGCCATTATACGGTCGGCTTTCCTTCGTTCAACATTGAGTTGAAAGTTTCTTGCTGGTCTACTCGCCTCATACCCACCGATGAAGCAGTAGAGGAATATGGCCGACCACATTTCGTACTTGCGCGTCTCGACGGACAAGCAGGGCATCACCGGCCTGGGCATGCACGCGCAACGCGATGCCGTCGGTCGATATGTCCAGAGCCGTGGACATATCGTTGCGCCGGGGCGCAACCGGGGCAAAGCTGTGATGGGTATGCGGATCGGGAAGGATCTGCTGTACGAATCCCATGTTTCAACGGAACCAGCTATCTTAAAGTCTGTGGGGGCCAAAGTCCAAATCGGCGCACTCGCCATATTGATATCCGCAATCCCCGGCCTTGCCGCCGACACGGTGGAGTGGGGCCAGCCGGTGAACGGACTGCGACTCTCGATTTCCATACAACCATACTCGGGGAACCCGGCGATCCAGGTGACCCTCGAAAACGTGGGCGATCAATTTCTATTGGTGCCAATCGGAGCGCTGGCGGGAAATTCGCATCCGATGTTGCTCAAGATGTACGTCACGACTCCTGATGGAAAAGCTCACAGTGTTCTTGGGGGATTTGGCCTTGCAGGTGGCAGCGAACCATTGATCATTTACCTTCGATCTCAAGAGAGCTTCACCGTGCAGAGGTCGATCAGCAGCTATTACTTGTTGGATGATGTTCCGGCTGACTTGCAAGCGTGGCCCGGACTGGCCTTTTTATTGGGACCGGAAAAGTTGGAGACGCTGATCCTACGTCGGTGTCAACTGTGGGTAGAACTTGAACAGGAGAGCACCGAATGTATGTTGCCCAAGGGCCGCTTCGATCAAAGTTTCGAGAAGCAGGCTCCCGTTCCCTGTTGGCACGGTAAGGTTGCGACGAATATTTTGCGATTCCCGAACTGAAATTGAGTAGTGGCGGATTTCAGAGTGTAGCCCCGACGTTGGCACTCTGCGAATGCGCCAAGCCAGTAAACCAACCAGCAGCCCAATACGCCCGTTCGAACGTGAAGCTGCCACCATTCGGCAAGGTCAATCGACCCGGTTCCACGCGTACCCTACCCACTACAGCACCCTTGCGACTGCCGTCACTGACGAATTGGAGGATGGCCGCTGAATCTGCATTTCGGAACAGGAACAATTCCTGCTCGAACTCGTCGCTTGCGCGACCGGCGATAGCATGAACCGGTTAGCCTCTCCCGGTGTTTGCTATTTCGGCAGTGGGCATTCAGATGGAGGACCATCCTCGGTGTGCAATCGCATAACAGCGGAAACCTCCGGGGGCAAGGCACCCAAGTGGCCCGGAGAATGCAGCGCAGCCCAGTTCCGTTTGTTTGAGTAACGGCGGCATTACTTTTTTCAGACCGACGCCGTCTTTTTGGATACCTAACTGAGTCTCTATAGAGGCGGTTCCCCTGGGAAGAACCGTGCGAAAGCATCTAAAACCCAGAATATCTAGTGATTGGAGAACATACAATGAAGGATTATTCGCTCCGAGATCCGCTCACCCGCCGACTTCGTTTCCGACACCGGGTAACGCTCAGTGCGTTGCTGATCTTCGGCGCCGCTACCCAACTTCCGATTCAAGGCCAAGGTGATGTGGCAACCTTCGACGTGGCGTCCGTTAAACCTCGTGGTCCGGAGGATAGGCTTCCACTTTCGTTCAGCTGCTCCCCTGATGGCCGCTTTACCTCGGGGGGTCCCCTGCGGCCAGTGATTCTGTGGGCATACGACGTCAAGGATTACCAGCTTATAGGCGTGCCAGACTGGGACCCAAAAGGCATGATCTCGGGGCCGCAGGGTCTATACGCGATAGAAGCAAAGGCGTCGAATCCAACAAGTGACGATATGTGCAAACATATGGTGCAGGCGCTCCTGAAAGATCGCTTTAAGTTGGCGACGCACGCCGAAGCAAGGGAGATTCCAGTCTATGCTTTAATGGTTGCAAAGAAGGGGCCCCACATGGAGAGAGCATCCGAATCGACCGGCAAAACGGGCGTCAGATTTGTCGTCAATGGGCGCCTGCCACGTGGGTAACGGAAACTGGACGCTGAACCCGCCGCCTGTCGCGCCGCCCTGCGCGCCATCGTTCCACACCGTTTCGCTGGTGATGACGCCGTTGGCGCTCTGCAGGCTGGTTCCGCCGCAGGCGAGAATATGCGGGCTGGACGCCGGGAAGTCGTCCATCGTGAACCTGTCACGGAAACTCAGTGCCACGCTCGTGTCTGATGATAAGTAGCGCGTCCTTGCGCGACGGCTTTGAATAACGGGGACGCCCAGAGACCGGCCTGATGTGTTACACCTTCGCGCGGGTCTCGGCGATGGTCCACATGCAGAATGGCGAGCTAGGCATGGACCCACAATTTATCGGTGATCGAAGGAAACATCGTGACCGGCGAGATGCTCCGCGCGAAGCGGAGCGCGGCGTTGTCGAGATCTCATTCGACATTCCCGTCCCGATGAAGATTCAGGCAAACTTGATCGAGACAAGCGCGACGGGGTTTCGGGCTGCGCATGCCAGACCAAGTGGAGAGAGGGAACTGATATTGGTTCGCCGGAGTGAACGTGATCGAGAGAGTAACCGAGGGGAAATTGTTCGATCCAGGCACCGGCGGGTTGAAGCTCGATTGGCCGAGGTTGATCGTGCATTGGCTGTTGTGGAGGATTCCAGATAAAGGCGGGCTTGCGCTAACCCAACCCGTCGCGGCGTCGTTCATCAGGTACAGGCTGTTCCAATATGGATCGTAGGTGATATAGCAGGAGCTAACGGCAATCCGCGGCGAAGGACTGATGATCGCCTGGATTTGCGGCATGTAGTTCGGACCATTTGTACAGGCAACTGCGAGGCCTTCGTCAAGGAACTGCAAACGGAGTCACCGCGCCCACGTGAAGCGGCGTGACGGCTGGCCGACTGCTTTGAATAACGGGGATGCCCAGAGACGCCAACGGAGACTCTGGGCCATGCGAGCCGCTCGGACCGGCCTGCGGCCTCCGTCCATTTAGGGTGAGACCGGAAGTGGAGACGCCGTTGGCCTGCTTTGCTGCGACAACGCGCTTTCCACGCCGCAATCGAGCCGTTTACTATTGGGGCCGCTAGTTCGAACGAACAATCGTGTCCCCGGCACGGTTCCGGAATTTCCCCCATTATTTAATTGCCCCAAAAATCCAGCTCGTCCGGGTGCCGCAGTCGACCTTTACAATCATGCATTTGCCCAATCGACCCCCGAAATCGGTCGGGCGCCTGTGCCGGGTTGCTGTGGCTTTCGAGCGCGACCGCCGCAATCCTCAAGGTCTCTGGGGAACCCGGCACACCCGGCACACTCGGCACACTCGGCACCCCGTCATGCCACCTCCTCTCCCTTCAGCCCGATGCCGAAGTAGAACCGCTGGCCTCCCGGCCGCCGCTTTTCAATCCCGCGCTTGCGCCTCCGACCGCCGCCACTCCGTGAATGCGTAATAGAGCGCCGACGCCTTGGGTACGCTGGCTGTTGCATAGCCTACAGCGCTCCTCGAGGAACCGTCCGATCGTTTCCGTAAGGGCTCTTCCCTTGCTTCGCTCTAGCGCAGATCGTGGAATAACCCGAGCGCTTGGCAGGCTTCGACTCCCTGCGCCTGATTGACCGTGAGGCTGCTGGCCGAAGAGTCGCCGTACTTCAGGTACATGCCGAGGCAGTTGCGCTCGATATCGCTCAGCGCGGAAACCTTGTGGTCGATTCCGGGATCCGGCACCGACTCGCCGTTGCTGAAGAAGGTGATAGCGAGCATCAAGACGAACAAAAATGCAATGGTAAGCAGCACGAAGGTCCTTACTGTCGGGGCGCCTGCGGCTGTTGCCGCCGATGCAAGCGCTTCGCTCGGCGTATTGTCTGGTTGCGGGGTCACAGGGGTGTTGGTTGGCATGAACACACGTTCGCTCTTGTGCCGGACACAAGCAAGCGAATTCGAGAGCCTCCGCGCGGCCGGTGCGGATGCTGGGAGCGGTCATGTACGCGCCGTCCCGCGTTGTCCTGCCGCAGCCTTCGCGGACATTCCGGAGTCGACTTCGTGAAATTGTGGGCGGGGTATCGCGAGACAGAACTTGCCCTCGACGGGAACAGGAGGCATGAGTGGTCTTATGAAGACTACCCCGCAAAACCTGTTGCAGTTTCCCAAAGCGCCTCAAGAAGCCGGGAAATCGCCGATTGTTTTTCAACTCGGAGGCGATCGCTTCGCCCTGCATTACACGGTGGAAGATTTGCCGCCGGTGGATCTGGTGTCGCTGTGGAAACCGCAACCCAGGAAGCCCAAAGCCAAAATCGTGAACCTGAAATCCGGCGCATGGACCCGTCGCGCCCGCGTCCGCAAGACGCATTGTGCCGCAGACGTATGAATTCCTCTCTTGTGCTCCAGGAGAACAGACGCGCCACCGGATCCTGAAACACCTGCCGATGCTTGGTGGCGGGGGCAACGCGCCCGACAACCAAGACTTGCATTTGCCTCCGGAGCGGAGCCATGACTGGTGCTATGAAAAACCCCCAGAAAAAGGTATTACCGTTTTCCAAACCGCCGGAGCCGCCCAAGGTTTCGACGATCGTCGTTCAGATGCTCGGCGAGCGCTTCGCCATTCATTGCGGCCTGGAGGAGTTGCCGCCGGTACCGCCGCTGCTGCAGTTCAAGCGTCCGGGAAAACAGGGCGGGCCGAAATCGTGAGGCCGTCCCCGGGCCGAAAAAGTGGAAATGAAATGGATAAAGGAGTGGCCGGAGATTCCACGCGGATGGAAACGAAGTTTCTCCGCCTTCACACAGAAGTGACGGTGGGCTCCTGGGTCGGCGATTGGCAGGTCTGTTGGCTCGGCGGCTGGACCAGGCACCGTCTGGCCTACTTGGTAATGGTCGTGAAGGTCCCCAGGAAGAAAGTTTAGAGCAGGAGCGAAGACGCCGCCGCGCAGGGGCTGCGCGGCGGCGTTAGGGGCAGGATTACTTGGGGAGGCTGTAGGTGCGGTCGCTGTCTGGCTGTTTGGAAGATTCAACCGGCATCCCCATCTTCTTGCCGACGATGCCGCTCAAGAAACCGCGGACCGAGTGACTCTCCCACCCGGTCGCCTTCATCAGTTCCTTCAAGGTGACGCCGCCGGGCCGTTTCAGCAGGTCCAGGACCTTGTCGGTCTTGCTGGGCTGGGGCGCGGACGCGGCCTTCTTCTGGGGCGAGGCTTTTCGGGCCGGCTTGGCCTTGGAAGCCGCAACCGGGGCGCGTCGTTTGGCAACGCGGGCCTTCCTGGGCGCCGTCGCGGGTTCGGTATTCGTCTTGTCTTTCGGAATCGTGGTCATTTTGAGTGGTCTCCTTTTTGTGTCGGCAGTCGCCGCGGTCATGACATTCATCGCTCCGCTCGCCTCGACAAGCAAGTCATTTCTTGAGGAGCTCTTCGAATTGCTGCGCTGGAGATCCCAGCGCGGCTCCTGCGCGATTTTGCGCAGCCTCAACTCGGTTACGAACCGGGCATCGCCGGCGGAGACAAACAAAAGGTATTCCTGAATCGACGGCGCCAGATGCAACAGAGTCATGATTTGAGTAAGGCGCGACCGGGAAATATGACCCAGTCGGGCGAGCTCGCTATAGTCGCTGATCGCGCCCGATCGCATCAGGGCGTCCAGTTTGTGCGCCAACGCCACAAGCCGCGCAATGCGAGGCGGAGTGGCTGGCAGTTCTGGGGCAGGGCAGGTTAAGAGCGTGCGCGGTGCAAGCACGCGCCGAAAAGGAACGGTAAATTCAAGCTTCATGGCTGGCTTCCATCCTGCGGAGGTCGAGCGAAACCGTTCCGGTCGTTCCGTCGTAGCTGACTGCCCTCACCAAGGCTCGAACTACTTCGCGATGACGAGCCTCGAAGGCCTGCCAGTCGGCCTCGGAAACGTTGAGTTGCTCACGCGTCTCTGGCGCTCGCAGAGCCGTTCGAAGCTGATCGCGGACCGCATCTTCGATCATCGGCGCTGGCACCGATTTGGTGGGACACGCACTCCATCCTTTCTGCCGCGCGGTCCGGCAAACATAATAGCGATACCTCCGTCCGGGTTTGGCCGTATAGGTGGGAAGCATCGGTCGTTGGCAGCTCGTGCACGACAGCAGCCCGGCGAGGAGAGCATTCTGCGGCGCGCGCACGGCTCCAATCGCCGTGCGGCGGCCAGCCCGAAGCTCATCGTTGACCTTCTGCCATATCGATAGTTCAAGGATGGCGGCATGCTCGCCGGTGTAGGTCACTCCGCGATGTTCGACCATGCCGGCATAGACCGCGTTGGTAAGCAAGCGGCGGAGGGAGGCCCTGGTGAATGGCCGGCCGGTGTGAGCCCTGCCCTTCTCCGACTTCCGGGACTTTGTATGCCAGCGCCGGCGCATCAACTCAGCGACTACCGTTGAGAGCGAATGCTGTGCCAGGAACAGAGCAAAGATCTCGCGAACTCGACTGCTCTCCTTGTCATTGACAATCAGCCGACGGCCCGCGGGATCGATATCGTAGCCGAGCACGGGCGTGCCGCCGATCCATTTACCCTTGCGGCGCGCCGCCGACATCTTATCGCTCGTGCGCTCCCCGATAATCTCTTTTTCGAACTGCGCGAAAGACAAGAGAATATTGAGCGTCAATCGTCCCAGGGAGGTGGTGGTGTTGAACTGCTGGGTCACGGAAACAAAACTGACAGCGCGTTGGTCGAACCGGTCTACCAGCCGCGCGAAGTCGAGAAGCGACCGGCTCAACCGGTCGACCTTATATACAACCACGCAATCGATCTGGTGGGCATCGATGTCTCCGAGCAATTGCTTCAGCGCGGGACGGTCGAGATTGCCTCCGGTGAAGCCACCGTCATCGTAATGTTTGGAGACCAGAGTCCAGCCGGCATGCTTCTGGCTTTTGATGAATGCCTCGGCCGCCTCGCGCTGCGCATCGAGCGAGTTGAACTCCTGATCGAGTCCTTCCTCGGTGGATTTGCGCGTATAGATGGCGCATCGAACCTTGGGAGTGTCGTTAGGCATCGCGCCGCTCCGCCAGCCCAAAGAACAATAGTCCGTTCCAACGGGTTCCGGTCACTTCACGCGCGATCGCACTCAGCGAACGGTAGCGTCGAGATTCGAACTCAAATCCGTCCGCGAGCACTTTGACCACGATCTTCCGGTCGCCGACACGGCGGGTGAGCAGTGCGCCGGCCCCCGGCATTCTGGAATCCTTCGCGCGTCGAGTGCGATCGACGCTGCCCAAACCGGGCTCCGGTCGAGCCACGAATTGTTTCGGGGCCCGGACCCGAAGATCCCGATCATCGGCGATCTCGGCGGCTCGGCGGCGCGCCCGTTCGCTCAGGTCTCCTTCGGCATTGGCTTGCAGCCGCCAGGCGATGCGGCGAAACAGGAACTGTTTATTCGAGGACTTCGATTCCTCGCCGAACAGCTCCCGATAGCGCTTCTTCAGCGCGGGAATCTTCTGGTCTTGTAGCTTCTCGATCGCCGTAACGACGATGGGGTCCATGGGTCGTTTGTCCTTTCTTCGAGCTATGAACGACAACTCCATGGACACTCCAGCGTGGAGACGAAAGCAAGTGGTAAGCCGACGCTCCAGGCAGTTGACTTCTCACCCCGCGCAGAGCGTTCATGTGGTGTGGCAAAAAGAAAAAGCCCGGAGCTATTCGCCGATCCAGGACGGGACAACGTGCCCCCAAAATCCTCCGCCTATGACGCCTTGTTCGCTCTGAATCAAAACGTCGAACAAGCGCTTCAGAACCTCGAACGGTTGCGCCAGCTTGGAATATTTGAAACCCGCTTTCGGCGCCAATCCCTGAAAGCTTGCCGGGCGACGATCGAGGAGACACGCGCCTGGATTAACTTCGAGACCACGGAATGTCTGCATGAGCGGGAGCAGCATGACTGGGTGCGTTTCGGGAGCGTCCGCCGTCAATGGGACGACAAGTATTCAGATCCCCACGACGCCCTCCTCAACGCCGAAAAGCTGACGCGCAAACTGACTAAGAAGAACCGGGCTAAGTAAGCCCTCAATCTCGGCTCTTGGCCTTGTAAAATCCTGGCGAGAAAGTGAACGCTCACGCTCACGCTGGAATCAAGCTTTGCGTTTGCGAAGATGGCCACCGAGACCGGCGATGAGTTGTTCAGGCTCGATGTTAAAAGCCTCGCAGATCCGAAGGAACGTGAACATTGTGAAAGGCCGGCCCGCCTCAATCATCTGCCAGTGGCGCACGCTGAAGCCGTGAGAGTACATATCCTCCTGGCTCAGCTTTCGCTCTACTCGCAGGCTGCGGATTCGATGACCGAAGGCGCGAAAGAATCGCGCATAATTTAGCGGCAATTCTCGGCTGGCAGCCACTTCTTCAACTTCGAACATGACGAGCAAAAGCACCACGAGCATATGCTCGTGTTCTGAGCTAAAATGAAAACCAACTAGGAAATGAGTCCACTCGCAACGGCCCGACACGTTGAAGCGACCTCGTCGCCACGAGTCCTTCAAGAATGCAAACCGCAGCTACCGGCGGCCAACAGCGGGGAGCCCGAAAAGCGAAGAGGAAGGAACCGTCTATCTATGGCTTGGCTGCGAAGGTTATTGGGCCGGAAGAAAGTTGAGCCGGCCCCGGTGCCGGTTCCGATGTGCCGTGAGCACTTTTACGGTCAAGGGATCGGGAGGCCGCCATGCCCGAGGTGCGGCTATGAAGTGAAAGTGCTGGCGGCCCCGGGGCCGGTCCCGATGTGCCGTGAGCACTTTTACGGTCAAGGAATCGGGAGGCCGCCTTGCCCGAGGTGCGGTTATGCGCTCAGCCTTACCCGGATAGACGCCGAAGCTCTCAGAGCGCATTGAGGATGCGATGAGGGAGGCCTCATCAGGGCTGCGGTGAGCATCGTCTGTTTGAAACCCGAGAAGCATCCCGCCGTAGGTCCTGTGGAACTGCGAATGCTGTCCCGTTTTGAGACGCGCCTGTCTGCATCGCTCCAGTCCAGCTTCCGTCCTCGGCCCGGTACTGGTTCCCCCATGCATCCGGCAACGTCCGTTTTTCATCGCCGGACTGAGGCACGGATGCCCGGCCCGTGTTTTCGCTCCGCATCGTACACAGTCGTGAAAATCGCCGGCCGGATTACCCATTGCGCAGCCAGCCGCGCACGGGGCGTTGGGTTTGTGCCAACGCTGGCGCGGGGCAACACTCAGGCGGCTGGTTCATTCACCTGGCCGGCGATCACGGCCTTGCCTCCTTCGTTGATGTTGACGCGCTGTACGGTGACGATCTGACGTCCTCCCCGCCGGCACTGGTTTAAGGTCTGCACCCCTTGCTGGAGGAGCGCATAGATGTACTGCTCAGCTTGTGGGCTTTGCTGGCCAAAACAACATCTTCCTGTACCAGCGCCAACTTGCCGAAATGCATCGCCATCTTGTGCGATAGGGCCACTTGGTGCGCCAGCATCTTCTCGATGCTATTCTCGGCCCCGAACGTCATCGCCACATCGAGCGCCATTTCCAGAACGCCTGCTCCGACAGCTAGACGCGAAGGCAGCTCGGACGCATCCGCGGCCACCAGCGTGGGATTCGCTAGCGTATCCCGCAACCCACTTGGAAAGGTATCACTCTCTCTGATCGCCTCGCCGCAGCCGACCTCGATGGATTCCGCTTCGGTTGCGGCTTGCGCTCGTTTCTCAAGCGCTGCAACTCTGGGACCTTCCGCTGCGGCGCCGGAGCGGCGCAATCGCGCGGCTTTATGTCCGAGCATTATCGCTTTTCCACCCTTCCCCGACCGCCATTCCTCTCCCTGTGCTTCCCAGAGTTTGGGGCAATCGCTAGACTTGGACTTGGGGGCAGACGGCACAATTTTAGGGGCCGCTGGGGTCGGACTGAATCGATTTCCATTTCGGCAACGGTCTCGTCGTCGAGAACGCCAGGCCGTACCCTGAGAAACTGAGATTCTTTGGGCGGGCATGAAAACGACGCGCGCTGCGCGATGCCGCAACTAGGCTAGCACCCGTATCTAAAGACAGTTCCCCGATGGCCAGTGCAGGCAGAGCATGTTTCCTGCGGTCAGCCTCACTTCGATCCGCATCCTTGATCGACCTCTCCTATGTGCGGCTACAGCGCAGCCAAACTACTGCAGGAAGAAAAAACATAATTCAGCAGAGGTCGTGAACGCCGGACGGGCGACGACCCGCAAGCAGCCAGATGCGAAGTTCAAGGCCAAGGTAGCGGTGGAGGCGACCCTGTGGTCGCCTTCCAATCAAATCCGACCCTCCTCGTCAACACATATCGTTGGGGTCGTACAATCGTCTTGACCTTCCTCTTCGTTTTGGGCATTGGGGTGTTCCTCGGCCGCGACCGAGCTCCGCAGTGATCCCCGACGTTTCCGCTGGACTTCGGGTGGGCGCCCCTTGCACCATGTGATATCCGTGGGGGGGCCAGGATGGCGGCGATCTTCCTCCCTCCACTCTTTATACGTCCGGATAGCCTCGCGGCTCCAACAAGGCCGTGGGTAGCATAGTCCGATATCGGAGGGGTCAACGGTAATTCGTTCCCAGATCATGACCCCTCTCTTTTCGGCGTCCTCGTAGTGATCCTCGACGATTCGCTGCCCCGGGGCCAAGCCAGCGTCGTCATCTCCGTCATCTGCTGGGCCAGGTCTGAGGCGTCTAATCGATATCACCCCACGAGGAATTGCGGTTGGATTCCTGGTCTGCTCCAGCTTGGCGATTTGTCTTTCCAGCATGTTTAGGGTAATTCTCATCCTTGTCCTTCCTTACTAGCCTTTCTTATTGCCCCCTGGGCTGCGCATGCTTGCCGCTCAAAAACTGTTGGAGGAGCCAGGGGCGCGTCGTGAATCATGCGGCTTGTTTCTCCCGACTCGCTTTCACTCGGTTGATCTCTGCTTGCACGCCTTCGTTCCACGGCGCATATTCCGCTACTAAATCAGCCGCCATGAGCCGGCAGGGGGCGGTGGAACCCTTCTTAAGGAAGATAGACATCAGAACTGTTACGGGCGTGTTGATCGACTGCAGCACGAGACCCACGACGCGAGAGAAGGCCTCGCGTTTGGCACTTGCGTATTGCATCACAAACGCCGGCTCTTTCATCCAGCGCCACACCGTCGTTGTGGAGATCCCGAGGGCGCCGGCGGCCTGTTGTTTACTTCCGTAACTGAACAGAGCGGCGATGAGCCGTTGCGTCTTGTCGGCTTTGATCGCGGACTTCGATTGAGTGGGTGCCCCGCCACCAGATCTATCGGTGGCCGCCCGGCGCTCGGCAGCCAAAACATCCGCAGGGTCCTTAAGGCTATCCACGCGCGCCTCTAGCGAGTCTCTTTCTAACAATTTTCTGGCGTGCTTAATGTAGCATTTTACGGCGCGGATCCGGAGCGCGTTCGATAGAGTCTCGTCGCGCATAATCTCCAGCATCTGCGCGATGGCCGCGGTTACTGCTGGAAGGAAGCGTCCTAGGGCAAGTGAGATTGCCTCCTGTCTCTCGGCGACTAATTTTTCGGTGAACTCAGGGTTCTTTAGGTGCCGCCGGACTGTCGCGGTGGAAATACCGAGGACGGCGGCGACCTTTTCTTGGGTTGGGTGAATAAGCAGTGCAAGCAGGATTTGCTCCTGGCTGACCGCTGGTGTTGTTCTCATCGTGTGACCTTTAGTAACGGATTCGATTTGGTACTGCTATTGACCATGTACTCCAGGGAAGCACAGACTTACGCCATTGAAATTTGAATTTGCTTTTCATCCGGAACGGATGCTGCGCTTTTAAGTGGTGCAGAACCACACTCCCGTGTTTTATCCAGCACGGCCTGGAGGGCACTAGCCCAGTTCCCGTGTTTTAACCCAGCACGGCCTTGGAGGCACTAACCTAGTCCCCGTGTTTTAACCCAGCACGGCCTTGGAGGTACTAACCTAGTCCCCGTGTTATATCCCAGCACGGCCTGGTTCCTCGCGAGACTCGCAGCGCGGGCTGCATCAAGTTCCCTTGACGCCTAACCATAACACATGTGTCAAGTACGCGCCACAAAAGCACTGTCAACTCCGCACCTAAAATACCTATTTGTGGTTTTACTTCTTACAGTTGCAACGAATCGTTCGTACGCCCTACCATTTATTCTAAAAACCTAATATATCTGTCGCCCTGTGGCTGGCAGACTGGACAACAGCTCCACGACACGGGCCGGGCTTTTTCCACCTGCTCGGGGCCGCCTCCGGGTGCTGGCCGGACCCTGGAGCACTGGGAGTATAGCGCGGTATCAGCAGATTGTTGACGTGCCATTTACCTTTATTTTTAGCCCGTCGAAATAGCTTACTTTCAGGGGGCCCTCCGGATCCACAGGAACACGCGTCGATTGTCGCCACCTTGCAATTCCAGGTTGGGGCTAAAACCTGCATAAGCAGCTCTATATCTATGGGATAGAGGCTTAGATACCCTCTTCTTGATGTTCAAAAACATTGCAAAAGGCTACACTCTTCTCGCCCCGGCCCAACCGTCTCCGGAGACGGGTTCGTCTGGTCTCGGTGGGGACCCATTTGTTCGTTCGAACTCGCGGCCTCATTAGTAAACTGGCCACCTTCGCCGTTGAAGGCGCTTTTTCCCAGCAATGCAGGCCAGCCGCGTCTCCACGTCGGTCTCAGCCGAGACCGACGAAGGCCGGAGCCGGTCCGGGCGGCTCGAATGGCCCAGAGTCTCCGTTGGCGTCTCTGGGCATGCCGGTTATTCAACAGTGCCGCCGCGCTTGCAGCGTGTGACAGGTGGCACCCCAGAGTCTCCGTTGGCGTCTCTGGGCATCCCCGTTATTAAAAAGCCGTCGGCAAGGAGAGGCTGAAGATCGGAAGGTTTTGGCCATACCCTCAATCAGCCTACGGCTAAACCGGCTCCAGCACGTAATCGCGGAGCCTCGTCCCAGCCGTGTCGTAGACTCCTGCTTGTAAGTAATCCAAGATGATCGTCAACGCCTTGATGACGGGCTTTTCATTGGTCGGATAGTGCTTATGCGTATCGGTAGTGGCATGACTGGATGCTTGAGAACATCCACTCCATACCTTTGCGAGAAGCTGTGCCTCGGTTGCAGTGGGGCTGAAGAGCACTCCGCCGGCTAGATCATCGATGTAAACATCGTGCGGGAAGTTAGGGCTACGACGGCATTGAACCGGAAGACCCGTACGATCCCCTTTAATCCCAACGAACTCAATCAACCAACGGGTTGTTACCAGTCGCCCCTCCCAGATCGAATCCGTAGCAAACCGCCAGAAGAGTCGGTCTTGAGGAGTAAGCAGTTTCGGGTCAATGGTCGCCGTCACCTGTAGGAGTGAATTCTCCATCGGACGCCGAGCCGTAGCCGCTCGGATACGGTTCGGGATATGAATTTCGAGCCATCTTGTCTGCTCGGCAGCTTCCATTCCCTCATTTTAAGGGACTGAGGCAGGTTGTAAGCCTGAGCGCGATCGCGCGTGAGGTGACCGGCACCCGCTGGAACGGACTCTTGTTCTTTGGGCTGGCGGAGCGGCGCGATGCCTAACGACAATCCCAAGGTTCGTTGACTGCGTGCAGTATGTCATGCGGAAATCGGATGGAATTGCGGTACGTAGCGGCCAAGAAAGTTCTCTTCCAGTCCAAAGTGGTTGGAACCGATGATACCAGCATGAAGGTGTTGGACCCGTCCTTGAATTTCGCGCGGACCGGACGGATCTGGCCCTATCTGGGGGATGTCCACCATCCGGTGATGCTTTACGGCTACGCGAGGCCGGGATGGACCAGCGAAATTTCTGGAAGGGTACACAGGATATCTGCAGTGGCGCACTAGAGCAGCTTGTCTAATGTAATCGGAAGGTTGGTCACCCGTTTACCGGTGGCGTGGTACACGGCGTTTGCCACCGCCGCGGCGACGCCCGTGATTCCGATTTCGCCGATGCCGTGAGCGCCGAGTGGTGTGTGCGGATCGCCTATGTCGGTGTACACGACATCTATGTGAGGTACGTCTGCCTGCACTGGGAGATGATACTCAGCCAGAGTTGCATTCATGATGCGGCCCGTGCGGTCGTCGAACATTGTTTCCTCGGTCAGCGCCATGCCAAGGCCCATAATGATCCCGCCGCGAAATTGCGAAACAGCAGTCTTCGGATTTAAGATGCGCCCTGTATCGAACGAGCCCAGAAAACGGCTGATGCGCAATTCCCCCGTAATCTCATTGACGCGCGCTTCGCAGAATTGCGCCGCATAGGAATGCATCGAGTACTTCAAGATCTCCATGGGTGCGCCGGTTTTATGCTGCGCTTCGACGTAATCCTTCCCTGCCTTTTTCAGAATCGCAGCGTACGACCTCCCGACCGCGGGATGATCTTTGCGGAAAATACCTTCATTCGCAGGCTGTACGTCGTCCCACTTCGCGCTGGACAGGGGGGACTCCGGATCTTTCTGCTCAAGCTTCAACAGCTCTTTCAGAAGCTGATCGAACACTTCATCTACGGCGAGCGCAACGCTGATAGTCTGCGAGGATCCGCCGGCGACGCCCGCCCAAGGAAGCGAGCTGTCCCCATACTTGAAGCGGATCTTCTCCATAGGAAGGGCCAAGCGCTCCGCGGCATGCTGGGTCTGAACCGTTGAGGTTCCCATTCCCATTTCCTGGCACGAAGTTTCGACCAGAACGCTGCCATCCGCCTGGATTCGCGCACGCGCCGCAGTGACCATCCGGTAAACGGGATAGGTGCCTGTTGCGACACCCTGGCCGACGAGCCAATCCCCTTGGCGCTGCGAGCGGATGGCGGCAGGGCGCTCCTGCCACCCGAATTTCTGGGCCCCCATGCGGTAGGCCTCGCGCATATATCGGCTTGAGAAAGGATGCCCGCTCACCGGGTCGTTGTCCGGCTCGTTGCGCATCCGCAGCTCGATAGGATCCATCTTCAGCTCATAACAAAGAGCGTCGATTGCGCTTTCCACGGCGAAGGTTCCGATCGATTCGCCGGGAGCGCGCATAAACGTGTTGGCGACGCGGCTCACGTCGGTGACCACCTGCCCGATCCGATAGCTTGACATCGCGTAGAGGTGGCGCGGGGGGAAACTGAGCTGTTCGGGAAAATGGTTGTCGGTGGACTGCGCCGTCACGCCTTCGTGAATGAATGCGGAAAATCGCCCGGAAGCATCCGCGGCAATCGCGACACGTTGCTTCGATGGCGTGCGGCCGCCCACCGTTCGGAAAACGTCTTCGCGCGACAGAGCCATCCGCACCGGCCTCCGCGCCACCCTGGCCGCCAGCACGCACAGTTGGTTGTACGACCACATCCCGCCCTTGCCGCCGAACCCCCCACCCACATAGGTAGAAATTACCTGCACGTTCTCAGGTTTCAATCCGAAGATCTCCGCGATGCTGTTCGCCGTGCCGGCGGTGAACTGGCTGGTGTCGTAAATCGTTACCTTGTCGTCGCCGTGCCAGATTGCGATCGCCGCGTGCAGCTCAATGGCATTGTGGTTGTGCGGAGGCGTGGTGAAGGTCAGATCCACGCGGTGCGGCGCTGCCTGAAATGCTGCGTCCGGATCGCCAATTGTCACTTCGGGCGCCTCCCCGAGAATTTGCTCCGGCTTCTTGGCATGTGGAATCGAGGCTTCAAAGGACGTAACGGCCGCTTCCGGCTTGTACACCAACTGCACCAGCGATGCGGCATGCACCGCCTGCTCCGGGGTTTCGGCGACAACCACGGCAACGGGCTGGCCGTTCCACGAGATGCGATCGGTGTTTAGAATCTTGACGGAGGTGGTGCCTGAACTCGGCGGGTCAAGCGACATTTCCCGCGGCACTTTCATCTCCGGGGCGTTGTCATGCGTGATCACTTTGATTACGCCCGGAGCTTGCTCGGCGGCCCTGGTGGCGATGGTGGAGATAAGTCCTTTGGCAATTGTACTGAGCACTAAGGCCGCGTACGCAAGATTCTCGACTGGATATTCCGCCGAGAAGCGCGCCACGCCCGTAACTTTGTCGTGCCCATCCAGGCGATCGATTGGCTGCCCCAAAAAGCGATGCTGCGCGATCAGGTCGCCACGCACCCGATCGGGCATCACTTGCGCCACCGTTTCCGTTGCCTTACGCAAGATGCTCATTGTTGTTTCTCTCCGCTTGCGGCGAGTTGTGTAAGCACCGCGACAATGGTCCGCTTCGCCAGCTCCACCTTAAACGCATTCCCGCTGCGCGGGACGGCCATGGCGAGCTCGGCAGCGGCAGCTTGGACGAATGAGTCTCGTTTCGCAGCCGCGCCGAGCAGCATCTTTTCGGCAATGGACGCGCGCCAGGGTTTGGGGGCCAGCCCACCGAGCGCAAGGCGGACATCCCGTATCGTTCCGCCGTCTACTTTGAGAGCGCTGGCCACCGAAACCAGCGCGAATGCGTAACTGGCCCGATCCCGCACCTTCCGATAAACCGACCAAAGACCAGCCGATGAGGAGGGCAGGTCGACGGATGTGATCAGTTCGCCCGGCCGCAGATTCGTTTCCAAGTCCGGTGTTTCTCCGGGCAAGCGATGAAAATCTTGGAACGGCAGTGACCGCTCTCCCGCCGGCCCGGTCATGTTCACGGTTGCGTCCAGCGCCGCAAGCGCCACACACATATCGGATGGATGTGTGGCGATACAATGCGTTGATGTTCCGAGAATCGCATGGATGCGGTTAAACCCCTGCATCGCATCGCACCCGCTGCCGGGGGAGCGTTTATTACAGTGGCTGGTAGTGTCGTAAAAGTAGTAGCACCGGGTGCGCTGCATAAGGTTGCCGCCGGTTGTTGCCATGTTGCGCAACTGAGCCTAGGCGCCGTTGAGAATCGCTGAAGAGAGCAGCGGGAATTTATCGCGTATCAAGGGATGGGACGCAAGGCGGCTGTTCCTCACCAGCGCGCCAATACGCACGCCGCCGTCGGTCAATTGTTCAATCTCCGCCAGCGGTAAACGAGTGATATCGACTAGCGACCGCGGGTGCTCCACGCCCTCCCGTATTAGGTCGACCAGGTTTGTGCCACCAGCCAGAAATTTGGCCGGTACACCCTGTGCCGACTTTTCCTGCCACAACCGCATCGCGGAGTCGGTATCGGTCGCACGCACGTAAGTGAAGTTATTCATCGCGACAGTGCTCCCTGAATCTGGGCTCTCTGAACTTGGCGGATCGCATCCCGGATCCCTATATAGGCGCCGCACCGGCAAATGTTTCCGCTCATGCGCTCCCTCAACTCGGCATCGGTCAGTTCGTCAGCGGCTCCATTGTACGTGACCGCGCTCGGATCGCCGTTGCGGAACTCCTCCAGCATCGCAACTGCCGAACAGATTTGACCGGGCGTGCAATATCCGCATTGAAAGCCATCGTGCTCAATGAACGCCCGTTGCAGCGAGTGCAGCCGGCCGTCGTCCGACAATCCCTCGATCGTCGTAATCTGGCGGCCTTCATATTGCATTGCCAGCGCAAGACAGGAGTTGATGCGCTCGCCATCAACCAACACGGTGCAAGCTCCGCACGCGCCCTGGTCGCAGCCTTTTTTCGTCCCTGTCAGATGCAGATGATCGCGTAAGGCGTCGAGAAGCGAAACACGCGGCTCAATCAACAGTGCACGCTCGACCCCATTCACGTCTAAAGAAATATTCTGAAGCTCACTCGAGTCTGTCATGTTAGATCAACCCCACGTCTATCAGTCCATTGAAAAAGGTGCGTTACGCCTGGGCCGGCGGTTCCGCAGACTACCACAGGATTGCCGCTCAGGCAGGCATCGGCGACCGCGGCAAACACGCCATATTCTTCATGGCGAACGTGGATAAACTCGATTTCCCCACTGCGCCGCAACGCGTCAATCACCGGATTTAACGCGTCTCCAACGATCCCATAACAACGTTTTACGCCAGCGCTCGCCAGCATCTTCCACATGACATCCGAGACTTTTGGTTCCATAGAGATGCCTTCCTGGTGATACCCTTTCCTGTGAATGTGTTTCAGTGCCTGGCCAACCTATATTCGCGCTTCGTTCGGGGCAACTGTGGCTCTCTTTATCGAATTGGAAACGTCTCTTGGGGTCATCGCCTAATCCGCCAAGCTTTCTCGATGGGAATGGATGCCGTGCCTTTTCAAAATCCCGGATGTACGGCTTTTGCAACGCTGTTCGCCGGAAAGACGTTCCCAGAAAAGACCGCTGGACATCAAACAAACGCTCGTGCTCTACTCCTTCACGACGGAAGACAGCGAGCCAGTCGAAGCCGCGGCAGACGCGAAACGTCACGAGGAATAGCGCTGATTGCCACAGTTGATTCGCAAGCGCGTCTTGCGCCGGTCGTAGAGCCGCGTCGCCGTTACATTCGCGTGGCCGAGCCAGGACGGAAGTGAACGCCGGAACGAAACTTTCGGGCGCACAGATTACCAGATGTCAAATCTCGCCAAATCGCCGCCCGCTCAAATCCCTGTGCTCGCGAGGCCACGCGACCCGTTGTCCACCAATATCGGGTAGCCATCCCGGAGACGATGCTATACTCGGTGCTTCGACGGGACCTGCATGTGGTTCGGCAAGAAAGACGATGTTCAACGGCTGAACCTGGAAACTCCAAGGGAGCCACGACCTGAGCTTCCGGCTCTCTCTTCGCCGCCGAATGCATCTGCGCCCCCCCCCCAGTGTCGACCCGGCAACTCTCCAGGCAGTCAATCTCAAAGCGAAACAGATCCTAGCTTCGGGCCAACGGCCCGAGTGGCTATTTGTTTGCCAAGTTCCTCCCGGGCTGTTGCTGTTTCAAAACGGCCAGCAACGAGTGATGTTATTGTTCACCAGCTCATTCGCCGCCAACGACTATCTGCGCGCCACGAGCACAGTGGGTGCGGTGGGCCAATTCAGGGTGGAATCACTCCCGTCTTTAGCGAAGTCTTGGATCTCGCAAGGAGTCGAGTTGGCAGCGTTGGATCGCTGCCCGCGGTGTCCTCAATTTCTGACTCACAGCGTCTCACAATTCGCAAAGCTGACCCTAGAGGACTTCAACACAAAGGTTTGGGCGACCCACCGCGCCACGCGGATAATCGCCGGTCAGAGCCGGATGCGTTCGGCCATGAAGCACATATCAGAAGGTGCCCACGCTGCCGCTCGCGCCGAGCTGGAATACGTGCGGGACCATTTCGATTGTGGCGTTCCATACCTTCACCAATGGATCGGGCTGCTTGCCGGTATGCAACAGGACCTAGCAGCGAAGGCGTCTGCGGCGGAGCGACTGAAGGAGTTCGGCCCGCAGTTCGATGCAAACCTAGACTTCACACCGGCGCTCATGAGTACGGCGATGGTCGGTACGATGGCGAACTTCGGGTTGATTCCTACAGGTAACCCGTCGAGGTAACCTGGGCCTCATGACAAAATATCCTTTCCTTGTCCCTTCGAGGATCGAATTCCGATCCCTTCAAGTGTTTTGTTTTTAGGTCATATTGAGTTACGTTTTGTTTCGCCCCGGGCCTCGGAACGTTTTCATCATCGGCACCACCGGCAGGGTGGGCCGCCAGGTTGTCGTCAATGAATTCAGAGGCTTGCGACCCAAAGAGCGAGGATAGCGCACCTGTTGTTGCGGCAGGGGTGCGGGCTCGCTCCTGTGTCTACCACCAATCCGTTGCGATTCTCGATCAGAACGTTACCGCAAAAGGCCAGCTTCGACTCCTGCCCTGAACTCTCTCGCGCCAGCCGCGCCTCCGGATCTGTTGTCGATTCATGCGTATCGTTACTGCGCTTTTCGCCGTGAAAGCTCACTGTCGGATTGCCCGGATCATCCGGCGGAGGAGCCGGATGGCTGTCCTTACGTTGAAAACTCTTCTGGCTCGCCCACGCCTCGATCAATGTGCCATCCACACTGAAATGCTCATCCGATAACAGATCCCGCGGGAAATGCCCTGGTATTCGGCCCTGGGCTCGCTCGATACGCTTTTGGAGGGACGGCGGGTGGGCCGAATGCACCTCGTCTGCTACCTGCGGCAGGACTCTAAAGTGTTCGAGACTTACTGGACGACCAGCCGCGGCGTCGAATACATGGATAACAGCTATCGCCTGCTCGACCTGACCGTCTATGGGCGGCAGGAGCGGTTCGAGGATTCGCCCGCCGGCTGGCCGCAACCGCCAGGAGGCACGGACACGATGCGAAAAGATGGACGTCCCCTCTCCCAGTGGCCGCGCCTGAAGGTGGGATATTCGGACGATCTGGGGACGAGCACGCGCTGAAAGCCCCGGGATCTCACCGAAACATCCGCAAGCTGCAACGGGCGTTACACCTTGCCGCTTGGCGATTACGACCGCTATTGATGCCCGGCTCTTTAAGCCCCTGCCTACCCTCGTGTTTTTCTCAAAACACATGCATTTCCGAGACCGGTCTCTCCACCTCCATTTTTTGCAAATCCGAGACCGGGCCGACTCGACCGTCTCTTACATATCCGCGACCGCCGCCTACGCGCGCGATAATCAAGCATCCCCTCCCGATGAAGATCGCCACCTACAACGTAAACTCCATCCGCCGGCGCCTGCCGATTGTTCTCGACTGGATGGCAGAGCATAAGCCCGATGTGATGTGTTTGCAGGAAACCAAGGTCCAGGACCACGAATTTCCCGTCGATGCCATTCGCGACGCCGGATACCACGCCTCCTTCCGCGGCATGAAGGCCTATAACGGCGTGGCTACGCTGACCCGCGTGCCGCCGGAAAAGATCATTCACGGGCTGCATGAGGGGGAAGACAACGAAGACTTCCGGATCATCCAGACCGTCGTCAGCGGAGTCCCAATTATCAACGCCTACGTCCCCCAGGGGTATTCTATTTCCTCCGAGAAATACGCTCTGAAACTCGCCTGGTTTCGACGGCTGCGCGCTTATTTCGAGACGGCTCTGAATCCCGATCAGCCGGCAATCTGGGTTGGTGACCTCAACGTCGCCCCCGAGCCCATCGACGTCTATCACCCTGAGAAGCGCGTCAACGATCCCGATTTCCACATCGACGCGCGGAACGCATACAAAGAGGCCGTTGCCTGGGGATTCGTCGATGTCTTCCGCAAGCTTCACCCCGATGTCGTTCAATACACCTACTGGGATTTCTTCCGCAATGCCTTCGAGCGGAACTTCGGCTGGCGCATCGACCATATACTGGCGACAGAGGTGATGGCTGCGCGCTGCCGCGCCGCCGAAGTCGATATCGCACCGCGCAAGGTCGCCGGCGCTTCTGATCATACGATTGCCTGGGCGGAGTTTGATTGACGTTCCATAGGATTTGGCCATGCAGAGCTTAAGGCATGCGGAGTTAAAAACTCTCCCGCTTTCAACTCTGCGGGTGCGATACGTTTCGCCCAAACCAATTGAAAGTGCGCGGGAAGAACAAACTTCTGGCCAGACAACTGGGTTAGCTTATAGTCCAGTGTAAGCTCCGTTCTAACGAGTTTCGTCTCGGGCGGGAAATCAGAGCACTTCATCGTAATATGAATAACCGCATTGGTTTCGGCATCCACGTAGACAAAACCATCAAAACCGAGGCCATACCGGCTTCGAAGGCATCAGGCCAAGTCAGAGTAAAGGCCGACTGTCGTATTCCCCCTCTGGTTTGTTTCGCAGTCCACGCTCCAAAGTCAGAACGGCGGTTGGGCCGACAGTTTGGGTTTTCGTACATTACGGGAGGCGCTCGACGGTTTCAATCCCCTCCACGTCGGGGCGATCTGCAGATTTCATCTGCTGCCAATAGGTTTCGCGAAGCGAAGTCCTTGATCCACAATTTCGTCGGGGCTCGCATGTTGCGGGAATCCGACTTCGTCGGGTCCGGGCCGGTCGCGGCGAAGGCCGATGTCGGTTGTACGGGCAAAATCTTTTAATGAGTGCGCTCGTTCTTGACCGCGTCGCTACGATCAGATCACCTCACTTTACGGCAATCGTGACGTTAGCCTGGGAGGAGGCGTGATTTCCAGTGGCGTTGTCGGTCATCGTGATCACCACGGGAACCGCGGTACCCGTCGGGGCGCTTGTGGGCACTTGTGCATTCACCTGATATAGGGCCACATAGCCCGGCGCTAAGCCCGAATAGATAACAGGTGCGTTCACCCCGCCGATCGTAACCGTGGCGGTAGCGGTCGTTTGGAATAAAGGTGAAGGATATGGCGCAGGCTGTCCGTCTCCAGGCGGAGTGGTATTCGAGCCATCAGCCGCTTGAACCGAGCCCAGCCCAGTGGCATAAATTTCAATGTAGCCTCCCGCACTCACGGCCTGTTGGCCCGATCCCGATCCCGCCACCGTCCCACTTTCGTAGTTCAGGATTGCTCCCTGACCGATCCCGGCTTGAGATGTTGTGAAAATGCCAGGCTGGAATTCGACAACCTGGGCGTTCACAATCACAGAGTCTTTGCCATCGCGTTGCACTTGAAGTGGAACGCTTGCCCCCGAAGCCAGGCTTTGGGGAATCAGGCCATTTACCTGCCCGCCACTCACTGAAAGCAGTGGCACAGGCTGACCGCCCAAGAACAACTGCGAATTACCGAGTGTCGAAGGCAGCGGCGAGCTTCCCTGGGATGCGCCGTCCGCCATTCGCGCGCCGAAAATCGAGGTGTACCCGCCCGGCGCCACCTGGCCTTGGGTGCTGATATCATAACTCGCGGCGTTTAAGGGAGCGGAAGGCTGTGGAGCGGCACTCGTATCGGCCGGTAGAATATTCACCGTCGCGGGAGCCGACGTGCCGGAGTAGCTTCCGCTTCCGCCCGAAACTGTTATCGACGCGTACACCTTAAGCGATGCCCCCATTTGCGGGGTACCCGGCGCCCAGGTGGCCGTCCACAGGGCGTTGTCGGAATCGTATGAAAAGTTGACCCCATTTACAAAAGAGCCGTTCTGCATAAGTTCGACAGTGTGACTCTGCGTCGACGTTATCAGGTTGTTGCAGTTGTCAAAAATAAGCGCCGCCAGATTCGGGCTCGTCGCCTGTCCCACCGCTAACGCGGCTCCAGCTACCGGCGCGCTGAGGACCACCGAAAGCGTCTTCGGCGTGCATGCAGAGGAAGAGGCGGCGGCGCTGACCGCATTCGATCGAAGCGCCGGGCTCGCGCCGACAGGCAGCGCCACTACGGCGACCTGGATGGTCAGAATCGTGCCTTGGTTAAACGCCACTTGCACTGTTCCGGTGTAGACGCCCGCCGTCAAGCCTGCCGCGCTGGCTTGTATCGTCATGGATGTGCCATTGGAGCCAAGCGACCCGCTTTGTGGGCTCACCGACAACCACTGCCCCCCGCTCGCCGTGAACACGGTGGTGCTATAAGCCAAATTCTGGCCAGCCGGACTGAAGAGATTGACGCTTTGCGTCGCAGCAACCGCGCTACCGGAGGTTGTCGCCAGAACCGCGCCGCCGCTCGAGACCTGAGGTGTCGAGCCCAGATCCCCGAGAGCGACTACGTTCAGCAGCACAGAGAAGCTCTGCGGGGAATTGTTCACTCCAGCCGAGAGGACGTTCACAACCGCATAATACGTTCCCTTCGCTAGCCCGGCCGGGTTCACAGAAACCTGGAACTCGCCCGGCGTCGCCGCAGAACTGTTCCCAGTGGGCTGGGTCAAAGTCAACCAGCCCTTGGTCGAAGCATACTGGATCTGAGTAGACCAGGAAATTGTGCCGGACCCCAGGTTGTAAACCGAAACATACTGCGGCGGCACCGCCACGCTTGCGCTCTGGACGGCGTAGAACGTCAATCCAGATTGCGAGAGCTGCATACTTGACTGCGAGCCGCTGACTGACAGATCCACGAGAGACTTCTGGGAGTTGCCGGAACTATCCGTTACCGTGATCGTCCCTTGGTGAAGCCCAGCCGAAACGCTGGCCGCATTCACCAGGAACGAAACGGTAGCGGGCGTTGAAGGCGTGGCGGTCCCCGCGTTGCCCGCGCTCAGACTGAGCCAGTTGCCATCTGAATTCGCAACGGCGGTGTAGCTGAGTGTGCTGCCTCCAATGTTACCCACCGATATCGAACCCTGGCTTTGCCCTCCCTGCGGCAAGGCAAAGGTCTGTGGCGGCTGGGAGGGAGCTGAAGGGGTCACCGATAATTGCGGCGTCTGCGCCGCCGCCACCTGCAAGGTCACGCTCACAGTCACGCTGGACGGACTGGAGCTGGGCGCGGAGATGGTAATCTGCCCGCTATACGTATTATTTGGAGCCAGGATGCTTGGATTCACGGAAACCGTAATTGTTCCCGGTGTCGTGCCGGTGGAACTGAAGCTTTGACTTGCGCTCAACCAGCTTGAGCCGTCGCTGGTGGTGGCGGAACTAACCGTCACTGGGGTGGGACCGGGGATGCTCAGGACTCCGATGTTTTGTGAAAGAGGCGGATTGGGATCGCCGGGACTATAGGAAAAGTTCAACTGCTGCGAGGAAACCGAGAGCAGCGTAGTGGGCTGGGTGACGACAATGGTAAAACTCGTCGTCTGGCTAACGGGGGGCGTCCGGCTGTCCACCACCATCACCGTGAAAGTGTAGGATCCGGTGCTTTGCGGCGTTCCGCTGAGGACTCCGCCACCGTTTAAACTCATCCCCGGCGGCAAGGCCCCCCCCATCACGGACCAGCTATACGGCGCGAGGCCGCCTTTCACGCCGAACGCGGTCGTGTTGTAGATGACGCCCGCTAGTCCAGGAGCGAGGGACGGCGTGGTGATGGTGAGCGTATCGGGAGTGGTCGCCAGGAAGTTGGCGGTTACCGAATGCGCGGCATTCATATCCAGCGTCGCCGGATTGGTCGATCCGGCAAGATCCCCACTCCAACCTGAGAACGAATAATTTGCAGCCGCCATTGCCGTCAGTTGTACGGAGGTTCCAGGGCTGTAAGCGCCGGTGCTTGAGCTTGGATTTGCCACTACCGTCCCGGCGCCGGCAGGGGAAACCGCCAGCGTGAGCTGGAGTTGTTGCGGATTGATGATAAGCCCCAAGGTAATGGAAGCAGTAATGCTGTTGGAATCGGTTACGGAGAACTTCGGATTATAGGCACCCTGGCTGCCGCTCGGCGGAGTTCCGCTCAACACCCCACCGGCGCTGAAGTTTAGTCCGCTCGGCAAGCCAGTGGCGGACCACGAGTAGGGAGGAGTCCCGCCGCCGGCGCTGAACGTCACTGGCCCATAGGATGTCCCTACACTGCCCGCCGGCAGAGAGGTCGGACCAGTTATATTCGGCGGGGGCGGATTGATGGTCAGGGAAAGGCTGACTTTGGTCGAGTTTTTGAGCGAGTCGGTAATCGTAAATTGAGGAGTAGAACTGCCTGCGCTGACAGGAGTCCCGCTCAGCACACCCACCGCGCTGAAGCTCAGCCCGCTTGGAAGTCCTGTGGCGGACCAGGTATATGGAGCCGCCCCCCCGCTGGCGGAAAACGTCACTGGCCCATACGAAGTCCCGACTGTGCCCAATGGCAGAGACGTTGTGCCGATACTCAGCGGGGGCGAATTGATGGTCAAGGAAAGGGTGACGTTAACCGAATGTTTGGCTGAGTCGGTGACCGTGAACTGCGGGGTAGAGTTTCCCGCAATGGTCGGAATCCCACTCAATACCCCAGCCGCGCTGAAGCTGAGCCCACTCGGGAGGCCTGACACCGACCAGGTGTAGGGAGGCGTCCCCCCGTTGGCGCTGAATGTCACCGGCCCATAGAAACTACCGGCCGTGCCCCCCGGAAGAGAAGTTGTGCTGATACTCAGCAAGGCCGCATTGATGGTCAAGGAAAGAGTGACGTTGGCCGAATGTTTGGCCGAATCAGTCACCGTAAACTGAGGCGTGGAACTGCCCGCGCTGGCGGGTATTCCACTCAAAACCCCTGCGGCGCTGAAGCTCAGCCCGCTTGGAAGTCCTGATGCCGACCATGTATAGGGAGACGCTCCGCCACTGGCCGAGAACGTCACAGGGCTATAGGAAGTCCCTGCCGTACCCGGCGGCAAAGACGCTGTGCCGATACTCAACGGGGGCGGCGGGGCCGGATTGATGATCAACGAAAGTGTAACGTTGACCGAATTCTTAGCCGCGTCGGTAACCGTGAATTGAGGGGTTGAACTGCCCGCGCTGGCCGGAGTACCGCTCAGCACCCCCGCCGCACTGAAGCTCAGCCCGCTTGGTAGTCCCGTCGCCAACCAAGCGTACGGAGGCACTCCGCCGGTGGCGGTGAACGTGACCGGCGGGTATGTAACCCCGACGGTGCCGCCCGACAACGAACTGGGGCCGGTGATTGCGATGGGCACCGCGCTTGTATTAGTGAAGACCCACGCGTCGTTATAGTACGTACCTGAGCCGTCGCCAGCAAAGATGGTCATGCGATTGTTGGATGAATCGAAAATCGCTGCCTGACTATCCCTTGGAGGAGGGGACGCGCCCGCAGGAGAGATGCTAGCCCAAGCTGACGTGCCCGCTACACCATTAGCATTCGAAAGAGCCCACACATCCCCAAGATCGCCGCCCGCGTTATCACCGCCGAATATTATCATTTGATTGCTTGACGAGTTATAGACAGCCGTGTGGAATGCCCTTGGGGCCGGCGAACCGGTACTTCCCTCCGCGGTTACATTCGTCCAAACCGGCGTCCCCCCGATACCATTCGCGTGAGCCAGGACCCAACTGGCATTACTGTCCTGGCAAATTCCGCCAACAATTCCGCTCCCCCCGAAAACAGCGAGTCGATTGCTCAACGGATCGTAGACACCGCTCGGCCCGTACTGACCCGCTGGTGGTCCCCCAGATGGACTCAGTTCTGTCCATGTCGGACTGCCTCCCATTCCGTTGGCATTAGAAAGCACCCAGACGTCAGAGAACGTTGCGCAGCCGTCTCCCCCGCCGTTTTGACCCGCGAAGACGATCATGCGGTTGGTGCTCTGATCGTAAACTGCGGTGTGACGTGTACGCGCTGCTGGAGCCGGTCCCGCCGGAGAAAGCTGTATCCAAGTTGGGGTTCCACCCACTCCGTTCGCATTCGCTAGCACCCAAACATCATTCAAAGTCGGCAAGCAGGCCCCGTTGCAGCCGCCGAAGATGATCATGCGGTTGGTCGCAGTGTCATATACCGCCGAGTGGCCAGACCTAGGAGGCGGCGAGCCGATCGCACCGCTGGCTGTCAGGTTGATCCATTGCCCTGTCCCGCCGAGGCCATTGGCATTGGTCAAGACCCAAGTATCATCCAAGTTGCTTCCGCTCGCGTTTCGGCCGCCAAACACGATCATCCTGTCGGTACCGGGATCATAGACCCCGCTCACTCCATGGAAACCACGCGGCGCTGGTGGTACACCGGTGGGTAGAAGTTGGGTCCAGCTCTGCGGCAAGCACGGCGAGGCAACCATTACCAGCAATCCCAATCGCCGAAGGCATCTCAAGATCACGCTACACGCTCCTTTCTCAATGCAAATTCGGCGACTACGAAAACGTCACAGAATGCTAACAGACTGGCCGGCACCGGTTCCGCAGCCTTCCAGACAGTATATTCCGAATCGACGCCGGGGGGCTCAACCAGCTCTACCCTCGGTAGAAGTGAGCAAACTCCTATCCGCTCCGCTGAAAATCACCAGTGGGCCCCTTCGGTTGTCTGGTCTATGGGTGTGATGACGACCTGATAGCCGAGCTTGCGCAAGGCGTGAGTACGGGACCGTCATCTGGTGCTGGTCGGGCGTGCTCGACTGAATCGCGGTGGGCTTGACGATGCGAATCTCGCAGGCCGCGGTGCCCGCGGCATAAACGTTCGGCTCCCAAACCTGCGGCGACCCTTGGCCGAGCGAGAAGTAATCGGTGGTCGGAGTCGCCGGGTCCTTGCCGATGATGTATCGCAGGCCATATCCGGGCTGGTATTTCGTGACGTTCAGGTTGCCGTTGACCGCCAGTCCTTGCCAGAGGTAGCCGTCGACCATCGGAGCGACCACGTATCGATAGCCGTCGGCATTCGTGACTACCATCGACGCCGTGAATCCACCGAGAGGTCCTGCGCTCAAGATGCCGAGCGAGTCCGCATAGCCCATTCGTCGCGGTAGTCCACCATCAACGCCGTAGCCAGGAACGCAAAGAGTGGGTTGCCGCCCGAGTTGCACCAGATCTCGGTCGATATTGTGAGCGGGTCTTCGAGCCATCGAAGTTTCAGCCCAGTCAATCAGTCTGCAGCGAATCGGACTGTCAACGGAAACGGCGCTCCGATGGCCATCGCCGTAAGATTGTCTCTGATCCCGAATACGGGCAGGTCTGTCAGGACAGCGCCCGCAAGTGGCGGATCCGGAATCCCGAGTACTGGCGGCGACGACGAGCGAGCAATCCGGCCATCGTCGCACGCAACCGCCATTTGAGCTTCCACAGGGCCAGTTGAGCTATGTCAAACTTCGCCCAGTCTGCCTCCAGGTCACGATAGCCGCGACAGCTTCCCCTTGTCTCACGCTGGCCGCGCCCGCCGGTTCCGGCGTCATGGCCACGTGGCGCGCACGGTTGCGCTGACGCAGCGGGCGGCCTATCCCTGGCCCGACGGGGACGCGATGCGCCGTGGCGCGACGTGCGAAGGCAGCGCGTGAAGTTCGGCGGAAGCCCCGCTTCACCCGAGCAGATTGACCGCGCGCAAGAACTGACCGGCGACCGGCAAAGCCGCGAGGACGTGCCCGCGCTTTGGAACGTTGGCCGGACGACACTCTACCGGGCACTCGGTTCCTAGACGGAAACAAATTTCATAGGAAGGGTGGCGCGAAGCGTCCGCTTCACGCTGCCTGTCCGTGGTCCTTCCCCTCAACGCAAACCAGCGAATTCCATCGAACTTTGGTCGATCCATGCTGCGCCCTCACCGATGAGCTGCACGCCAAACTCGACGTGATAGGCATCCATGGCAATCGGAGCATGGATTTCGTAGGCAGCCCATTCACCGGACACTATGGGATGGTTTCCCATGTCATCGCGAAAGGTAGTGGAGCAATCCTTCCTGTGGAGGCGAACGAGCAGTCTCGCGACACTCTTCAAGGCAGGATCGACCCGCACAAAGGCGCGGTAGGTGAGAATTTGGCCGCGATACGGTGTCACATCCAGATCCTGATAAAGGAAAGAGAGGGTGACGGAGGGATCGGCCCGTAAGGAATACACGGTAGCGCATTGCTGGTTGCCATGACACTGTTCGGTGGGCACGCTCACCGCCGAGTACACCGGCGCATGCGGAGGCATGAACCATTCCGGCCCTAGCAGCCAGTCTTTCGGTGCAGTACCCACGGGTGCGTCGGAAAAGTTCAAATTTTGTGGGGTCGTTTTCATATCGTCGGGGAACTTGCACGAGTCGGCTGGTGCAGAGCTAACACCGAAAACAAGGGTCGCAAAAACGGCGATCAGGGAGCGTCTCATCTTGAGAAATCCTCCTCGAACTTACGAATTGATTCTACTTCATTGCGCGGGCCGGCCCCTCTTGATGAGGTCGGTCTCAAGCTAGAATCAACGAAGGCTCCAGTCGAGATCCTCATAATCGACAGTGTAGAGAAACCCTCCGACAACTGATATGAAGCGACCTGTCAAGTTTTTTTTTTAGGGCACCAAAAATTGGGGAGTCAAGGCGGAAAATGGACGGGCGCAGTTGATCTCGTTTTTTACGTTGAGACCTCCAATTCGGCGCTAACGTCCACACGAACCTTCGAGATTCCGGAGGATCAGCTAGCCAACGCTCTCGAAAGGGGCATCGGCATCGATCACGAGGAGCACACGTCTCGACGCGTTGGAATTGTCGCGCCGGCGCATCGACAAACCCAAGTAGCTACTTCGGATCCAGCAGCGACTCATCAGTCCGGCGCAGGAGAGATCAGCCCCGCATCGCACGCTCGTGTAGCGAGGTCAGCGCTTGCCAGGCCGCGGCGACCGCACCCTCTTGCCAATCGGGCTCAGAATATGGCGCTGTTGCCGCGGACCCAATCAGCAACCGATTCTCGACCTTTGCCAATTGGGCGCGTCGCGCTGTAGTTGCGCCGCCGGCGTAGCCACCGCGGCTGTATTCGACCTTGCGCCACCAGACGCCATAAGCGCTCTCAAACTCCTGGCGGATTTGCGGATGGACCTTGCTCGAATGCATTAGCACGTGCTCTATGCGCGCGGCGAGAGGCTGGTCAATCAGGTTGCCCGCCTGGCCGCCACCATTTATGTACAGACCCAGCAGCACGCCTTTGCGGGAAAAGTACCCGGTCGAGGGATACGAGAA
>DASXEY010000136.1:0-53687 GCA_036489835.1 Bryobacteraceae bacterium | reverse complement strand
CCAATATCTACGAGCGGGGCCTCAGGGTCTCCGATCAGCAGATGGCGGAACTCCGACTTCGGCGAGAAAAGTTCCATGGTGATTGGAACTATAAGCTCTTGCCAAGGAGTTGAAATACTAATTTACTGACAGATCCTAAGTGAGCCGATTAGGGAGCAACCAGCCCGGCCAGGACCCAGAATCTTATTCGTACCAACGGGTGCCAACGTCCCTGCCCCAGCGACCGCCTAAGCGAGCGGGATGAGGAAGTCGGGATAAATCGTCGCCTGTATTGAAGCGGTCAGCCCCCACATCGACCACCTTATGGCCCCCCTCGGGAAGGTAAGCCACTAACTTCTCCTTCAACGCAAATCCAACGATGTCCCGGGGCGCGATTTTCGGCGCGCATGCCTTGCTCTCCTATTGTTTACATAATTGAGCAGACGTTGTTGCAAACAACAGAAACCTCTCGCAAATCACCCCTGACGTGTTAACGCTGCGAACACTTCGGGATGGATTGCCTGCTCACGCCGCATGAACCTCGGTTACGGACGGCGCCCTCATCAACGGCGCCTTGATAACAGGATTATTCCATCCGTCCGTTGGAATGATTCTTTGGTTCACTTCCGCAGGTCCCCAAGTGCCTGGCTCATACTCGTAAACCGGAGTGTTTGCCTGTAACAACGGATCGACGATTCGCCAGGCTTCTTCGACGTAGTCTTCGCGCGCGAACAACGTGGCATCCCCAGTCATGGCGTCGTGAAGTACGCGCTCATAGGCGTCCATTTCGTTTGCAAATGCGCCTTCCAGCGCGACCAGTTCCACCGGCTCCCCTGACATCTCCGCCTCGGGTGACTTGATCATCATGCCATGAGCGATGGTCACGTCTGGACTGATTCGGAACCGAAAATGATTGGGTTTCATGCCGTCTGTTGGAAAGATCCGAGGCGGCCGCCGCAGCCGGATCAGAAGCTCCGTGCATGTCACAGGCAAACACTTGCCCGCGCGGATGTAAAAAGGAACACCCTGCCAACGCCAGGAATTGATCTCGAACCTCAGAGCCGCGAACGTTTCTGTCTTCGAATCGGGGGACACTCCCTTCTCCGATCGATATCCCCGGAATTGTCCGCGTACGGCGTTGTTCTCGCTGAGGGGCGCGATCGCCTTCAGAACCTTGACCTTCTCATCCCGGACAGACTCGCTGTCCGTCCTGACAGGCGGCTCCATCGCCAGGTTCGCCAAGATCTGAAATAGATGGTTCTGCACCACGTCGCGGATGGTACCGGTTTGATCGTAGAAAGCGCCGCGGCCCTGGATCCCGAAGTCCTCAGCCATGGTGATTTGGACGCTCTCCACATGAGTTCGGTTCAAGAGGGGCTCTAGGAACGAATTTGCGAACCGGGTATAAAACATGCTGTTGACCGGCCGTTTTCCAAGATAGTGGTCGATCCGAAAAATGGACTTCTCCTCGAATTTTCCAAGCAGTATTGAATTCAACACACGGGCAGAAGCCAGATCGGTGCCAAACGGCTTCTCAACAATGACGCGCGCACCTTTCGCGGCGCCGGACTTTCCAAGTTGCTCGACGACCAGCCCGAACAGCACTGGGGGGATTGCCAAGTAGTGCGCCGGATGTTCGCAGTTGCCAAGCTCCCGGCGAATGGCAGTAAAGGTGGCGGGTTCCTGATAATCGCCATCGACGTAGCGCAGCATGCCGCGGAGCTTGTCGAAGGCGGCGCGATCCACCCCGCCGTGTTTCTCGAGACTGTCGTAGGCCCGATTGCGAAACTGGTCGAGATTCCAGTTTTCCTTGGCGACGCCGATCACCGGCATGTTGAGGGTGCCGCGCTTCACCATGGCCTGGAGCGAAGGGAAGATTTTCTTGTACGCCAAGTCGCCCGTCGCGCCGAAGAATACGAGTGCGTCGGAATGGGAATTGCTCATGATGTCTCCTCTCAAGCGGCCGTCTTTTCGCTGGATTTTTCAAGGTGCCCACCAAACTGATAGCGCATTGCCGAAAGCAACTTATCTTGGTAATCCGCTTCTCCGCGCGAGCTGAAGCGCTGATACAGCGCTGCGGACAGCACTGGGGCCGGCACGCCTTCGTCGACCGCAGCGTTGATGGTCCACCGGCCTTCGCCCGAGTCCGATACGCGGCCCGCGAATTTGGAAAGGGCCGGATCGTCGATTAGCGCAGCCGCGGTCAAATCGAGCAGCCACGATGCCACAACGCTGCCGCGGCGCCATACCTCCGCGATGTCGCGCATATTCAGGTCGTACTGGTAGTGTTCCGGATGGCGCAATGGAGTCGTTTCCGCATCAACCTCCGTATGCCGGTTACCGACGTTGGCCTGGCGCAGGATTCCAAGTCCCTCGGCGTAGGCAGCCATCAAACCGTATTCAATACCGTTGTGGACCATCTTCACGAAGTGACCCGCGCCGTTGGGGCCGCAATGAAGATAGCCCAGCTCAGCCGTGCCGTCGAGCTTCTCGCGCCCCGGAGTGCGTGGAATGTCGCCCGCCCCGGGCGCCAGACGCCGGAAGATCGGATCAATACGATGGACGATCGGCGTTTCGCCCCCGATCATCATGCAATACCCTCGCTCCAATCCCCACACGCCGCCGCTGGTGCCGACATCGACGTAGTGAATGCCTTTCGAGGCGAGTTCTTTTGCCCGCCGAATATCGTCGATATAGTACGAGTTGCCGCCGTCGATGATTGTGTCGCCGGCTTTGAGCAAAGGCACGAGACTGGAGATCGTTTTGTCTACGGTTGCGGCGGGCACCATAAGCCAGACGGCTTGCGGCGCCGCGAGCTTGTTCACCAAGTCTTTCAGGTCGGCGGCGCCCACCGCGTTCTCCTGCACAAGTTCTTCCACTGCCTTCGGTGACATGTCAAACACAACGCATTCGTGGCCTCCTCTGAGAAGCCTCCGCACCATGTTGGCGCCCATTCTCCCAAGTCCGATCATTCCAAGCTGCATAATTTGATTCCTTTCGCTATTGACTGATGAAGCCGCTCGCTCTCAGGCTCTTCAACGCCGGCATGCTTTAGCGGCGCGATGGTATTGCCGGTCCTCAATTTAGACACTCTGCCTCGCTGCGCTGCCTTACAGCCACCGCGAATCACCTGATCGGAGGCCGCAATTTGCAGCCTTTGGCTTTCCGCATCGTGAAGCCCTGCATCGATGCGCCACTCATCGCCCCGTGGGAAAGCTTCCGCGGTCTCCCGAAGCTGCTCGCGTGAGAACGATAGGGTGAAGTCGATCGGGGCGCCGGCGTAGCTCGCCTCCGCCATTGCGGGCAGCCCAGCGCTCCCATGCAGATCCTCGGCGGCTGCCAAGGAGTTCGATGTTTTGCATCCCCGAGTAATGCCTTCCAGCGCTGGCTCGAAAGAAAGCGCTTCGCCGGGTTTTCCGTTGGCCACCCTTCTCGCAGACCGCTACGTCGTGAGCAGCGCCGTTCTTGACGGCTTGGTCGAAGCTTGTCGGATTCGAGGTAAGCTCAGTCACCGGGAGTTGGTTGATGTAACGTTCTGACGTGCCGCTGTGAAGCAGATCGCGTCTAATGTCACCGAGCCAGAAGCTCTGCCTCAGACTATCGAGTTGTTGTGTCGCGTTCATCGCGATGCAACCTCCAGAGCCCTGCCATCGGCTAGAGTCCCAGTTGTCCCCAAACGGTTCGAGGATTCGGTTAATTCGCGAACCCTTTCAAAAGCGTGGTCCGACAACATATCCTCCGAGCAACGCCAGCGCCAATTCCCGTCGGGGCGCCCCGGAACATTCATGCGAGCTTCGTTTCCGAGATTCAACACGTCCTGCAAAGGCGCCATAGCAAGCACAGCCGGTGACGACCACGCCAAATTCATCAACACGGTTGCAGCTTCTTCCGGTCTGACTCCTGATCGCTTCAGATGGGTCCACAGGTTCTGTCGTTGGTCATCGGGCAGATCCCCATACCAGCCGCGAGTTGTGGGATTATCATGCGTCCCTGTGTACGCCACCGTATTCGTTACGTAGTTGTCTGGCAGATGCGGGTTGTCGGAATGGCCGTCGAAAGCGAATTGCAGGACTCGCATCCCTGGCAGTTGGAACTGGTCGCGGAGCGTATACACGTCATGCGTGATCCGTCCTAAATCTTCAGCGACGAAGGGCAACGGCCCCAATTCTCTTTGGGCGGCATGAAGAAAGTCAGCGCCTGGACCTGGCCGCCAATCTCCGCTCTCCGCGGTCAGCGCACCGGCGGGGACGTGCCATGCCGCGGCGAATCCGCGAAAGTGATCCAGCCGGATCACATCGATGTGGGTGAGCAGTGCGCGCAACCGGTCGATCCACCAGCGGTAGCCACTCTCTCGAAGCGCATCCCAGTTGTACACGGGATTGCCCCAGAGTTGTCCTGTGGCGCTGAAATAGTCGGGAGGCACACCGGCAACGAATCGCGGTCGACGCCGTTCGTCGAGGAGAAACAATTCCGGGTTGGCCCAGACGTCGCTCGAGTCGGCGGAAACGAAAAAGGGAAGATCGCCGATCAACATCAGGCCCTTGCCGAGGGCATGGGCCTTTAGCCGCGCGGCCTGACGGGACAGAATGAACTGCACGAAGCATGCGAGCCCAACGGGGTGGGCCAGTTCGCGCCGGGCACGGTCGAGCGCCAAGCCCTCGCGCTGGACCAACTCCGCCGGCCATTCCACGAAGTACGCGCCGGAGAACTGAGCCTTCAGCGCCCTGAAAAGAGCATAATCGTTCAGCCAATGCGACTGCTCCTCGCAGAATTGCTCGTAAGCTGGACGCAGATCCGGGCGCTCACCTGCCATGAAATTAGCCCAGGCTGTTTCGAGGATCCGGTGTTTGAAAGGTATCACGGCGCTGTAATCGACCTCATGTTGCGGGAACGCACCCGCTTGACAGTCGCCCGCCCGCACCAATCCATCTTCGATCAGCCATTCCGGGCTGATGACCAGCCCGTTCCCGGCGAAAGAGGACAGCGGCTGATAGGGTGAATTTCCATAGCCGGTGGGGCCCAATGGCAACGCCTGCCACCAGCTTTGGCCGGCATGTTGAAGGCGGTCGATCCACGAGAGTGCAGCAGGACCAACATCGCCAACCCCATATGGCGAGGGAAGCGACGTGACGTGGAGCAGCAAGCCGGAGGCGCGGTCGCGGATCACACTCGTCCTTTCGAGTTCAACGCGTGATTCACAATTTCCTCGGCCTCGGCAAGAATTGCATTCAGATGCGACTGCCCGATGAAGCTTTCCGCGTAGATCTTGTAAATATTTTCAGTGCCCGAAGGCCGGGCTGCAAACCAGCCGCTTGAGGTCACCACCTTCAAGCCACCGATCGGAGCATTGTCACCAGGTGCGCGAGTCAGCTTGGCGGCGATGGGCTCACCTGCCAAAGTCGACGCGGTGACCGCCTCGGGAGTCAACGCCCGCAGCCTGGCCTTCTGCTCCGGGGTTGCCGGCGCATCGACGCGCATATAAAGGGGGGCTCCGAATTGTGCAGTCAGCTCGGCGTAATGTTCGCCTGGATCCTTGCCAGTTCGGGCGGTGATCTCGGCGGCCAGCAGGACCATGATCAGACCGTCCTTGTCGGTCGCCCACACGGTGCCGTCGCGCCGGAGGAAACTTGCCCCGGCGCTCTCCTCACCGCCAAAACAGCAGGAGCCATCGACGAGGCCTGGAACGAACCACTTGAATCCTACCGGAACCTCGTACAACCGCCGCCCGAGACTCTGCACCACCTTGTCAATCATGCTGCTACTCACAAGAGTTTTGCCAACCGCGGCACTCTCCGCCCACTGGTCTCGATGTGTCAGCAGATAGCGGATCGCCACAGCGAGGTAATGATTCGGGTTCATTAAACCCGCCGCAGGTGTCACGATCCCATGCCGGTCTGCGTCCGGGTCGTTACCGAACGCCAAGCGGTACGTGTCTTTCAGTCCGACCAGGCGGACCATCGCATACGGGCTGGAGCAATCCATGCGGATCACGCCATCATGATCCACTGTCATGAACGAGAAGGTCGGGTCGATCCTTTCGTTCACCACAGCGACGTCCAGTTTATACTCGTCGTTGATGGGCCCCCAGTACGGCTCAGATGCGCCGCCGAGCGGATCGACCGCAAGCTTGAGACGAGCGACGCGAATCGAGTCCATGTCGATCACGTTCCTCAGATCGCGGACATACGGCAGCATGAAGTCGTCCTGGTGCGTAGTTGGCACATGAAGCGCCGAAGCGAACGGTTTGCGTTTCACGCCGGCGTTGCGTTCGCGCAACAACTCGTTGGCACGGTTCTCCACCCATTGCGTAACATCGATGTCTGCCGGACCGCCGCTCGGCGGATTGTATTTGAATCCGCCGTCTCTCGGCGGATTGTGCGAAGGGGTGATCACGATTCCATCGGCAAGGTGCGTCTTGCGCCCGCGGTTATACGCGAGAATGGTGCGTGAGATTACCGGTGTCGGCGTCACGCCGTTGTCGCGTTGAATCACGGTGTCAACATCATTCCCCGCCAGAACCTCCAGCGCGGTTCGCTGCGCAGGATCGGAAACCGCGTGCGTATCCTTGCCGAGATACAGAGGGCCATCCGTGCCATGGGCCTGCCGGCAGTCGCAGATTGCCTGAGTGATCGCAAGGATGTGCGCTTCGGTGAAGGTGCCGTCGAGCGCGGAACCGCGATGGCCGCTGGTCCCGAAGCTAACCCTCTGGCCGGGGTCATCCGGGTCGGGCCGTCTCTCAAAATAGTCGCGCTCGACCTGGGCGACATCGATCAACAGCTCCTTCGGAGCCGGTTTGCCGGCCAGCGGCGAGACGCTGGGAAGTAATTGTGTTTCTACAGCACCGGGCATAGCTTCCCTCCCCAGATCTCTCGTTTTGCGGCGACGCGATCGCTGGATGCCGGCCGGACGCTGTCGAAAAGCACATTGTGTTCATACAGCCCGCTGTCACTCCCCGCGGATGGTATCGGGCTCATTCCGTATCGCTCCAGACGTCCGGAATCGTTCACTGGTTGCTTGTCGCTCATTGGATTCTCCCCTTGCCTCCATGGCAGTTAAGACCGCGCCGCGGATCGGTGATGCACACACGCTTCACGACTGCCACCCGCCGCCCAAGGCCTTATACAGCTGAACAACGCTGAGGATCTCCTCCAGACGCAGGCGCGAAAGATCGAGTTGAGCCTGAAACAGATCGCGATCGGCATCGAGGGCGTTGAGTTGAGTGTCGACGCCGCCGTGGTAGCGGAGATACGCCAGCCGAAGACGGTCTTCCAAAGTCTCCTCCAGCGCTTCCTGCTTGGTGCGGCTTTCGCGGAAGCGTTGATGAGCGATCAAGGCGTCGGAGGTTTCGGTGAACGCAGTCTGGATCGTCTTCTCATACTGGATCAGCATACGCTCGTGTTCAGCCTCGGCAAGCTTAACGTTGGACTTGAGCCGCCCCGCGGTGAATATCGGTTGGGTGACCTGTGGCGTAAGGCTCCAGAGGCTGGCTGGCCCGCTGAACAGGCTCGATAGCTGCGTGCTTGCGCCGCCCAGGGCCCCGCTGAGGCTTAACGTCGGGAAATAGGCGGCTCGCGCCACTCCGATCTGAGCGTTGGCTGCAATCAGGTCCTGCTCGGCCGCCTGGATATCAGGCCGGCGTTCGAGAAGTGCGGACGGTAATCCGGGTGGGACTTCCGGGGGCAGTTGCTGTTCGGTGAGCGACCTTCCGCGAAGAACTCCGTTAGGGCTCTCCCCGAGCAGGAGACTGATTTGATTCTCGGTCTGCTCGATTTGCCGTTGAATCTCCGGGATCGTTTCCGCGGCGGTAAAAACCAGTTGTTCCGCCTGACGCAGGTCGAGTTCTGTGGAAACGCCGAAGGTTTCGCGCGATTTCGTGAGATCGAGAGACTCTTGGCGGGTTTGGAGGGTTCTCGTCGAGATTTCCAGCTCGTAGTCGAGTTCGCGCATTGTGAGATAAGCGGTTGCCACGTCGCTGACCAGGGTTGTGACAACGGCTTTGCGATTCTCATCAGCACTCAGGAGATTAGCGCGCGCAGCCTCGGTGGCGCGCCGCAGTTTGCCCCAGAGGTCAACTTCGAAGGAAAGGAACTGCAGCGCGGCCGTTCCGAAGTTTCGGTCCTGCGATGGCAGGAACTCCGCGGGAAGCGGCGTGGCTCCATCGCGCGACAGGCGATCGATCCCCACGGAACCCCCGGCGCCGAAGTTTGGAAACTGGTCGGAACGCGTGATCCCCAGGGAGGCGCGGGCTTCTTCGACTCGCGCAACAGCCTCCCGGAGGTCGTAGTTTCGCTCGAGTGCACGGCGTATCAGCGCCTGCAACTGTTCGTCCTTGAATACCTCGAACCATTTCAGGTCGGCGAAGGAGTCAGCCTGCGCAGGTGGCAAAGGATCGGGAGCCCGGAAGGTTTGCGGTGTAGCAATGGATGGCCGCCGATAGTTCGGACCCACCGTGCACGCTGTCGAAAAGCAAACAATCCCAAAGAATAAAAGACGACGCATGTTTATTCTCCTTTGCCCTAGTCACCGGCTCCGGGCAGAGGCTGTGGCGGCAGTGCGGGAATCAGCGGGTGCGCAGCTGCTCCAGACACTTTTTCGACCAGATAGAAAATCGCCGGGACAAGAAAGATGCCGATTGCGCTAGCCGCCGCCATGCCACCGATCACCGTAGTGCCCATGATCTGGCGAGCGACTGCGCCAGCGCCGCTCGCGATCCAGAGAGGAACGCATCCCAGAATGAATGCGAAAGAAGTCATCAGAATTGGGCGCAGGCGCAAGCGCGCACCCTCCAGAGCGGCGTCGGCGAGCGGCTTCCCTTTTTCGAACTCGTCTTTGGCGAACTCAACGATCAAAATTGCATTCTTGGCCGCCAACCCGATCAACATGACGAGCCCGATCTGCGAATAAACGTCGTTTTCAATCTGCACCATGTAAGCGGGCAGGAAATGGCCGAGGATCACGCGGCGCAGCCACAAGACTCCAAACGCGCCAAACACCGCAACGGGCGTACTGAGAAGAACACTGAACGGAAGCGTCCAGCTTTCATACAGCGCGGCCAGAATCAGGAAAACAAACAGGAGTGAGAATCCGAAGATCACCGACGGCGAGACGCCTTCCTGCGCTTTCTTTTCCTGGAATGACATGCCGGAATAATCGAAGCCCATTTCGGCGGGCATGGTTTGCGTGAAGGTTTCCTCCAGCGCCTTCATCGCCTGGTCCGTGCTGTATCCCGGCGCGGCCGTGCCGTTCAATTGAGCCGATCGATATTCGTTGAATCGCATGGTGAATTCAGGACCATTGCGCGATTCAAATTTCGTGAGCGCGGAAAGAGGCACCATCTCCCCCGCGGAGTTCCGCACATAGAATTGGCCGACATTTTCGGCTTTAGTCCGGTACGCACCCTCGGCTTCGACATATACTTGCCATTGGCGCCCGAACCGGTTGAAGTAGTTGACGAAGTACCCGCCCATAAAAGTCTGGATGGTGCGATACACATCGTTGATCGCCACACCCTGCTTAATCACCTTGTCCCGGTCGACAGTGACGAACTCCTGCGGCACGCTGGGGAGGTACGTTGTGGTCAAACTTCCGATTTCCGGTCTTTTGCGTGCGGCGGTCATAAACTTGTCGACGTTGTCCGCAAGAAACGCCGGATCGCCGCCGGACCGGTCCTCGAGAATGAAGGTAACTCCGCCTGAAGTCCCCACTCCGGGAATGGCTGGCGGAGAGAATCCGAACGCGACTGCCTCTGGAAGCCTGCTCAGTTCGGCGTTGAGACGCGCTTTGACCGCCTGGAACTGCTCGGCGCGCGTTTTGCGGTCGGCCCATTCCTTCATGCTGATCCAAACAAAGCCGCTGTAACTTGCGCGAACAAAGGAGAGCAGGCTGAATCCACCCACGGCGGTTACGTTTTCGACTCCGGGCGTCGCCGAAGCTATCTTCTGGATCTTCGCCAGCACTTCCTCGGTCCTCTGGAGCGACGCTGCATTGGGAAGCTGGATGTTCAGGTAGAAATAGCCCTGGTCTTCATCGGGGACAAAGCTGGTGGGAAGCTTGCCTGCGATCCAGAAGCCCGTAGCGCCGAATCCGATCAGTACAACAAACGCGATCACGCTCTTGCGGAGAATCGCTCCAGAGATCCGCACATAACCATTCGTCGCCCGTTCGAACGTGCGGTTGAACCAGTCGAAGAACTTTCCGAGCAACCCTTTCTTGCCTTTCGGTTGAGGCTTGAGCAGCAACCCGGCAAGCGCTGGACTGAGCGATAGCGCGTTGAAAGCTGAGAGGACCACCGAGATCGCGATGGTGACGGCAAATTGCTGGTAAAGACGTCCTGTGATGCCGGGGATGAACGCGGTAGGAATGAAGACCGCGGAAAGCACCAGGGCGATTCCAACGACAGGCCCCGATATTTCCTCCATCGCCTTGCGGGCTGCTTCTTTCGGAGCCAGCCCCTCGTCGATATGGCGCTGCACAGCTTCCACGACAACGATCGCGTCATCGACTACGAGTCCGATCGCAAGCACGAGGCCGAAGAGAGACAAGGTATTGATGCTGAATCCGAAAGCCGGAAAGAATACAAAAGTTCCCACCAGCGACACGGGAACAGCCAGCAACGGAATCAGAGTCGCGCGCCAGCCTTGCAGGAAAAGAAAGACGACTGCCGCGACAAGACCGATCGCGATCAGAAGAGTCTCGACGATCTCTCTCATGCCTTCGTGAACGGCTTTGGTGGTGTCGACAGGGACTGTAAAATCGATATCGTCGGGAAAGCGCGTCTTCGCCTCCGCCATGAACTGTCTGACGGCTTCGGCGGCGTCCACGGCGTTGGAGCCGGGCAGCTGGTAGAGGGCAATGACGGCGCTCGGCTTACCGTTCAGGTGGCCCGAGACGCTGTAGTCCTGCGATCCCAGCTCAACCCGCGCGACGTCGCCGACACGCACAACTCCGCTCTCTGGAGTTTCCCGAACCACGATCTGTTCGAATTCTTCGGGCGAAACCAAGCGCCCCTGCGCGCGTACAGCGTAGGTGAAGGGCTGGCCGGGAGGCGCCGGCTCGCTGCCGACTTGCCCAGCGGGGTTCACAGTGTTCTGAGTTTGAATCGCGTTGATGATTTCCGGTACCGTGATCTGGAGTTTCGCGAGTTGATCCGGTTTCACCCAGAGGCGCATGGCATATTGGCCCGCCCCAAAGATCTGGATTGTGCCGATGCCTTTCACGCGCAGAAGCTGATCGTTCAGATTGATGTACGCGTAATTTGCAAGGAAACGCGCATCCCGCGTTCCCTTAGGCGAATATAGCGACACCAGCATTAACGGCGCGATCACCGATTTCTGCACAGTGACGCCGAAGTTGTTCACTTCGGCGGGGAGCTGTGATGCGGCTTGCGTCTCGCGGCTCTGTGCGAGAATCAGATCCGTGTTCGGATCGGTGGCAACGTCGAAATCCACGATCATCCGCATCTGGCCGTTCGCGGTAGCGTTCAGCGAATACATGTAATTCATGTTGTCGACGCCGCTCATCTGCTGCTCGATCGGCGTCGCGACGGACTGTTCGATGGTCTGGGCATCCGCTCCCACATAAGTGCCCGTGACCTGCACCTCGGGAGGCGCAATCTGTGGGAATTGCGCGACAGGAAGCTGGGCCACCGTGACCGCGCCGACGATGACAGTGAAGATAGCGATCACGATTGCCACGATCGGACGATTAATGAAGAATTTCGACATACGCGCTACCTCTCGTGGAACGGTCTGGGATCGACTTGCATGCCGGGCCGAACCTTCTGGACTCCCTCGACCACAACGCGCTCGCCTGGTTTGACGCCCTCGCTGACGATCCAGTCGTGTTCGACGGTTTCGCCGAGAGTTACGGGCCGAATGCTCACCTTGTTATCGCTGCCGACTACAGCCAACTCGCGCGTGCCTTGCAGGTCGAAGACCGCTTGCTGGGGTACAAGCAGCGCTCCACGGTCAACGTCAACGGCGGCGCGCACCCTGCCATACTCGCCAGGGCGCAGAACATTGCCCGGATTCGGGAATAACCCGGCCACTTTGATGGCACCCGTCCTGACATCGACTTGGCGATCCGCAAAGTCGACTTTGCCCTTTTCCGGGAATGTGGACCCGTCGGCGAGAATGAGTTGGAGCTCGGTGCGGGCGCGGGCTTCGAGGAATTTTTCGGGAGTTGGATATTCACGCTTGCGTTCCAGGTACTCTTGCTCGCTGATGGTGAAATAGACTTTGACTGGATCGAGCGTAGATACGGTGGTGATGGCGCCGCTGGCAGGGCTCACAAGTGCTCCAACCTGCAACTGGGCTATACCGGGGATCCCGTCGATGGGCGCGGTGAGCCGCGTGAATCCCAGATTGATGCGCGCCGTTTCGACTGCGGCTGTGGCGGACTGGACCGCGGCCGCCGCAGCCGTAATCTGGGCCTTGTCTGTTTCAACCTGCGCGATTGCCGCCTGCTGTTGTGCCTTCGCGGCCATGTTGTTTTGAGTGGCGTTGTCAAGATCCTGTTGGGTGATCGCGTGCTGTTGGAAGAGCGGTGTGTAGCGATCCACATCCAGTTGGACGCGATGCTGGTTTGCGTCGGCGATAGCCACCTCCGCCTCAGCCTGGACGAGTTCCGCGCGCGCTTGCGCCAACTGGCCTTGTGCTTGGGCAAGCCGCCCTTCGGCCTGATCCAGGTCTGCCTGAAACGGCCGGGGATCGATCTGGAAAAGCAACTGGCCTTGCCGGACAAACGACCCTTCGGTGTAGTCTTGCTTCACGAGATACCCGGCGACCTGAGCCTTGATTTCCGCATTGACGGACCCGTCCACGGTGCCGATCCATTCGCGGTAGAGGGGGACGTTTTTTTGCTGGACGTCGGCCACCAAGACCTCGAGCGGTTTAGAGGCCGCCGCGACTTGGGTGGCATGCCCGCATGCCACCGCAACAATGAGCATCGCGCCGACCGGCAAAAACAATAGAATTCTCATTTAGCTTCCTCAAGTGGACTTTCCACGTCGCCGTCTTTACAGCACAACGCATCTAAGGGGCTGGCCAAGGGAATCACCATTAAACACGCTGATTCGCAATATTAAAATCGGGATTGCTGTTCGCTCCTTGTCACGATCCGTTGCCTCTAAGGGCAACGGGAGGGCCAGAGCTAAACCATTGAAACTTCTGGGCTACTGGGAAATAGTCCGTGACGATGTCCAGCATCGGAGTCGACAGCGCGACTCGATGACCGGGGGCCGAGCAAGGCAAGGTGCTCCGACTTGCCGCACCTTAACCGGCTGGCACCGGCTTGCAGTAAACATTTGTGGGTGATGTCGGCGGCCGAAACGCCCCATCGAGCGAATATCAGGAACTCAGAACTTATCGAGGAAAACCAGGCAGAACGACACCGGGGCGTAGAGGATTGGGTGCCATCAGCAATCGCTTTGCAGCACCGTCGGATTGTTACAGAGCCAATCTTCCGCCGCGCAGGCTAAGACGCGATACACGGGCCTGCGCCAGCGATTAAATCACCGGGAACAGAACCATTGCGCTCGGCAGGTAAACACACGCTCAAACCGCGGAAGTACCATCGCAATCAGAGTTGATTTCTGGTTTCGTCAGTGCACACCTATTGCGATGTTCATTCGGCTTCCGCGTTCAGAGCGCGCCGCTGCGGCGAGAGCATCTGGATTGTTACCAGCGCTGCCGGAGCCAAATAGACAAACGTGACCCAAACCCACATCAGCGCGCCCGCACACTCCTGATCTCCGAGAGGTGAGATATTGAAGATCCGGTGCACAAAAAGATAATGCGGATAGACAACGCGGCCACAAAACGTAAGAAACGCCGACAGGGCGTCGCATGGTAAGGTCGCAAGGAAAAGGTACAGGGGCACGCCCCATGTGGACCACATCGCGAGGCTTGGCCAGGGCTGAACGATGGGCCACCAGAACAGAATGCCGGCGGCGATAAAGCACCCATACTCGACCTCGTGCCAACGCGCAGACATGCCCAATTCGAACATTGCGGGAATGTGCCATGCGATCACGGTCGCGGTGCCGGCGAACCAACAAAACAGCGGGTGCGTAACGATCCGTCCAAGCCTGTTTAAAGGCGAGCAGCCCAATAACGGCCCTGAAACGAGGCCCCCCAAGAGCTTCGGCAACCCATTGAGCAGGACGATTACAGGCGCTCCGAGCAAAGTTAGCGGAGCACTTACCGTCATCAGAATAAGATGCTGCGCCATATGGGCTGTGAGCAAGTGATGATCCATGACGCTGAGCGAAGACCCAATAACCACCCAGAGCGCCAGTAACCCGAAGGAGAAAGCTGCCAGCCGCCAGACCGAGACCATCTGTGGAATCGCACCACGGAGCCGATACCAGCCCCGCAGGTAGACGAATTCCAGTGCGATAAGCGCCAGCGTAACGAGTAAGGACGACATGATTGTCCTAAGGGCGTGCTCCAGTTTCACTGGCGCGAGAGGCGTCGCGCGCAGGCGCCAGGCCGGACGGGTGCAGCGTCTCCAGAAACGCTACCAGCGCCGTGGTTTCGGCGGGACTCAGATTCTTTCCGTAGGCAGGCATGTTGCCGCCTCCCTGAATCACCTGACGTATCAATTGATCCTGCGTGAGGTTAACCGCGACTCGATCCAACTCCGGCCCACGCTTTCCACCCGCCCCGCCGAGAGCGTGGCAGTTATGGCATTGCTTGGCTTGAAAAACGAGCGCCCCTTGACGCTCCAGCGCTGAGCGGCCTTTCAGATACGGTTCCGGAATCGGTTCAGCGCTCCCAGCATCCATCACCGGACTCCATGGCGCGCTGCCAGCCAGATTTGTGAACGTACCGAGCGAGACTGCGACCAGCAAAATCGTAAGAACGGCGATGGGGCGGCGCCTCCAGCTTTTCTCGCCTTCCCCTGAAAAGAAAGGCAACGCCAGAAGCAGGCCAAGTCCAATCACTGGGCCGATCAACAGCGTCGGAGTTTCCATCGATGGCGGAAGCAGGGAGAGCACGGCATAGAGCCAGAGGAAAAAGTAATCCGGCCGGGGAGCGGTCTGAATGATGGTGGGGTCCGGCTGTCCGCTCGGGCCAAATGGGCCGAAATGAACGGCACATGCGGCAATCGCCAGAAGGATAAAGCCGGAAAAAAATATATCTTTTGCAATCGCGCCGGGCACAAACGGGACGCCTTCCTTGTGCACCAGTTCGTGGTATTCCCTCATATACGTCGCGCGGCGAACGATGCGCCCCGGCATGGGCCATTCGTTGATTCCGAGCTTCAGCACCAGGAGCAGGTGCAGGCCAACAAACGCAATCAGCGATCCCGGGATCACAAACACGTGCAATGCGAAGAATCGCGAGAGCGTGGCGCCGCCTATGATCGGCCCTCCCAACAGAAGGTTTACGATCCAGCGCCCCGCAACAGGTATGCGGCTTGAAATAGACGCGCCGATGCCGAGTCCCCAGTAGGCATCCTGATCGAATCGAAGCACCTGGCCAGTAAAGGCCATTCCGAGAGTCATGAGGAGCAGAAGAATACCAACCACCCAAGTCAGCTCTCTCGGAAATTTGTAAGCTCCAAGAAGAAACACCTGCACCATGTGGATCAGGACGATCGCGATCATGAAATTCGAGCCCCAGCCGTGCAAAGCTCGAATGAACCAGCCGAGTGTGACTTGGTGATTGAGAATCTGGAGGCTGCTCCATGCTTCTCCAGCGGAGGGCACGTAAAGGAGGGCGAGGAGAACTCCAGTGACAAGCTGGAGCGTGAATACAACGAGCGCCGCGCTGCCGAAGACGTAGGCCCAGCTCGCGCTTTGCCGCGGCACCTGATGCTGCATGACCTCCTGGATCGGGCGGGCAAGTTGCACTCGCGCTTCGAACCAGGCGCCCAACGACTTGATCAAGCGCATGGCAGCCTCCCCGTCGAGATGTTGATAAGGCGCGCGTTGGGAGCTCCCGGTGTTGGCATCTCGCCCGGCTGGATCAAAAGGTTCCCCTGCTCCACCTTGTAGCGGTATTCAAACAGGCCGCGCTCCGGGGGCCCCGAGGCGCGCGAGCCGTCAGAGTAGTAGGCGCCGCCGTGGCACGGGCACATAAACAAACCCGATTGTGGAAACCAGCGAACCGGACACCCGAGATGCGCGCAATTGATCGCAAACACCTGGAATTTATCACCGTCTACGCGACGCACCCAGCAGGGAATATTCGCGGTTGCGCCGTCCGATGGCGTCGCGGCCGGGCTTCGATAGGTCGCAAGACGCGTCTGCCCTTCGGGAAATTGACCGAGCGAACCAAGCGAAAGCCAGGATTCATACCCTGGCTTCCGCTGGCGGATCACGGGGGAAAGGATGTAGCGCACGATCGGCACCGCGAGGATTGCGCCGACGGCCCCATTAAAGAGGAGCCCGAGTTTCACTAACACCCGGCGCCGGGAGAGTTCATCCGGCGCGGTCATCGAATTCCTCCGTCGGCTGGCAGTGCGGTCCGTAGTGCGGTCTGCTGTGAATTGGAATAGGGCTGGCCCGGAAACTCCGTCCGCTGCGCGGCAATCCAGGCAACGACATCGGAGACATCCTCCGGCGACATTGGCTTGCCCGGTACATCGCCGCGCCAGCCGGGAGCGCCTAATTCGCGCCTCCCGACAATCACGGTTGTACGAAGATTCTGATCGCTCACCAGCGCGAGATACGAGCCGTCCACGATGGAGCTACCCCGCTTACCTCCACGACCGTCTGCGCCGTGGCACGACGAGCAGTAAGTGCCATAGACTCCCGCTCCGCGCTTCGGATCGCCGGCGCCCTGCGCCGCATAAGGCGGAGCGCTGGCGCCCCGCAATACGTCCGGTTTCGCCCAATGCGTGCGAATTCCGTCGACAATGACATCGATTTGGTCGTCGGTCAGCATTCCGCCCGAGCTTTGCGCAAAGGCCGGCATAGACGTTCCGGCAACTCCGTTGGCGGTAACACGGCGAATGGCGGCATCATCGGCGATCGCGAGATAAACCGGGTCGCCAAGCCCAATTGCGGCGCCGCCCGTTCCATTCGAACCATGGCATCCGGAACAGTTTCGCGCATAGAGGAAACTGAAGTCCATAATTTTGTCCGGCGGGATGACCTGCACATCCGCTGGATTGCGGGTACCACAAGCAGTGGTGACCGCGAGAACTATCGCGAGGACAATGACTCGACGATTCATCGGCTTTCGTCCCTCATCCCCGAAGCTTCCATGCCCGAGCGGATGGCGAGCGGCAGACGCTGCCATGTGCGTATCCTTTCCTGTCGTGAAACAACGATCCCGGCGACAATCCCAAACGCCACTTGCGAAGCCACAAACCAGAGCCAATGAATACGCTGGTTGAGCACGGGATTCACAATTCCAAGAATGCTGTGAAGTAACCCGGTCCAAAACATCGGCGCGATGAAACCACCCAGAAGAATAGGCCGCCGCGGAAGCATCGGCAGCATGGCGCCGTAGAGCAACCCGACAAGCAGCGAAGTGATCAGATGAATCGCTGTGGCGATAAGAAAGACGCTGAGATTGAATGCGGCGATCTTAGCTGTGGTGTCCGTCATGGCGCCTGGGAGAAAACCGGCGGCCAGGAGATTAATGGGATACCAGATGCTGTGCTGGCTGATGAGACCGTATAGCATCGCCACCACCGCCATCGCCACGCTCCCGGCGAGGCCGCCTTTGACACCCGCGGAAATCGGATAGATCTCGAGTGGCAGATAAGCGCGCTGTAATTCATTGGCGATCGCCATTCGAACCACTCCGGGTCTCGCCGTCTTGACGGGCTCCGCTTCCGGCGTCACCGCGATCGTTTCATGAGCTTCATACGGCAGGACATCGCGGAACCATCCCACGGCGGCGGCGATGGCGACAATCGCTCCCAGCACGCTCACGGCCTCGCTGGTCACCATTCCCCCGAAGAGCAAAGCTATTCCAAATGCAAGCGCAATCGGCCACGGCGTGGGCGCAGGCATCCGGATCGGGTCCTCGTCCTCCTCGACGTGGTTCACTGATTCAACCGCCATTCGCTTCTTCCTTTCTTACCGCCCGACAATGTAGACGACGGTGAAGACCACTACCCACACCACATCCACGAAGTGCCAGTACATCGACAAAACCTCGACGCGCTCGGCGTGCTGTTTTGCCACATCGCCGCGAAGCGTGAACACCATCACCGTCGCAAGAGCAAGGAGGCCGACCGTTACGTGAAATGCATGCAGGCCCACAAGCGAGTAGTAAGTGGTCCCAAACAAGTTCGTCTGGATGGTCAAGCCCTCGTCGTAGATGAGGTGGTGCCACTCTCGCAGGGTGCCCAGAAGAAAGATCGACCCCAAAGCGATTGTCAGAAGCCACCAGACGCCAAAAGAAACTACGCCCCCGCCTCTCAGCAATCTCACGGCAAAGTGAATCGTGAGACTGCTCGACAGCAAACAGAGCGTCAGGAAGATCGGGGCATGGAGCACCTCGCCGGGTTGGGGCCCTGTAACGCTCTTGCCGATGTAGAAAATGTAGGCGACCACGAAGATCGTGAAAATCGCGGTCTCGGCGGCAATCAGGCAATACATTCCCACGGGGCCACGCGCCGGAAGATTCCAACTGAGATCGTCTTGGTGAACGTTTATGGACGGTGTGGTCATGAGGCTACTCGTAATGCCAATCGGGGTCTTCAGGATGCTTCAGGTCCCATAGCGGGCGCCGGCTCCTGACCTCCGGGATTCTTGGAAAGTTGTACGCGGGCGGCGGCGAACTGGTGGACCATTCAAGCGTCCACGCATCCCAGGGATCACCTCCGGCGATTGCGCCGCGGAAGGCGCACCAGAGCAGGTTGCCGACAAAGGCCAGAACGCCGGCCGCCTGAAAGACCACACCGATGGTCACGATGAGATTCCAGATATCCCAGCCGCGCCCCGGTTCGTATGTATAGATTCGGCGGGGCATGCCGAGAATGCCGGGAATATGCATGAAATCGAACGTCAGATGGAATCCGATGAGGAAAAGCCAGAAGTGCAATTGGCCGAGCTTTTCGTTGTACATTCTACCGGACATCTTCGGGAACCAATAGTAGAAAGCAGCAAAGAGCGCAAAAAGAATGGCTCCCACGATCACGTAGTGAAAGTGCGCGACCACAAAGTACGATGCGGTGAGCTGCCAGTCGAAAGGCGCCGCGGCCAGCATCACTCCGGTCAGGCCCGCGATCAGGAACTGAAACAGAAATGCGATGCAAAACAACATGGGAACCCTGAAGTGAATCTGCCCTCCCCACATGGTGGCGAGCCAGTTGAAAATCTTGATCCCCGTGGGAACGGCAATCGCCATTGTGGACAACACAAAGAACGTGTTTCCGCTCGAAGTCATGCCCACCGTGAACATGTGGTGAGCCCAGACGCTCATGCTGATAAATCCGATGCCCACGGTTGCCGCCACCATGATCGGGTAGCCGAAAATCGCTTTGCGGGAGAAAACGGGAACGATCTCAGAAACAAATGAAAAGGCGGGGATCACCAGCACATACACTTCCGGATGCCCGAAGATCCAGAAGAAGTGCATCCACAACACGGCCGAGCCGCCCGCCTGCGTATCGAAGAAGTGTCCACCCAGGTAACGATCGACCAGCAGCATCACTTGCGCAGCCGTGAGCGGGCTGACAACCAGAATCACCAGGCCCCCCATCGTGAGATTGAGCCACGCGAACAGTGGCATCTTCCCGAGGGCCATTCCCTTGCACCGCAGGCAGACAATTGTCGCGATAATGTTCGTCGCGGTTCCCATGCTCCCGATGCCGGAAACCAACAGTGACAGTGTCCAGAAGTCGGTGCTGTGTCCCCGCGAAAATGTCTGCGAGGTCAGCGGCGCGTAGGCGAACCATCCTACGTCCGGAGCGTTGCCCGCGCCATAGAGTCCATCGCCACCGATGAAACTGAAATAGAGGAGGAGCCCGCCGAAGGCCGTCATCCAGAAGCTGAAAGCGTTCAATCGCGGAAAGGCCATATCGCGCGCGCCGATCATCAGAGGAAGGAGGTAATTCGCAAATCCGAATACGAGCGGCATGGCGACGAAGAAAATCATGGTTGTGCCATGCATGGTGAACATCCGGTTAAACACCTGAGGCGAGACGAAATTGTTAAGCGGACGGATAAGCTGGATCCGCATGATCGTCGCCTCGACTCCCCCGATTACAAGAAAGACCAACGCATAAAAGATATAGAGGAGGCCGAGACGCTTGTGATCGACGGTCGTCACCCATTGGTGAAGTTGCTCCACAAGAGGGCTCCGCGTCGCGTCCGTTCCGGGCACTGAAATGGATTGGGTCGACATCAGCGAAGAGTCTCCAGATATCGGGTCACGGCATCGAGTTCCGGATCGCTCAATCCCATTGCCGGCATTTTGGAGCCTGGCTTGATGGTGTTGGGATTCTGAATCCAACGTCGCAGATTCGCATGCGTGTTCGACGCTGCTCCGGAAGCAATCGTATCGCGGCTCATCAAGTGAGTCAGGTCCGGGCCGAAGCGCCCGTTTGCGGCAGTACCGGCCACGGCGTGGCAGTTGATGCAAGCCGTCCGCTCGAAGATCTTCTCCCCTTCCGAGATTGGGCCTGTGATCTGGGCCGGTAGACTCTGTTCCCTAACCCAGCGGTCGAAATCATCTCGCGGCTGCACATAAACGCGAAGCAGCATCAAGGCGTGTTGGGTTCCACAGTACTGGGCGCACTGCCCTAGAAAAAGCCCAGTCTCATGCGGATCAACCCACGTGCTATTGGGGTGATTCGGTATAAGGTCCGTCTTACCGGCCAGGCGCGGCACCCAGAAACTGTGGTCTGTGTCCGCGGAAAGTAAAGTAAGGAAGGTTGGCGTTGGATGAGCCGGGTCGCTTACGGGAATGTGCAGTTCATTCGCAGTCACCACCTTCAGCGACGGATATCGAAATTCCCACCAGAACTGATGCCCGATGACGGTGACTTCAATAGCATTGTCAGGCTTGGGGGCGTTCTGGATACTCGCAATAACGCGTGCAGCCGCCAGAAACAGGACCACCACAATGAGAACCGGAACGACCGTCCACGCCAATTCAAGCTGAGAACTGCCGTAAACCTGGGCGGGTTCGCGTGCATCGGCCGTCTTCCTTTTCCTGAACTTCACCACCGCGTACGCAAGCAAAGTGAAGACCACCACGAACACCGCAGCCGTAACCTCCAGGACGAAGAGAGAAAGGTCAAAAATCGACTGGGCCGGAGTCGACGCAGGAGCGAATATGTTCGTCGGACTCAGGGAAGGAACAGCGAGGAGGAACACCGGGATGAAGGAAGCTCCCATGAGATATCACTGTCCCGCACGTGGCCCGATTGTTTGCTCGAGTTCCGCCTGCGTCGTCAAGTGCCCCGCACCGTGCTGATAGGTTTGGCGGGCCCAGGTGGCGTACCCGGATGCTGTGGCGATAAGGGGCATCGCTCCTGTCGCCAAGAACAACAGAATTCTCATTCCACTTCCTCCACTGATTTCAGTTTCCTGCCGGTAAGCAGCCGAGCAGCGAGAAGGCCATCACGGACGTGGATTTCCACTGCCATCATACGACTTCTCTCACATACTGCGGACATGCGGTGTAAAGCAGCGGGCTCGACGAAACCATGCAGGTATCGATGTTCTTGGCGAGCAGGCTGAGCGCACGATCGGAACTACACAAGGGTCTTCTCGCCAGATGGCCAGGATATCGCGCGAAACTCGACGTTCCGCCACCGAGCGTAGGTGAGGCCAAATCGTCATCGCCAACGTGCGTATCAATAAAAGAATCACATCGGGACCCCGGAACAAACCAAACTATCGAGGCAACCAGCCCCGCTGCCGGTGGTGACGAACGTATTCCAGAGGCAACCTTTTGTAATAAAGCTAGCGCCTGCAACAATGCTGGCTTTTCCCAGAAACGGTTGACAGAACACAGCGGTCGAGCATGTGCTTCCGACACTGCTAGCCTTGGCTCGATCCACCCGCACTCAGCTTCAGCGTACTCGGCCTCGGCCCCCAGGAGGACGAACGACACGAGGAATTGCGCTGCGCTTGCTGCCGCCGACTTGACGACTGACTGGAGCGACTCATCATCGGAGTAGGAATGATCGCCGGGAAAGAATCCCACAACCGCATCGGGATCAGCCTGCATCATCTGAACGAGCGCGGCGATGATTCCGACCGCAGTGCCGCGATTCCTGGGTTGTGAAACGACAATTGCGTCTTCGGCGTCTGCAAATTCCCTGCTGCACCGACTTTCTCGGACACAGGGCACGACGAAAACCCGCCGATCATCAGAAAAGAGTCGGCCGAGACGAGCGCGTGTCTGACTTAAGAGGCTTTCCGCACGAACGATCCGGCAGAAGTGCTTCGGGCGATCATCTTCCACGATCTTCATAGTTAAGTCCTTCAGTCGAATTTCGTCGCCGCCAGCCAACACCGCAGCCCACAAATGCGAGCTCGTAGCCACGGCCGGTAACGAAATATTCGTCAAGTTCACCACCCTGCCCATCGCTTCGGAGCCGGGCAGCATCGCCGGCATACTTTTGAAGCAACACTGCAATCTCATCGGCAACAGTGTCAAGCACGAGATGGCCCTCATCGGCGACGCGTATCTCGGCACTCGCCTGCACCCGAGGCATTTCCGCAAAGCCCGGCAATGCATGCGGGCGAGCAACCTGGGAGGCTCCGCCGACGCGAGAACGCCTCTGGGCTGTTCCGGCCGAGTAGCTTGCCCGATACTCTGTCCCTGCGCTACCACTTGCCATTGTGAGCGCCTGCGTCCACGTGCAGCACCTCTCCTGTGACTTGGCGAGCTTCCGTTAGATAGACGATCGCATCGACAATGTCGGCAATGTCGGGTATCGCGCCCATCGGCGAAAGGCCCTTCAGAAACTCGCTGGAATCACTTGCGTGCATCGGCGTATTAACGACTCCCGGAGCGACTGCGTTGAACCGTATGCGGTCCCTGGCGTATTCCATGGCGAGGCTCCGCGTGATCGCCTCGAGTCCGCCTTTGGTGACCATGGCGAGCGACGCCCTAACGCCCGCGATAGGATGCTCGACCATTGCGCTCGTCACACAAGTTACGCTCCCTCCGCTGTTCTGTATCAGCATCTGCTTGACCGCGAGCTGCGTGATGTGGATAAAGCCCTGCAGGTTCGTTCCGGACAGTTTCTCGAAATCCTGTGTCGTGTATTCGGTGAACGGCTTCGTAAAGAAGATACCGGCGTTATTGACAACCCCGTCGATCGAGCCGAATGTGTCCATTGCCATTGAAGCGATCTCGCGGGCGGTCGAAGGGTCGCCGATGTCGCCTCGCACCACTGCCAGTCTGTCCGTCGTAGCGAAGGTGGATGCCGTGATGCTCAGTGAGTTGGCGACTACGTTGTAACCACGTTCGATGAAAGCGTTCGTAACGCCGGCACCAATTCCCCTGCCCGCACCTGTCACGATCATTGTCTTGCGTTTTGTCTGCACTGTCTTCGCCGACTCCTTCTCATTCCGGCAGAACTGCTGCACTACTACAAACGCAATGGAGGGGCCATCGCTAAATTACTGAAAACCAGGATTCCCACCCGCCTGCCGGCACCCACATGTCCGCAGTCTGAGTCGACGGTCCGACGGGACCGCCCCGGCGATACAAGACGTTCGTTGACGAGATCAGCCCGACGATGCCGCCGCCGAACTGCTCATGAAACAGTACGTAGATCCGCCCCTTGGCTCGAGTTAGGAACACACAGAGATGCTTGGAAGTACAATCCGAGAGGTTATTAGCCACCAGCAGATTCATTGTATCTTTCGAAAAGAAGGGCATCTGCGATGTGTTCTGAAGGCGGTCTGCCGTTGTTTCGGGGTAGGACGCCAGGCGGTCCGGAATTAGAAGCTATTTAGCAACTAAGTCCCGCCACTCGCCTGATTCACCCGGGCGATTACCCTCCCGCGTGCTTCAGCGAGCACAGGAAGATGCCCCGAAAAGAGCACCCTCCGCCGGTTCTCCGCGCCGAAGGCCGACGACTCCAATCGGTTAGGGAAGGAGGATTTTTGAAGGCCCGCGCACTCCGAGCGCCAACGAAGGGACGACATTAAACGACCGATCCCTCTTTGTCGTGGCTGTTCTCCCACACTTGCTCTCGCCTCCCGGCGCACCCTTCGACGAACCCGACCGGAGCACCCGGAACGTCGATCGGATATCGGGATTTGAGCTTGCTGTTTTCAATCACTTAGGTTCCGCGGGAATTGCACGAATGCCCCGAGGCGGGATCACTCCGTCCCCATCCTGCCTGATACAGGTTCATCTCCTCCCGTAATAGGTGAACACGTAGTCTCTCGCCTTAGCTCGCATATGGCAGGTGAACCCGCACTTCGCGTCGTTGCCTTGTGGAGGCATGCTTGCGGAGGTGCCCGGCTTGAACTTGTCGGAGGTGGTATCGTAATCAAACACGGCATATCCCCAACCGCCGCTATCCACGAATCTCTTGCTGTCCTTCATCATGAAGTCCACGTTCACAAGTTTGTCCGGCACCGTCGCGTCCGGGAAGAACTCGTTCTGCTTCGACGTCCAATGAATCTTCGCCATCTTGGCGCCGTCCGGGACAGGCCTCCCGCTGCCGGGAATACCAGACTGGTAAGCATTAATCATCACTGGATTTCCGAGGATCACCGCAATGACCTTTTCGTTTCGACTGACGGAAATGGTCTGCCATGACTCATATCCTCTGAATTCAGAGAGCGCGAGTCCGCCCGGGACCTTCGCGCCATACTTGCCCTCCGCAGCCAGGACAAGACCCGCGAGAAAGCCGACAGACGCCACAGCTACCAGCATTCGTTTTTTCATTCTTCTACCCTTTCCGCCCCAAGAGGTTCGAAGTTCCTGCAAACCATTCGACCGGCTCTTGCCGGGAAACCCCCGCAGTATTCGCCGTCAGTACCTCGATAAGCGCTTTAGCCGCGGCCGTTGATGAAGCAGGGTTCTGGCCGGTGACGACACGACCATCGACGACAGCAAAGCTTGCCCAGTCGGCTCCCTTCTCATACAGGCCCCCTATTCTCTTCAGCTCGTCTTCAACGAGGAAAGGTACGATGTGGGTCAAGCCAACCGCAGCTTCTTCGCCGTTCGTAAAGCCGGTCACGCGCTTGCCTTTGACGAGAGGCTCGCCCTGATACATTACACGGTGGAAAACGGCAGGCGAATGACAGACTGCAGCTACGGGCTTGCCGGAGTTGTAGAAGGACTCGATCAATGCGATGGATTCGGGGTTATCGACGAGATCCCACATGGGACCGTGGCCTCCCACGTAAAATATGGTGTCGAATTCCTCCGATTTGACTTCGGAAAGCTTCACCGTCTGAGATAACTCTTTCTGTGCTTCCGCGTCCCGCTTAAACCTTGTCATTGCGGGAGTTTGATTCTCCGGCAAATCGCTCTTTGGATCGATCGGGGGCTGGCCGCCCCTTGGAGAAGACAGCGTCAATTCGACACCAGCGTCCCGGAAGACAAAATACGGCGCCGCGAATTCCTCCAGCCAGAAACCAGTCTTGCGGCCGGTGCTTCCCAAAAGATTGTGGGACGTTAGCACCATCAGTATTTTCATGTTCGTTCTCCTTTGTTCTCGTGTCCGGGTTGACTCAGTATGCAGAACTCAGCTCGGTTGCCTTCTGTACGCATGTCGCATGCCACACCGAGAATGCAGAAACGAAAGATAGCGCGGGAGATCCGCAAGCTATTGTTCGCGGGCCGACTCAACCGGTCGACGCGATTCGACTTTCTAATCCAAGTCCTCCGGGAAAACGCTAGCGTTGTTTTCCGTAATGCCCCAAACCGATTCCGAGTGTCTCCACAGATGGTATCGGCGAATACTTAACCTCAGGCCGTCCAGGCGAGAGAAATAACGCGGCACAATCGGCGGTCGTCCCTTTGTTCCCCCGCATCTTAGCGGCGGGCTGAGCGGAGCCCATTCCAGCGCGTTAAGCGGAACCGGGTCATCGGAGTCTCCGAGCGAGGACACGCGTTCCCAGCTACCCAACGCGTCGCTTGCGCTCCGCGGCCTCGTCTCTGGCCGCAGGCGCCTCCGTGAACGGGCAGAATGGCCCGATCCTGGCGCTCAACTGATCGCAGGTCACGTTTGACCTCCAGTGCCGCGCCAAAACGATGCAGCACGCATGTAAGGGGCGGGTTGCAAACGTCCGCATTAGACCATCGCCCAGACTCTGAAGAAAAGGGCCTCCAAGCAAACGGATCGACGCGATATGAATTTCCAATGCAACCTTTCGCGCCTAAGTCCCCGTGTAATGTCGTGACGCCGTGGTCTCTCGTTTGTTAAGCTCCGACATATCATGTGGCCTCTCTTCTGTCACGCCCTCGCATCCACCGCGCTGTCACGAATGGTGCATCTGGAATTAGAAATGCGGGCAAAGTAGCTCACTTGCAACTATGGCCCGGCTACTCTCCGTAAACGTCGGTCTCCCGCGCGACATCGAGTGGAAGGGCCGCACGGTCCACACCGGAATCTGGAAGATTCCAGTTCATGGCCGGTGTCCCGTCCGCCGGCTGAATCTAGACGGAGATGGCCAGGGGGATCTAGAGGGACATGGAGGTGAACAGCGCGCTGTTTTTGTGTACCAGATCGAGTCGTATCGCTATTGGCAGGAACGACTCAAGAGATCCGACCTGGGCGACCCGCGGTCCTTCGGACAATTCGGCGAAAATTTCACAATCGAAGGCCTGCCCGACGATGCGGTTTGCATCGGCGACCGTTATCGAATCGGAAGCGCACTCTTCGAAGTCACACAACCCCGAGTTACCTGTTATCGCATTGGTATTCGGATGAACGAGCCCCTGATGGCGGCGCTGTTGACTTCGAGTGGCCGTCCTGGATTCTACTGCCGCGTTCTGGAGGAAGGCGAAGTGGGTTGGGGCGACGAAATCGTGAAGGTGGGGGAGGCCAAGGAGCGAATGACAGTCGCTGAGGTCAATGCGCTTTTGTATTTGCCGAATCATCCGCGCGGGCCGTTGGAACGTGCATTGCGAATCGAGGCGCTTTCGCCGGGGTGGCACAGATCGTTTGAGGCATTACTGCAGAACTCAGCGGGAAATGCAGGTCTTATGCCGGAAGCCGCCGCGCATCCAGCCGCACCAGGATTTCACCGGCTCGCCGTGACGTCGATTGATCGGGAGTCCGCGGACGTCCTCTCGGTGACGATGCAAAGTCTGGACGGTCAGCCGCCGCCAGCAGCTCTGCCTGGCCAGTACATCGTCCTTCGGCTTCACCCAGCCGCCGAAGGGGGCCCGATCTTTCGCAGTTACTCACTCTCGGGTCCGCTCCCGGCGGAGCGCTATCGAATCAGTGTGAAGATCGAGGCGGGCGGTCTGGCTGGAACGTGGCTGCGGGATCATCTACGGGTTGGCGATGTTCTCGACGTCAGTTCCCCTCGCGGCAGCTTCATCCTGCAAGCCGGAGAGCGACCGGTCGTCCTTCTCAGCGCTGGGATCGGGGCGACGCCGGTGCTGGCGATGCTCCATGCGTTAGCGGTGGCGCAACCGGCCCGCCAGGTTTTATGGCTCCATGCAGCTCGAGATAGCGAACATCATCCCTTTGCCGCCGAAGTCCGCCGCCTGATGCTCGCCTTCCCGCACGGCCGGAGTTATGTCTGCTACAGCAAACCAACCTCGTTCGACAAGTTGGGAGAGGATTTCGACGCCCCCGGCCATTTATCGCGATCGGTGCTCGAAGAGGTCCGCATCCCGCGGGAAGCGGACATTTACATTTGTGGGCCGGCTACCTTCATGGCAGATATGAAGTCGGCGCTTGCGGGCTATGGCGTCCCGCCGGGACAGATTCACATCGAGATCTTCAACGGCAGTGAGCCGATGAGTCCTGGTGTGATCGGGGCGGTAACACGAACTCCGCATCCCCCCGAGCGCGATACCAGCACCGGCCCGTTGGTGTCGTTCGCGCGAAGCGGCATCGCCGCACACTGGAATGAATCGGCCTACCAGAGCCTTCTGGAACTGGCCGAAGCGTGCGACGTTCCCGTCCGTTGGGCATGCCGGAGTGGTGTGTGTCACAGTTGTGAGACCGGTTTGGTTTCGGGAGCGGTGGCCTACGGACCAGAGCCGCTAGACAAACCCGCTGAAGGCAATCTTCTCGTTTGCTGCTCCCAACCAATTCGGGATGTCGTCATCGATCTGTGAAACAAGTCCCCGAGGGAATCTCCGCCGTTTTTCACTCCATATCGTCCCGCCCAATACCAGCTCGACAGGCATATTTAATGAGCTGACGAGAGCGCGGATCGACATCCGCCCAAATGCCGCGTCGGATATTCGCCAACCGCAGTACTCCCGGGTGGTTCTGAAACCGCAAGCGCCTTAGATATGCTGTAGCGGCGGCAAGCCCGCGGATCAAAACACCTGCTGCACCGAAAGGCCCTGCACCTGCAGTCAGCGATTCACGTGGTCGGGGGTTGCACCCGCTCCAGGGGTTCCCCCGGTCAACCTACACTACCGAATATGGAGATCTGCAATGAGTCTTATCGACAAAGCCCTGAAAGCAAACCAGACGTATGCTAAAAAGTACGATCGAAAACTGGGGGCGCATCCAACCCCCAAGATCGCAGTCGTCACCTGCATGGATCCCAGACTTTCTGACCTCCCTGAAATACTTGGGTTGCCACATTCCGATCTCGACGTCATCCGGACGGGCGGGCCGGCGGTAACTGAAGATGTGCTTGGGGAGCTTGTGGTTTCCACCCGCGTCCTTGGCACGAAGGAGATCATGCTCCTCAATCACACTGGCTGCGGATTCACGACATTCACTGACGATGAGTTGAACGCGAAGCTCACGGCTTTGACCGGCGACGCGTCACCTGCTCCAATGCGCTTCTTCTCTTACAAAGACCCTGAACAGAACACAAGGGAACAGATGAAGAAGGTCAGATCACATCCGTGGATCTCCAAAGAAGTTCCGGTGAGGGGTTTCGTTTTCGACGTGGGAACAGGGCTCATCAAGGAAGTCCACCGGACTCGACACGACGCTGCTGCTTGAAGGAAGGTGCTCCAGCGGTCGATTCCGAGCGGCGACAGCCCACGCAGATGTGGCGCGCAAATGACCCGACGCAGCTGAGCTCGACGAATGGTGTCATCAGGGAAAGAACGTCCCTGGGGATTCGCAAGTTGGCGCCTGAACGCTGGACTGTTCGCGGACATCGTGCTCAAGGTGGGCGAACCAATAGGCAAGCGCCGGTGATCACGCAGTTGCTGGTTTCGGCGGCGTGGAGTCAGCATCACAATCTTCCGCGAACAGAGGTCACATACGGGGATTCAAGCAGGAAGTGTCTGCCGATGGGGGTTGCGACGAGCGGGCTGGCGGCGGAGCACAGTCTCTCGGGTATTTCTCCTCTGGCCGAATCCTTCGTCGATTGTAGTCTCCATAGTGCGTCCTCGGCTGCTACGGTTGATACAATTCGTGGTCGCCTCCACGGTGTTGCGACGTGGTTCAATCAGGCCGAGGACTGCAGTCCGAAAGTTCTGCATGCATGGAATTTGCCAACTCGCACGACGCCGAACCAATGTGGCGCAGCTTTCCGCGTCTGGCGATCAGAACCCGGGACATGAGATTAAGACGCGGTTGTGCGAGCATCCCCGTCCGCCGAATGGGATTCTGAGCAGGCGTAATTTGCAGGCTATGCGCAGCCATCGTCCCGGCAAGCCCGAGCGAATCGAAAATCAGCGACTCTTTGCTTTCGCCGACCTGTGGATCGCCGGATATGAGCTTGGGTCGGACCACCCACACCGTAACGAATTCAAGGACGTCAACCACGAAAACAACATTTTGAGCAATTTGATTCTTTGGAATGGCGTGCCCAAGAGATAGAGTACCGGGGGCATTGATGACAACAACGCGCGCTACGCTCATCATAGGAGCCAGCCGGACTGGTCGTCAGTTGAAAAAGGGCGAATTCAAGGCACATCGACCCAATCATCTCCGAGCTGATTCGACGATGCTTGGCGAACTCCAGCCGGATCGCCCGCTAGTGCACGAAGAATGAAGCGCCCAGATCAGACTGCTTCGAGTGGCCGGCTCCGCCGCCTTCGCCGAGGGGAGCTTCCGCTGGACACCGTAGAGTTGGCGCGCTGTTTGATCGGCAAAGTCGTGGTCCACGATGTTGCCGCGGGCAGACTCAGCGGACGAATCGTCGAGACCGAAGCTTATCCAATTGGCGACTCGGCAGGTCACGCGTTCCGTGGGAAGACGCCGCGCAATGCTCCCCTATTTCTCAGGCGTGGGCACGCCTACGTTTATTTCGTGTATGGTTCTTCATTCATGCTGAATGTTACGAGTGAGGCACAAGGCGTTGGTGCAGGAGTCCTGATACGTGCGCTCGAACCGCTTGAGGGAATTGAGCTGATGCAACGCTCCCGAGCTGTGACGCGACTGATCGATTTGGCCAGGGGTCCTGGCCGGCTCACCGAAGCCCTGGGGATTGATTTCGGACAAGATGGCCTGGATTTGTGCCGCGCCGGTCCACTTTGGCTCGCGGCGACTGAGCTGAACACTGCTGCTATCGGCACGAGCGCACGCACTGGCCTGACCCGAAATGTCGATCGACAATGGCGATTTTATGAGCGCGGAAATCCGTACGTGAGTGGTCCCAAGAGATTGCGCGGGTAGTTTGGCAGTCCCCGACCGATCCCGACGGTCAAGGGCCGGCGATTCGGTGGCGAACTGACGACACCGCACAGTGATCTTGGTCTCAGTGGCTCTCGACCTCGCCTACATCTACTGACTCCCAGACTCGAGATTCCAGCTGGGGCCGATCGCGCGCCGGAAATTTACGGTCCGCAGATTTTCACGGGACTCTTGCAGCCGAAATCCGCTGGCAGGTCGTGCCGGTCGACTTGGCCGGTATAGGCGTCATGAAAAACAATTTGAATTCCGGACCCACTATGGAGCGTGATGTGCTCTCACGGATGGCGGTCGCCATTCAGGTACCCACGATGTGGCCGCTGTGCAGGGAGCATCGAAATTGGCGCAGCAATTTGAGGCTAACCCGGAGTGTTGCTTGAGATCTCTCAAACACAGGCACAGACTGTCTTCGCAATCGTTGATATCGGAGGATCGGGCTCGGACGACAATTCCCGTTGTGATCCTGATGGCTGCCATTCGCGTCTTCGCTCAAAGTCCGCCGGTATCTCCCGGCCACCCTTGGCGCGCCTCCGACGAACGCCAAGTCATAAGCGGTGGGAAGCATGTTCATCAGCCAGCTATCCCCATCGAGCCCAATAAAGCCTATTCTCTGGCGGAGTTGATCGATCTAGCCGAAGCACACAATCCCGAGACTCGTGTCGCTTGGGAAAACGCCCGTGCCCAAGCGGCAACCCTCGGGATCGCGCGTGCCGAACTGTATCCTACCTTATCAGCTGTGGCACTCTCGGGAGTTGATCGCGAGGAGATTCCGCTTGGCACCCGATTCTACCGCCACACGGATCCGGAGGTCCAGGTGTCACTGGATCTCACCTACACGATCTTCGATTTCGGGGCCCGTCGCGGCCGGATCTCCGCGGAGAGCGCGCGAGTACTCGCAGCGAACTTCGGTTTCAACGACGTTCATCGGAAACTCATCTTTCAGGTTCAGCAGGCGTATTATCACTTGCTGAATGCGTCAGCTCAGGAGACCGCCGCAAGAGTAAGTTTGGCCAATGCGGAGGCGGTGCAACAAGCCGCGGAAGAGCGGCTACATAATGGTTTGGCGACTCTGCCCGACGTTCTGGAGGCTCGCAGCGCCACCGCGCAATCGCAATATGATCTGCAGGCCGTGTTAGGCGCAGAGCAAAACGCCCGGGGGGATTTGGCTACGGCGTTGGGAGCACCTGCCTCGACAATGATCCGCGTCGAGCCGCTGAGCGAAGTACCCACTCCCGAATCGGTCGGTGACACGGTCGAGCAGGCGACTTATCGCGCTCTCGACCAGCGGCCAGACCTCCAGGCTGAACTGGCCGGCGTCCGCGTGGCGCAGGCGCGGCAGAAAGAGGCGCGGGCTGCGTATTATCCCAGCTTGAATCTCAGGGCCAACCCGAGCGCCCAATCGCTATACATACAACAACAAACGCTGCCTTGGGGACATACAGCCGATCTAACCGGCGGAGTGGCCCTGAGTTTAAATTGGACCATGTTTGACGGAGGCGCGCGTCGAAACCGCTTGATGGAGGCAGAATCCGAGATCCGGGGGGCCGAGGCGCAGGTCGACGCCGTGTCCGATAGCATCGAGGACGAAGTTTGGACCGCCTATTCAAATTTGAACACCGCCTTTCGCCAGCGTGAGGCGGCCACCGCGCTGCTGGACTCCGCCACCCAGTCCTACGCCGCGGCCCTTGAATCCTATAACTACGGTGTGCGGAACCTATTAGACGTCACCGCGGCGCAGAAGGTTCTTGCCCAAGCCCGCTCGGCAGACATCCTGGCGCGAACCGAGGTGCTGACCGCCCTGGCGGATTTGGCGTTCCGTTCCGGCGACTCGATCCAATCCGACAGGAGGAAGCCGCAGCCATGAGCATGACTGGATGCCGGCAGTTTTCGGGGTGGGGGTTAGTGTTGGCAGCGGGCTTCTTGGCCGGTTGCGGGCGGGCTCCTTCTTTCGATGTCTTAGGGTCGTTCTTTCCAGCCTGGCTTGCGTGCTTGGGGTTGGGCTTGGTGCTTACGGCGGCGGCTCGATGGCTTTTGTTGCGCCTTCACATTGCGATCGCGGTTCCGGTTTTGACCTATCCAAGCCTGACGGCGCTCTTTACTTTCGCGTTTTGGCTCGCGTTATTTCGATAGGGAGGGGTATCCTGATGACGTCTAATACCGATACGGGAACTGCAAGGGTGCTCGGAGGCGTGCTGAGCGCTGTTATTGTGATTGCGGCAGTGGCGCTGGGGCTTATGGTGCTATATCGCGTGAATTCCTATCCACGAACCGACGATGCCGAGATACTCGCTAATTTCATAGGAATTGCTCCTCAGGTCGAGGGTCCGATCCTGCGTCTGAACGTGCGTGACAACCAATTCGTGAAGCAAGGAGACCTGCTTTACGAAATCGATGCCCGGCCATATCGGTATGCGCTCGAGAAGGCGATCTCCGATCAGGCCACGCTCGAAGGGCAGATCTCAGACGAGCAGCGAAAAATCGCGGCGCTGGTGAGCGCGGTCTCCGTTTCGCAAGCCAATATCCAAGGTACGGAAGCTGACGTAACACGGTCGGCGGCGGCTGTTGACCAGGCGCGAGCGGACGTGTCCAACGCCGAGCAAGGCGTCAGCCGGGCTCAAGCCGAGTGGACGTACGCAAACAACAATTTGCATCGAATCGAGCCGCTGCTAGCTAAGCAGTTCGTCACGGTAGACCAGGTGGATCGCGCCCGAACATCGGAGATCGCCGAGTCTCAAGCGCTCAAACAAGCGGAATCTCAACTGCGGCTGGCGCAGGCGGGATTGCAATCCACTCTGGCGCAAGCGGAACACTCGCGGGCCATGCTGCAGCAGAGCCACGCACAGCACGAACAGGCACAGAATGCGGTGACCACGCTCGAACCGCTGATCAACCAACGCGGCGCGAAAGCCTCGGCCATAGAAACCGCCCGCTACAATTTGAACAACTGTCGAGTGTACGCACCGTTCGCCGCCCGCGTGACCAATCTGACCATTTCAGAAGGCGCTTACGCACACATCGGGCAGCAGGTGTTTACACTCATTGACGCCCGCACATGGTGGGCCGTCGCCAATTTTCGCGAAGGCCAGCTACAGCACGTCGCCCCTGGGATGCGAGCCGATGTTTACATCATGTCGAAGCCCGATGTGCGCTTTTCGGGCGTGGTGGAGAGCATAGGCTTCGGCGTAACTCCCGATGCGGACGTCGTGGGCCGTCTGGAACCGGGCCTTCCCGATGTACAGCGGACTTTGAACTGGGTGCATCTCGCCTCCCGCTACCCGGTTCGCGTGCGTGTGGAGAACCCTCCCGCGGACTTGTTTCGGGTGAGCGAGTCAGCGGTTGTCATCGTTCGAGGACGTTGAGGTGGGCGCCCTTGCCCACGACATACCTGCACCCGGCGCACCCCGGCCATCGACATGGTTTTGGGAGTTCCTTAAGCATGAGCTGGCTCCTTATCCGGGCCGAGTCGAGACGGTGGCGCGCATGGTTCTCGCTGCAACCGCCGTCATGATTATCTGCAATACCTTTCGAATTCCTTACGCGTTCCTCGGCGGCATTTATGCACTGCTCATTTCGCGCGAAAGCCCCCGCGCCACTCTGAGTTCGGCGAGCACGATACTCCTTCTCGCCGCTGGCGGTGTCGCGTATGTATTAGTCTCCGTCCAATTTGTTGCCAGTGTCCCACTCCTTCACTTTTTTTGGATCATCAGTTCGCTTTTCCTGGCCTTCTATGCGCTCACAGTAGTGACCAACTACGGAGCTTTTGCGGCGTTCGCGTTGGAAATCTCCATCGCGATTACCATTTGGGACCGGCATGTGTCAGCCGAAACCAACGTCGAGGACACGCTCCGGCTGTTATTGGTAGCGCTGATAGCCGTAGTTGTTATCTCAGGAGTAGAACTGGTCTTTAGACGCGCGCGTCCTGGAGACGATATCGTTCTGCCCGTCGCCGATCGTTTAGCCGCGATTCACAGCGTATTGATGTGCTATGCGGAACGGCGCCCACTGGATGAGGCAATTGCGGAAAAGGTCATCCGCTTGGGCATGCTTGGGACATCAGCGTTGCGGCGCGCTTTGCGCCAGTCAGATTATTCGCCCCAGTACAGGACGCAGATGAGCGGAGTTGTGGCGCTTGTTGGAACGCTTGTGGATACTGCGACAGCGCTAACTGAGTTCGGCTTTGAGCCCTCCGGCGCTGATTTTTTTCGCACTGATCTTTCTAACACTGATCTTTCTAGCATGGACCAGGAGCATTTGCGGAGCTTGGCCGCGGCCGTCGCCAGTGTCCGAAGCGCTCTAATAGACCGGCGAATTCCCGCTCCGATTCCCGTCAACACCGAAGATCAACCGCATCGTGTGCCGTGGCTGCATGAGATGGAGAATACAGTCGCGCTGATCCCTCAAGCATTCGCAGGTTCCCGATCCATTGACGAGTATCAAGCGCCGTCGGAACAAACGCCCGGATCAAGGCTTATCGCCGCGGACGCGTTCGTCAACCCGGAGCACCTCAGGTTTGCGCTGAAAGGGTGCTTTGCAGTGAGCGCGTGCTACGTCATCTATAAATCCATTGACTGGCCAGGAATGGGCGTACCGCTGATGCTCACCTGTTTCTTGACTGCGGTCTCCACGATCGGTACATCTCGACAGAGGCAGATCCTTCGTATCGCGGGTTTCGCGGTGGGCGGTCTTTTGATCGGCATGGGCGCCCAAATGTTCATTCTGCCGTACATCGATTCGATCGCAGGATTCACGGTTCTTTTCGTACTCGTCACAGCGTTGGCTGCGTGGTTCATGACGTCCAGCCCTCGATTATCATTCTTCGGGCTGCAACTTGGCGCCGTGTTCTTCGTCATCAACATGGAGAAGTTCGCGAGGGAGACGTCGCTCTCCGTGGGCAGGGACCGAGTTGCCGGAGCCTTCCTGGGGCTGATGATGATGTGGTTGATATTCGATCAACTCTGGAGCGCCCCGGCGAGTGTCGAGATGAGGAGAGCGTTTATTTCCACTCTGCGTCTGCTAGCCCAGTTCACACGGGAACCAGTTTCGGCGGACATCCGGGCGATCCAGCGCACATCTGCCCTTCACGATACGATCCATACGAAATTCGATAGCGTGAGATCGCTTGCCGATGGAGTCCTTCTCGAATTCCGTCCCACGCGCCTCCACGACCTGGCTTGGCGCGACCGCATCCGGAGGTGGCAGCCCCAATTGCGGACGCTCTTCATAATGCGGGGTGCATCCCTCAAGTACCGTCTCCAATTGCCGGGCTTCGAACTCCCTGAGGCTGCGGTTGCCTCCCTTCAGGCGTATGATCAGCGCTCTGCTCAGATGCTTGAGAACATCGCGGATCGATTGGAGGGTGAGGCACCGCAAGGAGGACCTGTGTCCGCGGACTCATTCGCAGTCCTGCAGCAGGTACTGGAATCGTGCCGCACGGACGAATCGCGGCTACTGCTCTCAGAGCACGGCGCAACATTTGTGCCTCTGCTTCGTGAGATTGACCGATTGACAACCCACCTGACAAATCAGATCGCGATGGAAATTGAGTCGGCCTGACCCGCGACGCCCGTCGGTTGTCATAGCCTGGGGACAGCTGAAAACGGGCCATTCGCGAACACTTCCAAAACCGGCCAAGAAAGGCGAGCGGTCGGGCCGCGCGAACACTGCGCAGTGTTTCGCGAAGGGTGTTACGATCACCTTAGATGGGGCGGTTATGCCATTCCCTACAAGGCGTAAATCCAAGATCGCCAGCAAGCTTTCTTACCCCGTAGGAGCGGAGCTGATCTCATCTGAATTATCGGATGTTCCCCAGGCCCAAGGCCTTGAGATCAGTTTCTGTTCGAAGTATGAGCGGATGGAAGCCAGAGGTGAGCCGTACGAGATCTTGTCGGTTTCATACCATCCCTGGGAAACCTACGACTCGGGTTGGAGGATCGAGATTAGGCCAGTTCCGCGCGAGCTGAAGTACCTTACAAAAGGGGCTCTTACGACTGAGTTTTTCCCTCGCATTCGACAATGGCTGAAGGCGCGCGCTGGCCTGAATAGCAGGTACAGTTTTGACGCATGTGCTGTGATATTCGACGAAACTCACGAGCCGATGTTCAAGTGGAGGCAGGGGGATGGACCAGGCGAAGCCTCTTCGAGGCCAGCATCGGGTGGCTCGGGAGAAAGGGCGACAGATCCCCGGAGTGCGAGGGCAGAGCCGTCGATCTGAAGGAACTGCCGGCCTCCGGCTACGCCGATTAGCGTGCTGCAGCACCCTTGAGGGAAGTGTTAAATAGCCGGAGGCGCGAATACGCAACCTGCTTGACGGATTCCACCACCTCCGGCAGTAGTTTGTAAGGGACCACTTCATCCGGCTTCTTGGCCAGCGCGGACTCTAGTCCGCGGCGCCATGCAACCCGCAATTCCGTGTTTATATGCACGATGGTAATTCCAGCTTCAATCGCGTCCAGAAATCCTTGATCGTCCGTGCCGGATCCTCCATGCAAAGTGAGAGGTTTTCCCGTTGCGCGCTTGATCGCAGCGATCCGCGCCGGATCCACGTGCTTCTTGCTTGTGCCCGCCACCATGCTCTTTAACATCCCGTGCATGGTGCCCACCGCCGGCGCGAGCACATCCACGCCGGTGCGCCGGACGAACTCGCTCGCTTGCTCAGGCGTGGTCATCGGGCTCATACCCTCGGGGATCTTATCGTGAATTGATGAAGAACTGCCAATGAAGCCAATTTCACCTTCCACCATGATGGAGGGGTGGATCGCTTTCATCTCAGTCACTGCCTGCTTGGTCTTCGTCACATTCTCTTCGAACGGCAAGGCGGAGGCATCGAACACTACCGAGTCAAAACCGGCTTGGGCAGCCTCGCGGGCCTTCTCGATCGAATGAGTGTGGTCGGCATTCAGGTATATAGGAAAGCCATTCTCTTCCCGAATGCTGCGAACCAACGCAGCGATTTGATGGACGCCGATGAAGTCGCGCTCGCCTTCAGAGACACCGATTATAACTGGCACATTGATTTCGCGAGCCGCTGAGTACACTGCCTTGAGCGCGACCAAATCAGAGATATTGAAATGCCCCACCGCCGCCTTCTGCCGATCCGCTTCGGCCAAAACCTGCTGTAACGTCTTCATTCTGCCTCCCCCCGTTTGCGCTGCACGACGAATACCGTTACACGTTTGGCTTTGCGCAAGACGGTTCTTCCATTGAGAGCGCCATTTTTTGTGTCGGCGGATCGACTCTAGTCGACGGGCTGTAGCATCCCGGAACCTGGGTTGGCGGTCCCTCCATCGTGACTAGGCAGCGGCGTGTCCGCTCCATCATGACTTGTATGGAGGGGCGTGTCCGCTCCATCGTGACTAGGCAGCGGCGTGTCCGCTGCCATCATGACTGAGCAGCGCTCAATCTGACTGGCCCCGCAATTGCTCTCGTAAGTCGCAATGACGCTTGCCCTGTCCCCTACTTTGCGAACTGGCGTCAGTGGAGGCAGATATGAATCTGAAACGGAGTCGAGAGCAGCAAGAGCTATGTATAAACACCATCCGAATTCTGTCGGCCGACGCTGTCCAGAACGCGAACGCCGGCCATCCCGGTATGCCGATGGGCGCAGCCGCTATGGCGTTTACTCTTTGGACGGAGTTTCTCAACCATAATCCTCAGAACCCGCAGTGGTTCGACCGGGACCGTTTCGTATTGTCTGGGGGACATGGGTCCATGCTGTTGTATAGCCTCCTGTACCTTACTGGTTACGACCTGCCCCTCGAGGAGATCAAGCATTTCAGGAAGTGGGGAAGCAAAGCGGCGGGTCACCCGGAGCGCGGCCTGGCGCCTGGCGTCGAGGTCACCACTGGGCCGCTCGGGCAAGGATTTGCTAACGGCGTGGGCCTGGCGATTGCTGAGGCGTGGCTCGCGGCGCGCTACAACCGGCCGGGGCACAAGATCGTCGATCACAATACGTACGCGATCTGCGGCGATGGCGACCTGATGGAAGGCATCAGTGAGGAAGCTGCCTCGCTGGCCGGACATCTGCGTCTGGGCAAGCTCATTTACCTCTACGACCAGAATCACATTTCCCTCGCGGGAGCCACCGAAATTGATTTTACTGAGAACGTAGCAAAGCGCTTCGAAGCGTGTGGCTGGCACACTCGCGTGGTTCCGGATGGCAACGACACCGAAGACGTGGCATCCGCAATTCGCGAAGCCCGGGCGGAGGAACAAAGGCCATCCTTGATCCTGGCGCGAACTCACATCGGCTATGGCAGCCCTCACAAGCAAGATAACTTTACCGCGCATGGGGATCCTCTGGGAGAAGAGGAATTAGTCGCCACCAAGAAAGCCCTGGGATGGCCAACTATGGAGAAGTTCTACCTGCCTCAAGACTCGGTGGATTTTTTCCGCCAGGCGGTTCCTCGTGGGGAGCAAATGGAGGACGAGTGGCGCAAGAAGTTCGCCGCGTACAAACAGGCGTTTCCTGAGGAAGCCGCCGAGTTCGACAGCATCGTGAGCGGCAAGCTCCCGCAAAACTGGGACGCCGATCTCCCCAATTGGAAGCCCACCGATAAACCGATCGCAACTCGCGCTGCAAGCGGCGAGGCGATGAATGCTCTGGCGAAATACATCCCCAACCTGATCGGCGGATCAGCGGACCTCAACCCGTCAACCAGGACGGCCCTCAAGGGTCTAGGGGACTTCCAATCGGCTGCAGTGTCGGGGCCGGGGACGCTGGGCGCAGTCGGAGGGGAATGGAGCTACGCCGGAAGGAACATTGCTTTCGGCGTTCGCGAGCATGCTATGGGAGCCGCTGTAAATGGAATGGCCGCACACGGCGGTGTGCTTCCCTTCAGTGCGACGTTTTTCATGTTTTCCGACTATATGAAGCCTGCTATCCGCCTGGGGGCGTTGAGCAATCTCAAAGCGGTGTACGTATTTACACACGACAGCATCGGACTCGGTGAGGATGGCCCGACTCACCAGCCGATCGAGCACCTGGCCGGATTGCGCGCGATGCCGGGACTCACGGTCATCCGTCCTGCCGATCCGAACGAAACCGTGGAGGCGTGGGCTTTTGCGGTTCAACACAACGGCCCGACATTGTTGGTGCTGACGCGGCAGACCGTCGCACATCTTGACCGCAGCGGGGCGAAAGACCCTGGGGTCGCACGCGGCGCCTATGTGCTCGCGGACGCCGATGGCGGCTCTCCGGATGTGATCCTCATTGGCACCGGGTCCGAAGTTAATCTTTGTGTGCAGGCGCGGGAGAAGCTGAGGAATTTCGGAGTGAGGGCCCGCGTAGTCAGTATGCCGAGTTGGAGCCTGTTCGAGGCTCAAGAGGACTACTACCGTGAAAGCGTCCTTCCGCGAGGCATCAAGAAGCGCGTCACGGTGGAGGCCGCCTCAGCGGTTGGATGGCATCGCTGGGCCGGCGACGAGGGTGCGGTCATTGGTGTGGAGCGTTTTGGCGCCTCGGCGCCTGGCCAGGATGTTCTTGCTCATCTGGGCTTCACGGCGGAACATGTCTCGGCTGTCGCTCTTCGCCTTCTAGGCAAAAACAACGAAGCCGATCAGGAATACGGATCGGAAGCAACGTTGGTGACGGCGTAGTGGCTAAAGTCCGCGCCTGTTGGCGTCACGACGCTTTGCCCATGAGTTTCCGCTCGCATCAGCTCGCGAGCACACATCGTTCCGTGATTCCTCGAACGAGATAGCCTGAACCAGTCACCGGCAGGATGCGAAGGCGCGGACACCAATCGCATTGATGGCTTTGTTTGAGAAGCCAACCCGCCATTTCTGGGCCAATCATTCCACGCCCAATCATTCCCGCTTGCATTTAGCTCCCCTTCTCGAAACCTTATTGCTCAGCCTGAGATTAGATGGGCGCAAGCACACGATTCCTAGCAGGCTCACTTCGGTGAATTCCAATACCTCCACATGCTTGTTTGAACGGGGTGTACTTGGGCGGGGATCGCGGCTCAATCCAGACTGTCGACAGTCTGCTGATGGTTCCGTCACGTGGCGAACCGCCGCCAGGTTCTGAAAGCACTCCGAATATCTTCCTCATTCCTATGCAATACGCTTTGGAATGCTGCGTGCCACGTCGTAAGCGAGTTCGAAAAGGCTGGCGCGATTATGTGGACATTGGTTGCATATTTCGGGTTGGTGGTATTTCTGGTCAGCGCCGTCCTGACTGCTTCTTACCTTTTGGGTCCTAGGCATTCGGAGCCGGCTACAGGAGAGCCCTACGAAGGTGGCATTGTGTCCGAGGGGTCAACCCGAGTGCGTGTTTCGGTGAAGTACTATCTGACCGCCGTGTTCTTCGTCGTTTTCGATTTGGAGGCGGTCTTCCTGTTTGCTTGGGCGGGAGCGGTGCGCGAACTGGGCTGGACGGGCTATTGCGAGGTCTCCGCGTTCGTCGCTGTTCTTTCCGCGACACTCATCTATCTGTGGAAGATCGGGGCGCTGGATTGGACACGGAAGACGCGCCCTTCAAAGGCGGGCATCTAATGCAGTGGTCGCTGACAAAACCCGACATTACGGGTTTGATAGCAAATCCTGACGTTGAACCGTTTGAACAGACGGTGCGGCGGAGCGTGGTCCTCTCGCGGCTGGAGGATCTTGTCAAGTGGGGCCGCAAGAACTCCGTGTGGCCCTTCAATTTTGGGCTGTCCTGCTGTTACGTGGAAATGGCCACGAGCATTACCAGCAAATTCGACGTCTCACGCTTCGGCGCGGAGGTAATTCGAGGAACCCCGAGGGAAGCAGACCTCATGGTGGTCGCAGGGACGGTGTTCACGAAGATGGCGCCCATCGTTCAGCGGCTTTACGAGCAGATGATGGAACCCCGCTGGGTGATTTCGATGGGCTCCTGCGCCAACTCCGGAGGCATGTATGACATTTACAGCGTAGTTCAGGGCGTGGACAAGTTTCTACCCGTCGATGTTTACGTACCCGGTTGCCCGCCTCGTCCCGAAGCTTTTCTGGAAGGGCTGCTGCTGTTGCGGGACGTGGTGGGAACGGAACAACGTCCGCTGAGCTGGGTGGTTGGTGCGCAAGAGACGGTAAGAACGCCTCTGCCGGCCCTGCGCGACCTGATGCGGCCAACCCGCCAGAAAGCCGCCGTATTGAGGGAGCCTGACGAGGTATGATCGCAACCCCGGCCATCGCGCAGGAAATCAACGGCAGGCTTGGCTCCCCAATCGTGCCTCAGGACACTCTGGATCGCATCCCGACCTTTTGGGTGGCAAATGATCGTGCGCCTGCTTTGCTGCGATTTCTAAAAGATGAAATAGACCGGCCGTACAAGATGTTGTACGACCTCTCCGCTATCGATGAGCGCATGAGAGCGCACCGGGAAGCCCAGCCGCCCAGCGATTTTACGGTTGTCTATCATCTGCTTTCTTTTGAGCGGAACGACTATATCCGGATCAAGGTGGCGCTTTCGGAAGATCGCCTTTCAGTGCCCAGCATCTCGAACATTTGGCCCGCCGCGGATTGGTACGAGCGCGAAGTGTTCGACATGTTCGGTATCGTCTTTGACGGCCATCCTCATCTAGAACGGCTCCTGATGCCCAAGAGCTGGGTGGGGCACCCGTTGCGCAAGGAACATCCAGCACGCGCGACGGAAATGGGGCCTTATCACTTGCCTCCAGACAAAGAAATCAATGAACAAGAGGCGCTCCGCTTCCGTCCGGAGGAGTGGGGAATGCGCCGTGAACGCGACGGCTCGGACTTCATTTTCCTCAACCTCGGCCCACAACATCCGGGAACGCACGGAGTTCTGCGGATCGCGCTGCAGCTTGATGGCGAAGAGGTGGTCGATGCGATTCCGCAAATCGGCTTTCACCACCGCGGCGCGGAAAAAATGGGAGAGCGCCAGTCCTGGCATTCGTATATTCCCTACACCGACCGCATTGATTACCTGGGCGGTGTAATGAATAACCTGGCCTATCTGACAGCCGTGGAAACGCTGGCAGGCATCAAAGTTCCACCGCGAGCCCAAGTAATTCGGGTGATGCTGGCGGAGCTGTTCCGCATCATCAGCCACCTGGTCTGGTATGGCACCTTCGCCCAGGACCTGGGACAAATGTCGCCGGTCTTCTTCACGTTCAACGATCGCGAGCGCGCATTCGGAATCGTAGAGGCAATCACGGGCGCGCGCATGCACCCCTCGTGGTTTCGCATCGGCGGTGTTGCGGCTGACCTGCCCAAGGGTTGGGAAAAGCTGTTCCGCGAGTTCCTGGACTACCTGCCGTCCCGCCTGAAAGAGTATGACCGGACGGTCATCCAAAACGTGATTTTCAAGGCGCGCACCAAAGGCATCGGCGCTCTTACGGTGAAGGAAGCCATCGAGTGGGGTATGACCGGTCCCAACCTTCGCGCCTGCGGATTCGATTGGGATTTTCGCAAACGGCAGCCGTACTCGGGTTATGACCAGTTCCAATTCGAGATTCCCACTGCCCCAAACGGCGATTGCTACGACCGCGCCGTGGTGCGTGTGGAAGAGATAAGGCAAAGCCTGCGCATCATCGAACAATGCATGGGCAACATGCCCGAAGGGCGCTTTCAATCGGATCATCCTCTGGCTACGCCCCCGGTGAAAGCGCGCACGATGCACGATATCGAAACGCTGATCACGCACTTCCTGAGCGTGAGTTGGGGGCCGGCAATGCCGGTCGGCGAAGTGCTCGGGGCTATTGAAGGCACCAAGGGGAACAACGGCTACTACCTGATAAGTGACGGCAGCACTGTTTCGTATCGCACGCGCATTCGGACGCCTTCTTTCGCCCATATACAGACGCTGCGGTGGTTATCCCGCGGTCTGATGATCCCGGATGTGGTTGTGAATTTGGGCAGTTTGGATTTTGTATTGGCGGATGTCGACCGGTGAGGAATCAGAAGATGTTGACCCGGGAAGAAATCAGTGAGATTGAGGTCGAGGCGGCCCATTATCCGAAACGCGAGGCAGTTTGCATCGATGCGCTCAAAATCGTGCAACGGCGCCGTGGTTGGGTCTCCGACGAGAACCTGCGTGATATTGCCGCGCACCTCGGCGTGTCCCCAACGGACCTGGATAGCGTGGCGACGTTTTACAACCTAATCTTTCGCAGGCCTGTCGGACGGCACGTGATCCTGGTCTGCGACAGCGTGAGTTGCTGGATCATGGGCCACGAGCGTATCCGGAAACAAATCAGCCAGGGCCTGGGCATCGAGTTCGGCGAGACGACCCCCGACAATCGTTTTACTCTGTTGCCGATCGTCTGTCTAGGGTGTTGCGATCACGCCCCGGCCATGATGGTGGACGCCGATCTGCACGGCGATCTCGATCCACAAGAAATCGATACTCGGCTGGAGAAGTACAAATGACCGTCACTGCCGAAAAACCGCTGACGCGAGACATGTGCCCCGATGGGTCTGCCCTGGGTCTACTGGCCTACGAACAGGCCGGCGGCTACCAGGCGATCCGCAGGATTCTGAAGGGCGGCATGACGCCGCAAGCGGTTACGAACGAAGTGAAGGAAGCGAACCTGCGCGGGCGCGGCGGGGCGGGTTTTCAAACCGGCCTGAAATGGTCCTTCGTCCCGCGTGGCAAAGACGCTCCCAGCCCGACTTACCTGGTGGTCAATGCGGACGAGATGGAGCCAGGCACTTTCAAGGACCGGCTGTTGCTGGAGCGGAATCCCCATCAGCTTATAGAAGGCGCGATCGTCGCCGGATTCGCCATCGAGGCCGACGTCGCCTATGTCTTTCTCCGCGGAGAATATTCGCTGGCTGCTGAACGGCTTTCACGAGCGATCGCCGAAGCCTACGAACGTCATTATCTGGGCAAAGACATTCTCGGCTCCGGCTACGCCTTGGAGCTTCATCTGCATCTCAGCGGCGGGCGGTATATCTGCGGCGATGAGACCGGATTATTGAATGCGCTGGAGGGCAAGCGCGCCAACCCAAGATCGAAGCCGCCATTTCCACCGGTGGTCGGCCTCTTCGGCAAGCCGACGGTAGTCAATAACGTCGAGACGATAAGCTGTGTCCCCCACATCATCAACAATGGCGCGGCGTGGTTCCGCGGTTTGGGCCGCACGAACGACGCCGGGACCAAGCTCTACGGCGCTAGCGGGAAAGTGAAGCGCCCGGGCCTGTGGGAATTACCCATGGGTTCCACTATCCGCGAAATCCTGGAGGAACATGCGGGAGGAATGCGCGATGGAGTCAAGTTCCGCGGACTGCTGCCCGGCGGCTCGTCAACTCCCTTCATCGTCGAGGAGCACCTGGACACGCCCATGGATTTCACCTCCATGCCGAAAGTGGGCAGCCGCCTGGGCACCGGCACGATGATCGTGCTTGATGATCAGACCTGTCCGGTCGGCATGACCTGGAACATGATGCGCTTTTTCGGACGGGAGTCCTGCGGCTTTTGCACGCCTTGCTGGAGCGGGCTTGGATGGGCGGAGCGGATTCTCCAGTCTCTGGAAGAGGGCCTCGGGAAGCCCGGCGATATCGAGAAGCTCGAATTTCAAACAAAAATGTGGGGGCCTGGAACTACTTTCTGCGCGCTGGCCCCCGGGGCCGCGGACCCCCTCGGTACAGCATTGAAATACTTTCGTGACGATTTTGAACGTCACATCAGCGAACATCGCTGCGCGTGGAGATAGCATGGCCACCGTTTACATCGATAACAAACCGTTCCAGATGGATCCGGATCAGAACCTGCTCCATGGCTGTCTTTCGCAGGGCCTGAAGCTGCCCTATTTCTGCTGGCATCCGGCGCTGGGATCGGTTGGCGCCTGCCGCCAGTGCGCCGTCAAAGAATTCAAAGACGAGCATGACGAACAGGGCAGGATTGTCATGTCCTGTATGACTGCGGCTGCGGACGGCACGCGCATCTCTATCGACGATGCAGAGGTTGCCGCGTTCCGGGCAGCCATTATCGAAGGGTTGATGTTGAATCACCCGCATGACTGCCCCGTGTGCGATGAGGGAGGCGAGTGCCACTTGCAGGACATGACGGTGATGTCAGGTCACGACTACCGCCGTTACGAATTCGATAAGCGCACATTTCGCAACCAGAACCTGGGCCCGCTGGTGAATCATGAGATGAACCGGTGCATTCAGTGCTACCGCTGCGTTCGCTACTACCGCGACTACGCGGGCGGACGCGATCTGAACGCATTCGCGTCGCGGGATACTGTCTTCTTCGGCCGTCACGAAGACGGCATCTTGGAGAACGAGTTCAGCGGCAACCTGGTGGAAGTCTGTCCCACCGGTGTGTTCACGGATAAGACCCTGAAGCGCCATTACGCCCGCAAATGGGACCAGCAATTTGCGCCTTCGGTTTGCGTACATTGCGCTCTGGGATGCAACACCGATGCAGGCGAGCGCTATGGAACGCTGCGCCGTATCGTCAACCGCTACAATCACCAAGTAAACGGCTATTTCTTATGCGATCGCGGCCGGTTTGGCTACGAATTCGTCAATAGCCGGCAGCGCGTTCTCCAGCCCATCCTGGATGGGCAACCGGTTTCAGCGGCCAGAGCGCGCCAACATGTCAGTGAGAAGGTGGCGGCCGGGCGAGCAATCGGCATTGGCTCGCCGCGTGCGTCGCTCGAAGCCAATTTCGCCCTTCGCACTCTTGTAAGTCCCGAGCATTTTCATACTGGCATGCCCGACGCCGAGGCCGGACTGGTGGAAAGCATGATCGCGATTCTTCGCCGCGGTCCTATGCGAACCCCTACTCTACGCGAGATCGAGGAGTGCGACGCTGTGTTCATCCTCGGTGAAGACATCACCAACGTCGCGCCCAGAATGGCGCTGTCAGTTCGTCAAGCGATACGTCAGCAGCCCATGGAGATCGCCAAGGGGTTGAAAATCCCGTTATGGCTGGATCATGGCGTGCGCGATGCCCTCCAGGACGCTCGGGGCCCTCTTTTTATAGCGACGCCGTATGCAACGCGCCTGGACGAGGCCGCAACTGCCATGTTCCGTGGAGCACCTGACGACCTGGCTCGCTTAGGATTCGCGGTCGCGCATGCGCTCGACCCCCGTGCGCCCTCGCCTGGTGAGTTCCCATTAGCCGGCGAGATTGCTCGTGCATTGAAAGCTGCGCGAAAGCCGCTAGTGATTGCTGGCGCGAGCTGCGCAAGCAATGCCGTCATAGAAGCGGCTGCGAATGTCGCCAGAGCGGCGCAGGCGAAGCTCGCTTTCATAGCGCCGGAATGCAATTCCGTGGGTGCGGCCATCATGGGTGGACGTCCGCTCAGCGCCGCCTTCCAAGCAGTCAGGGAGGGCCGGGCCGACACGGTCATCATCCTGGAAAACGATCTTTACCGCCGTGCTCCCGCTGCCGAGGTCGATGCTTTCCTGAATACCGCGGCGCACGTGATCGCGCTCGATCATCTTGACACTCCGACCGCCCGCAAAGCTGATCTGATTCTCCCCGCTGGAACTTTCGCCGAGTCCGACGGAACTTTCGTCAGCAGCGAAGGGCGTGCCCAGCGATTCTTCCAGGTGTTCGTCCCGCAGAATGAGGTGTCCGCAAGTTGGCGTTGGCTGGGGCCCGATTGCTGGCACGGCCTGGACGACGTGCTCGTGGCAATGTCGCGCGCGTTACCGTGCCTGGCTGCGGTAAAGAATGCCGCGCCCTCGGCCGCATTTCGCGTCGCCGGCGCTAAGATCCCTCGCTCGCCGCACCGTGAGAGCGGGCGTACCGCCGCGCTCGTGAACATCGACGTCTCCGAGCCCGCTCCACCCAGCGATCCCGATTCACCGCTTAGCTTTTCAATGGAAGGTACGCCCGAGCAGCCGCCTGGAGCCCTCATTCCGTTCTTCTGGGCGCCAGGCTGGAACTCCATTCAGGCAGTGAATACCTATCAGAAAGAGGTCGGAGGCCCCTTGCGCGGCGGTGACGCGGGCATTCGAATCATCGAGCCCGCGCCCGCTGGCGGCCAAGCCTATTTCAGCGCGATCCCAGCGGCGTTTGAACCACGCGAAGGCGAATGGCTGCTGGTGCCGATCCATCAGATCTTCGGCTCGGACGAACTCAGTCTCGCCGCGCCGGGAATTGCCGAGTTGGCGGCTGAGCCGCATGTTGCCGTGGGTTCCGGAGCGTTCGCCGATGGCGAGAAGGTCGAAGTGACCTGTGCTCGGGACACGTTCCGGATACCCGTGCGCATTCGCCCCGAACTTCCGCCGGGTGTAGCCGGGCTCTCCGCAGGGTTGCCCCCTCTGACTGGCGTTAGGCTGCCCGAGTGGGGCAAGATCGCGAGGTCGAAATGATCAGTCCGTACCCCATCCTCTGCATCGCAGGCATCGTGATTGTGGCCTTGACCATCGCGGCCTTCCTGATCTGGGTCGAGCGGCGCTTGCTCGCCCTCTGGCAGGATCGCTACGGCCCGAATCGCGTCGGACCGTTCGGCTTGCTCCAGGTGGCGGCGGATGCGATCAAGATACTCATGAAGGAGGACTGGATTCCTCCGTTCGTCGACCAGCCGGTTTTCATCGTGGCGCCGGCGATCGTTTTCGTGACAGTGTTGATGTCATTCGCCGTCGTTCCGGTCGCGCCCGGTATCATTGTGAGCGATCTGAATGTGGGCGTCCTGTTCTTTCTGGCCATGTCATCACTAGGGGTCTACAGCGTTGTCCTGGCTGGATGGTCTTCTAGTAACAAATATGCGCTGGTTGGCGGTTTAAGGGCGGCGGCGCAGATGCTGAGCTACGAAGTCTTCATGGGCCTCTCGCTGATGGGAGTGGTAATGCTTGCGGGATCGTTTAGCTTGCCCGCCATCATCGGAGCTCAGAAACACGTCTGGTTCGTGATCCCACAGTTCCTCGGCTTCGTCCTTTTCCTAATCGCAGGACTGGCCGAAACACGCCGCATTCCCTTCGATTTGCCGGAGGCGGAAAGCGAGCTCGTCGCCGGCTATCATTCCGAATACTCAGGAATGAAATTCGGCATGTTCTTTGTCGGCGAGTACATGGGAGTCACGTTGATCTCCAGCATGATCGCGGTCCTGTTTTTTGGTGGCTGGTTGGGCCCGGTCCTCCCCGGATTGATTTGGTTTCTCATCAAGACCTTTTTCTTCATTTCCTTTTTTGTTCTGGTACGGGCCGCCCTTCCCCGTCCTCGATTCGATCAGCTCATGTCGTTCGGTTGGAAGGTGATGTTGCCTCTGGCGCTGGCGAATCTATTGGTGACTGGCGCGGTAGTGCTTTTGTGGGGGAACAAATGATCAGCATATTAAGGACAGTCTGGCTGGTGTTTCTCCATGCCTTCCATAAGAGGATCACGGTCCAGTATCCGGAGCAGAAGCCGTATCTTGCTCCGCGCTACCGCGGGAGGATCATCCTCTCACGGGATCCCGACGGCGGTGAGCGATGCGTCGCATGCAACCTGTGCGCGGTCGCCTGCCCAGTGGATTGCATCGCGCTCCAGGCGACTGAGGATGAGAGCGGGCGCCGGTATCCCGAGTTTTTCCGCATCAATTTCTCGCGTTGTATCTTTTGTGGCTACTGCGAAGAAGCATGCCCCACTTACGCCATCCAGTTAACTCCTGATTTCGAGATGGGGGAGTTTCATCGTAAGAATCTGGTCTACGAAAAAGAGGACCTGCTGATAAACGGCCCCGGCAAATATCCAGGCTATAACTTCTGGCAAGTGGCGGGAGCCGAAATAGGGGGAAAGGGCAAAGGCCAAGCCGCCCATGAAGCGCCTCCCGTCGACGTCCACTCTCTGCTGCCGTGAGGGATTTATGGAACTAATGTTTTACATCGCTGGAGCAGTAGCTGTCCTATCGACCGCGCTTATGCTGACTCGTCTCAATCTGGTGCATGCGCTGCTGTACCTGATCGTGTCATTCCTGGGGATAGCAGTGGTCTTCTTCGTGCTCGGCGCGCCCTTTGTGGCAGCGCTCGAGGTGATCGTCTACGCAGGCGCCATCATGGTGCTCTTTGTCTTCGTAGGCATGATGTTCAACCTGGGGCAGAACGATGTCGAGACGGAAAGACAATGGCTCACGCCAGGCATTTGGATCGGCCCCGTGCTCTTGAGCGCCATCTTGTTCGCGGAGGTCGTCTATTTGCTGCAAGGTGACACCGCCCAGATGGGCGCTGTCGCTATAGCACCAAAGGACGTCGGTATCGCGTTGTTCGGTCCTTACGTCATTGGAGTGGAGCTTGCCTCCATGCTTTTGCTGGCCGGAGTGGTAGGCGCCTATCACCTGGGCCTCCTGAAAACACTGAAACCGGAGATTCAACATGTCACAGATACCCATGAGGGACGGGCTGATGCTAGCCGGGATCTTGTTCTCGTTGGGGCTGACAAGCCTGCTGGTACGCCGTAATTTGCTTTCCGTCCTAATGTCGTTGGAGGTCATGCTCAACGCGGCTGGACTGGCGTTCGTAGTCGCCGGCTCCCGATGGCATCAAGCCGACGGGCAAGTTATGTTCCTGTTTATTTTGGCGATTGCCGCGGCTGAAGTGGCAGTGGGGCTGGCACTGGTTTTTCAGATTCATCGCCATTTCAATTCCTTGGATGTCGACAACCTCGGCGAGATGAGGGGGTGAACGTGATCGGCTTACTGTGGCTCGTTCCGGCTATTCCTTTCGCGAGCGCTTTGTTGCTCCTCCTTTTTGGGGGGAGTCTTTCTCGCAAGGCGGCAACGGCGGTGGGGGTGGGATCGATCGGACTCTCAGCCGTGGCCGCGACTCTGGTCGCGATCGGTTTCCTTAGCAGTCCGCCCGCGGGCAACGCTTATACGCAAGTTCTGTGGACATGGATCGACGTGGCGGGCTTCCGGCCGCAGATCGCCTTTTATCTCGACGCGTTGGCGCTGGTGATGATACTGGTGGTCACTTGGGTGGGCTTCCTGATTCACATCTACGCTGCCGAGTTCATGAGGGAAGACGACGGCTTCAGCCGCTACTTCGGCTATATGAACCTCTTTGTCGCGTCGATGATCACGCTGCTGTTGGGGAACAATCTTCTGCTCCTACTCCTCGGATGGGAAGGCGTGGGACTGTGCAGTTTTCTGCTGGTCGGCTTCTGGTACCGTGAACCGGTCAACTGCCAGGCGGCGCGCAAGGCATTCATCGTCACCCGAATCGGCGACACCGCCATGTTGGTGGGCCTGTATCTGCTGTTCACGCGCCTTGGCACCCTGCAGATTCAGGAGCTGATGCAGCGGGCTTCGGAGCAATGGCAAACGGGATGCGCTTACGCGGTTGCGGCGGCGCTGCTATTGTTAGGCGGAGCGGTGGGCAAATCGGCGCAGCTTCCGTTGCAGGTTTGGTTGCCGGATGCCATGGCTGGCCCCACGCCCACCAGCGCGCTCCTCCATGCGGCCACCATGGTCACCGCTGGGGTGTATCTCATAGCGCGTACGCACGTCTTGTTTTCGCTGGCCCCGGTGGCCCAGACTGCCGTGGGAATTGTGGGCGCCGGAACGCTCCTCCTGGCCGGATTTAGCGCACTGACTCAGCACGATATCAAACGCGTCCTGGCATACTCTACCGTCAGTCAGATCGGTTACATGTTCCTGGCACTCGGCGTGGGCGCATGGCAAGCAGCGCTGTTCCACTTCGTTACGCATGCCTTCTTCAAGGCGCTTCTTTTTCTTGGTGCGGGCGTGATCATTAATGCTCTCGACGACGAACACAGCATGTTTCGCATGGGAGGGTTACGCAAAGAGTTGCCCTTGACCTTCTGGACGTTTCTCATCGCCGGTTGTTCGCTCGCGGGCCTCCCCTTGATTACCGCTGGATTTTTTAGTAAAGACCTGATCATCTGGAGCGCGTGGTCTGCCCCAGGTGGACACCCGGCCTTCTGGATTGCCGGTATGGCCGGAGCCCTTCTCACCGCGCTATACACTTTCCGGCTTATCTTCCGGGTCTTCTTCGGTCCGTTGGGAATGCCCGTCACGAAGCGGCCAGGCTACGCCATGACGATCCCGCTCATGGTGTTGGCTTTCCTTTCCGTCGTGGGTGGAACTCTGAAAGGGCCGCTCTTGAGCTTCCTCAATTCTGCCCTGCCGCCTACGGTCGAAGCTCATACCGCGGGTTTGACGGAGGTCGCCTCAGAGGCCACCGCTGCACTGGTGTTTTTGATCGGAGTTTATTTTGCTTACCTCTTCCACCTGCGGAAGCGAAGCCTCGCCGACTCACTGGTCGCGAACGCAACTGGACGCACTCTGCACGAATGGTGGTTCAGCGGGTGGGGCTTCGACTGGGTTTACAACAAGCTTGTTGTCCAGCCGTTCGTTTGGGTAGCGCAAGTCAACAAGAGCGACTTCGTCGACTCCTTTTACACCGGTATCGCCCGGCTGGCGGACCTTTTGTATCGCGGGTTGAGCAGCACGGAGACTGGCCGCATCCGCTGGTACGCGGCGGCGATGGCCGGAGGGTCGGTGCTGTTCGTGGCCCTGGTGCTGTTCTTATGATTTTGATCTCGTTGATCGTCATTCTATTGGTCGCCGGCATTCTGGCCGCCATCGCAGCCCGCCGGGACGCTCTGCTCGCGCGATTGATCACGCTCACCGCCGTCGGCGTGGACTTCGTTCTGGTCGCGGGGCTGTGGGCCGTCAAAGCGAGCGCCCAACAGAGGTGGCTCGAAGAGGTGGACTTGAATTGGATACCGAGCCTTGGTATTCATTTTCATCTCGCTCTGGACGGTCTCAGCCTGCTGTTGCTGCTGCTGACGTTCCTCCTCGGTATCGTGGCGGTGCTGGCCTCCTGGACGGAAATCCGCGAGAGAGTGGGATTCTTCCACTTCAATCTGCTGTGGGTTTTGGCGGGAATCGCGGGTGTTTTCCTGGCCGTCGACCTCTTCCTGTTCTATTTCGCCTGGGAACTGATGCTGGTCCCGATGTACTTTCTGATCGTCATCTGGGGCCACGAACGCCGTGTGTACGCGGCAGTCAAGTTCTTCCTTTTTACGCAATGCTCGGGCCTGTTGATGCTGGTAGCCATCCTCGCGCTCTACTTCATTCACCATCAGGTAACCGGTGTTTACACGTTCGAATATTCAGAATTGCTCGGCACCCCGCTCAGCTCTGGCGTCGAGCTTTGGATTATGCTCGGTTTTTTCGCCGCTTTCGCGGTGAAGTTGCCAGCCGTTCCGCTTCACACCTGGCTGCCTGACGCTCACACTGAGGCGCCAACCGCCGGCAGCGTGATTCTGGCCGGCCTCCTATTGAAAACCGGCGCGTATGGCCTGATGCGTTTCGTCATTCCGCTCTTTCCGCGCGCCGCCCATGAGTTCACTCCCATTGCTCTCACGCTCGCTGTCATCGGGATCGTTTACGGCGCCGTGATGGCCTATTCCCAGACGGATTTCAAACGTCTGGTGGCGTACACGAGTGTGAGTCACCTGGGGTTTGTGCTTCTCGGAATCTTCTCCTGGAACCCGCTGGCGCTTCAGGGAGCAATCGTGACCATGATCTGTCACGGTCTCAGCACGGGTGGACTGTTTGCCATGGTCGGCGGCCTGCAGGAGCGTATTCACACTCGCGATCTGGAGCGAATGGGCGGCCTCTGGACGGCAGTGCCGCGATTGAGCGGAGCGGTGCTGTTCTTCAGTATGGCCTCGCTTGGCCTGCCCGGGATAGGCGACTTCGTTGGGGAGTTTCTCGTGTTGCTGGGGTCGTACCGGATTAGCGTGCCCATCACCGTGGTGGCGAGCATCGGGATTCTCGCCTCCACGTTCTACGCTCTGCGCATCGTTCAGCGCGCCTTCCAGGGTCCCGCCCCGCATCCATGGCGGCTCTCCGACTTGACGCCGCGAGAAGGCCTGATGGTGGCGGCAATGATCGCGGGCCTGGTCTGGCTGGGTCTTTACCCCCAGCCAGTGTTGAACACCTTCAAGCCAGCCTTGCAGAACCTGCAGAGCGAGGCGTCCGCGCCCACCGCGGCAGTAAGGAGATGGTATGAATTAACCACGCTCTCTCGGCGGTAGGCTTCAGAGGGAGACCTCTGGAGTAGACAGGCCACAGGCTGGATGCATTGTTTGAGGCGCTTGCGACCTCGTTAAGGAGATTAGTCAGACCTGTGAGCCG
>DASXEY010000134.1:0-21240 GCA_036489835.1 Bryobacteraceae bacterium | reverse complement strand
CTCATCCCAACCGCTTCGTTCGCCGGCCACCAGTCTCGCTACCGCTTCCTAAGGAGGTCTGGATCAACAAATCCCAAAGCTCAGACGCAAATACTCACTAAACTTCACTTCGGAGTGTCTCAAACTCATTGACACGCGCCGTCCGTCCGTAAAGCCAACGCTGGAAATGGTGTTGCAGCGCGTACATCCCGACGACATCGTTCTGGCGCAGCGAATCATTGCGAATGCATCGAGTGGGACTGACTTCGAGGAAACATTTCGATTGCTTATGCCGACTGGGACAATCAAACAGATCCACGTTCGTGCTCATCCTCACCGAGACAACTCGGGCCAGATAGAGTTTATCGGAGCTGTGACCGATTTAACCGAGCGGAAGACCAGAGATGACAAAATCCGGCGCTTGGTTGACGCCGGCATTCTCGGCATCTTTATCGCAAATCTTGAAGGTGAGATCGTCGAGGCCAATCAAGCTTTTCTGGCAATGCTGCAACACGATCGCGAGGATGTCCTTGCGGGCCTCTTGCGCTGGGTAGAACTGACGCCTCCGGAATTGCACGAACGTGACAAGCGAGCCATCACGGAAGCACTTTCAAACGGCTTCTTTCAGACATACGAGAAGGAGTTTTTCCGAAAAGACGGCAGCCGCGTTCCCGTACTGCTTGGCGGCGCGCTCTTTCCCGGGGCGAACGAGGGCGTGGCGTTCGCGCTCGATCTAACTGAACAAAAACGGGCAGAGGGCGCGCTGCGGAAGAGTGAGGCGTACCTGGCGGAAGCGCAGAGACTTAGCAAAACCGGCAGTTGGGCCTGGAATCCTGCGAGCGACAACACGTACTATTCCGAGGAGTGCTATCGTTTGCTGGGTTTCGAACCGGTCGGGCCGCCACCCACATTAGAGGCCGTTATTCAGCGGATTCACCCGGACGATCAAGCATTCTGCCGAGAGCGGGTGGAGAAGGGCGTAGGCGATAAGGTGGATTTCGAGTTGGACTACCGAATCGTCCACCCGGATGAAAGGGTCAGGGACATCCACTGCGTGTGTCATCCGGTGCTCGACCGATATGGAGAACTCGTCGAGTTGATCGGTACGGTCATCGATGTCACTGAACCCAAGGCAGCCGACAAAAAGATCCGGGCGCAGGAAGTGCAGTTTCAGCAGATGCTGGACCTCCTGCCGCATCAAGTTTCCGTATTTGGACCCGGAGGTGAGCGTCTTTATGCCAACCGCGTTTCGCTCGATTACATCGGCTTCAGTCTTGAAGAGTGGCGTCAAACACCCGGAGGGTTTTTTCGTCCCGGTTCGTTCATACATCCTGATGACTGCGAACGGGCGGTCCGCGCTTACGGGGATTGCGGGGGGGCTGCTTACTCGTTCGAATTACGCGTGCGAGGAGCGGATGGAAAGTACCGTTGGTTCCTGCTCCATTGCAGCCCGGTGCATGACGACAAAGGACAGATAAAGCGTTGGCTGCTTGCGTCTGTAAATATTGATGAACGCAAGAGAGCCGAGGAGAAACTTCAGGAAGAGAACGTCGCTCTTCGCGAAGAGATTGACAAGGCTTCGATGTTCGAAGAAATCGTCGGAACGTCGGCGCCTCTGAAAAAGGTGGTTTCCCGCATTTCCAGGGTGGCACCGACTGAATCCGGAGTTCTCATCACCGGGGAGACTGGCACGGGCAAGGAACTGGTTGCGCGCGCCATTCACCGGCTTTCCCACCGGTCACAATATCCGTTCGTAACAGTAAACTGTGCGGCTATCCCGCGCGATCTGATCGCGTCGGAGTTGTTCGGTCACGAAAAGGGGGCGTTCACGGGCGCAACGGCGAGGCGCTCCGGTCGATTCGAGTTGGCTACGCGCGGTACGATTTTCCTGGACGAAGTCGGAGAACTTCCGATCGAAACTCAGATCGCGCTTTTACGCGTTCTCCAGGAACACGAATTTGAACGCGTAGGTGGAACGGGACCAATTCAAACAGACGTGCGAGTACTCGCCGCTACCAACCGTGACCTCGAAGCCGCCATTGCCACAGGCATGTTCCGGAGCGACCTGTTTTACCGGCTTAACATTTTTCCTATTGACATGCCGCCTCTTCGCGAACGACGCGAAGACATTCCGTTGTTGGTGGAGTACTTTCTTGATCGCTATGCCAGGAAAGCAGGGAAGACTTTTAAGACCGTGGACAGGAAGAGCCTCGAACTCCTTCAGTCTTATTCCTGGCCTGGGAATATTCGCGAACTGCAGAACGTCATCGAACGGTCCGTCATCGTGAGTGAAGCGGAGACTTTCTCGGTGGACGGGAGCTGGCTTTCGCGCCAAGCCCCCTCGCAACCACGGCAGAGCCATCCGGATTTGTCAAGGAGGCCTGCCTCGACGGAAAAGAAATTCATTGAAGCCGCTCTTCGCGAATGTGGCGGCCGAGTATCGGGTCCGTCGGGGGCTGCGGTCAGGCTCGGAATCCCGGGATCGACTCTTGAATCGAAGATCAAGGCGCTAAAGGTCAACAAGAACCGCTTCCGCGCTCGCTAATTAGTTCTGAACGACCTGCCTCGCGAGAATTCGCATTTGCGAAGCCCGCGAATTTGCGAACTCCGCAATTTCAATCCGACCCTAAGTCTCTTCGTTTCAGCGCTACGTTAATGGCGGCGGAAGTGCTTATACCCTCGCAGACAAGTCGACACAACTTGGGATGCTCAAGATTCACAGGTCGGCAGAGGGGGAAGACGTGGTCTTCACATTAAGCGGACGAATGGACGACGAATCCACTGCTGAACTGGAAAACATGATCCAAGCTGAAACAAAAGGCCAGAGAATCGTGCTTGACGCCAAGGACCTGACTCTGGTCGGCCAGAGCGACATCGATTTTCTCGTCCGCTGCGAAGGCGCTGGCATCACGTTAGTGAAATGCGCCCGGTACGTCCGTGATTGGATCGCGAGACAACAAGCCGGAAAGTAAAGGCAACATTCGATCATGATCATGCTTGACGCGGATCCAGAGGAGTCCAACACCCATTCAGACGGGGTTGTGCTTGATGGGGTATTTTCCCCAGCGCACCATAGCCGTGGAAGCGAGACTTTCGCAGAGAGACCGCCCCTGGGAACGAGCCGGTCGGCGATTGAGCCAAGGCAGCACTGGGACAGTATTTCCGAAAGCGACATTCGGGATGAACTGGCACGAATTACGGAAAGCCCCATGTTCATCCATTCGGAACGTCTTGTTCGGTTTCTGCGTTTCACAGTGGAGGCTACTCTGGGTGGTCAGGCTGAGACGCTGAAAGAGTATCTGATCGGAACCCATGTTTACGGGCGTAAACCGTCGTATCAGCCCACGGAAGACTCAATTGTCCGGAGCGAGGCTCGAAGGCTTCGGCGCAAGCTGCAAGAGTTCTACGAAGACGTCGGAAAAAACGATCCAATTCTCATTCAGTATCGGCCCGGCAGTTATGTACCTGCGTTCCAAATGCGAAACAAGGGAACTCCGACTATTACCATGGGCGGTCTCAGTGACGCCCTCGATGAAACGGCGGGACTTCGTGTGGCAGTGTTGCCTTTCTTCGATTTGTCCAAGCGTAGTCTATCGGCCACGTGCGCACGACTTCTCACTGATGATCTGATTCACGATCTAGTACGCACCGAGGGAGTGCGAGTGACCAACGCATGTTCCGATGGTTCTGGAGGGTCAGGCTCCGGGGATGTTTCCTCGCTTTTAAAGACACTGGATGCTCACATTGTGTTTGAAGGAACGGTCGGAGAAGATGGCAATCAACTACGGGTGACAATTAGGGTCGTCAATTCCGAAGGCCTGCGGATCTGGTCGGAGAGGTTCGAGACCGACCCCGACCCCCGTCAATTGTTCAACATCTCGTCGAAAATCGCGTCCGCGCTCATCAGCCGCATCTGCCCGGTACAACCATTGATCCGGAAGCATGCTACTTCCGCGGGCGCCTCGTCGATTCCCGTTCACCCGTTGGTCCTTAGAGCAGAGGCACTCCTCGATGAAGGAACGCTGGCGTCCACCCAAGCCGCCCTGGCGAAATGGCAGGAGGTGATAGAGATTGACCCCGGCTGCGTCAGGGCGACCTGCGGTGTTGCCCAATCATATTGCGAAATGGCGCTGCGAGGGGCGGCTGACTCCGCGGTTGCGATCTCAGATGCAAATCACGCAGTTGAACGGGCCGCTCAACTCGACTCCGACCTCATTGAGGTCCCCACGTGCAGGGGATCTGCGCTTACTCTCTCATGGAGGTGGAGCGAAGCTGAAGGGAATTTCAATCGGGCCCTCTGTCTCGGCCAGCATGCTGGAACCTATCGACAATACGCGGTATTTCTCGCTGGGCGGAATCGTTTGCGGGAGGCCTGGAACTATATACAAAAAGCTCAGCAGATCGACCCGTTCTGCTATCGGCAAAAAGTCCTCTATACGAGGCTTTTATATATGTCTAGAAACTACGAAGACGGATTACGGTATTTATCGGAGCAACTCCTATACGGCCGTTTGCCTAACGAGGCGGAACTCTATAGAGCGATGATGCTTATTTCGCACAATCGGTGCAGCGAGGCAAGGCGCTTGGCAGAGGAGTTGTTAGATAAAGCGGTCGGTCAGCCTGTAATGATGAGCGGCGTTGCGGAACTTCTGGCGGCATGCGGTGAAACGGACGCCGCTGGCAGGATTGTGGCCGATTCTGACCTTTTCGCCGTGAATTCGCCGATCAGCAAATTCCGCCAGGGCCTCCTTCTACTCGCTTTGGACAATCGCGATGGCGCACTCTCTCTGCTTTCCGCCGCATATGAGGAGCATGAAGCCGAGCTGATCTGGCTCGCATGTGATCCGCGTCTCGATGCGATTCGACAAGCCCCCCGTTTTACTGCTTTGCTGAACGGCGTCATGTTCAACCTCACTCGGGCGCGATCGGGATAGATTATTCTCGTTCGCGTGACCCGCGTAATCACAGTGATCTAACCCTTGCTCACGTTTCGGCCCGCGCAGAATCCTGCGAGTATCGCACTGGGAGATGACTCCGATGCCAACAGAGAAGCAAAGCGAGGTTTCAATGACTGTTCACGAAGCAACGTACCGCCTGTTGCGGAAGCTGGGACTTACGACTGTTTTCGGAAATCCGGGCTCTACAGAAGAGCCATTTCTCAAGAACTTCCCAAAGGATTTTCAATACGTCCTTGGGCTTCAGGAAGCGTCGGCCGTAGCGATGGCCGACGGATTTTCGCAAGCGACGCAAAAGCCTGTCCTGGTGAACCTGCACTCCGGTGCGGGAACCGGCAACGGCATGTGCAACATCATGACGGCATTTCAAAATAGGACTCCCCTCATCATCACGGCTGGTCAGCAGACGCGCGAGATGATTCTTTGCGAGCCCTTGCTCACCAACCGTGAGGAGACATTGCTGCCGCGTCCCTGGGTGAAATGGGCTTATGAACCGGCCAGAGCCCAGGATGTCCCTGGGGCGATCATGCGAGCTTACGCGGTCGCGATGCAACCCCCAGCGGGCCCTGTATACGTCTCAATCCCACTTGACGACTGGGATCAGCCGGCGCTCGGGGAAGCGGTAGTCCGCACCGTCAGTACGCGCTACTCGCCCGATCCTCAGCGGGTCGCTTTGTTCGCGGAAAGGATTCAGAAGAGCAAGAACCCAGTATTGCTTTATGGGCCGGAGATTGAGCGATCGGGCGGGTGGGACGCCGCCGTCAAATTCGCAGAGCGGCTGAACGCCCCGGTTTATATCGCGCCGTTGTCTGATCGAGCGTCATTTCCTCAAACCCATCCCCAGTTTCGCGGTATGGCGCCCATCGCGATCGGACCGATGAGCAAGGCGCTTCGTGGGCACGACCTCATCATCGTGATCGGTGCCCAGGTCTTCCGCTATTACCCGTTCGTCGCAGGTGAGTACCTTCCTGAAGGTGCAGAGCTGCTGCAGGTAACGAACGATCCGTACGATGCGGGGGCGGCCATCGTCGGAGACAGCCTGCTGTCTGACGCAAAGCTGGCGCTCGAAGCGTTTATCGATGCTATTCCCGTGGCGAAGTCACGTCCCGCGCTGGCCCCGTTGAACATTGACAGAAGGCTTCCATCTTCGCCAAATAATCCGTTGACCGCTCTTGAGGCTTTCGCCGCATTAAGTGAGTTGCGACCCGACGACGCAATTCTGGTAAATGAAACAGCCTCAAATTTCGCCGATCTGCTGAAGCTCTGGCCAATTGTCAAGCCCGATTCTTATTACACCTTCGCAAGCGGCGCACTGGGTTGGGGCTCGCCTGCCGCTGTCGGCATGGCCCTCGCTGAAAAGAAGATGGGAACCGGTCGCGCTGTGATATGCGCTATTGGGGACGGCGCCATTCAGTATTCTATACAGGCCCTTTATACCGCCGCGCAATTGAAGCTAAGAGTCATATTCGTCGTGCCCTGCAACGGGGAATACGCAATTCTCAAGGAATTTGCTGTCCTGGAGAAGACGCCGGACGTTCCTGCACTTGATCTCCCTGGCCTGGACGTCGTCGCCACCGCCAAGGCATTCGGTTGCTTTGGCGTCACCGCCCATACGACAGACGAAATCAAGAAAGAATTTGCCAAGGCTCTAAAGGCGGATGGGCCAACTGTGATTGGGATTCCCATTGCCCGTCAGGAGCGTGCCTTGGTAGCGGAATAGCCGACAACCAGTTCTCGAAGGCGGGGCGATTGTCTGCCCGCAGCCCGGTGAATTCTGAGGGGATGAGGAGATGACCAATCGAACAAGCGCACGGTTCGTTTCATTTACTGTACTCTTCCTGATCGGGTGTTCCTCGCCGGATCGCATTCAGGCTCAAGCTTTGAATATGGACGGCCAATCCGGAGTTTTCTTCCAACCGTGGGCCGACGTTGTCCCGTCACCGGTGCAAAAGTTTGGCGGTCCAACTGTCGGCTTCCACATCGTCGATGCCGGACCAGTCGCGGGAGATTACCTGAACATCGGAATCGAACAAGGGTTTGGAGACTGGCTGGAGTTTGGATTTACTCGAAGCAATCACACTGACGGTGGAGACCCGGCAATCAGTCCTCTGTTCAATTTTGCTGGCATGAACATCTTCAATGTTAAGGCAAAAGTGCTTTCAGCGAACAGCCATGGCCACAAATGGTTGCCTTCCATCTCCGTGGGGGGTGTGCTTCGCACGAATGATCCTTTTGTCTCGCAGTCGGTCGTGCACAAGAACGCCACCAATGGTGATGTCTACCTGGTCGGTACAAAGCTATTGGTGTTCGGAAAGAAGTTCGCCTTCCTCTTAAACGGAGGGGTTCGCGGGACCAACGCGGAGAAGTATGGCTACGGGGGCAACACTCTCAATTGGCAGGCGCGGGCGTTTGGCGCTATCGCCTTCCCGATCCCGGTCAAGAAAGTTCTTATCATCGCGCCTACCTTCGAAATTGACCAGGAGCCGGAGCGAATCAAGTACGTTCCGACCGCGACGTTGCCCACGGATCTGATTTATGCGGTGAGAATTTCGCATGCCCCTGATTCCCGGTGGAGCTTTGACATCGGGACTGGCCATGTCGGCGCGACTCTGGGACCCGGAATCAACATCAAGGTCAACAATGCCCTTGCGTTTGCCGCCGACCTCAGGCTCTGAGGAGGCCACACAAATGTCTGTGAATAAACCGGTCCTGGTCACCACAACTCACTTCTTGGAAGAGGTCGAGTCTCGCATCGATCGGGATTACACCCCGCGCCGCGGCCCTCACGAGCGCCCGTTTACCCGCGATGAATTGCTCGAGGCGTCATCGGGAGCCGATGCGTTGTTCGTAACTCCTTTTGATCGCTTGGACTCCGACTTTTTCGAACGGCTTCCCGCCTCCGTGAAGGTTATCGCTACTTACTCAGTCGGCACTGACCACATCGACCTCAAAGCGGCGGCGAAGAAGAATGTCGCTATCGCATACACACCGGGCATTAACGCTGATGCCACCGCGGACATAGCGATGTTGCTGATGCTGGGTGCGTCACGGCGGGCGTACGAAGGCCAGGAAATGCTGCGTAGGGGGGAATGGAAACTGTCGAGTCCAGTGCTGTTGGGCTGGCAATTAACCGGCAAGACTCTCGGCATTGTTGGCATGGGCCAGGTGGGCCAGGCCGTGGCTCACCGTGCGAGGGGATTCGGCATGAAGATCCACTACGTCAACCCAACCCGCCTGCCCGCGGAATTGGAGAGAGGGGCCATATTTCATTTTTGTACGGCAGACCTGCTTCGAGTGAGTCAGTTTCTTTCGCTGCACGCCCCTGAAAACCCAGCGACCCATCATCTCATCAATTCGACAACAATCGATCTACTGCCGCACGGAGCAATCCTGATCAATACCGCTCGCGGCGGCATGGTTGTAGACGAAGATCTCATTGCTGCTCTCACCAGTGGCCGAGTCGCAGCGGCGGGGCTGGACGTGTTCGAGGGCGAACCGAATCTTCATCCAGGATATCTCCCACTGAAGAACACTTTTCTGCTGCCACATTGTGGGAGCGCGACCGTGGAGACGCGCCTGGCAATGGCGATGCTTGCTCTGGACAACATAGACGCCGTTCTGGCCGGCAACGCTGCCCCGTCACTTGTAACAAAGATCTGACTGTCGCTTAGAGGAGAGAACCTAAACCATGAGGACGTTATGCCCACAACTGGACTAGACCGCACGGCACTCCCTTCGGCGTTCCCCTCATCACGCAAGAAGTACCTCACTGGCAGGCGTGCTGACGTACGCGTCCCCGTTCGTGAAGTATCACTGTCTCCCACTCATCATTCGAAGTCGGTAGAACACAATCCGTCGATACCGGTTTATGATTGCTCCGGTCCATACACCGATCCGGCTGCTGAGATCGATCTCGCTCGTGGGCTGCAGGCCGTGCGCGCTCCCTGGATTGAAGAGCGCGAGGACACCCGGCGGCTTTCCGGCCTCACTTCCGACTATGGCCGTCAGCGTCAGAACGACCTGTTAACTCACGATTTGCGTTTTCCGACGAAGGTTGCCCCGCGCCGCGCGCGTCGCGGCCTGAACGTCAGCCAGCTGCATTACGCCCGCAATGGCATCATCACCCCCGAAATGGAGTTCGTCGCCTTGCGCGAGTCCATGCAGCTGGATCGTCTGGCGAAGGATCCGGCCTACGCGTTGCTCCTGCGACAACATCGGGGAGAAGCGCTCGGCGCACAAATCCCGGAGGAGATTACTCCTGAATTTGTGCGTGCGGAGGTGGCGGCGGGGCGGGCCATTATTCCCGCAAATATCAACCATCCTGAGCTTGAACCGATGATCATCGGTCGCAACTTCAAGGTCAAGATCAACGGGAATATTGGAAACTCGGCCGTCACCTCATCGCTTTCCGAGGAGGTCGAAAAAATGATATGGGCGATCCATTGGGGTGCGGACACCATTATGGATCTCTCGACCGGCAAACACATCCACGAGACTCGCGAGTGGATCCTGCGCAACGCCCCGGTGCCCATCGGGACGGTCCCGATCTATCAGGCACTTGAAAAGGTGGGGGGCCATGCCGAAGAGCTGAGCTGGGAGCTGATGCGCGACACGCTCATCGAACAGGCAGAACGGGGTGTCGACTATTTCACCTTGCATGCGGGTGTCAGGCTGTCGTGGATTCCTCTCACTGTTAAGAGGTTGACGGGCATCGTGTCGCGAGGCGGCTCGATCATGGCGAAGTGGTGCCTCGCGCATCATCAGGAGAATTTCCTTTATACGCATTTCGACGACATCTGCGAAATCATGAAGGCCTATGGCGTATCGTTCAGCCTGGGCGATGGCCTTCGCCCCGGCTCTATCCATGACGCCAACGATGAGGCCCAGTTTGCCGAATTGCGCACTCTTGGAGAGTTAACAGCACACGCCTGGAAGCATGACGTACAGGTGATGATTGAAGGCCCCGGGCACATCCCGATGCAGCGTATCCGGGAGAACACCGACCAAGAGTTGCGGCACTGTTTTGAGGCCCCCTTCTATACGCTCGGACCGCTCGTCACCGACATCGCCCCCGGTTACGATCACATCACCAGTGCAATTGGCGCGGCTCAAATAGGTTGGTACGGAACGGCGATGCTCTGTTACGTGACCCCGAAGGAGCACCTTGGCCTTCCAAATAAAGAGGATGTCCGGACGGGAATCATCAGTTACAAAATCGCCGCCCACGCGGCAGATCTGGCGAAGGGATGGCCCGGGGCGCAACTCAGGGATAACGCACTGTCGAAGGCACGGTTCGAGTTTCGCTGGGACGATCAATTCAATTTGAGTCTCGATCCTCAGCGTGCCCGCGAGTATCACGACGAGACATTGCCGCATGAGAACGCCAAGACCGCACACTTTTGTTCCATGTGCGGACCTAAATTCTGTTCCATGAAGATTACCGAAGAGATACGCGCGACCTATGGTCCGCGCGCGAACCTCGCCATGGAAGAAAAAGCCCGTGAGTTCCTGGAAGGCGGTGGTGAGGTATACCGGTGAACTGGCCTGATGTAGCCGTAGTAGGCGGAGGACTGCTTGGCCGCTGCCTTGCATGGCGTGCCGCTAAGGCCGGCGCGGAGGTTGCGCTCTACGAGGCCGGCAGTCGTGCAGGTGAAGGTTCGGCGGCCTGGGTTGCGGGAGGAATGATTGCTCCCACCTCCGAAGGAATCGAGGCTGGAGCGCAGATCGAGTCATTGGGAAGACGCAGCATCGCTCTTTGGCCGCAGTGGCTTGCCCAACTCCCGTTGGCGGTGTTCTATCGAAACGAAGGGACGCTGTGGGTCTGGCATCGCGAACACTCTTGTGAGGCAGCTCGGGTCGAGCAGACACGAGCCTGCCGCGGCTTGCAGGGCCAGATCGAGCGCATCGAAGCCACTCGCCTAGCCCAATTGGAGCCAGCCCTAGGAACGAGGTTCTTGCAGGCTCTTTTGGTCCGGGGCGAAGCGCAGGTGGACAATCGGGGGCTCTTGCAAGCGCTCGCGGTGGCTCTCGAAGATGAAGGTGTTGGCTGCCATTGGGAGACGTTGGTTTCAGACACCGACTTGCCTCAAGCCAGAGTCGTGGTGGATTGCCGTGGCATGGGTGCAAAAGCCAGTTGGCCTCACTTACGTGGCGTTCGCGGCGAAATCGTCCGGCTGCATGCCCCCGAGGTTGAATTGCGCCGCGTGTTGCGCCTTTTGGCTCCCCGCCATGGAATCTACATCATTCCTCGACCTGAAGGGCGGTTGGTAGTGGGCGCCACCAGCATCGAGAGCGATGACCAATCGCCCGTTTCTGTCCGAGGCGCACTTGAGCTGTTGACGTCGGCTTACTCAGTGCTACCCGCGCTGGCCGAAGCGCGCATTTTGGAACTCAACAGGCAGATTAGACCGGCTCTCCCAGACAATGCGCCATCGATTCGCTTCGATAGACAGCGCAGGGTGTTGTCTGTGAACGGTCTCTATCGACACGGGTTCTTGCTAACTCCAGCTGTGGTCGAAGAAGCTGTATCACTCCTGACCCTCGACAGGCTATCGGCGGTGGGTGAGCTGTGGCCCTCCATGAAAGAAAGTCTGCCAGTCCCGCCCGGGATTCAGGAACAGGTGAACCCATGTTTGTGACCGTAAACGGCCAAAAGACTTCGTTGCCCGAACTATCTACGCTGGCGGGATTGTTGAGGCAGGTGGCGCCAGCATTCCCGTTTGCAGTGGCCCGCAATGAAGAAGTCGTACCCCGCGAAAGCTATGAACAGTGCCGCCTTCAGCCGGGTGATGCCATCGAGATTGTTCATCCGGCAGCGGGAGGCTGACATGGGCGAAAAGCCACTAACTCTGTACGGCCAGGCATTGGCGAGCCGCATGCTCCTGGGGACGGCTCGGTATGACTCGCCATCGGTTTTGGTTGACGCGATTGCTGCGGCGGACCCTGCCATGTTAACGGTGTCGGTCCGGCGTCAAGCTGGCGTGGCAGGCCGGACGTTTTGGAATTTGCTTCGTGAAAGTGGACGGACGATTCTCCCCAACACCGCAGGATGCCTCTCGGCGCAGGAAGCGGTGAAAACGGCGTGCCTGGCCCGGGAGCTGTTCGACACAAAGCGGATAAAACTAGAGGTTATTGGTGACGAAGTGAATCTGCAGCCCGACCCATTTGGCCTCGTTGACGCCGCCATCGAACTTGTCCGGCTCGGCTTCCAGGTCTTCCCATATTGCACAGAGGACTGGGTGGTTTGCCGGCGGCTCCTGGATGCGGGCTGTGAAGTGCTGATGCCATGGGCAGCCCCCATCGGAACAGGACAGGGGCCGCGTAACCCGCGAGCGCTCCGTGAATTGCGTGATCATCTGCCAACCGTTCCGATGATCGTTGATGCCGGCATCGGCCTTCCTTCCCATGCCTGCCAGGTAATGGAATGGGGGTTTGACGGTGTGCTGCTAAATACGGCTGTTTCCCGCGCGCTGGATCCGGTCAAAATGGCGAGCGCTTTCGCGGACGCGATTCGTTCGGGGCGCGCTGGTTTCAAGGCCGGGCCGATGATCAGCCAGGACATTGCCACGTCCAGCACGCCAGAGATCGGCCGCCCCTTTACTTTGGATTCCACAGCGCCGGCAGAAGCACCGATGTTGACATCACCGTGATCTGGCGTCTAATTACCTTTCGCCAAGAGCCGTTGACTGGTAATCTGCTTTCGCGAGGCGCTACCCATAGCGACGCTATCTGCATCGGCTCTCGGGTACGTGAGTTCGTTGGAGAACACTGTGCATTATCGATTCCATCTAACCGTTTTAGTGACGGCATTGAGTTTGGCTCAGAGCATCCCCGGCGCAACCCTCAAAGAGGAAACCAAAGATGCGTGGACGGCATACCTGAATGCCAGGACGGCCGACATGCAGGCCCGCCTTAAAGGGGCAAACCCTTTTCTTTGGCTTGATGAAGTCCCGGGCCGCACTGAACACGTTCGCACGAAGGGTCCGTATATCCAACCGATTGGTGACCATATTCCTCAATCCGTTCCCTTCGGACTGATCCACGCTTGGCTTGGCGCGGGATTTGTGCCGAACGCGAAGATTGCGGACATCCTCCGGGTCGTGCGTGATTACGATAACTATGCGAAGGTCTACAAGCCCGGTGTTATAGCCTCCAAACTCAACATGTCCGAGGGACCCAACGACTTCTTTTTCCTTCGGCTGGTGAACAAGTCCGTCGTTGCCAAAACGGCGCTCGACAGCGAAGGTGAGGCTACGTACTTTCAGATCGACGAGCACCGGTGGTACGCGTACTCGAATACAACGCATATCCGCGAAATGGAGAAGTTCGACACTCCGGAACAGCACCTGCTTCCTGAAGATGAGGGGATGGGCTTGATCTGGCGCCTCTCCAGCATTACCCGTCTGGAGGAGCGCGATGGCGGGGTCTACGCTGAGTTGGAGGCGTACGCTCTGAGCCGCGATATTCCGGCGGCATTCCGATTGATTGTCAACCCGATTGTTCGCCGAGTATCGCGCGACTCGCTCGCCGTCTCGCTTCATCAAACCAGAGTCGCGATCGACGCGCTGAAGGCCGTCCGGAAGCCATGAAGACGTGGGCGGCCCCGGATATGTAGCTTCAAATAGACATGGTGGAAAGGTGGGCCTCACTATGCGCAGCGATGACCGCATCATTGAATGCCTGTCTTGCGAGCCAGCACCTGCCGCTGAGCGGGTAAGTCGATCTCTTTACGAACTTCGCGGAGCTTTTCAGGCGCTCAGGCCCGCGGACCAGAGGCAAGTCAGGGCCTTCCTGCGGGAGCTTTCGAGCTCGATCGGTGAGCCATCTGAGCCGCGTGGGCTCACCAACAGACGTTTATGAACGAAGCTCTCATCAGCGCGGTCGCCGCGCTCACCGGCTCGGCGTTAGGTGGTATCACGCCGATCATCAGCAACTACCTAGTTCAACGGGGGCTGACCGAGCGCGAATTGTTCACGCGGCAGTTAGCCGAGCGCCAAGAGCTGTACTCCGAGTTCATTCGCTTCGGGGCAAAGGTCTACGTGAGCGCGACCACACAAGAGCCAAAAGACGAGAACTTCGATGACCTCACCGCGCTTTATGCCCTGGTGAGCCGCATTCGGCTCTATGCCTCACCGCCCGTGATTGAAGCTGCGCAGGATTTTGCGTCACTCGTCACCGAAGAGTACGGACGTCCAGCAATTTCAATCGAGGCGCTTCGAAGTGCCGCTCTGAACCAACACGTCAACCCGCTGAGCAAATTTAGCATCCAGTGCCGCCAGGAACTTGAAGAGACCCGTCGCCACTACTCCCGCGGGACGGCATGACGACCTAAGCCTCCTGCGCGGCAAACAGGTGGTTCCAAACTGTGTCAATCCTCACACTCATTCACGTCGCTATTAGTCTTATGGGGCTCGGCTCAGATGCTGCGCTTATCTATGGCTGCGTTGGCCCTGAGACGCTCTCGTTGACAGTTGCGCTAGGGTTCCGGGGGGCTAATGTCCTCAAAACCATTTCATCGAAAAGCGTTGATCACTGTCAGATCACTCCTGCTCTCCTATCGCCCCCACGCCACAAACGGGCATCCTGAAATCAGCCTGCGCGAAGAAAGGAACCAGTGATGAGCAGCTATCGAAGCGTCAACCCGTATACCGGCGAGTTGGTTCGAACCTTTCCCGAGCATACCAACGAGGAAATGGAGGACGCGCTCGAGCGCGCGGACGCCCGCTTTCGTTCCTTCGGCACTTTGAGGGACAGAACAGCCGTTCTGGAAAAGGCGGCGGCCCTAATGATGGAGCGCCGAGAGGAACTCGCAAAACTCATTACGCTCGAAATGGGCAAGCGTATTTCGGAGAGCCGGGACGAAGTCGCCTTGAGTGCGGCGATCCTTAAGTACTACGGGGACAATGCCTCGCGATTCTTGGCTAGCCGCCCGCTTGAAACCAACGTCGGCCAAGCGTGGATGGAATTCGAACCAATCGGCGTTCTGGTTGGAGTCGAACCGTGGAATTATCCCTACTACCAGCTGGTTCGGTTCGTGGGACCGAACATGGCTGCGGGCAACACGATTCTGCTGAAGCACGCCTCGGGCGTACCGCAGTGCGCTCTCGCGTTTGAGCGAGTTCTCACCGACGCGGGTGCTCCAGACGGCGCCTATAAAAACCTGTTCGTGTCGACCGACCAGGTCAGCACCTTGATCCAAGACCCGCGGGTCCAGGGCCTCGCCCTGACCGGGTCGGAACGAGCAGGAGAGTCGCTCGCTTCCCAAGCGGGCAAGCAACTTAAGAAATCGACAATGGAGCTAGGGGGGAACGACGCTTTCATCGTTCTGGACAACTTTGACCCGAGGGCTGGGACTCGTTTCGCGGTTGCAGGGCGCATGACAAACTGCGGCCAAGCCTGCGTCGGGTCAAAGCGCTTTATAGTCGTCGATAACATTGCGGACGAGTTCCTCGACGAAGTGGTTCGCATGTTGGCCGGCTACACACCGGGAGACCCGGCCGTGGAAACGACCACACTTGCGCCACTGTCGTCTCAAGCTGCACTCGACCAACTGACGGAACAAGTGACGGAAGCTGTCAAGAACGGAGCCAAAATAGTCACCGGAGGATCACGGTCGCCGGGCCCTGGCGCTTTCTTTCAACCAACAGTGCTCACCAATGTTGCACGCACGAATCCCGCTTTCCGGCAGGAATTCTTCGGTCCTGTGGCGCTCTTCTTCCGAGTGAAGGATGAGAACGAGGCGCTGACACTGGCGAATGATTCTCCCTTCGGTCTCGGCGGCTCGATCTGCACGTCAAATCGCGAGCGCGGTAAGCGTCTAGCGTCACAGCTCCATTCTGGAATGGTGTTTCTCAATTTCGGCGCACTAACCCTGCCGGAGCTTCCGTTCGGCGGGATCAAGCGGTCTGGATACGGGCGGGAATTTTCTAGCGTCGGCATCGAAGAGTTTGTCAACAAAAAACTCATTTGCATGCCGGACCCCGCGAAGGTAGCAAATCTCGTCGCGTAGATTTCCGGATCGCTTGCGGAGAGTCAATAGACGCAAAACTCACAATGCTCAAACTGATGGGATTCATCGGCAAACTCAGCCTCTTTACAGCGCGAGTCATTATCGACGGAGTGCGCCCTCCGATCGAAGGCGCCCAGATTGTGCGACAAATGTCCGAGATCGGCTCCAAGTCTCTTCCACTTGTTGCCGCGGCCGGGTTTGCTCTGGGTACCGTAATGACTCTGCACACGCGTAACACGCTAATTACGTTTGGCGCTGGTGCGATGATCCCGACAGTTCAGGCGCTGGCGTTTTTCGTCGAAATCGGCCCGCTAGTCGCGGGGCTGCTGGTTGCAGGCCGCGTCGGGTCCGGCATTGGGGCGGTGCTGGCGAACATGCGGGCGACAGAGCAAATAGATGGGATCGAGTCACTGTCGATCGACTCTTTTAAGTTTCTGGTGGTGCCTCGCGTCTTCGCGTGCGTATTGACCCTTCCAATTCTGACATTGTTCATGGATTTTGCAGGCTTAGCGGGAGGGTATCTCTCAGAGTTTGCGTCTTCCAAAATCCCCTTCGCGCTCTACATCCGGCGAGCCTTCGCGAATCTGGAATGGGCCAACTTTATCGCGCCCACCGCAAAAACGGCGGTATTCGGGTTCATCATAGGAGCCGTGTCGGCCTATTACGGCTATACGACGAATCAGGGATCGCAAGGGGTCGGACATGCCTCGACCAACAGCGTCGTCGCTTCCTCCTTGCTGATCATTCTGGCGGATGTACTTCTCGTCAAGTGCATTTTCTTCGTCTTTCCCGAGAGCGCCTTGTGAGTCTGGCAACCAGCGGCGTGGTGACATTCGACCACGTCTTCAAGGCGTTCGGCCCCAAACAAGTGCTGCGGGACGTTTCCTTTCAGGTTCAACCTGGTGAGACCTTGTGCATCCTCGGCCGGAGTGGTACCGGCAAGAGCGTCACACTCAAGCTACTGATGGCGCTGCTTAAGCCCGACCAGGGTAGCATCTGGGTGCAACGTGATGACGTCACTCGGCTCGGTGAAAAAGGGCTTTCTAAAGTACGCCGCAAAATGGGTTTTCTCTTTCAGGATGCGGCGCTGTTTGACTCGTTGACGCTTTACGAGAATCTCGCCCTGCCTCTAGAGCGGCTAACGGAGAAAACAGAAGAAGAGATCGATGCCGCCATCGACAGTGTTCTGGCGAACGTCGGTCTTCGAGGGGACAAGGCGAAGATGCCCGGAGAGCTTTCCGGCGGCATGAGAAAAAGGGCGGGCTTGGCGCGAGCCCTTGTACTAGAGCCCGAAATTCTTCTGGCGGACGAACCAAGCAGCGGTCTGGACCGGATTACGGCGTCAGAGATCGATGAACTGCTGCTGCGTCAAAAAGCTGACCGTGGCACAACGATACTCGTCGTGACGCACGACGTTCATGGGGCTCGGCGAGTGGGAGACTGTTTCGCTGTGCTCGATAAAGGTGAACTCATCGCGTTCGGCCCTGCAGCGACCATAGAACGCAGTGAGCACGAAACCGCGCGACGACTGATCTCGGAGGCATGAAGGCTTTATGAATAAACCCTGGATGGTAGGCGCCTTCGTTTTGGCCGGCCTCGCACTGTTCGCAACCGGGCTATTCATGATCGGCAATCGCCACGAGGCCTTTGCGCGGCACACCGAATTCTACGTTGAGTTCTCCGACCTTTCAGGAATCGCCAAGGGAGCTAAGGTGCAGGTGGCCGGAATGGACGCCGGAGAGGTGATTGACGTTCGCGTTCCAGCCTCTCCAACGGAAAAGTTCCGCGTCAAGTTGCGAATCAACGAGAGGCTCCGGGGGCTGGTACGAATAGACTCGCTAGTAACCGTGAATACGGAAGGCGTAGTAGGCAACAAGTTCCTGTCGATCAGAGCCGGTACCGCACACGCGCCGGCGGAGCCACCGGACGGGCTGCTCCCAAGCAAAGAACCGACTGAGCTTTCGGCACTTTTGGATGAAGCGAAGGGCACGATCATCGATATCGACGCTACGGTTCGAAACGCTAACGGCCTCGTAGGTAACGCCAACAGACTTATGTCAACAGTTGGCAACACGTTGAATTCGGCGCTGGGCGACGTCCGCGTAACCGTCGGCAACGCAAACGATGTGGTTGTGGGCTTAAAGGAGGGGAAGGGCTCCGCGGGGATGCTGCTTCGCGACGAGGCGATCGCGGGTCAGGTGCGTCAGGCAGTGACCAACACTCAAGATGCAACCACAAAGCTCAATGATGCCGCCGAACACGCTTCGCAGCTCATTTCAGAGGTTCAGGCTCAAGGCTTTCCGGGAAAGGTTGATGAGGCGCTCACTGGCGTCAAGGAGACCGTCGGCAATCTGAACGTGACCTCAAAGCAGGTTCGGCAGTCCGTTTCCGATTTCGCCGGCCCAGATGAAAGAGGATTAACGGCCGTTGAGAACCTCCAAGAGGCGCTCTCGAATGCCAACAACGCCACTGCGAACCTTGCTGACGACACGGAAGCACTAAAGCACAATTTTCTTCTCCGGGGATTCTTTAAGTCACGCGGATACTTTGACCTCGATCGCCTTCCACCGGGGCCCTATCGAAAGGATCCGTTCTTTTCGGCCCGCGATAACCGGCGGGCCTGGCTCCGTGCGGCCGATCTATTTCATGATTCGTCTGGTGGCGCAGAGGAACTGACCAAGGCCGGGGAGGGCCTTCTCGATGCTACGCTCTCTCAATACGGCGCAGAGATCGTTCAAAGTCCGGTTGTGGTCGAGGGTTATTCAGACTCGCCGTCCAATGCCGAACGACTCGCCGTTTCCCGCGCGCGATCGATTGCGGTTCGCAACTACGTAAGAAGTCATTTGAACCTTGATCCGACCAACATCGGATCCGTCGCGCTGGAAAACCAGACGCCGACTGGCCTGGATCGCGCCTCTTGGGATGGCATCGCAATAGTCATCCTCAAATCCTCACGGCGGCGTTAACCTGAGTCACGGTCTCCGGAAGAACCCTTGGGCCCCTACGCTCACCACATTGGTTGAGGTCTGGCCTCCGAAAATGGGCGTTAGGTCAAAAGCCGGGCGGGTCGAGGCATGCAGGTTGCTCTGGTGGCTCGGTACCAGCAGTGGATCGAGGCAAAGAAGATCACACACCCCAACGACTGGATTTTCTTTCAGGAAGATGACCGCACCAAGCCCAAGTGGGACTCCGGGTTTCGAAGGCGCTTAAGCTCGCCGCAGCGGAAGCGGGCTGCGACTTTTCCGGCTTCGGCTTGCACTCATTCCGGCCGACAACAATATCACGGCGCTGGTTGAGTTGCCGGCCGATGCCGACCGCATCTTCCAGCGAGAAGGAACTCGCCAAGCTGGTCGCTGACTGGCCGGTATCACGGCTGATCGAACGCGTGGAACTCGTTCACGGGCGTGGCGTCTTTCGACGATCCATCAAGAAATTCAAAGAGCACGGATCCCGCGAACTACTCCCTTCGGCAATCTTGTCAGTGAGGTCACGGAAAGGTCACATCATACCCTCGGGATAGTTGAGGATCAGCGCATCAGCTGGATCGCCATCTGTTCGCCTCGCTCAGTGTTTCGTCCACTATTCAGTTGCCTTTCGGGCGGACCGGAGCGATCAATCGTCATGCGCCAAGGACGCGCAGAAAAGGACCCCAACCATGTCCAACACAGAGACCGCCACCACAGCCGCCGCCGTTGCGGAACAGGGCGCGCACGTCGCGCCGGAGAAGGCCTCCTCGAAGAAAGGGGCCAGCCAGAAGAAGGGCGCGCCCAGCGCGGCCCGGAAAGCCAACAAAACAGCCAAGGCTGGCGCGTCAAAAAAGACCGCGAAGCCAACTCGCAAGGCCGCCGCGCCACGCGCCGAAAGCAAAGGGGCGAAAATCCTGGCCCTGATCCAGCGGCCCAAAGGGGCCACCCTCGCTGAGATCATGAAAGCCACCGACTGGCAGTCTCACAGCGTCCGCGGCTTCATCTCCACCGCCGGCACGAAGCACGGCATCAAGATCGAGTCCGCGAAAAACGAAGCCGGCGATCGCGTCTACCGTTCCGCAAAATAAAGCTCTCCGCATCGGCTTCATGCCGCCGCCGAGCCCGACGCTCGACGGCGGCTCTTTGCTCTGCTCAGAAAAGAACACCTGAATTAATGTCGATGCTTAAAATGCCCCGCGTTTCATAAATGCTCCTCTGCCTCGGCTGCTTCACGATCGCGCGCGCCAGCGCGTTCACCGTTGCCGCAATCCCATCGATGCGCGACGAGCTCTTGGATCGCTCTGGTTTACTGAACATCAGATTGTCGTTTTGCTCCTTGACCGTCACGCAGCTCGCGTTCCAGCGAAGCACCGGATGGCCTCCGTGGCGCAGCTTGCCCGATGCGACTAGCTCCAGCAGCTTCTTCGATGGTTCCGAGAGCGTAGCCATACCTTGGCGGATCTCAACGCAAGGGTGGCCATTTGACATCATCGGCACCGAGATCTGGCGCGAGTTCCACGGATCGAAACCAATCTCCTCCAGTTCGAACATCTCGTCTGCCCATTCGAGCCGCGCCATGATCTCGTGGTAATCGATGACGTCGCCCGGAGCCAGTTCGATGAATCCCTGTTCCGCCCACCGACGGTAAGGCATGCCGTCCCGCAGTTCGCGCTGCCGGACAGCCTGATCCGGCATCCAGAAAAACGGCAGCACATCGAAGCCACCGTCTTCGCAAGGGAACGCCAGCGAGACAGCCGACAGGTCCGTCGTCATCGAAAGATCCACGCCAGCCCAGCAGTGCCGCTTCCGAAACCGCTGCATTAAGGCTTCCGGCAACGGCCGCACCTTTTCGCCCGTACCTTTCCCCAACAGCCCTGCTGCCCGCCAGTCGCCAACAGATGCATCCCACTTCGCTAGGTCGATCGCGCGCGACTCTTTCTGGTCCCACATATTCAGGTAGTAGCGCTTGAACGAGGTTAGGTCGCCTTCGGCCGCGTGGGAGATGTACTTCTCGCGGATCTTCTCGATGTCCAGGAACCCGCCGTTTTGGATCAGCGACGGGTTTGCTTTAATCCACGTCGCCGGGTCACCAGGATTGTCTTCTTTGCTGGCGCCGTAGATCCGACCGTAGAACTTCGGATCCGACACGATGCGCTCCTCGATCTTGCGAGCCTTCTCATGCAGCCGCCAAGCTAAGGATCTGTCAGTAAATTAGTATTTCAACTCCTTGGCAAGAGCTTATAGTTCCAATCACCATGGAACTTTTCTCGCCGAAGTCGGAGTTCCGCCATCTGCTGATCGGAGACCCTGAGGCCCCGCTCGTAGATATTGG
>DASXEY010000112.1:0-12585 GCA_036489835.1 Bryobacteraceae bacterium | reverse complement strand
GGCCGCTTACTTTGGAATCGTTCCGCGCGTGTCGAACTCGAATGAAACCCAACACAGCGGGCGGATCACCAAACGCGGGACCAAGCTCGGCCGAACCACACTGATTCAGTGTGCCCTGATCGCGCAACGCTTCAGCCCGTACCTGAAAACTTACTACGAAAAGATGAAGAGCCGGACACTCAAGAACAAGTGGGTGTTCGAAGACTTCCCCAACTTTGTACTGGCGGAGGAAGCGGCGGCATGAGACCTGGACACCGCCGCCTACGCCTCCGCTACGCTCAGCATGGCTTCGCTACAGCTCCGGCGGCTCATCGACCGCTGAAACGTGGCAAGCCCAAACCCGAGGCTCAGAACCTCGGAGTAGACAAAACATCATAGGAGACCTGATGAGGAGCGCGAGCGAGCCTGATACTTCCATCGCTGCCAAAGCGTCCCCTTCGCCGGAAACGCTACGTGGCCTCGATTGGCTTAATTTCCTCCTTGCCGACGTGCAGACGGGGGTAGGGCCGTTCCTCGCGATTTACCTAGCGGGCTACAAGTGGAACGAAGAGCGCGTCGGGCTTGCGCTCACGATTGGCGGGATCGCAGGAATTCTCACACAGACGCCGGCTGGCGCGCTGGTCGACTCCCTCCGATCGAAGCGAGCTTTGGTCGGTGCAGCCGTTGTCGCGCTGGCTGCGGGAGCGCTGCTGATCGCGCTGGCGCCGTCGTTCTGGCCCGTGATGGGCGCCCAGATCCTGATTGGCGGCAGTTCCAGCGTCTTCATCCCCGCGATCTGCGCAATGTCGCTCGGGATCGTCGGGCGTGCGGCCTTCGACGTCCGCCAAGGTCGCAATCAAACGTTCAACTCGGCCGGTAACGTGGTTGCCGCCGTGTCGATGGGCCTCCTCGGCTACCTCGTGTCTAACCGGAGTATTTTTTTCTTCGTCGTGACTCTCTCCATCCCCACGATTCTCATCCTGCTGATGATCAAGCCCGGAGAGATTGACTACGAGCTCGCCCGTGGCGCTAACGACGGCGAGAAAGGCGGTAAAGCGGAAAGCGTCTGGGTGCTTTTCCGGGATCGCCCATTGGTGATCTTTCTCGTCTGCGCTGTCATGTTCCATTTCGCTAACGCGGCGATGCTGCCACTTTTGGGCGAAATGCTGGCCAAGGGGCAGGGGAGAAGCTCGATGCTTTTCATGTCGGCGTGCGTGGTAACGACCCAGCTCGTCGTCACGCTGATCGCGGCGTGGTCGGGACGGAAGGCCGGAACGTGGGGCCGCAAGCCACTTCTGCTGATCGCGTTCGGCGTCCTTCCGGTTCGTGGGCTTCTTTACACTCTCACGTCGAAGGTGGCTTTGCTTGTGGCCATCCAGGTCATGGACGGCATCGGGGCGGGGATCTTCGGCGTTGTCTCCGTGCTTGTGATCGCCGATCTGACACGCGGCACCGGCCGATTCAACCTTACCCTGGGAGCCATCAGCACGGCGGTCGGTATCGGCGCGGCCTCGAGCCAGGTTATCGCGGGTTCCATCGTGCATCATGTTAGTGCCAACGCGGGCTTTCTATTCCTCGCCGCGGTGGCGGCCGTTGCATTCGGCATCCTTTACGTTTTCATGCCAGAGACGCGCAACACACGATTGGCAACGGAGTGACAGGCACACCGCGCATTGTTGTCACTCTAATTGTCTTCGCGACAATGCTCGTTTTGGTGTTCGTGCGGCCGCGCAGATGGAACGAGGCATGGTGGACGATGCTCGGGGCAGCTGCGATGCTGGTCCTCGGCTTGGTGTCGCCGCGTGAGGCGATCGACGGGACCCTTGCGGGGCAAAACGCCCTTCTTTTCCTTCTCTCACTTCTTTCGCTATCGCTCCTCGTCGGCAAGAGCGGCTTTTTCGATTGGGCCGCAATCCGGTGCGCGCGCATCGCGAAAGGAAACGCACGCTCCCTTTACCGGAACGCATTCGTGCTTGGCGCGATCATCACGGCGATACTGTCCCTCGACACCACGGCGGTCATGCTCACACCCGTCATGCTAGCCGTCGTAAAAAGGCTCAAACTCCCGGCAGGGCCGTATATCGTGCTGTGCGCGTTCGTTGCGAATGTGGGGTCGCTGGTACTCCCAATCAGCAATCTCACGAACATTCTCTTCGCGGATGCATTTCACCTGACGTTCGCGGCGTTCGCAACAAGAATGATCGGACCACAAATCGTAGCGCTCGTCACCACATACGCTATCCTGCGTTGGCACTTTCACCGGGAACTCCCAAACTGCTTTGACGGGCAGTCTCTCCCCGATGCGGCGAGCGCGGTGCCGAATCGAGCCTACTTCCTCGCTTGCGCGACCGTCCTGGTCGTCGTACTCGTGGGTTACTTTCTCGCTCCAATCGTGGGGCTTGAGCCCTACGTTATCGCGTTCGCGGGTAGCGGCGTGCTCATGATCGCAGGCGCGGCGACCGGACGCGTGCGCATCCGAACGGCCGGCGAGCTCTCTTGGGACCTCTTCCCTTTTGTCGTCGGACTCTTCATCGCCGTTCAGGGCCTCGAAAATCTCGGTATGGTCGGTGTGGCCTTCCGCTGGCTTTCGGACATGAAGCCGGCATCCCCCGAAAATCTGCTCGCCACCGCCGGGGCCACTGCGTTGGCTTCGAATGTCATGAACAACCTTCCAGCGGCGTTGATCGCGCGAAGCGTCCTGTTGGGTTCGCACGCCCACACGAACACGATCCTCGCCGCGCTCGTCGGTGCCGACGCGGGGCCGATGATCACTCCTTTCGGCTCACTCGCAACGATGCTGGTTCTCGCGCTCGCGCGGCGTGAGGGGGAAGAAGTGCACATCAGGGAGTTCGTCATGCTCGGACTGTGGGCGGTGCCTTTGATCGTCGTCGCGACGGCGCTCGTCCTAGGTCCTTAACACGGCCCTCGCCCGGTGACGAATATCGAACCGGTCACGTATCGCGGCGCAGGATGATGGGCAGTCGTACTCTCTGACGCGAGGCTCGGTAGATTTCTTCCCCACCATTTCCACCCCATGTTGAGGACCGGTCTGCAGGGAACTACTAGCTCAGCCAAGTCCAACAGAAACCCCTTTTTCATTAGGCAACATCGGCCAATCGTAAACACCATTTGAACACCATTAAGCGCTCGCCTGATGCTCAGAATGAAAACTGCGTGGTTTCTATCGCCAGAAAGAGACCGACCAAAACGCCACGTTGTTTATTGTCAATCCACAGTCGATTTCCCAAGCTGGACGTCACGGGTTCGAGTCCCGTCTCCCGCTCCATTTTTTAAATAACTTACAGTCTACCGCCCAGCGCAAAGTGCTGATTTTTGGCTCCTCAGGGGCGCTTAACGGAGTGGAAAGGAATGTGACGAGCATAAGCCTTGATTTCAGAGGTTGCTGAACCTGAATCAAGCGTGGCGGGACCGGTACGATGAGGCAAGTGATCGCTCGAAGTGAGAAAGTGCCAAACTGCCAAACAATGAGGTGGGATCTTGTCTACCGTGCCGCAAGATGATTTCCCCGCGGGTGTGTCAATTCCCCAGCATGCTTCCTTGGAATCGATTCTCAAGGCGGGGAGTCGCGCCGGCGCGGCAATCCGTTCTTCGCAACCCAGTTCCTCATGGCGCTGTCTGAAGACCACCGCTCCAAACTCCATCTAGAGTGGCGCAAGAAGCAGGGTTTACCAAACTCACGCGTCGATTGTGTCTCCACAATCGCTACTTCGGCTTGCTGGAGGGCGTCGTCGCAGTTGAAGATTAGTTCGCTCCGTGGACCAAACCCAACGATGCCCTCCGCCGACTATGCGCATTACTTAGGGCGCTCTGTTTATTTCTTGACCGGCGCCTTGCGGCGCAGCTCATCGAGGAACGCTCCACGGTTCAGCGCCTAATGCCCTTTGCCTCGGCGGGGGGGCATAGGCGCCACGACACCCCTTTCGGATCCGGCGCGAGATCGACATGCGGGCCAAAGCCGTGGCTTGTCGGCGCATGGGTCGTCCCCGCGAAGATTCAGTAGTACAATTTGGCAGTTAGCGTTCAGCTATGGAGGGAACGGCCATGACATCCATGAGTCCTCAAAACAGACGGCGGGCGGCGCGGTCTGCAGCGTTGAGCGGAGCAGTCGCATGTCTGATCACGGTTCAGGCACCGGCAAGGCTGTATGCTCAGGCACCCGCGGGGGCGCAGGCAGTTGGGGGGCGCGGTGCGGTTCCGCCGGCCGAGGCGCTCTTTACATCGGCGCAAGCGGTCGCGGGGAAGACGGCATACGAACGGAACTGTGCCAGCTGCCACGGAGCGATGGTCGATGATGGCACGGCTCCTGCGCTCCGCGGCGCTACGTTTCTCAGCAAATACGGCGGCAAACCGGCGGCCGATTTGTTCACCTATGTGAGCACGAAGATGCCGCCGAACGTTCCCGGAGGCCTCGGGCCCGGAAGCCTCAGCGGCGCCGAGTACGCGCGGATCATCGCCTACGTGCTCCAGCAGAGCGGTTATTCGACGGGGCGACGCGAGTTCGCATCGGAGGCGGCGGCGCTGGCTTCGGTGACGATTCCCGCTCCGGCGGGCGGACGCGGCGGAGGAGGCGCTGGAGGCGCTGGAGGCGGCGGCTTATCGGCCGGCGTGAAGCTGCCTCCGGCGCCGAAGAAGGCCAACCCTCTGAATAAGATCACTCCCGTCACCGACGCGATGCTGCAGAACCCGCCCACGGGCGAGTGGCTCACGTGGCGCCGCGGTTTCGACGATCAGGGATTCAGCCCGCTCAAGCAGGTTACGAAATCGAATGTGAACAATCTGCGCGTCGCGTGGACCTGGACGCTTTCCCCCGGCGCCAATGAAGCCACACCCCTGGTTCATGACGGTGTGATGTTCTTGCATAGCCCCGGCGACAAACTCGACGCACTCGATGCCGCCACCGGCGACCTGCTGTGGCAGTACGCGCGAATCTTGCCCCCGGGCGTGAACGCCGGCAACAAGCGCGCCATCTCAATTTACGGGAACAAGGTCTACATGGCGACTTCCGACGTGCATGCGGTGGCGCTCGACGTCAAGACCGGCAGAGTGGTCTGGGACCAGCCGCTGGTCGAGGAAAGGGGCTTCAATGTCAGCGGCGGTCCGCTGGTCGCGAAAGGCAAGGTGATGATCGGAACCAGCGGCCGAGTGGGCGGAAAGAACTATATCGTTGCGCTCGACGCCGAGACCGGCAACCTTGCCTGGCGATTCAACACCATCGCGCAGCCCGGCGAGCCCGGCGGCGATACCTGGAACGATCACACAGCCGAGGAGCGCAACGGCGGTTCCGTCTGGACGGCGGGAAGCTACGACTCGGCGCTCAATCTCGCGTTCTTCGGCGTCGCGCAGACCTATGACACCGCCTTGCTGGTGAAGCCGGTGAGGCCGGGCGCCAAGACCGACGGCCTGTATACGGACTGTACCCTAGCCATCAATCCAGACACCGGTAAGCTGGTATGGTTTTACCAACACTTGCCCAACGACCAGTGGGACCTCGATTGGGTGTTTGAACGCCAGATCGTACGCATGCCGGTGAACGGCGTGGTTCGGCCGGTGATCATGACTTCGGGCAAGCAAGCCACCTATGACGTGCTCGACGCGGAAACGGGAAAGTGGATCTACTCGAAAGACCTGGGCCTGCAAAACATCGTTTCCTCGATAGATCCAGTCACCGGCAAGAAGACTATCAATCCTCAAACCATGCCGGGCGACGGGCAAGCGCACATGGTCTGCCCCCATGTGGACGGCGCCAAAAGCTGGATTCCCGGTTCATTCAACCCGGACACAAAGATTATGTACGTACCGCTGATTGAGGCGTGTATGGATTTGACGCCGATCACCGGCGGCCGTGGCGGCCTCTTGTCCGCAGGCGGCCGTCCCACCCTCCGGCCTCGTCCGGATTCGGATGGCAAGTACGGCCGCGTGGAAGCAATTAACATGGTGACGCGCGAAGTGGTGTGGACGGAGCGTCATCGCGCGCCCGTGTCGAGCGGCGCGCTGGATACGGCCGGAGGGATGATCTTCAGCGGATCGATCGACCGGTATTTTCGCGCTTACGACGACCAGACGGGCAAGCTGCTCTGGGAAACGCGTCTGAGCGACGTGCCCAGCAACGCGCCAATTGCGTACATGGTGAACGGTAAGCAGTACATCGCGATCGGCGTAGGCAATGGCGGCGCGCAGGCGACCGGCTTCGCGGCGCTGACGCCGGAAATCCAGAACCTCGATCGTTCTCCGGCGGTCTGGGTGTTCCAACTGCCCTGATCAATTCCAGCGCCTAAGTAGGTTTCGGGGATTGAGGGCCGCGACCAGCCCTTTGCTGGCTATGTAGTGCGCGGCATCGCTTGAAGAGGAGCCGACAAGCCACTCGGAGCGGGTCAATGGTCTCGCGGGGTGAGCGCTTCCTGCGTGCGGAACATATCAACGTGTACGGAATCGGCCCGACCCAATCGCATTGATGGTGTAGGCGCTGGGAATCAAAGCTTTGCCGTGTGATTTAGCGGATAGGCATGTTATCCTACACATTCAGTTTGAGACCGCTTTGCGACTGCGTTCTCTCTCGTACTCACCCGCATATATGACCCTCACGTGGACCAAGACCGACGAAGCACCGGCGCTCGCGTCATACGCGCTGCTCCCCATCCTGCGAGCGTACTTCAAAGGAACAGGGGTGGAGATCGAAACGGCCGACATCTCGCTCGCCGGCCGCATTGTCGCCGCCTTCCCTGAGTGTCTTAGGCAGGACCAAAAAATTCCCGACGAGCTGAGGCGCCTGGGGGAGCTGGCCAAGACACCGGAGGCCAACATCGTCAAGCTGCCCAATATAAGCGCCTCGATTCCGCAGCTCCGGGACGCGATTGCGGAACTTCGCGGGAAGGGCTACAACATTCCAGACTATCCGGACGCCCCCTCTACAGAGGAGGAGCGTGCGGTGCAGGCCCGGTTTGCCGGAGTCCTGGGCTCGGCCGTGAATCCGGTGCTGCGCGAAGGCAATTCCGACCGGCGCGCTTCCGCGTCCGTGAAAGCATTCGCGCGGAAGCATCCCTCTAAGATGAAGCCCTGGCCGAAGTCCGGCTCAGTCACGCGTGTCGCCCACATGAGCAACAAAGACTTCTTTGGCAGTGAGAAATCCGTGACAGTGAGCTCCCCGGCATTTAACTCTGCAATGGCGGCGCGTATCGAATTCGTGGATTCCGCCGGCGCAGTAAAAGTCCTGAAGCAAAGAGTCCCGCTGACCGAGGGGGAAATTGTCGATTGCGCGGTCATGAACGTTACGGCACTGCGGAGATTCTATAGGGAGCAGATCGCCGCCGCTAAAGCTGACAATGCGCTGTTCTCGCTGCATCTGAAGTGCACGATGATGAAAGTCTCCGACCCGATCATGTTCGGGCACTGCGTGGCAGAGTATTTCGCCGATGCCCTGCAGAAACATGCCGGCGTCCTCGCAGAGATCGGCGCCGACGTAAACAACGGATTGGCGGACTTGCTCAGCAAACTCAACCAGCTTCCAGCCGGGAAAAAAGCCGAGATCGAAGCCGATATTGCCGCTTGTTACAAAGACCGTCCCGGTTTGGCGATGGTGGACTCGCGCGCGGGCAGGACCAACCTGCATGTTCCCAGCGACGTGATCGTCGACGCATCGATGCCCGTGGTGATCCGTGATGGCGGCAAGATGTGGAACAAAGAGGATGAGCTCGAAGACACTGTTGCCATGATCCCGGACCGCTGCTACGCCACCATGTATCAAGTCGTGATCGAGGACTGCAAGAAGAACGGGCAGTTCGATCCGGCGACCATGGGTAGCGTGTCGAACGTTGGGCTTATGGCTCAGAAGGCCGAAGAGTATGGCTCGCATGACAAGACGTTTGTAGCGCCCGGCAACGGAAAGATTCGCATCGTAGTGGACGGCGGCGTGGACGGCGGCGAGATCCTGCTCGAACAGGAGGTCGAGCGTGGCGATATCTTCCGCGCGTGCCAGACAAAAGACGAGCCCGTCCGCGACTGGGTGAAGCTGGGCGTGACACGGGCGCGGGTGACCGGCACACCTGCGGTGTTTTGGCTCGACCCGGATCGCGGCCATGATGCGCAAATCATTCAGAAGGTGAAAACCTACCTGGCCGGCCACGACATCTCCGGCCTGGAAATCAAGATTATGAAGCCCGTGGACGCTATGAAATTCTCGCTGGAGCGAATTCGCCGCGGCGAAGACACCATCTCCGTCACGGGTAACGTTCTTCGAGACTATCTCACCGACCTGTTCCCGATTCTCGAGTTGGGGACCAGCGCCCGTATGCTCTCGATCGTGCCGCTGCTCCAGGGCGGGCAATTGTTCGAAACCGGAGCCGGCGGTTCGGCGCCGAAGCACGTGCAGCAGTTGGTGAAAGAAGGTCATCTGCGCTGGGACTCGCTCGGGGAGTACTGTGCGCTGGTGCCATCGCTGGAACTGATGGCAACAAAAGGCGGCAATCTGCGCGCGGATGTCCTTTCGAAAACGCTGGACAAGGCCATCGGCCAGTACCTCGAAGACGCCCGCTACCCCTCGCAGAAGGTGAACGAGATCGACAACCGCGGTTCGACGTACTATCTCGCGTTGGAGTGGGCGAAGGCACTCGCCGCCCAGGACGAGGACGGGAATCTAAAGCAACGCTTCACGCCGGTAGCCGCGGCGCTGGCGGCGGGTGAGGGCAAGATCACGCAAGAGTTGTTGGCGGCGCAGGGCAAACCAGTGGACATCGGGGGGTATTATTTCCCGGACGACAATAAGTGTGTCGCAGCGATGCGGCCCAGCGCGACACTGAACGCGATCATAGATCGAATGTAGTGGTTTCCTCGCCGAAAGGAGCGGGAGCCTCGCGGTCGAAGCGGCGCATCTTTGTATGCGAACGTGGTATGCGAACGTGGCCACTTTTCAAATTCCGCCTTTGAGGTGCAGCCAACGCTTGGCGGAAAAGTAGCAAAATCTGCTGGGCAAACGTGCCACTTACCCAGCGCCCGCGCCTCCGGTTCCTATGCGTGCAAGCCCCGCTGCCACAACGTGCAAAGCGCGGTATTGTACAAAGCTAAGGCGGTTGTGATCTGTCCCAGGTGATTGTCGTGGGTAGAAATATAGGCAGCCTTTCCAGCCACATCCGGGTGCAGATTGCCTTCCGCCGAGCAGTCGATTACGACCGCTCCGGGCTTGACATCCCTGACGAGGTCCTCTTCGCAGCTTGCCGGAAAGGCGGTGACGACGATATCTCCGGTTTTGAGGAAATGTCGTTTGACCTCCGGGCAAGTCTGCCGATGTACCAATGCCACTGTCGCGCCGATCCTCATGAGCATGCTCTGCAGCGGGATTCCGATGCGAGGGGAATTATTGAAAATCACCACCGTCGGTCCCTGTTGACTCATGTCGCGGGGAAACATGTTCTTTATCGAAGCGTGCCGGTTTAACAGCGTAAGGATGGCTCGCGCCGTGCATGGCACAATGCCTTCGTACTTCTCTCCTTCGCCCACGGACTTAATGTTCAGCGCCATGCGGCCCGTGTTTTCCACCGTGAGCCCTTCGATGTCCTTTTCCGGACGGACCCGCCGCAGAAAGTAATCCTCGGTCTTTCCGAAAGGCGTAGGGAAGAACACGAACGTTCCAAAAATCTGATCGTTGACCTGGGCGCCCATCAGCATGAGTTCGAGGGTATCGGCGCTGGTGGCCTCCTCCACCCGGAAATCCAGACCGTGATGCCGGAACCTCTTGCTCATGTAGTTCGCATAACGGCGGCAGCCCGAATCGATCTCGGTGCCGGGAAGGTGGGGCAGGAACGCGGCCACGCGAATTTTGTGACGGTCGAGACCCGTTCGCTCGACAAGGCTGAGCTTGCGGTCGGCCAGCATGAAGTTTTCGTCCGCCACGGCGATGCAATTGAGCACCTTCTTTTGCGGAATGTCCTTGGTCCAGCTCATGTCGGGAGTGAAGCAGGAGCGCTGAACGGGTTCGACGCCAAGGCCGATTACATTTTCTGTATCCATAACCAACCTCGATTATGAAACAAGGAGAGAAGACCATGTTCCCGTCGCGCGCCCAGCTTCCTCGAACGGCAAGTACGAACCTTACCGGCGCCGGTCTCGGAAGTTGGACGCAGTCTCATGCTTGGGTGGAAGTTCGGCTCATCGACACGGTGAGAATCTGACCCGGCGGGCGGTGGCGTACCGCGCCGTTATTCTTGGAGAACGAAGCCGGAATGCCTGGCGTCGAAGCGGCTTCAGCGGCCATGACCTTCGCCACAATTGGCTAACCAGCCACGCCGGGATCGGAACACCTCAATCCGTCTTGGAGGCGCAAGCCGGGCATTTGTCGAAGCGGATGTCGACCGATACAAGCACATCAGTGAAAAGGCGGCGCGCAAGGCGTCAGCGAATAATTGCCGCTTCGATCGGCTCGTCCACGTCGCCAACTGTAACAAAAGCCGTTAGCACTCAATCAGTGGTAATTCGCTAGATGCCGCAAGCAGCCGTAAAAACGACCGAAAGCAACACCCTTCGGTACATCCTTCCAGAAGGCCGCGCAATGTGGCCATGGTGGGCGGTCACAGGATCGAACTGTGGACCTCCTGCTTGTAAGGCAGGCGCTCTAACCGGCTGAGCTAACCGCCCTGGTTTGAACCACTTACATTTCAGGGTGCCAAATTTGAGCCACTGCCTCGCGGAGGTCACCCTTTGGTGCTCAAAGAGCAGTTTATCATGGAGCGGCGCTACCTTAAGAATGTTTCAGCGAAGACAGTGGCGTGGTACGAACATTCGTTCAAGGCTTTCGAGGGCGCTTTGGACAACAGAACCACAATGGTCGCGAGGATCACCGAACTGCGGCAACGAGGGGTCGCGGCGGTTTCTGTCAATACCTACCTCCGGTGCATCAACGCATACTTCCGCTGGCTACACGAGGAACACAAGCACGAACTGCTTCGCCTGCCAAAGTTGAAGGAGGAGCAGAAGGTTCTAGCCACCTTCAGCCCACAGCATGTTACTGCGCTAACCCACCATCGGCCAAAGGGCAGGAACGCCGTTCGCGCCTGGATGATCTCGCTTGTGATGCTCGATTGTGGGTTGCGAGCAAGCGAAGCGCTGGGCCTGCGCCGCCAAGACTTGGACTTCGAGAATCTGGTGGTACGGGTGCACGGCAAGGGCAACAAGGAACGCCTGCTGCCTATGTCGATTGAACTGAGGAAGCATCTACTGCGCTATACCCGAGAACGGGACGGCTACATTTTTTCGACTCGAACGGGTACGGTTGTCACGGTGAGGAACTTTCAGCGCGACCTAAATGAGCTTTGTCAGCGATTGGGCATATCGGGCGTCCGCACTTCGCCGCATACCCTGCGCCACACCTTCGCGGCGGGCTACCTGCGCAATGGAGGGAACCTCTACTACCTCTCCAAGATCTTGGGCCACACCAGCGTAAAGACGACCGAGCGCTATCTGCAATCCCTCGGCATTGAGGACCTGAAGGCCGTTCATGAACGATTCTCGTTGCTGGCGGCGGGGCGCTGAGAGCCGAGGTGGCCAATCGGTGCGCGGAGAATTTACTTTCCCGGCGTTGAGGAGAGCCAGGCTGGCTCCTTCAGCTCTCCCTCGTTAACCGCCTTTGTGACGAAGTTCTGAGCGATCTGTGGGCCATCCCTGCTAGCCCAACGCGCCACAGCGGCCTTCCAATTCGGCATGATCTCCTTTGATCTCTTATTTCGGGGAAGGACACGGATTTCGCCCAATGCCTTCTTGCAACTTTGGAGCCTTGCCCTGTAGTCTATTTCCCGCAGTTTGCGCATTCGTTGTCTGGCGGTAGTTTTCCTGCCGCATTTGGCGGTGCAGTATTTGCGATCTAGCTGCCTGCGCTTCACAAGATAGAAATTCCCGCACTTTGTGCAACGCTCTAAACGCTCGAACAAAGGCGACGTGATAAATTTGAAGAAAAGCCAGACCGCAACACCGTGTCCCTTCTCGTCTGGATCTTCCGAACTCGGTGTCTCCAAGTAAACTGTCGGAGGCCGCCCCGCGACAAGCCGCGCATGCCAGTCGGGCGATTGGGTCGTCTATCAGTGCGACAGCGTCAGGGTAGTATTCAATCTCGGCGTCCCACAACTTCTTAGTCTCAGCAGGCGTCAGGGCGGCGTCCATGCCGTATTCGCCATCGTCATCCTCGTTGAAGGCGTAACCAAGATTCAGGGCTTTGATGATCGACTTGCCAAAACTAGGCCAAACCCGCTGTTTCTGCTTCTTGTGTGGCACGTAACGATGTTAGTACGTAAATGTACTACTACGCACTAATATACTCACGTGACCTCGTTTGGCCCCTCTTGATAATATGAGCTGAATGGAGTCTGTCCGCGATACGTCGATGCTCGCACACGCCGTACAAAGATTACGGCAACCGACTCCTAACTTTTAAAGGAGCTATGAAATGGAAAAGTTAGTTAGTACTGAAGTGGACCCCAAATCTTGGACAAAAAACAACCCCTTCCTTAGATGGTCGGCGGCATTGAAAATAGAGGAGAGTCAATGCCCAAAACCAGAAAGAATCACCCGCCCAGCCTGAAGGCGAAAGTGGCTGTGGAGGCGATC
>DASXEY010000017.1:0-18593 GCA_036489835.1 Bryobacteraceae bacterium | reverse complement strand
TGAAGTGGACCCTTGGGCTGAAACAACCAGTTAACCCACAGGTTACGGTTCGCTGAAAACTGCTCGACCGGCGAAACTCCTTCATAGCATGATGGACACATCCGGCGAAACGGAGGCGGGCTCTGCTGGAGAGCAACCCGCCGAGGGATAACCGGTGCGACTCATCGCGGACGATGAGCAGGGGCGCTCCGGCGCCCCTGTTGGTTTTGACCCGCATCGGACCGATAGATCGCCGATGCCTGAAAAAACTCATGCTGCTTCCTTTTCCCGCTGCCCGGGCGTGAGGCTGCGTTCGAACTCGTTCGGCGACAGATACGCCAGCGAAGAATGCATCCGCTGATCGTTGTAGATCGACTCCAGAAACCGTCCGATCCGAGTCCTGGCGTCGGCCAGATTCCGGTATTCCGTCCGGTGAACCTCCTCGTGTTTGAGCGTTTTCATGAAAGACTCGCAGGCCGCGTTATCCCAGGGATTTCCCTTCCGGCTCATACTGATCGTGATGCCACTGTCCTTCAGCGTCTGGGTATAGCCGCCGGCAGCGTATTGTACGCCGCGGTCGGAATGATGCACCAGTCCGGTCCGGACTTCACGTTCCCTCAACGCCATCTGCAAGGCGGCCAGAGTCAGCGACTCGGCCATGGTGTCGTCCAGGCTCCAGCCGATCACCCGCCGCGAAAACGCATCCAGAATCACCGCCAGATAGACGAACTCCTCTTCCAGCCGGATATAGGTGATATCGGCGATCCATAACTGATTGATGCCGGTCAGCTTCATCGTCGGCGGCAGATTCGGATACACGGGCAGCGGATGCGCCGAATCGGTCGTGACCACGAACTTCCGTTTGGCCACGCACAGCAGATTGTCTTCCCGCATCAAACGCTGCAGCCGCTTCCGGTTCACTTGCATGCCTCTCTTGCCCAGTTCGCGTTTCATCCGGCGACTGCCATAGGCGGGCCACTCCAGCGCGATCCTGTGCATGACGTCGCGTACCTTCAGATCCTCCCGCGACTGCTTCGGCGTCGGACGCTGCGCACGGTAGTAGCCTACACGGCTGAAGCCGGCCAGCCTGCACATCTGTAGCACCGACAACTCTGTCTCAGTCTTCATCTCTTTTTCGACCTGCTGGTAGAAGGCGCGCCGTTGTTCAATGCCCGCAGCAGGCGCTGTTCCTCGACATGCTGCAAGGCTCGCTTTAAAAAATCGATCTCCAGCGCCTGCTGGCCGACCTTGCGCTCCAGTTCCACCACCCGGTCATCTTCGGCACGCTTCCGACCTGGTCCCGTGAACGCCTCCGCTCCGTGCTCGTCCAGCTCCCGGCGCCACCGGTAGAGGTCGCTTGGATGCACCTCCAGTGCCCGCGCCACCTCCGCCGCGCTCTTTCCCCCAGCCATCTGCCGGATCGCTGTCTGTTTGAACTCCCTGCTGAACTTCCTTCTCGACGTCATTCTCGGTCTCTCCCCTTTTAATGATTTTCAGGGGTTAACCGGTTGTCTCAAAAACGGGGTCCACTCCAAACGTTCGAGCCGCTGCTTCGCACCGCGGCGACGAACCTCCTTCACCCTCCCCTGACTCGATACAACGTTTCTACCCGCTTTGTGTTCCCGCTGAATTCCCACTTGCGGGGCGACGCCTTCCAGGCCAGGGTCCTCCGCTGGACGTAGGACATAACCAGACAGCGATGTACAAGGTCACGATCCAATCAACGCCAGCCAACGAGAACAACTGGGTAGTCGTGGCGTCCGGTCGTTGGACTCCTGGGCAGCAGCCACAGTTCGACGAGCAGACCCTCTCCGCGGAAGTGCTCGAAGGTCTGTCAACGTAACACCTTTGGCAGGGGACCCATCTAGCCGGAACCAAATTCAATGCGGTGATACTCTCTACGCCATGGTGTTCAGAAGACTCTCAAGATAGCCCAAGAGGGAAGATGTGAAAGTTGCCGTGAACACCTTTGGAGTCTCCCTGGGTGCGAGGCATCGCCCTGACGGCCACGCGCAAGGGTTGGCTCGGGGAATGCCCCGTTGAAGATACCGGCGCCCCGTCAGTTCAAGTTCCACACAGACGATCCGCGGCTACCGCAAGAGCATGATGCGGAAGCTGCACGTCACGAACGTCGCGGTGCCCACACAGCTTGCGCTCTCTACCGGTGCAACCAGCTTGCCTGCCCTCTTTCACGCCGCCGAGGATATGTGAGTTTCGTAAAGGCTGATTCCGGACCAGCGTTGGCTTCCTTTTCCCAGAGAGTCAGTCGTGCAGGATGACATTGATCAGCGAACTGTGGACTTCAATTTCGCCATTGTACTTGATGAAGCCAAGCTTGCGAAACTTGTTCATGAAAAAGCTTATTCTGGGGCGAGTCGTGCCGACAATCTCGGCGAGGGTTTCCTGGCTCATCTTTGGAATCGCCTGATCGGGCTTGCCGTCTTTTCCGAAGTTGGCCAGCAGGAGCAGAACCCGCGCGAAACGTTTCTCGCTGGAGTTAAAGAGTTGGTCCACGAGGCCCTCCTCGATACGCATGTTGCGTTGGAGGACGTATGCGAGGAAGAGCCCGGCGAACTCCGGCTCGTCGTGGATTACCCTAGTCGCGGCGGCCTTCTCCAACCGAACGATTATGCACGGAGACAGCGTGGTGACTGTCGCCGCGCGTAGCCGTTGACCGGCCACATCTCCCCGGCGTTGCGTGCACGGATCTACTCGGTGCGCTTCTTCGTGGGCTTCCTGGGCTCGGCCGCCGCCGCCCCGGTGGTGTCCACACTCTACGAGCGCACAGGCACCATGGCGACCGTCACCCTGGTGCTGGCTATCTTCTCCGTCACGACGCTGGCCTGCGCGCTTTTCTTCCCGAACCGGAAGGAGGAACTGGAGCCGGAGCTCTGGGCGTCCGCATCCGCTCAAAGCACAAACCCTTGAGTGGCAGCCCAATCTGGCCCGCCGAAAGAACGGCCCGACCCCACCTATAAGGGCTCCTGAGGCAACCCGTCCGGTTTGGCATACCTTGCAAGAGGATTGGCGTCTTTTGCTAGTTACACCCACGCCTTATTCAGCCAGAATGAAATTGTAGCTGGGGCCTAAGAGACTCGGCGACTTTTGAAAAGACTGCTGAACGTCATAAAGGGTGACAAAAATGAAGGGAAATGAAACCGCTTCTCCGGTAAGAGCCTTTGATCGCGCCTACATCAACGGCCAGTTCGTCACTCCCCATGGAACCCAGGTCGTTGACCTGGTGAACCCGACCAACAACAGGGTTATCGGCAAGGTCACCATGGCGGACGAAATCGACACGCGAAAAGCCATCGGTGCTGCGAAAGAGGCCTTCGACACCTTTTCGCAAAGTAGCAAGGAATACCGGATTGAGCTCCTGCAGCGGTTGCACGACGCCGTGGCCAAGCGAATGGATCAACTCGTTGAGGCGACGGTCGTGGAATACGGCGCACCGCAAGACCGTGCGAAGGGCTCCAACAACCTCGCGGCGAACATTTTCCTGCACTTCAAGAAAGTCCTCGAAGATTTCGACCTGGTCAAAACTGTCGGCACATCTAAGGTCGTGATGGAGCCGGCCGGGGTGGTGGGCATATTTACGCCATGGAATTCGAGCGCCGGTTCGATCGCGATCAAAGTGGCGCCAGCGATCGCTGCCGGATGCACCGTCGTCATCAAGCCCAGCGAGATGAGCGCTATGCAAACCGAAGTGTTGATGGACGCCTTTGATGAAGCCGGGTTGCCTCCCGGCGTCATCAATGTCGTGACGGGCCTCGGCGAGGTCGTCGGGACGGAGCTAACGAAAAGTCCCGACATTCAAAAGATCGCTTTCACCGGCTCGACGCAGATCGGAAAACTGGTCGCGAAGAACTCCCTGGACACGATGAAGCGCTTGACGCTGGAACTCGGCGGCAAGTCGCCGAACATCATTCTGGACGACGCCGATTTCTCCACTGCCATTCCGATGGCCATCAACGCCTGCTACCTGAATAACGGGCAGGCCTGCATTGCGGCTTCGCGTCTGATCGTGCCGGAAGACCGACTCGACGAAGTGAAGCGATTAGCCAAGGCGGCCGTCGAAAAAATCAAAATGGGTGATCCGAGGGACAAGGACGTCACCTTCGGACCATTGGCCAGCACAAAGCAGTACAAGCGGGTGCAGGAGTACATCAAATCTGGCGTCGAGGAAGGTGCGGAGCTCGTTATCGGCGGGGAAGGTCATCCGCAGGGACTTGAGGGTGGGAATTTCATCAAGCCCACCGTGTTTGCCAACGTCACCCGCGAGATGCGGATCGCGAAGGAAGAAATCTCCGGACCGGTCCTGTCGATACTGACGTACAAGACGGAAGCCGAGGCCATTAAAATCGCCAATGACACTGAATTCGGCCTCATCGCCTACGTAAGCTCGGCGGACTCGGAAAGGGTCAACCGTGTGGCGCGAAAACTGGCCGCCGGCCGGGTCCTGATCAATACAATAGGCCACGATCCGTTTGCTCCCTTCGGCGGGTTCAAGCAATCGGGAATTGGTCGGGAAGGCGGGATCTTCGGACTGCAGGAGTATCTGGAGCCCAAAGCGATCATCAGCTAAACCGAGAAATGTCCCGGAATGCGGAGCCGTGAGAGAAAAAATGACCGTCCAAGTACCAGACCGTTTTAAAGCCGCGAACGCCTTTTGGATAGGGCTGACTAAGATCGGCCTCACGCCAGCCGCCGTTCTGAGCCAGGCTCGGGTGCCCGTGACCGTCTATGACGGCAAGAAAAACCTCGTCACCACAGCGCAGTTCTTCGCGCTTTGGCGCGCGGTCGGAGAGCTTTCCTCTGATCCCGCCGCAGGTCTGAAAATTGCCACCCAGATCGACGTTGGAAATCGGCCACCGTCAACAATGGCGGCCTACTACGCCCGTGACTACCGCGACGCTCTCGCGCGCCTTGCTCGCTTCAAGCAATTGTGTACGCCCGAGGAACTGCAAATCAAGATCAGCAAGGACGAATGCTCGATAGAGCCCGTGTGGCAACACGCGCAGGCGGAAACGCCACCCCTTTTAACGGATGCTGCTTTTGCTTCCTTCGTTGAGCTTGGCCGCCGTGGCACGGGACATCCGGTGAATCCTAAAAGGGTGGAGCTCAAGCACAAAACGGAAGCGACCAGGGTCCACGAAGCTTATTTCAAATGCCCGGTCAAATTCGAAGCGCGCCGGAATATCCTCGTCCTCCACACGGCAGATCTCGACCGGCCGTTCCTCACCCACAATGCCGAGTTGCTTGAAATGTTGGACCCACAACTCGACAAAGCCTTGAAAGAGCAGCGTACGCAGTGTTCGCTCAGCGAGCAAGTGAAATGGATTCTTAAACACCTGCTCGCCGGAGCCCGTCCTGACGTCTCGGCCGTGGCGCGTGAGCTTCGGCTAAGCGATCGGACCCTGCAGAGGCGGATCGACGACGACGGGACGACTTTTCGTAAGTTGCTTCTGGAGGCGCGCCAGGAACTCGCGCGCGAGTATCTCAACCGGCCGGATATCGATGTCGCAGAGGTGGCATACCTGCTCGGCTACGAGGATTCGAATTCTTTTTATCGAGCTTTCCGAGCGTGGGAAGGGACGACACCCTCCCAGTTGAGGGCAGAGCTCAAACGACCTGTTAACTAGGCAACAAAGGGAGGTATTTTTATGGACAAAGTATGGTTGGTAACCGGCAGCGCCAGTGGTTTGGGACGGAACATTGCGGAGGCTGTGCTCGAATCGGGTGATCGGCTCGTCGCCACAGCGCGCGACCCGAGACGACTGGATGACTTGGTAAAAAAATACGGCGACCGCGTTCGCGCGGTTCCTCTGGACGTGACAGATGAAAGCGCCGCTCAGGCGGCCGTGCAGACGGCGGTTGCCGCATTTGGTCGTCTCGACGTTGTCGTGAATAACGCCGGGTACGGCGACATCGCGCCGTTCGAGCAGTTGAGCGCGGAGAGGTTCAGGGCGGTGATGGATACCAACTTCTACGGTGTGGTTAACGTCACCCGTTCGGCCGTACCACATATGCGCAAGCAAAGGAGCGGCTGCATCCTCCAGATATCATCGGTCGGCGGCCGCCTGACCCGGCCCGGCAGTACGCCGTACCATGCAGCGAAATGGGCTGTCGGAGGCTTCACGGAATCTCTTGCCCAGGAGCTGTCCCCGTTCGGCGTGAAGGTGTGCGCCCTTGAACCCGGTGGCATGCGGACGAACTGGGGTGCCCGCGCGAACCAGGACACGCCGGAACTGCTCCCGGACTATGAACCCTCCGTCGGGGCCTTTGCCAAGGCCTTGAAATCGTATTGGGGTAAAGAGGTCAGCGATCCCGTCAAGGTGGCTCAGGTTGTGCTCCGTCTGGCGGCGGGTGACAGCCTTCCGGCGCACCTTTTGATTGGCAGCGACGCGGTTCGCTTCGCCGGCGAAGCCGAGAAGACGCGGGAAGCTGAGGCCGCACAGTGGCGGCCGATGAGTTTGTCGACAGATGTCGACTCTTCCACGGTTTTGCCGGCCATGCGATTTTGACGTTACGGCCTGGGCGCGCATGGTAGAGGTGGGCGAACGCCGGGCTGAAATGACTCGCTAGTAGACGCCTTAAGAAAGGCACCCCAAGCCGTGGGCTTAGGTCTTGGACCGCGCTGGACGCGCGTGGTCGCCTCCGCTACGTGCCCATGTAGTTTCGGAGTTTCGGCCGCGCTGAGTCAGATGAGGATAGTCCGTATAACCCGTTGCCGAGTTGCCATAGAAATATTCCGGTCGCGGCTCGTTGAGCGGCGCATCAAGGCGTATGCGTTCGACAAGATCGGGATTGGCAATGTAATCTCGACCGAAGGCGATAAGGTCCCCTGCCCCTTTGGAGATGAGTTGAGCGCCATGGTTGGCGTTAATGCCGACGTTAAGGATGAGTGTTCCGGTGTAGAGATGCCGGAAGTGATCCGCGACGGCGTCTCCGCTCATATGTTCAATCGGCGTATCCGTCAGGTCCGTCATCTGCCGCATCAGCAGCATGTGCGATAGCTTGTACCCGGCAAACCTCCGGTAAACATACTCACTGGTCTTGAGCGTCTCGTCCGTGGCGCGAAATGCTCCGACCTCATTCATCATCGGCCCGGCTTTGATCCCCACGCGATTATTCGGCCAGACTTCGAGAACCGCCTCCAGGACCTCGAATAGAATGCGGGCGCGATTCTCTACCAGTCCACCATACTGGTCCGTTCGCCGGTTGGTTACCTCGTGGAGGAATTGCTGAAAAAGATATACAAAACCGCCCTGAATCTGGACGCCGTCGAAGCCTGCGTCTCGTGCGACCTGTGCCGCATGCCGAAACTCTCTCACTGCCTGCTTGATGTCCTCAAGATTCATTTCCTGCGGGATTTCGCTCATCGCCCGGCCGCCCTTGATATGGATCAACTGCTCGGGATTTACGGCCGAAGGCCCAAGCGGTGCCCGGCCATCTTCATAGAGGGATCGATGAGAAACGGAACCCTGATGCCATAGCTGAACAAAAATCAGCCCGCCGGCACGGTGAACGGCATCTGTGATCCGCGCCCAGCCTATGCGTTGTTCGTCAGTGTAGATTCCCGGTGCTCCGAACCATCCCTGCCCTTGTTCGCTGACAAAAGTGCCCTCGGTAATGATCAAACCCGCCCCTGCCCGCTGCGCGTAATATTCGACCATTAATTCATTCGGAGTCTTTCCCTGGTTCTCCGCTCGCGTCCGGGTCAGGGGAGCCATCACGACGCGGTTCTTCAGCTTCAGATCGCCGAGCGTGTAGGGTGAGAGGAGGATGTCTGCCGGTCTGACTGACATGGCTCTAGCCGGGAAAAAATGAGCCGAACATCGGCAACTTGCTCTTCGATTGCTCCTTGGTCGCCTCGTCCTGAATCACATCCCAGTGCTCGACGAGGATGCCGTTCTCCATCCGCACAATATCAGCGGCAATCCAGTTCACCGGCAGACCTATACCGCTGAATCGCCCGTGGAGGATCACAAATTCGCCCTCTGCAACGATCAGGCTCGATTCGTATTTCAGTGTCGCGGGCGTGCTCTTGACCAGATTGAATAGTCCTTCGCGGCCCGGCTCGATGTGTGCGCTGTGCTGAATGTACTTCGGAGACCAGAACCTCTCGGCCTTCGCGTAGTCACGCTTATTGAACAGAGTGTCGAATGCTTCGAGCACGATGTCCTTGTTCCTCTGCTGGGTTGTCTTCTCCATAAAGTCATTCTCCTTGGGGCTCCCACGCAGGCGTGAACATCGGATTGCCGCTGGCAGTCGCGGAGGCGGGCACTTCCTCCTGCATGACATCCCAATGCTCAACCACTTTGCCGTTCTTCACTTTGAAGATATCGACGGCGACAAGAGGTTTCGGCCCCCAGCCGACATAGCGTCCGTGAACCGTCACCAGATCGCCCTCCGCGACAACCATGCCGATCTCGTCGGAGAGATCCTTCAAGGTCGGTATCAGATTGGCGATCGCCTTCGATCCGCTGGGTATGACTGGATTGTGTTGGACATAGTCGGGGGCGAAGTACCGGTCCACGACCGTAGCGTCACGCTCGATGAACGCGCCCTTGAGCAGTTTCAATACGACTTCTTTGTTGGTTTCCATGTCGGCCTCGTTGCCTTGCTCAGAACGCATCATTGAACTGGGTAACGAGCGCGGCCTCATGGGGCCCGGCGTTGTTCCGCAGCTTCTTGGCGCTCTCCACCAGCACCTCTTCGGCATCGGTTTCGAGAACGCGCATCGTCTCCTCGATAAACTGGCCAAGCGGCATTGCCCTGGGTTCGTTGTTGCTGCCAAGCAGGTCGGTCTGCACCCAAGGCGGCACTAACTCCAGAACCCTGACCCGCGTGCCTTTGAGCTTGTACCGCAGGGACATCGTGTACGAATGCATTGCCGCCTTGGTTGACGAATACACGGCCGTAATCGCCAACGGAACGAATCCAAGGACCGATGTGGTATTAATCACTGTCGCGTCCGTCTGGCGCTTCAGGTGTTCTATCAAAGCACCCGTCATCCGGATCGGCCCCATGAGGTTCGTGGTGAGCGTTGAGACCAAGAGCTTGTCGTCGATTGCGGACGACGCGTCATCGATGTTCATGATTCCGGCATTGTTGATCAACACGTTGAGCTTCGGGTAGTCGGCTGTCAGCTTCGTGGCGACGGCTGAAATGCTTGCTGGGTCCTCGATATTCAATTCCACCCACGCCATTCCCGGGTTTGCCTGGGCCACTTCCGCAAGGCGGTCCTTACGCCGCCCTGCAATAATCACCTGGTTCTCGCGTTGGTGCAGCGCCTCGGCCAAACCGCGACCGATCCCGGAGCCCCCGCCCGTAATGAAGATGGTATTCCCAGAAAGTTTCATAAGTGACTTGTCCTCGTGTTGATGGAGGCGCGACGTCACGTGCGCACCGGCGATTTCCCTCAGAGGTGGGTGTTCACACGCAAGTCAGCCCCTCTTTAAGAATACTACGTACGTACGTATTAATCTGTCAAGATCCGCAAGTGCCAGTTTTCATCGTGGGCGATCTTGATTTTCAATCAGGACGCGTGTATTGTTTGATTAAGGACAACGGTAGTGGTGAGTCGTTCATGCAGGACCACCACGCGGCAGCGTCGCATACCAGCCGGGGTTAGCATGCCGAGACCATCACTTCGCGAAAAAATACTCGCCGAGGGCTTTAACGTCGTCCTTGAACAGGGATATTGCGGCGCCACCGTCCGCGACATCGTTCGCGCGGCGGGCGTACCGCAAGGATCATTCACCAACCACTTCGAGTCAAAGGAAGCCTTCTGCCTCGAACTCCTCATCCGCTATTTTGCGATGGTCCAGCAGAACATCACGAAAACCCTCCGGAACGACTCGCTCAAGCCCCTCCACCGTCTTCGCCAGTGGTTCGATATTCAGTTCGACTTTCTCAAGCAAGCTGACTTTCGCAACGGGTGCCTGATCGGCAATTTCAGTGCGGAAGTGGGCGCACACAGCGAAACGATTCACGCGAAGTTGGCCCAGATCCATGTAGAAATTCACGAGTCAGTTCTCTACTGTCTGAAGGCGGCGGTCAAATCCGGTGAGTTGCCTGGGACGGTTGACTGCAAAGAGCTCGCACATTTTCTGTATTCGTCTCTACAAGGCGCGATTCTGCAAGCCAAAGTAGAACGAAGCCCTCTCCCGTTGAAGCGGTTCATCAAGATTGCGTTTTCAACGATTCTTCGGTAGTGAGGTTGCTACCCCGCTACGAAAGGTGGCCCAAGGGAGGCCTGGGCACCGATCCGCGTTCGTATCCTCCGGCCGGCGAATCGTTGCAATTCGGTCCGCCTTTTTGGTCCCTGCAAATCCGCCATCGCGAAGTTGTCGGAAGTCTTCAATGACTCCGCTTCCTCGATAATGAATACGGAGGCCTCGTGACCCATCCCGGTTATTCCCATCAAGAAATCGAGCTTCGCGCCTACCATTCCTGGGAGGCCCGTGGTAGGCCTTTCGGCTCCCCCGAAGTGGATTGGTTTGACGCCGAACGGGAACTTGCCGCCATCGAACCGGAAGGCCTCCTGTCGAAAGTGGCGCGCGACGTCGGATCAGCCCTTGGCAGCGCTGTTGCTCTGCTGAGCGATCTCAACCCGATGAAAGGCGAGTCTTCGTAGTAATTCCGCAAAATCGCCTGCCCCTTCACCGCACCACGTACCGAGGCCGCGTACACCCAGCAGCCACCAGATCAGCAGCGCTTGCAGGGGAGCCCCCCGGCGGTGTATGAGGGTGTTCCATCGAAACCTCAGGCGGACGCCCGTTAGGGAAGTCAGGCGACGCAACGAGGCCCGAGTCGTGGCGAGCCGACCCACCGACTTCAGCGGCGGTATGGCGCCTTACGCTCTCGATCCGGGAAACGCCGCCCGCCTCTGGACACTGGCTGAACAACTCACCGCCGAATGAACGCGGCTAAGCTATTCGGAGAATGGCGCTCCAGCGACGAGGTCTGCGAAATTTGGAGGTGTGAATCCCTCAACGTATCGAATGCCGAAATCCCGAAGAATGTTGTCAACCACCGTCATCGGTTTCTGACGAACGACGTTGCAAAGGCATCCTTTAAATCCGTCCTTGAATGCCAGCCGGGGAAAAACGGTTAGGATCGCCTGCTGTTTCTCCCGCGAGATGCGATCAAGACCGGCGCCAAGGACATCCACCGCGATTCCTGAATGAGTGATCACGACTTCGGGCTCTTTATGGAGAGCGAGTGTTGGGGTCGTGTGAAGTGCAATAGCGTCCCACACAAGCTGCGTCTGCTGAGCCGGGATGCCGCGTTCTTTCAAGAATTCGCGAGCCGCATTCGCGCCGTCTACTTCGAAGCGATTCTCCCCGTTGTACCGCTCGGTCAAACCGAGATCGTGGAGGATCGCGGCTACAGCCAAGAGCTCAGCGTCCGGTGCTATCGCGGCGCTCTCTGCAAGGACGACTCCGAACAACCAGGAGCGCATCACATGATTGAAAAGAAATGGCTCCAACAAACTCCGCGACAAGTCTATCGCGTCGTGCACCAGCGCTGTGTCGGGTACTTTGATCCCTGCGAAATCCATGTTGATCCTTTCTCGCCTTCCAGACCGTTGGGATATAGCGTGAAGTTCACCCGACCGCGGCCTTGTTGAGCAGTCTTTCCACCTTCGAATCCAATTCCCGAGCGACCTTCAGGGCATCCGGGTTTTCGTATGGGGACAGAAAGCTGGTCATCCTGTCGTAGGACAGATGCACGCCATCGTCCCGCTCATCAACGAGCACGGTCACAGGCGCATATGACCCCGCGTCCGGAACATGCTTGGCCATCTCCTTCATGACGAGAGGATTGCCGATCACCAGCCTCATGATCTTCGGTTTCGCGAGTCCTGTTTCCTTCCGGACGACGGCACCGTGATCGAATTCCAGGAACAACATCAGACCTGATTCGCCCATGTCTCGGTTGATCACTTCCTCCAACGCGGCGAATGTGCCGGACGACTTGGAAGCGCTCGCGAACGCGGCCAGATCCAGTTGCCCGATACCGGATTTCAAGCCGCATACCACCGACTCGAATGGTTTTGATGTTGTAAGACTGAAGCGCTCTACTTCGACTTTTCTAACTGGCATTGGATCGTTCCTTTCGGGTACCCAGTCACACGCCGCTCGCCTTGATACTGTTGAGGACGGTGTTGTCCCAATAAGCATCGAGCCGCGTGATCTTGGAATTCGAGTCGAAACGCAGAATGTAGCAGTGCGGGATATGTACGTCCTGTCCCTTCTTTGCGACCCCCGGCAGTTCGGCAGGTATGGGCCCGCTCATCTCGGCCTGGATCACGACTATGTTCCCGTCGGCAGAGATCAGCTCGATCACTTTGACTCGGAAGTTCGGAACGGCACTCGGAAACGCGCGCCAGATAACATCGATGCCGCCACGGATCGGCACGACGCTTTCGCGGCCGTATGGGGCATATCGTCCCCGTGCGCCATCCGCGCAAAGACCGAGCATGCCATCGACGTCGTGGGCATCGTAGGCGCTGAAGAACTGTTGGGCGGTCGATACGTAGTCTTTCGCGTTTCCTTTCATCTCTGTGCTCCTTTGGGGTCGCTTTTGTCGGAGACCTTGTGCCCTAGTATTCAAACCACTGGCTGAGCGCTTTGACCTTCTCCTCCGTATACGGCGGGAACAGGTGCTCGATGGCTACGTCGGGCGGCGAAATCAGAACTGATTTCGCGTGCGTGAGAGCGTCAAACCCGCACCGGCCGTAGTAGTGACCGATACCGGAATATCCGACCCCGCCAAAGGGCATGGTTTCGATAAACAGGTGAATGTTTACCTGATTGATCGCGCCGCCGCCGAACGACAAGCTCGCGAGGAAGTGATCGATCGCCTGCTGATCTCGGCTGAAGAGGAAGCCGGAAAGAGGCTTCGGATGCTTCTTCACCTCGCGAATGGCCGCATTCATGTCCTGGTAGGTGAGGATGGGAAGAATCGGCCCAAAGATCTCGTCCTCCATGATCGGGTCGTCCCAGGTCACTGGATAGATGACCGTGGGATCGAGATAGCGTGCCTCCGGGTCGGAACCCCCGCCTATGACGACCTTCTTCTGATCGATCATGCCCGCCAAACGTTCGGTGGCCTTTGGGCTGATAATGCGGGAGTAGTCGTCCGGTCTGTTCTTGGGGTCAGTCCCATAGAGCTCGACCATCGCCTTCTTGCACGCCGCAACAAACTCCTCTGCGATTGATTCGTGCACGTAGGCGTATCCGGGCGACGTGCACCATTGGCCGCCCCAGGCGGTCGCACCCCAGACAATCTTCTTGGCTGCATCCGGGATATTGGCTGTTGCGTCCACGAAGGCTGGGTTCTGGCCGCCGAGTTCGAGGAGGACGGTAGTCAGATTCTTTGCAGCCGCTTCCATGACGATCTTGCCTACTTTGACGCTGCCGGTGAAGAAGATGAAGTCGAACGGCAGCTTGAGAAGCTCCGTCACCTCGTCCTTGCTGCCGGTGACGGCAGTGACGGCTCGGGGATCAAAATATTTCGGAATGAGATCCAGCAAAACCTTGCTGGTGGCCGGCAAACCCTCGGAGAGTTTGAGAATGCACGGGTTGCCCGCCGCAAGAACTTGGCACGCCGGGTCGAAAAGCAGGGTTAATGGCCCGTTGAACGGACCAATCACCAAGGTGACGCCGTACGGTTCCCGGAAAACCTTGGCAGTATGTCCACTCTCCCGAAGGGCTTTCGGCACGACGACATCTACAGGCTTCATCCACTCTTTCAGCTCCTGCTTCGCGAAGGCGGCGGTTCCAACGGGCGCCATAATCTCGAAGACTTTTTCCTGGCTGGCGGTCTTGAAGTCGCTGCTCATCGCGGCCTCAAGCGCCTCGGCGTTCTCATTGCACAAGTTCTCAAGGCGTGTCAGCTGATCGATGCGCCACTCGTAAGACTTGGTCGCGTCCGAATCGAAATATGCTTTCTGCTTGTCGAAGATTTCCTGGAACTGATTCATTGAGCCTCCTTCGCACGTCGGTTTGTCGATGCCGCTTGTCGGCAGCGTCGTGATTTTAGGCCATTGTGAGAACCATGCGGAATCGCGCCTCACCGGACATCATGCGTCGATACGCCACTTCGGCTTTCTCCAAAGAAAGCGTTTCGATCATGGGGCGAACGTCGGTGAGGACGCTGAAATCAAGGGTGTCCTGTGTCTCGATCGCTCTTCCCGTCAGGCTTCCAATGACTGAGCGGCCACCAAAGATGAGCGGAACGCCGTTGACGGGAATTGGATCGCCTGAGACGCCAACGACCACGAGCTTCCCGCGAACCGAGAGGCCGGGAAGCAGGCCGGCGATTGCTGCGCCGCCGGGTGCGGTTGCCAGGATCACGTCGGCGCCTCCCAGTTTCTGCAGCGCGGCTCCCGCATCCTCGGCCTTGGCGTCGATGTAGACATGAGCTCCCAGTTTGGGCGCCAGATGTTCTTTGTCTGGACCGAAGCCGATTGCCACGGTGCGAAAACCCATCTTCTTGGCGTACTGCACGCCGAGATGCCCCAGACCGCCGATACCCTGGATAGCGACGGTATCGCCTGCACGTCCGGCATTGCGGAGCGCATTGAACGTCGTGATGCCGGCGCAAACCAAAGGGGCCGCGTCTTCTGATTTGAGCTCTTCAGGTATGAGGGCCAGTGCGCGCGCCTCTGCGATCATCATTTCCGCATAGCCGCCGTCGCTCGTCACGCCGGTGATAATGGGGTTCTGGCAATATGCCGTGTCGCCGCGCCGGCAGGTCTCGCAGGTTCCGTCTTCGCCACCAAAGAACCCGACTCCTACACGCTGGCCGACCTTCCAGGTCGTAACACGCCGGCCCACCTCCTCGATGCGGCCGATTGCTTCATGGCCCGGGACACGCGGATACACGATGCCGGGCAATTGTCCCTCAACGGTGCCCGCGTCTGAGTGACATACACCGCAAGCCTCCACCCGGATACGAACTTGCTCCTCGCCCGGCCCGACGACAGGCTTCTCGACGAGGCGAAAAGTCCCGGGTTTGGTTATCTCGACCGCCTTATATGTTTTTCCCATTTTCGTCTCCGTCGATCTGGAAGAACTCATGTGTCGCCGTACACAAGAATTGCGACAAGCGGCAGGTTGAAAATTCGCCGTTGCTCGCGATCCTGGCTCAACTACGACACTCCCATTGTTTTGGAATTTTCAATCCTTGTCTTGATTGAAAATGCCGCAGTTTGGCGTTTCTGTTGGGCTTTAGGGGGTGGGAAACGCGAGTGACGGCTTTTACTTCTCTTCAGGCGCGGGGAGGTTGAACGCCTTCGGCATCGGCGCGTTTGCTCTTCGCCACTGTCCTGGCGAAGTTCCAACAATCGCACGGAAGCTTCGATTGAAAGCGGGCTGGTCAGTGAATCCGACTTCCAACGCGACTGTTAGTAAAGAGTCGTTCGAGTGCAGCAAGAGAGACTTTGCGACTTCAATGCGCTTTAAGAGCAGGTAGCGCCGGACGGGAACACCAAACGACCTTTTGAATGCGCGCATGAAACGGCCCGCCGATAGCGCACACTCTTTTGCAAGATCGGCAAGTGCCACATCGCCATCCAGATGTTCGTTCAGCACCTCGATCGCTCGATCCTGTTGCCAGATCGTCAACCCCCCGGTAACAACCTCCGGCTGGCTGCGGCCCTGGTACGTGCGGCTCAGATGAGCGCAGAACATCATGATCATCTCGTCGATAACCAAGCGTGGCAGCTGAAGCGGACGATCAGAGAACGGCAACATCATCCGGGCCCAATGAAGAATCACGTCATCCTTGGTTCCCGGGGTGCAATGCAGGTTGCGAATGCGCTTTTGCTCGTTCTCGTCGCTGAATCGGTTGATAACGGACCGGGGTATATAGACGTGAACCGAGTCGAAACCTGAAGTTCGCAGTGCGACCGGCTCCGACTCCATATCGAATATCTGAATCCCGCCGGCATCCCATTCGGTGACACGATGAAAGCGTCCGTCAAGCCACGTTCCCCAGCCCCTGATGCTGTCGGGACGGCGCAGATGCACGGATATTGAAAAAGCCTTTTCTGGTGGAATGTGTGGAGTGGGTCCAGGAAAGCCGTTCGGCATTCGCATACGTGTCAACGCAACCTGAGAGTTTGCCTTGGGACCAAGCACAAGCGAGGAAGACTCCGGCAGGGAAAAATGCTCCGCCAATCTTTTTCCAAACATGCCTTGAAGCATATGTTCTGCCCCGCACTAGAACTTACCGTTGCTGTTTTTCCATTGATCGCGAGGGGGAATCGCTTGGAGCGTATCCCAGTGCTCGGCGATCCTGCCCTTTTCAATGCGGAAGAGGTCATAAATGCCAGTCGGTACGCTACCAAACGTAGCCTCGGCGACGACGAGGACGAAGTCACCCTCGCCAAGTATCTTGTGCACGCTTTTGTATACGACCGCCTGACCTTTGGCGGCAAGGGCCTGTAAGCCCGCAATCAGCCCCGGGATAGTATCGGCGACCCATGGATTGTGTTGAATGTACTCGGTACCGTTGAAGTAGCTGGGAAAGGTCTCGCGACGGCCTGTGAGAAGGTCGTCCATATAGCGCTGCATGAGCGCCTTGTTGGCGTCTGTCTGGTCGAGATCAGACACCTCCGTGGGACCATCGATCATCGTGTGCCCGCTGGGGCTGGGTTCGGTCGCAGTTTCCTGCAAATTATCCCAATGCTCGACGATCAGGGAATCTTCGTAGCGGAAGACGTCAAATCCGATGCGTGATCCGAAGAAGTTGTACTGCGTGTGAGCGAAGACATAGTCCCCGTCTTCAAAGACGCGGATCGTATTGACGGACGCATCGGGCGGCATGTTCTTGATGAGGGCGACGACACCTGCCGGACCGGGTCCCACCTGCAAGTTGTGCTGGATATACTTGTTGGGATTGACGTATGCGAGCGGAACCGGATCTTTGGTCTCAAGCGACTTCAGCAGATCGATAACCTGTTGTTTACGGCTGGGCGCCATGGGTCCTCCAGGACAATCTCTCACTCTTTATTATAATGGACCATTCGGTCCTTTATGTGCAAGCCTCGCAAGTCGAATTGACCGATAAAGTTGCAATGGGACGACGAAAACTGTTCACCAGAGAGGATGTCCTCAACAAGACGATTCCTGTCTTCTGGAAGCATGGCCTTGCCGAGACGAGTGTTCAGGACCTTGAGCAGGCCACGGGGGTGCGCAAATCCGGCTTGTATGCGGAGTTCAAAGACAAAGAGGACCTGTTTGTCGCGAGCATACGCCAGTATTTCGACATGCTGACGGCACGCGGAACCCTGACGAAACAGCCTTTGGGTTGGAACAACGTCGAGGGCTTTCTGAAGGTCTGTTACGGGAGCTGGGGGCAGAAGGGGTGCTTTTCGGTGAACTCCATGCGCGAGTTTGCGGATCTTCCCCCCAAAGCCCGGAAGATGATGATTGCGAATATGACCAAAGCCCGTCAGCTTCTGATCGACAATCTGGCCGCAGCACGGGGAGGGACCGACGGCAATGAAGCCCTGGCTGATCTGATCATCACGTTCTTTTGCGGAATTTGCCTGGAGCAGAATCTCGGCCCCGACCGCACGCAAATTATGAAGAAGATTAAAGCCTTCATGCAGTTGATTCGGGGAAAGGGATGAATGTGCCTTCGACGAAGTCGCTGGAAAGCGCCACGAAACAAGGCCAAAGCAGTGGTGGCGGAAGACGCAGTGCGCTGAAATGTACGCCGACGCCCAAGTAAGAATGTCATCCGGCACCTTTCACCACACCCGTCCGCTTGAGTGACGAGTCGGTTCCTCCGCCGAGTGAACCAGAAATTTACCTCCGCGCTTGCCAAGGCAGATTGTGAACGATAATACAGCGGCCCCGTCCCCTTACGGCTGGCGCGCGCTCATGACGAAAGCGCGTGCCCTGCTGATGTTTTCCAGCGAAGCGAGAGCGTTCCGGCGCTCGGGCGATCCGCGACTGGTGCGCGCCAGCCCTTCGGACACTTTGCGGAACAGTATCGACAATTCGCTCTCGCTCCGCTGCTGCAGTTCGTGGTTTGAAATAAGTTTCATATTTTCCTCCTTGTGTTGCGGCCCCGCTCATCGGAGCCTTTCATGAGGCGGCGTCCGCCCGGCAGGCAGACGGATCTGGCAACCAATTGCACGGTCGCTCGGCGCGGTCTGTTGGTTGCACCGGACGTATGCTTTCGGGCAGCGTGCATCGTTGAAGGCTCAAATGCGCGGCCGGACAGGAGAAAACTGACGCGCGTTTCAAGAACAGAACGGAATATCAAAAGGAGGTACACCCCTTGCGGGCAGCAAACACAGGGAGCCAGAAACCGGCGACGCACCGTTAAAACCTGATTACGGCCGCCAGGGAATTCACCGCAGCACGTACCGAGGCCGCGTACACCACAGCAGCCACCAGATCAGCACCGCCTGGATCGGAAGCCGCCCCCACCTCAGCACCGGCGCTGAAGGAGATCCTGAGCTGCTGCCTGGGCTACTACACCTTCGAGTTCGGCGTGCTGAATATCGGCATCCGCATCAACTCCAGCAGCGTGGACGCCTTCACCCGCGGCAACATGCTGTACCAGAGCCTGCACCTGGAGCC
>DASXEY010000108.1:0-8012 GCA_036489835.1 Bryobacteraceae bacterium | reverse complement strand
CGGCGCGTGCGCGAGTAGTTTCGTCGAGGGCATCCGCCCCATCCATGAGTACGATGATCTTGCGGTAATCGTCGACGACGGCTGCAAGCTCGGGCGCGAGGGTGGCATCCTGGCGCGGCCTTCGGAGGAAAAGGAACAGGCTCCCGGCGATAAGGAGAACGGCCGCCAGACCAATAGACGCCTTCAGTTTCATTTGAACCATCAGCGTAACATCTTCGCGTAACCTCTATATACTGATCGAAATGAAACTGGCGCGGTATTGGACCCGTCAAGGCTGGGAGGCAATTGACAAAAAGAGCGATCCTATCCGGGTGGTCTCCCGCGGCTGGTCGAACGAAAGCCTGGAGGCCGCACGCGCGATGGCGCGGGAGCGGGCCCGGCGCGTGGCGGAGACGATTGCCTTGGATGGGACGAAGGCGAAGCAATACGGGTACGGGGAGCGTCCGCTGCCGGAACCGGCGCTGCGCGAATTCCGGAACGGCAGTGAAGCGGCGAGCGCTGTGATTACGCGGAATGCTTATGGAGCGCTGGTGATGAACGCGCGCAATATGATGTTCGTGGATATCGATCGCGAGGACGAGCCGAAATCAGCCCTATCGAGTGTCCTGTCGCTTTTTGGAACGGAAGTATGCACTTTACGCAAGGATGAAGCTTTGCGCGGTAAAGAGGTTTAGTCCTGAATCCACCATCCGTCTACCATTGCATCCTTGAATTCCCCGATGATCTCGTCGCCGCTAGTTATCCGTAGTAGCCTCGGCGTACCCCTCTCGTTTTGAGGCCCGACCTCTTCGACTTTATCCGCCTTGATTGTCAGTGGGGCTTCATGCCCGCGAACTTGAATATGTATTAGCCTTGCCATGGCCAAAGTATAGACGATTGAGAAGACGATCTTAGGACCCCGAAGGTCCCACACCCTCGATATACTAAGCCCAGTTTTTGGAAGCCTCTTTGCTATTTCCACTTGACACCTCATTGAGATAGAATTGGCAAAATGCATAGCTACATGATCGCGTTCGAACTATCGGCCCCAATTGGGGAATATATGTATCTGCTGTTCCAATTGACGGCATTACACGGGGTGCAACTCGCCGATGGAACGTGGCGGGTGTTTACCGATAAGACACCGGCTGAACTAACTTCCACGCTCACAGACCTGCTCCGGGCAGGTGATCGCTTGCGGATTGTGAGTACCGACGATCCCGGATCTCTCAATTCGGAACGCCCGTTCTAAATCGATGATTTCACCCCGTGACCGGGCCCGGCTTGCGCGTTCCAAAATAGCTTCCTCGGCCTTTGATTGGGGTTGATAGAAATCGAACATTGGCAACTTTTCCACTTGACATCCCTTTGCGTTAAGTATAAAATTAGAACATGAGCAACGAACGACACAATCTCTCAAAAGCAGCCGTCATCGAAGAAATTCCACTGGCCTGCTGCAATGAATTGGCCGCTGTCGAATTCTTTGAAAAGCAGCGCTGGGGCAATACCCCGGCATGCGTGCATTGCGGTAGTGTTGAAGTCTACAAGATGACCGATGCCACAACCGGGGAGCGCAATCAGCGCTTTCTGTGGCGCTGCCGGGCCTGCGGAAAGCAATATACCGTCCGCATCGGCACGGTGTACGAAGAAACCCGCCTTGAGCTTCGCCACTGGTGCTACGCGTTCTGGCGTGCCTCCACTTCCAAGAAAGGTGTGGCCGCTCTCGAAATTAAGCGCCACTGCCAGATCAGTTACAAATCTGCGCTGTTCATGATGAACCGCATCCGCTTTGCAATGGCTCCCGATCCTGAGGAAACACAATTAACCGGCATCGTTGAATGCGACGAAACCTACGTCGGTGGCAAGCCCAGACCGGGCGACGGCAAGAACCACAAGCGCGGTCGCGGTACCAGCAAGACTCCGGTATTTGCGGCTGTTGAGCGCAACGGCAGAATTAGACGCCGCGTCGTAGCCGATGTTACCGGAGAAACTCTCAAGGCTGCTATCCGTGAGGAAGTGGACATCCGCGCTCGAATTATCACCGATGAGCTTTCGTCCTACAGCGGACTCGATTCAGTGTATGAAGGCGGACATCAAACCGTGTGCCACAGCACGCGGGAGTACGCCAGGGGGGACATCCACACGAACACGGCAGAAAGTTCGTTTGCGCTCGTAAAACGTGGCATCATGGGAATCTACCACAATGTCAGCAAGGAATATCTACACCGCTATCTGTGGCAGTTCGATTTCGTTTGGAACGGTCGCCACATGAACGACGGAGAGCGCGTTGAGTCAGCCATCAAATCAGCCGAAGGCAAGCGCTTGATGTACAAAACGCCGGAGGTCGCATAATCATGAGTACTGATAATGCAACGCTCCTAGCACTGCTGAATCTTCAGGATGAACTCCTGAAGAGCTATGTCGGATCGCAGGTCGCAATATTTACTCTTCGGGCTGAAGTAGATGCTCTAAAAGAGATTTTCTGCATTGATCAAAACATGAAAGAAAGCTTACGTCAACAGACTGAAGTTGAATCAAGAAAATACGAGCCTGCTCTTCGTACAGTTGGCGAACTTTTCGAGAGATGGCAAGCAGACCTTCTGCTTCGGCGCAAATCTCTTTCAACGCTAATTCAGTGATAGCATCCTGCATGGAGTCACGATGAAAAAACGAAAAGAACAAGACCAACCAAAGTCAGCGACACCGGGACCGAAGCCGGAAGTCCTCAAACTTGAGGGTAATTGGAAGGACGCAATTAAGAAGTCGCTGGAGAAGAAGAAGCCAGCGGAGGGATGGCCGAAGTCTTAATCAAGCGCGCAACCAGAAGACGCTTCCGCTAGGTCCCGCTCGGCCTTCCTTCTGGCTTCGATCAAGTCCTCGCGGAACAAAACCTCAATTATCCGCCATGCCGGAATCACTCCTGCCATCCCGGTATTTTCATCAACGAAAAGATCTGTGGTCTCCGTTCCACCAGTTATCCGGCGGCGCACGGTTGCTTGTCTCGGAATGTGGCAAAAGTCGATGCCCAACAGATAAGGTCCCTTAGCTGCCAACGATGCCGTCATTTCAGAGTGGAAGTGTTCTTGTTCTTCTGCCGTGCGCCCACTCAGTAGTGGCTTGATCGAAGCTTTATCTATCCCTAATCGGCGGACAGACATATCGTTCATAGCGCATGGAGAATAGATCAATACAGCAGAGCCACTATAGCCGGGGAGTGATCTTGTCTCCACTAAAAAGCCTTCCTGCTCCAATCCAACCGGAGTCTTGATTTTCTCCGTTGCCATCATCGCAATGTTGCCAAATCGGACGGCTGGGGCATTTTGCTGCTTCCCTTCATGATTGATGAAGCGACCGATCATGATGGTATCGTCGCCGATCCCGATATCCTCAATCTCAATCAAGGATTTTGTGACAAAGCTTCGAAGGGGAATACCGGAGTGCTTCAAGTTATCCGGCTCGATATCGAAGGGCAGAACTGAAATATCATCACCCTCACGATGCTGCTTCCATTGATCCGCTTTTGTTTCGAGGCATTCCGTTCCGCCGTCCTTGCGGTTTAATCTAATCACAGGATCACCAGCCGCAATTACTACGTGTTGGTTTGTGACGATGTATGGATGGCAGACGACAGGGTTATTCTCAAAGGGAACCATCACGATGAAGCCACTTCCACCCTGATGCACACCTAATTCAGCATCCCGTCTCGACTGATAAATATAGACTGCGCAGTCGGTATAGCGGTCGGCAATTCGCGGCACGGGCGTCTCCCAAACTCGGAATGGAATCCTGTTGGGATAAGAATAGCGCGTTACCCAGCGGCCCCCACCGCTTTGCCCCGTAAAGTCTTCAGCTTGCGTAAAGTGCATACTTCCGTTTTGGAAAGCGCAAATCCGCGCCGGGTAATGTGGCTACTGACGCGGTAATGACCGGAATTCAAGGCGTAGCGGAACACAACTCGCTTGCGGCGCGCGTATACAAAACGGCCGCGGGATATCGGGTGCTGGTCCTGAGTCAGCGCTTTGAGGCGGGCGACAGCCGGAGCGAAGCTTTATTAGAGGAATTCGGATCCGACAAGTTATACGTGCGGCTGTGCAGGATGCAGGAATCCTTTCGCGCGAGGTTGACGCCGAAACCGTGGCGCTGCGGGTTGGGGGTACCTCCGGTGACATTTCCATTCGACAATCCGGACGACGAAGTTCGATTTCGCGAGTGGGAAGGGCAATATACTACGCAGGCGGCGCGATACGCGACTTGCCGGTTCGCGGCGAGTTTCGGAGGCGAAAGAATTGAACCGGAATTTCTGGAATTGGTGGAGTATCACGACCGCGAGACTAAGGCGAGTAGCGGGCTGAAATTGGCTTGACGGCGTTATGCCGCGCGACTTCCCTTGAAAGATGTGCACCCCGGATACTCGGTCGTGATAAACGGCTGTTGCAAGTCGGGCGTCGCACTCTTCGCCCTCGCTTTTCCGGCCGGACCGAATCGACCCGCTAGTTTCCATTCCAGCGAGCGATTTTCACCGCTGAAAATATTACGTTCGAAAACTCGATGCGCCTGCTTGTGCGGCGTCCGGCGGTCGCTCGCCGAGGGAAATCTGCTACGATGAAGTCCTCCACGTAACGATTGCACTTCGGGGTGGATGTGTCGCAACCTCGCAGTACGTCGTTCTGGGAGCACATCGCAAGTCCAGGATGTGTGGATTGAGCGTTAAGCCTCCACTGGCGCTCATTTGATTCTTAGGTCACGCGCAGCGAGAGAAGAGAGGGGAACCTTTATCGATGCGCGTCCACTTGGTGAATCCCAGCGATACAGCCTTCGGAATCGGCGTGATCACGCCCCGCTGGTTGTACGTGCTGGCCGCCGCCACTCCGGCAAGACACGGCGATCCCGTTATCACAGATGAAACCCTTGAGCAGATTCAGCCTGAGCTCATCCAGCCCGGCGACATTGTGGGCATCGGCATTCATACAGGAAACGCTCTCAGGGGCATGCAAGTCGGGCGAATGGCCCGCGAACGCGGAGCCTGGGTGGTGTTCGGAGGCATCCATGCGACTCTGTACCCGGAAGAGGCCTTTGAATTTGGCGGCGCTCACGTCGTAGTCAAAGGCGACGGAGACGTCGTGTGGGCGCAGGTCATTGACGATTTGGCTCGCGGCAACATTCAAGACGGACCCGCCCTGACGATCTACGATGGCGGACGCGTTTCGGGCGAGCAGTTCCTGCCCGCGCGCTGGGATCTTGCGCCGCGCGACCGGTATATGTGGGCTTCGGTGCAAACCGTGCGCGGTTGCCCCAAACATTGTTCCTTCTGTTCGGTTTGGCGCACCGACGGCCAGAAGCCCCGGCAGCGCTCCTCCGACGTGGTGATGGAGGAGATCGTTCAATTGCGGCGCCTCGGGTTCCGCTTCATTGCCCTGGCTGACGATAACTTTTATCCCGTCACCTTGACTGATCTTCGGCTCGCCGAAAAGCAGGGCAACAGGCATCGCGTCGAGGAACTGCAAACGATACGCTCAGAGCGGTTCGAGCTGATGGAGAAGCTGGCCAAGCTCCCCTCCGACACAATTTTTTTCACCCAGATCACGATGGAAGCCGGCGAGGACCCGGAATTTCTCGACGCGATGCGGCGGGCCCATATCAAGGGCGCGCTTGTCGGAGTGGAATCCGTCACAGCTGAGGGGTTGAAGGCGGTCTTCAAGGAGTTCAACTCCGCGGGAGCGGATTTGGCGACGAGGCTCAGCGCTTTCAAAGAGCACGGGGTTCACGTGCTCGGATCTTTTATCTTTGGACTTCCCTCGGATCGGCCGGATACCTTCGCGGCCACCGCGGCCTTGGCCAAGCAGGCGGATTTGACCTTCGCGCAGTTTGTGATGATGACTCCTTTCCCAGGCACGGTGGACTTCGATCGCTGGGAGAAGGGCATGAACGGAGACGTGCCTAAGGTACACGGTGTACCGATCACCCGCTATTGGCTGATTCCCGCCGATGTGCGGCCGAAGATGTTCACTCCCCACGCGACGATGACGTCGGAAGACTTGCGCGCGCGGACCCAGGGAGTCTGGGACACCTTCTACAGCATGCGGGAGATCTGGCAGCGGTCCAAATGCGCCAATAAGCTTCGCGACCGGCTGGCGTTCCTGTTTATCTCCAAGTTGTATCGCCAGATGTATGCGAATACCGGTATTTCGACGGACAGCGCGCGGAGACAGAGGGCCACGCAGGTGGCGCGCTGGCTGGCTGTGCCGTGCCGCAAGCTGTTTGCAGGCAAGCCAATGCCGGATCTGGAGATGCCGGTATCCCACAAGTCTCCGGAACTGACCTCGATCACATATTGAGCCGCTGATCCAGGTCAACGAAGGGCTTCCGGGAAGCATTCTGATGCAAATCTGCAGTCGCCCCGGATCCTGCATGCCGAGCTTCGATGCGACGCTGCTTGCGACCGCAGTTGCAGTTGCCGGCGATTTCCAATGGTCAAGTTGGGTGGCCCTCGCGTAATCTGCCTATTCTGCTGCCTGCTGCTCGGCCGTCTCTCGTAAATCGCCACGCGTGTGCGCCAAGAAGACTCTTTGTATTTCCCAACCCGCGAAAATAGGAAGACAATGGAGGAGGCCGAACCATGAAGAATCTGATTTTTGTTCTCCCTCTTGCTGTCGCGCTTACTGTCTCCGGACAGGGATTCCGATCCGAACCGCTGGCCAATCCCAGCGCTGCTGGCAGCATCCAACCGAACTGGTCCGCCTCCGCGGACGGCGGTGCGCTCTTAAGCTGGCTTGAGCCTGGGAAGGACGGCGAGTACTCACTGCGCTACGCCCTTCGCAAAGGCCCAGCCTGGTCGGAGGCACGCACTGTCATCGCGGGCCGCCACTTCTTCCGTCACCCGGCCGAAGCGCCGGAAGTCATCCAGGTAAGCGGCAAATTCTGGCTGGCGCACTGGGTGGAGATGCCGAAGGAATCAAGCGACGCCGAATACATCTACGTTTCCTCATCCGTTGACGGCACGCACTGGTCCGCTCCGCTGATGGCGAACCGCGACCGCAGCGAGGTGCAGCACGGTCTGGTTTCCATGGCTGCCAGCGGACCGGGCGAAGTCTCGCTGTTCTGGCTCGAAACCCCAAAGGGCGACGATGGGCCGGGCTATTTGATGCACACCGTGGTAGACGCTTCCGGAAAGGCGGTCAAAGAGGAGCGCCTCGACGATGACGTCTGCGATTGCTGCCCCACCGCCGTGGCCCGTACAGCCAAGGGCCTCATTGTGGCCTACCGCGACCACACGCCCGATAACATCCGGGACATCGCCGTGCTGCGGCTTGAGAATGGAAGCTGGTCGCCTTCAAAGATCGTTCACGCCGATTACTGGCGCTTGGACGCGTGTCCGGTAAATGCCGCTTCCGTGGCCGCCAAGGGCGATCACGTGGCGCTCGCCTGGTTTACCGGAGTTGAACCTGCGAAGGTGCAAGTCATTTTCTCGGATGATGGCGGGACAACCCTGGGCAAGCCCATCGTCGTGAGTACAGGAGCCGGCACGCAGGGGCCCGCTCTCGGAAATACTTCTTTAGCTTTGGCCGATGACGGAGGAGCGATCATTTCATGGCTGGAGCGAACTGCCGGCGGCGACGCTCGCCTGCTGGTGCGCGAAGTTTCCGCAGCCGGCGTCGCTGGGCCCGCGGCGAAGATAGCCGAAGGTGGAAAAACGCCGTTCGGCTATCCCCGCGTTTTCCATTCCGCCAGCGGCACATTCATCGCCTGGGGCGGCGGCGGAAAACTGGAAACGGCCCAACTGCGCAAGTAAAACAGAGGCATATGAGCGTCACACTCCCGTAACAACACTCGGAAGAAGTGTTGGCTCAAATTCTGGCTCTGAGCAGGAATTCGATGAAAGGCCCATTTGGCGCGGTTTCAGAGTTTAGGGTATCCGGTACGGTCAGAAGTCGTTACTGCCCGGTATTGCCAGGGATGGGACCGCCCGACGTCTTGGGGAAACCGGCGTCTTCCCAAGGTAAAGGCAGACTTTTTCCGGTCCTGGGTGGCGGACC
>DASXEY010000132.1:0-46229 GCA_036489835.1 Bryobacteraceae bacterium | reverse complement strand
GGCTCGCACGAGCCGCGACCGGAGGGAGCGGTTGGGCAGAGTGCTAAAGGGCCGGCTAAAGGCCATTTAGGCGTGGCCGCGCCGAGCTAAACGCAGGCTGGCCGCGCTTATCAAGGAAACCAAGCCGATCAACCCGATCAGAGGTATGTCGCTTGCAGTCTGGGGCAGGGCGGAATTGTCGTTGGTGGCGCTATTGGCGGCCGTGCTCTGGGGAGCTGGGGCCGGCGCAGGCGCCGGTGTATAGTTTTGCGCTATCTCCGCCGGCGGGTTGTTTTGGACCGCGGTGTTGTTTGAATTGGAATTATCGGCCGGAGGCGCGGCCTGTACCGCGGCCTGATTCTGGTTGCTCTCCACCGATTGCTGCTCGGTGGTTACAGAGGACTGCTCGACGGATTGGTTTGACTGGGTCGAGGACTGCTGTACTGACGCTGTCTGATCGCTTGACGCCGGGGGCGTCTGAGCGGCTACTTTCGCGGCCTCCTGGTCGGTCAATTCGGGAACGGTCTGGCCGGCCCCTGCGGAGATTCTCAGAGCATCCTGGTGCGAATAGAGGAATTCTTGTCCGTCGTAGTCGCCTGGCCAAAACCATTGACGCACCGCGGGCGGGGTTCCTTCCGGCGTTTCGTAAAACGTCAAGACGACATCAGAGGTGGGGAAGACCCGCCGTGCCGCGGTGGCAAAGCTCATTGAGTACAGCTTGCTTCCGTCCTCGCTCTTGACTTCGATGATGTGGCGATCGCTTGAAGAATTCAACAGAATGAACATATACTTTCCAGGCTGGAGTATAGCGCCCGGCACTTGAATCGGCTCGCTGATCGTCACATCAGTTTTCTTGTCATAATCGTCGCTGAACATCTTGGGTGCGGCAGCTAGCAGCAGGAATGCCACGGGAGCTGCGACGCTTAACGGATTTATTCGTTTCATGAGGTAAAACCCTCCTCCATAATTCGATTTCTCGGCCGCCGCAAAAAAGCGAGTCCGGCTCTCGCGAACATATAAGCAGGACCATGGCCAAAAGCGAAATCGGTTCATTATGTGGGTGTTGGCGCAGTCGGGCCGGATTAGTGGGAGGAGAAGAGTCTGCAAGCGCGGCTGCGCTGGTAGTTCTTGCCGAAAATCCGCGCCCAAGACAGCAGCCGTTTAGCTGCGTTTTTGTAGGGCATCCGGCAGAGCGCAGTGACTTCTGGCGGAATACCGACGGCTAGCTCAACTCATCCCGCAGGATTGCCGTCAGCACCACCGAGACGATGCTCACAATCAGCGCGCCGAGAAACGCGGCCATGAAGCCGTCCACGTGAAAGCTGACATGGAACCAGTCCACCGCGATCGCGGAGGCCAGCCATAGGGTGACGCCGTTGATGACCAGCGTGAACAATCCCAGCGTGAGAATGATCAAGGGGCACGACAACAGCTTCAGAATCGGCCGCACAATAGCGTTCACCAGTCCCAGAATGATGGCCATTGCCGCGAAAGCCGTCCAAGCGCCGCGGCCCACGTGAATTCCGGGAACGAGTTCCGCGGCTGCGAATAACGAAAGACTGGTGATCAGCCAGCGAAGAAGAAGGTTCATGTTATCGCCATGATACACTCACAGAAATTCAACGGCTTGTTCACCGTATTGCTGCATCCCCTGCCGTATCCTTGGGAGGCGCTGGCGAGGAGCCGGATGGTTCTCAAGGGGACCGCTCGGAGGAGCTTCTCGCCGGCGGCATGAGACTAATGCCCAGACAAATTTGCGATCTGGGCTTTCAATTCATCCGCGATGCTGGCGCTGAACGTGCCCCTGCGCTTCCAAACGATCTTGCCGTCGGCACGAAATAGCACCACAACGGGAAGATTATCCTGTTGAATCTCCAGAATGTTTTTCCACTCTTTATAATCCTTGGAGATGACCAGACTATGGCCCCGGAGGGCGGCAGGCGTGCCGATGCGCATGCTGACGCGGATCGTCCCCCGCGCCACGGCCGGCACCGTCTCAAGATTCACGACGGACCAGGCATTGATGTTGTCGCCGGAAAGCGACTCCAGCCAGATGTCGACTTTATCCGCCGAGTCCTTGCCAAATCCAAACACGCATGTGGCGATGCTTCCGCGTAGCGCGGTGGGGAACTCAAGTTTCTTTCCGTCGATTGTCTCCGCGGGAGCAACAGGCAGATCCTGCGCTTTCAGGGAAAGGGCCCCGCCCATCAGCGCAAGGAGAGTGAGAGGGAACGCGGAACCTGGAATCATACTCGCCTCCGTTTTCATATTGTCGCAGGCCGGCAAGGTTTAGGAACGCCGTGCCCGGCGCGGGCGACGCCCTTTAGAGTATTGGATAATGGTTCCACCCCTATGGCTACGCGATCAAAACACGTTCTACTGTTTTTGTTAGCCGCGGTTCTGCTGGTTGGCCTGGTCGCACCGACCCGGGCTCAACGGCTCTTTCCCGGCGAAATCGAGATTCGCCAGGCTTTGGAACGTTTGAACACGCTGGGCAGCGTGATGATGATCGGCGCGCATCCTGACGACGACCGGGAAGTGGTGCTGGCGTATCTGTCGCGTGGACGCCATGTGCGTGCGGCGTATCTGTCCTTGACGCGCGGCGAGGGCGGCCAGAACCTGATCGGCCCCGAACAGGGCGATGAGCTGGGAATCATTCGCACGCAGGAGCTGCTGTCGTCTCGGCGCATTGAAGGCACTGAGCAATACTTCACCCGCGCCATCGACTTCGGATTTTCGAAAACGGCCGACGAAAGCATTCAAAAGTGGCAGCGGGACAAAGTGCTGGCGGACGTAGTGTGGAACATCCGGCGCTTCAGGCCTGACGTTGTGATTGACGTGTTCACAGGGACGCCGCGCGATGGACATGGTCATCATCAAGTGTCGGCAATTCTGGGGCAGGAGGCGTTTACGGCCGCAGCCGATCCTACGAAGTTTCCCGAGCAGCTAGCCTACGTGCAAACGTGGCAGCCGAAGCGCCTGATGCAGAATCCGATCGCGATTCAGCAGAACGACCAGAAGGGGAAGGAAGAACCTCGCCTGGAAATCGATGTCGGCGAGTTTTCGCCCGAGCTGGGCTATTCTTATGGCGAAATCGGCGCGATAAGCCGCAGCACCAATCGCAGCCAGGGGCAGGGCACGGCGGAGCGCAAGGGCTCGCAGAAGCAGGCGTTGATTACGATCGCAGGGGACAAGGCCTCTAAGGATATTTTCGACGGCATCGACATTACCTGGACGCGGATCCCTGGGGGCGGCCCTGTGGGCGCGCTTTTGCAGCAAACTCTGGATTCGTTTGTTCCGGCGCATCCCGAAGCGATGCTGCCGGCGCTGGCTCAGGCTCGCGGGATGATTTCGGGACTGGCCGATAGCACTAAGGATCCCTTGGTGGCGCGGAAGCTTCAGGAGTTAGACGAAACCATGGCCTTGGCAAGCGGCCTATCGCTTGAAGCGCAGGCGGCCAGCGCGACGGTGACGCCGGGCTCGATGCTGCGCGTGAACATCACGGCGATTCGGCGTTCCTCGGCTCCAGTGACCCTGACGGGCGTGAGTCTATCGGGGATGGACGGCGCGCCGGCGCTGAAGCTGGAACCTATAGTGCTGTCCGATAATCAGCCCGGCAATTACACTTTGAACGTGCGAGTTCCGGACGATCAGCCGTATTCGCAGCCGTACTGGTTGGAACAGCCGAAAGACGGTAATCTGTATTCGGTCCGCGATCCGCGCAACATCGGCTTGCCGGAAAATGCGCCGGTGCTCGAAGCGCACTTTACAGTGAAGATCGCGGGCGTGGAAATGACGCTCACCCGGCCGGTGCAGAATCGCTACACCGACCAAGTTTACGGGGACCTGATCCGTCCCCTGGCGGTTGTTCCTCCGGTGTCGATCGATTTGTCGGAGCACTCACTGGTCTTCGCGGACACGCAGCCACGCAAGATTGAGGTGCCGATTCGTTCCAACGCCGGTAAACCTTCGGGCGAGGCGCACCTGGAAGTTCCGGCGGGATGGAAGGTGGAACCGGCGGCGCAGCCTTTCGATCTGGGAGGCGCGGGTGAACAGACCACGGTGGTGTTCAACCTGACCCCTCCGGCGGCGGCGGCTCGCGGAACGGTTCACGCCGTCGCCATGGTGGGCGGCCGAAGCGTATCCAGCAGCACGGAAACAATTCAGTATCCGCATATCCCGACGCAGACTCTCTTTCCGCCCGCGGAGGCTTCGCTGGTGCGCGCCGACATTAAGAATCTGTCGAAGAATATCGGCTACGTGATGGGCGCCGGCGACGAAGTGCCCGGCTCCCTAAGGCAGATCGGCTGCGACGTGACTCTGCTAAGCGCGGAAGATCTGACGCATGGAGATTTGTCGCGCTACGACGCGGTCGTCACGGGAGTCCGAGCGTGGAATACTCGCGCGGACTTGCGCGCAAATTATCAGCGGCTATTCGATTACGCTTCGAACGGCGGAACGGTAGTGGTGGAGTATAGCCGTCCGGAAGGCGGCGCGGGCGGCGGTCGGGGCGGCGGGAATGGCGCGGCTCCTCCGGCTGCAACTCCACCTCCAGGCACTGCGCCTGCCGGCGATACAGCCGCTCCGGCTGCGGCACCGGGTGGGCGCGGCGGAGGCCGAGGCGGCCGTGGAGGAGGGCGCGGCGGGGGAACTCCTGGAGGCCAAGCTCCGGCGAACGGTGCAGCAAGGGGCGGCCCTCCGCCGACTCCTCGGGGTCCAGTTGCGGCTGAGCTGGTTGAGGCGACAGGATTGGTCGAACACATCGGGCCTTATCCGATTCACATCAGCAACGATCGAGTCACCGTGGAAGAGGCGCCTGTGAGCTTCCCGAATCCCCAGCTCGCTTTGCTGCACGCTCCCAATGAAATCACGAATGCGGATTTCGACGGCTGGGTGCAGGAGCGCGGCCTGTATTTCGCGGACCGCTGGGACTCGCGTTACCTCAGCGTGCTGGAGTCGCACGATCCCGGCGAGGAGCCATTGCCGGGGGGAATGCTGTACACGAAATACGGCAAGGGAGCCTACGTGTTCTCGGCGTACGACTGGTTCCGGGAACTGCCCGCGGGAGTGCCTGGTGCGTACCGGCTGTTCGCGAACATGCTCAGCGCGGGCAAGACTCAACAGTGAAGGGAGACACCGATCATGATCGAATGGTCGATGATCCGCCTCCCGTTCTGGGCACATGGCGGCGCGTCTATATTTTCGTCGTCGTATACGCAGCCTGTCTGATCGGTGCTTTCTACGTGTTTACCGTCCACTTCGCTCCATGAGAGCAGCCGATTGGGCGGTTCTTACGGCGTGGCTGGTCTTTTTAGTCTCCTACGGGTTGTGGCGCGGGCGCGGATCGAAAACCGTCGACCAGTATCTTCTGGCCGGAAAGACCATGCCGTGGTACGCGATGGGGCTATCTATCATGGCGACGCAGGCCAGCGCAATCACCTTCATCTCCACCACCAGCCAGGCTTATGTGGACGGCATGCGCTTCGTGCAGTTCTACTTCGGCTTGCCTGTGGCGATGGTGATTCTCTCGGCCACCGCGGTCCCTATTTTTCATCGCGCCAAGGTTTACACCGCTTATGAATACCTGGAGCAGCGCTTCGACGCAAAGACTCGCGCGCTGGTGACCGGCGTGTTCCTGATCTCGCGCGGATTGCAGTGCGGCCTGGCGCTGTCGGCTCCGGCGATCGTTTTATCGGTGATCCTGGGCTGGCCCTTCCGGGTGACGATCCTGATCATGGGCGGGCTGGTGGTGGCTTATACAACGCTGGGCGGCATCAAGGCAGTGACTTGGGCGGACGTTCAGCAAATGATGGTAATTCTGGTGTCGCTCGCGATGGCTTTGGCAATCGCGGTGTGGCGTCTTCCAAGCGACGTCTCATTCTTCGATGCCATCCGCATCGCGGGGGCCGCCGGCAAACTGAACGCCGTGGATCTACATTTCAATTGGAACAACCAATACAACCTGTGGAGCGGGCTGATTGGAGGAATGTTCCTGGCCCTGGCATACTTCGGCTGCGATCAAAGCCAGGTGCAGCGCTATCTGACCGGAAAATCGATCGAACAGAGCCGGTTGAGTCTGCTGTTCAACGCCGTCGGCAAAATTCCCGTGCAGTTCTTCATTTTGTTTTTGGGCGCGATGGTGTTCGTCTTTTTCGTTTTTGAACGGCCTCCGCTGTTGTTTCAGCCGGTGGAACTGCAGCAGGTGCAAGCGCTGCCGGAGTATGCGGGGGTGCAGAATCAATTCGACCGGGCGTTTGAGGCTCGGCAAGGTGCGGCGCGGCGGATCAAAGATGCTTCCGAAGGGGGCGAGCGTACAGTCGCGATCGCGGATTTTAGAAGCGCGGATGAGGGCATGGATTCGGCACGGGGCTGGGCCAAGAAAAAGGCCGGTGACGACACCAACTACATTTTTCTGTCTTTCGTGACGCACTATCTGCCTGTCGGCGTGGTGGGGCTGGTGATCGGTGTGATTTTTTCGGCGGCGATGTCGGCGATCTCAGGTGAGATCAATTCATTGGCCACGGTGACGGTGATCGATATTTACCGGCGGCATTTTAGAAAAGACGCGCCCGACCATCACTACCTGGTGGCGTCCCGAATCGCCACGGCGTTCTGGGGGATTTACGCCGCGGGTTTCGCCGGTCTGACGAAAGGCTTCGGAGCGCTGATCGTCCGGGTGAACCAAGTAGGATCGCTGTTCTATGGAGGAATGCTAGGAGTGTTTATCCTGGCGTTCTTCGTGAAGCGAGTGGGTGGGAATGCCGCGTTCATTGGAGTACTGGCCGGCGAAGCAGCGATCTTCGCGGCGGCCAGGTTCACGAACATCGCGTTCCTCTGGTACAACGTACTCGGGTGCGTGGTGGTGGTTGGGGTAGCGCTGGCGGTGCCGAGGAAGGCTCGGCAGGTCTAAGCTTAGTTGACAAATCAACCGTTTGCAGTGTGCGGACACGATAAGGACCGCCGAACCAGCTCTGATGTCGATACCCTCAAAGATCGGGGCCGGGTGCAACGGCCCCGACCAGTGCGGGAAGTTCGACCGCCCCTTTCGCAGCGTGATCGCCGTACCAAAGGCTGTTAAGCAAGAGGCAAAGTGTAAGCGGACGCGCGTCCAGGAAGAAGCATTAGCCGTGCTCCGTCCATGCATGAAACCCTTCCTAATCGGAATCGCCGTAGCACTCTTTTGCTACAGCCTATCTTTCTTAAGCGCTAATGTCACCGTCTCGTTATTCCCGTTCATTCTAATGGTCTGGCCATCCGCGCTACTATTCGTCAGGGATATGCCCGTACCCTCTGTAGCTTCCTTCCTGGGCATCGCTGTCGTCATCAATGGCCTTCTATATGCCACAGTCGCCGCCGTCCTTCACGGTGTTTATGCAAGGATCGATAGACCGGCTTCAGGCGCTACCCGCCCACCGACATATGCGGATTAGCGTCTCGATTTGCGATCCATATTGTTGCCCTACGTTTCAACGAACTTGGAGCAGAGCTTCGTTTAGCGCGCCCTGGCGATAACCCTCCAGGTCAAGCGTGACGTAGTGAAATCCGAGTGGCTTGAAGATCGCCGTGAAGGCTCGCGCCATACTGGGTTCGAGAGCCTGCGGCAGCTCCTCCGGGGCGATTTCGATGCGCACCAGATCGCCATGGAAGCGGACGCGGAACTGGCGGAATCCCAGGGCGCGGATTTCCTCTTCTCCGCGCTCCACAGTCTTGACGTTCTGGATGGTCACGGGAGTTCCGTAGGGGATGCGCGAGCTCAAGCATGCCGATGCAGGGCGGTCCCAGGTGGCGAGGCCGGCGCGGCGCGAAAGCTCGCGGATCTCGGCCTTGGTCAGGCCCGCGTCCACCAGGGGGGCCTCGGCTTGATGCAGCTTGGCGGCACGCTGGCCGGGCCGGTAGTCGCCTAGGTCGTCGACATTCACGCCGTAGACCACGTGCGCGATCCCACGCTCCTTGGCGACTTCATCGAGGCGCGTGAATAGCTCGTCCTTGCAGTGGAAGCACCGGTTGCGATCGTTCTTGAGGTAATCGGGGTTATCGAATTCGTGCGTCTCGATGGATTCGTGGCGAATGTTCCAGGTGCGGGCGAACTCCGCGGCGTCGCGCTTGTGCGATTCGGGCAAAGATGCCGAGTCGGCCGTGATGGCGATGGCTCGATCGCCCAAAGCCTGACGCGCAGCCCAAGCCAGATAGGCGGAATCGGCGCCGCCTGAGTAGGCCACGATCACGCTCTCCATCCGCGTAAGCGCGGCGATTAGATTTTGCTGCTTCTCTTTCACCTACTCCGAGTATAGCTAGCCCGAAAAAGGCCGGTCGCGCTCCTGAAATCCCGAAAGCAACAGGTCCAGTTGTAGGCGCGGCCCCGGCTCCGTTTAGATTGATACTTTTTGTGGCAGGAAATTTTCTGGCGAAGTACGAGTTTCGGCCATTATCCATGGGATTTCCAAGGCACCTCGGAAAGTATCGAACTTCTGGGTCCTGTTTGGCGCCGGCTATGCCGGGTTAGGAGCCGCTGTACTGATGGTCCGGCGCTAGAGCCATTCGGCGCAGCTCTCCGCGGTCCAGCCAGTGGACTTCGCACGGCTCGCAGGTATCCAGAATAATGTTGCCGGGACCGCAATAGGGATGCGTGTCCATCGGCTCGCTGCACTGCGGGCAGGGGAGGCGCCGATCCAATTCCCTCGGATTTGGCGGGCGTCCGATATATGCGGCGCCACCGCTACTGGCGCGTAAATCACTGGTAAGCGGAACCAGGTCGCCCATCTGAATCAGCATTCCCTGGCAGCTCTCGCAATACAACAACCCGTATTCGAAGATACGGGCCTGCGCGAGTTTCGCGGTCTTACACAAAGGGCAGTTGCTGGCGGAGGGCCGGAGGATCCGGACTCCTTCGAAATTGGTTTCCGGCACCCATTCGCTGGCGCAGTAGGGGCAGTCCCAGCAGCCGCGATCGGCGTTCAGTACCATTGAGGCTCCGCAGTTTTCGCACTTCACGAATAAATCATCGGCGGAGAGGCATTTCCCGTGTAGATCGGCGCAGGCTCATCCTGCGGTGTTCTATAATGGCGCTTCTGGGGGTAATTTTGAAACTGCGCACGATCCTCGCGGTGCCGGCGCTGGCCGGAGTGTTGCTATCCAGCGCTTGCAGCTCGCTGCCTCATACGGAAGGCGAGAAATACTATTTCATTGTCCCGAATACAAAGTCGCCATACTTCATTCAGGTCGCGGCTGGACTAAACCAGGCCGCCAGGGACTTGCAGGTGCACGTGGCGCTGATTGGACCCGAGTCCTACGATGCGGCCATGGAAAACTCAGAGTTCCAGAGGATCGCGGCCACGAAGCCCAACGGGATGCTGGTTTCCGTGGCGGACGCCAAGGTCATGGGACCCAGCATCGATGCCGCTATCGCCGCCGGCATTCCCGTTATCACTGTCGATTCCGACGCTGAATCCAGCAAGCGGTTATTTTTTGTCGGTACCAATAATTATGAATCCGGCCAGATGGGTGGACGCCTGCTGGCGGAGAAACTTCATGGGGAAGGCAATGTCGCCGCCCTGTACACCTTCGGGCAGCCGAACCTGGAGCTGCGCATGGAAGGCTACAAAAGCATCCTGGCCATGCATCCGGGGATGAAACTGGTGGACACGGCCGACCTCAAGGGCGATCCCACTGCCGCCTTCGATGCCACCGAAAAGATCTTGAACAAGCCCAACGCCAAGGTGGATGCGTTTATCGTGCTGGAGGGCCAATCGGGCTCGCAAGTGGCCGAGGTGCTGCGGCGCGACAACAAGAAAATCGTGCTGATTGCCATGGATGCGCTGTCGCCCACTCTCGACGCCATCGATTCCGGCTTTATCACCGCCAGCGTGACGCAGAAACCCTTCACGATGGGCTACTTTGGATTGCGCATGTTGGCGGATGTTGAGCTGAACAAGCCGCCGTCTCTCACCGCGGACTTTGTGCACGATCCCAAGTCGACGCTACCGCGCTTTATCGATACTGGATCGGCGATGGTGGATAAGTCGAACTTGAGCGTGTATCGCGACGCTCTGAAGTAACGCCTTATCGGTCGCGCTCCGTCACCAGATCGGTAACCGCCAACAGAGCTTTCTGAAACGGCGAGGGCGGGAAGCCGCCGATGATCGCGCGAGCCTTGTCGGTGAATGCCTGGGCGCGCTGTTGCGCCCTCTCGATGCCGTTGTACCGGTGCAGAATCTGGAGAATCTTGGCGAACGGCACTTGATCGTAGTTGCCGTCGGCCAGCACAGTCTCCACCAGCTTGCGCTCCTCGGGAGCCGCCGTCTCCAGAGCGTAAATCAGCGGCAGCGTGACCTTGCCTTCCCGCAGATCGTTGCCCACGGGCTTGCCTAAGATCTTCTCCCGCGAGGTAAAGTCCAGCACGTCGTCAATCAACTGGAATGCGATTCCCAGATTCCAGCCGTATTCTCCCAGCCGCGTTTCGGCTCCCTCTTCTGCGCCCTGCGCTTGCGCCCCTAGCCGTGCGCACGCCGAGAACAAGCTAGCGGTTTTCCGATCGATCAGCTCCATATAATCGGCCTCGCTGACTCCGATCTTGCCGATGCGCTCCAGTTGCAGTAGTTCGCCTTCAACCATCATCTGGGTGAGGTTAATCAGGATATCCAGAATAGGGAAACTGCGCTCCCGCAGCGCTACCTGAAACGCCTGCATGTACAGCCAATCCCCGGCCAGAACGGAAGTGTGATTACCCCACACCACGTTGATCGACGGCCTTCCGCGCCGGGTCTTGGCGATATCGATGACGTCGTCGTGGACCAGCGTGGCGGTGTGGATCATCTCCACCACGGCGGCCATGCGCACAAGGCCCGGATGCGATTCGCGGAACAGGCGTCCGGACAGCAGCACCAGAATCGGACGCAGCCGCTTGCCCCCGCCGGATTGAAGATATTGGTTGATATAGGTGACCGCATCCACCGAAGCGATGGATTCGAGACCGATCTCGCGCTCCACCAGCGCTAGATCCGTGCGCACCAGATCGAAGATTTCGATTGCCGTTAAAGTTTGGCCAATCTTGCCAAAAGCCATGGATTCATAGAGTGTAACAGGGTTGAATGGGTGGCCATAGATTCGCTCTTGACAGTGACGAAACTCTTCGTCATAATTGCGCCATGATGGAGACCGCGCAGTTTCGCCTTGCCGCTGTCCTGATGATTCCATGCGGGCTATTTGCCCAGGCTCCGGGCGCGCAAAAACTCGAGTTCGAGGCTGCCACCGTCAAGCCAGCCGATCCCGATCGCCGCGGGCCGGTTCGATCCGAAGGCGGCCCGGGCAGCGCCGATCCTGGCAGGCTGTCGTATCCCGGGATGACTCTGAGAAATCTGCTTCTGCGAGCGTTCGATTTGCCGCCCGGACAACTTGCCGCACCCGACTGGCTGTACGATACGCAGTTTGACGTCATGGCCAACGTGCCGGCGGGGAGCACCAAGGAACAGGTGCGTGTGATGTTGCAGAATCTATTGGTGGAACGATTTAAAATCACCTTCCACCATGAAATGCAAGACAAACCGGCGTTCGATCTGACCGTTGCAAAAGGGGGCCCGAAGCTCAAGACCACGGCGTATCCCAACGCCAAGCCGAACTCGAGCGGCTCCCTGCAGTTCACCCTGGACAAGAATGACTTCCCGATCCTGCCCAAAGAATTGGCCGTCCAGGCCAGGGTGGATTGGGTAAAGAACGGAAGCTTCCGCTCGACGTTTCGCGCCTTTGCGATCGCCGACCTGGCGCAGAGCTTCGCGAGTATCTTGACCGAAGCTGTGCCCTTGGTCGGGAATGTCATTCCCCGAGTCTTCGACAAAACTGGATTGACGGGAAGATATGATTTCACCCTGGAATACTCCAATTTTGTATACGGGCGCCCGGATAATGATGTTGAGATAACGGGACCAAGTATCTTCACGGCCGTCGAAAAGCAGCTCGGGTTGAAGCTGGAGAAATCGAAGGCGCCGCTGGATATGATGGTGATCGACCACATCGAGAAAACGCCCGTCGCGAACTGATGTGGTGATCTCCCGCACGAAACGGATCTGCCGGCGTCGCGTTCTTGCGGTCCTCGCGGCCGGCCCCGCCCTTAGTCGCGCGTTTGCAATTCCGCAGGCGGAGTTTTCGGCGGGCGTAAAGGTCGTTAGCCTGCTGGTAACGGTCCGCGATGGGAACGCCAAATTCGTCAATGACCTGATTCAGGACGACTTCGTTGTGGAGGAAGACGGCCAGCCTCAAACCATCAGCTACTTTTCCCGGCAGAACGACCTCCCCTTGACGCTCGGCTTGCTGGTAGACACCAGTCAGAGCCAGAAGGCGGTCCTGAGGGCGGAGCTTGCGGCCAGCGCAACGTTCTTCCAGCAGGTGCTGCGCGAAAACATGGATCAGGCGTTCCTGACGCGATTCGATGAGCGGGCTTCGCTGGTTCAGAATATTACGGGTTCGCGGGCCAAGTTGGAGGTGGCACTCGGTGGGATGGAGGCACAGGTGCGTGGCAACCCTTCCATTCAAGGTACGTTGCTTTACGACGCCATCGCCGACTCGGCGGACCTGATCCTGAAGCGGCTTCGGGGGCGCAAGGCTCTGATTCTGCTCACCGACGGCGAGGATATGGGCAGCGCACATACGCTGGATACGGCGATTGCGTCGTGCCAACGAGCCGATACGGTTGCATATTCCATCGGCATCGGCACCAACTTGGCAAGAGGAAGGTCCGCTCTGCAAACTATTTCCCGGAGAAGCGGCGGAGAATACCTCGAAGTTAGCGCGAACCGGCCGGTGGAATTGATCTATGAGGCTATTGAGGAAGAGCTGCGGAGTCAGTACAGCATCGGGTATGTCCCTCCGCAAGGCGCCTCCGGCACCCGCCGGAATGGATTCCACGCGGTGCGCGTCACGGTGAAGCGCAGCGGAGCGGAGGCCTTAACGCGTGATGGCTACTACGCAGAGTGAGTGGCAGCTCCGGGGGACGCGGGCACCCCGGCTCCACGGCGGGCTTCCCAAGCCCGTGCAATATAGAGAACCCGTTTGCCGACGTTCATTACAGCTACGGTTGAACTGTCTGCTTCCCGTGCAGTGAAGGGCGCGGCGCTCTTGCCCACTCCGGGAGGGCCATGTCGTAGAATGCGAATTCATGACTACACCCTTTCGCTTAGACGGATTGCGTGCCCTGGTGACCGGCGGTGCCAGCGGCATTGGCGAGGAAACCTGCCGCGTGCTTACAGCCGCAGGCGCAAAACTGATCATCGCCGACATCGATCGCACGCGGGCTGAAGCTTTGTCGATGCAGCTCCCGGGCTCGTCGGTATTGGTCGTCAATGTCACCGATGAAGCCGAAGTGAATCGGGCCTTCGCCGGGATTCCCGAGCTCGACATCCTGGTGAACAACGCCGGTATCGGGCTGGTGGGCAATGTCGAGGAAACCGCTCATGAGGATTTCCAGCGTCTTTTCAAAGTGAACGTGGAGGGCCTCTATCTGGTCACGAAAGCGGCCATGCCCAAGCTGCTGGCGTCCAAGGGTTCGATTGTCAATATCGGCTCGGTGGCGGGGCTGGTCGGGTTAAAGCGCCGCTTCGCCTATTGCGCGACCAAGGGCGCTGTGGTCGCGCTATCCAGGCAGTTGGCGCTCGACTACGCCGGCCGCGTCCGTGTAAACTGCGTTTGTCCAGGTACGGTGGACACGCCTTTCGTCGACGCCTACCTTCAAAAGTTCCACGCGCATGAAATCGAGAAGACGCGGGCGGAATTGCACGCCCGGCAACTTGTGGGGCGTATGGGAATGCCCCGGGAGATCGCGTACATGGTTTTGTATCTGTGCTCGAAGGAAGCCGAGTTTGTCACTGGCTCCTGTCCGACCATCGATGGCGGATTAACAGCGGCATAAATGGCTGAATCGCTCAAAGACCGGGTGGTGGTGGTGATCGGCGCTTCCAGCGGTATCGGGCGTCAGACCGCGATCTTGTTCGCGCGAGAAGGCGCTCGAGTGATGGCTTCGGCGCGGCGCGAGGATCGTTTGCGGGATTTGGCGATGGAGCTGGCCACGGCCGGCTGCCCCATCGAGATTCATCCCGCCGATGTGACCAAGGCCGCTGACATGGATGAGCTGGCGCGGGCGACTCGTGAAAAGCTGGGAGAGATCGACGCGTTGGTGTTCGTTACTGGCGACAATACTCCGGATCGCAGTTTGAAGCGGCTGACGCCGGCGATCTGGGATGCGATGGTGAGTGTCAATTTAAACGGCGCATATTATGCGACCCAAGCCGTGCTGCCGGCGATGCGCGAGCGTGGATCGGGACATCTGATTTACGTGTCATCGGTTTCGGCGCTGGCGGCCGATCCCTCCGGCGCGGCGTATCAGGCGGCGAAGCGCGGAGTGCTCGGCCTGGCGCACGCCGTTCGCTTTGAGGAAAAGGAAAACGGAATCCGCACCAGCGTGGTCTGTCCGGGCTTGGTCGAGACCGAGATCCTGGTGAAGCGTCCCATCAAGCCGACGCCGGAACTGCTGGCGAAGGCGCTACAGCCGATCGATGTTGCGGAGGCGATTCTGGGAGTGGCGAAAATGCCTCAGCGGGCGACTGTCATGGAGCTGCACCTCTGGCCGACGTTGCTGTGATGGCAGACCCAGGCGTCGCGTTGCGGCTGGAAGGCGTGCGGCGTGTTTTCGACAACAAATTCGCCGTCATCGCAGGGATGGATTTGCGGATTGACGCCGGCGAATTTCTCGCGGTCTTGGGGCCCTCAGGATGCGGAAAATCGACGCTCCTGCGGATGATCGCAAGGCTCGACCAGCCGGACGCCGGACGAATCGTCAGAGAGCCGGAGGGAGACCATGCACAAACCGCGTTCGTGTTTCAGGACGCGCACTTGTTGCCATGGCGGAATGTGCTGGAGAACGCCGCGCTGCCCCTGGAATTGATGGGCGTGGCTGGACCTCCGCGGCGCGAACGCGCTTTGGCCGCGCTCGGGCAAGTGGGCCTGCGTGATGCGGTTGACAAGTATCCCGCGCAGCTCTCGGGTGGAATGCGCATGCGGGTCTCGCTGGCGCGCGCCCTGGCGACGGAGCCTCGGCTACTGCTGTTGGACGAACCCTTCGCGGCGCTGGATGAAATCACCCGATTTCATCTCGACGTGCAGCTCCGCGAGCTGTGGCGAAAGCGCCGGATGACCGTGATCTTCGTGACGCATTCTATTTCCGAAGCCGCTTTCCTGGCGAATCGAGCGGTGGTAATGTCACGGCGCGGTGGCGCGATCAAGCTCGACCGGACGATCGAATTGCCGGAGGAGCGCACGAATGATTTGCGCGCGGACCCGCGCCTGGGCCAGGAAATGAAGCTGCTGCTGGAGGCAATTGAAGAGTGAAGCTTTTCCGGGCAGTTCTTCCGCCGCTCATTCCCTTCGTGGCCATCACCGCCTCTATAGAGTTCCTGGTGCGCGGGGGCTTTATCCGCCCATATTTGTTGCCTGCACCGTCGGCGGTGTTCTTCGCCATCTGGGAGAACTGGGGCGAACTGGGAGCGGCGCTGCTCAAAACCTCGGCCAGCGCGCTTGTGGGTTTCGCGTTGAGCACGTTCACGGGAATCGCCGCGGCAGTGCTCCTGTCTTCCTCGCGCTGGGTGCAGCAGGCGTTTTATCCCTACGCTGTCTTTTTCCAAACCGTACCCGTGATTGCGATAGCACCCCTGCTGGTGATCTGGTTCGGGTATGGAATGCAAACCGTGATCGCCTCGGCATTTGTCGTGTCCATCTTTCCCGTGATCGCGAACACGCTCTCAGGGATCCTTTCGACCGACCCGGCCTTGCGCGATCTGTTCCGTTTGTATGGGGCGACTCCCACGATGACGCTCTTTAAGCTCCGCTTTCCAGCCGCGCTGCCGCAGATCTTCACCGGACTGCGTGTCGCTGCTGGGCTTGCCGTGATCGGAGCCATCGTCGGCGAATTTATCGGCGGAGGCGGCCTGGGCAGTGTCGTCGATGTTGCGCGCACCCAGCAACGCGTAGACAAAGTATTCGCAGCCGTGCTCCTGGCCAGCTTGCTCGGGTTGGCCCTGTTCGGATTGATCAATCTGATCAGCAAAATCACGCTACGCCGCTGGCATGCTTCGGAGCAAGCACAGTAACATAAACAATGCTTCGTCGAACATTCTTGAGAGCGGCATTGAAGACCGGCCCGGCGCTAGGGTTGCTGGCCGCCTGCGGTAAACCTGCCAAAATCCGGCTAGCCCTGGACTGGAAGCCGGAGCCGGAATTTGGCGGCTTCTACGCCGCGCCTTTCGATAAGCATGGGCTCGACGTCGAGATTTTGCCGGGAGGCGCCGGAACGCCCACGGTGCAGATGGTCGGAGCCGGATCCGCGGAATTCGGAATCGTGGCGGCAGACGAGTTGGTGGTGGCGCGCTCGAAGGGAAACAATGTGGTCGCGCTGTTTGCGGTTTATCAGGATAGTCCCCTGGGAGTCATGGTGCACGCGTCGCGCAATCTGTCGTCGATCGGCGATGTGTTCAAGGGCGGCACCGTCGCCTTACAGCAGGGTTTGCCGTTCGCGGCAGTATTAGAAAAAAAGTATGGCTTTAGCCATGTGAAGGTGGTGCCTTCGCCGAATGGCGACATCACCGCTTTTCTGAACGACGAAAATTTCGCGCAGCAGTGCTACATCACGTCGGAGCCGCTAACTGCCAGAAGGAAGGGGGTGGCGGTGAAGACCTTCCCGGTTTCCGATACCGGCTTCAATCCCTATTCCACCGTGCTCGCCGCCAGCGATGAAACGCTGCGTAAGAGCCCTGAAATGGTGAAGTCAATGGTCGCCGCGGTGCGCGAAGGCTGGCGCGCATATCTCGACGATCCCAAGGCGACCGACGAGAAAATGCACCAGATGAACCCGTCCATGGATCTCGACACCTTTGCGGAAGTCGCCGAAACCCAGAAACCTTTTATAGAAGACGGCACGGGGAAGACCGCCTTGGGAATCATGACCGCGTCTCGCTGGGAAACATTGATCGGGCAGTTGAAAGATCTCGGCTACATCCCCGCGGCGATGCCCGCGGAAGAATGCTTCCGTAATTTGTAACCGGTATAATCGAACGCAAGGTTGCCATGAGGATTTCGTCCGTCCTGCCCGCCGCTCTGTTGCTTGCCGTGCCCGCGCTCGCCCAGTGGGACTCTTTGAAGACCGCGAACGTCCCGCGCACCGCCGGCGGGAAAGTGGACATGGCCGCGCCGGCTCCGAAAACCAAAGACGGCAAGCCGGACCTTTCCGGCATCTGGCAGCCGAACGGCATCAAGTACCTGATCAACATCGCCGCGGATCTGAAACCAGCCGACGTTCCCATGCAGCCTTGGGCTGCGGAGCTGTATCGGCAGCGGATCGCCACCTTTGGGAAGGATGATCCCGACGCCCGCTGTCTGCCATCCAGCATGCCTCGCAAGGATGGAGTCTCGTCGCCGTATAAGCTGATTCAATTGCCCGACGAAGTCGTGTTCCTCTTTGAATCGCGAACCACGTTTCGCCAGATATTTCTGGACGGCAGGCCGCTCCCGAAGGACCCGCAGCCGGCCTGGGATGGATATTCGGTGGGGCACTGGGATGGCGATACTCTGGTGGTCGAGACTGCGGGGTTCAACGATCTGAGCTGGCTGGACAGCAACGGTCATCCTCACACCGACGCTCTGCACCTGACCGAGCGGTTTCATCGCAAAGATTTCGGGCACATGGAGATCGGGATCACCATCGACGATCCCAAAGCCTACACCAAGCCCTGGAACGTGACCGAAGTGGTGAACTTCCTTCCCGATTCCGAGCTGATCGAATATATCTGCAACGAGAACGAAAAGGATCTCGTGCATTTGGTCGGGAAATAAGCTTCGGGAAACCTGGCTTTCTCAGCCCCAGCCGCCAACGCCGGGCGTCAGGCTACTCAAATCACGATTGGGGATCTGACGAGAGGGCAACGGATGAAGGGGTCAACGTGCGATCACCGGCGTTGCGCCCGAGCCATGACCCCGATTCGAGATTCAGCTCTGCGGGAAATTATGGCGGGGGTCGCCAAAAAACGGATTCCTGCCTGAGCGTAACGGCCGTCGGACGCATCGGGCGCATCGAAACCCATCCTCCCGGCTGACGATCTGCTATCGGGGATGTCGGCGAGAACGGCGAACGATACGCATAATACGAATCTCTTGAATGTTTCTGGCTTGCCGGACCTGTCACAGACACTGCCGGCCACCGCGCCTCTTCTCGGAAAACCCGATCATGGCCAAAATTGTCACAGTCAGCCGCCGCTTGCGGGAGGCGTGGATTCCATGTTCCTCGAGAAATGACCCGCCGGGGCATTTTTTGTCTTGGCTTCTTCACACGTCCGACATTCGATTGTGACTTTGACCCGCTAGCCTTAGTAAAACTTGTTTTCCCCACGTTGAATTCAGGAGGCCGGTAATAATAATGCAGAGTTTTCGAAGCCGTTGGAGTTGTGTGTTCGCCGTCGGCATGTTTCTGTTGGCGACAGGACTAAGTCCGCTTCACGCACAAGCAACGGGAGGGACCTTAGCCGGCACCGTTGCCGATCAGGCCGGCAAACCCATCGAAAACGCTACTGTCGAAATCAAGAATGACGGCACTGGATCTTCGACCAGCGTCACCACCAATAGTGATGGGCGCTTCTCCGCCACGTCCTTGCCCCCCGGGGGCTACACGATTACCGTTTCGGCACAAGGTTTTGCTTTGACCAAGCGCCCTGGCGCGCAGGTCACTGCGGGCGGGACCCAGGACATTTCGATTCCTCTTTCCGTTCAGACTCTCGAAACGACGGTAACCGTCAGCGAAAGCATTTCACTGGCCGCCTCCACGGCCCCGTCGGGCAACACGCTGGAGGCGTCCTCCGCGAGAACCGAAATCAGCGCTGATTTCATCAGGAATTTCATGGCGCCTACAGCCGACTACTCTGAATTTGTGAATTACGCGCCCGGCACGTTCAGCCTCAATCCCAACGGAATCGGCCTGGGCCAGGGCAAAACGTTTTTCCGCGGGTTCTCCGACGGAGAGTACACGATGACCTTCGACGGCATCCCGTTTGAAGACACCAACACGCCGACGCATCATTCCTGGGCGAATTTTCCAAGCGGCTGGACCACTGGCGTCGATTTCGACCGCAGCGCGGGCCTGGCGTCGGACGTCGGCCCAACCAACTTCGGCGGGTCCATCCACCTTCTGTCGCCGGAGTTGGTCCCGGACCCCGACATTCGGGCAACCGTTTCTTACGGCTCCTGGGATACACGCCTGCTGCAACTCGACGCAGACAGCGGTTTCTTTGGGCCCGACAAAAAAAGCAGCTTCCTGATGGACATTCAACAACTGCTCTCCAACGGGTACCAGACCGACAACTTTCAGAAGCGCGTGGCTGGTTACGGTAAATACCAATACCGGTTCTCCAATCGTTCGTCTCTCACGTTGTACGGCGGTCTGGTCGACATTTGGACCAATACTCCCAACACTACGAATCCGACCTCGGGGCAGGTTGCCCAGTATGGAGACAATTTCCTGCTTCAAGGAAATGAGTTCCTCTCTACAGGCGCTCCGAATCCATATTATTTCGGCTTCAACTTCTACCACGTGCAGACCGATTTCGAGTACGCCTCCTTCAATAGCGATCTCGGTAACGGTTGGAAGTTCGACACCAACGCCTACACCACTCGTTATTGGAACAAGCAGAATTACCAGAACGGCGCCACTGTCAACCTCACGGCGGCGAAGCCCAGCGGCGTCGACAAGCTCAACGGCTACCGCCACGCCGGCGATACTGTCACTCTGAGCGACACAACCAGGTGGGGTATCTTCCGCACCGGCGTCTGGTATGATTGGGCCTATACCGACCGGTATCAGATTCCGTCCAATATCCTGACCTGGCAGGACACGCCCTTCGGCAACTTCCACGAACACTTCGTTACTCAGTCTTTCATGCCCTTCGCCGAGTATGAATGGCACCCGCTGCAGAAATTCGTCATCACGGCCGGCATTAAGGCCGCGGACTACAACATGACGTTGAATCAATATCAGGACAACGGAAAGACCGTGGGCTGCCTGGGCGGCACTCTTGGCACCCAGCCCGGTACCGGCGCCCCCTACTGCTTCGGCGGCGGAGCCTTCACCACCCACGAGATGAACTGGAACAACTGGCTGCCGAACCTTTCGGCCCGCTATTTCCTCAGGAACAACTGGTCAACGTATGCGCAGTGGTCGGAGGGCAGCGTGATCCCGCCCAGCGCGTCGTTCGATACGCTGAACGGCAACCCGACAACTCCGCCTAAGCCGCAATTGGCCAAAACCTATCAAGTCGGATCGGTGATTAAATTCCGCCGCTGGACTTTGGATGCCGACGCCTATTACGTTCACTTCCAGAACGCCTACGATTCCTATATCGATCCGGCCACGAACGAGCTGGTCTTTATCGCGAGTGGCCCGATAAATACCAAGGGAGTTGAGGCCGAGAGCAACGTCATCGTCGGTTGGGGATTCACGCTGTACCTGAACGCGTCCATGAGTTCGGCGAAATATCAAGAAGGCGGAGGCTTCCCTAACGGCGGCCTCTGGGAGGCAAACTCGCCCAAGAACATCGAGACAATCGGCGTGTTTTGGCGGCACAAGAACTGGGACGTCGGCTTGCTCGATAAGCGCGTCGGAACGATGTACAACGACAATGGCAGCCTCACGGAAATCGTCGGTGGAGTTCCCCTTCCGGTTCCTGTCAATCAAGCCATTACCATCAACCCCTTCACCCTGGTGAACTTCAACGTCAATTACACGGTCAAGAATACTTCCTGGATGCGCGGGAGCAAGATCGGCCTGGCAGTGAACAACCTAGCCGACAGCCATAACATCGTCGGCGTTACGCCCTTCACCGCCGCAACGGCAGCCGCAGCCTACGTCGCGAACCCGGGCGATCAGTTGAACTTGCTGCCGGGGCGCAGCGTAATGGTTACCCTCACCGCCGGCTGGGCTCCCCGGCGGTAAGCCTCCTGAGTTTCCGTTTTCTCGGAGGCGCCAGGCCGACCCATTCGGGTTGCTCTGGCGCCTTGATTTTTGAATCGCGTACCATCGAAGCATGTCTCGCAAACTGCTATCCACATCCGGAGATTGGAGTTTGACTCTGCTGCGTCTGGCGCTGGGCGTGGTCATCTTCCCGCACGGCATTCAAAAGACCCTGGGCTGGTTCGGCGGCGCGGGATTCCAGGGAACCATGGGATTCTTCACCCAAGGCGGCATTCCAGCGGTGTTTGCGTTCCTGGCCATCTGCGCCGAGTTTCTCGGAGGCCTGGGACTAATCGTGGGATTCCTTACCCGCATCGCCGCTTTCGGGGTCATCTGCGTGATGCTGGTGGCCGTATTCCGAGTCCACCTGGTCAACGGCTTCTTCATGAACTGGGCGGGAAATCAGAAAGGCGAAGGGTTCGAGTTTCACATTCTGGCGATTGGGATCGGCCTGACGATTCTCATCCGCGGCGCGGGGGCGTTTTCTGTCGACCGGGCTGTGACTAGGGGGTAAACTCTGGCTAATGCACGAGTTTCATGAAGTGCCAGCCGTCGTTTAGCAGGCTGAATTGGAGCACTGGATTCACATCCTGGGTGAACTTGCCTCTGCGGACTCCCAAAATCGGTAGCGCATCGGAAAAGCACATGTGCGGGATGGTGACCAGCAGTTTACCGTCCACAAGCTTGCCGTCCGGGCCGTCGTCTTTGATGTTGGGACCGTCTGCCAACCCCACCACAAAATCGCCCCTAATCTGAACATAAGGCTGGTGATAACCAGGTTCAGCCACCACCACGTCGTCGTCAAAGTGAAGCGCCTGGCCAGCCGCGAGAATCCTGGAAATGGAGCGCTCCTGAACCAGCGGCGAGGGCGCTTCCCAAAGCTCATTCTGCACGCCGCAATCTAATTGCGAGCCGGTCAGGCTCACCTGCTCGGCGTCCAGATGGATCGGAGCAGCCGCCATAATGGCTTGGGCCTTCTCTGGCGCGAATTCCTTTTGTGCACATCCGCTAGTCAGTAATTCGAGACAAACCACCACAACCGCGGATAAACGTAGTATCCCCACGGCCCGAGTCTACTGGAGTCAGTAGGGGCTGTCAAGTCGACAAATCCCCTAAGGGAACTCGGAAGAACTTGATTGCAAAAGGGAATGTTTCCATGCGACAATGGCAGAGTTTAAAATGGCAGTCCCGGCGAGCCGGGAAGGAAATAGGAGAATTAAGTAGTGAGAGAAAAGGGTGTTGTGAAATGGTTTAACGCCGCGAAGGGCTATGGATTCATCCAAAGAGCCAGCGGCGAGGACGTGTTCGTCCATTTCTCTGCAATCCAGATGTCCGGTTACCGGACCTTAGAGGAAGGCACGGAAGTGGAGTTCGAGGTTAAGCGTGGCCCCAAAGGTCTGCAGGCCGAGAACGTGAACCGCCCGTAACATCCGGCTCGACCGGGAACTAGACATAGCAGGGCCGCTTCGGAAGGGGCGGCCCTTTTCCTTTCCAGCCGCGGTCTCCTGACCCCTCTATCTGTCTCTTTCGATTCCCAGCGCCCGGATGCGCTTGTGCAAGTTGGTGCGTTCCATGCCCAGCGCCCGGGCGGCACCGGAGACGTTCCAATCCGAATCCTGCAGGGCGCGAAGGATGTGATCGCGCTCGGCGGATTCCCTGGTCTCGCGCAGGTTGCTTCGCGGAGGGGCGCTTTTGCTGAAGCGGATCTCGGAAGGCACGGAGACGGCGTCGATGGCATCGCCGCGCGACAGAATAGCCATGCGCTCAACAACATTGCGCAGTTCCCGGATATTGCCCGGCCAGCCGTGCTGCTCCAGAGCCAGAACGGCGTCAGGCTCAAAGTGCTTGGGGCGAAAGTTATTGCGGGCGCAGAACTCGCCCAGAAAGTATTCGGCAAGAGGACGAATATCCTCGACGCGCTCCCGCAGTGCCGGAACCCGTACGGGCATGACGCATAGGCGGTAGTATAGGTCCTCCCGAAACTTCTGCTGAGCCACCATATCGGTCAAATCGCGGTTGGTGGCGGCGATCACTCGCACGGAGACGCTGATGGGTTGTTCTCCGCCCACACGGTGAAACTCGCCCTCCTGCAACACCCGCAACAGTTTGGCCTGCGAGGAGGCGTGCAAATCCCCACATTCGTCCAGAAACAGAGTGCCGCCATTGGCCAGCTCAAACTTGCCGCGCCGCGCCGAGGTCGCCCCCGTGAATGCGCCCCGCTCATGCCCGAAGAGCTCGCTCTCGATCAGCTCCGTGGGAATCGCCGCGCAGTTGACCTTGACGAACGGTCCGGTAGCGAAAGGACTTTCGGCATGGATGTGCGCGGCCAGCAGCTCCTTCCCGGTACCCGATTCTCCGGTCAGCAGCACCCGGGCATCGGTGCGTGCCGCCAGCGTCGCCTGCTCCAAAACCTTACCGAACGCCGGGCTGGATCCGATCATCCGAGCCGCCCCAGCGATCTCGCGCAGACGCTGATTTTCATCGCGAAGCTGGGTTTCCGCAACGGCGTTTCTCAGCGATAACAGCACTTTATCGCGGCTGAGCGGCTTCTCCAGAAAATCGAAGGCTCCGGCTCGCGTCGCCTCTACGGCTTCCGCGATGGTCCCATGTCCGGAGATCATCAGCGCCGGTGCGGCAACGTCGTTGGAGCGCAGCCAGCGCACCAAATCGATTCCGCTGCCGTCGGGCAGGCGCACGTCGATCAGGTATACATCGGGGCGCTGGGTAAACGCCTTGGCTTCGGCGACCGAGAGGCAGGTGCTCACACCGTAGCCTTCCCGCTCCAGAATCAGACGAAGGGAACGGCCGATATTCTCCTCGTCGTCCACAATCAGGACGCGCTTCATGCGTCCAGGTGCCCGTTCATGCGGTTGGCACATGCCAGACTGAGGCGAAACGCAGCCCCGCCCAACTCGCCTCCGTTCTCCAGATGCAGAGCTTCCAGCTCGCCTCCGCACAGCAACGCGCTCCGCCGCGCAATGGATAGTCCCAAACCCATGCCCCCTTTTTTAAACGAAATGCTCGGCTCAAACAAGGTGGACCGGGCCTGGGCGCTCAAGCCGGGGCCGGAATCGTGAACCTCCACCGCAAGCATCTCTCCTTCGACCGCAGTCGAAGCTATCACCACCCCGCCGGGCCGAGCCGCTTCCGCCGCATTCTCCAGGAGATTGGTCAAGACGCCTTTGATGAGATCGGGATCGGCCACTGCTCGAGGGTGCTCCGGCGCCAGCCGCAACTGGTACGCCACCTCCGGATGAGCAGACTTAAGGAATGAGACGCGCTCCTCCACCAATGCGTTAACGTCGATTTCTTGAGGGATCACGGGAGGCTCCGACGCGAACTCGGAAAACGCGCGGACGCGGCGCTCCAGCGTATTGACCTCGTCGGCGACGATCTGCGAGGCCTGTTCCAGAAACGCATCGTCCACAACGCCACGGCGGCTGACGATTTCCTCCATGGTGAGGCGGATGGGCGTCAGCGAATTCTTAACCTCATGGGCCATCTTGCGAGCCAGCGCCTGCCAGGTGGCAAGACGGGTGAGATGGATCAGCCGTTCGCGCGCCTCCTGAAGCTGTCCGGCCATGTGATTGAAAGCGTCGAGCGCGGCTCCGATTTCATCGCCTCCGCCCGGAGGAACCCGGGCGCTGAGATCGCCGGCGGCGACGCTGCCCAATCCCTGGGTCAGCCGCAGCACCGGCCGGCTGATATGGGTGGCAAGAAACACCAAGGCACCCAACGCCATCAGCCACACCACAGCCGCGACGGCAAGCAGCGTGCGGCTGAATCCGCGCCGGAAGTCGGATTCCTGGACCCGCCCGGCTCGCGCGATTTGATCCCTCAAATCGCCCATCTTCACGCCCATGGGGCGTGAATAACGGAGTACCTCGCCCTTGCCGCGAACGTAGTAATCCAGCTGGTCTTCGCCCCTGCCTGAAAGCTCGAACTGCTGCGCCTCCCCGCTATCCCAAAATGCCTGTGCGTCGGCGGGCCGGAGATGCGCCGGGGTCACACGGCCTTCGGCGGCATCGCGCTGCAACGCCTCCCGGGATTGCTGATAGAGCTCACGGCCGGTGGCCTGGAGCGCCGCAGATAGCGAGTTCAAATCCAGCAGCGGAGCGGAAAGGCTGTACTTCAGCAGATCCAGGCCGGTCCACAGCGTCAGCCCCAGCGGCGCGAGAGTCGCCAGCACAAAAACAAAGATGAGGCGGTTACGCAGCCGGTTCATGGCTTATGCGGCAATCGTGAGCGGTCCATCTTCTCTAGTGTACGTGGCACGGTTCGCGCCCAACGCTGCGGCGCCGGACTTTGCGCGGCGGGGTTTTTTGGGCGCGGCTACTGCCAGACGATCAGATCGTAGCGCCTGACGCCGGAGGTTTGCCCGGCATCCTTCACAAACCCGGGGTCTTTCACAAAGAGGATGGGGTCGTTCTTGAGATATTCAACGCCGATCTGGCTCTCAGAGACGCCGCAACGCATGAGCGCGTTTGCCGCGGCCGACACGTGCGGAGGAACGGCGTGCAAACTTCGGTAAATACCATAGCCGAGCGTGGTCCACTGTAGATCCGCTGCGTTCACGAGCCAGCCGAAAAGAGTAGCCAGCACGACGGCGGCAAGCCCGACAATCGCGGCGCGGCCCCACTCCCGCCCGAGACACACGAGTCCAACCAGGGCGGCCATGCCCAGGAGCTGCCAACGGATTGCGAGCCAAAGCATGCCGCGCTTCGCGCGTCTCTTGTAACCGGCTACTGCGTCGGCATCGAGGATCGGCATGCCAAGTTGCCAGAGGGCGCACTGCACGGTGGTCAGCGAAACGACAGTCGTCCCGGGTTTGAGGCGCTGCGATGGATTCACGAAGCTAGCCATGGGCGGAGACTCCTATGGCCCAATTATATAGATCTTCGCGCCTAGATTGAATTAAACTAAATCTCATCACCCACGGGCCCTGTGGCGCCGGTCCTAGTCCTTGTGAGACTTCTCCCGCCGATTGCACAGGTGGAGCGGTACCCAAGAACGCGCACTGGAACGTTTGCATGAAACAGCACTCCCCGATGGACACCTTCGTCGAAGCTTCGCCCTCCGGGCCGCTGGCAGCATCTCCGGTCCTATCGATGACCCGCCGTGCGCGCGTCCTTCTTGCCGGTGTGGCCTCACTTGCTCTGCTGAGCAAGATCCTGCTGGCTCTGAAGACCTACGGCACCAACGACGTTTACGTCTACGACCAGTTCTCGGTCTGGTCCCGGTATCTTGGCGTTTCGCTGTATCGGATGGACTCGACCTTCAATCATCCGCCGTCGATGATTTACTTTCTGCATTTCTTGAGTTGGGTGGCTGTCGCGACGGGCCTTCCGTTTTCGTTTTGGATTCGCTTGCCCAGCATTCTGGCGGACACGGCCAATCTTTGGCTGGTCTGGAAGATGGTGGGGGAGAGATCGCAGGACCGGTCGATCTTCTGGTCGCTCATTCTTCTCGCTTGCGCTCCCACGCTGATTCTGATCTCCGGATTTCACGGGAATACCGACTCCGTGGTCATTTTTTTCATCCTGCTGACAATCTATCTCGTGGAGCGGGACGCGACTTATCAGCTGGAGCGGGACGCGAGCGCTTGGGTTGCGGGAGCGGCCTTCAGCCTGGCGCATTGCGTCAAAGTATTCCCTCTGATCGTCGCGCCTGTGATCCTTCTAAATCTGTCCGGGCGCGCGCGGAAGATAAAATTTTGCGCGGCAGCAGGCGCGGTCCTCCTGGCCGCCTGGTCGCCTTTCATCTTTCAAGATCCACAAGCGATCATCGGACAGGTTTTCGGATACCGCAGCGTGTATGGAAATTGGGGGCTCTCCTTCCTGGCGCGGCAACTGCCGGCGAACCAGCACTGGGTGCAATCCCTTGATACGGATTTCCGTCTCGGCGGGGCGTATTTAACGCTGGGATTGGTTTGGATCGTTTCCTGGCGCATGAACTGGGAGGCGGTGCGTCCCAGGCTCTTCTCCCAGGCCGGCTTGGTCTTCTTACTGTTCCTGGCGGTCTCGAACGGATTCGGCGTGCAGTATCTTTCCTGGCTGGCTCCGTGGGTCGTAGAACTCGGGTGGGCGCCGAGCGCCATCTTTTACGCAGCCAGCGGCGTTTTTCTTTTTCTGGTTTATAACTTCTGGTCACAGGGCTTCCCCTGGTACCTTGCCGATAGCCTTAACGTCGGAAACTATCCTGGCCACTTCGATCATGCCGAACTGATTTGCTGGTTCTCGGTGCTGGTCGCGTTGGGAGTGGCCTGGAGGAAGATCGCGATTACCTCGGGGTGGAAGAGGCTGCTGCCGTTCCCGCCGCTTGCGCCAGAGTGGCGCATTGCCGCGGGGCTGATCGCCGCATGCGCCCTGTATGCGATTGTTCCTCCGCAGTTGCCCACACCAACGCCGCCCGGGGACAAGGACGAAAGCGCAGTCCGATTCATCAATGCGGATGCCGATCTGGAGCTGTCGCTGCGTCTCGGGAATCTCGGCCGTTATGAGGACGCGCTGCATGCCGCGCAGGAGGCCTCCTCGTTGCTGCCGGATTCCGCCGAAGCCCGGGCCGCAATCGCCACCGCCTACGCGTCGATGGGGCGATGGAAGGAAGCACGCGAGAGCGCGGAGCAATCCCTGCGCCTGGATCCGCAGGTCGAAGCAGCTCGAGTTGTTCTCAAGCTGGCCGCTTCAAGGCGATGATGTGGCCACTGGATTCCCACACAACAGTTACCTAGCCCGCAAAGGGCCGGTGGCGGCCCCAATTCCTGAAAGCAACAGCCCCTGCTGGCCGCGACCCAGGCTCCGTTTTGCGGGCCGTTACTTAGGGGCCCGCAAAGGGCCGGTGGCGGCCCCAATTCCTGAAAGCAAGAGCCCTGCTGGCCGCGACCCAGGCTCCGTTTTGCGGGCCGTTACTTAGGGGCCCGCAAAGGGCCGGTGGCGGCCCCGATTCCTGAAAGCATCAGCCTGCTGGCCGCGACCCAGGTACCGTTTTGCGGGCTGTTACTTAGGGGCCCGCAAAGGGCCGGTGGCGGCCCCAATTCCAGAAAGCAACAGCCCCTGCTGGCCACGACCCAGGCTCCGTTTTGCGGGCCGTTATTTAGAAGAGCTAAAGAGGAAGGCGCCTTTCGCTGCGACACAGTGTACCCAAGGTAGCTTCGGATTCCGGACCTATTTTTCTCGCCAGATGACAGCCGCAGTTCGACGGTGGCACGATCAGCTTCAGACGCGGGCGGACTGCTGCCACCGCCTTCCAGCACCCCAACTCAAAGTATCGACTTGGGAGAATACAGGCTGAGGCTGCGGCGCGGCGGTACAACGAACTACTCGATGAGAGGGCACGCCAGCTCAAGTTTTCGTTGTGTCGATTGGGTCAGAAATTCGGCGGCGGAACTCCGCCTACTTCGCCGTTTCCAGCGCATCGGAAGCGTGAAAGGAGCTCCGGACCAACGGACCGCTCTCCACATGCCGAAAGCCCATGGCATATCCAGCGCGCTTTAGCTCCGCGAATTCGTCCAGACTCACGTAACGCAGAATTGGCAAGTGCTTGGGCGAGGGCCGCAGGTACTGTCCTAGCGTCAAAATATCCACGTGCGCGGCGCGCAAATCGCGCATGACGCCAAGCACTTCGTCGACAGTTTCGCCCAAGCCCAGCATCAGACCGCTCTTGGTGGGTGTTGCCGGGCTCAGGTTCTTCACGTGAGCCAGCATATCCAGCGACCGGTCATAGCGCGCGCCTAACCGGACTTGCCGCGTCAGCCTGGGCACGGTCTCGGTGTTGTGATTCAGAATGTCGGGCGCAGCTTCGAGCACAATATCCATGGCAGCATGCGAACCTTGAAAATCGGGCACCAGCACCTCCACGCCGCACCCCGGCAAACGATCCCGAATTGCCCGAATTGTCAGCGCAAACAATTCGGCGCCGCCGTCCTTGCGATCATCCCGGTTGACGCTGGTAATGACCGCGAACTTCAGCCCGAGCACGGCGCAAGCCTCCGCCACCCGGCGCGGCTCGTCATAATCCACCGGCAGCGGAGCGCCCTTTTGCACCGCGCAAAAACCGCAGCGCCGGGTACAGACATTCCCCAAAATCATGAAGGTCGCCGTGCGCCTGTTCCAGCAATCGCCAATGTTAGGACAAGCCGCGCTCTCGCACACGGTATGGAGGTTCAAATCCTGAACCAGCCGCTTCAGGTTGTGATAATTGTCGCCAACGGGAGCGGGAGCCTTCAGCCACCCGGGCCGCGGCGCCGGAGATTCTATTGTGACCAGCACTTATCTCAAGTTTAGCAATTGACCCAAGCGCGTTTCGATGATCCGCGATTCCTCAAAATTCGCCGCTCGGCGAAAGAATGACGGCGCCTTCTCGAAGGCGAGCCGCGGAATAAATCCGATCAATTCGCAGGAACGCACCCGAGTCCCGAGCCGTGCGGCTTCTTCGTCGATGATCGCCATGACCTGATCCAGAGGCGTCGACGCGAAATCGGTGAGGTTCATGGACACCTGCGCGCAATCTCGCGAAGCCAGATAGAGCCCGATGGATTTCACCCCCGGAAATCCCCCCGAAGATTCGCGGATACGGAGCGCGATCAGACGAGCGACCTCCACGTCCGCAGTTTCCAGGTCCGCGTTATAGGCAATCAGAAACCCGCGCGCGCCGATCGCCACAGCCCCAGCCGTTAGATGGGCAGCGATTGTTCCAATATCCGGTGGGGAGCCGTCGAAGCCGCGTCTTCGGACCTTCTCGAGGCGCTTTCGCGAAGCAGCCCGTGCCGCAGCTTCGTAAAAGTATACCGGAACACCGAAACGCCGCCAGATCTCCTCACCCGCGCGATGCGCCGCTGCAGAGGCCGCGGCCATATCTGCCCCATCCAGCGGCACGAACGGAATCACGTCCGCCGAGCCCACGCGCGGATGCTGGCCTTGATGGCGGCTCAGATCGATGAGCTCGGCGGCTTTCCCCGCCCCGCGCACAGCCGCCTCGACGACCGCATCCACCGGCCCGGCGAACGTGATCACGCTGCGATTGTGATCGGCGTCGGCCTCCCAGCCCAGCAGCAGCACGTCCTCCGCCCCCTCAATCGCAGCGGCAATTTCCCGCACAATGCGAACGTCCCGGCCCTCGGAAAAATTCGGAACACACTCCAGCATCGTTAAGATTGTAGCTGCGCCTTGAAAGAAACACCAAAAACCAAAACCCTGGACCGGGTTCTCTCCCGAGCCGGCCTCGGCTCTCGAACCGAAGCGCGAAGCTGGATCGCCGATGGGCGCGTGTCCGTGAACGGAAAGAAGGTCCTCACGCCCGACGCCTGGGTCGACCCCGAACGCGACCGCGTGACTTTCGACGGCAAACCTCTGCGTGCCGCACGCAAGCTCTACCTGCTGCTCTACAAACCGAAAGGCTACCTTACCACCTACAAGGACCCTGAAGGCCGAGCGACCATCTACGACCTCTTGAAAGACATCCCGGAATGGGTGTTCCCCGCGGGCCGGCTGGATCAGGACTCGAGCGGCCTGCTGCTGATCACCAATGATACTGTCTTCGGCGATTACGTCACCGATCCGGCCTCGCACGTTCCAAAAACCTACCTGGTGAAAGCCTCGGAGCTTCTGAGCGACGATCAGCTCCAGCGTCTGCGAGACGGCATCGAACTCCAGGACGGCCCAACGCGACCCGCGGAATTGAAGCGCATCCGCGATTCCGCCCGCTTCACGTTCTTCGAGATCACCCTAACGGAAGGACGCAACCGGCAGGTGCGGAGGATGGTGGAGGCTCTAGGCGCGAAGGTATTGAAGCTGGTCCGGACCCAGATCGGCGAGTTGGAGATCGGCGGGTTAGAAATCGGAAAACACCGCACCCTTAGGCCGGAAGAAGTGCGGTCGCTGCGGGCACAGGGCAAGCCCCGGCGGTGAACGCCGGACCTTCGGCCACCACCGCCGCCGCAAAGCCAGGCGGCACGCCGAAATCTCCGGCCGAAAGATCCTGAACGCTCCAATCGCCGGCCCGCATCAGCTCCGGCGGATCATCCGGACCCAGCGAAACATCGAAGCTGTCCAAAGGCAAGGCCAATCCTAGTCCGCGAGCCTTGATGTAGGCTTCCTTGCGCGTCCAGCAGCGGAAGAAAGCGCCGGTCTGCTCATTTTTCGGAAGCGCCCGAAGCTGCGCGACTTCGCGAGGCGAAAAGAAGCTCTCTGGAATTTGATCGCTAGCAAACCGCGCGTCGATGCGCTCGATGTCGATTCCCACCTCGATCCCGCGCGTCACCGCCTGGAGCGCCCAGCCTCCGGAATGCGACACGTTGAAGCGCACATCAGACCTGCGTTCGCAATCACGCACGGACGGCTTGCCGTAACGATTGTAGTCAAACGCAATGTCAGCCGGTTTCTGTTCCAGATAGGGCGCGAGGATCTCGCGCAGGGCGCCTCGGCAGACGATATAGTGACGCCGATGCTCGTCGAAACGGAAGCGCATGGCGCGTTCACGCTCCTGCGGCGCAAGAAGCTGAAACAGAGAATCCAGACGAGCCCCAGCCGCTTCGAGACATAACGTATAGATATCGACCACCATCGTCGCTGCTATTTTAATTCAATCCGCCTTCATCAGCGCGAACGGGAATGCAGGCTCCACTCCGAGATCCTCAATAGCGAATTCGAAAGCCGTTCCGCGAGATGGTGGGCTTCGCCCCGATGCGGCATTACGTTCAATCCGGCAGAGCGAAGACGCGGTTGCGACCCGCGCCTATGCCCCGCCGGCCGCTCAGGCAACTCCATGGTCGGGGCATTCGGAACAGCATCGGCTTGCACTGAGTATTTTCGAATCGCCCTCAGAAGACCGGTATCCGCGAACCGGAAATGGGCGGCACGGTCCGTGGGCATGGCCACATTCTCCATGAATTGGGGGGGCACGTTGTGATGGTCGATCGCGTGACGCCCATTCTGCCACAAGAAATGAAGAACTGCGGCGTTCATTTCCACAAATGCGCGGTCCCGCCATTTTCCGCCGCATCCGGCGTTCTCCGGGGTGGGGGGGCAGGTATAGGATCGCTGAACTCATTTGCTGTCGATTCAGCCCCTCGATCCGGGGAGCTGACTCGCCGCCGTAACTGGCCCGTTACTTTCGGGAATTGGGGCCGCGCCTTTGCGGGCCAGCAATTCGGCCATAGCAAATTCCGATTCCCCGAAATGGAGAATACTTCCGCCAGCGATCTAACTTCGAGATTCGCGCAGGAAAGGGTTCGCATCCTCCCGGCTGACGGACTGCGCTTCGCACTTTGATCGCGAACGCCGACGTGTGTTCGGCCACGGTAAGCCGAGAAACCCGGACTAAACTGCCTGGGGCATTGACGCTTTGATCGGCAGGCGATGTGCCGGCGTCGGTGTAGGTACAGCTTAACGAGCGCGCTGGAATCGAAGAAGGTAGCCCGCCAAAAGATCAACGTTCCCCTCGGCCCGGCAACAATTTCGGACACCATTCATCCCGAATCTTGGACAGGCGCCTCTGGACTTCTTCCCGGCCGGGAGTTGGATCAGTCTCTTTGAAGTTCTCTCTTGATGTTTTCAATTTATATGCTTTCGATGTACGCCGCGGCTAAACTCGCTCAGGAGCCGCATCCTTCGTGACGCTCACGCACGACGCTCACGCGTACGTGCGCTCCTTCAAGCGGCTCGGCTAGTGTAGCGTTCCGTTCGATGTCCTCCGGGAGGCGGAGGCGATGTGCCAACATAGCTCTATGCCCTCGACGACCGCCGGGCCCGCGTTGCGCCTGCGCAATCTGCGGAAGACTTATAAGGATGTGGTGGCCGTGGACGGGATCGATCTGGAGGTCCACCGCGGGGAATGCTTCGGCCTGCTGGGACCGAACGGCGCGGGCAAAACCACCACGATCGAGATTTGCGAAGGCCTGACATCGGCGGACTCAGGCGAGGTCGAACTGCTGGGAATGCGCTGGAATTCCCATGGCGGAGCTTTGCGGCAGAAGCTCGGCATCCAGCTTCAGGAGACGCAGCTGTCGGAAAAACTCACGGTGGTGGAAACCATTCGTCTGTTCCGCAGCTTCTATCATCAGGGCCCGACCACGGAAGAGGTGATCGCCCAGGCGCAGCTCAATGAAAAGCGCGACGCGCGCGTTGGCGGGCTTTCCGGCGGGCAGAAGCAGCGACTCGCGCTGGGGTGCGCTCTGGTGGGCGACCCCGAATTGCTGTTCCTGGATGAGCCGACTACGGGCCTGGACCCGCAGGCCCGGCGTCAGCTGTGGGATTTGATTGAGCAGTTCAAAGCCGCGGGACGCACCATTTTGCTGACCACGCATTATATGGATGAGGCCGAACGGCTGTGCGATCGCGTGGCGATTATGGATCACGGGAAGGTGATCGCGCTGGGCACGCCGAGGGAGCTGATTGCGTCGATCGGGGTGGAGCACATCGTGGAGTTTTCGGCTTCGCCCGCAGTGGGAACGCCTTTCGATTCCGGCGCGCTGGGGCGAATGGACGGCGTCAGCGGGGTTCGCAGTGAGAACGGCAGCGTGCTGATGCAGGTGACGGCGTTGCACCTGGCGGTGCCGGCTTTGCTGGGCGAACTGGGCCGGCAGGGCGTGGCGCTGACCGAGTTGCGCACGCATTCGGCGACTTTGGAGGACGTTTTCGTGGCCTTGACGGGAAGGCATTTACGTGACGAATAGCCGCGATAGCGCACGAGCGCAGTCGGCCCTGAAGGATCAAGCATTGGTCCAGTTGACGCTGGTCCGATTCCGCGAGTTTCTGCGCGAGCCGGAGGCGCTCTTCTGGGTGTTCGGTTTTCCCATCATTCTGGCCGCGGGGTTGGGCGTGGCCTTCCGCAACCGGCCTCCGGAGGTGCTCAAGGTCGGCGTCGTTTCGGCTGACTTGAAGAGCGCGCTCGCGGGCGAGAAGTTGCTGGACGTTACCGAATTCCGCGGCGGTCACGACGCGGAACTGGCTCTCGAAACCGGAAAGATCGCGCTACTGGCTGAGCCGGGTGCGGACAAGCAGATCGTGTATCACTACGACGATACGAATCCCGACGCGCGCACCGCGCGGATGCTGGCTGACGCCGCGATTCAGAGGGCTTCCGGACGGGCCGATCCGGTTGCCTCGTCCGACCGGCTGATCCGCGAGCCGGGATCCAGGTACATCGACTTTCTGCTGCCGGGTCTGCTGGGCATGAATTTGATGGGCAGCGGCATCTGGGGATTGGTATTCGCGATCGTCGACGCGCGCCGCAAGAAGTTGATGAAGCGACTGGTGGCGACTCCCATGCCCCGGCACGACTATCTGCTTTCGTTCCTGCTTTCGAGGCTGGGGCTGCTGGTGATTGAGGTCGCGCTATTGGCAGGATTCGGCGCGCTGGTGTTTCAAGTGCCTCTGCGCGGATCGCTTGTGAGCCTGATGCTGATCTGCGTCATCGGATCGCTTTCCTTTAGCGCGATTGGGCTGTTGATCTCGTCGCGGCTGCAAACCATCGAGGCCGCCTCCGGGGTTTCGAATCTGGTGATGATGCCGATGTGGGTGCTTTCCGGAGTGTTTTTTTCGGCGCAGCGATTTCCGGAGGCGGTGCAGCCCGTGATCCATGCGCTGCCGCTAACGGCTCTGATCGATGCCTTGCGAGGCAACATGCTTCAGGGCGAGCCTATTGCACAATTGGCTCCGCAGTTGGGGATTTTGGGGGTCTGGCTGGTCGTGTCTTTTTCGCTGGCGCTGAAGTTGTTTCGCTGGAGATAGTCTTTGCTCAGCCACTCAACGAATCGGCCACTTGAAGCGTCTTACAAGGGAATGCGCGCGAAACTTCTCTTTCTAGCCGCGTCCGCCGGGCTCTTGCTGGCCCAAGCGCCAATGTTCGAGGTCGCGTCGGTAAAGTCCGCCATTCCCGGCGAGACCGGGGGGCGCATCCAGTTTCTGCCGGGCGGGAGGTTCGTCGCCAACAATGTTGCGCTGAATTTCATTATTCAGCAGGTCTACGAGGTTCGCGACTTTCAACTCGTGGGAGCGCCGAATATGATGGCGATGATTGCGGACAGTTACGGCGCCCGCTACGAGATCCAAGCCAAGGGGGATGAATCCGCGACCGAAGCGCAAGTCCGGGAGATGGTGAAGGCGCTGCTTGCCGAGCGGTTTCAATTGAAGGTCCACAAGGAGACCAGAGATTTACCTGTGTATGCGCTGATCCCAGCCAAGAGCGGAATTAGGATCGTGGCGTCGAAGGACGATGGCAAGCCTCGCGGCCGCGGCGGCATCGCGAATATGGATCGAGGCTGGATTCAGGGGACCAACGTGACCATGCCGGCGCTGGTTCAAGTACTTTCCCGGTCTATGGACCGCCCCGTGGTGGATAAGACCAATTTCACGGAGGCATTCCAGTTCAGGCTGACATGGACTCCGGATGGAGACGCTGGCTCGGACGGGAGCTGTCCCGCATCGTTTGCAGCCCTTCAAGAACGGCTAGGGGCGGGGACGGCGCCGGCCAGTTGCCCATCTATTTACTCTGCTATTCAGGACCAAATGGGCCTCAAATTGGACGCGCAGAAGGATCCGATCGAAGTTCTGGTGATCGATCACGTCGAGAAGCCTTCGGCGAATTGAGCTCATTCCACCCGAAACGGGGCGCGCACTTCGCAGGTTTGATCGCCGATCTTGTCGTGGATGGTCAACACCAGAGTGTAGGCGCCGGCGGCCAGGTTCTTATCGAGGTTCAGTGTCAGCGTACCGGTGGAGTAGCGCTGCGGATAGAACGATGCGTCCGTCTGGGTTCCGGCGTCGGGCTGTGTAAACAACTGCATGCCGGCGGAGTCCTCCAGCTCCATTCCGAAGGAGAGGGAGAATCGGTTTCCGTCGCTGAATTTATAACCGCTGACATCCATGCGAATCCACGCTGTGCCGCCGGGATGATATAAGCCAGTGCGGGTTCCCAAGGCGTCGTCCTCGCCGCTCAGGAAAACAACGTTGTGCGCGGCAAATGCGTTATCGGAATCGAGCGCGTGCCCTTTGACGCGAAACTTTAGTTCGCCGGATACTTCGCTCCCATCGATTTCATCGCGAACATGGACCGAAATTCGATAGTCGCCCGAGATCGCAAAGGGCGGCACCACGAAGCTCTTGAGAAACTTGGGAAGCCAGTTGGTGTCTTCGGGGAAGAGCTGAGCGTCGATGCGGCCGCTGGCGGGCGGCTCCAGCAGGGCCCCGGCTGGATCGCGCACTTCCATGCTCCAAGCTAGTTTCACGTCCTGACGGTCGTCGTCGATAACCTGAGCTTGATAGCCGGTGAGGCGGCAACTGAAGTAGGCAGTCTCGCCGGGCAGGAATTCGTAGGAGGAATCGAGGACCGTGCCGTCCTCGAACTGATTCAGCGCGATGCGCTCTATCGCCAGCTTGGGGGCGGCGAGGGCGAGATCGCACACGAGCCAGGCGCAGGAAAAAGCCAGCGCGATGGCGCGTGTCACAAGTTGCTCCTCCTATTTGCCGGCGGTGCCGGGGGCGGGCGTTGACACGTCGGTATCCGCGTCCACGCGCAAAGGAATCGTCACCCAGCCGTATTTTTCCGCGCCCGGTCCGCCGCCATCGGTGATGCGCAGCCTGTAGGACGAAAGAGGCACGTCGAAAAGAATCCGGCCTTCCAGTGTCTGCGCCGGGCTGATGGTGCGGAGCAGCCCCATCCAGTTGTCGACACCCTCGCCGTTGTCCGACTCCAGGAAATCATGTCCGTCGGAATTCTCCAGGTTAAGCAGCGGGACGGCGACATCGCTGCCTCCGCCATTTGTAATCGAGAGCGTCAAGACGAGAAAACGCTGCTGCGGCGGACGGATTTTCAAGGCGTCGCCCAACTGGCCGTGCCAGGTTTCATCGATAACGGTGTACGACAAGGGCCCCAGCGTAACCTTTTCGCCCATGGGGACTTCGATGGGCCCCGGGTCGGCGTGGCTGCAGCCGGCCAAGAGTCCGGCCAGAATCAAGATGCCGCCAGCGGCGATACGCGGGTTCATTGTCATGGTGGGCTTCACCAACACTGTACTGAAAACACGGAGGCCCGCGCAATGGAGCCCCGGCTGGGTCGCCCAGCTTGCGAAAGGGATTCTGCCGTCCGAAGATCGCGGCGGAAGCCTTGACCGTGGTAACCTCTTGTGGGATAGTTGAAGGTTCGTGACCGGCCGATTGGCCGGACGCTTCCCACAAATCCGTGGTAGATTCTTCCAGTTAGGCTGTTCACGCTGAAAGGCTCGATGCATGTCTGTTCTTGAATTGTGCCAGTGGGTGCAGGATGGCTCCATCAGCACGGCGCTTCGCGAGTCCACTACACTCTGGCCGGTTCTGGAGGGATCCCATCTGCTGGGGATGTCGCTGATGATGGCGCCGGTGATGATGTACGATCTGCGGCTGATCGGCGTCCGCTGGAAGAACGATCCTGTTTCCAGGGTCAAGTGGGGTTTTCTGCCGGTAACATTCTTCGGCTTCGCCTTGATGGTGACCACCGGCGTGCTGTTGCTTTGGTCCGAACCTGTGAAGTGCTACAACAGCGGTTACTTCCGCATTAAAGTGGTTGCGCTGATCCTGGCTGGGCTGAACGCGATGGTGTTCCATTCAACCATCGACCGTACTACGGCGCAATGGGATACCACCTCGCCACCGCCGTTCCGGGCTCGGATGGCGGGCGTGTTGTCGCTGACGCTGTGGACCGCTGTAATCTTCGCGGGCCGGTATACTGCGTATAATCTCTAAGGATTCCTGAATGCTTGGTTTGCTTTCACTATTCCTGACTCATGGCTTGCGATGGGCGGCCCAGAGCGCCGACGATCTTCAGCCCGCGCAGTTCGCGTTCGCGCGGTTCCCCTCCTGGTTCCCGTTCTTCGCCTGGGTGGATATGACGCGGATCAGCACCTTCATCAAAGGCACCACTTGGGTGTTTCCGCTGGTGGAGACGATTCACATTCTGGCGCTGGCGGTGCTGCTGGGATCGGTGTTCCTGATCAACTTGCGGCTTCTGGGAATTGCCGTTCGCCGATGGTCTCCTGCGCAGATTCTTGAGCAGGTACGCTCGCTGGTCAACTGGAGCGTGGTCATCATTCTGATCACCGGCGTGCTCCTGTTCATTGCCGAGCCGCGCAAGCTGTTCGATAGCGCGGCCTTTGGACCCAAGATGATTTTCCTCGCCGCGGCCCTGCTTTTCCAGTACACGCTCTACCCGCGCGTGCGCTCCATGCAGGCTCAAATTCCGATTTGGGGAAGATTGCTGGCTGTGGTGTCGCTGACGCTCTGGTTCGGCGTGGCCGTGTGCGGACGCGCCATCGGTTTCGTATAGGACCTGATGCCGAAACCCGTATCCAATGTTCTGGTGATCGACGTGGGAGGAACCCATGTCAAGGTGTCCGATGAGCTCCACAAAGAGCCCGTCAAAATCGATTCCGGGCCGGACATGACCGCGCAGCAGATGGTCAAGGATGTGCGCAAGGCGACGGCCGATTGGAAATTCTCCGTGATTTCGATGGGCTATCCCGGCCCGGTTCTGCACGGGAAGCCTCTGGGCGAGCCGCACAATCTGGGCGGCGGTTGGGTGGGGTTCGATTACGAGAAGGCCTTCGGACGTCCGGTGAAGATCGTGAATGACGCCGCCATGCAGGCCATCGGAAGTTACGAAGGCGGACGCATGCTGTTTTTGGGATTGGGCACAGGGCTGGGCTCGGCCATGATTGTCGATGGAGTGTTGGAGCCAATGGAACTGGCGCACCTTCCCTACCGGCGCGGACGCACGTACGAAGATTATATTGGACTGGCGGGCCTGGAGCGGCTCGGCAAAAAGAAGTGGCGGCAGCACGTGTTTGACGTGACGGAGAAACTAAAGAACGCTCTGGAAGCGGACTACGTGGTGCTGGGCGGCGGCAACGCCAGGCTGCTGAAGCACCTGCCGAAGGGGGCGCGGCTCGGGGACAACGAGAACGCGGTCAAGGGCGGCTTTCGGATGTGGCAGCAGTTAGGCAAGGTTCAGCCCAGCGAACACTCGACCTGATTGACTTCAGTGATCAGCGTGTCGAACTTGTAATCGCCGGCGAAGAGATCCGCGAGCGTGGCAGGGATGTCCTTGGCGCAGCCGCAGCGGCCGAACAGGGCATATTCGGCTCCAGCGCAGCCGGTCTTCACAGCCTGCACCAGCACTCCACCCGCGCCGGCGTGATGTTTCGATACGGCCTCGCATAACTTCCCCGGCAAGCCCCAGGATTCGAGCAGCAGACGGCCCAACGACGCGTGATCGACACCGAACGCGCCGCGTTCGACGTCAAGAAGATTTAGTTCGCCGGAATATACCCGCTCGACCAGGTTGGGGTAGTCTTGGGGAGCATCCACGAACAGTGCGAGTTGCCCAACACCGTGGAGCAAGCCTGCCGTATAGGCAAAATCCATGTCGAGGCCCTGGCCGCATTCGCGGGCGACGAACGCAGCCGCGATGCTGTGCCGCCACCACTCCCGCACGAAGGGGGCGGAGCGATTCGGCAGGCCGCGCCACAATGCCGCCGTGGCTGCGATTTGGCTCAGTTTCCCGATCCCCAGCATGGCGATCGCATGCAGGATAGAACACACCTGCTGCCGCCGCCCGTAGAGTCCGGAGTTCGCCAAACGCAATACTTCCCCCGCAAGGACGGGATCGAGCGCAATCAGCCGGGCCGCAGCTTTGAAAGATACGTCTTTCTCGGCCAAGACGCAGAGCAGCCGGACTGCAATCGGCGAAAACGCAGGAAGACGCCTGAGGAGCCTGAGGTCAAAGCCCTGTGGCGAGGCCAACTGCGACGCTGTATTTCTTTCCAAATCCTCATATCGCAAGAATTGCGGAGATTTCGATGTTTTTCCGCGGGAAGCTCATGCGAAACCGCCTGTTCCAGCATGCAACATTGGCAGTTTACAAGCCCGGCTGGCAGGTGAAGGGACATTCCCTCCTCAAAAAGAAGGCATTCAGGACCAGCTCTGACCGGCCCTTTGCGGGCTCCTGAGTAACAGCCCGCAAAACGGAGTCTGGGTCGCTGCCACGAGGGAGTTGTTGCTTTCGCGAATGGAGGCCGCGACTGGCCCTTTGCGGGCTAGTTGTAGATTGTTCTCTTGCCTGGGAAGCACCACCGAGCGTGAAAGCGCAGGGGATGACCGAAGAAAGCCGGCAGGGCTTTGAGCGATCCTCTGGGCCAATACCCGCCGGGGAATGTCTTTCGCCCGGCCCAGGCAAGGTAAACCACGGCGGGCACGGAAAGAGCCTTGGCGATAACCGCCATCCAAAAGAGCATCTCAAGATCCATGACAGCCTCCTCGTTGCTTGACGGGGCACCTCGCACGTTTTGGGCCATAAAGCAGGAAGGATGGTAAATGTTTTGGCGCAGCGTTTTGCTGATGTTTTTGAATCTTGACCGGGAGTGCCAGAACGAAAGCCTGGGTTAAATCGCACACCCCGCTGTGGCCAGCGGCAACATTTTGGCGTTTTCAGGTCCGGGAAGCCGCGGCGGAGCCAAGCTCATGGAAGGCTGCTTCGACGGCAGTAATGATCTTCGCGACGCATTCGTCGACGGTTTCGAGATCCGTGCGGCATTCGACCTCGGGCTGGAGCGGGGCTTCATAGGGACTGGCCACGCCAGTGAAGCCCGGGAGCTCACCGGAACGGGCCTTGCGGTACATGCCCTTCACGTCGCGCTGCTCACACGTTGACAGCGGGGCATTCACGTAAACTTCCAGAAATTGAGCGGACTCCCGGCGGACCAGATCCCGCGAGCTCCGGTACGGAGACACGGCCGAAACAACCGCCACGATGCCATGACGCGACAAAAGCGCGGCCAGGAACCCGAAGCGGCGAACGTTCTCCTCGCGGTCGGCTTTGCTGAAGGCGAGCTCGCGCCACAACTCGCGGCGAACCACGTCGCCGTCCAGAAACTCGGCCTTCCATCCGGACTCCTTGAGACGCTCGGTCACAGCCAAGCCGAGAGTTGTCTTTCCGGAACAGGGAAGTCCGGTCAACCAGACAGTCATGTTCTCTTTTGTAGCACACGAGCCCGGCGTGGAGCCGGATTTATTGCGCTCCGGCTCTGGCGGCGGAAGAAGCGAGAAGGACGGCCGGCTCCGGCTTCTTGGGAGCTTCGGGGCGAAGGATGTCGATGCCGCCCTTGAAGTAAGCCCCGTCTTCAATCACGATTCCGGCGGTCCTGACGTCGCCGACGATGCTCGCACCCTTCATGATCGAGATGCGGTCGCTGGCTTCGACGTCGCCTTGGATCGATCCCCGTACCACCAGTTCCTTGGCTTTGACGTTGGCCTTCACCTTGCCGTTGGGACCGATGGTCAGAACATGGCGCACTTCGACTGAGCCGTCCACTTCGCCGTCGAGATACAACTCTTCTTCGCTATAGATTTCGCCTTGCAAGCGAATCGTCTTGCCGATGGAAGAGGCCGCGCGTGACGGGGCTGCGGGAGTCTGCGTTCGCTCCGGAAGCGGGTTGGCGGCGGGAGGCTCCGTAGTCACAGACTTGAAGCCGGGTTCACTGGTTTTTCCCCACATAGGTCCATGGTAATTGCATTCGGCGGGCCATTGCTCATGGTGTTGATTCCTGGTGGATCCTTGGCGGGGTAGAGCGCCTGCTAGCGGAACTTCTACCGGGGTATCCGAAGAAAGTTCCGGGTCCTTCCAACCACCCTTTTTCTGGATGGGACTTCGGTCTACGGGGACCGCTCGCAAGGCCCTCCGGCAGATCGGTCACCCTGGATGTGCTCCAAAGCTCAGGCGCTGCGAGCTAGCCCGCAAAGGGCGGGTCGGCGGCCCGCAATTCTCGAAAGTACCAGCTCCGTTGGTGGCCGCGGCCCAGGCTCCGTCTGGCGGACTGTTATTTAGGGGGAGGTTCGACAAGGTCATAGATCGTTTCTCTGGAGCGCTTACCCATCCTTGGCCCCGGAAATTCGGTGGAGGTACAATTCGGACATGAAAAGCTTGTGCTGCTTACTGCTGGTTACCGCCGGTTTGTCTGCGCAGTCCACCGCCAAGCTAAATTCGGATTTGAAGAGGCTGGAGAATCCGGGCGCTTCGCGTAGCACGGTCGCGCAGCAGCTCACCAATGACATCCTGGCGCTGGCGGCGAAGGACGCCTAGCCCTCCCGCCGGACTGTTCTTGATTTCGCGAATGTACTCACCAGGGCCTTCTTTCCACCCGTCAATCGCCTGAGTGTGCACGTGATTGTATTGCCCGGGGGAACGCCCCCTACGATGCAGATGATCACGCAGCCGATTCTGGACGTGCTGCAGAGCCAGGGCGTCGCAAGCTACCGCTTTCATGAAGCCGTCGAATCTTTCCGCGCACCGCTCACCCGGCTCAAGGGCTCGGGGGCGCTGGCCCAGAGCGCCGCTGATCGGCTGTTCATTCTGGGCCAGGAAATTCACGGTCCGGAAGACATCAAGCTCAACTCGCTTTAGAGGTACAATTCAGGCATGAAAGGCCTCTGCTGCTTCCTGCTGGTTACCGCCGGTTTGTCGGCGCAGTCGACCGGCAAGCTCGCTTCGGATTTGATGACTCACGCCGCCACGCAGCAAGTCACCTATGACATCATGGCGATGGCGGAGAAGGATGCCCTGCCTTCCCGCCAGGCGGTTTCCGACCTTTCGGAGGAATTGACCAAGGCTCTAGCCGGCAAGCAAATGACGGCGGAGAAGACCAAGGCAGTCACCGACGCGATTCAGGAAGTGCTTCAAAGCTCTGGCGCGGCCAGCTACCGGTTCCACGCGTCCGTCGACCGGTTTCGCGATTCGCTGATCGCACTCGACGCGACGGCGGTGGAGGCCAAAGCCGCGGCAGGTCGCCTGCTGATCCTGGGTCAGGATGTTCGCGGTCCGGAAGACATCCCGGCGAAATAACTTACCGGCAGGTTTTCTGGGCGCTGTTCCGTTGCAGCTTGCATTGAGCGCGACACTTATTGGGTGGAAGTCCGTTTCAGGCGGCCCCTTTCACGCCTCCAGCACCCGATCGGCTGCTCATACTTGGCCGGCGCGCCGTTGATGCTGCTTGCGGGCGAAAGCGGTACAATTCTGACATGAAAAGCCTTCTGTGCTGCTTTCTGCTGGTTACCGCCGGTTTGTCTGCGCAGTCGACCGGTAAGCTCGATGCGGATTTGATGACTCATGCCGCGGCGCAGCAAGTCACGGATGATATCCTGGCGCTGGCGGAGAAGGATGCCCAGCCTTCCCGGCAGGTGGTCTCCGACTTTGCGGAGGATCTGACGAAGGCTCTCATGGGCAAGCAAATGACGGCGGAGAAGGCGAAAGCGATCCGTGCGGCGATTGAGGAAGTGCTCGAAAGCTCCGGAGCGGCCAGCTACCGGTTCCACGCTTCCATCGACCGCTTTCGCGATTCACTGATCGCGGTCAACGCGACCGCCGTTCAGGCCAAAGCTGCGGCAGGACGTCTGCTGATCCTGGGTCAGGACGTTCGCGGCCCGGAAGATATCCCGGTGCGCCCGCTGCAGCTCCTAAGGCTGAAATAAGCTACCGGCAGGTTTTCTGAGCGGTGTTCCGCTGCACCTTGCATTGCGCGCGGCCCTTGCTGGTGCCGGTGCGCTTCAGGCAGGCCTTATACTGAACCTGCAAACGATCCTTGCACGTCGATTTGGAGCTTTTAGGCTCGGCGGCCGGCGCTGCCGCCAGCAGGAGCATGATTCCGGCAATGACGACCCTCATGGTCTGCTCCCTCCTTTCATAAAAACTATTGCTTATTGAGTACTATCGGTCTCGGCGACTAACTTCTCCACGGCCATGGAATAAATCGCAGGCTTGCCGTGCTGATCGCTGACGAAGAAGATGCTCTGGCTGTTGGGCGAGAATATCGGCGAGACCATATGCGGATCGCTGGCCCGATGCTCGCACAGGATGAGCTCGCGTTTGACTGCCCGAACCAGCAGCAGGATGTGCGGCGAGGCCTTGCTGCCGCTGGCGCCGATGAATACGCTGGCGTCGCCATTGCGCTCAAAGCCCACATATTGGGTGGTGTCCGCGATGAATGCGTCTTCGTTCGTGTCCGTCACGAACTCGCGGATATTGTGGAGCAGGCGCGGCTGGGACGGGAAATTGAGATACAGAACGCTGCGGCCGTCGGGATTCCAGTTCGCAGGTCCGGCTTCTCCTTCAGCCAAGTGCAAACGGTAGTTCTGCTGCCCGTCGTAATTGGCCAGCCACAAACCGCCTGCCCTGGAGTACAACACAGAGGCCCGGCGCGGGCGAAAGATGGGGTCTCGCAGCTCTTCATTCGCCTCAGCGAGGGTAGTGGCCGTTCCATCGGTCATGCGGATCAAGCGGAGCCGGAAAGCGGACGCCTTCCTCTCGATGAGACTCACGTACAATCCATCCTCAGCGAGACTCATTCCCGAGGCATGTTCAAAGCCTTCCGGAATGCGGTACACCTCCCGGACCTTGCCGTTCCCCATGTTCACGCTCAGCAGCTTCCCGCCGGCCACGCAGCAGAAAGTACGCTCATCGGTGGCGAGGGTGAGGGACGCTGGGTCAAGATCCTCCTGTTCGGTTAGCTGGCGGGAAATGCCAGTCTTCGCCTCCATCCGATACGCCTCCATGCGGCCCCCGATGTCGGAGGCGTAGAGCAGGAATGTACCCTTGCGCGAAACGGCCCTCCCGTAGTGGGCCGGCAGGAGGCTGGTAGATCCGGGGTCGGTCAAACGCACGACGGGGAATTCTGTGGAAGGGTCCTTATAGTGAAAATATGCGCTAGGAACCGGCTTGATTTTGTCGGCGTAAGCATTCCCAACCGCTGCGGCCAAACAGGCTGACGGGGCAGCGGACAGGAACCAGCGCCGGGTGCGCCTCATGCTTTCGATGGTAGCGAAGTTTAAGGGCCGCACGGACATAGATTGTGCGGGTCGGGCCCCCACGAACTCAGCTGTTCCGGGGACGATGGCCGCGACCGGCCCTGCGCGGGCTCTTAAGTAACAGACGGCAAAACGGAGCCTAGGTCGCGCCATGGCGCGACCTGTTGCTTTTGGGACTTGAGGGGCGCACCCGGCCCTTTGCAGGCTAGAAAGGAAGATCCGGCTGGATCTGCTGCCACATTGCGGAATGCGTCAAATACGGATACGGGTTGACCGCGACTCCGCCCTGGCGCACTTCAAAATGCAGATGCGGGGAGGTCACGCGGCCGGTGTTCCCGGAATAGCCCAGAATCTCGCCCCGGCGAATCTCCTGTCCCGGAACGACCGCAAATCTCGAAAGATGCGCGTAGCGAGTCTGAAGTCCGTTGCCGTGATCGATGATCACCATACGGCCATAACCGTCTCCACTCGAAGCGGCATATTCCACGACTCCGTCCGCTGCCGCGTGCACCGATGTCCCCATCACCGCGGAAATATCCACGCCGCTGTGGAATTCGTTATGCGCTTCGGCCTCGCCGGAGAACGGGTCCACTCGCTCTCCGAACCGGCTCAAAAGACGGCCGTTTACGGGCCACAGGCTGGGCACGATGTTCGTCTGCCGGGTCCGGGCAAATTCACGATGCAGTGGGGAAATGTTGGCGGTCTTCAGGAAGTTGTACTCTTCGAGAGATTCCTTGTAGCCCGGGACCAGAGGACCTTCGTCGGCGATATCTTCAGGGCCTGCCAGGCTTCGGTTCAATCCCAGGGCCGCGCTCACCTCGGTCGCCATCATTTGCAGGGAAGCTAACTGCTCCTGCTTCTGATCGTTCTCTTTGAGCAACGTCTGGTACTTGGTTCGAAGGGTGTCCACCTGATCGCGAAGGGCGTTGTAATTGGCTACCTTCCAGGACATCCGGAGGTAGCTGGAAACCATTCCGAAAAGCGAAACCGAACCAAAAAGTGCCAATCCTATAACTATATAAAGGGCCTTATGAGGGATGTGAACACGTCGCAGCCGTCCATGCAGAGAGTGCGCGAGGACGACCACAAAATAGTGCTGCTTCATTCTTCTCCTATTTTCTAGCGTCGGCACGACCCCGGCAAAACTTTAAACGCAGGGGACCGTAGGCCGGAGAGTACTTCGAAGGCTGAACTGCAGATTAACGAATTGTTAGGATACCGAAGTGACATCCAATTGTCAAGGACTACCTTGGCGATGTCAAGGCAAAGTAGAAATGTCCTCTTCTCAGCAAAGTAGAAATGTCCGCTTTAGACCTGGCTTGGGAGGAATGCATGGTAATCTGCGTGTGCCGGTGAAGCGGAGACGGGCTCTGGTGGCGACCAACCCGATCGAGGAA
>DASXEY010000083.1:0-191256 GCA_036489835.1 Bryobacteraceae bacterium | reverse complement strand
AGGCTTCTACAGGGGCTTGCAGCACCAATGACGCTTCGGCCTACTTCTGCCACTGACTCTTGCAGGATGCCGCAAGTAAGGCCTGATTGCCAAGTTCCTCCCCGGACGGTACCGGATAAACCGGTTCTCTTGCTTCTAAGGTATTGCCCTGACCCAGCCCCAAGGGTTTCGCTTCGACCCTAGTGTTTCACTCTGAAAACGCCGATCACTGGACCTAGGGAGGACGCAGGGCCACATGCAGTGCCTGTACTGTAAGAAGCGACTAGGGCTATTTGCGTCCAAAAAGTATCCGTTCTGCTCGGAGTTGCACGAGGTTTCCTATCACGATGAGCAGTCGGGTTTGGCGCTGCGGCGGATTATGGATCCGCTGTTTACGGCTCCCGTCAAGCCGCCCCCTCCGTTCCGCGCGCCTGCAGACGAAGAAGTGCGGCCTCAGGTTGAAGCGCCTGGGGGCGTCCGGATGCTATCGGCTCCGATTCCGCCGCGCTGCAATTTCCCTGTAAGGCAGCAAATTCCGGAACCGGTTCCTCTCGCGCCGGCCGCAGCGGACACTCAAAGCGTTGCGCCGCTCGAATTTGCGCCGGAACTCGCCGGAATGGAGCAGCTTCGATCGGGCATTGGAGGCGTACTCGCTTTCGACGCTGGTTGGACGCAGGTGGAATCGGCAGGCGAAGCGGCGACGGCGAACGATCCCCTCAGCGAGATCAATTCATCGCCGCCGAGTCCTGGGCTCTCGGCTGGCTATGCCAGGCTGCAGATGAAAGGAGAGCCGGCGGCGTCTCCGGGCTTGGACGCCGGCTTCGCGCCTTTAGAGACTCAACCAGCTGTGCGGCTTCCGCTGAGCAGTGGCGGCAAAATCGCTTTCAGGCCGGACTCGGCAACCCTGCGTATCGCTCCCGGGCTCGACGAGGAGCTTGCGCAAGACGCGGCCTCCGCCGAACCAAATGCGTGCGACCGCCTTTATCCGAGCCTGGCACTCGGTCAGCCCGCGCCTGCCGCGCTAACAGGTCCGCCACTTCCGGTTGGCGAGTTCGGTGCGTCGCCGATGATTCCTGGGGCGCTCCTCGTCTCTCCGAGTTCGCAAAGAAACGGGATTTCGGCGGCGGCCCCCGCCGTGGGGCTAAGCTTAGCTCCGCCATGCGTCATAAACGCGCCGTTCGAAATTCAGACACTCGAAATTCAATCACAGGTTCCGCTTCGACGGGGCGGCGAGGGCGAAGCCGCTCTCAACCTGGAACCAGCAAGCGTGTCGTTCGGCACCGCGCCTGTCAGGGAGATCGAAAGGAAAGGCCCCGAGACCGTTCTTCCCTGGCCTCTCCCAATGGAGGGCCGTCGACCGGCCCTTTGCGGGCTACACCCCAGGCTGGAGCAATCCGCGCCGCTCGCCTTCGCCGAGATTGGACCGCCGCGCGCCATTGATATCCAACCGGATTATGTGAGTTTCGGGACCCACGCGGTACCGGCCACAATTCGGATGAACATCGAAATCCCGATGGCGATTCCGGTCGCAGTTCCGATCGCAGTTCCGAGCGCAGTTCCGATGGACGCGAGCCCAATGCTTGCGGGTCTATCACCGCAATCGCTCAATCCGGTTTCGTGGCCGGGGACTGACATTCCTATCTCTTCGAGCGACTTGGACCCAACGGCGCTAAGTTTTGGGCCCGCAGCCGCACCTGTTGTTTGCCGGATGGGTGCGGGGCCTGCGATGAACGAGAGCCCGGCGCTGTTGTTCAACCTGGCCGCGCCTGTGCCGTTCAGGCTGGATCCAGCGCTGCCGCTGCGGACAGAGCTTCTTATCTCTTCGGTCGAGAGGAACCCATCCGCGCCAAGCTTTGGGCCGTCTGCCGCTCCTGTTCTGGGGCGAATGAGTGCGGGACTTGCGAGGAATGGGAGCGCGGCGCGTTTGTTCACGCTGGCCGCGTATGTGCCGTTCAGGCTGGATCCAGCGCTGCCGCCGGGGACAGAGCTTCTTTTCTCTTCGGTCGAGAGGAACCCATCCGCGCTGAGTTTTGGGCCGTCTGCCGCTCCTGTTCTGGGGCGAATGAGTGCGGGACTTGCGAGGAATGGGCGCGCGGAGCGTTTGTTCAAGCTGGCCGCGCTTGTGCCGTTCCGGCTCAATCCAGCGCTTTCGCCGGGGACAGATCTTCCTATTTCTTCGGTCGAGATGGACCCACACTGCCACATCCGGGCGCCGCTAAGTCTTGGGTCCGCAGCCACACCCGTTGTGACCCGGATGAATGCCGTGCTCCCAACTAACAGCCCGCAAAACGGGGCCTGGTCGCGGCCAGGAGCGCAGTTATTCCTTTCGGGAATTGAGGGCCAGCGACCGGCCCTTTGCGGGCTCACAAGTAACAGCCCGCAAAACGGGGCCTGGTCGCGGCCAGGAGCGGAGTTATTCCCTTCGGGAATTGAGGGCGGGCCGGCCCTTGGCAGGGTAGCGAGGAACCCGAGCCCGGCACAGTTGTTCAACCTCGCCGAGCTTGTACCGTTCACCATCGATCCAGCGCTGCCGCCGGGGACCGACATCCGTATCCCTTCTGTCGACTTGAACCCGTCGGTGCTAAGCTTTGGGCCTGCGGCCCCACCTGCCCTCGTCGGGATGGACGCCGGACCTCCGATGAACGCCAGCCCGGCGCCTCTGTTCAGGCTGGCCGGGCTTGTGACGCTCCCGCTCGATCCATCGCAGTGGCCGGCCGGAAGTAATCCTCCTGCTGTCAATGAGAGACCGGTTCTCGACTCCAGCCTCGATGCGCAGCGGCTTCCTTTGCGCTATCCGCTGGTGAATATCGACCTGGCGCACGAAGTTTTCGATGCGGCCGAAGAGTCAATTTCCAGCCCGTGGAGCGCGGGGAACCTTGCGCAGCCGGAACGCCAGGCGCTGGCCAACCGGCCTGTGCAATTCGAACCGCTCGCGCGGGTTGAGAACGATCCCGCCTATTCCGGCGCAGGACAGGAAGTGGATTTTCAAGTCAGCCGCCGCACCTTGAGCACGCCCGGAGTGCCGGTTTTCTGGGAGCTGCCGCTGGTTCCGGCGGCGGCGCCCGCAATCTCTCCTGCGCCGCCTCACGATTCAAGAGGAGCGCAGGAAGTGGACTTCCAGGTGAGCCGGCGCACGCTCAGCACACCGGGAGCGCCGCTTAGCTGGGAGCTGCCTTTCGCTGCCGCTGCGCCCGCCGCAATCTCTCCCGCGCGGCTTCAAGAAGATCCTCGAACAGAGCCGTTTCGCTGGGCGCAGGCGTCACCTGCGCTGCCGGGAGTTTCCTCCACCAACTCACTTCAGATTCCGTTCACGGGCACGGCTACGCTGGCATGGGCGTTGCCGGCTTGCCTGGTGAACGGTTCGGTTTTCCTGATGCTGCCGGCGGAGGGTTCGATCTCGTTCGCATTCGCACGCGCGCCGTTCCGGCTGGCGTTGGAATCGTCACTCCGCACCGAACTGCCGTTCGTTCTTGCGATGGTTCCGAACTTCCTGGCTGCCCGGCTTGCGCAAGACACTCCGATGAAACCGTTTCGCTGGCCTAAACCGAGGCCGGCCGTGCCGGGCGTTTCTGCAACGGGGTCATTCCAGATGCCGTTCTTCGGCAATGCTACAGCGTCGATGACGTTGGCGCATTTTCCGGAGAATGGTTGGTTTCTTGTGACAATTCCGGGAAGAGAACCCGAGCCGTCCGCTTTCACGCCGACGCTCCCCAGCCCTTTTCCGTCGCCATGCCTCACGGAATTGCCCTTCGTTTTTGCGGAATCGTCTCCGATGTTCCCCGCGCGCCTTCAAGCTGAGGCTCCAACAGAACCGTTCCGCTGGCCTCAAGCGCCGCCGGAACTGCCGGCGATTCCGGCTTCGAAATCGCTGCGAATTCTGTTCTCCGGCATTCCTACCGCGGGGATGGAGCGGCTTCCGGACGCGGGTTCGGCTGTTCCACCGGCGCCGCGACAGGAACCGATTTCGTCAGCATTGGCCGAAGGGACGCCGCTCCGTCCAGAGCCGCAGCAATCGCCGCTCCGCACGGAACTACAATTCGTGCCGGGCCGGCCGATAAGCATCTCTACGGTGCGTATGCTTACGGGAGAGACTCGAACAGAACCGTATCTCCGGTCTCAATCGAGACCCAGGTTGCCGGGAATCTCCTCCGCCAATTCACTCCGGGTTCGGTTCTCCGGCACGGCCATAGTTGCATTGAATCCGGCGCATGCGGCTCTCTTGGCGTTGGAGCCAGATGGACCAATTCCGCCGCTTTTGGCTTCGGAAACGCCGGTTCCGTGCTGCGCTCCGCCGCAGCCGGTCCTGTTGCACGCGCATGCCTCACTTGAGCCGGGCGGAATCAAACCGAACCCTGCAAGAGTGGACCCGCGAAAACGCCGCCAAAAGCCGCGCGTTCCAGCCAACAATGTTATCGGTCGAAGTCTGCTGTTCCCCATGGAATTTAACCGGCCGGTGTCGTGGACGTTTTCAGATTACATCGCGAGCGCCCCGGGCCATGCCGTCGCGCACTCGTCCGCGCCGGATTTCCGAATCGAAGAAATACACCCGGCGGAGCCGAGAATTCAGACTCCCTGCACGCTCACGGAGGCGGAGCGGCTGGCGCCCAAGAAGCTTCTGGCGAGCCTCATGCCGGCGGTTCACGACAGTCCACGCGAGGAGGGCCATGCCTTCGGAGTGAATGGTTTCCAGCGGTTCCGGGCGGCCGCGCATATCCGCATTCCGGAGCCTGAATTGCGGCACTCGACTCCGGGCGATCTTCCGGCTCCCGCGACTGGTTTACCTTGGCGCGGAGTGCGAATTATTTCGGAAATCCGTCCGGGGACAATGCCCATCCCTCTGCGGCCGGCCTTGCAGGCTCCCAATCCACGCTGATTGTCAGACGCCAATGGAATCGTAAACTAAGGCGGTACGGAGGTAGGGGAGTTAAGAGGTTAACCTGATTTTTGACTAAAGTAGGTTCGCGGAAAAGCCGATGAATTGGTCAGGTAATCGAAACAATGCCTCGAATGACCGCCTCTACCATGATCGACACGCCTGTTGCCACGGCCTCTGAGAAATCAGCCTCTGAAAAATCCATCAGCGGACTGGCCTACGCGGTAATCGCTCACCTGAAAGGGGACGCCGCCGCCGCACTCGGATCACTGGATTCCGGGATCGCCTCCGAAAAAGAGATCCCCGAAACCCTGGCCGCGCGAGCTCATCTTCTGGCGGAACTCAAGAAGTATGACGAAGCCGTCGGCGAATATGAAAAATTATTAGCGCGGCGGCCGCATTATGCGGAAGGTCATTATCAGTGCGGGGCGTGTCTTTACCATCTCGGACGCTACGAGGATGCGCTTCCGTATTTCGCCAGGAGCGCCGAGCTTGATCCCACCCACGTAGATACGTTTCTGGTCCAAGGCATCTGCCAGCTTCATCTCAAGCGCTCCGAGGAAGCTCTGCAATCCTTCGCGAAGTGTCTGGAGAAGCTGCCCAACCTGGAAGCCGCGCTTCTGGGAAAAGGCGTCGCGCTGCAACTGGCTTGGGAATTTGACGAAGCGGTGGAAGTCTACAGGCAGGTTCTGCGGCGCAACCCGGATTGCGAAGAGGCCGCGGTGAATCTGATTGCGCTGGGAATGCAGCGCAAGGATTACGCGCTGGTGCGGCATCACGGACAGGCTCTCCTGGCGCGGGACGCCTCCGCCCAAGCGGCGCTGGAAGGCTTGGCTACGGCGGCTTTTGCGGAAGGAACGTATGAGGAGGCGGCAGGGCACTATTGCCGTCTGGTGGAACTGTATCCGCGCAATTTCGATTACTGGTTCAATCTGGGTGTCACCTACCACAGAATCGGCAAGCTGCTGGATTCCGCGGCGGCTTACCAGAACGCTGCGTCCCTCCGGCCGGATGCGACTGCCGCACACATCAATCTGGCAGCGGTGTATCACGAGATGGGTGATCTGCAAGGTTCACGCCATGCCCTCGATTGCGCGCTGGCGGTTGCGCCGGAACGTACCGATCTGCGCTATCAGCGCGCGGTGGTGGTGGAGGAGCAAGGTTTGGCGGACGAAGCCGAGCCGATGTATGCCGACTTGGCCGACCGCGATGCCCCGGAGCGCGAAGATGCGCAATTTCGTCTTGGCTATCTCAAGCTCCAGCGCGACGATTATGCCGGCGCCGCGGATTGCCTGCGGGCCTGCCTCCAAAAGCGGCCGGAATGGAGCGCTGCGGAGTTGAATCTTGCACTGGCGTATTGGAAGCTGGGGCAGTATTCGCAGTCGCAGGATGTCCTGTTGGAACTTCTGAGACGCGAGCCTGGAAATGTGGAAGCGGTTCGGGGAATGTCGGCAAATGCCCTGGAGCAGAAGGACACGTCCAACGCGTTGCGCTGGCATTTGTGTTTGCAGGAACTGGGAGACCGGTCTCCCGAGGTGCTCCAAAACACCGCCATCCTATACCAGCAATCGGGCGACGTCGACAGCGCCATCCGCACGTATCGCGAGGCCATCGCGGTCAAACCAGATTTCGCCGAGGCGCTCCTTAATCTCGGACACGCGCTTGAAGCCGCGGGAGATCATAAGAATGCCCGCGATTCCTGGGTGCGGGCGTTGGAGCTCAAACCCGAGCTGGCTCGCGGATATTTTTTGAGCCGCGATTAGGGTAATCGTTCGAATTGCCAGTCAGTTTGGGGTAGGAGTCTTGTCTAAGTGATCGACGACGAGGGTCTCGACCGGACCCTTGCGCGGATCTAAATGGAGCCCGACCTTCTGCAGCGCGGCCTGCCACGCGTTCTGCATTGCCGCGGCCAGCTCGGCGTTCGGATCGGAGCCGGAGGTCCGCGCGTGATCCACTATGTCAAACACGCTGACGGCTGGAATTTCCAGATCCACTCGATAGCGCCCGTTCAGTCCGGTCCTATCCACGACAGGCTGACCGACTGAGCCCAGAAGCGTCACCAGATCGGCCAATCCTTCCAGTGTGGTGCCGGGCGCCTCCAGATGCTGTCCGCGTTCGCCCAGACCTTGTGTAAAGAGTGCAGTCCCGATGCGGGGACTGCTGATTCTTCTCGTGTTGGGCGAGAGCGGAATCATACGGGTCTGCACTCCGTCGAGGTTTTGAATGTTGGGGGCGCAGTTGAAGTTCTGGAGCGGGCAGGGCGGGGCATTCGGGTCCGTGACTGGGGGCGCGGGAAGGTCGTTCCCCGCTTCTTTCAGCTTCAGCCCTCCCTTGTCCACCACCAGCGCAAAGAGCGGTGTCTCCTTGCTCCCGCGATGGACTGCGAGCTTGAACCGGTCTGCCAGGAGTGCCTGGAACATTTCTGGAACCTGGTTTTCCGATGCGCCAGGCGGCAGCTTGGCGACGACGTCGAATTTCGCGTCTCCCATCCAATCCGGACCGGCGACCCGTTCCTGAGGGATGCCGAAGGCGAACGAGATCAAACGTGTCAGCGCAGCGCACGCAAAATCGACCCGGCCTGCATCCATGGTGAATTTCGGGATTCCGCAAGCATTCCCGCCCGGCGCTGGCCCTCCCTCGCGTCCTGCGCCGCCTTTGGTGTTCGGGCCGGGGGCCATCGCGGCCGAGGGCCTGATGGATGCGACCTCGAATTCAGCCGCGCCTAAGAGAACTCCGCAAAGCGCCACCGTCATCAATCCTGTTCTTGTCACGGAAATCTTTGCAGCATCCATACTATTCTTTTAGTACTAACTTTAAATAATGTCAAGTCTGGAGGGGAGTTCTTCGAGGACGGCCCGCAGGAGCGCTACCGCTGGCTGCCACGTCTTGCAGCGTTCACAGCTGCGCGCCGAGTCTCGAATTGCCGTCGCGCTTCCGGGCAATCTGCAATCGCCGATTGTCCGCCTTATCTCGAACGAATCGTGCTCAGCGACCCTGCTAGTCCGCAATAGGGGCGGTTGCGCCGCTCAATTCCCGAAGGTGACGGTACGCGCGTGGGGCGCGACGACCCAAGGCTCCGTTTTGCGGGCTATTGACTTAAGAGCCTGCGCAGCTCATGCCAGCCGATCCGACGCGTATCTAATACTCGTACGCGTTTAAGAAACGACCGATCGGTTCGGCGTGCCGTTATCGAACAGAACCCTTGGCAGCGATGGCGCGTGCCTTGCCAGACTCTCAGTGGCGAAGCGAAGATCCGCTCTCATTTTCCTCGGGTATCCCATCGAAAACCCCTGCGATCTCATCGAGCGACATGCCTGCCTCAAGATTCTCAAAGACAAGTGAAACCGGCATCCGGGTTCCGCGACACACCGCGCGCTTGGATCCTAGCCGTTTGGCGTTTCGCAAACATTGTCGGCGCTTGCGCTTCCGTGTATACTCAAGTTGAGGGCGAACGATTGGAGTGGGCGAAAGCCCACTTTTTTATTGCTTGTCTTGTGTAAACGGCGGATGCAAGATGGCGGACAGGACGGCAGTGGTGGAAAAAGTGCGTGAGATTGTCGAGCGCGTAGGCGCCAGCGAGGGCCTCGAGATTGTCGACGTCCAGCTTCTGGGCGGCGGCGGGAGCCGGGTTCTGCGCATTTTCATCGACAAGCCGCAAGGCGTCACGCACGCCGATTGCGAATTTATGTCGCTGAACGCGGGCACCATCCTGGACGTTGAAGACGTGATTCCAGGCGGACACTACACACTGGAGGTCAGTTCGCCTGGGGTGGAACGGAAACTCTCGCGGCCGCTCGACTTCGAGCGCTTCTCAGGTCACAAGGTCAAAGTAGTCCTGCGCGAGGCCGTTGACGGCCAGAAACACTGGTCCGGCACGTTGAAGAGTTGTATCGAAGGAATCATTACTCTCGAACCCGCTCCTGGTAAGAGCGTGCAATTTCCGCTCGAGCAAGTGGAAAAGGCCAATCTCAAGTTCGAGTGGTAAGACCCGAGAATCACTGGACAGACAATCAGGGACAGACAATCATATGAGCAGCCTGGGAACGATTTATCAGTCCATCGAGATCCTGAGTAAAGAAAAAGGGATCGATCCGAAGGTTATTCTCGATGCCGTCAAGGACGCCATGCTGGTGGCGGCCCGTAAGCATTTCCACACTAATGAGGAACTGGTGGCGGAGATGAATGAGCGCACGGGGGCCATCCTTATTTTCGGCGTCAAGAAAGTTGCCGATCCGGTTACCGATCCGGACAAAGAGATTTCGCTCAACGCCGCGCGCGTCATCGATCCGTCTATCGAAGTCGGCGGCGAAATCCGCACGCCCAAGCCGACCGAGGCGCTGGGACGCATTTCGGCGCAAACCGCCAAGCAGGTAATCCTGCAAAAAGTGCGCGAAGCCGAGCGCGAAAATATTTATTCCGAATACTCGGGACGCGTGGGCGAGCTGGTGACCTGCGTGGTCAAGCGTGTCGAGGGTCAGGACTTGATCGCCGACGTGGGCAAGAGCGAGGCGAGGTTGCCGAAGAAGGAGCAATCCCGGCTCGAAAATTTCAGCGTCGGGGACCGCATTCGCTGCGTCATAAAGAGTGTGGAAAAAGCCGGCAAGAACGCGGGCGTGATCATTTCGCGAGCCGCTCCGGAACTGGTGATGCGCCTGTTCGAACAGGAAGTCCCGGAGATCTATGACAACACGGTGACCATCCGCGGCTGCGCGCGGGAAGCCGGCGAGCGCACCAAGATTGCGGTGTCCAGCCGGGATCGCGACGTGGATAGCGTCGGCGCGTGCGTGGGCATGAAAGGAATGCGGGTGCAGTCCATCATCCGCGAGCTGCGCGGCGAAAAGATCGACATCATCGAATACAACGAGGATCCGGTGGCATTCGCGACACACGCGCTCAGTCCCGCCAAGATCTCGCGGGTGGTGATCATGGACGCCATCGAGAAGCATATGGAGGTGGTGGTCGACGACACGCAATTGTCATTGGCCATCGGCAAGAAGGGCCAAAACGTAAGACTGGCGGCGAAGCTGCTGAGCTGGCGCATCGACATCAAGAGTGAAGAAGAGAAGCGCCAGGAAGTGGAAAGCCGCATGGCGGAACTGGTGGTGCCGGGCGCGCCGGTGACGGTGCTCCTCGATCACGGGTTGACCGAAGCCATCGCTGAAAGTTTACTGGCAGGCGGCGTGCCTACGGTCGAGAAGTTGGGGGCCATGACACCGGAGCAGCTTGAGGCTATCGCCGGAATAGGCCCTGAAGTCGAGCTGATCCAGCAGGCCGTTGTGAGTTATTACGGCCAGTTCGAGCACTCGATGGAAGATCAGATCGCGACCGAAGCCGTTCTCGAAACCGTGCCCGAAGAAGTCGCGCAGGAAGCGAGCGTAGAGGCTGCGGCGGGGGCGGATGAGGTTGCGGAGGGAAGCTTGACGGCGGAGGAGCCGGAAAAGCAATCTGTTACGATAGAAAGTGGAGAGCCGTCGCGCAGTGGCGGCGCTTAAGTTGAAAGGGAAGGACCGGGATACACAAAACTTCTGGCTCGGGAAAGAATTCCACGCCAGAGCCGCAAAGTATGAGCAAAATTCGCATCAACGAACTGGCTCGGGAATTGGAAGTTAAGCCCAGCGCGATCCTCGAGTTGCTTCCTGACTTGGGCATCGCCGACAAGAAGACGCATTCCAGTTCGCTGGAGGACGATCAAATCGTGCTGGTGCGGCGGCGCCTGGGAGGCGAAGCGGCAGTGGAGGAGGCGGCGCGGCGGGAGAGTTCCTCCGTGGCCGTGATGGATTATGACTCTCTGGTCGCCGATGCGGAAGATCGCGAGCCAGAGGCGGTGCCGTTTGTGGCTCCGGCCCCCATACCCGAAATTCCGGCTGAAGCTCCCAAGGTGAGCGTGGAAGCTCCCGTGACTTTTGCACCTCAGCGGCCCTTGGTCGCGCCGGTGCGTCCTCCTTTGGCCTCGGGCCCGTCGGCGGCACCTGGGGCCAGTCATCCAGCACCCGCGACTCCGAGCATCGCCCATGCCAGCCCTGCCCATCCCAGCCCTTCGCACCCTCAGCCAAGCTTTCCGCAACCGGCTTCTCCTCAGTCTGGCTCTCCTCAGCCTGGGTCCCCCCAGCCAGGGTCTCATCAGCCTGGGGCGCATCAGGCGGGCGTAGGGCATCCGCTTGCTCCGCCATTGGCGACGCCAGGGCCGCGAGGGATTCCCATTCCTGCGAAATCAGCTCCTCCGGCGCCCCGTCCGGGACAGATTCTTTCGGGGCCGCGGCAGCCGCTGCCTCCGGGGCTCGGTCAGGTTGCCAGGGCTCCGGCCGTTCCTGGAAGCCCGGCTCCACAGGCGCCTCGTTACAGCCCTGCGCCCACGTTTACGCCAAGTCATGCGCCCGTGAGTCATACTCCCGGCGCGCCCAGCCATCCGGTTCCCAGTATTCCTGCACCCCGTCCTCCGCTGCCGCCGCGTGGTCCTGGCGCACCTTCTCCAGGTAACGCTCCAAGTACAGGCCAGGCACAGAGCGCCGGCGGTGGGACGCCACTGCGTCCTCCAGCTAAGCCGAATTTAGCGGGTCAACCGGCTCTGAGGCCGGTGGTTCCTCCGCGGCCTGATCTGGTAGCGAAGCTTACGCGTCCGGCGATGATGCCGGGTGCTCCTTCGTCGCCCCGCCCGGGAATGCCGTCGAGGCCGTCCAGCCCGGTGCCCGGCCGTCCTATTTACACCGGCCCAGTGCGTCCGGGTCAGCCCTTGATGAGAGGCCCCGGCGGGCCTCCAGGCCCCGGCAATTTCAGCGGACCTCCAGGATTACGTGGGCGTGGCCGGCCGATGCACCCGACATCGCCGCTGCGCACGGAGCCGGCGCCGATGCCGGCCGATCCGGGCCGCCGCCATGCCACCAAGCCCGGTACTCGCGATCGGCGCAGAGAGCCGGATCAGGAAGAGGGACGGCTGCGCCCAATGGCGCGGCGTCACGAATCCTTCGAGCCGCCGCCCGTTGACAGGGAAATCACCATCGCCGAGGGGATCACTGTTAAGGAACTATCGGAGAAGCTCGGCGTCAAGGGCAACCTTGTCGTGAAGCGGCTGATGGAGAAGAAGATCTTCGCCACCATCAACCAGACTCTGGACGTGAAGCTGGCCGAGGAATTGGCTCGCGACTTCGGAGCTTCGACGAACAAACTCAGTTACGAGCAGGAAACCACCCACGAGATCGAGCAGGCCGAGGTGGACAAGGACCGCGAGAGACGGCCGCCCGTGGTAACCATCATGGGCCACGTCGATCATGGAAAAACGTCGCTGCTGGATGCCATTCGCTCGGCCAACGTGGCTGGAGGGGAAGCCGGCGGAATCACCCAGCATATCGGCGCCTATCACGTCGAGAAGAACGGCAAGGCCATCGTATTTATCGATACTCCCGGTCACGAAGCGTTCACCAGGATGCGCGCCCGCGGAGCGAAGGTCACGGACATCGTGGTTCTGGTGGTGGCGGCGGATGACGGCGTGATGCCGCAGACACTCGAAGCCATCGACCACGCAAAGGCGGCGAAAGTGCCGATCATCGTGGCGATTAATAAGATCGACAAGCCGGATGCGCAGCCGGAGCGGATTAAGCAACAGCTGGCCGATCGCGGTTTGCTGGCTGAGGATTGGGGCGGAGACACGGTGATGGTGCCGGTTTCAGCCAGGGCCAAAACCAATCTGGATCTGTTGCTCGAAATGATCCTGTTAGTGGCGGATATGCAGGACCTCAAGGCCAACCCGGGACGTCCGGGCATGGGCACGGTTCTGGAAGCGAAATTGGATAAGGGCCGCGGTCCTGTGGCCACGGTGCTGGTTCGCAACGGCACCTTGAAGGTCGGCGATTATTTCATCGTCGGGTCGGTGTTCGGGCGCGTGCGCGCCATGTTCGACGACGGCGGTCAGCCGACGCGCGAAGTCGGACCTTCTATGCCGGCTGAGGTGATCGGACTCGAGTCTCTTCCCGATGTCGGCGATACCATGCAGGTGGTTACAGATACGGCCAAGGCTAAGCAGATCGTCATCTATCGCGAATCTAAGGCTCGCGAAGTGGCGATGTCCAAGAACAGCCGCATTACGCTCGACCAGTTGCACGATCAGCTCAAGGAAGGCGAGACCAAGGAGCTGAACATCATTCTGAAGACCGACGTGGGGGGCACGGCGGAAGTACTGACAGATACGCTGCAGAAGCTGTCGAACGACCGGGTCAAAATCCGGGTGCTGCATTCGGGCGTCGGCGCCATTACTGAGACCGACGTGCTGCTGGCTTCGGCCTCGGACGCCATTATCGTGGGTTTCAATGTGAGACCGGAACGTAATGCGCAAGCTACTGCGGAGCAGGAAAAGGTCGATATCCGGCTGCATACGATCATCTATGAGCTGTCGGACGAGATTAAGCGCGCCATGACCGGGTTGCTCGAGCCCGTGTTCAAGGAAGTCTACAAGGGCCGGGCGAAGGTGCGGGAAGTGTTCCGTATCAGCAAGGTTGGGGTGGTGGCCGGCTGCACTGTGGACGACGGGGTGCTTACCCGCAACAGCCAGGTGCGGCTGCTACGCGACAACGTGGTGGTGCATACCGGCAAGATCGAGGGGCTGAAGCGCTTCAAGAACGACGCGAGCGAAGTGAAGGCGGGCTTTGAGTGCGGCGTCTCGATTGCGAATTACAGCGACATCAAACCGAACGACGTCATCGAGGCGTTTGTGACGGAGCGCGTCGCCAATGAGGCTTTCGTTTAAGGCCTTCCTCTCAAAATGCCCGCGATCGGCGTCGTGACCTTCGAGCTTCGGCTCGACGACGCCCATTCTCTTAAGGACAAGCGCCACTTCGTCAAGAGCCTGAAGGACCGGCTCCGCGGCAAGTTCAACGTGGCTGTCTCTGAAATTGACTTTCAGGATGTCTGGCAGCGTGGGTTGGTGGCCGCAGTGACAGTCTCACCCGACCAGAAGCATGCCGAACAGGTGCTTCAGATGGTGGAGCGCGAAGCCGCACTCTTGCTGGGGCCTCTCTTGGTTGAAGCGACCACCGAGTGGCTGGCTTGACTCCGCTTCTCGAGATCCACGCAACACGATTGTATTTCTTTTCCGTCAGATGTAACCAGCGGTGCCTCGATAGCAGTATTATATAGTTGGAAGGCTTCCATGGAGGACATCCTATATTCTACTGAGAGGGGTGTCGTGTGCACATTCGCGGAGGCGAAACTTTAAATGCAATCCAGATACAATCTCTTTATATTACTAGGGTTTACGGCGATCACTGCGGCGGCGCAGCAGCCCACCGTTGATTTCGGCAAGCAGGTTCAGCCGATCCTCGCGGAGAATTGCACCGGCTGTCACAAGGGCGTGAGCGCACCGGCGGGTCTGCACCTGGACACGGCAGCAGGGTTGATGAAGGGCAGCGACGCTGGTGCGGTGATCGTTCCCGGCAACTCCAAGAACAGCTTGCTGGTCCAAAGGATTTCCGACACCACCGGCAGCCAGATGCCGCCCAACGGCCCTCTCACCAAGGAGCAGATTAAAGTCATCACCGACTGGGTGGATCAAGGCGCCAAGGCCGATGTCGGTCCAATTCAGGCCAGCGCCCCTCCCGCGCCGGTGATTCCGCCTCCGCCTTCGGTTTCGACCATCGCTTCGGCCACTGCGGAGCGTTCCTATTTCCAGGCCTACTGCTTCACGTGCCATAGCGGTCCCGACGCCCCGATGGGCATGGAGATCGACAAGCTTGACACCGCTCACGTGGAAAAGAACCCGGAGAAATGGGAAAAGGTGGTTCTGAAGCTGCGCGCGGGCATGATGCCGCCTTCGGGTATGCGCCGTCCGGATGCCAAGACCTACGAAGCCATGATCGAGTATCTGGAGACGGAGCTCGACAAGCACAAGATCACCGAGTTGCCGCCGCCCGGGCTGCACCGTTTGAATCGCACTGAGTACGCGAACGCGATTCACGACCTGCTGAGTCTGGATATCGATCCTTCGAAGTTCCTCCCTACCGACGATTCCACGCGCGGCTTCGATAATGTTGCCGGGGCGCTATCGTTTTCGCCGGCGCTGCTTGAGGGCTATGCCACGGCTGCAGAGAAGATCAGCCGCTTGGCCATCGGCGACGCCAACGAAGCCACTTCCAAGATCTGCCGCGTCCCGGAAGACAGCTCGCAGGATTATCACATTGATGGCATGCCCTTCGGAACCCGCGGCGGGTTGATCTGCAACTACGAGTTTCCCGCTGACGGCGATTACGTGTTCAAGATCTATCCCATTAATGAAGGCCTGATGGACAATGACCGGGCTTTTGGCAATATCACGGGTGAGAAGGTCGAACTTCTGGTGGACGGCGAGCGGGTCAAGTTGTATGACTGGGATCGGGAAATCGGCGCCGGGGCCCCTGTCCATGGCGGAACGGCGGATGTCCACTTTCAGGTAAAGGCCGGCGCCCGTAAAGTGGTGGTGACATTTCTTGCCACCGATCTTGCTCCCGGCAGCGATTTAAACGAGCACTTCAAGCGCAGCACCATCGAGACCGGCGGTCTGCCTGGATTCAAATTCTGGCCGCACATCGGCAAGCTGGACATTCTGGGTCCGCAGAAGCCGGAGTTGGCCAAAGATTCCTTGAGCCGCGAGAAGATTTTCGTTTGCAAGCCGGCTGCTCCCGCCCAGGAAACCGCCTGTGCGCAGCAGATTGTTTCCACGCTGGCCCGGCACGCCTTCCGCCGCCCGGTAACCGCGCAGGATACTGCCAAGCTGATGACTTTTTATCAGCAGGGCTACGCCGACGGTCCAGCCACCGCAAGGTTTGACACGGGGATTGAGCGGGCGATTGAGCGCATCCTGGCAGACCCCGAATTCACGTTCCGCCGTGAAGCCGAGCCGGCCAATCTGGCTGCAGGCAAGACCTATCGCATCAGCGACCTGGAATTGGCGTCGCGTTTATCTTTCTTCTTATGGTCCAGCATTCCCGACGACACTTTGATCAATCTGGCCAGCCAGAACAAGCTGCACGATCCGGCGGTGCTGGAGCAGCAGGTGAAGAGAATGCTCGCGGATCCGAAATCCGACCAACTAGTGGTGAACTTCGCGGGCCAGTGGCTGAATCTGCGCGCCATGCAGACCGTCTTCCCGATTCCCGGGATCTTTCCGGACTGGGACGATAACCTGCGCGCCGCGATGCGCAAGGAAACCGAGTTATTCGTCGGGAGCGTGGTCCATGAGGATCGCAGCGTGCTGGATCTTCTCGATGGCAACTACACGTTCCTGAACGAACGTTTGGCGAAACACTACGGGATTTCCGGCGTCTACGGGAGCAACTTCCGGCGCGTCGATCTGACGCCGGAGTTCGATTACCGCCGCGGCCTGCTAGGCAAGGGTGCCATCGAAACGGTTTCGGCCTATCCGAATCGTACGACCCCGACCGTGCGGGGCAAGGACATGATGCTGTTCTTCTTGGGAATCGGGCCGCCCGATCCGCCGCCAAATATCAATTTCCCGACTTTTGAAGCCAGCGCGACCCACTCGCTGACCAAGCCGACCATGCGGGAGCAGATCGAGATGCATCGCGCGCATGAGCCGTGCGCGACGTGCCATAAGATCATGGACCCGATCGGACTGGCACTCGAGAACTTCGATGCGATCGGGAAATGGAGAGTTACTGACGACGGGACTCCCATCGATCCGTCCGGAACGCTGGTGGATGGCACCAAGATCGACGGCGTGAAAGGATTACGGGACGCGCTGATTCGCAACAAGGCGCAGTTCGTGCGCGTGCTTGCAGAGAAATTGATGATTTACGGCGTGGGCCGGGGAACCGAATATTTCGATATGCCCGAGATTCGCGCCATCGTCCACGACACAGAAAAGAACGGCTACAAATTCTCCACCCTGGTACTTGGGGTGGTCAAGAGCGAACAGTTCCAGATGAATCAGAAGCTGATGACGGGCACGACTCCGGCCAACCCGCAGCGTGCGGCCCGTTAGAAAGCGCCCGCTGTACCCGTCCCAAGGGGATGGTTCGGACGCATGTGAAGCGATAAAATAGGTTTAGAAAGAGCGCTATCAAAATGTTTATCACTAAGAAGCACATTCCGCGGCGGGCCTTTTTGCAGGGCGCTGGCATCACGCTGGCTTTACCATTACTCGATTCGATGATTCCAGCGCAAACGCCGACCGCCAAGGCGGCCGCAGCCGCATTTCCGACGCGTTTCACGGGCATCTTCGTTCCGCACGGAATGGCGCCGGGTTATTGGATTCCCGAGGGGGGAGGGCCGGGCGAGCCGAAGGCGGCCCCGGGCGAGAAGTTCAAATACCCCATGATCATGGAGCCTCTGGAGGCTCTCCGCGAGCACACCGTCATCATGAGCGGGTTGTGGTCTAAGTCGGCTGAGCCGCCTCCCGGCCAGACCGGCGCCGATCACTGGGTGGCCGCGGCGTATCTGTGCGCGGACAAACCGCGCAAAACCACTGGCGCGGACGTCTACGATGGCACCACCATCGACCAGATCATCGCGAGCAAGATCGGCCAGGAAACACGCATGCCGTCGATCCAGTTGGCTCTCGAAGATCCGGGCGCCAATTCGAGCAACTGCGGAGAGGGCTATAGCTGCACGTACTCGAATACGATTTCCTGGTCCTCGCCGACGCAGCCGATTCCGATGGAGCTGGATCCGCAGGTCGCTTTTGAGCGCCTGTTCGGCTCCGGCGGAGCAGATCCCAAGGAGCGCGCGGCTCGCAGGGAGCAGCGGCGCAGCATTCTCGATTCGATCTCGCAGGAACTGCCGCGCTTCAAGAGCAATCTAGGCGCGGGCGACAAGGCTCGCATGGATGAATGGGAAACCGACATTCGTGAAATCGAGCGCCGCCTGAACCTCGCGAAGCTATCCGCGGGGCAGGCGGATGACACCGGCTTTGTCGCTCCAGCGGGCGTACCGGAGTCTTTCGATGAGCATGTGAAGCTGCACTCCGATCTGACGCTGCTGGCGTTCAAGGCCGACATCACGCGTGTGTCCACCATGCTGTACGCCCGCGATCTTACGGCCCGCCGCTATCCGGAGAGCAAGAACAATAGCGGGTTCCATGGAGCCTCGCACCATGCCGAGAACCCCCGCAACATCGAGAGCTATTCGCACATCAATCAGTACCATGTGAAGTGCCTGGCGTACCTGGCGGACAAGATGCGCAATACCAAGGAAGGCGACGGCACCTTGCTTGATCATTCGCTGATCCTGTACGGGACCAACATGGGCGATTCGAACCAGCACTTGCATTACGACGTGCCGCACATTCTGGTGGGCGGAGCGTCGGGCAAGCTGAAGGGCGACCGGCATCTGCATTATGAAACCAAGACAGTGACCAGCGGCAACCTGCTGCTGAGTATTCTGGACATGTACGGGATTCATCAGGACTCGATCGGCGACAGCACCGGCCGGTTGTCGGGTTTGGCGTAATTTCAAGCGCTTTTTCGGATACGGAGATCTAATCAGACATGCGTTTACGATACCTGATCGCAGTGGGCGCGGCGGCTTTGACGGCGTATTACACCGCTGGAGCCGCGGGATCGAGCCCGGTTGCCGACGCCGCCATGAAGGGCGATGTGGCGGCTGTGAAGGCGCTCATTCAACAGAAGGCCGACGTGAATGCTCCGCAGGCCGATGGGGCCACGGCGTTACAGTGGGCCGCCTACGATAACAACTTGCCTCTGGCCGATGTGCTTCTCGCAGCCGGCGCCGATGTCAAGAAGGCGAACCGGGAAGGCGCTACGCCCATGTATCTGGCATCGATCCGAGGCAGCGCGCCGATGATCGAGAAGCTGTTGAAGGCGGGCTCCGATCCGAATGAAGCCGGGCCGCAGGGCGAATCGCCCCTGATGCTGGCCGCGCGCAATGGCAATTTGGACGCGATCAAGGTTCTGATCGACCACAAGGCCAATGTGAACGGCAAGGAAGAACTTCGCGGTACCACGCCGATCATGTGGGCTGCCTCGGAGGGCCACGCTGACGCAATGAAGCTGCTGATTGCCTCGGGCGCCGATATCAATGCGGTTTCAAAGCCGGATTCCGGCGGCAAGCCGAGAAATAATCTGGCAAACCCGGTGAGCCAACGCTTGAACTCGGGCTTTGGAGTCAATGGCCAAAAGGGCGCGGCAAAAGGCGCGGTGGTAGCGGTGGGCGCCAACGGCGCGCCTGATTTTGCAAATGCGAGTCCGGAAGCGGCGGCGATTGCCGCCGGTCTTACGCCGAATCCTGCTGCGCCGGCGGTGCCTGGGGCGGCTCCAGCGGCTCCGGCAAATGGACAGCCGGCGGCGGCTGGGGGGCGGGGAAATGGCCGAGGCGGTGGCCGTGGTCGTGGCGCTGGCGGGGGTGGCGCGGCGGCAGTCGGCGCGGCGCTTCCCAATGGCGAGGCTGGCGGCGCTGGCGCCGCAGCGGGGTTTGGGGGTGGTCGCGGGCGTGGCGGCGGTGCGGCGGATGGCGGTGGATTGACTCCTCTGGTCTACGCGGCTCGCGAAGATTGTCTCGATTGCGCGAAGGCTCTGGTGGAAGCCGGGGCTAACGTCAATCAGGTCACGAATTACGGCTGGACAGCGCTGCTCACCGCGACGCAAAACCGGCACTATGTACTGGCTGCCTACCTTCTGGATCATGGCGCCAATCCGAATATCTCCAACAAAGGCGGCTGGAGTCCTCTCTATCTGGCCACCGACAACCGCAACATTGAAGCCGGCGACTATCCGGTGCGCGCTCCCGACATGGATCATCTGGCGTATATCAAGCTGCTGATCGAAAAGGGAGCCAACGTAAATGTGCGCATCTGCGGGCCGCAGTCGACTACCGAGAAATGCACCGGCGACACCACGGAAACTCGCACCAACTTCACCATGCAGTGGCTGTTCGAGGATGGCGCGACACCGTTCCTGCGCGCCGCCCAATCCGGCGACGTCGAACTGATGAAGCTGCTGCTGGCGCATGGCGCCGATCCCAAAATCTTCACGGCCCACAACGTAACGCCTCTGGCGGTCGCGGCGGGCATTGGCTGGGTGGAAGGCGTGACCTACGAATGGTCCGAGGCCGAGAATGTGGAAGCGGTGAAGATGTGCCTGGACCTTGGTATCGATCCCAACCAGGCGGACGATGAAGGCCGGACTTCGCTTCACGGAGCGGCTCACAAGGGCCGTCCCGTCGTTATTCAAATGTTAGTCGACCATGGCGCCAACATGGAAGCGCATGACTTCGGAAGCCGCGATAGCGTTAACGGAGGCATGCTGGGCCAGACCTGGATTCCCATCGACTGGGCTCGCGGCCTGGTGCGGGTTGGAGTTCAGTCCGCGATTGCTCATCCCGAAGCAGAGAAGCTGCTGGTAAAATTGATGACCGAAAAGGGCCTCAAGGTCCCTGCTCCGCCCACCGATTCGCGGTGCTTGACCACCGGCGTCAAAGGCTGTTCCTAAGGCCAACTTCTGGTCGGCCTTTCAATGGGTGAAATCGCGAAGCAGGTGTCAGAGCTTTTGCGTGACGTGGAAGGGCTGCCGCCCTTTGGTCGATATAAGGACGGTCGGGTGGACGGATGGCCCGTCGAAGCTTCGGAAACCATCTCTGCCCTGGCAAATCTCGCGACGCGTGAGGACCTGTGTCAGGCACTCATTGTAATGGCGGATGCCGACGAGAGGCGCCTCCCGAAGGACTTCATGCTGTTGCTGAATAGAGTGATCTGGGATCAGGCCGCCGCCCCCAATTCCGCGCGATTTATCGAGGCGCGCCGAAGAGGGTTGAGCGTGCGGGAAGCACTCCTTGAGAGCGAGCAACCGCTAGCGTGAGCGCACCCAGCTACCCCCCGGTTGACGGGGGGTGTCATCTTCCTGTTAAAATTAACGAAACCTTATTCATGCGAGCCCTTTTGGAGTCCCGCGTAGTAGCTGGGGCGGCTGTAGCAGCCGGTTGTGTTTTGCTATCGGGTTGCGTAGCCTCTTCGACCGCCCGGCCCCAGCAGTTTCGCACCTTCCTTTTGCCCCCTTCCATAGCCGCATCGATTCCCACGATCCAGCCCAGCGCCGATCCGCCCGTGCTGATGACGGCTGCGTTCGCGAATGAAGGTCCCGACTTTGGTTCCTCCCTTCCTGAGATCCCGCGCCTCACCGATACCGAATTCATCCTCAGGCGCGCCGAGGATCGGTTCGCCGCCGGCAAGAAGGCCATCCAGGATGGCCGCACCGAGGACGCCCGGAATGAGTTCGACAAGGCGATCGAGATCCTGCTGAGCGCGCCGGAAGACACAGCAGAACGCCCACGCCTGGAGAAGCGTCTGCAGGAGATGATCGACGCCATCTACCGCTACGATGCAGGCGAGTTGGGCGCCGGCGAACTGGCCGGGAGCCAACCGGCTTCCGAGGAACGTCCGCTCGACGAGCTTCTGGAGATGACTTTCCCGGTGGATCCCAGCCTGCGCAACAAGGTGCATGAGCAGATCCAGGCCACAGTATCGCAGCTCCCCTTGGAGGAGAACGATGCGGTGGTCAGCTACATCAACTACTTCTCTTCGCCGCGGGGAAAAGCAACCCTGGAGACTGGCCTGCGCCGCTCCGGCCGATATAAGCCGATGATTCAGCGCATTCTGGCAGAGGAAGGAATACCCCAGGAGCTAATCTTCCTGGCCCAGGCCGAATCCGGATTTGTGCCGCGAGCTATTTCCTACAAGGCCTGCGTGGGTTTGTGGCAGTTCATCAAGGACCGGGGCGAAGAGTACGGACTCAGCGTTTCGGCGGCTCTGGATGAACGCATGGACCCGGAGAAGGCTACTCGCGCGGCCGCGCGGCATCTGCACGATCTGTATGAGCATTTGGGCGATTGGTATTTAGCTATGGCGGCATACGATTGCGGTCCCGGATGTGTCGACCGCGCCGTGGCTCGCACAGGGTATGCCGATTTCTGGACGCTGCGGCGGCTGAACGTTCTACCCAAAGAGACCGCCAACTACGTTCCGGTAATTCTGGCGATGATCATCGTCTCCAAGAACGCAAAGGACTACGGACTGGAAGAGATTGACCCGGACCCGCCGCTGGACTACGACACAGTGCAACTGGAAGCTCCCACCAGTCTGGCCCTGGCTGCGGCGGCAGTGGACCGGCCCATCGCAGAACTGAAGGACCTGAATCCCGCGCTGCTGAAGAGCACCGCGCCGGGCGGATATCAGTTGCGCGTGCCGAACGGAACATTGGAGCAGTTGGAGCAGGCCTTCGCTGTGATCCCCGCGAACGAGCGGGATTCGTGGCGATTGCATCGCGTTGAAAGCGGCGATACTCCCTTGACGCTGGCCAAGCGCTACGGGACCACACCGGAGATGATCTCCTCAGTGAACGGCGGTGAGCTTCCGGAGCCGGGTTTGTTTGCGGCGATTCCAGTGGCCTATGCGGGAGACCGCCCGCCGGTAAAACGTACAGGGAAGCCTGGTCAAGTGGCATCGGTTGTTGCGGCGTCAGGAAAAACCGCCGCCAAGCCGGGTGCGCCCGCTTCCACGAAAGCCTCTTCCAAGCCTGCGAGCCCGCAGGCGGTCGCGGTCAAGGCTCCTGTGAAGAAGCCGGTCGTGGCCCAGGCGCACAAGACCCCAATCCGCAAGCCTGCCGTTGTCCCGCACACGCCTGGCGCATAAGAGAAGACGCGTCCAGAGACGTGCTCCTGTAGATTTGCCCTTCCTACATTTTTTCTTGCCTTCCGCGCAAAACGCGATATTCTAATTTCTGATTACCTGCGAAATTGTGCAGGAGCGGCGAGAGCCGAACGAAGGTATGGAGGCAGAAAGAATGCTAGAGTATCGACTTTCAGTCGATGACGATGAAATCGACGACTACGACGAGGAATCCGCGATGAACGTTGACGACGACCTCGGCGAGTACGGAGCGGACGACGAGGATGATGTGATCGTCGTCGAAGAAGTGACCGTGATGGTCCCCTCTCCGGCGGTGGAAGAAGACGTCCCGGCTGAGCCTCCCGTCGAAAAGAAGCCCGCCAAGAAGGCTGCCTCCGCCGCCAAGCCGGCTGCGAAGAAAAAAGCCGCGGCCGCGCCTCCTCCCCCACCGGCGAAGAAAGCTCCGGCGAAAAAGGCAGCCGCCAAGAAGGCTCCGGCCAAGAAAGCTCCGGCAAAGAAGGCTGCCGCCAAAAAGGCTCCCGCCAAAACCGTGGCGAAGAAAGCTGCTCCTAAGAAGGCCGTGAAGAAGGCTCCGGCGAAAAAGGCAGCTGTGAAGGCCGCTCCCAAAAAAGCAGCCGCAAAGAAGGCCGTAAAGAAGGGCAAGAAGAAGTAGCAGCGGAGTTGAGGCAACCCCGCCTCCTCTCCACTCTCCGCCTCCCACCCCCGGATCGTGCAATGAGCCCGGCCGCTTGGCTCGGGCTCATTCGTTTCGACCTATTCTTCCCTCTACTTTTCCACTACTGCCCGGCAGCGTTCGTACAGCTGCAGGAGCACATCCACCTGTTCTTCCGGAGTCCTGGTGGCGGCCTTTCCGCCGAATCCGGTGGAACCTCCGGGTTTGCCCAACCCAGTGGCTCCGGCGATGAAGCGCGTCAGCTCCAAAGCCACTTCGTCCTTACTCATTCCCGCGTGCGGAGTTGATTCCTTTTCGTCAGTCATATAACCTCAAGGTTACTCCACGAATGCCTGTTGATGCCCGCCGACTGGTGCGGAAGATGCGCGGCGGGGCGCAGGCGCACCTTCTCGAAGGCTCGGACGGCAACTGCTACGTTGTCAAGTTCAGCAACAATCCGCAGCACCGGCGCATCCTGGTGAATGAGTGGATTGCGTCCGTGTTCCTGCGGCACCTGGGGCTCTCCAGTCCGGAAGTGGCGATGGTGCGGATTTCCGAAGAATTTCTGGAAGCCAATACGGACGTTTATCTGCAACTGGGACGGGAGCGGCGCGCTCCGGAGCTAGGCTGGCATTTCGGCTCACGCTTTCCGGGTGAGCCGGAGCGGATGGTGGTGTACGATTTTCTTCCCGACGCGTTGCTGGACAAGGTGGAAAATGCAGGGGAGTTCGTGGGCGTTCTGGCATTCGACAAGTGGGCATCCAACGCGGATTCGCGACAGGCGATTTTCTTTCGGGCGCGGGTGCGGGATCAGCAGGAGGAGCGGCTCGGATTCATCGCTCAAATGGTGGACAATGGATATGTATTCGACGGACCGCACTGGCGGCTGGAGGATTCCCCGATTCAGGGGCTGTATTTCCGCCCGCTGGTGTATTCCGGGGTGCGCGGTTTGGCGGATTTCGAACCTTGGCTGGAACGCATCCGGCACTTTCCGGAAGAGGTTGTGGACCAGGCGGTGAAGCAGCTTCCGCCGGCCTGGCTGGATGGCGAGGAAGCTGATCTTGAACGCTTGCTGGACCGCCTGCTCTCGCGCCGCAAGCGGGTTGCGGATCTGATTCAAGATTGCCGCGCCGGGCGCGCAGATCCTTTCCCGGCGTGGGTTTGACAAAGGCTTGGTTGAAAGCTTTGAGATCCGATTAAAAAAGTGAGGGACATGGGAGTTTTAACAGCGCCGGTGGCTCGCGTGAGCGAGTTCCGCCAGCTTCTGATGGATGGCGCTTTGGAGCACGGCGCCCTGGTGGCCGACGGCGCCATGGGCACCCTGCTGGCGTCTAAGGGCGCGAGCATTCAACGGTGCCTGGATGAGTTGAATCTATCGCGGCCCGCCTTGGTCCGCGATGTGCATCAGGAATACGCTCGCGCCGGAGCACAGATTCTGGAAACCAACACGTTCGGCGCGAATCGCAGGCGCTTGGCGCTGTTCGGGTTCGGGGACAAAGTGCGCGCCATCAACCAGGCGGGTGTGCGCATCGCCCGCGAAGCCGCGCGCAGTGTGTGCGAAGCGGGCTCGGCTCGCCCTTTCGAAGATCCGGATTCAGCGGCGCCTGCGGGGTCCATCAAAGCTCCGCCTTTTGTGGCCGGGACGGTGGGGCCGCTGGGTGTTCGAATGGAGCCGCTGGGATTGATCACAATCGAGGAAGCCCGGGCCGCATTCCGCGAGCAGATCGAGGTGCTGGTGGAGAGCGGTGTAGACCTGTTGATGCTGGAAACCTTTCAGGATTTGAAGGAGCTGCGCGAGGCGATCCTGGCGGCTCGCGAAGCCGCCGGGCCGGAGATGATTGTGGGTGCACATCTGAGCGTCGACGACGATGGGACGCTGGCGTCGGGTGCCTGCCCCCGCGAGTTTACCGAGCTGCTGGATGAATGGCCGGTGGACGTGATCGGCTTGAATTGTTCGTCGGGACCCAAGGTGATTCTGGAGACCATCGAGGCCATGTCCGCGTGGACTTCGAAGCCGTTGAGCGCGATGCCCAACGCGGGACTTCCCACCGCAGTGGGCGGCCGCAATATTTATTCCTGCACGCCTTCTTACATGGCCCAGTACGCGCGTCGCTTCCTGCGTGCGGGTGTGCGCATCCTGGGCGGCTGCTGCGGAACCACGCCGGAGCACATCCGTGAGATTCGCGAGGTGGTTCGGGAAACGCAGCCGGAGCCGCGGCGGGTGAGCGTCGCAGAACCGGAACGGGTCCAAGAAGGGCTTATTCAGGCGCTCCCGATCGGCGAGCGCAGCGGGCTGGGCGCAAAGTTGGCCTCCGGACGGTTCGTCGCGATGGTGGAGATTCTGCCGCCGCGGGGTGCGGATGTGTCGCGTGAGATCGCGGGCGCGAAGGAGTGCAGGCGGGCTGGCTTCGATTGCATCACCGTTCCGGATGGGCCTCGCGCCAGCGCCCGGATGAGTGCGCCCGCGCTATGCGAGTTGATCCAGCAAAAGGCTGACATTGAGTGCGTGCTTCACGTCTGCTGCCGGGACCGCAACGTGCTTGGTCTGCAGAGCGCACTGCTGGGCGCGCACGCCGTGGGCATTCGGAATTTATTGTGCATTACCGGCGACCCGCCCAATCACACCGGAACCTATCCCGACGCGACCGCCGTGTTCGACGTGGATTCGATCGGCTTGACCGCCATGGCCGCGCATCTGAATCAAGGCCTGGATCTGGGCGGCCATCCGCTGGGCTCGCAGACATCTCTGCTGGTAGGCGTGGCGGCGAATCCGGCCGCGTCCAATCTGGACGACGAGCTGCGCCGATTCGAGTTGAAGATCAAGGCCGGCGCCGAATACGCCATCACGCAGGCAATCTTCGACGTGGATCTGTTGGAAAAGTTCCTCAGGCGAATCGAAGTGTTCAAGATCCCGGTCATTGCAGGAATCTGGCCGCTGGCGAGCTTCCGCAACGGCGAGTTCATGATCAATGAGATGCGCATACCCGTGCCGTCCGAGTCCATGGCGCGCATGAGCATGGCGGGGAGCGGGGAAGCGGCTCGCGCGGAAGGAGTGGCGATCGCGCGTGAAATCGTCGAGAGGGTGCGCGGCATGGTGGCGGGAGTCCAATTGAGCGCGCCGTTCGGACGCTACCAGATGGCCATCGATGTAGTAGAGGCGATTGGCTCGTCGTTGAAGCTACACTAACGAAATGGCGACCGACCTGATTGAAATCGACCCGGAGCAGCCGGGCGAGGCATCTATTGAGCGCGCCGCCGCCATGATCCGGCGCGGCGGCATCGTCGCCATCCCCACGGACGCACTGTACACCCTGGTGTGCGATCCACTGAACCTACACGCCGTAGGACGAATCTTCGCGGCCAAGAGCCGCAAAGAGGAGCGGGCGCTGCCGCTGCTGGTAAGCGACATGATGATGGCCGAGGAACTGGCCAAGGAGATCCCCACGAGGTTTTATCTTTTGGCCCGGCATTTTTGGCCGGGACCGCTGACCATCATTCTGGAGGCATCCTCGCGTGTGCCCCTAAAGGTGACGGGGAATACCGGACGCCTGGCCCTGCGGCAGGCGCAATCGAAAGTGGCCAAGGCGCTGCTGGAGCGGTTGGCGCAGCCGTTGATCTCGACCAGCGCCAATATCTCCGGCCAACCGACGTGCGCCAGCGGCATCGAAGTATTCGGCGCGATGGACGGCCTCCTCGATCTGGTTCTCGACGGCGGGCACGTGACCGGGGCGGGCGCGACCACAGTGGACGTCACCGAGCCGTATTGGCGGGTAATCAAGGAGGGGGCGGTGCCGGAGAAAGAGATCGCCGAGGTGCTCAAGGGTTCGTGACGCGGTAGCTCCGGAACTTCCTTAGCAGTGCAGGTGTCTCCTACATTCGAATGGAGACAACGATGCGCTTGGTGGTGAACAAGGGCCTCTTCCGGGCCCACCTGGCCGCCGGGCCCACCTGGCCGCCGGGCTCACCGCCGCGCTGCCAATTCTGGTGATGTGCATCACCGGCGTCCTCATGATGTATGAAGCCGAGATGCAGACCTGGATGGACCGGCGGGGGGTCGAGTCGCATCCGCCCGAGCCCGATTCGCAAGCTCTGAATGTTGAAACCCTGATCCGGATGACTCGCCAGGCCGCGGGTGTTGATCTGGACCTGATTACCGTATTCCCGGGCCGCTCTCAGCCGGTGGAGGTTCATCTGAAGCGGAGGAAGTCGGGCTCTCTTTATTTGGATGCTTATAGCGGGGCCGTCATCGGCTAGCCCTCTCGGAGGACCCAGGCGTTTTTCGCGAAGGTCAAGGCTTGGCATCTGGGGTTGGGCGTCACCGGCCGGCATGCGCGGCAGTTTCGGACGCTTATGATGGGCGCCAATTTGGCCCTGCTCGTAGTGGAGATTTCAGGAGTTTGGCTATGGCTGTCACGAGGGTTTTCACGTGCTATCCTCTTTCCACGTTGGGGCATATCGGCCCGAGCCAGAGACTTCAACTGGCACAATTCCATCGGAATCTGGAGCGCGATTCCGATCCTCCTGATCGCGTGGACGGGCGCCGCGATGTCCTATGGTTGGGCCAATCGGTTGACCTACGGGATTATCGGGACGCCGAATTCGGAGCCGAGCGTTGAAGAGCGGGCAGCGCCGGTGCCCGAGAGGTCATCCGTCAGCTTGGACGCTCTGCTGTCCCGCGCGAAGCGCCAGTCGGAGGGGTGGAAAGCGATCACGATGGAAGTGCCGCATCGAGATTCCGACCCGGTGGATTTTGCGATGGATATGAGCGGGTATAACGGTATCGGCAAATCTTCCACCCTTCGGCTGGATCGAGCTGGCAACGTGGTATTCTTCGAGCCCGCGGGCAGTGAGGGCCTGGCCGCGTCGAGCTTCATTCGCAACGGCCACACGGGTGAAGCCTGGGGAATTGCCGGACAGACGATCGCGGGGGCTGCGAGTCTCGGCGCAGCCGTCTTGGTCTGGACCGGATCTGCGCTGAGCCTCCGTCGCTTGCGAAAGCGCCTGGTCAGGTAGCTTGCACACTTCCGAAGTCTGAGACGTCTGTAGCTGACATGAAGGCGAATCTGGCCATTATCCTCGTTTTTTGCGCGCCGGCTGGCGCCCAGACGCCGCCCGGCTTCGAAGTCACTTCGGTGAAGGTCAATAAGCAGACGCCTCGGGAACGGCATTTCGAGTTTGGTTGTTCGCCGGGGGGAAGGTTCGTGTCCATGGGCCAGGGTTTGCGGAGCGCTTTCTTTTGGGCGTTCGATATGCGGCCTTTCCAGGTCACAGGCCTGCCGGGTTGGATCGATTCCCCTGATGCGATCTACGACATCGAGGCGCGCGCGGCCGGCCCTGTTTCAGAAGGCGAATGCAGGCTGATGGTGCAGGCGCTTTTTGCCGACCGGTTCAAAATGGTGGTGCGCCGCTCCACCGGCGAGATCCCTGCTTATGCGCTGACGGTCGCGAAGAGCGGAGCCAAGATGCACCAGGTAAAACCCGGCGACGAACCGAAGCCGGGCGGCGGCGTTCGAATGATGGGGAATCCAGTCCAAGTTGCCCCTGGCAAAGACCCGCTCCCGGGATGGTCCATGGCGAGGCTTGCGGACTTTCTGACCGGCCAACCGGCGGTCGACGGCCGCCCTGTTGTGGATCGGACCGGGCTCGATGGAATCTACGAAATCGCCCTGGATTTCGCCTTTCGCCCCGGCGCGAAACCCGAACGGCCGGAGATCTTCGATGCGGTACAGGAACAACTCGGCCTGAAGCTGGACTCGATCAAAGCGCCGTACGATCTTCTCGTCGTAGAGCGTTGGGAGAAGCCGGACGCGAATTAACGCGGCCTACTTCACCGAGATGGTGACGCCGGCCTGGCTGGTCGCGGACCCGATCTTGATCGTGATAGGCGCCGCGCTCCCGGCCGCTCCGACGGGAACACCGGTGTCGATGCGGAACATTCCTGGAGGCAGTCCGGTTTCGCCGCCCACATAGTTAGTGCCGCTTGTAATGCCTCCGATGGTCACGCTCACCGGCAACGTAGGCTGCGCAAAGCCGCCCCCGTTGGGAGCACCGTCGGGCTGGACCGGAGTTACGTCGCCCTCACCGGTGGCGTACAGCGAAATCACGTCGCCTGGATTCGCTGGAGTGGCCGAGGTGATCACATTGCCGGTCGAGCGGTCAAACGCAAGAACTTCTCCCGTGCCCGAGCCGTTCGCGGTGAACAAGGCGGGCGCCGATGCCGCCACTTGGACGGTAAGCTCCAGCGAGACCTGGTTGCCGAATTGAACCGCTAGAACCGCTGTGCCGGGCGCGAGTTCGTAGGGAACCATCACTCCGACCTGTTGCGACCAGCTATAAAAGATCGGCGCGGGAATTCCGTTAAAGTAAACCGCCGTGCCGGCCACTTGCAAAGGCGTGTTTCCGTATTGATCGGGTTGCGAAGTTGTGAGGGTAGTTGGTCCCAGGCCGGAGCCGTAAATCGTCAGCCACTCCCCGGGCGCCACCGGTCCAGCCAGATTCGTGGCAGAGCCGACAACCGCACCGGTACTGGGGACCGGAGAAACCAGCTGCAGCATCCGGATCACGTTGTTGCCATGATCGGCGATATACAGGTCGCCCTCGGCGTCGAGAGCGATGCCTTCGGCGGAGCTTAACTTAGCCATGGTGGCGGGGCCGCCGTCGCCCGCGTATCCCACCGATCCGTTCCCCGCGATCGTGACAATCAAGCCGCCGGGGCCAACCTGGCGGATGCGGTCTGTGCCCGAATCCGAGATGTCGACATTTCCCGCCGCGTCCACGGCCACGCCGAAAGGATTGGCGAGAAGCGCGTTTACGGCCAGGCCGCCATCGCCTGAATCGCCCAGGTTTCCATTGCCTGCGAACGTGCTGATAACGCCGCCGGGCGTGACCATTCTCACCACATGATTTCCCGAATCGGCGATATAGAGATTTCCGGAGGCGTCGAAGGCCAAGCCCAGAGGTCCGTGGAGCCCTGCGGCGATGGCCTTGCCGCCGTCTCCCGCATACGCCTGCAAACCGCTGCCCGCGTAAGTTGAGATGACCCCGTTCGACACTTTGCGAACGACGTTGTTGCTGTAGTCGGCGATGTACAGGTTGCCCGCGCTATCGAAGGCCAGCCCGGAAGGCGAATTGAGAGTCGCGTTGACGGCGGAGCCTCCATCGCCGGAGTAACCGGAGGTTCCGTTTCCAGCCACGGTGGAGATAGTTCCGTTCACGATCTTGCGCACGCGCTGATTGCCGGTATCGGCGAAGTAGAGGTTGCCGGAAGCATCCGTTGCCACGGCTTTGGGAAACGCGACTTGGGCGCTGGCAGCCGCGCCTCCATCTCCGGCAAATCCTGGAGTTCCATTCCCCGCCACTGTCGAAATAATCCCGGAGGAATTGATCTGGCGGATGCGCTGATTCGTCGTGTCGGCGATATAGACACCGGAGACAGGCGATACGGCCACGGCGGAGGGGCCGTTCATCTGGGCGTTTTGAGCCCCGCCTCCATCGCCGGCAAAATGGAGCGCCCCATTACCCCCGACTGTGTTGATGACACCGGAGCTGTTCACCATGCGCACACGATAATTGAACAGATCGACGAAATAGACGTTCCCGGCCAGATCGACACCGACGGCGTCAGGCGTATTGACCTCGGCGGCATTGGCCGCGGCGCCGTCGCCGGAGAAGCCATAGGCATTCGCGCCTGCAAAGGTAGTGATGATCGCGGAAGCGGCCAGCGTGTTCGCCGTGGCCACCTTGCGGACGCGATTATCGTCCGCGTCGGCAACATACACGTTGCCGGCGCCATCCACCGCGACGCTATGCGGTCCTGCCAGAACCGAAGCGGTGGCAAATCCGCCTTCCGTATAAGTTGTTCCCCCGCCCACCACGGTGCTGGTAATTGAGTTGGTGCCGAATTCGCGGATGCGTCCGTTGCCATAATCGGCAATCCATAAGTTCCCGGAGGAGTCGAAGAAGATGTCGGTGGGATTGTTCAGGGAGATGGTTCCGCTGCCGTCGCCCGAATACCCGGGAATGTAGTCGCCCAGGTAGGGAGTAATCACGCCGTTAGCTACCTCGCGGATCGTGTTGTTCGCCGAATCGCAGATATACAGGTTGCCGGAGGCATCCAGCACGACCGCCGTGGGCAGGTCCAATTGAGCCTGAAGAGGAGGGCCATAATCGCCGTTCATTCCAGGCGTTCCGTTCCCCACGATTGTGCTGATCAGGCCGGTGGCGGCCGCCACATAGCGCACCACGTCGTTCTGCATATCGGCGATGTAGACGTCTCCGGCCGAGTCGATCGCCAGGCCTTGCGGGTTATTCAGTTGCGCGGCAAGGGCAGGGCCGCCGTCGCCGGAATAGCCAGGCGTCCCGTTTCCAGCGACCCGGGTGATGGCGCCGTTGGACAACCGGAAAACCGAGTTCAGAGCGGTAAAATACACATTCCCGGAAGGATCCGTCGCGATCCGGCCCGGCAAACCCAACGCGACGCTGGTGCCTGAGGCAGCCGACGGGGCAGGCAGGCCTCCCGCGACGGTCGAGATCACATAACTCTGGGCCCACAGTGTGCCAAATTGGGCACACGCCACCAATCCCCAACAAAGCCTCATTCGCTTCCTTTTGTGTTCCTTAGCACGCCACCCGGAAACTGACCGTCCCTGACGGCGGCTCAAAGTGCAATTCCAATGCCCAATTCCCCATGCAGCACTTCATCATGACGAGCCGTGGCCATCCGGGAGCGTATCGTCAGACACCGTAGACATTTCGCCGAGTCAAAACTCCGCTGTGCGGGGCAAGTCTCCCAAAAGGCGTTTGACGTTGCGAAATGTACCCGAGTTCCATTGTAACTGTTTGCGCCAGCCGGTATCATTAGGTGGGAGCTTTCCTGCCGCGTTTGCGAGCGGCTTCCAAAAATTGATCCAACAGTCAATGTCATGGGGTCCGGCTCGATTACGTGCCGGTGTGCAAGCTCCGGTGGGAAACCGCCATGGAGAAGCCTGAAGGTGCGCGGAGGACTCCACCCTGTTAAGTTCGGGGTCAAATGACGGAAGTTAGTGCGGCGTAGTGGTGGGCTCCCGCTTCCACCAAATTCAGGGGCGTCAGGGCAAGTCAGGAGTCCGGGATTACCAATCTTCTTTTTATCGGCGACATCTTTGCGTCCACGGGGCGCAACCTGGTGGCGCGGCACCTGCGCGGGATTGTAGCCGCGGAGGGTATCCATTTGACCATCGCAAATGGGGAGAACGCGGCCGGCGGTTTCGGCATTACTCCGCAACTGGCCGATGAGCTATTCACCTATGGCGTCGACGTGCTGACCAGCGGCAATCACATCTGGGATAAGCGCGAGATCTACGATTATCTTCCCCAACACGCCCGCCTGCTTCGTCCCGCCAATTATGTCGAGGAGCTTCCTGGATCGGGAGTAGTGGTGGTGGAAGCGCGCAATGGGGTCCGCTGCGCGGTGATCAATCTGCAGGGGCGCGTCTATATGCCCTCCACCGATTGCCCGTTTCGCAAAGCCAACGCGATCCTGGCCGCGCTGCCGGCGGAGGTGAAGGTGCGCTTCGTCGATTTTCACGCCGAGCTCACCAGCGAGAAAATGGCCATGGGCTGGCACCTGGATGGGCGCGTTTCGGCCATGGTGGGGACGCACACGCACATACCAACGGCAGACACCCGCATACTTCCCGGCGGAACGGCGTATCAAACCGACGCGGGCATGACGGGGCCGTATCATTCCGTTATCGGGGTGGAGAAACAGTTGATCCTGGAGCGATTCCTGAAGCAGTTGCCGGTGCGCATGGAAGCTGCCAGGCTCGGACCGGAGCTGCACGGGGTGGTGGTGGAAGTCGATGAAGCCACGGGGCGCGCATCGGCTATTCGCCGGGTTGAAGTCCTGGGTTGACCCCCTTTCACGATACTTTCATCCACTCGTGAAATTGTGGTCCAGGAAACGAGACATTCGCGGCCACATCTAACAGGACGAAACTTCAGGCCATAAAGGAGCGCTTATGAAAGCCGTGCGCATTTCCAAACCTGGCGGTCCGCTTGAGTTAGTGGACATCCCCATCCCCGCGCCTCCGCCGGATTGGGTCCGCATTCAAGTGCATGCCTGCGGGGTCTGCCATAGCGACGCTTTCGTGAAAGAAGGCCACTGGCCCGGCTTGCAGTACCCGCGCATACCCGGCCACGAGGTCGCTGGTGTAATCGATGAAGTCGGCGCAAACGTCAAGGTGTGGAAAAAGGGCCAGCGCGTCGGGGTGGGCTGGTACGGCGGACATGACGGCGTGTGCGATCGCTGCCGCCGTGGTCTTTTCGTCGCCTGCCGCAACGGCGGCATCACTGGATTTACCCAGGACGGCGGATATGCCGAGTATATGATCGCACCCGCCCAATCGCTGGCTGCGATGCCCGATGGATTATCGCCGGAGGAGGCCGCCCCGCTGCTTTGCGCCGGCATCACGACGTTCAACGCACTGCGGCATTCGGGCGCGGTTCCGGGCGATCTCGTAGCGATTCAGGCGATCGGCGGCCTGGGCCATTTGGGCGTGCAATTCGCGAGCAAGTTCGGATACCGTGTAGTGGCCATTTCGCGCGGCGATGATGCCAAGGATCTCGCGCTGAAACTCGGCGCGGTGGCGTATCTGAATTCGGACGCCGTAGATGCGGCTGCGGAGTTGCAACGCATGGGCGGAGCCAAAGTAATTCTTTCTACGGCCCCGAGCGGCAAGGCGATGTCCGCGATGATCGATGGACTGGACTTGAATGGAGAGCTGATCGTTGTGGGCGCCTCGATGGACCCGATCGAGGTCCCGCCGGTGAAACTGATTGGGGACATGCGGGCAATCAAAGGTTGGGCGTCGGGTATTGCAACCGATTCGGAAGACACGCTGAAGTTTTGCGAGATGACCGGTGTGCGCCCGATGATCGAAACGTTCCCGCTCTCGGATGCGCCGCGCGCATTTGAGCGAATGCTGTCCGGCAAAGCGCGATTTCGGGTGGTTCTGACGATGTAGCTCGGGAAATGCCGCGCGGAAAATGCCGTGTCTACTGCTCGGACTCGTCCGGCGCCGACTGCTCCAGGAGTGCGGTAGCCGTTTCGGCGTCTTCGGCTTTGACTTGCAATCGCATTCCCCGGGTGATCGGCCATTCGAGCCTGGAAATATTCGCGTCCGTCAGGAAGCATTCCACGCCTGCGGCTTCCAGGCATCCTTGGGCGATCAGCGCTTCGGTCATGTTTCCGAATCGCCGGATTGTCACCACTCCCGCCGTTTCGTGCTCGTTGACAGATTGCATAGAAGCCCCGCTACAATCATAGCCGTTGCAGATCCTGATGGGTTAGAATAGTTCCCGGACTTCTGCTCCCCTATTTGAAAAGGTTGTGCCACATATGAAAACACAAGGATTTTTGCTGCTCGTCTTAACCGCTCTCGCGTCGGGGCAGGGCGGCCGGGGCCCTGTCAGCCGTGAAGCCCCCGTCACGCCCGTTCCGTTTGAGCGCATTCTGGGCGCGAGCCAGGAGCCGCAGAACTGGCTGAGCTACTCCGGCGGTGTGATGAGCCAGCGGTATAGCGGGCTCACGCAGATTACTCCGGAGAATGCCAAGGATCTGACGCTGAAGTGGGTCTTCCAGTCCCAATCTCTCGAGAAACACGAGGCCACGCCGCTGGTGGTCGATGGAGTCATGTACACCATCCAGAGTCCCAATGACGTCATCGCGCTTGATGCCTCGACGGGCAAGACGCTGTGGAGCTACCGGCACAAGCCCGCGGAGGGAACCAAGAATCCCTGCTGCGGCAATCTGTCGCGCGGCGTCGCGATTCTGGGGGACAAGTTATTTCTGGCGACCTTGGATGCGCAATTGATCGCGATTAACGCGCGCACCGGGAAGGAAATCTGGAAGACGCAGGTGGCCGATTACAAGCAGTGGTATTCGATGACCGTCGCGCCGATTGTGATTAAGGATAAAGTGATCTCCGGCGTCGCGGGAGGCGAGCTTGGCATCCGCGGTTTCATCGCCGCCTGGGACGTGAACACCGGAAAGGAAGTCTGGCGCTTCAACACCGTCCCCGGACCGGGCGAGCCCGGTTATGAAACCTGGATGGACAAAGACGGTAAGCCCAACGATTCGTGGATGCACGGCGGCGCGCCCATCTGGGTGACAGGCTCGTACGATCCTGCCACCAACCTGACCTTCTGGGGCACTGGAAATGCCGGACCGGATTGGGATGGCGACGCGCGTCTGGGCGACAACCTGTACAGTTCCTCGGTGGTCGCGCTGGACGCCGATACCGGCAAATTGAAATGGTATTACCAGTTCTCTCCGCACAACGAATTCGATTGGGACGCCACCCAGGTGCCCGTTCTTGCCGATATCCAATTCCACGGCGAGCCGCGTAAAGCAATGTTGTGGGCCAATCGCAATGGCATGTTCTACGTGCTGGACCGCACCACGGGCAAGTTTCTTCTGGGCAAGCCCTTCACGAAGGTCAATTGGTCGGACGGCTTCGATCAAAACGGACGCCCCATCATCGTCCCCAGCGTCCATCCCTCCAAGGAGGGCACATTGGTTTACCCAGGCAACCAAGGCGGAACCAACTGGTACAACCCGTCTTTCAGCCCGGCGACTGGTTTGTTCTACATTCCGGCGTGGGAAAACACATCCAGCACGTACTTGAAGGGCGAGGCTCCGCCGGAGTTCCATGCGAACCAGAGTTTCAGCGGCGTCTTCCCAAGAGGCGGCAACACCACTGAGGACGTTTTCAGCTCCATCGTTGCGATGGACCCGAACACCGGCGAACGCAAATGGACGCATCGCCTGTCGGCGCCTTCGACCGAGGCTGGCGTTCTGACCACTGCCTCCAATCTGTTGGTGAGCGGCGGCCGCGACGGAGCCTTCTATGTTCTCGACGCCCGCGACGGTACATCGCTATGGGACACAAATCTGGGACCTTCGGTCTCGGCGGGACCCATGACCTTCATGGTCAAGGGCAAGCAGTACATCAGCATCCAGGCCGGCAGCGCTTTGTTCACGTTCGGTCTTCGCTAAAGCGCATGTGTGCGCCATTGTAAGCTGAAGACGTGGCGCTGACATTTGAGGAAGCTCGCGCGTGCGTGCTCGCCAAGGCCCGGAGGGGCAGTGGCACGGAGTCCGTGGGTACGCTCGCGGCCTCCGGACGAGTGATCGCCGAGAACATTGTGGCGGACCGCGACTACCCGCCGTTTCCGCGCTCGGCTCGCGACGGCTTTGCGGTGCGCGCGGTGGATCTTCCTGGCGAACTCGAGATCATCGGCGAAGTTCGCGCGGGCCAGGTGTTCAGCGGATCGATTGGAGCGGGCGAAGCAGTGGAGATCATGACCGGCGCGCCCATGCCCCAGGGCTCCGATGCCGTAGTGATGGTCGAACACTCCACGCGGGCGGACACCAGGATGAACGCCGTACGCATCGAACGAGCCCTGGAGCGTGGCGACAACTTCGCTCCTCAGGGTAGCGAAGCTCGCTCAGGCGCGGTTATCCTCAAAGCCGGGCGGCGCGTCGGATTCGCCGAAACCGCTCTCCTGGCGATGGTCGGCCGGGAGTGCGTGCAGGTATTCCGCAAGCCTCGTGTGGCGATTCTGCCGACGGGCGACGAACTGGTCGAGGCCGCGGAACGGCAGCCGGAACCATTTCAGATTCGCAATTCGAATGCGTGGTCACTGGCGGCTCAGGTGGAGCGCGCTGGCGGCGTTCCGGAGATTTTGCCTATCGCGCGCGATAACTATGAGTCCACCCGGAGTCTGATCGATCGCGGGCTGGACGCGGATTTGCTGTTATTGTCGGGGGGCGTCTCGGCCGGCAAATACGACATCGTCGAAAAAGTCTTCGCGGACATGGGGACGGAGTTTTTCTTCGACCGGGTCAAAATTCAGCCGGGCCAGCCGCTGGTGTTCGGGTCTGTGCGAGACAGGCAATTCTTCGGACTGCCGGGAAATCCGGGGTCCACCATGGTGACATTCGAGGTGTTCGCGCGGGCCGCGGTGGAGCTTCTCGGCGGCGCGAACGAAGCCCCGCTGCCTCTGCTGCGCGCGAGGCTGACCCGCCCGTTCCACCATAAACCGGGGCTGACTCGATTTCTTCCAGCGAGGCTGAGCCTGGACGGCTCGACCATCGCTCCGGAAGCGTGGCAGGGATCGGGAGATGTGGCGGCTCTGGCTCGGGCGAATGCGTTCCTGGTAGCGGATGCGGATCGAGAGAGCTGGGAAGAGGGCGAGGATATTCGCGTGCTTCTCAAATGAGGGGTGTCTGGTGAAAGAGCTTTCGCATTACGATTCCAAGGGCCGCGCGAGCATGGTGGATGTCTCGGAGAAACGGGAGACACGCCGCTCCGCCACGGCGCATGCGTTCGTGCGCATCCGGCCCAGTGTGCTGAAGAAGCTTCCGCAAAATCCCAAGGGCGATCCTCTGGAAGTGGCGCGGCTGGCCGGCATCCTGGCCGCCAAACGCACCTCGGAACTGATTCCCATGTGCCATCCGCTGATGCTGACGCATGTCGATGTGACGGCGCGCGTCGAAGCGCGCGGCGTCCGGATCACCGCCACTGCGGCGACGACGGCGCAGACAGGTGTCGAGATGGAAGCGTTGACAGCTGCTGCGATGGCGGCTTTGACAGTGTACGACATGACCAAGGCGCTGGACAAAGGCATCGAGATTCAAGATCTGTATCTTATTGAAAAAACTGGTGGAAAGAGCGGCGATTTCAAGAGGGGCGATTTGAAAAGAGGAACGAAATGATCCGGGTTGCGGTGATCACGGTGAGCGATTCGGCGGTGGCCGGAACCCGCGAAGACCGCTCCGGACCGGCGCTGATCGAGCGCGTAAAGCAGCTTGGCTGGCAAATTGCTCAAACCAAGCTTGTGATCGACGAAGTGGGTGAAATCGCGACGGCCATCTGTGACTTGGCCGATTCGGGCGAGGTCGATGTGATCCTGTCGACTGGCGGGACCGGCCTGTCCCCGCGGGATGTGACGCCGGAAGCGGCGCGGTCCGTGGCGGCGCGCGAAGTGCCTGGATTTGGCGAGGTTATGAGGGCGAAAGGGCGCAATTCGACGCCCATGGCGTCGCTTTCCCGCAGCGGAGCGTATACGCGGGCGGCGGCTTTGATTGTGACTCTCCCCGGATCGCCTCGCGGTGCGGTAGAGTCATTAGAAGCGGTGATGGATTTAATCCCTCACGCAGTCAACCTTTTGCACGGGCGGACGGAGCATGATGCGAAACTACAATCCTGAACGCAGCATCGTATCGAGTGGTATGCATAAACTATTGGTTGGCGTTCCACTCCTTGGCTTGACGCTCGCGGCGCTCCTGGTGGCGCAGGAACCGGCGAAAACACCGTCGGTGACGGGCTTGATCCCCGCCAACAGCGGAAACAATTCCAGCACGACTTCCGATCCAGGAAATGGTGTGCAGTTCAAGACTGGCGTCAGGGCCGTTCAGGCGCCGGTGACGGTGCTGGATCGCCAGGGACACGTTGTCACCGGGCTCAATGCGCTGGACTTCCAGCTTTACGACAACAATAAGCTTCAGGAGATCACCGAGGATCTGTCGGAGCATCCCATTTCGCTGGTGGTGGCGATCCAAGCGAATGCCGGCATGGAGCACATTCTTCCGGAGATCCGCAAGATTGGCAGCTTGTTCGATGGCTTGGTGCTGGGCGATGAGGGCGAGATTGCCGTGGTGGCTTTCGATCATCGGGTGCAGGTCCTGACCAACTTCACTTCGGACCCGGACAAGATCCACGCCGCTTTCAACGGCAAGGATAAGAACGGCAATTATGTATTGAAAGCCGGGAGTTGGACCAGCGCGCTGAACGACGCCGTCATGGAATCGGTGAACATGCTGAGAACCCGTCCGGTGAACCGCAAGCGCATCATTATCTTGATCAGCGAGTCGCGGGACCAAGGCAGCGGACTGCATGTACGCGACGTCTTGACGGCCCAAGAGTTCGCCAATGTGGTGGTGTACCCCGTGGACGTTTCGCATTTGCTGACGTCGCTGACTGCGACCCCCACGCCCAGCCGGCCGAATACAATTCCTCCGGGCGGACAATATTTGCCCAATGGTCAGGTGATGACACCTACTACCGACCAGCAATTGAACAATAACGGCGATTGGACGCCAATGTTCAAGGAGCTGTTCATCGCCGCGAAAGCCATTTTCGTGCCCAATCCGCTGGAAGTTTATTCGCGGTATACCGGCGGCCGCGAGTACCCGTTCTTTACTCAAAAGGGCTTAGAACAAGCCATCAGCGACATCGGCAATGATCTGCATAACCAGTACATCCTCACATTTACGCCTAACGATCAAGGCGAGGCGGGTTACCACACCATCAAGGTTGTCATAAACAAGCCGGAGCTGAAGGTGTTTACGCGCGAGGGTTATTGGATGGCAGGGAAGCCCGAATAAAGGCGCCCCGGCAGGCTGAATGCCTGCCCCACCTCGCTCGAAGTCGTGGTGGGACAGGCGGTTTCGCCTGTCGTTCTAGGAGCCGTGACCTCAGCCGTCTACTTCACGTAGATCGTGGTGATCAACCCGTTCGCCAGCGTGAGAGCCTGATCCGGGCCCGGGCTGCCGTTCGGGTAAGTGCTGGGGCCGGCTCCGATATTGCTGAAATAGTCGTCCAATTCCACAACCACGGAGATGTTCTGGAGAGTGCTGGCTGGGGTATCCGCCGGAACCACCACATTGATCTGCCATACTCCTGGAAATTGTGGAGAAATTTGCGAGCCAACCACGGTTGCTACCTCCCCGTTGATAAAAACAATGGGACTAAACTGGGGGAATTGGTTCCCACCCGGAGCGGTGCCGTCGGGAGGCAGGTTGGGAACATAGCCCGCGCCCGTCAGCCACAGTCCAATGATTCCTCCGGGAAGCACCGGGTTGCTGGGGCCGTTTATGCAATTGCCAACGCACACGCCAGCCGAGGTATACACGTTGGCCGCGACTTGGCCGGTGCCGCCGCTGTTCGTGGTATAGATGCCGGGCGACGTCGGCTGCATGTTGTAAACTCCCGTGTTGACGGCGAGAACCTGTCCAGTTGCGGTGTTCGTCACGATAAACTGAGCTGGGCCGGATTGCGGCGCTTCGTTGGGAATCTCAAAGGAAATCACATTGGTATCCATCCGGAAAATCGGGGCGGGGAAGCCGTTTACCGTTACCTGGATGTTGTTTAGCGTGGTGGGCCACGGCGTCGGCAGGTTCTGAGGGGTGCCGGTGTAGGAGGGCGTGAGCTTGAAGGAACTGTTCTCGAGACCAATCTCCACCAGCATGCCAGGAGCAGGGCCGGCACTTAAGCCAACGCCCGCAGCATAGCTGGCCGTGTTGCGGTAAAACAACTGGCCAAAATAGAACGTGAGGCGATTCGCCGAATCGGCCACGATGAGATTGTCAAAAGGATCCAGCGCCACGGCCAGAGGGCCGTAGGATCCGATTGTTTGCGTGTACTGGTCCGTGATCTGCAGCGTATTGAACTCCGGAAGCTGATAAACCGTGTTGCCGCTGGTGACCCAGCTAAGGCCGGTGAGGAAACTCACGATCACGCCCTGGGGTTGACTGATGGGGACCGTCAGCGTGGCGGAAGGGGTGTTCGCGGTGGGCTTGGAGAATACGACCAGGCGGTTGTTGTTGTAATCGGCTACGTAGAGGCGGTCCGAGCTGTCAACGGCAACATGCCTGGGACCGTTGAGTTGGCTGCTGCCGCTGCCGCCGACGGAACCACTGAATGATGTCTGGCCAACGACGAACTGGGCAGGCTCACCGCTGGTGAAATCGCCGCCGGAAGCCCGATTGAAGATCAGGATACGATTGGCGCCGGGATCCGAAACGGCCAGACTGCTGGAGCCGAGCGCTCCGCCTCCCGCGAAGAGTGCAAGTCCGTAAGGCTGAGTCATGTTGAATTGACTGACACCCGTGTTGAGGGTGACAAAGTCTGGCTGCCCGAGCACTACGGTGGCGGTTTGCACGGAGCCGGCAGCTTGGGCGAAGGGCGATGGAAAGCGCACAGCACGGCCGTTGCCTGAGTCGGCGACCCAAAGGTTTCCGTTCGCGTCGACGGCCACTCCTACCGGCTCGTATAAGCCTGTCGCGCTGGGTTGCCCGGCTTGGCCGTTCGGGGAATTGATGGTGCTGTGAAGGAGATCTGCCTGACCGATGACCAGGTCGGCCTTCTGGGTCAACACACCGGATCCGATCCCCACGGAGTACGCGTTCTTAAAGCCCAGAACGCGGTTGTTGAGGGTGTCGGCAACATAAAGATGAGGCGGGTTGGAGGTGCTGTCGATGGCGACTCCGCCGCCGCCGTTGATGAACAACTCGCTGCCTACGATGAGATTTGGCGTGCCGTAGATAAAGTCGGTTTGTCCGATCACGCGCGAGGCGGTGCTGTATACGCCGCCGCCCTGGTTGGCGAAAGCAACCACCCGGTTATTCTGCTGGTCCACGATCCACATTTCGCCGTTGCTGGGATTGATAGCGCCGCCGACGGGACTCGAAAACGTCTGGTTGGAAGGATTAACTTGACCCTGATTCACTTGGCCGGTGGTCTCGCTCGGCTGCCCGGTGACGCCGTTCTGTGTCGGCGAATTGGCGCCGCTGGCAACAGTCCAGGTGCCGGAGAACGTGTCATAGCGAACTACACGATTTTGGGGCGAGTCGCATACGAAAACGGATACGCCTTGCGCACCGTTCAGGACGAATACACCCTCGGGAGAGCCGGTAATCCCTCCGTTCGAATTGACCGAGCCTAGGGTCGACGCGGTGGGATAGGCCGCCACCCCTGAGGTGGGCGTGGGAGGAATGCCCAGCACTTTGGAGCCGGTCGCTCCGATAACCAGCGAGGTAGAGAGGTACTGAATCACACGGCCGGCTTGATCCGCCACGTATAGATTCCCTTGTGCGTCCGCAGCCACACTGACGGGTTGATAGAGAAAACTCAGGTTTGTCTGCGTGAATTGGGATGACTGAGGGAGCGTGTTGGAGATGAAGCTGTTCTGTCCGAGTACGACGTTGGCTGCCGGCAGCGAGGTATTTGCCGTCAGGCTGGAGGACGGAAAACCGAGTACGCGATTGTTCCCGACGTCGGCCACCCACAGGGTGCCATTTCCATCGATCGTCAGCCCGGCGGGAAAGATTAAGCCGGTTACGTTGCTTCCAACATACAGATCCAAGCTGGTTGCGCTCGGGTTCGTCTGCCCCTGGTTGGACGAACTCCCCGAACTGCTGGTTTTCTGCCCGATCACCAGATCGACGGGAAGATCTCCGGCCTGCTCCTTAAATGGGGTTTTGTAGCGGAGAATGCGGTTGTTGCCGGAGTCGGAAACGTATACGTTTCCACTGGCGTCGACGGCAATTCCGGTGGGCGCCTTCAGCCCGGTGCTAGAACTGGTTCCGGGACCTCCGCTGAATGTTGAATAGAAATCGGGCTGCCCGATCACCAGGTCGGCGAAGTTACCCTGGGTTACGTTGTTGGCGTTGTTCCACCCCAGAACCCGGTTGTTGGCGTTATCCACGATATAGACGTGGGGCGGGCTAACGCTGTTATCGAAAGCAATCGCCGAGGGGCTGAACAATTCCCGGCCTTCCACCAGGTTTGGCGCGGCGGATACGGGCGGACTCTGCAGCGTTGGTTGTCCAAACTCGCGCGTCGGATATCCATTGATGGTAAGAGGGGTGACTTGCGCCAACAGGGGCGCATTTGTGACAAGCACGGCACACAACACACACAACACGTTTCTCATTGGGGTAAAAGGCCTCCGGGACGGGCGCGGGAACCGTCTTTCTTTATTGAAGATAGCATACAGAAGGACGCGATCCCTGTATCTTTGGTACCGGAATTTTATCGTGGGGGAAGAACCGGAGGGCCCAGCAGAGGCTTGATCGCGCGCATGACTGTTTCCGCGACAATCAGCGCGCCATCGGCGGTGGGATGAATGCCATCGGGCTGGAAATAGCGCAGATTCCCAGTGGCGGGGTCCGGCGTCACGATATCGGATAGCAGGAACGGAATCAGCGTGACATGGTACTGCGCGGCCAGATCTTTGTAGATTTTCTGAAAGCCTTGAATATAATCGGGCCCATAGTTGGGCGGCAGAGTCATGCCGGCCAGCACTACACGCGCACCCGCCTTCTGAAATGCCTGGATCATCGCCGCCAGGTTCTGGCGAGTCACGGTTTGAGGCAAGCCTCGCAATCCGTCGTTGCCGCCTAGCTCCAGCAGCACGATGGCCGGGTGCAGCGAAGTTGCCGAATCGATGCGGGCGACGCCCTCTTCGGTGGTGTTGCCGCTGATGCCCAGATTGACGACGCGCCAGGGAAAGCCCTGCGCATCGAGCTTCTTCTGCACATCGTCGGGAAAGCTTTGGCCGGGTTCGAGACCGTAGCCGGCGGCGATGCTGTCGCCAAAGACTACCAGGATCTTGCGGGTGTCTGGCACTGGAGCAGGCGCAGCCGCCGGGGACGAAGCGGCGGCGGGCAAAGCCGCCTCCGGCGCCGGTTCGGCCTCATGCGCTGGGGGTTTGGAATTGCTGCCGCAGGAGCACAGAACGGCCAGCAGCAGAATCGCGGGAAAGAGCTTCACTGGAACCAGCATAATAAAAGTAGATGGCGATTCTGGAAGCGCGCAACCTTACAAAGATCATCGATACCGGCACGCATCGTGTGGAAATTCTGCGAGGGGTCAATCTTGAAGTGCCGGCCGGGCAGTTTGTGGCGATCATGGGCGCATCCGGCAGCGGCAAGAGCACTCTGCTGGGACTGCTCGCAGGGCTGGATACGGCAACCGACGGCCGGGTGATTCTGGATGGCACCGACATCACCGGCTTGAACGAAGATGAGCTGGCGGTGGTGCGCGGAAGCAAGATTGGCTTCGTGTTCCAGAGCTATCAATTGATCCCCACTTTGACCGCGGAAGAGAACGTCCTGCTGCCGCATGAGCTGATGGGCCGGGATCCGCGCACCGGCGTAGCACGCGCGCGAGAACTGCTCGATCGCGTGGGCTTGGCCGATCGCATGGATCATTATCCGGTCCAGCTTTCCGGAGGCGAGCAGCAGCGCGTGGCTCTGGCTCGCGCCTTTATGGTGAAGGCTCCGATTTTGATGGCCGACGAACCCACTGGAAATCTCGATAGCGTGAACGGGCGGCACGTACTCGAATTGCTGCTGGATCTGAACCGTCGGGAGCACACCACTCTGGTGATGGTGACGCACGATCAGGCCCTGGCGTCGCGCGCGGACCGGGTGGTCACGCTGAAGGACGGGCAAATCGTGGACGATGAGATTCGCGAGCCTGCCGGAGCCGCACGCCTATGAAGCTCTCCCTGCGTACCGCTGCACGGATCGCCTGGCGTGAAACCCGCTCCTCCATGGTGAAGTTTACGTTCGTTGTGCTGGGCGTGGCCGCCGGCGTGGGCGCGCTGAGCGGCGTGCGCGGGTTCAGCCAGAGCTTCGAAGGGATGCTGACGAGCGAGGCTCGGACAGTGATGGCCGCGGATCTGACGGCTCGCCAATTCCTGCTGGCGGATGCGGGACAGACGGCCGAGCTGGATGCGCTCGCGAAGGAGGGGGTCGAGCGGACGCTGATCACCGAAACAGTTTCCATGGCTTCGCAACCGCAGCCTTCGGCGGAGGCTGCTCCTGTGCTGGTCTCGCTCAAAGCGGTCGACCCTTCGAAATATCCTTACTACGGCGCGGTGAAACTGGATCCGGCCATGCCTCTCGATCAAGCGCTGAAGCCGGATACGGTGGTCGCGGGCGAGGATCTGCTGATTCGCGTAGGCGTGAAGGTGGGCCAGGAAGTGCGCGTGGGCGGGCAGGATTTCCGCGTCGCCGCAGTCGTGATTTCCGAGCCCGACCGCATGTCCGGGAGCCTGAACATCGGGCTGCGCATGATGATGTCGCGCGAGGCCTTCGAGCGCACCGGGCTGATGCAGGTAGGGAGCCGCGCGGCCGAGCGGTATTTGTTCAAGCTGGATGCGGGCGCGCCTCCGGTGGAGGAAGTACGCGCGGCGATCAAAAGCGCGCTGCCGGAATCGACCGTCGCCGATTTCAGCCAATCGCATCCGATCATCACCGCGGGTCTGGATCGCGCCACCGTGTTCCTCAGCTTAGTAAGTCTGATCGCTCTGATCGTGGGAGCCATCGGCGTCGGCATGGCCATGCACGCGCACTTGCAGCAGAAGATGGATCACATCGCGGTGATGAAATCGCTGGGGGCGACCTCAGGCGAGATCATGCGTATTTATACTTTGCAAACGTTGATGCTTGGCTTAGCCGGAGGAGTGGGGGGCGTGCTGGTAGGGCGCGGCGTGGAACAGATTTTCCCCGCGCTGATCAACAAGCTGTTTCAGATTAACGCTCCGGTGTCGTGGCACATCGAAGCTGCGGCGCAGGGCATCGCGGCCGGGATTCTGACAACGTTGCTGTTCACGGTGCCTCCGCTGCTGGCGATTCGCAAGATCCGGCCGGCTCTGATTCTGAGGCGCGATATGCCCGAGGCGAAGCTGCCCTGGCGCAAGCGCGTGAGCGAACTTCGACCGGCGCTGGCCGCGGGAGCGATGATTCTGGCAGGCATAGGATTGCTGGCGGCGTGGCTGGCGGAATCGCCGCGAGTGGGCGGATACTTCGCGGGCGCGCTATGCGTGAGCCTGCTGTTACTCGCTGCCGTCGCTACTGCGCTGCTAAAAGGACTCCGGCTTTTTATCAAGAGACCTCCATGGAGGATTCCCGCGCTGACCAGGCAGGGGTTCGCGAATTTGTACCGGCAAGGCAACCAGGCGCAGGCGATTCTGGTGGCGCTGGGATTGGGCGTGATGTTCACGCTGACCGTGTACCTGGTGCAGAATTCGCTGGTGAAGGAGATCATCGCGACGGCTCCGCCGGAGATGCCCAACGTGTTCTTAGTGGGCGTGACGGATGCGCAGACGGGTCCGCTGAAAGCTCTGATTGCGAAGCAGGCCGGGGTTCTGGGGCCGCCGGTGCTCGGTCCGGCTGTCGCCGCAAGACTGGTGAGTATCGACGGAGTGCCCGTGACGGATCATCAGGTGGACGGAGTCCGGCGGCGTTTCGTCAATACCCGCTCAGTGACGTGGGAAGCCGAGCAGCCTTCCGATGTCAGCGTGCTTCAAGGGAAGTGGTGGGCGAAAGGGACGAAAGAGCCGGTGGTCTCGATCGAGGAAGACGCGGCCAAGACGCTGGAGCTTCAACCCGGCGCGATGCTCGAGTTGGTAGCAAGCGGAAAGACGATTCGCGCAAAGGTGGTCGCTATCCACCGGGTGGACGCCATGCGCGCTACCCCATCGGCCGAATTCGTTTTCAATCCCGAGGCGCTGGCCGGTTTACCGGTAGTGTATTACGGCGGCGTCAGGATGGAGCCGGGCTCGGTGGGCGCGCTGCAACGCGCGGTGTATGCGAAATATCCCACCATCACGGTGGTGAACATCGCCGATGCCCTGGCGATCGCGCAGCAGGTGGTGGATCAGATCGCGCTGGTGATCCGTTTTCTGTCGGGCTTCGCGATCCTGGCAGGCGCAATCATTCTGGCTGCGAGCGTGGCCGGCACGCGTTTCCGCAGAGTTCGCGAGGTCGTAATTCTGAAAACCTTGGGCGCGACCAAAAGACACGTTCAGCGGGTTTTTTCAATCGAATTCCTGACTCTGGGAGGGGTCGCAGGATTGCTGGGATCGCTGCTGGCCGCCGCGTTTTCGAGCCTGGTGCTGAAGCGCCTGCTGGATGCCCACTTCCATTTCGATTTCGTCGCCACAGGCATCGCGATTTTCGGAACCGCGCTGCTGGCGAACGTCTCCGGATGGCTGGCGAGTTTCCGAATCTTAAGGCAGAAGCCGCTGGAGGTTTTGCGCGAGGAGTGAAGCGTATACAATGATTCTGCCGAGGAGAAGAAGCGATGACCTCACGTGGAATCATCGGGCTGGCGATTGCGGCAGGATTGGCCGCGCCGCTGGCGTTTCTTGGCCAGGGCCCGATTGAGCCTCGCCCAACGAAACAGCCATCCAAGCCCAACGAGAATTCGGGCGCGAATCTCCGCGCCGACGTCACTCTGGTGCTGGTGCCCGTCGAAGTCAGTGATGAGCAGAATCGTCCCATCTCCGGCCTGGAGAAAGAGAATTTTCAAGTCTTCGACGACAAGGTGGAACAGAAGATTACGGCCTTCGCGATGGAAGACGAGCCCATCGCGATCTGCCTGGTGTTCGACGTAAGCGGCAGCATGTCAGGAACGCTGCCGGACATAGTGGGAGCAGCCGAAAACTTCTTTCGAACCGCCAATCTTGGCGATCAATTTTGCCTGGTGGAATTGGCCAGTGAGGCGAAAGTAGTGGTGCCGCTAACGGAACACCCGGGAGCGATTCAAAGCCAGCTTGTCTTCGCCAAGACCGGCGGATCCACCGCGCTGCTGGACGGCATCTACCTGGCCATGAATGAAGTGGGGAAGGCGAAGACCCTGCGCAAGGCTCTGGTGGTCATTTCCGACGGTGGCGAGAATAACAGCCGCTACACGCTGACCGAGGTCCGCAATGCAGTCCGCGAAAGCGACGCACTGATCTATTCCATCGGAGCTTTTGGCACCGGCAGGGACTCCAAGTATCACGGTGACGAAGTGCTGGCGGTAATGACAACGGAGAGCGGCGGCCTTGCCTTCCCCTTGTTCGGCTCACCCAAGGCCTTCGCGGAGAATATTGTCACCGATCTCAGAAACCGCTATTTGCTGGGGTATTCCCCGACGGATCCAGCCAAGGACGGCCGCTATCATCGCCTGGAAGTAAAGCTGGCGCCGCCGAAGGGCCTGCCCAAACTCCACGCGCACTGGAAGACCGGCTACTACGCGACAACTCAATGAGGCGGCGAATGAGCCGGATATAATAGGGAAAAGGAGGACGCCTTGACCTCGCGGGGAATCATCGGACTTGCGATTGCCGCGGGACTCGCTGCGCCTCTGGCGTTTCATGCCCAGGGTCCTATCGAGCCCCACCCGAAGGCAACTCCCAAGCAGCCAACGAAGCAGGAAGACCTCCCGCCCGCCAACATTCGAGTCGACAGCACGCTGGTGCTGGTTCCAGTGGAAGTGAGCGACCCGCTGAATCGTCCCGTCTCCGGCATGGAAAAGGAGAATTTCCACGTCTTCGACGACAAGGTCGAGCAGAAGATCGTTTCCTTTGCGATGGAGGACGATCCCATTGCCGTCTGCTTGGTGTTCGACGTCAGCGGCAGCATGGAAAGGGAGATTCCGCAGGCCCGCCAAGCCGCGTCCACATTCTTCAAGACCGCCAATCCGGATGACGAGTTCTGTATGGTGGCGCTGGCCAGCGAAGCGAAACTGGTCGTGCCTCTGACCACTATGCCGGGTGAGATCGGCAATCAATTGGTGTTCACAAGACCGGGCGGATCAACCGCGCTGCTGGATGGGATTTACCTGGCGTTGAACGAGGTCCGGAAGTCGAAGAAACTGAGAAAAGCATTGGTGATTATTTCCGATGGCGGCGACAATAACAGCCGTTATACGGAGGTCGAAGTCAGAAACGCCATCCGCGAAACCGATACGTTGATCTATGCCATCGGCGTCTTCGGCAGCGGCGCGGGCTCCAACTATAGCGATCAGGAAGTGCTGACCACTATGACCAAGGAGAGCGGCGGCCGCCTGTTCCCCACCAATGGCATGGCCGTCGCGGATTTCGCGGAGAAGATTATCACCGACCTCAGGAATCGCTACGTGCTGGGATATTCGCCTACCAACCCGGCCAAGGATGGCCGCTATCACCGGCTGGAAGTGAAGCTGGCGCCACCCAAGGGACTGCCGAAACTCAGCGCGCACTGGAAGACCGGCTATTACGCCGCGTCGGACTAGCCGCGCAGAGTCTCTTCCTGAATCTACTCATTGACAATAGATTCATAGTGGCTATAATTGGGCATGGACACCCCCGCTTCGCTTCTGCCCCTGCCGCCCGTAACCTTTCACATTCTGCTGGCGCTGGCGGAGGAGGACCGCCATGGCTACGCCATCATCCAGGAGGTGGCCGTGCGCACCGGCGGCGATTTGAAGTTGAGCGCGGGCACGCTCTATCGCTCCATCCAGCGCATGCTGGAACAGGGACTGATTGTCGAAACGCGCGACCGTCCAGCCCCGGAAGACGACGACGAGCGCCGCCGCTATTACAGGATCACCAAGTTCGGCGTCGAAGTGGCGCGGGCCGAGGCGCGCCGTCTGCTGCAGCTGGTCAAGTTCGCGAGAGAAAGCGGATTCGCTGCCGGAAAGGCATGAGGTCACGGAGGAAGAGATGAAGGCGTACCGTCTCCTGCTGCTGCTTTTCCCCGCCTCGTTCCGGGCCGAATACGGCGAGGAGATGTGCGCGGTGTTCGCGGCCCGCCGCGCCAGGGAAAACGCATTTGCGGTTTGGATCGGCGCGATCCTTGACGTTCTTACCAACGCGTTCTGTCTCCATGCCGACATTCTGTGGCAGGACCTGCGCTGGACCGCTCGCGTTCTTGCGCAGTCTCCGGGATTTACGTTCACCGCGGTCGCCGTTGCCGCGCTCGGCATGGGCGCCAACACCGCGGCCTTCACTTTGCTCGATCATGTGCTGCTGCGTCCGCTTCCGTTTGCCCACCCCGAGCAACTGGTCAGCGTATACCAGACGGAGCCGGCGAATGGCTATGGGAAGCTCGAATTGTCGCCGCCGAATTACCTGGACTTGCGGGCAATGAACAAGAGCTTCGAGTCCTTTGCGGCGTATAGCACGCTGGCCATTAATCTCTCCGGCGAGGGAGATCCTCAACGGCTGAATGGAGCGAACCTGGGCGCGGATGTTTTGCGGATTCTGGGTGTGCAGCCGGCTCTGGGCCGCGCCTTCACCGCGGAAGATGAGCGCAATGGCACGCCCGATTCCGTGCTCCTTAGCGACCATCTTTGGCGGACTGTCTTTAGCGCCGATCCAAGCGTCCTTGGCCGGACCATCCGTCTGGACAACGACCCCTACACAATCGTAGGAGTCATGCCGGCGACGTTCGCCTTCCCCTCTCCCGAAGCGCAGCTATGGCTTCCGCTTCGCTTCTCTCCGTTCCTTCCGGGCGAACGCACCAACCACTATCTCCACAGCATTGCCCGCCTTCGCAAAGACGTCTCGCTGGAGCAAGCGCGCGCGGATGTGACCATCGCAGCCGCCCAGCTCCAGCGCGCTTATCCCAAGGACAACGCCGGAATCGGAGCGACTGCGTTCGCGATGCGGGATGTAGTCTCGCCGCAGTCGCGCATGCTTATCGTGGCGGTGTTCGGCGCCGCGTTCTGTGTACTGCTGATCGCATGCAGCAATCTTGCAAACCTCCTGCTGGCGAGGGCCATGACGCGGCGGCGGGAGATCGCGGTGCGTATCGCCATCGGAGCCGGACGGGAGCGGCTGCTTCGCCAATTGCTCACGGAGAACCTGGTGCTGGCAGCCACAGGCGGGGCGCTCGGCTTGCTGCTGGCGATGTTCGGGACGCCCTGGCTTGCCCGTCTGGTTCCGGATTCGCTACCGGTCAGCGGCTCTCCTCAGGTGGATCTGCGCGTTTTCGCCTTCGCCGCGGCCGTGACACTGGCGGGCAGCATCGCGTTCGGCGTCGGTCCGGCGTTGCGCGCCTGCGGCCGTGCCGACATGAACGCGCTGCGGGGGCGATCGGCAAACGGAGGCCGATCAGACAGTTTGCGCTCCGCGCTGGTGCTGGCGGAAGTCACCGGCTCCGTTGTCCTATTGATCTGCGCGGGACTGCTGGTAAAGGCATTGTGGCGCGTGCAAGGAGTAAATCCAGGCTTCCGCGCCGAAGGCGTGTTGACGCTGGAGACTGTGCTTCCCATGCCGAAATACAACGCTACGGCGGCCCGCGAGCGCTTCTATGCTTCCGTTCTTTCCAGCGCGCGCTCTCTGCCTGGCGTAAGCTCGGCCGCCTATATCAGTTTCCTCCCCATCGCGATGGGCGGCGGCATCTGGCCGGTGAAGCTACCCGGCATGTCCTCCGAGGAAGCCACCCGTGCCCGCGTCAGTCTGCGCTTCGTGACGCCGGATTTCTTCAAAACCCTGAGCATCCCCCTGCGCGAGGGCCGCGACGTGAGCGATTCAGACACCCGGACCTCGCCCCTGATCGCACTGGTCAGCGAATCGTTCGCCAAGCGTTACTGGCCGGACCAGGATCCAATTGGGCGGCATCTGGAGATTGTATCGTCGGACCGCGTTGTCGCCGGAGTGGTAGGAGACATCGCTGTCCGCGGCCTGGAGCGATCGAGCGAACCGCAACTCTATCTGCCGGCGCAGCAAGTGCCCGATGGCGCCTTGCCCTGGTACGCGCCGAAGGATCTGGTGGTACGCGCCGCGGGCAACCCACTGGCTTTAGCGCCGGCTCTTCGAAGAATTATTCGAGAAGCGGATCCGGAGCAGGCAATCACGGACATTCGTCCTCTGGAGGAAATCGTTTTGGGGGAAACGGCGACGCGGCGGGCGCAGGTGCGTGTGTTAAGCGCATTCGCAATCATCGCGTTTTTGTTGGCGGCCGTCGGGATTCACGGCTTGCTCTCATTCTCGGTATCCACCCGCACCCAGGAAGTGGGAGTGCGCATCGCACTGGGCGCCACGCGAAGCGACATTTTGGGAATGTTCCTGCGTCAGGGATTCGTAATGGGGGCGGCTGGAGTGATGCTTGCAGCTCCAGGCGCCTACCTCGCGGCGCGAGCCATGACCGCGCTCTTGTTCGGTGTCGAGCCGGGAGATTCCGCGATTTATGCCGCGGCAGCGCTGCTGGCGCTGGGAATGACTCTAGCCGGCAGTCTGCGTCCCGCCCTGCGCGCCGCGGGTGTCGATCCAGCCATTACCATTCGCTCGGAGTAAGCTGATCCGCCGACATTGATGTCCGGATTCCCCTCGAAAATGGTGCGCGTCTCCCCGAATGGCGTAGCAACAAGGTACCATTATCGAGTTAAGATAGAAAAATACTACCGGGTGCCTTCTTAACGACCTGGCGGAGGGAATAATCATGATTCGGCTTTTTACAATCGCAGGCGGGGCTCTGCTCTGCAGCGCACTCCTTGGCGCTTCCACCACAACGGCAACGACGCTTAGCTTGGCGCCGGCGTCGCCGGCGTACGGCCAGAAGGTCACGATGACAGCCAACATAAACCCGGTGACGGCTCCGGGCTACGTATCGTTCATCATGGACGGAGGGATCCTGGTGGGATCGGCAGCGGTGAACAGCAGCGGTGTCGCGCAGGCGGCCAGCGTCACTTTGCCCGCCGGAGCCCATTCCATCGTGGCGCGCTACGGAGGGTCTGTCAGTTTAGGCTACTCAGCAAGCCAATCGAGCGCCACCGCGTATGTCGTTAAAGCGGCCACGGGCACCGGCTTCGCGACGGCAGCGGCCTACGCTACCGGGACCACCCCGATTTCCGCCGGGCTTGGGGATTTCAACGGAGACGGTGTTTTGGATATGGCCGTAGCCAACTATGGCGGCAATGTCAGCGTTCTGATGGGCAGCACGGGCGGCACCTTCTTGACGGCGGTGAACTACCCCGCGGGAATCGAACCGTATTACGTCGCGGTGGGGGATTTCAATGGGGACGGGGTCTTGGATCTGGCGGTGGCCGACTATGGGGGCAATACCGTAAGCGTGTTGATCGGCAACGCCGGAGGAACCTTCCAAATGGCAGTCAGCTACGCAGCCGGAGTACACCCAGCCTCTCTCGTGGTTGCGGATTTCAACGGCGACGGCAGGGCCGATTTAGCGGTCGCCGATAGCCCCGCCGGCCCGAGCAGCGGCCCGGTGAACATACTGTTGGGGAATGGCGACGGGACTTTTCAGGCAGCCGTGCCCTACAACGCGGGGATTACCCCAGGTTGCGTGACAGCGGGGGATTTCAATGGCGATGGCAAGGCGGATCTGGCGGTTGCCAACTTTGGCAGCGCCAACGTCAGCATCCTGCTGGGCAACGGGGACGGGACCTTCCAAACGGCGGTAAATTACGCAACCGGAACGGGCGCCGACTTCGTGGTGGCGGCCGATTTCAACGGCGACGGAAAGGCCGACCTTGCGGTCACGAACGATGCCGATAATGACGTCAGCGTCCTGATAGGTAACGGCGACGGAACCTTCAAGCCAGCCGTGAACTACGGCACGGGACTTAATCCCATCTCCATGGCGTTGGGCGATTTTAACGGGGACGGCATCGCCGACCTGGCAGTGGCCAACCACACCTCAATGAATGTAAGCGTCCTCCAGGGTGTAGGCAATGGGACCTTTCAGGCAGCGGTGAACTACGCGACAGGCAACGCTCCGGACTCCGTGGCGGTGGGCGAGTTCAACGGCGATGGCGCGGCCGATCTGGTGGTGGTCAATAGTTCCGACAGCGACGTGAGCGTGCTGCTGGCTACCGGGGCCTCGACTTTGGTACCTGAGCCGGTGAGCGTCGGCCCTGGCGCCGGCAGCGGTTTCACGCAGAGCTTCACTTTCAGTTTTTCGGATCCCGCCGGTTATACGAACCTGGCGGTGCTGGATGTCCTGATCAATAACTACCTGGACGGAATCGGCGCATGCTACGTGGCATTGGTTCCGGCGGGCGCAAGTTCAGGCTATTTGTACCTGGTGGACGATGCGGGAGATGGCGGCTACGTCAGTGGAACGCCACTGTTGCTTCCATCGACCGGCAGCCTGTCAAATAGCCAGTGCACGATTAACGGCAGCGGCAGTTCGGTCTTGGGCAGCGGCAACACGCTCACAGTGACGCTGAACATCACATTCACGGCGGGCTTTGCCGGGAACAAGATATTTTACACGGCCGCGCGCAGCAGCACCGAAAACTCGGGATGGCAGGCGCTGGGCACATGGAATATACCCGGGACTGCGCCAGCGGGTCCTGGAGTCGGGACAGTGACTCCCGGCCGAAGTGTTTCGACCGGGGAAACCTACACATTCACATTCACCGATACGCTCGGCTATTCGGATTTGTCTGTGTTGGATATCTTGACGAACAGCTTCCTGGATGGGATCAAGGCCTGTTATATAGCGTACGTTCCCATCAGCGCTTCGAACGGCTATGTATATTTGGTCGACGATGCCGGCGATGGCGCGTATGCCGCCGGATCGCCGATCTTGCTCTCCTCGGGCGGTTCGTTGTCCAACAGCCAATGTACGATTAACACGGCGGGAAGCTCTTCTTCGGCAGGCGGAACCACGCTGACTCTGAATCTGCCGATTACCTTCACCCCGGCGTTCGCGGGCAACCAGGTGTTCTATCTTGCGTCGCGGAACAACAGCACCGGGAACTCGGGCTGGCAGGCGGTTGGATCGGTGACGGTCCCGTAAGCAATCCGGTTGTAGGGATCGATTCACTCATCTGCAGGGAAGGCGAAATTTAAGCCGGCGTCTTGGTGCGTTTCTTTTCCTTGCAGGCGTGGCGATTTCGGCCAGGGCGGGCTCGTTTCAATGCGCCACTGGCATTGAGGTTCCAGCGGTAGTTCGCGCGGACGGGCTGGCGGAACAAACAGGCGATATGACGCTGACCTGCACAGGATGGACCGAGGCAGCTCGGTCTCAGCCAGCGGCTTCGGCCTGACGCTGAGGGTCACCTTCGCACCCGCCTTTGGAACGTTCCCGGACCGGCGGTGGTGGGGCCAGATGTTGGAGGCGTGAGTCCGGCACGAAGCCGCCAGCACAGGGCAGACGGTGTTGGATGTCCTGATCAACAGCCTCCTGGACGGGACCAACGCCTGTTACTTTTTCCAGCTTTGCTGTCGTCAGCGGCGCCTTGAAAAACGGCCAGTATGCGCTTAACACGGCCCGCAGTTCGGCGTCGGCCAGCGGGAATACCCTGACTTTGAATTTGGCGATCACATTCGGTCCGGCCTTTACGGGCAATCAGGTGTTTTATCTTGCAGCCCGCGTCCTGGATGGCGGGAACTCCGTCTGGCAGGCGGTCCGAAACCATAACCATTCCAGAGCCTTAGGCCATCGCCCCGCAGGGGTGTAATTGGCAACTGCTCTATACTGGTTTCAACCCGGCTTGATCAATGGGCAAACTGATCGTGTGTTTTGTTGCGGCGGCCTTAGGAATCCAGGCGCAGCCGGATGTCAAAAGCTCACTCGAGCGGGTCACCGTCGGGCCGCCCATGCGGGCAACTCTGCCCCACTTTTCCGCGACGCCGCTTGCTCCGCCCTCCGGCACTGATTCGGCGGCAAGCGCATTCACTACCCCCAGCGGCATCGTTTATACCTGCGATCCATCGATCAATACCGCGTCGTCGACCGCCTGCAATACTCTAAACACCACCATTGCCGCGCTTTACAACAGCGCCTTTACCAACGCCAACGCAAGTATTTACATCACGCTTGGCGACACGGATGCCGGTGAGAGCCAATGGATATACGATGAGATGACTTACAGCAATTTCCGCAAAGCCTTGGTCGCGTCCGAAACCAGCGCGAACGACATGACTGCCGTCGCGGACAGCTTGCCAGCGGTGAGCCCTTTTGGGGCCGACCTGGTGGGCCTTCAAACAGCACTCCAGCGGGCGCTTGGCTTTTCGATTGTCGGCCAATCCGGAGTGAAGGCGAACGGCGTTACCTCCTGTAGCCTCGGAACGTCCGGCTGCTATGACGGAGTCATCACGATTAGTAACACGCTGCCTTTATATTTCCGCTCCGGCACAATCTCCGGCAGCCAGTACGACTTTTTCTCGATTGCCGAACATGAGACCGATGAAATCCTGGGTACCGCGTCCTGTCTCTTCTGCCCGGACGGTGGCATCGTCCTTCCACCTGACTTTTTCCGGTATCACAGCAACGGGAGCCGAAGTTTCGCCGTCGGCTCGAACGACCCATGCTCGTCCAGCGATGCCACCAACGCCTGTTTCTCGCTCGATAGCGCGCACATGTTGCAGCAGTACAATAACCTGGACAACGGCGAAGACGCAGGGGATTGGTTGGCGAATTGCGCTGCCCCGCTGGTTCAGGATGCGACGATTTGTCCCGGCACCGCGGGAGTGGATATTTCCCCTGCGGCCGAGATCCTGGTGCTGGATGTAGTTGGATACACACTGGTTGGCGCATCCGGCTCGGCGATGGTCACAAATGTTACCTCTTCGACCGCGAACGGCACCTATGGGGTTGGCGACTCCATCTCGGTTCAGATCACCTTTAGTGAAGCAGTCACGGTCACCGGCGTTCCGCAGTTGGCGCTAAACTCGGGCGGGACAGCCAACTACAGCTCGGGATCGGGGACCAGCGCTCTCGTCTTTGCATATATCGTGGCGGCTGGGCAAAGCAGCGCCCTGCTCGATTATTCGTCGACCGGAGCGCTGACACTCAACGGCGGAACCATAAAAGGTCCGGGCGGATCGGCCGCGGCCCTGACCCTCGCGGCACCGGGTGCGTCAGGCTCCTTAAGCCACGGCGCGGACATTGTCGTCAATACTTCACCAACCCAGGTGACCATTCAGACCAGCCCAAACGGTTTGCAGTTTAGCGTGGACGGCGGCGCGGCGCAGATTTCCCCCAAGACCCTCAGCCTGACGCAGGGCTCACACACCATCGCGGTCGCGGCGACGCAGTCAGGTGGGGCTGGAATCCAGTATGTCTTCACAAGCTGGAGCGACGGCGGAGCAGCCTCTCATTCTATCGCGGTTGGCGTGGCATCACCCACATTCACGGCCAACTTCAAGACCCAGTTTGAATTGACGATCTCGGCAGCGCCGGCTGCGGGCGGCACTGTGAGCCCTGGGAGCGGAGTCTTCTACGACTCGGAAACCGTCGTGGCGGTCACTGGCACCGCCAACGCCGGCTATGGGTTCTCCGGCTGGTCTGGATCCGTCGCCAGCCCCTCCAGCGCTTCCACAACCGTCACGATGTCGGGTCCGGTCACCGTGACTGCGAACTTCTCGGTATCCTTGCCGCCGCCCGCGCCGGTAAGCATCGGACCGGGTGCTGGCAGCGGCTTCACCCAGGCGTTCACATTCAGCTTCAATGACCCGGCCGGGTATGCGGATCTGTCGGTGGTCGATATCCTGATCGGCAGTTATCTGGATGGGATCGGCGCCTGTTATGTGGCCTTGGTTCCGTCGGGCGCAGCGTCCGGTTATGTGTATCTTGTTGACGATGCTGGCGATGGAGGTTATGTCAGTGGCACGCCGATGTTGCTGCCTTCGGGCGGCAGCCTGTCCAACAGCCAGTGCACCGTCAATGGGAGCGGCAGTTCCGTTTCTGGAAGCGGTGCCACGCTTTCGCTAACGCTGAACATCACATTTGCACCTGCATTTGCCGGAAACAAAGTGTTTTACACGGCGGCGCGCAGCAGCACTCAAAATTCGGGCTGGCAGGCTCTTGGGACGTGGAACGTCCCTGGATCCACGCCTGTGGGCCCAGGAGCGGGCTTTGTGACTCCTGGACGAAGCGTCTCCATGGGCCAGACTTATACATTCACCTTCACCGATACGAAGGGGTACTCGGACTTGTCCGTTGTCGACATATTGACCAACAGCTTCCTGGACGGAATCAGCGCGTGCTACGTGGCCTACGTTCCCACCAGCGCGTCGACGGGCTATCTGTATCTGGTAGATGATGCTGGAGATGGAGGATATGCTCCGGGATCGCCCCTTTCGCTGGCGTCCGGAGGCACCCTTCAAAACAGCCAGTGCGCCATAAACACGGCTGCGAGCTCGGCATCGGCGGGCGGCGACACCCTGAACCTGAATCTGGCGATCACGTTCACTTCCAGCTTCGCAGGCAATCAGGTGTTCTATCTTGCATCGAGGAACAACACCACCGGGAACTCAGGCTGGCAAGCGGTGGGCAGCGTGACTGTTCCCTGAGGCTCCGTTTTCAGGTACTATCCTTTTCAGGTACCATCTTAGGAGTAGTCTGGATTCGTCTCAGTAACCTAATTGGAAAGGGGCGAAATATGATCCGGCCAACTGCGATCGCAAGCGGCATCCTGATCTCCAGCGCATTCCTCAGCGCTGCAACCTTCACAACTACGACGCTCACGGTAACGCCCGCAGCGCCCGAATTCGGCAAAACAGTGATTATGACCGCCAGCGTGGTCGCCGGTGTCCCACCTGCAATGGTTTCTGGCTTCGTGTCCTTCCTGGACGGAGGCATGCTGGTGGGATCGGCAACGTTGAACGCCAGCGGCGTGGCGCAAGCGACCACCCTGACTTTGTCCGGCGGACCGCATTCTCTTGTCGCAATTTACGGGGGCAGCCCCGCCTATCTACCGAGCCAATCGTTGCCCGTGCCCTACGTTGTGTCGGCAGTACCGGGCGACGGTTTTGCGGCCGCCCCAAGCGCCCCGGCAGGCTCCGGGGCATGGTCCGTTGGGGTTGCGGATTTCAATGCGGACGGCAAGGCGGATCTGGCCGTGACCGACTCCACCGGCAATAACGTCAGCATTCTACTGGGCAACGGCAACGGCACTTTTCAGACACCGATGCCGTTCGCGACCGGGAGCGGTCCGAATTCCGTCGCCGTGGGCGATTTTAACGGGGACGGCAAGCCCGATCTGGCGGTGACCAATCTTTTCGGCGATGTCGTGAGTGTACTTCTGGGCAATGGAGACGGCACTTTCATGACTCACCTGGATTACACCGTTGGATTTGCGCCGAAGTCAGTCGCCGTAGGGGACTTCAACCTGGACGGCAAGGCTGACTTGGTGGTTGCCAATATGAGCAGCTCCGACAGTTTCAATGTAAGCGTCCTCATCGGCAACGGCGATGGAACGTTTCTGGCCTCGGTGAACTACGCCGCAGGCGCCGCTCCATCCTCCGTAGTGGTTGGGGACTTCAATGGCGACGGCAACCCGGACCTGGCGGTGACGAACATGGACGACGGTACCGTGAGCGTGTTGCGGGGCAACGGGAACGGGACTTTTCAGTCGCCATTGAATTACACAGTGGGGTCGAATCCGTCGTCCGCCGCGATCGGAGATTTCAATGGAGATGGCAACCAGGATCTGGCGGTAACGAACGAGATTGGCAACACCGTCAGCGTGCTGCTGGGCAATGGGAACGGCACGTTCCAGACGGCGATGAACTACGCGCTGAGCATCGGCCCGGTTTCCGTAAAGGTTGGAGATTTCAACGGGGATGGCAAGGCAGATCTGGTGGCGGCCGATCAAACCAGCGAGAACGTCACTATGCTTCTCGGCAATGGCGATGGAACCTTCCAGGGCGCGCTGAACTACGCCGTAGGAAGCAACCCGCAGTCCGTGGCGGCCGGGGATTTCAACGGAGACGGCGTGGAGGATCTGGCGGTAGCGAACGAAGGATCGAGCAGCGTCAGCGTGTTGATGGGCAGCGTAACGCCCCCTACGACGACTACGCTTACTTCCTCCGCGAATCCCTCCACATACGGCCAGCCGGTCACGCTGACCGCGACGGTCGTTCCATCCAGCGCCATCGGCAAGGTGGAGTTTCTGGATGGGACCACCGTGCTCGGCGCCAAGTTGCTGGTGTCGGGACAGGCCCAGTTCGTAACCGGCCTGCTGTCTGCCGATGCGAATACGCTGCGTGCGGTTTACCTGGGGGCGCCGGGTCTCTGGCAAGCCAGCCAGTCGAGCGTCTTGAACCAGACGGTGGAAGCTCAACCAGCATCGGGCTTCGCCGCTCCTTTGACCTATGGGACCGGAACTGGCCCCGTCTACGTGGCGGTGGCGGATTTCAACGGGGATGGCAAAAGCGATCTCGCGGTGGCCAATGACGGATCGAACAACGTGAGCGTCCTGCTGGGCAACGGAAACGGCACCTTCCTGACGCCGCTGAACTCCGCCGTTGGATCGTTCCCCTTGTCCCTGGCGGCGGGCGACTTCAACGGCGATGGCAATCCCGATCTGGCGGTGGTTGACGAGAGCAGCGGCAACCTCAGTGTGCTGCTCGGTAAAGGCGACGGAACCTTCCTGGCTGCGGTGAATTATGCGGTAGGACTCTCGCCGGAATCGGTGGCGGCCTCCGATTTCAATGGCGACGGCACACCCGATCTGGTGGTGGCGAACAGCGGCCAAGATTTCCTGAGCGTGCTGCTGGGCAACGGTGATGGAACTTTTCAGGCGGCTGTCAACTATGCTTTGTCCATTGACGTGGTGACGTCTCCGGTGTTCGTGACCGTGGGGGACTTCAACGGGGACGGCAAACCCGATCTGGTATCGGCGAACGAACCCGGCAATAACTTGAGTGTCATGCTGGGCAATGGCAACGGCACTTTCCAAACACCGGCGACTCACCTGGCAGGCACAAGTCCGATTTTCGTGGCCACAGGGGATTTCAATTCGGACGGCAATGCCGATCTCGCGGTAGCGAATGCGGGGGGCAACAACGTAAGCGTGCTGCTGGGCAATGGCGACGGGACTTTTCAGACGCCGGTCAACTATCCGGCGGGCAGCAGCCCGAATTCAATTGCGGTGGGGGATTTCAACGGCGACGGTAAGCTGGATCTGGCGGTGGCCGGCCTCGGCGCGAATACTGTGACAGTCCTGTTCGGCAACGGCAACGGAACATTTCAGACACCCGTCAGCAATACGGTCAGCTCCGGGACCACTTCGGTCGCGGTGGGCGAGTTCAATGGGGACGGCGTCGCGGACCTGGCGGTGGCAGGGAGTGGCGGGGTGGGCGTGCTGCTCGGGGCACCAACTGTCCCAGGGGCTCCTTCGCCGGTAAGCGTGAGTCCTGGAGCCGGCAGTGGGGTCACACAGACGTTCACGTTCAGTTTCGGAGACGCTGCGGGCTACTCAAACCTGGCGGTGCTGGATATTCTGATCAACAATTATCTCGACGGAGTTGGCGCGTGCTACGTGGCATTGGTCCCCGCCGGCGCAACTTCCGGGTATCTCTACCTGGTCAACGATGCCGGCGATGGTTATGTAAGCGGGACGCCGATGTTGTTGCCGTCGAGTGGCGCCTTAGCGAACAGCCAGTGCACCATTAACGGGACCGGGAGTTCGGTTTCCGCAAGCGGCAGTACTCTGACGCTGACACTGAATGTCACGTTCACGGCTGGCTTTGCCGGAGATAAGGTAGTTTACATGGCGGCGCGAAGCGCTACGCAAAACTCGGGGTGGGAAGCGCTGAGCACCTGGAATGTTCCGGGATCGCCGATGGTTGGTCCGGGAGTGGGCGGAGTGACTCCAGGGAGAAGCGTCTCCATGGGTCAGACCTACACGTTCACATTCACGGACACCAACGGCTATTCAGACTTGGCCGTAGTCGATATTTTGACCAACAGCTTCCTGGATGCGATCGACGCGTGTTATGTGGCGTACGTCCCGACCAGCGCCACGACAGGATATTTGTATCTGGTGGATGACGCCGGGGACGGTGGCTATGCGGCTGGATCACCAATCTTGCTGTCGTCGGGGGGGACCTTGCATAACAGCCAATGCACGATCAGCACTGCAGCCAGTTCTGCATCGGCGAGCGGCAACACGCTCAACCTGAATCTGGCGATCGCATTCAGTCCTAGTTTTGCGGGCAACCAGGTGTTTTATCTTGCCTCGCGGAACAACTCGACAGGGGACTCGGGCTGGCAGGCCGCTGGATCTGTGACCGTGCCGTAATCGTCGGGCTTCGTTAGCTGCAGCCGCAACCGGATCGCGGCGGGAGCGTTATTTGCTTGTGCTGAGGGTGTTCAAACCCCTTGCGGCCTTATAACTAACAGCCCGCAAAACGGAGCCACGAGCCGAGCTGTCACTTCGCGGATGGAGAGGCGCGACCGGCCTTTGCGGGGTCACGAAGCAACATCCTCGGCCCGTGGGCGCACTGCCGCTCCCCACGACAACCAGTCTTCTGTCATCGGCCAATCCATCCACATTCGGTCAACCGGTCACGCTCACGGCGACGGTGCTTCCGCAATAGTTTGAATCTGAATCTGCCGATTTCTTTCAGCTCCAGCTTCGCGGGCGATCAGGTGTTTTATCTGGCGTCGCGCAACAGCAGCATGGGGAACTCGGGCTGGCAGGCGGCCGGAAGCGTGACCGTCCCCTAAAATCTAGGATCCTCCTGTAAGCTAGGGTGAATACGCATGATTCGGCTAACCGCAATTGCAACGGGCATCCTGGTCTTCAGCGCCTTGCTCAGCGCCTCCATTACCACCACCACGACGCTCACCAGTGTGACTCCGGCTGCGCCGGTCTTCGGAAAAACAGTCACTCTGACCGCTAGCGTCTCCCCGGCGACGGCGCCAGGGTTGGTGTCGTTCATGGACGGAGGCGTGCTGGTTGGAACCGGAAAGCTGAACGCCAGCGGAATTGCCCAGGCGACCACTCTTGCGCTGTCCGCCGGAACGCATTCGATCGTGGCGGTCTACGGAGGCAATACCAGCGGAGGGTACTTGACGAGCCATTCCGCCGCGCTGCCCTACATCGTGACGGCGACCGAGGGCTCGGGTTTCGCGACTGCAGCGAACTTTCCGGCTGGTTCCAGTGCATGGTCCGTGGCAGTGGGAGATTTCAACGGCGACGGCAAGGCCGATCTGGCGGTGGCTAATAATGGCGGAGCGAATGTGAGCATCCTCCTGGGCTACGGAAACGGAGCCTTTCAGACGGCGGTGAACTACACAGTAGGATCCTTCCCGGCTTCCGTGGCGATCGGAGATTTTAACGCGGACGGCAAGCTTGACCTCGCGGTGGCCAACAACGGCCCCGGCGCAAATAACGTAAGCGTTCTATTGGGTAAGGGCGACGGGACCTTCCAGCCAGCGGTGAACTACGCGGCCGGCAGTCTTCCGCTCTCCGTCGCGGTGGCGGATATCAACGAGGATGGAATGGCCGATCTGGTGGTAGCCAACGACAGCAGCAACAACGTGAGTGTGCTGCTGGGCAACGGCGATGGAACGTTCCAGGCGCCGGCGAACCACGCCGTAGGAACTGCTCCGTCTTTCGTGGCGGTGGGAGATTTCGATAACAACGGCATACCTGACCTGGTGACGGCCAACTTCGGAAGCGGCGCCAATAGCGTCAGTGTGCTGGCCGGTATCGGCAGCGGCTCTTTCCAGCCTGCGGTAAGCTACGCGGCGGGGACAGGTCCGATTTCGATAGCCGTAGGAGATTTCAATAGCGACGGCAACCAGGATCTGGCGGTCGCCAACCTTTCTGGCGCCAATGTGAGCGTACTTCTGGGCGGCGGCACTGGCGGCTTCAATCCTCCTGTGAACTACACCGTGGGAACCAATCCTCACTCCGTGGCCGTGGGAGATTTCAACGGGGACGGCAAGCTGGATCTCGCCACCGCCGATCAGGGCGGCAATGTGAGTGTGCTCTTCGGCAACGGCAACGGGACTTTTCAGCCGGTCGTAAACCAAGCGGCGGGAACGACACCGCAGGGCGTTGCGGTGGGCGATTTTAACGGCGACGGCATTGCGGACCTGGCGGTGGCCAACCTCGGCAGCAACAATGTGAGCATCCTGCTGGGCGCTGCGGCTCCCACCACTTCAACCAGCCTGATCTCTTCCGCGAATCCCTCGACGTACGGAAGCGCGGTCACGCTGACGGCGGCGGTGGTCCCATCCAGCGCGCCCGGCACCGTCGAGTTCTTTAACGGAGCCATCGGCATCGGCTCCGGGACGCTGGTGTCCGGAGAGGCCCAGATCACCACCGGAACGCTGCCCACCGGCACGAATACTTTGCGGGCACAGTACAATGGCGACCCGGGTGTATGGCAATCGAGCCTGTCGAATACGGTGCACCAGACGGTGACCCCCGTGCCTTCCTCGGGGTTCGCTCCGGCAATTAACCTCGCGTGTTGCGGATATGCCCCGGTGGCTGTCGTCGCCCAGGATTTCAACGGAGACGGCAAGGTGGACCTCGCGGTCCTCGATGAGGGGGGGAACAGCATCGACGTCATGCTGGGGAAGGGCAACGGAACGTTCTCGCCCGCGGTGGACTATGGCGTTGGCATGTATGAGCCAGGATCGATCGCGGTGGGTGATTTCAACCACGACGGCATTCTGGACTTACTGGCGGTCTCCGGCGAGGTCCCTTCCGGCGTGAGTATTTTGTTGGGCACTGGCAGCGGGACCTTCGGGAAGGCTATTTTCCATCAGATCAATACTCCGCCGCCGGACGCCGGCGCGGTAGCGGATTTCAATCACGACGGCTACCCGGATGTGGCGGTGGCCAACGACTCCGCCACCAACGTTGGCGTGCTGTTTGGAAATGGCGACGGGACTCTCGCGAACGAGGTACTGTACCCCGCGGGGGGACTCTACCCCACCGACATCACGGTTGGCGATTTCAATGGCGATGGCCTCCCGGACATCGCAGCCACTATTCCCGGGAGTGCCAGTCCCAACATAAGCGTTCTGTTGAATAACGGCAACGGAACCTTCGGGTCGCCCGCGCTCTATCCAACCCATGGAACCGCGGCTTCCGTCGCCACGGGCGATTTCAACGGCGACGGCAAGCTGGATATCGCTGTGGGCGATGGAGGGTACATCAGCATCCTGCTGGGCAAAGGCGACGGGACGTTTCAGACCGCCCTGTTCTATCCTGCTGGAGTCGATTTCTCTCTCTTGATAACCGTTGGCGATTTCAACGGGGATGGGAGGTTGGACGTCGCGGCATCGAATTACAATCTGAATCAGGTCTTTATCCTGATGGGCAACGGCGATGGCAGCCTGCAGTCGCCAGTGGTTTACACGGTGGGGACTAATCCCGAGAAGATGGCTGTGGCGGATTTCAATGGCGATGGAGTCTTGGATCTGGCCGTCGCCAACCACGGCAGCGCCAATGTCAGCATCCTGTTGGGCATTGCGGGCACGCCTGCGGTACCCTCGCCTGTAAGCGTGGTTCCGGGTTCCGGCAGCGGCTACAGCCAGACGTTCACATTCACGTTTTCAGACCCGGCGGGTTATACGGATCTGTCCGTGCTGGATATCCTGATCAACAATTATTTGGATGGGATCGGCGCCTGCTATGTCGCGCTGGTTCCAGTGAGCGCAAGTTCAGGATATTTGTACCTGGTAGCCGACGCCGGAGGCGGCTATGTCAGCGGGACGCCGGTATTGCTGCCATCGGGCGGCAGCTTCGGAAACAGTCAATGCACGATTAACGGAACCGGGAGTTCGTTTTCGGGCAGCGGCAACACTCTCACGGTGACCCTGAACATTACCTTCAACGCCGGCTTTGCCGGAAACAAGATATTTTACATGGCGGCGCGGAGCGCAACGCAGAACTCGGGCTGGCAGGCGCTGGGGACGTGGGATGTTCCTGGACCGGCGGTGGTGGGTCCGGGGGTGGGCGGCGTAACTCCAGGGAAAAGCGTCACCATGGGCCAGACGTATACGTTTACGTTTACAGATTCGTTCGGGTACTCGGATTTGGCGGTGCTGGATATTCTGACCAACAGCTTCCTTGACGGAATCAGCGCGTGCTACGTGGCGTATGTTCCCACCAGCGCCTCGACAGGCTATCTCTATCTAGTGGACAACGCTGGAGATGGCGGGTATGCAGCCGGATCGCCTATTTTGCTCTCGTCGGGCGGGACGCTGTCCAACAGCCAGTGTTCCATTAACACGGCAGGCAGTTCGGCGTCGGCCAGTGGCAATACGCTGAATTTGAACCTGGCGATCACGTTCAGCTCCAGTTTCGCAGGCAATCAGGTGTTCTATCTCGCCTCCCGGAACAATAGCACCGGGAACTCGGGCTGGCAGGCGGTTGGATCGGTAACGGTACCGTAATTTGGCCCGCGTACTGGCTGTATACTAAACGTTAGGCGTATCTCCGGAGTCGCGTGCGCGAGCCGAAGAGCAACCGCGGTGAACCCAACTCCAGGTGGCCGTGGAAGCGAGGCACAGCCACCCTCCGGAGACCGAATCTAGCGAGCGCGCAAGGAGAACAATGGCAGAACGCCCGATCGATATTCCCGTCTATGTGCCTTATTTACGTGGGCGCGAGAAGCAGTACGTAGACGAATCTCTCGACGGACAGTGGATCGCGAAGGGGCCCTTCCTTTCACGGTTTGAAGAGGAGTTCGCGCAATACCTGGGTGTCGGCCAAGCCACCACTGTGTGCAATGGAACGGCGGCGCTGCATCTGGCTTTGCTGGCACTTGGGCTGGGACCTGGCGACGAGGTACTGGTCCCTACTCTCACTTACATCGCGTCGGTCAACACGATCGCCCATGCAGGCGCAACGCCGGTGTTGGTGGACTCCCTGCCGTCCACCTGGCAGATCGATCCCGAGGACGCGCGGCGCAAGATCACTTCCCGCACCAAGGCGTTGATGGCGGTCCACTTATATGGCCAGGCGTGTGAGATGGACCAGTTGATGCGGATCTGCCAGGAGCGCAGCCTCTGGCTCGTCGAGGATTGCGCCGAAGCTTTCGGCTCAAAATATCACGGCCGGTACGTGGGCACTTTTGGCGACATCTCGACGTTCAGCTTTTTCGGCAACAAGACCATCACCACCGGCGAAGGTGGAATGGTGGTGTCGAATAATACCGACCTGATGCAGAAGGCGATCCATATAAAGGGGCAGGGAGTTTCTCCCACCCGCGAATACTGGCATGATGAGCTGGCCTTCAACTTCCGGATGAACAATGTATCCGCCGCCATCGGCCTGGGCCAGCTGGAAATCGCCGACGAGATTCTCAGACGCAAGCGTTTCGTTGCCGAGTGGTACCAAGCCGGTCTTCGCGGCCTTCCGATCGAACTGCACAGGGAAGTGAAGGGAACCACCCACTCCTTCTGGTTGGTTAGCGCGCTGGCTGCGGATGAGCCCACGCGCGACGCTTTACGCGCTCACCTGCGGCGCGACGGAATCGAGACCAGGCCCCTGTTTCACCCGGCCCATACCATGCCGGTGTTCCCGAGTTCGCTTGCCTTTCCTGTTGCGGAATCGCTCAGCCGGAGAGGACTGAGTCTGCCCAGCTATCCGGCTTTGACCGAGGAACTGGTCGGGCAGGTATGCGCTTCCATCCGGAGTTTCTACGCCGCTCAAGAAGAGGTTTCTCTGGCCACTCATATTTCTGCCGCCGGCGCCGCTTGACTCTCCGGGCCGGTATTCATGGGTGAATATTTCGCCGGCATCTGGACCGCGCGCTATTTCTGGATGCACCTGGCGCTGTCGGACTTGCGTTCCCGCTGGCGCAGATCTTTTTTCGGCGTTCTGTGGTCGATTCTTCAGCCGCTGGGGACCGCTCTGCTGCTGGCCGTCGTGCTCAGCCGGTTGTTCCATACCGACATCCGGTCGTACGCGCCTTACATCATCTCCGGCATGCTGGTCTGGGATTTTATCATGGCGGTTTCTACTGGAGGCTCGCTGTCGTTCGTGCAGGCCGATGCCTATATCAAGCACTATCGCCATCCTCTGGCCATTTATTCTCTTCGCACCGTGCTTGCCAATCTGACGGTCCTGGCATTGGCCAGCGTATCGATGTTTATCTGGGCGGCGATCGCGCAGCCGTCCAAGATCGGCGCATCCTGGCTGGCTGCGCTTACGGTCTATCCGATTCTTCTCTTGATCGGTTGGCCGTTTGTGACCCTGCTCTCCTATCTCGGCAGCCGTTTTCGGGATTTACCCAACGTGATGATGCTGGTGCTACAGGCGTGTTGGTTCGTCTCTCCGGTATACTTCGAGACCAGCATGTTCCGGCAAGCCGGCTTGGGTATCCTGGTTGACGATAATCCGGTGTTCCATCTGCTTCAGATCGTTCGGGCGCCCTTGCTGCAAGGTCAGTGGCCGTCTGGGAAGGATTATGGCTTCTGTGCCGCTATGGCGGCGATCTTCACGGCCTTCGCCTGGTTGGTGGGGCGAAAAGCGGAGAAGCGAGTGATCTTCTACCTATGAGCGCCAGCCGCATTTCTCTCTCTGGCGTCAACCTGCACTACCCGTCGACGGCATACGCGCCTTCCTCGTTAGTGACGATGCTGGGACAGGTGATTAAGAGGGGCGGCCGATCCGTGCCGCTGAAGGATATCCATGCGCTGAAGAGCGTCACCGCGGAAATCGGCACGGGCGAGCGCGTGGCGCTTCTGGGACATAACGGCGCAGGCAAGAGCACCTTTCTCAAAACCGTGGCAGGCTTATATCCCATCTCCAGCGGGCGTCTGAACGTGGAGGGAAGCGTACGATCCTTGTTCGATATCAGCTTGGGTTTTGAGCCGGATGCCACTGGACGCGCGAATATTCTCTACCGCTGCCTGCTCATGGGCCTCCATCCGAGGTACGTGCGGGAGCGGGAGCCGGAAATTGTTGCCTTTGCCGACTTGGGAGAGTTCATCGATTACCCTCTGTCGACATACTCGGCAGGTATGCAGGTGCGGCTTGCCTTCGCGATCTCCACCTTCGCCGGCGGCGATATCCTGCTTCTGGACGAGGTGATTGGCGCTGGCGACGCGTCCTTCATGGTGAGAGCGAGAGCAAGGATTGCCGAACTGGTGCGGCAATCGGAAATCATGGTGCTGGCATCCCACGATCTTAATGCGGTCGAGTCGCTTTGCGATCGGGGTCTGGTGTTTCATCACGGCGAGTTGGCTTTTGACGGGCCGGTGGCGAAAGCGATCGCGGCTTATCGAGACATGAATGGCCTGGACTTAAACGGATCGACCTCGAACGGACGGGCCAATGGCTGAATCCCTTCCGCGCGTGATGTGGCTGCTGAATCATCCCACCGCTCGAAAGTTCGAATTGGCGATGTTGAAGAAGCTCGGCTTCACGGAGTTTTTCCTGCCCAAGAACTTCCCTCAGGATGTGACGTTTCGCAGCGCCAGCGTCGATTATTCTGAAGACGCCGCACTCACCATCCCTGCGGGAGATCTGGCCATTTTGAACGCCGCGGATTGGTACAGCGGGCCGGATCGCAATACCTGGGAAATCGCCAACCGGCACTTCGATCTGCTCTTTTTCATCGCCTGGGGCGAAACGATTTTCGGCAGCGTTTCTAGGCACTTCCGAGGTGCGGCGATCCTGCGCGCGTACGGTTTGTCGGAAGGCTATTCCTATGGCGGGCTTGTCGATATGGTTACCGGCGGCAGACGCACTCTGGAGAGCCTGGGACGGCGATTCTGGCTCGGAACCGCCTACGATAATCTTGGCGCCGTCGAGCCCCCGTGGTTCCAAGGGCGAGAACTATATCTTCCCCTGGGGCTCGCGGACTGCCGGATCAGGGAGGATTGGACTGGAATCAACTCCAGCATCTTTTTCGTATGTCCGGACGTGGCGTCGAATCCCTATTACAGGGACGTCTATCGCGACTTCAAACATGAGTTTGCGGGTTTTCCTTATGCGGTGGGCGGGGCCCAGTCTGTCTCGCTCTCATCGAGCGATCCGCATTTACTCGGGTTCGTTCCCCGCGAAGAGCACCAGAAGAACATGCGCGAGTTCCGCGTGATGTTTTACCACAGTACGGAACCGACGCACGTTCATTACACGCCGTTCGAAGGCGTTCAGGCGGGAATGCCTCTGGTCTTTATGGGCGGCGGCCTGCTCGATCGCCTGGGTGGAATCGACCAGCCTGGGCGTTGCCGCAGCTACCGGGAGGCTCGCGCCAAAATCCGGCGGATTCTCGATGGGGATCGCAGCCTTATTGACAAGATTCGGACCAACCAGGTTCGTCTGTTGGATCAAATGCGTCCGGAGGTCCTGGAGCCGGCATGGCAGCGAGGGATCCCGCGCGTCCTCTCGGAGCTGAAGACCATGCAGGTCCGCCGGCCCGGACCTTTGCGGCGCCGGCGGATCGCAGTGATGCTTCCGTTGGCCTACCGGGGCGGCACGCTACGCAGCGCGAAATTGTTGGCGCAGGCACTGTGGACCGGCAGCCGCCAGGCTGGCGAAGATGCGGAAGTAGTCTTCTGTTACCCCGAGGCCGAGAGCGCAATGCCCGATCAATGGGATTCGGACCTGCCGCCCGCGATCTCCCGGCGCTTGCTCAAGTGGACGGAATTGGAGCGCGACGCAGCGCTCAGGGCCATGCGTTTCGCTGGGAATTCCACCTGGCGGCCCTTCCACAAGATTTACCTGGCGCCTGACGACGGAGTTCGGCAGATGTACGATTGCGATCTCTGGATCGTGGTCAGCGACCGGCTTACCGCGCCTTTGCTGCCGATTCGGCCGCATGTCTTAGCGGTCTACGATTACATTCAGCGCTACAATCCGGATATTCTTCCCGTCAAAGATGTTCTTCGAGTTAAGGACGAGACCTTTCTAGCCGCGGCCCGCCACGCGGAAAGGATTCTGGTGACCACTCGATTTACGGAGCAGGACGCCCTGGTCTACGCTGGCGTCGCCCGGGACAAGGTTTTTCGGGTCCCGATGCTGATACCCGAATTCACACCTGGAGAACGCCCGTCGGCCGTCCTGGGCGAACCTTATTTTCTTTGGACCACGAACCTTGGCCCCCACAAGAACCACCACAACGCGGCCACGGCTCTGCGAGAGTACTACGAACGGATGGATGGCCGCCTCGAATGCCGCGTGAGCGGTGTTCAAAGCGAATCGCTTCTCGAAAGCGATCTCCCGCACCTCCAGTCGTTGGCCGAGCTTGCCGCGGAAAGCGAGGCTCTCCGCAGCCGGGTTAGGATTCTCGGAGAAGTCCCCGATGCGCGATACCGCCGGCAACTCTCCGGAGCTCGATTCCTGTGGCATCCGGCCCGCATAGACAATGGAAGCCTCACTGTTGTCGAGGCCGCCCAGATGGGCGTCCCTTCGTTGTCAAGCCGATACCCCGCCATGGAGGAGATGGACGCAAATTTCGGCCTGCATCTGACATGGATGAATGCGCAGGATCCGGACGACATGGCCCGCCAACTGAAGTGGATGGAGGAGAATGCGTGCCAGGTTCGAAATCGGCTGCCTCGCCGGGAGGAACTGGCTGAGCACTGCGTGGAACGGGTGGCCGGCGCATATTGGAGCGTGACACGCGAATGTCTGTGAGGCATTTCGGCATCTTCCTGGCGTACGGCCCCACCGTGGATCTTCAAAAAGAGGGGCTGGGGCGGCTTCTGAGCGCGTTCCTGAAGGCCGCCGCGGCGATGGAAGACGTGAAATTCGTGATTGCCTGCCCCGAATGGTCGAAGCAGGGTCTCCTGGCTTTCTTTGAGAGTCAAGACATTCCAGCCGAGGCGTTTGAAATCCTCACGACTGACGGCGTGCCCTTCTTCCTTCGAATCTATCTGGCGCTCCGATTGCGGCGTTTAAGGCGCAGGAAGCCTCGATTCGCGCGGTTTCGCGCCCGCATCCGGAGCTGGCTTCCCGCGATGCTCCGGTCTGTCGCCCGTAGACTCGTCTCGGCGAGGAGCGTTGTTCCCTGGCTCCTGATCGCGGTAGCCTGCGTAATTTTCGGTGGAGTGCTAGGGCCGGTGGCGATCGTTCTATGGGTCCTTCTGGGAGTCTGGGCGGCACTCGCAGCCGGTGCGCATCTGTTCCGCCGTCTCCTCAAGTCCGGACGGATCGGCGCGGTGGGGAAGTGGCTCGCCACGGAGTTCAATCTGCAAAGCGGGGAGAGCCTCGACGTCAGTCTTTACCGGCTGATGGAAGAGGCTGAGGTTGAGCGAATGCTGCCGAAAATCAATGCCCTTCGGCACGTCAAGGCCTGGTACAGCCCCACGGCGTTCTGGCCCGGCTTCAACCGCATCGCCGCGCCGCGTCTGCTTTGTGTTCCCGATGTGCTGCCGGTGGAATTCCCGGTGGGGTTCGCTCAATTGGAGCCGGAACTCCTCAAGAACTTCGAGACGGTGGAGCGCACCGTCCGTGGCGGCGAACACTTCGTGACCTACAGCTCGCGCGTGAAGTGGGACACGCTGGTGGATAGATATTCCGCGAGCCCCGATGCCGTCTCGGTAATCCCCCACGCCAGTTGGGACCTCAGTCCGTGGCTCAGCATCCGCGGATTTCCTAACCAGGAACAGGCCACCAGGCGGTATTGCGAGCGTCAACTGCAACACGCTTTTTCGCGCACCAAGAGTCCGTATCTCCAGGGCCTTGCCGTGGCCCTTCCTGGCGGCGCGTTGAAATTTCTGTTTTATCCCAGCCAGTTTCGCCCCAATAAGAACCTGCTCACCTTATTGCGGGCATACGAATACCTGGTTCGCCAGCGTTTCATTCCCCACAAGCTGATCCTGACGGGGGATCCGAAGCGCTCGCCTGCCGTTGAGGACTTCATCAAGGACCACCATCTCGAACGAGACATCCTCTGCCTGCATGGACTGACGACCCCGGAACTGGCGGCGTTTTACCACTTGGCTGACTTGGCCGTAAATCCCAGCCTCAGCGAAGGCGGCTTTCCGTTCACTTTAACCGAGGCGATCTCGGTGGACACGCCTGCCGTCATGGCGCGGATCCCCGTGACGGAGGAAGTAGTCGAGGAGCCGGCGCTCCAGGCGATGATGTTGTTCGACCCCTACAACTGGCAGGATGCCGCCGCTCGAATCGAGTGGGCGCTGGAACATCGCGAATCCCTGCTGCATGCGCAGCGCCAATTTTGCGCTCGCCTGGGGCAGAGGACCTGGCACGACGTGGTGGGCGACTATGTTTCCGTTCTGGACCGGCTTTCCGCGGACGCTCCGGTCGGACAAGCGGAGGCTGGCTGGAAGTGAGCACACGCCAAGGCATGCTCGTGTTGCTGAGCTGCGGGGGCCATGCGCGAAGCGTTGCCGACGTGGCTCTGACCGCGGGGTTTGAGCCGCTATGCTTTGTGGATGAGCAGGCCCGGGATGGGGAAATTTCTCTAGGGGTCCCGGTACAGCGCGGGTTGCCGCCGCATACCAGCGGCTTGGTCTACATGCCCTGCGCGGGAAATAATCAGCGTCGCCTGGAGCAGATTCGCCAGTTGACTGAGGCAGGGCTTCCGCTGGCAAGCGTAATCTCGCCGCGCGCGAGCATCGGGCACGGAGCCGTGGTCTCACCGGGCTGCTTTGTCGGCCATCATGCCCACATCGGTCCTCAGGCTCGCATTGGCGCAGGCTGCATCGTCAACACGGCTGCGGTGGTGGAGCACGATTGCGTCCTGGGGGAATGCTGCCATGTGTCGGTTCATTCCAGCGTCGCCGGACGAAGCAGGCTGGGCGAGGGTGTGTTTGTTGGCGCAGGCGCAGTGGTGATCGATAATGTTTCCGTGGCTGACGGCGTCATCGTCGGCGCAGGGGGCGTGGTGGTGGCTGATATTGAGGAGCCGGGCACCTATGTGGGGGTTCCCGTTAGAAAGGTAGGCGATGTGTCTTTTGAAAGCCTGTCTTGCGAATCTGAGTTTGTGAGAGTTGCCGTGGCCACGCTGGAGCAACTCTGCGGGCGCATCGAGGTTTGCGTGGGGAAGCTTACGCCGGATCAGGTGTGGGGCCGGGGCGGGGAGAATCAGAACGCCATCGGGAACCTGCTTCTGCATTTGTCCGGCAATGTGCGCCAGTGGATTCTCTCCGCTGTCGGCGGCGCCAAAGATATTCGTGAGCGGGACCAGGAATTCTCGGCGCGCGGCAGCATCGATCCCGCGGAACTGGTGGCGCGGTTGAAGGCAACCGTGCAGGAAGCCGAAGAGGTGATCCGTCGCCTTTCCGGGAATCAGCTTATGGAAAGGATTTCCGTCCAAGGCTATCACGTGACCAAACTGGAGGCGGTCTTCCACGTGGTGGAGCATTTCTCCGGACATACGTTCCAGATCATTTTCGCAACGAAGCTGCTCACGGGCGGGGATCTGGGGTTCTACGCACACCTGGCTTCGAAGTAACCGGGCCATCAGGGGCGAGGTTTTGGTTGCACAGGTCGGGAAGCTTGAGGTGGAAACCGTGCGGGGTAGGCGGCGCTGATCCGTAGGCTCACCAGAATCTGAGCGGGAATCATCTCGGGCGCTAACGGGCCGCAAGAACGGAATTGCCTCGTCAAAGCGGTTTTTGAAGGAACAACTCACTCCCGTGCAGGCCTTCAACATCGGCGAGGCGGCGGTCACAACGCTCCCTCAGTTCTGACGGGAGCTCAAGGTATCCAGGCGCAGTTTGTAGGCGGACGCTGCTTTATCTAATTGTTTTCCTTTAAATATAGTTCCGCGAGGTCGCCGAGCGAGCCCGTCTTGAGGTGGAATTGGCTGTCGGGCACGGCAGCACACTCTCTACGGGCTGCTTTGTCGCGGCTTCCCAAAAACAGAAATCCTGCTCACCGTGGAGGCCTCGTCAGCCGCCGGAGTCAGAGTGGGCGCGAGGAAAAATGCTACGAAAACCTTCATGATCCGATTGCCTATCAAGGTAGCCAGAATCCCGGTCACAAGGTTTCAAGCCATCGAAGCTGAACGATGGATCTCCCGCACAATCCGTTCGCCCGACTCTCGGAGTTTATCGAGCTTCGTCGCGGGATCTGAAGCCAGCAGCCGCGCGTCCCGCTTCTTCCACTCGCCCGCCACCATCACGCTGTCGATATTCCCGACGCCTGCGTGCATCACCACCGTGGCTATGGGATCGTGCACCGGCTGCATGTTCAGTGCATCCGCTGCGATCACCACGAGATCAGCCTGCTTGCCTACCGTAAGCGAGCCGATGCGATCTTCCATGCACAGCATGCGCGCGCCCTCGATGGTGGCCCAAGCCAGGGCCTCCTGCACGGGGACCATTCGTTCGAGACCCTCTGCATGATCGAGCGACCGCTGCATCGCCAGCGCCGTCCGGGCCACGCTCAGCGTATCACCCGACACTACCGTTTCCACATCCACGCCCAGAGACGGCGCTCGTCCCAGCTCGCGCAGCCGCCCTGTGATCGGAAAGCCGTGGCCCATGCTCATCTCGACTTCTGGCGTCACCGTGAAGCTGATCCCCAGCGAACAGAATCGAGCCAGTTGATCGCCGGTCAAACTATTCCCATGTACGATGTTCACGCACGGACCCAGCAGCCCTTCGCGCTCCAGGCAATCCCAGCCATCGGGTGCGCGCGCCGCGCCGCCACCCTGATGCATGGACGCGATCACATCCAGCTCACGCGTCATCCGGAAATCATGCCTCGCGACGTCTATGGTCGAATAGTGCGGGCCGAGAATCGCCGCGCCGATGCTCACTAAGCCCCCTGCGCGACGCGTTCGCAGCCGCTCCAGTTCGGCGCGAGGATGCGGGATCTCCCAGAATCCCGGCGCACCCGGCTTTGGATCGGGCTTCGGCGATCCATGAAAAAACGCCGCGCGGATGCCCGACTCGTACAAAGCGTCAATCGCCGCGTCATTGTGCTCCGGCGTGGGATTGTTGTGGCACCAATCGACCAACGTGGTTGTGCCGCAGTTTAATTGGTTGAGCGCGCCCATCAGGGTCGCGATATGCAGATCCTCAGGCCGGAACAGCAGGGCCAAGCCCGCGTGCATCTTCCGTAAGTATTCCCGGAGCGACCAGTCCGCCGCGATGCCCCGCAGCGCGGTCTGCCACGTATGCAGATGCGCGTTGATCAGACCTGGGATGACGATCTTCCCGATCCCATCTACAACTTCCCCGTGCTCCTCCGCCCGGATCCTGCCCGCCGGCTCAATCGCCGCGATGCGATCGCCGTCAATCAAAACATCGCCCAGCGGGAGCGTGCCCAGCCGGGCGTCCATGGTGACAACTGTCGCGTTACGAATGAGAATGCGCGCCATTTCAATGAAGGGAGCGCCTACGCTTCTGCTTTCTCGCGTCCGCTTAAATAATAGTGCACCGCGGGAGTGACGATCAGTGAAAGCACCAGCGACGCCAGCACTCCTCCAATCACTGCGATGGCCAAAGGCTGAAGCATCTGCGATCCGGCGCCAATCGCCAGCGACAGGGGAATCATGCCCGCCATAGTCGCCAACGCGGTCATCAGGATGGGACGCAGCCGCCGCTCGCCCGCCTCGATCATGGCTTCGCGCGCCGGAATTCCTTCCTCACGGTATTTCTGGTCGGCGTCCAGCAGCAGAATTCCGTTTTTGGCCACGATCCCGATGACCATGATCAGGCCCATGAATGACGAGATGTTGAAAGTGGTTCCCGTCACCAGCAGCGCCAGGAATACGCCGGAGGTCGAGAGGATCGCCGAAGACAGAATCGCCGTGGGCGCGGAGAATGTGCGGAACTCAATCAGGAGCACCGTAAATACCAGCGCCACCGCCAGGATCAGCACCATCGCCAGATCCTGAAACGATTTCTGTTGTTCCGCGTATAGGCCGCCATACACAACCCGAATCGAAGGCGGAAGGTTCATCTCTGCTACCGCCTGCTGCACGGCTGCCATTCCGGTGCCCAGGCTCATGCCTTCGAATCGCCCGGTCACCGCGACCCGCCGCTGCAGATCCTCGCGCATGACCTCGGTTTGCCCAGCTTCATCCTTGAACGCAGCCAGCGAGCCAAGCGTCGCGGTCTTGCCGGTGGAACTGCTGGTGATCACGGTGTTGCGAATTTCGTCCAAATTCCCGCGCGTGTTTTCAGGAAAGCGTACGCGAATGGTGTAAGCGCGATCGTTAACCACCACAGGCGCGGTTGCAGGCTCGCCCTGGAGAATCGCGCTTGCGTCCAACTCGACTTCCTCCGGCGTGAATCCCGCGCGAGCAGCGGTTACCGGGTCGACGTTCATCACGATCGCCGACCCGCTGATGGTGTTCTCGATGCCGTCCTCCACATCCACGACGCCCTTGATCTTTTTGACTTGGTCACTCACCTTGGGCGCCCATTGTTTCAGAAGATCGGGATCCTGGGAAAACAACTTGATCTCCATCGGTTCGGGCGAATCGGTCAAATCGCCGATCATGTCCTGAAGAACCTGAATGAACTCGACATCGAGCTGCGGATATTGCTCCTTGACCTTGCCGCGCACCTCGGAGATGATCTCGTCGATGCCGCGTTTGCGCGCGGGAGGCCGCTTCAACTTCACCGAAAAATCGCCCCGGTTGGCTTCTGTGACCGCCGCCAAACCCAGTTGCAATCCGGTTCGCCGTGATGTCCCCTCCACCTCGGGTGTTTCGGAGAGAATCTTTTCGACTCCCAACAGCACCGCATTCGTGTCGGCCAGCGACGAGCCTGCCGGCGTCAGATAATCGAGAATGAACCCGCCCTCGTCCATCTCCGGCAGCAGATCCCTGCCCAGCGCGCGATAGCAAAAGAAGGAACCAACAATCAGCGCCGCGCACGCCGCCGACAGGATGAACGGATGAACCAGCACAAAGCGCAGAGCCGCTCCATATCCCCTGGTGACTTTTCCCATCAAACCCGAAGCAGCGTGCCCGTGCTCCGAATCGCCTTCCGTATGAGTCTTGCCTTGGCGGCGGAGCAAATAATGACTTAGCGTCGGCGTCCATGTCAGCGCCAGCACCAGCGACGTCAGCAGCGCCATGCCGACGGTAACCGCCAGGGCGCGGAAGAACGTGCTCTCGAAGCCGGTCATGGTCATCAGCGGAAGAAACACCACGATCGGCGTGACGGTTGAGCCCACCAGCGGAATGCGAATCTCGCGCAGAGCGCTGCGAATGGCCTCGGCGCGGCTCTGGCCCGAATCGCGATGCAGCACGATGTTCTCCACCACCACGATGGCGTCGTCGATCACCAGTCCCACGGCTGCGGCAAGGCCGCCCAGCGTCATCAGGTTGAAGCTCTGGCCCATCGCCTGAAGTGCGATCAGAGTGATCGCAATGGTAGCGGGAATCACCAGGGCCGCAACGATAGAACTGCCCCAATCGCGCAGGAACAGCACCAGAATCACCGCAGCCAGAACCAAGCCGATCAGGATCGCATCGCGCACGCTGGCGATGGAATCGCGCACCAGCACGGATTGATCGTAGAACGTCTGAACTTTGACGCCCGGAGGCAGCGTCTTCTCGATCTGTTCCAGATCCGCGTTCGCCGCTTCCGCCACCGCTACGGTGTTGCTATCGGGCTGCCGGAAAATGTTCAGCAGCACCGCCGGCTTTCCATTCGCGGTCACGATCGTGTAAACCGGCATCACCGACGGATGCACGGACGCCACGTCGCCCACGCGCACGGGAACTCCGTTTGGAGTGGTTCGCACCACGATATTCTCGATCTCCGCCGGATTGTGAGCCTGCCCGCTCACGAGCGTCAGCGAAAGCTCATGATTGTTTTCGATCAGCCCCGGCGAATCGATCATGTTACTTTTTGCGACTGCGTCCAGAATCCCCGGCACCGTCACTTGAGCTTCGGCCAGCTTGGCCGGATCCGGCTCGATTTCGAATTCCGGAACCTGCCCGCCTTGCAACATCACCATCGATACGCCGGGAACCCGGTTTAGACGCGGTTTGACGGTGTAATTCGCGATCTCCCACAGCGCGGTCTGCGGCATGGAATCGGAAGTGAGACTATACGCCACGATCGGGTTCTGCACGGCGAATGTCTTGCGATTGGCCGTCAGCTTCGCCGTGGCGGGCAGCGACGGCTGCACCCGCGCCAGCGCTGCGTTCACGTACTGAAGCGTCTGGACCATGTCCACGTTCCAATTGAAAAATAGATTGATCTCCGCCGAGCCGCGGCTGGTAAGCGACCGCACATGCTCCAGACCAGGAACGCTATTCATGGCCTCTTCAATCGGCCGCGTCACCGTCACCTGCATTTGATTGATGGGCGCGACTCCATTGTCCACGCCGACCACGATGCGAGGAAAATCGGTCGACGGGAACACGGCAACGGGAATCGTAAACGCGTAGTAAATACCAATGCCCACCAGCGTCAGAATGATAAAGATGATCGGCCTGGAGAAGTGGGCGGTCCAATGCTCGGCGTCTTTACCCTGAGGCGCTCCGCCGACGGAGCGCTCGCCAGTAACTGTTTCCAGGTCGCTCATAACCTATTTGCCCGGATCGTCGTCATCGTCGTCGTCATCCTCGTCCTTGGGCTGCTGGACGGCCACCTTGCTCTTGTCCTCCAACCCTAAGCCGCCGGAGGTCACCACCTGATCGCCTTCCTGCAGCCCGCTGAGGATCTGTACGCGGTCGCCCTGGCGCACCCCCACGGACACCATGCGCTCATGCGCGATCGAATCCTTGTCCACCACCATCACTTTCTGCCCGCCGTCGTCGCTGTTCAGCAGAGCCGCGGCCGGAGCCACGATAGTGTTCTGAATGGTCTCCGCGATAATGGCCACGCGTACTGTTCCGCCGGGCTTCAGCTTCTCGCCCGGATTTGCGGCCCGCACCCAGACCTGAACCGTGGTGGTGGTGGGATCCACCGACGGACTCACCACCGTCACAACGCCGGGAAGATCGCCATCGGGACCGCCGTTTGTCAAAGAGATGCGCGCAGGCCGCCCAACCTTGATGTAGTCCGCGTCTTTCACGGGAACGTTGGCCCGGGCCACGATGTCCGAAATATCCACGATCGAAACCAAGGGAGCGCCGCTCACCGCCATCTCGCCAGGGTAGACCGCCCGATCGGCAACCACACCCGCGATAGGACTGGTAATCTGCGCGTAAGCAAGCTGCACCTTCGCGGATTCGAAGTGCGCCTTGGCCGCGTTCACTTGCGCTTCGGCGCCGCGAATGGATTGCTTCTGGCCCACTTGGCTCAGCGCCTCCAGATGCCGCTGTGCTGTGTCGTACTGGATCTGGGCTTGCACCACCGCCAGCTTGGCTTCATCCACCGTCTTCTGCGCCAGCGCGCCTTCCTTCTGCGCCGCAGCCCGATTGTCGTACACCTTTTTCGCGGCATCCAGCGTTTCTTTGGCAGACTGCACGTCCGCCTCGGCCCTGTTGCGATCCTCCACTACGGTGGCCCCGGTCAATAGATCGTAAGCGGCCTGAGCCTGCTCGATTTGATGCTGGCTTTCGTTCGCGGCGGAGGCCAGGTCCGCGCTTTCCAGGACCGCGAGCACCTGCCCCGCGCGAACGTGATCGCCGCGGTTTACCAGGACCCGTGTGACCGGAGCGTTGATCTTCGACGTCACGTTGGATTGATTAACGGGATACAACACCGCGTCGGTGGTCACCATGCGATCGATGGCGCCTCGCGCCGCAGTCTCCACCGTAACGGGAGTGGCTGCCTCAGCCTCGTCCGCGGCGGGCTGCTCCTTGGCCGCAGCCTCCTTTTCCGCAGCCTTATGGCATCCACTCATCCAGCCAGCCGACGCCAGCAGGCAAGCGATGCCCGCGGCGCGTTGCCATCGCGAAGTGCCAGTGATTCGGGCGATTCCAGTCATGTTTTTATAGCGTCCCCGTCAGCGTTTCCAGCATCGCCAGCGCTGCGCGATACCGCGCCAGCCCGTCGTTCAAACCGTTGCGCGCCTGCGTCAGAGTATTCTGCGAATCTACCACTTCAAAGGCCGTAGCTTCGCCCGCCTGGTAGCGGATGACGGTCAGGCGCAGGCTTTCCGTAGCCAGATTGACGGAGTCGCGCAAGGAATCCATTTGCTCCAGCGCGCCCCGCGCCTCCGCGTAAGCGGCCGCCACGTTGCCTTGCAGGGTCTTCTGCGCCAGCTTGAGGTCGAGTTGCGCTTGGGTCTGTCTCTGCTCCGCCTGCTTGATCTTGCTGCGCGTCGCGCCCCAGTTCCACACTGGAATATTCAGCGTCGCCTGTGCCACGTAACCCAGGTTCTGGCGTGAACTCACCTCATAGTTTGGCAGAGTGCTGCGGCCGGTGGCTTGCGTCGGCTGCGTGGTTTTGACGGCGAACTGGTTCGCGTCGATGCCGTAATAAAGGTCGATTCCTAATGAGGGCAGATAGCCATAGCGCGCCACCTGCGTGTCAAACCCGGCTTCCGTGATGCTCGCGCTCGCCACCCGGAGATCGGGGCTGCTGGCCGTGGCCTGCGCCTGCACTTCGGCAATGGGAGGCAGCATGAGGGGTTGATCCAGATCATCCGTCACCGAGAATTCCGCGCTGAAATCGGGAAAGATCAGAACCCCCAGCGCGATCTTGGCCTTCTCAACCGCAACCTGCGCGTCCTGCAAATCGCGATGGAGCTGCGGCAGCAACAACTGAGCCTTGATTACGTCGGCATGCGCGGCCTCGCCGGCCTTTTCCTGCTTCTGGGTGATGTCTACAAAACGCTCCGCCTCCGTGACGGAAGTCTGCGTGTTGACGGCCTTGCGCTGTGCGCTCAGAATCGCGTAGTAGTTCTGAATCACGGTCGCATTCAGCCCCCGCGCGGCGACATCCACCTTCGCGCGAGCCACGGCTTCCGCGGCCATGGCGCGATTCAACTCGCCGTGCCGCACCAGCATCAGCGCCTCTTCGTGAATCACCGCCTGCTCGTTGTAGACGTGCACGCCGTCGTTCGCCACGAAAACTCCGGAGGGCGTCCCATTGGCCTGCGTGTAAATGAACTGATTGAAGGCGCTGACTGTGGGCCGGTTGGCCTTTTGCGCCTGAAAACGATCTTCGGCCGCTTGCAGTACCCCCAGATTCGCGCTCTGGACTTGGCCGCCATATTGCCGCGCGCGTTGTAAAGCGTCGGGAAGTGTGATTGTAGGCGCGGGCGTTTGCGCCAATGCCAAGCCTACGGGCGCAAGCAGGGCGCACAGCCGCCCGAACATGTGTGCGTTCACCTTTATCAGTGGACCATCCCTTCCTGAAGAATCGCTGAACAGTCAATTCTAGCCCGGCATGGCTCCAACCTGGCAATGATACGATCGGGGCATGCAGATTCTGGTCGTCGAAGACGAACGCGCCATGGCCGAACTGCTTAAGCGGGCGCTCCAGGAGGAGGGCCACCAGGTGGTCCTCGCCGGGGATGGGCGTGAGGGTTTCGAAATCGCCCGCAACTCCGCTTTCGACGTGATCGTGCTGGACGTGATGCTGCCGGGTATGGACGGAATCTCCGTGGCCCGCCGTCTGCGGGAATGCCGCAATCAGACGCCGGTGCTGATGCTGACGGCTCGCGACACTCCCGCTGACGTCGTATCGGGACTCGATTCCGGCGCCGACGATTATCTCACCAAGCCGTTTTCCATCGGGGTGCTGCTGGCCCGCTTGCGAGCCGTCAGCCGCCGCGGCGCGATTCCGCGGACGGTGTATCTGGAAATCGGCGGAGTGCGCCTCGACCCTGCCAGCCGCCGCGTGAGCCGCTCGGGTGAGCTTCTAAGTTTGACCCCGCGCGAATACCAGCTCCTGGAACTGCTGATGCGCAACGCCGGCCGCGCTGTCAGCCGCGAGACCATTCTTGAATCTGTGTGGGGATTCGATACCGAGGTCACCGAGAACACGGTGGAAGTATTCATGCGCCAGCTTCGCCTCAAAGTCGATACTTTGGAGCCGAAGCTGATCCATACTGTGCGTGGCTACGGCTACAGAATGGAGGAGCCGAAGTAATGCCCGCGGCACAGGGCCGCCGCGGCCGCGGCTCCGATCAGAGTACCTCAACCGTCCGTCCGCGACAGGCTTCGTTGTGGCGAGAGAGCGTATGACCCGCTCCCGCTCGGTCCGCTTCCGGCTCACCCTGTGGTACGCGGCGGCCCTCACTTTAGGCCTGGGCTTGTTCAGCGCTTTGGTATGGCTCTCGCTGCGGCAGCGACTGGTCTCCGAACTCGATCACGATCTCGCTGGCCGGTCCTCGCGGCTCGAGCGATATTTCCGCACCGAATCTATCGAAGTTCAGGGCGACCAGCTTCACGACGAGCTCGACGAGTTCTGCCAGGCCCTGCCGCCTGCCAGCTACGTCGACCTGCGGGGGTCCGACACATTTCAGTTCCATTACCCAGCGTCCGCGGCACCCGCCGGAGGCGACCTTCGCATGCTGAGGCGGCGCTTCGCCCAGGGTGGGCACGAATTCGATCTGGTAGTGGGCGCTCCCATGGATAACGTCGTGCACACCCTCCAGCTTCTGCGGCTCCTGTTGTTGAGCCTGCTTCCGGTTGTGATTGTCCTCGCCTGCGCCGGCGGGGCGTGGCTGAGCGGTCGTGCTTTGAAGCCGATTCAGGATCTCGCCGTCGCCGCCTCCGCCATCGGCATCGATAACCTCTCTGAGCGTTTGCCCTCGCCCGCCACTGGCGACGAGTTAGCCCGCCTCACCGATGTTCTGAACAGCATGCTGGCCAGGCTGGAGGGCGCCGTGAAGCGGCTCTCGCAATTTGCCGCCGACGCCTCGCACGAGCTGCGCACGCCTCTGGCGGTGATTCGAACCACCGCGGAGCTAGCGCTACGCCGCTCCCGGACCCCCGAATCGTATCGTCAGTCGCTATCGGAGATCGCTGTCGAAACCGAGCGCATGACCCAGCTCATCGAGGATCTGCTGACGCTGGCGCGCAGTGGCACCGACGCCGTGCAAATGCCGCGCACGCCCCTCGATTTGCGCGGCCTCCTCGAAGACGTTTGCGCCGAGCTTCATAATCTTGCCGAATCCCGCCAGGTTCGGATCCACTCCGAGCTAGGCCGTGGCGTCGCTGTCGTAGCTGGAAACCGCCCGGCCCTGAGGCGGTTGTTTGTGATCTTGCTCGATAACGCCCTGAAGTATTCACCCGCGGGCGCGGAAGTGCGGCTGAGTCTGAGTCACGAGGACGGCCGCGTCTCGGTAAGCATCCAGGATTCCGGCGCAGGCATCAGCGCCACCGACCTGCCCCACATCTTTGAACGCTTCTATCGCGCCAGCGAGGGCAGCGGGGAAGGCCACGGCTTGGGTTTGGCCCTCGCCGACCACATTGCGCGAGCCCATGGCGCCACCATCGAAGTGCGCAGCACGGAAGGCGCATCCAGCGAATTTCGAGTATCCTTCGCCGCGCCTGCCTCAGCCAATCTTCAGCCTGCCGCGATATCGTAGTTGATCAATGAGGCCGGCATGCCCATTTGAAAGGACCCCTCGTAAAATGAAATCGACTTGCCTCCTGGTCTTCGCGACGGCTCTCACCTTGACGGCCGCGCCACCCACCTACAAAGTTGTCAGCAAGATTAAAATCGGCGGAGCCGGGGGCTGGGACTACGTCTATGTAGACAGCGCCAATCATCGCCTGTACGTCTCCCACCAAACCCAGACCGAGGTGATCGATACCAGCACTGACAAGCTCATCGCCACCATCCCAGGCACGAACGGAGTCCACGGCATCGCCATCGCCGCTGACCTCGGCAAGGGATTCACATCTGACGGCAATGACAACGCCGTGACTGTCTTCGACATCAAGACCGACAAGGTTCTTGGCAGCAAGATCAAGACTGGCACGGGTCCCGATTCGATCATTTATGAGCCCGTAACCCATCGAGTTTTCACTTTCAACGGACGCAGCGGCGATTCAACTGCGATTGACGCTAAAACCGGCGATGTCATTACGGCTTCGATTCCCCTCGGCGGTAAACCCGAATTTGTGCAAGCGGACGGCAAGGGTCACCTTTATGTGAATATCGAGGATAAGAATGAGATCGTCGAGATCGACGCCAAGAACGGACTCGTTTCCAAACGCTACTCCATCGCCCCCTGCGACGGCCCAAGCGGCCTCGCGATCAGCTCGAAGGGCATCCTGACTTCGGTTTGCGGAAACAAAATGGCTATCGTCAGCGATCCGGCCGCGGGTAAAGTTCTGTCCCAGCCGGTGATCGGGAACCGTCCGGACGGAGTCGCCTTTGATGACGGTTATTTCTTCAGCGCCAACGGCGGCGACGGCAACATTTCCATGATCGGCGAAACCTCGCCTGGGAAATACGAGACAGTGGCAACCATCATGACCACCGCTGGGGCTCGCACCATCGGTTCCGATCAGAAGGCCCACAAACTGTACCTGCCAGCGGCTGAGTACGGCCCCGTTCCTCCCGCCAAGGACGGCAAGAAAGCCGGGCGCGCCCCGATCCTGCCGGATAGCTTCCAGATCCTCGTCGTAGGCAGATAGCCGCGACGGAGCGGCGCCGACTCTTTTAACATAAGGGCATGCCGCTCTTCGATCTTTCCGGCCGCGTCGCCGTAGTTTTAGGCGCGACCTCCGGAATTGGCCGAGTGCTGGCGGCAGGCCTCGCCGCCGCCGGAGCCGACGTTGTTCCTACGGGCCGCCGAGCCGCTCTTGTCGACGAAGCGGCTCATGAGATCGAGCAGCTCGGACGTCGCACGCTTGCCCATCCCTGCGACGCGGGCAGCCGCGAGTCCATCGACAGCCTGCGCCACGCTGTGCTCGACAAATTCGGGCAAGTCGATATTCTGCTCAACGCCGCCGGCCGGATCTTCCGCAAGCCGACGCAGCAGATCGGCGAAGCCGAGTGGAACGCGCTCATGGACGTCAACGTTACAGGCATGCTGCGCGCCTGCCAGAGCTTCTGTGAGCCTCTGGCGGCCAGCGGCCGCGGCCGCATCATCAACATCGCCTCTCTCAACTCGTTCGTGGCGCTGGTGGAAGTCGCCGCCTACGCCGCCTCGAAAGGCGCGGTGCTCTCGCTCACCCGCAGCCTTGCAGTCGAGTGGGCTCCGCGCGGAATCTGCGTCAACGCGATCGCACCCGGCGTTTTCAAGACGGACATCAACGCCGCCCTGCTCGACGGCACGGAGCGCGGCAAGGAACTGCTGCTGCGCACGCCCATGCGCCGCTTTGGCCGGACCTCGGAACTGACGGGAGCAGCTATCCTGCTCGCCTCCGACGCCGCCAGTTTCATCACCGGCCAATGCATCGTGGTCGATGGAGGCTTCCTCGCCTCCGGCGTGAATCAATAGGGGCGAGTCAATAAAAGCTCAACTCTTTTTCCCGCGCCGCTTCGCTACCCATCCGGGCTTATTCACCTGCCGCCCACGCCCCACCGCGAGCGCACCGGAGGGAACCTCCTCCGTAATGACGCTCCCCGCCGCAAGATAACTATCGGCCCCGATTACGACCGGGGCCACCAACGTCGAGTTGCTGCCGACAAAAACGCCTTCGCCGATCGTGGTGGCATGTTTCTTTTCGCCGTCATAGTTGCAGGTGATGGTCCCCGCGCCAATATTCGAGCCCGCGCCGATCTGCGAATCCCCCAGGTACGCCAGGTGCTGGCTCTTGGCGCCCGCGCCCAGCCGGGTATTCTTGAGTTCCACGAAGTTGCCGATGCGCGTGTCCGCTTCGGCGTGTGCGCCCATGCGCAGGCGCGCGAAGGGCCCGATGTTCGCACCGGCCTCGATCCGTGAATCCGCAATCAACGTGTAGGGCCCGACGAGAACGCGGTCGGCCAGATCGCTGTTTTCGAGGATGCTCCCGGCTCCGATGCGGCAGTCCTCGCCGACGCGGGTTCGCCCCAGTAATCGCGTGAACGGCTCGATCACTGTATCGGTGCCGATGCTCACAGACGCATCGATGCACACCGTCTCAGGGCGCTCGATCGTCACGCCCGATAGCATCAGCTCGCGCGTTTTGCGCTCCCTTAGAATGCGGTCGGCGTCCGCCAGTTCGACGCGCGTGTTGATCCCTAGAAGCTCGGCGGGATCGTCGATATGCATGGCACGGACGGCATGCCCGTGTTCCCTGAGAATCCGCGCCATGTCGGTGAGATAGTATTCGCCGCTGATAGGGTTCGGTTGGACCTCGCCCAAATGACGCCACAGAAGATCCGCGCGAAAGCAATAAATCCCGGAGTTGATGACCTGGATTGCGCGCTGCTGGTCAGTGCAGTCCTTCTGTTCGACGATGGCTTCGACGTTGCCCAGCGCATCCACGATGACACGTCCGTAGCCGGAGGGATCGTCCAAGGTTGTGGTAATCAGCGTCGCCGCAGCTCCAGAGCGCTCCTGCTCCTCCCGCAAACGCTGCAGCGTGATCGCGGAGAGCAGTGGCGTGTCTCCGTAGAGCACCATCAGAAGTCCCGGCACATTTTCCAGCGCCGCCCGGCAGCACTCCAGCGCATGGCCCGTGCCCCGCGGAGGCTCCTGCCTCACAAATTTCACGCCCGCCGGCCGAAGCAGAGCCTCGACATCGGCGGCCTGATGCCCTGTCACCACGATCGTGTTATCAGGCTCGGCAAGCGAACGAGCCGCGCCCACCACATGCTCCACCAGCGCCAAACCGGCCGCGCGATGCAGCACCTTAGCGCGCTTGGATCGCATGCGGGTCCCGAGCCCCGCCGCCAGAATCGCAACCGACGTATTCATGACGCCAGTTTCCGCCGCATGCGGCGTCCTTGCTGAGCCAGCTCAATCGCCACCGCCGCCACAGCGGAGGCATCGTGGCGAATCTTTCCAGATGTCGCGCGGCTGTTCATCCGGAGCAGATCCGTCGCCACCACTTTAAATCCCATGCGTTCCAATTCCTCGATGTCCCCTTCCACGGGCTGCGCGGCGTGCTTGCGGTAATTCTCCAGCGCGCGAGCCGAAAACGCCCGCGTATTCACCACGCACACGTCGATCATCCGCCCGCGCGGACGGCCGCAGTGTTTCAGCAGCGCCACGGCATGATCGGACGCGCGGAAATTCGTGGTCTCGCCCGGCTGGGTCATCAGATTCACGAAGAACGCCTTGCGCGCCGGCGATGCGGCGATTGCACGCGGAATGCCTTCTACCAAAAGATTCGGAATTACACTGGTGAACAGAGAGCCTGGACCCATCGTAATCAGGTCGGCCTTGGCGATCGCTTCCAGGGTTTCGGGTAGCGGCTTAACTCGCCGCGGGTTTAGATGGATGCGCCGGATGGGAACCGTGCTGCGGCTGATGAGCGATTCCCCGGCGACCTCGCGTCCGTCCGCCAGCGTCGCCTCCAAAACCACGTTGGAGGACGTGGACGGATAGATTCGTCCCGCCACCGCCAGTACCTCCGAGGAAAGCTTCACCGCTTGCGCGAAATCCCCAGTCAGATGGCTCATGGCGGCCAAGAACAGGTTGCCGAAGCTGTGGCCTTTTAGTCCGTTGCCGCTCGCGAAACGATATTGAAACAAGCGTGACAACAATGTTTCATCCTCGGACAAGGCCACCATGCAATTGCGAATGTCGCCGGGAGGGAGAATATCGAAGTCCCGCCGCAGGCGGCCGGAGCTCCCTCCGTCATCCGTCACCGTCACCACCGCGGTAATCTCCACCGCGCCCGGGCCGAGCGTGGCATAGCGTTTCAGCCCCCTCAGCAGGGCGGAAAGGCCGTTGCCGCCGCCCAACGATACGATGCGAAGCGGCGAAAAATTCGAATCCGGCATCTCTACTGAGGATCGCACGGAGATCATGCGGAGGCCAAGTTCCTCCAGAACATCTTCGTTATCGAACGTTGTTTCCGCCGGCATGGATTCGTAACCCGCCGCCCGTATGCTCGAAGCCAGAGGAACTCCATGGTGACTGGAATGGCAACCCCTGACGCAATGCGCACGACCCTTGAAAAATGGTCCCGGGCAAAGACGGCCGAACCCGTCCCGAATGGAAACGGCGTGTTCGCGCGGTTTCTTAAAGAATTGGACGTGCGCTGGAGCTGTTCACCCGAGGACATCGCGCGCATTCCACGATCCGGCCCGGTGATGGTGGTGGCGAATCATCCCTTCGGCCTGGCGGAGGGAATGACACTCGGCGCACTGCTGGCGCAAGTGCGCCCGGATGTGAAGTTTCTCGCGAATTCCCTGCTGGCCAGCGTGCCGGGGACCGACGATTACCTGATCCCTGTCGATCCCTTCGGCGGCGCCGCGAAAGCCAACTGGCGTGGCCTAAGACGAAGCATCGATTGGCTGCGGCGTGGCGGTCTGCTGGTGACGTTCCCAGCCGGAGAAGTCGCCGCGCTCAAGCTGCCCCAGATGCAAATCGCCGAGCCGCAATGGAACGATTGCATTGCCCGCCTCATCCGGATTACGCATGCCCGCGCGGTCCCGGTCTACTTTCACGGCGTCAATAGCGCGGCCTTTCACCTTGCGGGATTGATTCATCCACGGTTGCGGACGGCGCTGCTGCCGCATGAGCTGCTCAACAAGAGAGGACACACCATTCGCGTGGCCATCGGAGGTCCCGTGAAGGAGGAGAGCTTGTTCCGCCTGGCCACCGATCGAGAAGCCATGGATTATCTGCAGCAGCGCACGCATCTATTGCAATCTCGCCTGGCACAATCCCGTCCGGTGCAGTCGCGCCCGGCTAGCGTGGAACCGCCGGCGCGTTTTCAGATCGGCCCGATTCGTATCGATCCGCCCTGGGCGAAAATCGCCGGTGTGGTCGCTCCATTGGCTCTGCGTGAGGAAGCCGCGAATCTGACTTCAGAGCACGTTCTGCTTGAAGGCGGCGAGTACCGCGTGTGCGTCGCCAAGGCCGCGGAGATCCCCAACACCCTGCGCGAAATCGGCCGCCTGCGCGAGATCGCGTTTCGTAAAGCCGGGGAGGGAAGCGGAAGATCGCTGGACCTGGACCGCTTCGACAAGCACTATCTCCATCTATGGGTCTCGCATCGCGAGACCGCAGTGGTTTCGGGCGCGTACCGCTTGACCTGCACTGATACCGTGGAATCGGCGTCGGACTTGTACACCAGTACTCTGTTCCGCTTCCGGCCGGCGCTCCTGGAGCGGCTGAATCCAGCAGTCGAGCTCGGCCGCAGCTTCGTGCGCCCGGAGCATCAGAAGAGCTACCAGGCTCTATTGCTCTTATGGAAGGGAATCGGCCGTTGGGTGGCGAGGCATCCCCGTTATCGCGTGCTCTTCGGTCCGGTCAGCATCAGCCGCGAATACAGCCAGGCTTCGAAAGCGCTCATGGTATCGTATCTCGAAGCCCGCCAAGGGGACTTTGCCGGTCAGGCCGCGCCACGCAGGCAGTTCCGCGCAGGCCGTTTGTGCGGGTGCGACGCCAGCCTCCTCGCCCCGCTGCTCCGCAATCTGGAGGAACTTTCGGAGGTGGTTGCGGAACTGGAGGCGGACGGAAAAGGCGTTCCGGTTCTGCTCCGGCAGTACTTGCAGCTCGGCGGTACGGTGCTGGCGTTCAACGTGGACCGAGCGTTCTCAGACGTCGTGGACGGTCTGGTGGTGGTGGATCTGGCGGGGTTGGCTCCGGTGGATCTGGAGAAATACCTGGGACGCGATGGCGCCGCGGGCTTCCGGGCCGCGCATCAACTCTAGTCTAAAAAACATCTTTTGTAACGATTGTTTTTTGTGTTACCAGCCTGATTGTAACGATTCGCGAGCTATAAGAGGTCATGAGGTGCGATCTCCACGTCCACACCATCCACTCCGGCATGTGCACTGTGCCGGTTCTGGACCGTATCTGCCGTGAAAGCTATAACGATCCCGAAGAGGTGTATGAGACCCTGAAGCGCCGCGGGATGGAGTTAGTGACGGTCACCGATCATGATGCCATCGACGCGGTGGAACGCCTCCGCCGCCATCCTGATTTCTTTCTGAGCGAGGAAGTCAGTTGCAGCACCTCCAGCGGAACGCATCTGCATATGGGCGTCTATGGTGTCGAGGAGCGCGACCATATCCAGATGCAGCGCCGTGCCGCGGATTTCCCCTCGCTGCTCGCGTACCTCCAGGAGCGGAAGCTGCTGTTCAGCGTCAACCACGCGTTTTCCGGCCTCACCGGCTCCCGGACGCGCGCCGATTTCGAAGAGTTCGTCCGAGCCTTCCCCGCTGTGGAAACCCGCAACGGACAAATGCTTCCTGCGGCGAACCGCTATGCCGAAGAGATGGCTCTGCTGGCCGCCAAGGCAGTCGTTGGCGGCAGCGACGCGCATACCATCGAGAGCCTCGGCCGCACCTACACGGAGGTTGCAGGCGTCCGCACCGCGCGCGAATTCCTCGAAGGACTGAAGCGCGGTCAGGGAGTTGTGCGCGGCGAATCCGGGGATTACTGGAAGCTGACTCGCGCTGTCACGAACATCGGATGTTCCATGATGAAGGAGCATCCCTGGACAGTGGTCTTGTCGCCCCTGATCGCCGCGATTCCCGTGGTCACGCTGGTGAACCTGCTGATGGAGACATGGTTCGCTCACACGTGGGGGCGCAGGTTGGAGCGAGGAACCACAAAAGGCCAGAGCGTGCCCGCGCTTCAACCGGAACCTTGCGGCAGCCGCGCCGCGGCAGGCTCCGTTGTGCGGCGGATTCCCGCGGCGGTTCCGATTTCGCGCTGAAGGCGAAATCGTGGTTCAGGAAGCTTTCCTGCGTTGCGGTTGTTCCTCAACCTCGTCGTACGGGGCGACTTGCTCCAGGTCGTCGGACTCGAAGACCTGATCGCAGTCCAGACAACGGACGTAATCGACCCCATCGCGGCGCATCAGGAATTCCGCGCGCTTATGTTCACAGCCCGGCATACGAAGCTAGAATACACTCTATTCTAGTGAGCCTCGTAACGTTGTCAAGCCCCCTTTTCGGGCGCGGCCTCAAGAACTTGCCTTAGCCGCCCCGGCGGAGGCTTTCGACGCTCCCAGCATCGACTCCAAAATCTGATCGCTGACATCCTTTACCGCCCCCGGCGAATGGCTTAGAAACAGCGTATTCGTGCGGTCGCTTTCGCCGATGGCCTTGAGCGTGTCGAAGTACTGCGTCACCATGACCAATTGCATAACTTCCTTCGCGGACGCGCCTTCCACCACTTTTTGGAACTGCTCGATTGAGACCTGCAGCCCCTCGATGATCGCTTTTCGTTGATTCGCGATGCCCTGGCCTTGCAGCGCTTTGCTCTCCGCTTCCGCCTCGGCCTTCTTCACCACCAGGATCTTTTCGGCCTCGCCGCGGGCGGTCGCCGCAACCTGCTCCCGCTGCGCGGCGTTGATGTCATTCATCGCCGACTTCACCTTCTCATCCGGCACGATATCGGTCACCAGCACGTTGACGATCTCATATCCGAATCCGGTCATGTCCGTATCCAGCTCTTTCTTGACTGCCAACGCAATGCTGGATTGGCTGGCGAAGACTTCATCCAGGGTCATGCCCGGCACGTGCCCCAGAATCACTTGCTCCACGTAAGATTTGATTTGCGGCTGCGGATCGGCAAGTTTGTAGTAGGCGTCATAGACCTTTTCGGGCCGGACCCGGTTCTGCACCGAAATCGGAATGGTCACGAAGACGTTGTCCCTGGTCTTGGTCTCGACCGTAAGCGTGATCTGATTCACCCGCAAACTGACCACCGCCGCGACCGAATCGACGAAAGGGCGCTTCCAATTCAATCCCGCCTCAGCCACCCGCAAAAACTTTCCGAAGCGGGTAATCACGGCAACCTGTGCCGTGCTCACCGTAAAAAAGCTTCCCAGGATCGTTCCCAGCACCACGATCCCCAGGATCGCCGTGGCCATCAATGCCAAAACATCCATGTCTCACAGTACCTGAAACCCGTGTATGATGCGCTTCCACTCCACCTTAGGCTTTTGGAAATTTACCTGTAGGCAAAGGCGGCAGCCGGAGGCCCGCAGATAATTGAGACACTGCGCAGTGTGCTCGTTCGCCAGGCGGTCAACACATTTCAACTCCACCACCAAGAATGTCCTCGATAAGGAAATCGGCAAAATTCTCCCCAACACACCCGCCCTTGTAGGTCACAGGAAAAGAGGCTTGAGTGACAGCCGGATCCCACGAATGCCGAATTCAGTCAGGAGAGCCCGTTCGTAAACCTTTTCGAGAAATCCTGCGCCGAGGGTATTCGAAACCTCAAAGATAGCCCCAGCACCCGCTCAGTAAGCAATTCATATCCGTGTTCATCTGTGTTCATCAGCGGCCAAGAATGTTTTGTTGGCGCGCGACTCGAAGCCTCTCGAAACAATAAATGGGCCACAGATAAACGCAGATGAAGACAGATTTAAGCCCGTGCCGCCGGCAGCCACACCTCCAGGCAAGCCCCGCCCTCGGCTCGATTGCTCGCCGTAATTGAACCCCCGTGCTGCGTTACAATTCCCTCTGCTACGGTCAGACCGAGCCCGGTTCCCCGAGCATCCAATCTGGTCGTAACAAAGGCGTCGAAAATTTCCGGCAGCACGTCGGTGGGAATTCCAGGTCCGTTATCTTCCAGGCTCACAACGATCCCGGTTTCGCCTCGCCTCTCCGCCTGACGCGATCGCACCACAATCCTCCCGCGCCCCGCCTCCACCGCATTCAGGGCGTTGCGCAGCAGATTCACGAACACCTGCCCCAGGCGGTCGGAGTTGCCCACCACCTGCTCCTCGGCGCCGACTTCGTTGACCAACTCCACCGCCGAAGCTTTCTCGTCGATCGCCACCAGCGACCAAGCCTCTTCGATCAAGGCACGCAGACCCAGAGCCTCCATGCTCTGTTTGCGCACCCTCGCGAAATCCACCAGGCTCTCGCTGATGCGCCGCAGCCGCTGTGTCACGCGCTGCATCCGCTCCAGGCGATTTAGCGTCTGAGGATCCGGCGTGGTCTCGATCAGTTTTTCGATGGACCCGGCCAGCACAGCTAGAGGCGTATTCAGCTCATGCGCCACACTGGCCGACAGCAGACCCAGGCTGACCAGCCGGTCCTGCTCCTCCAACCGCCGCAGCGCCCGAGCCAGCTCGTCTTCATGCCTCCGCAACGATTCCACCGTCTCATTCCGGGAACGCATTAGGTAGCCGATTTCGTCGTCCAGAATCTCGCTATCCGGAATCATCTCGCGATCCCGGTCGCCAGCCTGCGTGGCCGCGTCGGCCTCCAACATGCGCCTCAGCGGGCTGTAAACATACTCCGGCATGATGACTACTTCTAGCAATAGCACCGCCAGAATATAGATACTCCCCAGTACCAGGAAGAGAGTAACTTTGGCGCGCCGCAGCTCCTGTTCATAGGTTTCCTCTGGTAAAGTCGAGTTAATCGCGCCTCCCGCGGCCCCAGCCTGTTCCAGAATCTGGACCTCCCGGTCGTGCGCCACCGTCACTTGTTTTTCGAAGAGCGGAATCAGAGTGAAATAAGCGGCGCACGCCAGCACTAAGAAGAACAGGTTGTGCAGAACCATCAACTTCGGGCGGACCTTGAGGTTCCCGAAAGTTCTTGCTACTATATATTTTTTGCTACGAGGCAAGAATTGTTGCTCCACTTGCGGAATGCGTCCGGCTATGATAGAAACGATAGGAGCCCTCAAAGCATCTTGCTCGAATGCGTTCAGCCCCAAAAAAGTAGACCGCACAGCGGGGCGGAAGCCAAGGACTATACATAGAGATGGCAGCCATCTTCCCGAAATCTTCGGATCTCATCCTTAAAGTCGCCGGCGCCGTGATCGGTCTGGGCGCTGTGGGGGCGATTGGCGCCTACGCATATTTCTCCTACCCGGCCGTGATTGACGTCGGCTATCAGCCGGTGCAGCCGGTTCCCTACAGCCACAAGCTCCACGCCGGGCAACTGGGCCTGGACTGCTACTATTGTCACTCCACCGTGTACAAGGCGGCGTTTGCCGCCGTCCCGTCCACCCAAACCTGCATGAACTGCCACACCAAGGTCAAGGACACCAGTCCGCGGCTGGAGCTGGTTCGCGACAGCTTCGCGGACGGGCAGGCGATTCCTTGGGTGCACATTCACAGGCTTCCGGACTACGTCTATTTTAATCATGAGGTGCATCTCAGCGCCGGCGTGAGCTGCGTATCGTGCCACGGGCGCATCGATCAGGAGATCGAAGTGCATCAGGAGAAACCCCTTAACATGGCCTTTTGTCTGGATTGTCACCGCGACCCCGCGCCCAACCTGCGCCCGGCGGAACTGGTGACCAAGCTCGACTGGGTTCCGGACCGCGATCCTCGTGAAATCGGCGAGGAGATTATTCGCGCCAAGCATATCAATCCTCCCGTGAACTGCTCGGGGTGTCATCGATGAGTCTCGTTTCGATCAAGCCTAAAGTGCCTTCGGGTCCCAAGTACTGGCGCAGCCTGGACCACTTGGCGAATACTTCAGAATTCCGCGAATGGGTGGGCCGCGAGTTTTCCTCAGAAGCTCCACTGATGATGGACGGCAATTCGCGCCGCACCGTGTTGAAGATGATGGCGGCGTCCTTCGGCTTGGCCGGTTTGACTGCCTGCCGCCGTCCCGTCGAGCACATTTTCCCCAACTCCAAAGGGGTCGTGGATTATGTTCCGGGTCAAAAATATAATTACGCGACGGTGACGTCACTGGCCGGGCAGGTTGCCGGTCTGGTGGTTGAGACGTACGATGGCCGCCCCACCAAGATCGAAGGTAACCCGCTGCATCCCAACAGTTTGGGAGCGGCCACCGCACTGGCGCAGGGGTCGCTTCTGAATCTGTACGATCCGGACCGGTCCTGGAAAGTTCTTCAGGGCGGCGCTGATTCGAGCTGGGAAAAGTTCGAAGCTTTTGCCAAGTCGATGAATCTGGGCGATGGATCGGGATTGCGCTTCCTAAGCGAATCGGTGGTTTCGCCGTCGTTGATGGCCCTGCGCACCGCGACCCTCAAGAAATTCCCCAAAGCCAAGTGGGTGGAGTACGAATCCTTCCAACGTACTGCCGGCCGCGTAGGCGCGACGATGGCATTTGGCCAGCCGGTAACGCCGCAGACGCATTTCGATAAGGCCAAGGTCATCCTGGGCCTCGACTCCGACTTCCTGGGATTGGACTGGCAGACGCCTCTTCCTACCAAGCAATTTTCCTCGCGCCGTCACATCGCGAGCGAAGAGGATCTGGACAATATCAATCGGCTGTACGCCGTTGAGAGCCAGTTCTCAATGACCGGCGCCAATGCCGACCATCGCATCCGCATGCGCGGTTCGGAAGTCAAGCAGTTCGCCATCGATCTGGCCGTTGCTCTCGGCTCCATTCCTGGCATGAACGTACTCAACAACGGCTCGGATCGCCGAGCCAAGTTCCTCGCCTCTGCGGTCAAGGATTTGAAAGCCGCCGGCAAAGACGCCCTGGTAATCACTAGTCCGCGCCAGCCTCCGATCGTTCATGCTCTGGCGCTGCTGATGAATGAGACGCTGGGTTCTCTAGGGAACACCATCGAGATCGTCAAAGCCGCGGAAGAGGATCGTGTTGAAAGCGGCCCCGAAGCTCTGAAAGCTTTGTCCGGCGAAATGTCCTCGGGCCAGGTTTCTACCTTGGTAATGCTGGGCGGAAATCCCGTCTACACAGCGCCCGCCGATACGCAGTTCGGAACAAATCTCGCCAAGGTCGCGACCTCGATTCATCTGGGTTACGATCCCAACGAAACCGCAGCGATGTCCAAGTGGCATCTGCCCGAAGCTCATTATCTCGAAAGCTGGGGCGACGCAGTCTCCGGAGGCATCGCCTCCATCCAGCAGCCCATGATCGAGCCGATTTTTGGAGGCCGAACCGCTTCCGAAATCGTCGCGCTGATTTCGGGATCGAAGGACGTCAAGGCCCACGACATCGTCAAGAATTACTGGCTGGCGACCTGGGCTGGCCCAGGCGAGAAATCCGGCACTTCCCACCAGCAACAGTGGCAGAAATCTTTGAATGACGGCATCGTTGCCGATTCGAAGCCGGTCGAAGGCTTGAAGCTCACTGCCGACGCCAAGAAAATCGCCGCCGCGGTTGCCGCCGAGCCGAAACCGGTGGTTAATCAAAGTGGCGGTGGAATCGAAATCGCCTTCGTCCCCAGCTCGCAAGTGTGGGACGGCCGTTTCGCCAACAACGGCTGGATGCAGGAATGTCCCGACCCGATGACCAAGCTCGTGTGGGGCAACGCCGCGCTGGTCAGCGGAGCCACCGCCGCGAAAATTAAGGCCGGCGACGGCCAGATGATCACGATTTCTCGCGGCGGCGCCAAGATTCAAGCCGCTGTGCTGATTCAGCCCGGCCACGCCGATGACTGCATCACCATTGCGCTCGGCTACGGCCGTACCCATTGCGGCCGCGTTGGTAAAGACGTCGGCTTCGATGCCGGCCCGCTTCGAACCACCGACGCTATGTGGTACGCATCGGGCGTCGAAGTCACCCCGACCGGCGAGAGATTCGTCCACGCGACGACGCAGGAGCGCGGCTTGGCCGAGCACCTCAACGAACGTCCGCTGTATCGCGAAGTCAACGTCTCCGACTACAAGAGCAACCCCAAAGTCATCGAGGAGATGTCGGAAGTTCCGAAGCTCCATTCCGTCTATCCCGAGATCAGTTACGCGGAAGGCAATCAGTGGGGCATGGCCATCGATCTGGGAGCCTGCACCGGCTGCAACGCCTGTGTGGTTGCTTGCCAGGCTGAAAACAACACCCCTGTCGTCGGCAAAGATCAGGTGATCCGCGGCCGAGAGATGCACTGGATCCGCATGGATCGTTATTATGTCGGCTCGGAAGACGAGCCGCGTGCGGTAGAGCAGCCTCTGCCGTGCATGCAGTGCGAAAACGCTCCGTGCGAAAACGTCTGCCCCGTCGCCGCGACCACGCATAGTCCCGAAGGCCTCAACGACATGGTGTACAACCGCTGCGTCGGCACCCGGTATTGCGCCAACAACTGTCCCTTCAAGGTGCGGCATTTCAACTTCCTGAACTTCCATAAGAACGATCCGGAGATTCACAGCATGGTGCACAATCCGGACGTTACCGTGCGCATGCGCGGTGTCATGGAAAAGTGCACCTACTGCGTCCAGAGAATTCAGGAAACCAAGATCCAGGCCAAGGTGGAAGGCCGCCGTCCCATCAAGGACGGCGAGATCAAGACCGCGTGCCAGCAGACCTGCCCGGCCGACGCGATCGTGTTCGGAAATATCAATGACCCTGAATCGAAGGTGGCGAAATTGAAGAAGCAGGAGCGTAACTACGCCATGCTCGCGGAACTGGACATCCGGCCGCGCACGACGTATCTGGCCAGGTTGCGCAATCCCAATCCGGAGTTGGAAGCATGAGCCTAGCAGTGCGGCAAGATCCAGCCTTACTCGAGACAAACCCGCCGCTGGTGCAGGGCAAGACGGGCTATCACGACATCACTGATCAGATTAGCTCCATCGTCGAAGCCGATACTTTTGAAACGCCGATGAAGTACTGGATCGCGCTGGGCATCACCAGCTCGATCATGGTTCTGCTGTTGTGCATGCTGGCTTACCTGGCGCTCACCGGCATCGGCGTGTGGGGCAATAACCGGCCTATCGGCTGGGCCTGGGACATCACCAACTTCGTCTTCTGGATCGGTATCGGCCACGCCGGCACCCTGATCTCGGCGATTCTGTTCCTGTTCCGGCAGAAGTGGCGCACGTCGATTAACCGCTCTGCCGAAGCCATGACGCTGTTTGCCGTTATGTGCGCGGCGATTTTCCCCTTGTTTCACACCGGCCGTCCCTGGCGAGCCTACTGGCTCTTTCCGGTGCCCAACACCGATCTCAATATCTGGCAGAACTTCCGCAGTCCACTGATCTGGGACGTGTTCGCTGTCAACACCTACCTGATGGTGTCGATCCTGTTCTGGTTCACCGGCCTCGTCCCCGACGTCGCCACCTTGCGCGATCGCGCCGTCACCAAAGTCCGCCAGTGGGTTTTCGGAGCGCTGAGCTTAGGCTGGCGCGGTTCGGCCCGGCACTGGCGACATTATGAAGCCGCGTACCTGATCCTGGCCGGCGTTTCGACGCCGCTGGTGCTCTCGGTCCACTCAGTTGTTAGCTTCGACTTCGCAACGTCGGTCATTCCGGGCTGGCACACCACGATTTTCCCGCCCTACTTCGTCGCCGGCGCCATCTTTTCGGGCTTCGCCTGCGTGATGACGCTGCTGCTGATCGCGCGATGGCTCTTGAATCTCCAGAATCTGATCACCATCAAGCACCTGGAGAACATGAACAAGATCATCCTGGTGACGGGCTCGATCGTGGGCTACGCTTACGCCTGCGAGTTCTTTATCGCCTGGTACAGCGGCAGCATCTACGAAAAGTTCACCTTCTGGAACCGCGCCTTCGGTCCTTACTGGTGGGCCGCGTGGTCCATGTATTCCTGCAATGTATTTATCCCGCAGCTGTATTGGTTCAAGAAGCTGCGCACGAATCTGTGGGTGATGTTCATCATCAGCATCACCACCAACATCGGTATGTGGTTTGAGCGTTTCGTGATTATCGCCACCAGTCTGACGCGCGACTATCTGCCCAGCTCCTGGGGTTACTTTCATCCCACCTGGGTGGACATGTGCACGTTCCTGGGCACCTTCGGATTGTTCTTCACGCTCTTCCTTTTATTTGCCCGCTTCCTGCCGATGATCGCCATCTCGGAAGTCAAGGGCGTGGCGGCGGTGGAACGGCACTCTTTTGCGCCGGAGACCGCAACAGAGGAGGTCCACTAGCATGCCCCGCCAGATGGACATCGAACAAATTAAAGACAAGCTGGGAATCGGCGAGGACAAAGTCTACGCGGCGATGGGCGCCTTTGAGACGCCGGAAGAGCTGGTCAAAGCCGGACGCAAGATTCATGAGATGGGCTATTCGAAGCTCGACGCCATGACGCCGTTTCCTGTGCACGGCATCGACGATGCGATTGGAATCCCGCGTTCGTACTTGGGCTGGATCGTGATCTGTTTCTCGATAACCGGCTTATCCACGGCTCTGTTTTTGCAATGGTACACGGGCGGGCTCCAGTTTATTCAGGCATTGCTCCCCTTCGGTCTCAGCCCCTATCCGCTCGTGATTGGCGGCAAGCCTTTGTTCGACTTTTCGTTCTCGATTCCGGTGGATTTTGAATTAACCGTCGCGTTCACGGCCCTGTCGACCTTTTTCGGAATGTGGATTATCAACGGCCTGCCGCGTCTCTATCATCCTTCCATGAATTACCGCAATGCGCATCGCGCCACCGACGACCGTTTTCTGCTGGTGATCGAAGCTGACGATCCCATGTTTGAGCCGCGCAAAGCCTCGGATCACCTTCGCAGCGTCGGCGCGCAAGAGGTGGAGGTGGTGATCGGATGACGCCCCGGAAAACATTTGCGACGGCGCTGCTGTTACTGTCGATCGCCGTTCTCTCCGCCTGTTCCAGTATCCAGCGCGATCCGCCCGTCATGATCTGGTGGGACATGAAGCGCCAGGCGAAATTCCGCACCGAAGGCGAAACCGGATTGTTCGCGGACGGACGCAACACCCGCACGCCACCCGAAGACACCGTCGCGCAAGGCTACGTTATGGATGAGACCGCGTACAACACGGGCATGGAAGGGCCCATGTATGTGGGCAAGAATCCCGTGCCGGTAACGGAGGCGTTGCTGCACCAAGGCCAGATGCGCTTCAATACCTATTGTTCTCCGTGCCACGACCAGACTGCGTCGGGACACGGCATCGTGCCGGCCCACGCACCTCAATGGCAGCCGGCGAATCTTCTCGATGACCGGATCGTCGCCCTGGCTGACGGAGATATCTTCACCGTGATCAGCAACGGACGGCGGACGATGCCTCCGTACAAATATCAGGTTGTTACCGCGGACCGCTGGGCCATTATCGCCTACCTGCGCGTGCTGCAGCGCGCCGCGCACTCGACCGTTGCGGATGTCCCCGCCGATCAACTGGCGGCATTGAAATAAAGAGACCCCATGAGCCAATCCCTTCGCGCGACCGACAATTACCAACTGGAGACCAGCCGCTGGTCCACCGGCCGCAATGCGCTATTTTTCGCCGCGCTGATTTCGGTAGCGGCCTGTATCGCCGGTTATATCCAGAATCCGGAACGCTTCTTTCAGTCCTATGTGATCGCCTTCGCATTCACCTGCGCCATCGGGCTGGGATCGTTTTTCTTCGTCATGGCGATGTACCTGTCCGGATCGGCCGCCAGCGTGACCGTCCGCCGGATCATGGAAAACATCATGGTGACGCTTCCGGTAGGCGGCATTCTGTTTCTGCCGCTGATCTTCGGCCTGAAATACATCTATCCCTGGACGCACCCTGACATCGTTCAGGCCAGCGTCGCCTTGACTAAGAAATCCGGGTTCCTCAACGAAAACTTCTTCGTAATGCGGACCTACGTGTACTTCCTGCTGTGGTCCATCTGGATCTTCGCGATCTATTATCAAAGCACCAAGCAGGACACGCAGCGTTCCGCGCGGCAGATGAAGATCATCGCCCGCTGGAGCGCTCCCGGGCTTTTCCTGGCGATCCTGGTAGGCACTCTGGCTGCCTATGACTGGATGATGTCGATCCAGCCCACCTGGTATTCCACCATCTTCGGACTGTATTATCTGGCCGGCGGCGCGCTCGCGTTCATGAGCATCGTGACGCTGGTGTGCCTCGGCTTCCGCCGCGCGGGAATCCTGACCAATTCCATTAACGTCGAGCATTACCACGATCTGGGCAAGTGGCTCTTCGCTCTGACCGCGTTTTACACCTACATCGGATTTTCGCAGTACCTGCTGATCTGGTACGCCAATCTTCCGGAAGAGACCATTTTCTATCGCAATCGCTCTGTGGGCACTTGGCTGTACTGGAGCCTGGCGCTGCCGTTCGTGCGCTTTTTCATTCCCTTCTTCGTACTGCTCTGCCGCGGCGCCAAGCGCAATCTGACGATCATCGGGATGGTGGCTTGCTGGAGCATTTTGATGGAGTATCTGGATCTTTACTGGGTCGCGATGCCGATGCATTTCCCCAACGGTCCGCAAGTGCATTGGCTGGATTTCGCGACACTTGGGGCCACGGTCAGTATTTGCGGTCTCCAGTTCTGGAACCGTTTCCGGCGTCACAAAATGGTGCCTGTAGGCGACCTGCGCTTTGAGCAGAGTCTGCAATTCGAGAACGCGTGAGGCAAGTATGAGCGAAACGAAACGCGAAGCAATTGAGCGCCTCGACGATATCCACGAGCACGGCATCCGCACGCACCACGAGGCTAGCGAGGGCTTCGATTACAGCGAACCGCAAACTCCCAAGATCTGGGCGTTTACCATCGGAAGCGTCATTATCCTGGTGGTGGTGATTATCGCCTTGCAGCAGTACTTCGAAAAAATCTGGAATGACGCTGTGTATCAAAAGGTGCTGGAACCTCCCAGCCAGGAGCTTCAGGATCTGCGCAACCGCGACTCTTGGGCTCTTACCCATTACGGGTATGAGGACAAGAGCAAAGGGCAGGTGCGTATCCCGCTCGATCGGGCCCGTGAGCTGTTTTTAAAAGAGGCGGCCGAAGGCAAAACCTTCTATCCGGCGAAACCCACTTTACCCAAGAGCGATGCGGACGAGAAGAGTCCGGCGCCGCTCCCCACGCCGAACCAACAATGAAAACCCTGCACCATCCCGCAATCCACGACCTCGATTTTCTGAGCCGCGACTGTAAAGGAGCGGTGGCTTTGCCGCTGGTTTACAGTCGCGGTTCGGAGAGCCGAGTCAGCGCGAAAGCCTCGGCGATCGCGATCTGCCTGGGCGCGCTCCTGCTGACCAGCACCGCCTTTGCAGGATTTGACCGCATTAGCGGCCCGCAGCCCGGCCAGTCCGTCGGAGTGCTTCCGCCCGGCGTGACGCCCCCTCAGCTTGAAGGCGTCGGAGTCGATGAGCATCTCGGCCGAGCCGTGGATTTGAAACTGCAATTCACCGACGAGACCGGCTATCAGGTTCCGCTCGAAAGCTTCTTTCACAAAGACCGGCCGGTAATTCTGGATCTGGTCTATTACACCTGTCCGATGCTATGCAATCTGATCCTCAATGGCCAGGTGGACGCGATGAAAGATCTCGCGTGGACTCCCGGGACCAACTATGAAGTGGTGACGATCAGCTTTGATCCGCAGGATACGTTCGACATCGCTCGCCATAAGAAAGAAACGTACCTGGACACGTACGGCCGCCCCGCCCCGGGCTGGCATTTCCTGACGGATTATCACGGCGATGCCAAGAAGCTGGCCGAGGAGATCGGCTATCATTACCGCTACGACGCCCGACAGCAGCAGTTCGCCCACACCTCGGCGATCATGGTGCTCACTCCTGAAGGCAAAGTGGCTCGGTATCTGTATGGCATCCGTTTCCGCTCGCGCGACCTGCGTTTCGCGTTGACCGAGGCTGCCGAGGGCCGCAGCACGGCGACCATCGACAAGATCCTGCTATGGTGCTACCACTACGATCCGGTGTCCAACGCCTACGTGCTGTTCGCGTCGAATCTGATGAAGGCGGGCGGGGTTTTAACGATGCTGATTATGGGATTCTTCCTGTGGCGCTTGTTCCGGAGTGAACGGCTCCGCGCGGGAAGTTCCGGCGGCGTGCATCGGGAGAGAACCGTATGAAGCGCCGAGCCGCATTCAAAAGAACGCAAAAAACCGGCGGCGGCCCCGTCGCGGCAGGCTCCGTTGTGCCGCTTTTGGAGCGCGGCACAGGGTTGGAGAGATAGAGATACAGGATGGAATGGCTTACTAGAATCATGATGCCGCCGCAGGGCTCGGTGTACGCGGGTGAAGTCGACACCGTGTATATGGCCCTGTTCTGGTTGAGCGTGGTGCTCTTTCTGGGGATTGTAATCCCCGCCTTCTGGTTCGCATGGCGCTATCGCTATAAACCAGGGCGCGTGACTCCGCACATGACGCACAACACGACCCTTGAAATCGTCTGGAGCGTCGCGCCCCTGCTGCTCTGCGTCGGGATCTTCTTCTGGGGTCTCAAGGGCTGGATGGAATATTCGGTGGCGCCCGGCGAGGCCATGGAAGTTCAGATCACAGCCAGGAAATGGAACTGGGCCTTCGAATATCCGGACGGCTCGCGCGACGCGGGTACACTTCACGTGCCTGTGAACAAGCCGGTCAAGTTCATCATGACCAGCGAAGACGTCATTCATGATTTCTTCGTGCCGGATATGCGCGTGAAGCACGACATCATTCCCGGCCGTTATACCGAAGTCTGGTTCACTCCGACGGTGCTCGGGAAGCACAACATCACCTGCGCGGAATACTGCGGCAAGGGCCACTCCGATATGAAGGGGACGGTGATCGTCGAAAGCGACGCGGATTTCCAGAACTACCTGGCCACCGGCGGAACGGAGTGGGAAGATTACAAGAACAACATGCCCGCCTGGGGCAAGATCCAGTGGGAGCGTAAGGGCTGCAACAGTTGCCACACGCTCGATGGAACCAAGAGCAAAGGTCCCAGTTGGAAGGGGATCTGGAACAAGATGGAAAAGATGAACGACGGATCCCTGGTCCTGGTGGACGAGGCGTATATCAAAGAATCCGAGAACATGCCGCAAGCCAAAATCGTGGAAGGGTTCCAGCCGATCATGCCTACGTTTCAGGGGCTGATCAAACCGCACGAGTTTGAAGGCATCGTCGCGCTCATAAAGTCGCTACAGTAGGAAATTTAGAGGGCAAGGAGTTATGGATTACCAAGTACTCACAATGGGGGCCAAGACCGGCAGCCTGCCCCGGCCCAAGAAGAACTATCTCAACGAGAGCCACGGGTTCATGAGCTGGGCGGGCACGCTGGATCACAAGCGCATCGGCATCATGTACCTGGTGGGCGTGATGACGGCGTTCCTCCTGGGCGGATGCTTCGCGCTGCTGGTGCGGCTGACCCTGCTGACGCCGACGCACATGCTCTTCGGCAGCAAGACGCCGATCCTCACGGCGGAGCAGTACAACCGGGTGTTCACGCTGCACGGCGCCATCATGGTGTTCCTGTTCATCATCCCGGCGATTCCGGCTTCGCTCGGCAATTTCGTGTTGCCGCTGATGCTGGGAGCGAAAGACGTCGCCTTCCCGCGGCTGAATCTGGCCAGTTTCTATCTCTGGTTAACGGGCGCGGCCATGGCCATCGGAGCGATGGTGCTGGGCGCGGTCGATACCGGCTGGACTTTCTACACCCCGTACTCGACCACCACCGACGGACCGGTTACGCTAATGACCTCCGCGGTCTTCGTGCTCGGATTCTCGTCCATCTTCACGGGGTTGAACTTCATCGCCACGGTGCATAAGTTGCGCGCCCCGGGCATGGGCTGGTTCGACCTGCCGCTGTTCATCTGGGGCATTTATTCCACCGCTCTGATCCAGGTTCTGGCCACTCCGGTTCTGGGAATTACGCTGGTTCTGCTGATGCTGGAACGCGGCTTCGGCATCGGAATCTTCGATCCGCGCATCGGCGGCGATCCGGTTCTGTTCCAGCACTTCTTCTGGTTCTACTCGCACCCGGCCGTGTACATCATGATTCTGCCGGGCATGGCGATCATCAGCGAACTGATTCCGACCTTCTCGCACAAAACGATCTTCGGCTACCGCGCGATTGCTTACTCCAGCGTTTCTCTGGCTCTGGTGAGCTTCATCGTGTGGGGCCATCACATGTTCGTCGCTGGCCAGTCCCAACTGGCGACGGTGGTTTTCTCGGCGCTGACGTTCCTGGTTGCGATTCCCTCCGGCGTCAAGGTGTTCAACTGGCTTTGCACCATGTATGAGGGCAACATATCCCTCGAAACACCCATGTGTTACGCGATCTCCTTCCTGGTGCTGTTTACCATCGGCGGGCTGACGGGAATCTTCCTCGGCACTCTCTCGACCGACGTGCACCTGACCGACACCTATTTCGTTGTGGCGCACTTCCACTTCGTCATGATGGGCGGAACGGTGACAGCCTTCCTGGGAGGCCTGCACTACTGGTGGCCCAAGATGACCGGACGGATGTACTCGGAGAAATGGGGCCGCACGGCCTGCGTGCTCTACACCATCGGATTCAATATGACCTTTTTGACCCAGTTCTTCCTGGGCAGCAAGGGCATGCCCCGCCGCTATTACAACTACCTGGACCAATTCCAGCCGCTGCACGCATTCTCCACCGTCGGATCCTGGGTGCTGGGGCTGAGCCTGTTTATGACGCTCGCGTATTTGCTGGCGTCGCTGCGTAAGCCCATGGATGCGCCGGATAACCCGTGGGGCGGGACAACGCTGGAGTGGCAATGCTCCTCGCCGCCGATCATGCACAACTTTGAGGAACAGCCGGTGGTGGCGCGCGATCCTTACGATTACCGCCCGGTCAAGGTGAAAATATGAGCACTACCAGCGTCGATCTTCCCTCGCACGGGGGCCATGGGGACGGCCACGGCGCCCATGGTCTGGACAATCCCCATCATCAGCATCACTTCACCACGATGGAGCAGCAGTTCGATACTGCCAAGCTCGGGATGTGGCTTTTCCTGGCGACGGAAATCCTGCTGTTCGGCGGCCTCTTCGTCGGATTCGGCCTGATGCAGCAGCGCTATCCGCGGGAGTTCGTAGAGGCGCACACACACCTGGTGCGCTGGCAAGGCTCTTTGAACACGATCATCCTGCTTATTTCCAGCTTCACCATGGTAATGGGGGTGCAGGCCGCCAAGACCAATAAACAAGCGAGGAGCGCGCTCTACCTGGTACTCACCATTTTGTGCGCCTGCGCCTTCCTTGTGGTCAAGTACTTCGAGTACGCCCACAAATTCGAAGAAGGCTGGCTGCCGGGCAAGTTCTATCACGCTACCGGCGATTCGATTCCGGGCAGTCACGGTTACGCCACGTTCTTCGCGTTCTACTTCATGATGACGGGCCTGCATGGAATCCACATTCTGGCCGGCATCGGATTACTGTCGTGGATCCTGATGCGAACGCGTAAGGGCGAATTCTCGCATACGTATTACACGCCGGTCGATTTGGTGGGGCTGTACTGGCACATCGTCGATCTGATCTGGATTTATCTGTTCCCGCTGTACTATCTGATCCAATGAGCACTCATACGGAAATCACTCACTCTCATGACGGCGAAGCTGGAGTTGCCCACGGCTCGGCTATTTACGTCAAAACACTCTTGGCGCTGCTGTTCCTGACAGGGATCACAATAGGCGCGTCTTATATCGACTTAGGGAGCGGCAACGTGGTTGTGGCGCTGATCATCGCCACCATCAAGGCGTCCCTCGTAGTCCTGTTTTTCATGCACTTGCGGTGGGACAAACCCGTTTATGGTATCGTCGCCATGGCGGGATTCCTGTTTTTGGGAATCTTCCTGATGTTCGATCTGATGGACCAGGAGACCAGAAACTATTATCTGCCACAGAATCTGCACCGTACGGAAGTTCCGCTGACCCCGGGCACAGCCCCGGCCGCCATGACCGAGATCCTGCCCGACACCTCCGCCACCGGCGCTGCCGCAGCGCCAGCCCCCGCTGCAGGCGAAAAAGCGCCTGAAGGCGATAAGAAGTAGTCATCCCTCCTGAGTTTGGGGCTCTGGATACCGTCCAGTGCCCCCTTGCCGTAAGTGCTATCCCGAGGCTATAACCATTTCGGTTGACAGCAACTCCATTCGATGATATTCTCAACGGGAATCGCCAAACTTTAGGGCTAGTACGGATCTGGTGTATTTGAAGTACTCCAGCCGTCGCGGAACAACTGGGATCCGCATCGCTGCTGGGAATTTTGTCGGAGGGACAAATTATGAGAATGAGATTTTCCATTTTTGTTTGCGGTCTGGGGCTGGCCATCTCGGCGAATGCTTCCCAACTGTTCACGAATGGCGGCCTGGAGACAAACGGCGGCAACGGGAGTACTACGTTCACCGGGTGGACGACGGGCGGGACTGCAGGCAGCGACGACGATTTCTACGCCGACGACACTGACATCACGCCGCTCAACGGCTTCCCGACGGATGGGCCTGACAGCGGAAGCTGGTACGGCGTCAGCGATATGACCGGCTTGGTCGCGCCGGAGTCCTCCTACTTGGTTCAGACGGTTACAATTCCCGTCGGTACGATTGACGACCTCTTTACAGCCGACATCTTCGTGGACGATCAGTTTGGTGCCAGCGGTCTAGGCGGCGAACTGGCAATCTGGGCGAGTGGAGTGAATCCGCTCACGACTGCTCCTCTCTATGTTATCTACTCCGCGGATACGACTGTGGACGGTGGGTCGCCGAATCCATATGTCGCCGTCAGTCAGGACATCACCGCCCAGGTAACTGCGGGCACGACCTATCAAATCGGAGTTTTCGAGTCCGATTCTACGGGGCCGATCAATGTAGGCGTCGACAACTTCTCTCTCGTGGCGACACCGGGAGCCACTACTACTCCCGAGCCCGGCATGCTGCTTCCGACAGTGCTTCTCGCACTCGGAGTGATCGTATATCGCGCGCGCCGCAAAGTTGCCGCGCAAGTCTAGATTTTTCCCGGAGGAAACCAAATGAATTTGCTGAAAGTTTCAAAACTGCTGCTTTTACCCGCTGCGGCTTTGCTGGCCCAGTCAAGTTTCGCCCAGGCGGTGACGGCCCATGCAGTCATTCCTGGAACGGCGGCTCCCGGTACAATGAGATCGCACGCGTGGATGTTGAACGTCGCATCCCCGTCGGCTTCTCACGGCCCCGGTACAGCCAGTTGCCTTACTGGCTGCTATTATGAGCCGGCCGATCTGCTCTCGATCTATGCCGTTAACTCCATCGCGCATGGAAACGGCGGCGCCGGCATCACCGTAGGGATCGTCGACGCCTACTACAATTCGCAGACTTCGGCGGACTTGAACACATACATCAGCACCTTGGGCTTGTCGGCTTGCCCCTTAAATACGAGTACGCCTTTGAACGAACCCGCCATTGTAGCCGGCTGCACCCTCACAATTGTGGATCAAACCGGCTGCATCATAGGAAGCGGTTGCGCCAACCCCACTCCAGCCCTCAATGCGGGCTGGGCGGACGAGACCGATCTGGATGTCCAGATCGTCCATTCCATCGCGCCGAATGCCAAAATTATTCTGGTCGCCTGCAACAGTAATTCGGACGCTGATTTGGGCGCCGGAGATAAGATCGCCCAGACTTACTCAAACGTTGTGACGAATAGCTTTGGAGGCGGCGAGTTCTCAGGCGAGGCCGGGCAGGATACTACGTTCGGATTGACCACCACTACAGTGCCGGTTATGTTTTCCGCCGGGGACACGGGCGCGGAGGTCGAATATCCGTGCGTCAGTGCGAATGCACTGTGTATCGGTGGTACCAGTCTTCTCTCGAACGTGGTCGGAGGCAACGCTTTCCGCAACATCGAGGGAGCATGGGGAGTCGAAACTTGGTCTGGCAATACACCGTCGGTCGGCGGCGGTGGCGGGTGCAGTGCCTATATAGCTGAGCCTGCCTTTGAAGTCGGTTTTAGCACCTGCGGAGCGAAGCGGGGTGTACCGGACATTTCAGCGCTCGCCGACGAATACACGGGCTTCCTGGTATTTTTGGGATCGAACGCGGGCGGTCCTGGATTCTGTTGCAACATTTTCGGTGGGACCAGCCTAGCCTCGCCGTTAACTGCGGCAATCATTGCAAATATCGACGCGGATCGGGTCTTTAATGGAAAGTCTGTCCTCGGCGCGAACCTCAAGACCCTGATCTACCAGGCTGCGGCCAGCTACCACTACCGCTTCTATGACGTAACCGCGGGGTCCACCAGCGACGAAGGTCCGCCGGCGGACGGCACCACTCTTTTCAGCTCCACAACGGGCTGGGATTTGACCACGGGCCTCGGTGTAGTTCTGGGACCGGCTCTTGCCACTTATTTGCTGACCACGCCTTAAGCGTAGACCAGCAGCAAGAATAGTACGTAATCTTCACGGGGCGGGGTCAGCCGAAAGGCTCTCCGCCCTGAGTGTTTTGCTGGGGGCCAGGGCGGAATTACAGGGCAGCTTGCCTCAGGCTCAAAACCCTCTCTCCCGAATCCGCTCGATCCTTCCTCACCCGCTTCGCACACAGCAATGGGCGCTCAATGGCTCCTCCCGGCTGCCAGTTACCTCCAGAGTACTACGCCAGCCTCGGGTAGACACCTTAGGAAAAGGCGGAGAAACACCTCGATTTTCCCCATAATGCCGCTTATTGAAGCCTGAAACAGAAGTTTTGTTCTATTCTATAGATGACCGTTGGATGAGGTGTTTTTCGGAATGCTAGATCACGCTCAGTCCAAAGGAGTAAGGCGGCCATGCGAGTGAAATGGATATGGATTGTTGGCGCGGCCATCTATATGTTGGCTGGAATGGGGGGGCAGGTACGTGCGGATGATCCTGAACCCGAATGCCCCCAAAATCTGATAAACCCACAGCCCTTTCGCGGCTTTCCGTCATGCCAGACCCCCGCTGCGACCCCGGAGATCGATTCGAGCAGTTGGGTCACGGGCCTTGGATTTACCAGTGGCGTGATGCTCATTCTACGGGCAAGACGACGGGCCGCCAGTCGATAGCCATCAATCGAAACCCTGCTCTCTCGATGCGGGTTCTTTGACCGCTGTCTTCGAAAGACTGCGCGATCGGTTCTCTTGAAATTCCAAAGCCGTCGGACACAGTGCTGGGCATAAGGGTGTCCTTTTCATAGTTCTCTCCCAATTCGCCCAGATATCCCGCCGCAATCACAGTGGTGTTGGCGGCGGAATGAGAGGGAGCCCCGGGCCGATAAGTCGGTACCAGTGGCGCGGAAGGTCCGAATAGAGACACTACTCCTCACCGACCCGACGGGCCGGGCATGGAGGTCAGGGAGCCACTGTTCAAGCCACGCGGATACCCTCCAGCGCCGTCAAGGGGAGCAGGAGACTTGAACCGTAGTTCCGCCCTAGAGTAGGTGATCCAGTCTTTGCAGGTAACCGGAGTGGTGCTGTGCTGTCGTGGATCTACAAAGAGCTTCGGCGGTGGCGCTTCCAAAAATTGCGCATTGGGCCAGCGGCATTGGCAACAAGAATCTTTACAAGCCAGCAGTGCCGAGGCGGCCCTCCAAACGGGAAAGGAACGCGCTAGGTCCGCCGCCCCAGGCTCCATTGTGGCGGCGAGTTCCTCAAAAGCTGCTGTAGAGTCCTTACCGCTCCCGACAAGGGGCATTGCCCTGGTGTCGCTGGTTTAGCCTATCCCTCTGGGAACCGCTCCCTTTTCTTGCCGCTTCTAACGCAGTGGTTCAGCATGCAAATCGACCGGCGCTGGCTCTCTGTCGTAGCGGCTCTGTAAATAACTAGCCCGCAAAGGGCCGGTCGCCGGCCCTCAAGTGTTGAACGTAACAATGCTCGTGGCCGCGACCCAGGCTCCGTTTTGCGGGCTGTTATTTAGGAGCGAAACTGTCTGCCCCTCACATCGGGACCAAGTATCTCCGAGGCAATCCTACATTCAGAGCCGCGGCTGTCAAAAAGTGCCCTTACAGCGCAAGTAATAGGCAATAGCCCGCCGCCCGACGGCCGGAGCCGACTCCGGCTTTCCCAATTCGCCGTTTGATGAACTCGGAGTAGCGCCGGCTCGGGATTACCGTCGGCGCCCTCCACCTCCCCCTCCGAAGGAAGGCGTCGAGCGCGGAAATCCTTGTGAGATTCCAGAGCGTCCGAAATCGCCCATGCGCGATGCGCCGAAGGATCGGGACTGTTCCTGTTGGCGAACGTAGGCCGGGGCCTGGACTTTCTTCGGAGCACTGGCGTTGCTGTGCTCCATTGTGTTGTTGCCCTGCCGCTCATACACCTTCCCATCCTTGCCGGCATACATATCGCGCTTCGCCGCCACCGAGGACGCGGGCCGCGCGCCAACGGCGGCCGGCCGGATGCTTCGCTCCGCTACGGTGTTTCCACCCCAGCGATTGTAGACATTGACGTTATTGCGCATTCTTTCGGCGTCGCCGGGAGCCCAGTGCGGATTCCAGTGCTCGGTATAAACCCGATCGATAAAGGGACCGTTGTGATACCACCAGAATCCGTTGGGCCGCCAGAACCAGCCTCCGCCGAAGTAGCCGTATTCGAATCCGAAGCCCCAGGTCCAGGGCCATCCATACCAGTCCAATCCAATCCAGCCCGGATAGTACCAGCCCGTGCCGAAGACGACTGTGTCATCCCACACGTACGCCCCCAGATAGCCGGGCGTGAAGCCGACGTAGACGTCCGTCGGCGTGTAGCCGTAGACATACACGAAACGGTCATGATACAGGGGATTGCTGGGAGGGATGGAATAAATCTCGGCGGGAATGTTGTCGGCCACGGCCCAGGGCCCCGTGGAAGTATCGGACACGAACCATACTCCGTCTTTCACGGCGTAGTAACGGCCAGCTGCGTGGATCACCTCGTTTGAAGTGTTGACCGCATATTCCATGGACGTGCCTTCGATGGGGCGGAACTGCGGAGCGCCGTCGTATTTGACAGCCAGTGTGGCCGTGCTGCGCTTGACTGTGGCGGTTTGGGGAATCTGGTTGGCGATCACGGCTTCCTTGGCCTGCTCGGTTCCAGGGATGGAAACCAGCACGGAATACTTTGGGTTCTCCGGAGGGATCTTCTCAAAATCCTTCGGGAGTTGAGAACCGGAGACGGAAGCCCACGGCCCCTCCAGAGCCTTCGATTGGTACCAGCGCCCGGCCAGCAGCACGTAGAAATCCTGCGTTTTAACGTCGCGGAAGAGATCGCTGCTGGTATTGGCTACGTAGGTGAGATCGGTCTTCGGGATGGGGGTGTATTTCGGCCGTCCAACGATTTCGACCAACTCGGCCGGCACGGTGCTGACGTAGACTGCCGCAGGCGCACCCAGGGGCGGGGGATTGGCGTCCTTGGAATGATCGTGTGGATCCTTTACCTCAGCGGCGAGGATCTGTGATTTCACGGCCGCCAGATCGGCGGGAGGATTGGCCGCCTGGGTCCAGGGCCCGGTGAGATTGGCCGAGGTCATCCACAGATTGCCGCCGTCGAGGTAATAGCGGGAGGCGGAAGTATCGAACAACATTAGGGCGGGCGTGTTGATGACGCGGGTGTATCTGGCGGAACCTTCGACGGGTTTAAGTACCGGGTCGCCGTCAATCAGAATCAGAACCGAAGAAACCTGGCTGACGAAGATCTTGGGAGGGTCGTTCTTGAGGCCGGTGGAAACGCCCTCGGGCGTCGCGCCGTTTATGGAGAGATCCGCAAGCAGGCGATCCAGCGCGACGACCTTGGGCCAGTTGGGCAACGAATCGCGGACTGCCTTTTCCAGATCGCCCTGTTCAGGCTTCGCTCCAGGGAAGGAAGCGCTGGTGACTTTGATGTCGTCGAGCGCGACCATGCGGGTTTCTTTGTCCACGTCGGTGCGTGCGGAGAGCATGACGATCCCGAAGGCTTCCTGATTTGAACCGGTCTTAGTCGCCGTGACGGCCGCCCGGCCCTCCAGGTGATTCTGTTTCCAACTGTCCACCTGAGGTTGATAGATGACCAGGTGGAACCCGTGGTCGTCCAGTTCCATCGGCCAGGTATCGCCGGTGGGAGCGGTCTGTGCGGCCAGCAGCGCGATCGTGGCGAGCAGGAGCAAATTCAGCATGATCAAGCGAGTGCAACGCATATTCATGGTTCCTCTGACTTGAGAATACGACAACCCTAGGTCATTCAACCTACCCCAATTGATAAAGAACCGCGCGGACCAGGGTAGGTCAAAAGGCAGATCCGGCTAGATGCTCAACCTGCGGTAATTCGCGCTACGATGGAGAAAATCCCCCGAGGTGGAGAATATGATGAAACGATTCTGCATGTTGATGGCGCTTCCGATCTCGCTGTGTTTCGCGGCCGATGTCACAACGGCGGTGCACGGCACGGTCACGAAAATCGATAGCGGCGCGAAAACCATTGTCGTCAAAACCAAGGACGGCACGGAGCACACCCTGCACTTTGTGGACACCACAGCGGTTCACGGCACCGATGAAGGGGCCAAGGATACTTTCAAGGGAGTAAAGAAAGGCTCGGAAGTGGTAGCCCACTATACGGAGGCGGGCGCCGACAAGACCGCTGTAGAGGTGGACAAGGTTGGCAAGGGCGGCTTGAAAGAGACCCAGGGCACGGTTTCCAACATCGATCGCGGCGCCAAGACGATCGCCGTGAAGACTGCGGACGGGTCGGTGCAGACCTTCAAGATGGCCGATCACGCCACCGAGGATGCAGGCAAAGACATCGCCAAGGGGTCCGAGAAGACGGCCAAGGTCACGGTGTATTACACCGAAGAAGGCGGCAAGAAAGTCGTGCACTGGTTCGAGGGTAAATAGGGCGGGGCCGGACGATTCCTGGTGGAACCGCTTCATGCTGCCGAAGTCCGCGTGCTTGGCGCGCTACTTGAAAAAGATCAGACCACCCCGGAGTATTATCCGCTGACGCTGAATGCGCTGGTGAACGCGTGTAATCAGAAATCCAGCCGCGAGCCGATTGTCAACTACGGTGAGGAAATCGTGACCGAGGCGCTAGCGTCGTTGCAGTACCGTGGGCTGGCGACGCGGATCAGCGGGGCAGGGCATCGCGTCGAAAAATTCGGGCATCGGCTGGGAGAAAAGCTCAACCTGGGCCGCCGGGAAATGGCTCTGTTGTGCGTCCTGATGCTTCGCGGACCCCAGACCGTCGGTGAGCTGCGCGCGCGCACGGAGCGGATGCACGATTTTGCCGACATGGAAGAGGTGGAGCATGTGCTCGGAACGCTCCAAGCCAGGGAGCCGGAGGCTCTGGTGGCGCCGCTGGCTCGCGGACGGTGGGTGCAGTTGCTGGGCGGCGTATATGAAGACTCGGCGGCGCAGGAGACGGCCGGCGGAGTTCGAACGTCTTCGGAAGTGCGGGACTCCTTGGAAGAAAGAGTCGCAGCTCTGGAGCGGGAGGTCGCCGAAATGCGGCAACAGCTCGAAAATTTTCGCCGGCAATTTGAATAGCTTAACCGGATTATTCCGCGCGTCGGATGGCCATTTGCCTCGACGAAGCTCATGTTCCGCCCAGTTCGTCGATTGCTGATCCTAAGTACACCATTTCGCAAATACCATCTCGTATTCCGCGAGACCCCTCCAGCGGATCTCGGCTTGGAAAACGCTGCTCACCGAGCCGTGACCACAGGGAGCGGTTTCTCCTGATACGTTAGTGAACTTATGAAACGACTGACTAAGTGACAGCCCGCAAAACGGAGCCTGGGTCGCGGCCGCGAGCCGAGCTGTTGTTTTCGGGAATTGAGGGCCCGCGACCGGCCCTCTGCGGGCTAGCGAGCCCCGCTGGGTCCTGAAGCACGGAACCAGCGGGTCCACGCCGCAATGGCATTGCGCTCGAGCAGGGCTACTCTGGCGCGCAGAGCGGTCAGCTGCGATCGCAAAGATCTGGACATCCGCCTGACCGCAAATGAGTAGCGTTGTGATTGCGGGCGACGAATGCCGGTGGGCAAGGTGCTGCACACACTTTGATACCCCAGACCGCGAGAAGTTTTCGATCTCAATTTGAGTAACATCAGAAGTGATGCATTCTTCCCATTCTCAGCGCCGCGTCCACGTGCGGCGCGTTGACCAGTGCGACACTCTGGATGAACTGATCCGGCACGCTTTCCCTGCCTTCGGCGGCGCGTTCCTACGGCGCATTTATTTGATCCTGGATCGTGCCATTGGCGCGGGCTGTCCTTTGACTTTGGCGGTATCGGGCCCGGTAACGGTTTCGGGCCAGCATCAGGCATGGCTGATTCCTCTGCTCGAAGCCGGATGGGTGGCGTATCTGAGCACCACCGACGCGGTGTGTTATCACGACGGCCATCGCAGCCTCAACGCGCATCGCGACCCTGTGTTCGAGGTGCCCATCTGGGGCGATGACGGAGCGCTGCGGGACGACGGCACCATTCGCGTAACCGACATGGCCTTCGTCGAAGAGGTTCTGCTCGACCAGGATAAATTCCTCTCGGCAGTGCTTCAAAGGCCGGAGTTCCAGCATCCGATGACGGGCACGGAAATGCGCTACAGGCTCGGTGAACTGTATGCGGAACAGGAGCGCGCCAACGGTGTAGAGGCGGGATTGCTCTCGACATGCCGGCGTTTGGCGATTCCTGTCTTCGTGGGCGCCCCCGCGGATGGCAGCGTGTTCCTGAATTCGATGAAGCTGTGGGCGATGCAGAAGGCCGGATTGGTGGGCTCCTACAAGTTCGATATCGATATGCACGCGGAGGTATTCGAAGCCTGCGCGTATCATCGGTGGGGATTGTTTGAGAGCGATGCTCGCGCGCTGGCGACGCTCATTCTGGGCGGCGGAGTTCCGAAGAATTACAACTTGCAGCCGGAGCCGGCCCTGGGTCAAGTGCTCGGCTTGCCCAACGTCCGGGGATATCATTTCGATGTGCAGATTGTGACCGCTCCGGTGACGGATGGTTCGTTATCGTCGTGCCCTCCAGGTGAAGCCGTGACATGGGGCAAAGTAGACAAGGACACCTATCAGCAGACGACCGAGAGCATGCAGGCGGACTACTCGACGGTGATGCCGTTCCTGGTGAAGGCGCTGCTGGATAATCGCAAGCGCTATGAACGGGAGGCCGCGGAGATCGGCGAGGCGGCTCTGTTTGAGAAGGAGCCGAAGGCGAAGGGGTATTTGCGGCCTCGCGACGGGTACCGCTTGTTTGAGCAGCGCGAAGCGCTGTGCGCGAAGCTGACCGAGGATGTGAAGGCTAACGCCAGATGGCTGAGGGAGTCGATCGAATATCCGCTGGCCGGAAGTCCAGCAACAAGGTGATGCGGGCGATCTTCTTTGCCGCCTTGATAGCGTCGCAGGCGACGGGAGGATCGGTTTCTGGATTCGTGACGAACAGCGTCACCGGAGCGGGCATCGGCGATGCGCTGGTGATTGTATGGACAGCCCAGCAGGGGGCGGTCCAGCAAGCTGTGACCGACGACGTCGGCGCGTATCATATCGCTGGAATCCCTGATGGACAATACATGGTTGAGCCATCGAAGGACGGCTTTTTCAGGGCCGACTTAGGCAGGCCCGAACCACCCGTACGCATTTCCGGAGAAGCACGGTTCGATCTCAAGTTGATGCAAGGCGCAAGTGTACGGGGAAGAGTGCTCGATCCGGAGGGCAAGCCGGCCGCGGCGGTCGCGATGAGACTCGGTCCATTCGATGGGCAGGTCACGGATGAGAAAGGCGAATTCGCGTTTAAGGAGGTGACGCCCGGCTCCTATATCCTGTCGGCCACGCCGAAACCTCAGGCAAATGCGAAGGACGGCGAAAAAATCGTGACTACGCTCTACCCGTCTGCTGTCGCCGAAGGCCAGGCGGTGCCGATCAAAGTTGAAGGCGCGGACCTGTCCGGCTATGACATACGGCTGCAAACCGCGTCAGCGCACAGCGTTCGTGGAGTCGTGATCAATACAGACGGAAAGCCAGCGCCTCACGCCAAGGTAAGCGTCTTCAAGCCCGCATCGGAAAGGATGACTACTGTCCATGGGTCTTGGAGCGTTATGGATGTGCCGCGTATGGTGGAGGCCGCGGAGCCAGTCGAAACCGGCGAGGATGGTGGATTTGCGTTTCCGCAGGTGATGGACGGGGATTGGAGGGTGCAAGCGGTCCTGCCGTCCGCGAACGGTTTGCCCGGCTGCGGCGCAACTGAAGTGCGCATATCGAAACGCGACATCGACGATCTTGAGATCCGCCTGGCGGAGCCGATCGAAATCGAGGTGAGTGCGGATTGGGGCGATCCACCACCACAGAACCCTCCGCCGGCTCCCGTGCTGGGGATTCTTCCCTTCGACGGCGAGAAGGGCATTCCTCAGCCGGGACGGCCGCAACGGCTTCAGTACTTCGCCGGACGATATTTCATTGGGCATGGATTCGGTCAGACGCCCGGATACTACCTGGCGGCGGTGATGCTCGGAAATCGCGATGTGCTGGGGCAGGTGGTGGAACTCTCGGGAGCGACATCGCTGAAGATGATCTACAAAACGGACGGAGGCAGCGTGCGCGGAACAGTCGAGAACGGGATGGGGGCGATGGTGGTTCTGATGGCCGAGGAAACCCCTGCATCGAGGCTCGGCTATGGAGCCAAGTGCGATGCGAACGGAGGATTTGTGATTCCCGATATTCCGCCGGGGGAATATACGCTCCTGGCGTTTCCCGATCCTCGCGTCTTGACCAGCCCGGACTTCCCTAGCCTCTTGGTGGAGAACGGGAAAAGGTTCACGGTAGAAGCGGGCGCATCGGCGCAGGTCGATTTGAAGCTGATGCGCCAGCAGTAAGTCCCAAGCGTTTAGCTCCTCGCACACGTCGTTAATTGGGAAGGAGCGCGAGGACTCAGCGCGTCGAATTCGTAGGATCGTAATCGACTTGGATGGAAAGCCGGTGGGACGTGCCCCAGTTTCGATCTTGATGCCATCGCCTGGTAGGATACCCGGCGCGGCGTCGCAGGTGGATTTGAGGGCGGTGCCACGACCGTAATGCCCTGAGGCGACAAGCTGGCCCGCCTCCCTCCGGTCGCAGTGAACTCTGTTCCCAACGCGGCCTTCGCCTTAAAACACCCGGCGGGTGAGGCGTTCTACCGTAAACTTGGCGGTGTCGGCGACGGCCATCACCGTCATCACTCCAGCCTGCACCGGGTCGGTGACCACCAGGTCGGCGGCGTCGGGGACGCTGCCGGCCATGTTGAGGCTCACTACCAGCAGGCCGTGGGCGCGGACCTCGCGGACGGCGTGCTCGATCTCGCCTCCCATCAGCGATCCGGCCAGGACCACGGCTTTGACGCGTGGCAGGCGGGCGGCGGCTCGGACAGCATTGGCCAGCGGTTGTTCGCCCACCAATGGAATCGTATCCACGGAGATGTGTTCGCCGCGAATGTTGTGACGGTCGGCCTCCGTGATCGCGCCGAGAGCGACCTGTCCAACCTGCATTCCGCCGCCCATGATCAGGATGCGCTTGCCGTAGATCTTCTCCATGGTGTCCACTTTGACCACGCGCTGGACGACGGACAGATTGCGCAGAGCCTCGATCAGCGCGTCCGAATCGCCCGGGAATTCGATCTCGAAGTAGGTGTGGCGCGGAGTCACGATCTCCACGCTGGTGATGTCGCCCTGATAGCCGGCGATCACTCCCGTGAGCTGATGCAGGATGCCGGGGCCCGCGTTCGCGGTCACCTCGATGCCGACTTTGTGCGCATTATTTTGCGAAGCCACGCGTCTTCCTTAATTAAACTTTCCCTTAGTCAACTTCGTATTTCTTCAGGATATCGGCCCAGAGTCCTTGCGCGCTGAGGATCAGCTCCACCACTTCGCGAATGGCTCCGCGTCCGCCGGATGCCGCGGTCACATAATGCGCGGCGCGCTTGACCTCCTGGCGGGCATTGGCCGGAGCGATCGCGAGCCCCACGCGCCGCATCACCACGATGTCGGTGAGATCGTCGCCCACGTAGGCGATCTCCGCGAAGGACACGCCGCTGGTCCGTTGGATTTCCTCGAGGATCGGGATCTTCTCAATGTGGCCCTGGTAGATATAGGTCATCTTGACCTGGCGCGCGCGCTCTTCGGTTGCGGGAGAAACCCGGCCGCTGATCACGCCGCTGTGGATGCCGTTCCATTCCAGCCATTGCAGAGCGATGCCGTCCTGCGAATCGAAGCCCTTGGTCTCGACCATCTTGCCGTCGGGCCCGGGCACGTTAAAGAGACGCCCGTCGGTGAGGACGCCGTCGACGTCCATCAGCAGCAGGTGCACCTTGGCGGCGCGCTCTTGAATCTCGTGTGGAATTTCAGGGTTCATGGGTGGATTCCAAAAAGTTTTTCGACCAGCGCGCGCTGCTCCTTGAGCAGGTGCGCGTAGACCGGCTCAAACTGCGTGCGCGGGGAAAAGGTCGCGCCGATGGAAGCAGGCAGGGCCTCCAGCTCGGGGATCGCGCCGAGGCGCTCCAGCGCGTACAGGGCCGCTCCCCGGCAGGACGCTTCCAGCTCGGTCGACGCCACCACGGGACGGCCCAGCGTATCCGCCATCATCTGCGTCCAGGCGGGCGAATGCAGCAAAGCTCCGCCGGAGGCGATGACTTCGGCGGGCGCGCCGATTGCCGCGGAGAGTGCGCTATAAATGTCGCGGAAGCGCAGCGCCACCGATTCCAGCGACGCATGCAAAATCTCAAAGGGTCCGGTGGCAAGCGAGATGCCGGCAATGACGCCGCGCAGATCCGCGCGCCAATAGGGCGACCGCTCACCCGCCAGAAAGGGCAGCATGGTGAGGCCATGACTGCCGGGCTCGGCGGTTTCAAGGCGAGCTTCGGACTCCTTGGGAAGCGTCAGCGTTCGCTTCAGCCAGGCATAAACTTCGCCGCCATTCGAGAGCGCTCCGCCAAGGATGGCTCGGTGGGGGTCCAGGCGATAGCACCACAGGCCTGGAGGAATGGTGGTGACGGCCGGGACCAACACGCGCATTGCGCCAGTCGTGCCCACCATGAGCGAAAACTGGTACTGGGTCAGGCAGCCGCTGCCGATGTGATTCGCCGCTCCGTCGCCGATCGCTGGAAACCAGGGGATATTCGAATAGGCGGGCCACATGCGGCTGTATTCGTCACGAAGAGTGTGGAGCGGCCGGTCCATTGTGGACGGGTCGGCGAGCTGCTCCCGGCGAATGGGCAAGGCCGACAGCGCGGCATAATCGTAATTGTTGCCGATCTGATTCCAGATGCCGGTGGCCGAGGCCATGGAGGTGGAGACGCTGGTTTCGCCGAAGAGTTTCTCGAACAGGTACTCTGGAAAACTGAGCCAGCGGTCGGTGGCGTGGAATTCGGCGGGGCGATTCCGCGCCAGCCACAGCAGCTTGGCGGGCCAATAACTGGAATGCGGGACGCAGCCGGTGGAGGCGTGGGTGTCGGGCACGCGGGCGACCTCCGCGGCGCTGCGCGTGTCCAGCAAATGCAGGATCGGCAGGGTTGGTTTGCCGCCCTGGTCCACTCCGCAGAAGCTGTGCCAGAAGGCGCTGCCGGCAACGGCGGCAATGCGGAAGCCGGATTGTCGAACCTGGCGATGCAATTCATCCAGGCAATCGATGGCATGTTGGGCCAGTTCTTCAGGATCGATCTCAGCTCCGCCGTCGGGGGTGGCATGGACGCGGTAGGGGAGATGCGCCCCGTAGCCTTCCATGGGGCGCGCGCAGGAATCGTAGAGTAGCGCGCGCACGGAGGAAGTGCCGACGTCGAGGCTTACAATGAAGGCGTCTCCATGGTCCTTGGATGACGCCTCGGTTTCAGGGAAGGCTTCCGTGCTGGATAAGGTACTCACGACAATGCTCCGTTATAACATGCTGGCCCCCGGCGACAGCGTGGTGGCGGCCGTCTCCGGCGGGCGGGACTCTGTGTGTTTGTTGTCGGTGCTGTGCGAACTGGCTGGCCGCTTCAAAGCCACCGTTGCGGGAGTGGCGCACCTGAATCACAAACTGCGCGGCGAAGCTTCGGATGCAGACGAGCGATTCGTGGCGGCACTGGCTGCTCGGCATGGACTACCGTTCTATCGGCACGAGGCCGACATTGCAGGAGTTGCAGGAGCCGGCGCCGCAAAACCAGGCCCCGCGGCCAATCTGGAGCAGACGGCGCGGCGCGAACGGCTCAAGTTTTTCTCCCGGCTAATTGCCGAGGGGAAGGCGAATCGAATCGCCACGGGCCATACAAAGGACGATCAAGCGGAAACGGTGTTGTTCCGGTTGCTGCGCGGGTCGGGACTGGCGGGGCTGGCCGGAATTCTGCCGGTGACCGAGGAGGGGCTGATTCGTCCGTTGCTGGAGGTGGGGCGCGCTGAGGTGGAAGAGTTTCTTCGGGTGCGCGGGATCCTCTGGCGCGAGGACGCCTCGAATCAAGACCGCCGGTTCGCGCGCAACCGCATCCGCCACGATCTTCTGCCGCAGCTTGCCCGGGAGTGGAATCCGGAGGTCGCCGGGGCGCTGGCGAATCTGGCGGATCTGGCTTATGAAGAGGAGCGGTGGTGGCGCGGTGAGATTGCAGCGCTGGCAGAGAAGCTGATGGTTGTCACGGAGCGCAAAGGGTGCGGTCCGCCCCTCCAGATCGATCCAGTAACTGATCGGGCCGCGCTCCGTTTTGCGCGTGGTTCTCAAGAGGACGGCGAAATCGAGATTCAGGCGGAGGCTTTAGCGGGGCTGGATCGGGCGGTGGCCCGGAGGCTGGTTCGGAAGGCCGTATCGATGGCAGGCGGGCGCGCGGAGTTCGGGCATGTCGAAAAGGTGCTGGATTTGGCCAAAGACGCCAGGGGTTCCGGGTGCCTGGAACTTCCAGGATTACTGGTAGAACGGTCGTTTGATTGGCTCCGGTTTACGACGGCCGGGGGGCTTGGGCCGCTGGAACCCGTGCCGGTGGAAGTCCCTGGCCGTTATCGCTGGCTGGACGGCGAGGTGTGCTTCGAAGTGGCTGAGAAACTGGAGCGACCCGGCTGTGTTAGCCTGAAATGGAATGGGTGGCAACTGCCGGCCCACCTTGAATTGCGGGGGTGGAGAGCCGGCGATCATTACCGTCCCTGGGGACGATCGCGGGATCAGAAGATCCAGGAAATGTTTCAGAAAGCCCGCATACCCTCTTGGAAGCGCGGCGTCTGGCCGATTCTTACAAATGGGTCCAAGATCTTGTGGGTCAGGGGGTTTGGAGCTGCCGCAGAGCTCACCTCGGAGGGTCATCCGGGTCCCTCGCTGCATATCTGGGAAGAGAAAAGCGGCGGGGCATGAATCATTTCACCCGGTTTTAACGTCTGTATTGTTAGTAGCCTCAATGTGGGAGCCTTCATGAATTCAAGCGTTCGAAATTTTATCCTTTGGTTCATTATCATCGCCTTGGTCGCGATGATCTGGACGGTTTTTCGCAAACCCGCGGCCTCAAGCGATCAGCCGGCCTTCTCCGATCTGGTTCAGAAAGTGAAGAACGGAGAAGTGCTGGACGCGGTGATCAACCAGGCCACTGGCGACATCACGGGCCACTATAAGAACAAGGATGAGTTTCACTCCACGATCCCGCCCACGTATAACGAATTCACCACCCTGCTGATCGATAAGCAGGTTCAGTTGAAGTACGACAAGGACAACAGCAACGGGTGGATGTCCATCCTGCTGCAAACCTTCCCCATCGTGCTGGTGGCCGGGTTCTGGGTGTTCATGATGCGGCAGATGCAGAGCGGCGGCAATAAAGCGCTTAGCTTCGGCAAGAGCCGCGCTCGGCTGCATTCGTCGCAACAGAAGAAGGTGACGTTCAAGGACGTCGCGGGGGTGGAAGAAGCTAAAGAGGAATTGCAGGAGATCATCGAATTCCTGCGGGAGCCTCAAAAGTTTCAAAAACTGGGAGGCCGGATTCCCAAGGGCGTGCTGTTAATTGGCTCGCCTGGAACGGGCAAGACGCTGCTGGCTCGCGCGATTGCGGGCGAAGCCAATGTGCCGTTTTTCTCGATCTCGGGTTCGGATTTCGTGGAGATGTTCGTCGGCGTCGGCGCAAGCCGGGTTCGCGACCTGTTTGAACAAGGCAAGAAGAACGCGCCCTGCATCGTCTTCATCGACGAAATCGACGCCGTGGGCCGGCATCGCGGCGCGGGGTTGGGCGGCGGGCATGATGAGCGGGAGCAGACTCTCAACCAACTACTGGTAGAGATGGATGGGTTTGAATCGAACGAAGGCGTGATTCTGGTGGCGGCAACCAATCGTCCGGACGTTCTGGATCCGGCGCTGCTGAGGCCGGGCCGGTTCGATCGCCGCGTGGTTGTGGATCTGCCGGATATTCGCGGACGCGAGGCCATTCTGCGGGTTCACACTAAAAAGACTCCGCTGGCCGACGATGTGGATCTGATGGTGATCGCGCGTGGAACTCCGCGTTTCGCCGGAGCGGATCTGGCTAACCTGGTGAACGAAGCGGCGCTGCTGGCGGCGCGTTCGAATCGCAAAGTTGTGACGCAGTACGATTTCGAGATGGCCAAGGACAAGGTCATCATGGGCGCGGAGCGCAAGAGCCGCGTGGTGGGCGACGAAGAGAAGAAGCACACGGCGTATCACGAAGCCGGTCACGCTCTGGTGGCGCTGATGATTCCGGACGCGACGCCGCTGCACAAGGTGACGATTATTCCTCGCGGGATGGCTCTGGGTTTGACCACGTTCCTGCCGACTTCCGATCAGTTCGATTTCAATAAGAAGCAGGGCGAGGCGCAGATTGCGGTGGGAATGGCGGGACGCGTGGCCGACGAGATTTTCTGCCATATGCAATCGGCGGGCGCCAGCAGTGACATCGTGAATGCCACTGAGCTGGCTCGGCGCATGGTTTGCGATTGGGGCATGAGCGAACTGGGGCCGTTGAGCTTCGGCAAGAAAGAGGAGCAGATTTTCCTGGGCCGCGAAATTGCCCAGCATCGCGACTACAGCGAGGCCACGGCAATTCGCATCGATGAGCAGGTTCGCAAGCTGGTGGAGCAGGGCTACCAAAGGGCGCACAAGATCATCGAGGAGCAGGCGGCCGCGCTGGAGCGTGTTGCGATGGCGCTGCTGGAGCGCGAGGTACTCGACCAGAGCGAAGTGCGCATGCTGGTGGAAGGCAAGGAACTGCCCGCATTTACTCCGGTGAACCGGCCGACTCCGCCGAATGACGGCTCGCAGCAGGTGATTAAGCCGGAGCCGCCTCGGCGCGTTCCCGGCGTGCTCGAAGGCGGACCGCAAACGGCTTGATTCCGCGCTTTCCCGTCTATGTGTTCGACGTGGACGGGACTCTTGTCGATTCGGCTCGCGACATTTGCGCGGCTATCCAAACGGTGCTGGCGGAGAACGGCCGTCCCGAGATCGCCGAAGAATCATTGCGGCGCTACATCGGGCGGCATCTGCTGGACATGTTTCTGGACATGGGATTCAGCGCGGATCGGATCGATCCAATGATCGAGCATTACCGGCGGATTTATCCACAATTGAAGCATGCCCGGACGAAGGTTTATCCGGGAGTCTCAGAGATGCTGGAAGGCCTGGATGGCCGAAAATCGACAGCCACGACCAAGGGCACACCGATGACTCGCGCGGTTCTGGAGCAGTTCGGATTGATCCGCTATTTCGATCACGTGCAGGGAACCGACGGGTTTCCCGCCAAACCTGAGCCGGACGTGATTCGGGCGGCGATGCTCGGATTGGGTGCGCGTCCGGAGGATTGTTTGCTGGTGGGCGATGCTCCCGCGGATATGGAAGCCGGGCGTCGTGCGGGCGTTCGGACGTGCGCGGTTCGCTGGGGCTATGGGGATTCCCAAGAGATGGCCCGGTGGGAACCGGATTTTTGGATTGACGATCCTCGGGAGCTGTTATGAAGCGCGCGGCTTTGGTGTATCGGGATGAAACCAGGATTGCGCCTTATGAGGCTGCGCTGCGGAGCGTTGGAATCGAGCCCGTGATGGTGACTCCAGCTCAGCCGATCAATTCGCTGGACGGAATGGGTTTGGTGCTGAGTGGCGGCTCAGACGTGGATCCGGCCACTTACGGAGCCAAGGCCGAGCCCCTGACGGACACGCCTGATCCGGAACGCGATGCGCTGGAGCAGCGGCTGCTCGGTGAAGCGCTGGAGCAGGATCTTCCTGTGTTGGCCATTTGCCGTGGCATGCAGATTTTCAACGTGACTAAACCGGGCGGGACTCTCATCCAGGACATACAGGGGCATCGCGTGCCGCTGCATTCGGCGCTGGTGGCCGAAGGCACCAAGCTGGCTGGAATTTTCGGGGCAGGCGAGCGGGCCGTTAACTCGCGGCATCATCAGACTGTGGGCCGTGTGGGCGAGGGGTTGATCGTCTCGGCACGGGCGGCGGACGGAGTGATCGAGGCTCTGGAACTGCCCGATCGCAAATTCGCAGTTGCAGTGCAGTGGCATCCCGAGGACCGGATGCCTCAGGACCGCGCTTTATTCGAGGCCTTCCGAAATTCTTTGTAATTCGGCCAAATCCAGGCGGCCGGTGTAAATCGCCATTCCCAGCGCAGTGTGAATGTTCATGGCCAGAAGCTCGCGGATTTCTTCGATGGTGGTGATGCCTCCGGCTGCGGTGAGCTCGTGTTTGGTTGCCGCGCGCAGGCTCCGGAACCATTCGAGGTCGGTTCCTTGCAGCATGCCTTCTTTATCGACATAAGTGCAGAGAAAACCGGAGCAGAACGGCTCCAGGCGGTTGATGACTTCTTCGGCGGTAAAGTCCGTGGCTTCGCGCCAGCCTTTGACTACGATCTTTCCGTGTTTTGAATCGAGCGCGATGATGATGCGCTCTGGGCCGACGGCGGCCGCAATTTGTTCCAGGGCCGGTGTGAATGCGGCGGTGCCGACGATGACTCGATGCGCGCCTTGATCGATCAGGCGTTGGGCTCGATCGGGAGTGCGGACACCTCCGCCGATGCGGCAGCGGGCTCGGGAGGCTAGTAATTCCACGAGCGCGCTGTTTTCTGAATTGCCGATGGCGGCGTCGAGATCGATGACTTGAATTTCGGGGAACGCCGCGAATTTGCGCAGCATTTCCAGGGGTGCGTCGCCTTCGAGGGCTTTATCGCGGCCTTGGACGAGCTGCACGACTTTGCCGTCCATGAGATCAATGCAGGGGATGATCATATTCGCACCGGGACGCCTCGGGCCGCTAGGAACTGTTTGAGATCGCCGACAGTGTAGGCGCCGTAGTGGAAGACGGAGGCGGCTAGAGCGGCGTCGGCCTCAGCTCCGCCGTTTTTGAGAACTTCAAGGAAGTCTTCGGGCTTGCCTGCGCCTCCGGAGGCGATTACTGGAATCTGCGTGGCTTGGCGGACGGCTTTGGTGAGAGCGCAATCGAAGCCGGTCTGCACTCCGTCGGTGTCCATGGAGGTGAGAAGGATTTCGCCGGCTCCCAGTGCTTCGCCTCGGCGGGCCCATTCTACTGCGTCGATGCCTTCGTCATGCCGGCCTCCTCGGGTGTAGACGTTCCATCGGCCGGCGCCATTGCGGCGGGCGTCGATTGCCAGCACTACGGCTTGCGCGCCGAATTCGGCGCTTAATTCGGAGATGAGTTCGGGACGGCGGACGGCGGCTGTATTGACGCTGACTTTATCGGCTCCGGCGTGCAGGATGCGGCGGGCGTCGTCGACGGAGCGGATGCCTCCGCCCACAGTCAACGGGATGAAGACTTCGCGGGCGGTGCGCGTGACGACGTCCACCATGGTGTCGCGATCGTCGCTCGACGCAGTGATATCCAAGAAGACGAGCTCGTCGGCGCCTTGCTCGTTGTAGCGAGCGGCTAATTCGACGGGATCGCCCGCGTCGCGCAGGTTGACGAAGTTGACGCCCTTGACTACGCGGCCGGCGGTGACGTCGAGGCAGGGGATGATGCGTTTGGCTAACATGCTAGTTGGCAATGAAATTTCTGACGATGGTCTGGCCGATTGCTCCGGACTTCTCGGGGTGGAACTGGACTCCGGAGACGTTGTCTTGCTCCAGCACGGCGGTGTAGGGGACTATGTAGTCGCAGGTTGCGGCGGTGGCTGTGACGACGGGGCAATAATAGCTGTGCGCGAAATAGAGGAACGGGGCGTCGCCGGCGTGGCGAAGAAGGCGCGTCTCGCGGACTGGGTGGATTTGATTCCAGCCCATATGCGGGATTCGTTCCTGCCCTTCAAATCGCGTAACGGTTCCTTCGTAGATGCCTAAGCCGCGTTCGCCGGGAGCTTCTTCGCTTGAAGTGAAGAGAGCTTGCAAGCCCAGGCAGATTCCGAGGAACGGAACACCCGCGCGGATGCGCTCGATCAACGTTTCCCGGACGCCAAGATCATCCAGGGCGCGGGTGAGTTGGCCAAAGTGGCCGACGCCGGGGAGGATGATTTTGGTGGCTTGCCGAAGACCGGCGGAATCGCGCGTCAGTTCGTAAGATGCACCGATGGCATCCAGGGTGTTCATCACAGATTGCAGATTGCCCGCGCCGTAATCGAAGATAGCTATCATTTAACCTCCTTCGCGCACAACGCACCTTCGGGCTGTGCACTCACAGGACCTCCTTCGCGCACAACGCACCTTCGGCTGTGCACCTTCGCGCACAACGCACCTTCGGGCTGTGCACTCACAGAAGCCCTTCGCGCACAACGCACCTTCGGGCTGTGCACTCACAGGACCTCCTTCGCGCACAACGCACCTTCGGGCTGTGCGCTCACAGGACCTCCTTCGCACACAACGCACCTTCGGGCTGTGTGCTCACAGAAGCCCTTCGTACACAACGCACCTTCGGGCTCTGCACTCACAGAAGCCCTTCACGCACAACGCACCTTCGGGCTGTGCGCTCACAGAAGCCCTTCGCGCACAACGCACCTTCGGCTGTGCGCTCACAGAAGCCCTTCGCGCACAACGCACCTTCGAGCTCTGCACTCACGGGACCTCCCGCACCTTCGGGCCGGGCGCTCACAGGACCTCCTTCGCACACAACGCACCTTCGGGCCGGGCGCTCACAGAAGCCCCTTCGTTGACGGAAGTTGGGCCTTCAGACGGGCGTCTTTGGAGCAGGCGTAGCGCATGGCTCGCGAGAAACATTTGAAGACGGCTTCGATTTTGTGATGGTTGGAGCGGCCGTACAAAACCTTGACGTGCAGGTTCGCGCCGGCGTGATTTACGAATCCTCCAAAGAAGTCTTCCAGTAATTCTGTTTGAAGATCGCCGACCAGACGCGTCTTGACGAGATCTTTGTAAACCAATGCGGGACGGCCGCCGAGATCGACCGCGACGACGGCGAGGGTTTCGTCCATGGGCAAAACGAAGTATCCGGCTCGATTGATTCCCCGGCGATCGTCTAGAGCTTGGGAGAAGAGTTGGCCCAGCACGATGCCGCAGTCTTCGACGGTATGGTGCTGGTCGACGTCGAGGTCGCCTTGGGCCTGAAGTGTGAGATCGAAGCCGCCATGCTTGGTGAACAGTTCCAGCATGTGATCGAGGAAACGGATTCCGGTGGAAATGTTGTAGGCGCCTCGGCCTTCGATGCGAAGGCTGCCGCTGATTTGGGTTTCTTTGGTATTACGTTCGATCTTGGATTTTCTCATATGACCTTTTCGAGTTGATTCACGTCTTCCAAGATGGCCGCGGCGTTTTCCTTTTTGAAAAGACCGGTAAGCTCCTCGCGGCTGGAATGGCCGGGCGCGATGATTCCGATGAAGGGCACGCCCGCAGCGGAGGCGGAGCGTGCATCGTCGATGGTGTCGCCGACATACCAGAGCTTGCTGCCGGGATTCGCGCGTTGGATGGCTAAAAGGCCGTCGGGCGCGGGTTTTGGATTGGCGACGTGTTCCGCGCAGACGATGGGATCGAAGCAGATGGCCGGCGCGAAGCGGGCCAGCGTGATGTCGAGCTCGTAGCGCAGACGGCCGGTGAAGATCGCGAGATTGAAACGGCGGCCCAAGCGCTCCAGTAGGCCGCTTTGAGGGATCCAGCTTTCGCGGCGAATGAGGCCGTCGCCATTATTTGGTCCCAGGAAGATGCGATTGAAGTGATCGACCACCGTTTGATACTCGATTTCGACACCTAAATCGGCGGCAATCTTTTTCGAGAGAGCCCAATCGTTATTCCAGCCGCCGGCATTTTTGTATTTTTGGATGAGCTCGCGTTCGATGCGCGTTCCGGTGAAGTGCTCGACCGTTTGCACGATGGCTTCGCGGTAGGATTCGGTCACCTCCGCGAGAACTCCGTCCATGTCGAAAACAATTATTGATTCCATAACCGCCAGAATTCCGCCATGAAACGCTGGGCTCCGGCGCGGGTGCCGATGGTGACGCGCACGCAGCCCGGGATTTCGTAGCTGCGGTCGCGGATGAGAACGCCGCGCTCGCGCAGAGCGTCGCGAATCGGAATGGCTCTGTCGCCGACTTGAAAAAGGATGAAGTTGGCGGAGGTCGGGAAGCAGCGAATCCCTAGCTTGGTGAGGCCGTCCCAGACCATCTTGCGGGCTGAAAGCACTTCTTCGACGTAGTTCTCACGATACTCGGTGTCCTCCACGGCGGCGCAGGCGGCGACGGCGGCCAGCATGTTCACGCTGTAGGGCGATTGCGCCTTGTGCATCCAACGAACGTTTTCGGCGCAAGAGAACAAGCACCCGCAGCGCATCGCAGCCATGCCGTAGACTTTCGAAAACGTGCGGCTGACGAAGAGGTTGGGGTGGTCGCGAATCCAGCTGAGGACGCTCACGCCACAGAATTCGAAGTAGGCCTCGTCGATCAGGACGGCGGCTTGCGGCGCGGCTTCGAGGATTGCGCGGATTTCATCGTGGCCGATGGAGGCTCCGGTGGGATTGTTGGGATTCGCAATCAGGATGGCTCGCGTGGATGGCTGGATGGCGTGAAGGAAACGCTCAAACGGAAAGCTTAGATCCTCGGCGGATTCGATTTCGCGGACGGATGCGCCGGCGAGGTCCGCGTAGAAACGGTACATCGCATAGGAGGGTTTCAGGAGCAGCACTTCCTGGCCGGGCTCGACGAAGGTGTTTATAAAAACCTGAATGGCTTCGTCTGTGCCGTTGGACATGATGAATTCGTCAGCGCCTACTTCGAAGAAGCGAGCGAGCTTGCGGGTGGCTTCCGCGTATTCGGGATAAATCGAAAGATGATCGGCGGTGAGGTATTGAGTCAGCGCCTCGATGACCCGGGGAGAAGAGCCGACGGTGTTCTCGTTAAAGTCAAGGCGCAGCTTACCTTGACGGCCGCCGCTGGGCGGGGAATAGGGCGCCATGCGGCGCACGGCTTCGCGCGGAGTAAGAAGATCACCCATCGCGCCTGTCTCCTTGAGATGCTTCTCGTTGACGAGCTTCGACGGAGCGGGCGTGGGCTTCGAGGCCTTCGGCGCGAGCCAGGGTGGTGATGGCGGGCGTGAGCCGCGCGAGTGAGTCGAGCTTGAGTTCCTGAACGGAAATGACCTTCACAAAATCTGCCGACGACAGGCCGCCTCGCAGACGGGCTGCTCCAGAGGTCGGCAGGACGTGGTTGGGGCCGGAGGCGTAGTCGCCCGCCGCTTCGGGACTGGCGGGGCCTAAAAACACGGAGCCTGCATTTTGTATTGAACCCAGAAGCGAGGAATCGTGCAGCGCCAGATGCTCCGGCGCGAGGGCGTTGGAAAATTCAACGGCTCGATCGAGTGAATCAACGATGACGATTGCGCCATTGGCATCGATGGAGGGCCGGGCGACGGCGGCAGTGGAGAGCGTTACGAGTTGGCGTTCGATCTCGGCCGCGACGGATTCGGCAAGCGAGCGCGAGGTTGTCAGCAGGATGGAGGAGGCGTCGACATCGTGCTCGGCTTGCGCGAGCATGTCGGCAGCGATCCAAACTGAATTCCCTTCCGCAGCGATGATGACGATTTCAGTTGGGCCGGCGACGAAATCGATGCCGGTATCGCCGGCGACGAGTTTTTTCGCGGCGGCGACGTAGATGTTTCCGGGTCCGACAATGCGCTCTACGCGCGGGACGGTTTCCGTTCCATAGGCCATAGCGGCAATGGCTTGCGCTCCGCCCATTTGGAAGAAATGGGTGACGCCGAGCCAGGCGGCCAGACCTAGAATTTCGGGGCTGGGGCGAGGGCAGGCGACGCAGATGGTTTTGACGCCGGCGACCTGCGCGGGAATCACGTTCATCAGAAGCGTGGAGGGCAGCGGATAACGGCCGGCCGGCGTGTATGCGCCCATCGACTCGATGGGGCGGACGATCTGGCCGAGACGTCGGCCGTCGGGATAATCGACGAAGCGTTCTTGCGGGAGCTGGAAGCGCGCGTAGTCGCGGATGTTGGCGGCGGCGGTGAAAACGGCGCGCTCGAATTCGGGAGTGAGGGAACCGTGGGGAACGATGCGCACGGATTCGCCTTCAAACGCGTCAAACTTGCGGGCGTACTCGAGAAGAGCGGCGTCGCCGCGGCGGCGGACGTCGGCGAGGATGGGGGCGACGATGCTGATGGCTTCATCGAGGCGCTGCGCCTTGCGCGCCAGAAGCGTGGCGGCGTCTTTGTGATCCAGTATCCGAATCATTTTCCTTAACGCGCACAATCCCATGGGAGAGCTGTGCGCTCCTTCTTATTAACGCGCACAACGCCACGAGCAGGCTGTGCGCTCCTTCTTACTAACGGCACAACGCCACGAGCAAGCTGTGCGCTCCTTCTTATTAACGGCACAACGCTACGAGCAGGCTGTGCGCTCCTTCTTATTAACGGCACAACGCACGAACAGGCTGTGCGCTCCTTCTTATTAACGCGCACAACGCCACTAGCAGGCTGTGCGCTCCTTCTTATTAACGCGCACAACGCCACGAGCAGGCTGTGCGCTCCTTCTTATTAACGGCACAACGCCACGAGCAAGCTGTGCGCTCCTTCTTATTAACGGCACCACGCACGAACAGGCTGTGCGCTCCTTCTTATTAACGCGCACAACGCCACGAGCAGGGCGGTGCGCTCCTTCACATCACGATCTTGTTCAATGGGTACTCGACGATGCCCTGAGCTCCGGCTTCCTTGAGGCGCGGAATGATCGTACGCACGGTGGTCTCATCAAGGATGGTATTGAGCGCGAGCCAGCCGCCGTCGCTGAGCGGCGAAATGGTCGGCTTCTTCAATGCGGGCAGGACTTCCAGCACTGCATCCAGATTTTGTTTCTCGACGTTGAGCATGAGGCCGACCTTGCCCATGGCGGCGATGGCGCCTTCCAGCAGCATCTTGATGTCGGAAACTTTTCGATGCTTCCAGGCGATGGTCCAGGAGTTGACGTTGGCGATCAACTGAGTGTTCGATTCGAGCACCGTCTCGACGATGCGCAAATTGTTGGCGCGTAGGGACGAGCCGGTCTCGGTGACTTCGACGATGGCGTCGGCCAGCACAGGCGGCTTGACTTCGGTTGCGCCCCAACTGAATTCGACTTTCGCGGTTACACCGTTGGCAGCGAGATAGCGCTTGGTTGCCGCGACGAGCTCGGTGGCGATGATCTTGCCTTCCAGATCCTTGACGGATTGAAAGGGCGAAGACTCGGGGACGGCGAGAACCCAGCGCACTTTACCGAAGCTCTGCTTGGCGTAGATGAGATCGGCGACGGTGTGGACCTTGGCTTCGTTTTCTTCCACCCAATCGCGGCCGGTGAGTCCGGCGTCGAGGACCCCGTCTTCGACGTAGCGGGCCATTTCCTGGGCGCGGATCAGCATGCATTCAATTTCGGGATCGTCGATGCCGGGGAAATAGGAGCGGCTGCTGGTGGTGATCTGGAATCCGGCTCGGCGGAAGAGATCGACGGTGGCGTTTTCGAGGCTGCCTTTGGGAATGCCTAGTTTGAGTTTCATTTTACGTTAGGCTCCGTAGACGGCGTTGGGATCGTAAGCGCGCGGCTCGGTGATGGTCCAAGAGCCTTCGTCGAGGCGGCGGAAGAAGCAGCTCTGATAGCCTTCGTGGCAGACGCCGGGGCCTTGGGCGTCGACCTTGAGGAGCACGGCGTCGCGATCGCAATCGGTGGAGATTTCCTTGACGGCGAGGCGGTGCCCGGAGGTCTCGCCTTTGAGCCAAAGCTTGTTGCGGGAGCGGCTATAAAAATGGGCGAAGCCGGTTTCGACCGTTTTGCGGAAGGCCTCTTCATTCATAAAGCCCACCATGAGTACGCGGCCGGTGGTGGCGTCCTGAATGACCGCGGCGACGAGGCCGTCGAGTTTAGTGAAGTCCAGATCCATAATTCTCCGTAGAAATAAAAAGCCCACCGTTTCCGGCGGGCTGTTGTAGGTGCACAAGGTCGAATGGGGTTGCGCGTCAGCCCGTCACGGCGTGGCCGTGATGGTGCGGGTGATGATGACGGGCGGCAAACATGAAAGCTCAGGATAGCACACATGAGGCGGGCTAAGACACGACCATTGGATGAGTACGGAATTTGGTTCGTCTTGGACGGCGTCGCGCGTTGCGGCGGTCTACATAACTCATTTATTTATCTATTGGATCCGTGTCATAAATGGGCCATAAAATTGGCTTCGATTTGAAAATCGTGTTCCCGGTTTCCGGGGTGAACTGAGTGGAGGATCGCCCCACAGTTTCAAGAGGTTGGCGGTAATGTAGTTGAATTGGCGTTACTGGCTCCCCACAAACGGTTCCGTACAGCGCAGGGGAGTTCGAGAAGGCCCTGAAGTCTGGCGGTGGCAAGGGCGATTCCGAATCCGGATGATTGATGAGTCGCGGTTGATTTGGCGTAGCGTTGGTGCGAATCGCTTTTGTTTGGCCAATGGTTGCCATATCTGACCTAGCGTAAACGGCGGCGGCGATACAGCCGGCTGATTGAATGCGGCAAAGGCTTCATGGGAAAGGAGATCAGGTTGGTGCGAACGACGAACCCGCGACCGGATTGGGCAGAGAAAGGGGGTGTCAGTTTGAAATCTACCATGACGCTCCGGCTTTAACGGATAGACCATGCGCCTGCAAGCGGCGCCACGCGATCCGATTCATAAGCGGTGGATCTCATCAAGGCAACGTTGGTGTCGCGAAGACGGTCCAGATCAATCGGAGCGTTGCAGGTAATCAACCGAGGCGAGCCTTGCGGCGGTTCGCTGGTTCGAGAGTCTCTCCCAGGCGGACTCGGCGAACCTTGATTTGGCGTTCGTTCTTGCGGGCGGCGGCGAGGTCGTAGGCAATCTGCATCCGTAGCCACGTTTCGGGGGTGCTTCCGAAGGCCTTGGTCAGGCGGATGGCCATCTCCGGACTGATGGCGGATTTTCCGTTGACGACGTTGTTCAGGGCTTGGCGGCTCACGCCTAGGATCTTGGCTCCCTCGGTCACCGAAAGCCCGAGAGGGTCGAGACACTCATGCCGGACGATTTCGCCGGGGTGCACGGGGTTCTTCATCGGCATAGGTTCGACTCCTCGCGTTAATGGTAATCGACGAGTTCGACATCGATCACATCGCTGGCATCGAAGCGAAATATAACTCGCCAATTGGCTCGCACGGTCACAGACCAAAATCCTTTCAAATCGCCCTTGAGCGGGTGAAGCCGCCATCCCGGAAGGTCGACAGCTTCAGGCGAGGCAGCGCTATCAAGGACCATAAGAATTCTTTTGACTCTCTCCAGAACATCGGGGCGGATTCCGCTTGCATCGCCGCGCTCATACAGGCGCTTCAGGCCTCGATGTTTAAAGCTCCTTATCATCAGGGTACCTCACGCAGTGACAATTGTCACTTGTCGCGTCTCGCTTATCACATCAGGAGACAGCGAGGGCCTGGTCGAGATCCTCGGTGATGTCTTCGGCGGCTTCGATGCCGATGGAGAAGCGGACGAGGTTGTCTTTGATGCCGAGGCGATGGCGGTGCTTGGGCGTGAGCTCGCGGTGCGAGGAGATGGCGGGATAGGATGCCAGCGTGTGAACGTCGCCGAGCGAGGTTCCGCGGACGATCATCTTCAGGCTGTCCATGAAGCGGAAAATTTCTTCACGGCCGGCGTTCTTGATCTCGAAGGAGACCATCGCTCCGGTTTGACCCTTGGGGAACAGGCGGGCGATAGCGGCGGAATCGGGATGGGCCGGATCGCCGGTGAAGTAAACGCGGTCGACGGAAGGGTGGGCGCTCAACCAAGAAGCCACTTTGCAGGCGTTGGCGCATTGACGCTCCATACGCAGAGCCAGCGTCTTGATGCCGCGCATGGTCAGAAAGCTTTCGAACGGGCTCATCACGGGGCCGAGGGTGCGGGCGAGCGACCGCAGGGCTTCCAAATGCTCCGGGCCGGACGCTACGATGCCTCCGAGCACGTCGCCATGCCCCGCCAGATACTTAGTGGCGCTGTGAACAACCATGCCCGCGCCGAGTTCGAGAGGGCGCATCAGCAGAGGCGTGGTGAAGGTGGCGTCGACGATCAGGACGGCTCCAGCGGCTTGGGCGATGGCAGCGATCTTGTCCAATTCACCTACGCGGAGCAGGGGATTGGAGACGGTCTCCATCAGGATGACTCCGGGTTTGGTTTCATCGACGGCGGCCTGCACGGCCGCGAGGTTGCAGATATCCACGAAGGTGGTTTCGATTCCGATGGGTCCCAGGATGCCCATCAACATACTGGCGGTGGATCCGTAGATCGCATCGGCGGCGAGCACGTGCCGGGACCGGTCAATCAGCGCGCCCAACAATGCCAGATGCAGCGCGGCCATTCCGGAGGCGCAGGCGGCGCAGAAGGCCGCGCTTTCCAGCTCGCGAACACATTCTTCAAGCGCATCCTGCGTGGGATTGCCGTAGCGCGTGTAGGACGGACCTTCGAGCTCGCGCGCAAAGATGCGGTCGAGCGTCTCCATGGAATCGTAGGAGTAGCTGGTAGCTGTGTAGATGGGCGTGGTGACCGGAGTGAAATCGGACGAGGAGCGGCGGCGGTCACCCCAGTGGACGGTTTTGGATTCGCGTTTCATCTATTGACGCTTCCAGCGGACTCCTTCCTTGGTGTCTTCAAGGATTACTCCATGCGCCGCGAGGTGGGCGCGGATTTCATCGGCGCGCTTGAAATTACGCGCCTTTTTGACGGCGGCGCGTTCTTCGATCAACGTGTCGATCTCGAAATCGGAAAGGCCGCCGGCGGTTTGGGCGGAGGATTTCAAGACGTCGAAAATGCAATCGAAGCGGTCGAGCAATGCGCTGGCGGCGGCGCGATTGCCGGCGAGGAAGTCGCCGGAATCCATGGCGGCGTTGGTGTCGCGCACGTATTCGAAGATAGCGGCCAGGGCCTCGGCGGTATTGAGATCGTCGTCGAGGGCTTCATCGAAAGCCTGCTGCGCGGCTTCTGTTCGGGAGGCCAGCTCAGGATGGAGACCCTCTTCAAACTTGCCGGTTGCCAGGCGCAGTTTGTAATTGCGCAGACGCTCGATGGAGGAGGCTGCGCCGTTGAGACCGTCGAAAGTGAAGTTGAGTTTTTTACGATACGGAACCGAGGCAAGCAGGAAGCGCACCGCTTCGGGCGAGTGGCCTTTGGCGACAAGATCGCGCAGGGTGTAGAAATTTCCCAGCGATTTCGACATTTTCTGGCCGTCAACGCTGAGATGTTCGGAGTGCAGCCAGTAGCGGACGAACGGCTTGCCGGTCAGCGCTTCGGATTGTGCGATCTCATTTTCGTGATGCGGGAAGATGAGATCGACTCCGCCGGTGTGGATGTCGAGGGTCTCGCCCAAGTACTTCATGGCCATCACGGAACATTCGATGTGCCATCCGGGTCGGCCCATGCCGAGGCCTTCATCCCAGCCCGGCTCGCCGTCCTTCTGCGCTTTCCACAGGACGAAGTCGCGGGCATCGGCTTTATCGTATTCGTCGACGTCGACGCGCGCGCCGGCGCGGATGCCGCTGAAGTCGTTATGCGAAAGTTTGCCGTAGCCGGGGAAGCAGGAGATGCGGTAATAGACGGAGCCTTCGCTGACGTAAGTGAACCCGCGCTGCTCCAGTTGCTGGACGGCTTGGACCATTTCGCGAATGTGTTCCGTGGCTTTGACGATCCGCTCCGGGCGTTCCAGGCGCAGGGTTGCTGTGTCTTCGAGAAAGGCTTCGGTGTAGATCGCGGTGAAATCCTGGATGGACTTCTTGGCGATGGCGGCGTCGCGGATGATTTTATCCTCGACGTCGGTGATGTTCATGACGTGATCGAGAGTATAGCCGCGGGCGCGCAGGACCCGGCGGAGGATGTCCTGGAAGGTAAAGGCTCTGAGGTTGCCGATGTGGACGTAGTTGTAGACGGTGGGTCCGCAGCTATACATGCGCACGATGTTGCCGTGAGCGGGAGCGAAGGGCTCCGTCTGTTGGGTGAGGGTATTGTAGAACCGCAGGGCCATAGCGAGAGTTCTTTCTATCGTATCGCGTCGGGGCTGCGGCGATGGCGGGTTAGCGCTCCGCCTGAGCGGAGCGCCCGCATTTATCTACTTGCCGACTGCAATAAAGGAGGCTGGCCGGTTCTGCGATCGCGTGAGATCCTTGAGGTCCAGGTCTCCGCGACCGTCCTGGTTCAATCTTTTGAATTCCGCCTGCATATACTTCATGTACTCCTGCTCGGAGACCTTGCCGTCCTGGTTCTGGTCCATTAACGGCAGGAGTGCCTTGATTTGTTCCTCACCGATGGCGACGTTGTCCTGCCGATGGGCGGTTGTCTCCCGTGCGAGGGCGGTTTTTACGCCTGTTCCGGCTACGAGCGCAGCGGCGGCCAAAGCCGCGAAGGCGTATCTGTGGTTTCTGAACATGGTTTTACCTCTTTTATCAGGATTGCCGGCCTCACTCAGAAACCACCGGCGCGCCGTGGGGCCCTGGCCTCACGAGGTGAAGCTCGACCAAATTATACATGAAATTTTTATTGACCGTGAAAATTCTTTTATGCCGTGAAAGATTCATAGAAATGGTAGCTTGGCCAAGCAGGGGGGATGCCTTATAAGCTATTTATTTTCTTTGTTTTAAGTTTGGGGGGGATGCCGATGATGGCTATTGGCGTGGTGAAGCCGCCCCTCTGATCCAGTGAGGAAGCGGGCCCCCTGCACCTACATCCTGGAGTTCAAGATAGGCCCACAGCATCCCGTGGGGCACGTGCGAGGCTGCGTGAATCAGCAGGAGTGTCCCATCAGGCGACCATTCGAGCGGTCCGAGCATTTCGTAACCTGGGTCGATTGTCTTTTCTGCCGGGTTGCCAGGTTGAGAAGGATTGCGTCGCCTCCACGCGATACATACGTGATGTGGTCGCCAGAGGGAGACCATTCGGCGAAACCGCCATCGGCAATTTTCTCGGATTTGCCCGTTTGCGGGTCTAAGAGCAGGATGCCTTCAGGCGCTGAATACAGCAGCCTTCTCCCGTCGGGTGACCATTCGAGCGCGACCCTCGGGCGAACGTTGTAGTCCATTAGAGGGGTTGCAGGCATCAGTTTTCGTACCTCTTGGTCTCGGAATCCCGCGACGAATAGAGCCCATTCGTTCCCCCCTCGACGGCCCCCGACGAAGGCGACTGTCTTTTCGTCGGGCGATAGCGAGATGAACCAAGCGTGGATGTTCACTTCTGAACGCTCGACGATTTTTCCCTGTTCGTCCATCACCACCACCGGACCACCTTGGTTGAGCAGGGCAGCGCCAACTCTATCGGGATCGCTCACCAGTTTGGTGAGGTCAATGACCGGTGCGGAAGTGAGGTCTACCATTACAATCCGGTTGCGGGCGATGGTTTGCGCCTCAAAGCGGGCGCAGCAGGCCAGATCAATAGCCGCGCTGCTGCCTTCGAAGAATCGGACGTCTAATGCTTTGCCGTCCCACGGAATTCGGGCTATTGCCAAGCCCTCACGGGATTGCTGAGCGAGCTCCCGTTGCAGGTTTCCGTTCGACAGATGGTCCATCCAGGTGCAGGCGCCATTGGGAAATCGAGACCGTCTTGGTACGAGGGTTGCCCACTCAACAAGGTACAGTAGCTGAAGAGTGTTTGGATTCGAGCTTCAGGCGGTTTGCCCAGAGACGGGGGCGCGGGCGGGGATTTTGCATACCGCTCACGGGGATGTCGAGACTCCGGTGTTTATGCCGGTGGGGACGCAGGCGGCGGTGAAGGGCGTGCTCGCGCGGGATTTGATGGGGGATCTGAATGCCAAGATTATCCTCGGGAACACGTATCATCTTTTCTTAAGACCGGGGCATGAGGCGATTCGCAAGCTGGGCGGTTTGCACCGGTTCATGGCGTGGCCTCGGGCGATTCTGACCGATTCGGGCGGGTTCCAGGTCTTCAGCTTGGACGGTTTGCGGAAAGTGACTGAGGCTGGGGTATTATTCCGCTCCCACCTGAACGGCGATGAGCATATGTTCACGCCGGAATCGACGATCGACGTTCAATTGGCTCTCGGCAGCGACATCATGATGGTGCTGGACGAGTGCCTGGCGTATCCGGCGAGCCATGGAGCGTCGCGCGCGTCTATGGAACGGACGGTGCGGTGGGCTCAATCGGCTTATGAGCATTATCGGGAGGGCGGGGCCGACGGCGAGCGGGCGTGCTTCCCGATTGTCCAGGGTTCGATGTTCGGAGACTTGCGGCGGCGCTGCGCGGAGCAATTGCTGGAGTTGAATGCGGATGGCTATGCAATTGGAGGGCTTTCGGTAGGCGAGCCTCGGGCATTGAGTTTGGAGATGACTGAGATTACGGCTCCATTACTACCGGCGGAAAAGCCTCGTTATGTGATGGGAGTGGGGATGCCGGAGGAACTCCCGGAGTACGTGGCGCGCGGTATCGATATGATGGATTGCGTGCTGCCCTCCCGCAATGCCCGGAACGGATACCTGTTTACTAAGGATGGGCGGGTGGTGATCAAACAGGCGCAATATAAAGAGGACCCGGCTCCGGTAGAAGAGGGGTGCAAGTGCTATACCTGCCGGAACTTTTCGCGGGCGTACTTGCGGCACCTCTTTTTGGCTGGGGAAATGACGTTTTCGACGCTGGCGACGCTGCACAACCTGCAACGGTACCTTGACATCATGCGGGACATCAGGCAGGCTATATTACTTGGGAAGTTTCCCGAATATCTGAGCACCCGGCGCAGAAGCACCCCCTGATGCAATACCTTGCGTTCCTCCTACAGACAGCGACCCCTCCGGCCTCCAGCAGCCCGGCTCTAAGCCTGTTGCCGCTGGTTCTGATTGTTGTCATCTTCTATTTTCTGGTGTTCATGCCCATGCAGAAGCAGAAGAAACAGCAGGCCAAAATGCTGGAAAGTCTGGAGGCCGGTAGCGAGGTGGTCACCACCGGCGGTATTGTGGGGACGATCGTGAGCATTACCGGCGACCTTTTGATTATGCGCGTCAAGCCGGACAACGTGAAGCTGCAAGTCGCCCGCAGCGCGGTTTCGGGGCTGGTGGGCGGCGGGAGAGAAGAAGCAAAGAAGTAACCCATGAACAATAACCTCAAGATTCGCATTGCGGCGATTTTAGCCGTGTTTCTCGTGTGTGTGTATCTCATCATCGGCATCCCCAAGTCCAAAGCGGACATCCTGGCGAACTGGAACAACAATATTCACCTGGGCCTGGATCTCAGGGGGGGAAGCCAGTTGGTCCTGCGGGTGAATCTTCAGGATGCGTTCAAGTCGACGGCCGACGCGGTCATCGAGAAGATGAAGGACGCCATGCGCACGGCCATGATCCCATACACGGACATTGACCGGAACGATCCGCAGACGCTGGAAGCGGCGGATTCGATTCAGATCAATGTGACCGGGGTTCCGGCGGTGAAGGCCGCTGCCTTCCGGCAGCTTTTCCAGGATAACTTCAATGACGTCTGGGTTCTGACGCCGGTGGGGCTCACCGATTATCACATCACCATGAAGCCCAGCGAGGCGCTCGTTCTGAAGGATCAGACGCTCACCTCCAGTATCAACACTATCAGCAAGAAGGTAAGCGGACTGGGTCTGACCGAGACTAACGTGCAAAAGCGTGGGCGCAGCAGCGCCGATGCCGAAATCATGGTGCAGTTGCCGGGAGTTGACGACCCGGCGCACGTCAAGCAGGTTTTGCAAACGCAGGCGAAACTGGAACTTTACGAGGTTCTGGGAGGGCCGTACGGCTCGCAGGATCAGGCTCGCCAGGACCATAACGGTGTTTTGCCGCTGAATTCAAAACTTGTGCCGGGCTTGACCAAGGGCGGCGTTCCGCCGGAATATTATTTGCTGGCGCGGCGGCCCGTGGTTTACGGTCAGGACATCCGGGACGCTCGGGCGCAACAGAACACGCAGAACAATTCCTGGGAGACCAACTTCGTCCTGTCGCAGGATGCGGCGAAGAACTTTGGACGCTTTACGGAAGCGCATGCGAACGACCGCGACCGGCTGGCCATCGTGCTGGACGACCATGTGCTTAGCGCGCCGACCATTCATAGCAAGATCACCGACAACGGCGTGATCGAAGGACTTTCGGGCCAGGAAGAAGCCCAGGATCTGGCGTTGAATCTTCGCGCCGGTGCTTTGCCGGCGAGTGTAGAATTCCTGGAGCAGCGCGAGGTGGGCGCGTCGCTGGGCAGCGATTCGATCCGCGAGGGTTTGGAGAGCGGCTTAGCCGGAGTGGGCGTGGTGGTCGTGCTGATGCTGATCTATTATCGGCGCAGCGGGATCAACGCTGTACTGGCGCTGGTTCTGAATGCACTGATTCTCCTGGCGGCTCTGAGCTACTTCGGCGCGGTTTTGACGCTGCCCGGCATCGCGGGCCTGATCCTGACCGTCGGTATGGCGGTAGACTCGAATGTGCTGATTTTTGAACGGATTCGCGAGGAGTTGCGGGCAGGCAAGGCGGTGCAGGCGGCGGTGGAGGCGGGCTTCAACAAGGCCTTCCTGACGATTATCGATACGCACGTGACCACAGTGATTTCGTGCGCCATGCTGTTCCTGTTCGGCACCGGGCCGGTGCAGGGCTTCGCGGTGACCTTAGTCATTGGCCTGGTGGCCAATGTATTCACGGCGGTTTTTGTTTCGAGGACCATTTTCCAGTGGGAGCTGGGCGGTCAGAAACAGGTGGTAACACTCAGTATTTGAAAGACTTTCATCCTTCCCGGGTTTTGTGATATTGTGGTCACTCCCTCTAAGGCCCGGGGATGGTTTGAACTAAGGGAACTTTCCGGCGGTGGCTGGTGTCAGTAGAGATGGTGCTCCTGAACATCTCTGCGTATCAGTCGGCCGGCAGTTTAGGCTAGATGGAATTATTCAAGAACACAGACTTTGACTTTCTAAAATGGAAGTGGCCTTTCATTATCGCCTCGCTGGTGGTTACCGGCGCGGGCTTCATCAGTCTCGCCGTGAAGGGCGGGCCGCACTATGGAATCGACTTCAAGGGCGGAGCGCAGATGCGCTTACGGTTCACGTCAGAGCCGCCCATGGACAAGATCCGCAAGGCCCTGGACAAGAGCGTTCCCGGGAGTTCCCTGCAGCAGCTCAATGGGACACAGGAAATCGAAGTGGTCACGCCAATCAAGGACGAGAAAGAACTGAACGCCAACCGGCAAGTGATGGAAGACACGCTGCGAAGCATGTTCGCCGACTCGAGCGGGAAGCTGGATGTGAACAACTCCTCGGCGGAGACTTTAGCGGCGGCGTTGCGTCCGGCTCTCCAGGATGCAGGGGTCGCGCTGTCGGATGCGGAGGTGATGGACGTAGCCACCAACATCGAGAAATTCCGCAACGACGAGAAGGGCGGGCTGCTGAGGTCCTTCGACGAACTTTCTTCGGTGAAAGGTGTAACTCCGCAGATCATCGAAGCGTTAAAGAAACAATGCGTCCTGGGACCGTTCACGATCCTTTCGGCCGATGTAGTGGGTCCGAAGATCGGCGCGGATCTGCGAAGGCAAGCCATCGAAGCGACGATGTACGCGCTGGCGGCGATGCTGGTGTACATCTGGTTCCGGTTCGAGTGGATTTACGGACTGGCCGCGGTGGTGGCGGTGTTTCACGACACGCTGATCACGATCGGGCTGTTCTCGCTGTTCAACAAAGAGATTTCGCTTTCGGTGGTAGCGGCGCTGCTGACTCTGGTTGGATATTCGATGAACGACACCATCGTGGTGTTCGACCGGATTCGGGAGAATTTGAAGATCCTGCGGCGCGAGAAGCTGGAGCGTCTGATCAACATCAGCGTCAATCAAACCTTGAGCCGGACGGTGCTGACCAGCGGCCTGACGCTGATCACGGCGTTATCGCTCTGGTTGTTTGGCGGCGAGGTGTTGAACGGGTTTTCCTTCGCGCTGGTTTGGGGCATCATTTTCGGAACGTATTCCTCGGTGTTTATCGCCAGTCCGATTTTGATCTTCGGGCAGAACCTGATCGACCAGAGGAAAGCGCGGTCGGCAAGCAGCCGGGGTGCGGTGAAAGCTCCCGAGATCGCTCCTGCGGCAGGACTGAAGACGCCGAGTTCGAAAACACCAAGTTTGAAGACGCCAGGCGTGAAAGCGCCAGGCGTGAAGCCGCCGGCAGGAAAGCCAGCCGGGGGCAAGGAGCCGGCCAGAACGGGGAAAGGCTAGCGCATCGCAGGATGGGCGGCTTGGGATGGACGGCGTGAGGAAGGTACGGAGAGGGGAGGACAGTTTGGATGTTTGATCAAACATTTGTAGATGGTGTAGGAAAGACCAACAAGAGTTGGACGGTGGGTCTTTCGTTCCTGCTGGAGTTCGCCATCATCGGCGTGATGGTTCTGGTGCCGTTGATCTGGACGGATGTACTGCCGAAGGCTTCGCTGGTGAATATGTTGACGGCGCCGGCTCCGCCGCCGCCGCCACCGCCGCCACCTCCGCCTGCGCCTCCGGTGCAGAAAATCGTGCATGTGATTCCGCGTCAGTTTGACGGGAACCGCCTGCAGGCTCCGCGGACGATTCCCAAAGAAGTGGCCATGATTACGGAAGACGCGCTGCCGCCCAGCGATCTGGGTACAGCAGTGGGCGGAGTGCCCGGCGGGATCCCGGGCGGGACCGGCGTCAGCGGTACGGGAGCAGTGGGTTTCGCGCCTCCTCCTCCGCCTCCTCCGCCGCCCAAGGTTGACGTGGTTAAGCCCAAGGACGTGGGACCGCAGCGAATCAGCAGCGGCGTGCAGGCCGCCAAGCTGGTAGTGCACCCGTCGCCGACTTATCCGGCGATCGCGAAGAGCGCGCGCATCCAAGGCACGGTGGTTCTTCAGGCAATCATCGGAAAAGATGGGACGGTGCAGAATCTGAAGATGATTAGCGCAGCGTCGCCGCTGCTGGTATCGGCCGCGATGGATGCGGTGAAGAAGTGGGTTTACCAACCCACGACTTTGAATGGTGAGGCGGTAGACGTCATCACCGAGATTACAGTGAACTTTACTTTGCAGTAAACCAGTAAATCAGTAAGTTTGAGGCAGTAGGTCCGGGGCGGGCAATCCCGCCGCCAATATTTCAACTTTCGTTAGGAGAAAAAAATGGTTTTACAGTTGCAGGTTTGGGCTTTCATGCTTATGCAGGAAGCCGCCGCCGCAGGGCCCGCGGCCAGCTTCGATCCGCGCGCCATGTGGCATCAGATGGGATGGCCGGCGAGAATCGTCGTTATCATCCTGTTCATCATGTCGGCATGGTCTATCGGCGTGATGATCGACCGCGTGCTGGCTTTTAACGGCGCGCGGCAGCAGAGCCGGCAGTTTGCTCCCGCAGTCGCAGGTGCGCTGCGTGAAGGCAAGCTGGATGAGGCGATCAAGATTGCCGACCGGTTCAGCAAGAGCCACTTGGCCAAGGTAGTGGTGGCGGGATTACAGGAGTTCAGGGCGCATCAATTAAGCGCGGAAATATCAGGCGAGGAAATCGAGGCGTCACGGCGTGCACTGGAGCGCGCTGAAGCAATCGTCCACGCCGAACTGAAGCGCGGCGTTTCGACGCTGGCGACGATCGGTTCCACCGGCCCCTTCGTGGGACTGTTCGGAACCGTTCTGGGCATCATCGACGCGTTCAAGGGAATTTCGACGGAGAAGTCGACCGGACTGGGCGCGGTGGCGGGCGGTATTTCAGAAGCGCTGGTTACCACGGCCGTCGGTCTGTTCGTCGCTATCCCTGCTGTGTGGGTATACAACTACTTCACCAACCGCATTGAGGCGTTCGACGTTGAGATGGGCAACTCCAGTTCCGAGTTGATCGATTACTTCCTGAAGCGCAGCCAGAAGGTCGGCGCCGGTAAGTAAGCCTTCGCCGGAGCTTCGGCGAAGCGAGTTGAAATAGGCGCGGACGCCAGGGCCATGACGGCCGGGGCGTCCGCTCCGGACCAAGTTGTCAGATTTTTTCGAGATGTTTGGTTTGAGAGAGTTTTCAGTCGGTGAAGGAGTGATATGGAGAAGAAGAAAGCCCCGCCGGTAGTAGCCGATATCAATGTGACGCCGATGGTGGACGTGATGCTGGTGTTGCTGATCATCTTCATGGTCATCACGCCCATGCTTACCAAGGGCGCCCAGGTGGAAAAGGTCAAGGCCAAGAACGCCATTGCGATGCAGGCCGCGGATAAGGAAGACGCCATCATTGTGGCGATTACGCGCAACGGCCAGATTTTCTTGAGCCCCGGCAATAAACAGATGCCGGCCGAAGATTTGCCCGACAAGGTCCGCGATTTGCTGACCAACCGTCTGGACAAAACTGTTTACATCAAGGCCGATAAGCGGGCCAAGTACGAAGTCGTTGAGGACGCCATCGACAACCTGCGCGCCTCCGGTGTCAGCGACTTGGGTTTGTTGACCGAAGAGATCCCTCGCGGCGAAGCCAAGCCGGCTGCAAATTAAGCGGCTGGGCGTGTCTAGAGTCCTAAGGAATACGAAAGTTTAAGGAGATCAGTTATGGCAATGTCAGCGGGCGGCAGCGCGGGTGGTCCCAAAGCGGACATGAACGTCACGCCCCTCATCGATGTGCTTCTGGTGCTGCTCATCATTTTCATGGTGATTACGCCTTTGACTCCCTATGGACTGGAGGCGATCGCGCCCCAGCCTCCCCCTCCAAATTCGCCCCCTCCTCCTTCCGATCAACGCACAGTGGTGATTCAGATCGCCAAGGATGGAAGCATGAAGATTAATGAAGATCCTATCGAAGAGCCTCAACTTATGGCTCGCCTGGTGCAGATTTTCAGCACCCGCGCTGAACGCACCGTGTTCATCAAAGGCGATAAGGATCTGGATTTCGAGCCGGTGGCTCACGCCATCGACATCGCTAAGGGCGCGGGCATCGACAAGATCGGCTTGATGACGCCGAAGATCGAGGCAGGTCAGTAAGGATATGAGTAAGTTGGTGAATGCAAGCGCGGTGCTGGCGGGCTGCGCGGCTTTGATGACGCTGGCCGGGTGCGACAAGCTGAAGTCGCGAGATCAGCAGAATCAGGGAGTCCATGATTTTGCGGCCGCCAAGTACAACGACGCGATAGAACACTTTAAGCAGGCGGCGGAACTGGATCCGACGAATCCGACCCCGCGGAAATATCTGGCGACCTCCTATTTCGCGCAGTGGATTCCAGGCGCGGATTCCGCGCAAAACCTGGAGTACGCGGCCCGCGCGAGAGAAGAGTTCGGGAAGGTCCTGGCACAGAATCCCAAGGATCCTGAGGCGCTCGGTTATCTGAGTTCCATGGCGTACCAGGAGGCTCTTCCTTTGCCTCCGGAACAGAAAGTCGCCAAATTCAATGAAGCGGCGGATTGGAACCGTAAGCTGATCGAGGCGGATCCAACCAACAAGACGGCGTATTACACGTTGGGCGTTATCGCGTACGATAAGTGGCATCCGCAATTGGTGCTGGCGGAATTGCACCTCAATATGAAGCCTGAGGATCCCGGGCCGCTGAAAGACAAGAAGGTCAGGGAAGAGTTGATGAAGGACTATGGCGGATTGCTGGATGACGGGATCGCCAATCTTCAAAAAGCTTTGGATATCGATAAGGACTACGCCGACGCCATGGCTTACATGAACCTTCTGATCCGCGAGAAAGCCTATCTGGCGGACGATAAAGCGGAGTACGAAAAAGAAGTCAATACGGCCAACGATTGGCTGCAGAAAACCTTGGATACGAAGAAGGCCAACGCTGCCAAGGCTGCAACTACCAGCAGCGGGATCGTCCAAGACGCTCCTACGAAGTAAAGCTTCGGTTTTTGATTTAAGCGACGCCGTTCCTGCCTGGCGGGGACGGCGTTTCTGTCTATTGCCCACTAAAGAAACGCCGGCTGGGTTGGCTACACTGGAAGCAAGGGATGTCTCGCGATTCGATTGACGCCGCCGCTGTCTTACCGGTTCCCGACGGGTCCGCACCCGACCCCGTTGAAACTCTGTACAGAGAACTGGCGGCCCGCATTCTGGAGCTTCGTCCGAATGAGGATCTGGCTCCGCTCGAACGCGCTTTCCGCTTCGCGAAAGACCGCCACGGAAATCAGAAGCGCGAGTCCGGCGAACCCTACATGATTCATCCGCTGCTGGTGACGCGCCAGCTCGCGGACATGAACATGGACATGGTGTGTCTCGAAACCGGGCTGCTACATGACGTCGTGGAGGACACCAGCGCCAAGCTAGAGGACGTGCGCAAGGGCTTCGGTGACGAGGTGGCGCGGTGCGTTGACGGGGTCACCAAGCTGAGCAAGCTCAACCTTGCGTCACGCGAGGAGCGGCAAGCCGAGAGCGTCCGCAAGATGCTGCTGGCAATGGTCGGCGACCTGCGCGTGATTCTGGTGAAGCTGGCCGACAGGCTCCACAACATGCGCACGCTGGGGCACCTGGCGCGCGAGAAGCAAGTCCGCATCGCCCAGGAGACCATCGACATTTACGCGCCGATCGCGCATCGCTTGGGGATGGGAAAGATCCGCGGGGAACTGGAGGATCTGGCGTTCCGCATCCTGGAGCCGGAAGCGTCCGAGGGGCTGCTGAAGGAGTTTCAGGCGGCCCATGAAGCCAACGAAGGATTTCTGCAGGAAATCAAGCATACCGTGGAAGTGCACCTTGCTCGCGAAGGGATTCCGGCCAAGGTGGAAGGCCGGGTGAAGCGGGCTTACTCGGTGTTCCTCAAGCTGAAACGGCAGAAGATTACTCTGGATCAAGTTTACGATCTGCTGGCCGTCCGGATCATTACGGACTCGGTGAAGAACTGCTACGCGGCTCTGGGCGTGATTCACAATGAGTGGCATCCGATCCCCGGCCGCATCAAGGACTTTATCGCGATTCCGCGGCCGAATCTGTACCAGTCTCTGCACACGTCTGTCATGGGACCGGGCGGACGGCACTTCGAAGTGCAGATTCGCACGGAGGAGATGCATCGCATCGCGGAAGAAGGCATCGCCGCGCACTGGAAATACAAAGAAGGCCGCCGCGGCCCCAACGAGGATGACAAGCGTATCGCGTGGCTGCGCCAGTTGGTGGAGTGGCAGAGCGACATGCACGATCCGGGCGAGTTTCTCTCCACGCTCAAAGTCGATCTGTACCCGGAAGAGGTGTACACGTTCACGCCGATGGGCCGCGTGATCGTGCTGCCTCGCGAAGCCACGCCTATCGATTTTGCGTACGCCATCCACTCCGATGTGGGCAACCGCTGCGTGGGCGCGCGTGTCAACGGACGGATCGTACAGTTAAAATACGCGCTGCGCAACGGCGACGTGGTAGAGATCCTGACGCAAGCCGGACATCTTCCCAGCAAAGATTGGCTCGGCCTGGTGAAGACGCCGAGGGCTCGCAATAAAATCCGCCACGTCATCAATACCACGGAGCGGGTCAAGGCCATCGAGATCGGCGAAAAATACCTGGAACGGGAAGCTCGCCGCCTGGGTGTGGCGATGGCGCGCATCGGCAAGGCGCAGTTTGAGGCGGTAGCCAGCGACTACGGCTGCTCCAAGATGGAAGACTTGCATGCGGCGCTGGGCTACGGGAAATTTTCGGCTCGGCAGGTGCTGCAGAAGCTGGTTCCATCGCTGGCGCCTCCGCCTGAAGCGCCTGAGACTCCGGCACCCTCCGCACCCACGCCGACGCGTATTGCGCCGCCTTCGATGGGGGACGACAAGGATCTGGTGGTCAAGGTCAAGGGCGTCGACGACCTCTTGATCTATCGCGCCAAGTGCTGCAATCCGATCCGCGGGGAAGCCATCGTGGGCTATGTGACCAGGGGGAAGGGAATCGCGGTGCATGCCGCAAACTGCGCCAACGTGCAGAACCTGATGTACGAAGTGGAGCGGAAGATCGACGTGGAATGGCATCGCGGGGAAGCGGAAACATTCCCGGTGAAGCTGATGGCTTACACCGAGGATCGTCCCGGCATGTTGAACCAATTGACCAGCGTGCTGGCGGCGGAGGGGACCAATATCCGGAGCCTGGAGGCGCGGTCCGACGATCGCGGCGCGGATGGCGCGATCGTGGATATGACCCTGGAGGTCAAGGACAAGCGCCAATTGGAACGCGTGGTCAGCGCGCTGCGCCGCATTTCGGGCGTGCGCGATATTGAGAGAGTAAATCCTTCTTGAGTGAACCCCGAGCCGTGAATAAACTGAGCTTGAGCGCGGAACCCGAGCACATCGCCATTTCGAAATCGAAAGGTCTTAAGATTGACTGGCGGGACCGGCATCACAGTGAGTATTCGTTAGGCTACCTGCGCGATGAATGTCCTTGTGCGAGCTGCACCGGCGCGCACGGTACGGAGCCGCAGAAGTCGAATTATGCGGCGCCCGTGACCGATCCGTTCCCGATGTACAAGCCGGTGCTGCGGATGCTGAACGTGGAGCAGGTGGGCGCTTATGCCATGCGCATCGATTGGAGCGACGGGCATAGCACCGGGATCTACTCGTTCGACTACCTGCGGCGCATCTGCCCTTGTCAGGAATGCCAGTCGCGGACGGCGCTGGCCTGAATTATTCCCATCCGCCGCCGAGCGCCTTGTAAAGCTGCACGACACTTAGCATCTCATTCAAACGGATTTGTGCCAGCGACAGTTCCGCCTCGAAGAGATCGCGGTCGGCGTCGAGCGCGTTCAATTGCGTGTCCACGCCGCCGCGATACCGCACGTACGCGAGCCGGGTGCGATCCTGAAGCGCGGTGACAAGTCTCTCCTGCTCGATGCGGCTTTCGCGGGTGCGCTGATGCGCGATCAGCGCGTCGGAAACTTCGGTGAACGCGGTTTGAACCGTCTTTTGATATTGAATGAGTGCGCTGTCTCGCTCCGCTTCCGCGAGTTTCACGTTGGACTTGAGGCGGCCGGCTGTAAAGATCGGCTGCGTGACCTGCGGGATAAAGCTCCATGTGCTGTGCGGACCGTTGAACAGAGTTGCAAGCTGAGTGCTCTGGCCGCCGAGCAGTCCGCTGATGCTGAGTTGCGGGAAATAGGCCGCCTTGGCCACGCCGATGTTGGCGTTCGCCGCGACCAACGCTTGTTCCGCGGCGCGAATGTCGGGCCGGCGATCGAGAAGAGACGACGGCATTCCGGAAGGAACTTCGGGCGGCATCTCCTGGTCAATAAACTTGCGGCCGCGCAGCACATCGCCGGGATTCTTACCGAGCAGCAGGCTGATCTGGTTCTCCGTCTGCTCAATCTGCTGCTGAAGGGTCGGGATCGTTTCGGCGGCGCTGCTGACTAACTGCTCGGCCTGGCGAAGGTCCAGAAGGGTGGCGACTCCGCCAGCGCGGCGTTCCTCCACCAGACGCAGGGAATCGCGGCGCGAGCCGAGAGTACTTTGCGAGATCTCCAGTTCGTAATCGAGCGCCAATAGGTTCAGATAGTCAGTGGCGACATCGCTGACGAGTGTCGTGACTACCGCCTTGCGATTCTCCTCGGCGTTCAAAAGATTTGCTCGCGCGGCTTCGGTTGAGCGGCGCAGGCGTCCCCAGATGTCGAGCTCGAAAGAGAGCAGGTTCAGCGATCCTTGTCCCCAGTTCCGATTCTGGTTCGGAACGAATGACGCGGGGAGAGGCAGGGATCCGTCGCGCGAGAGACGCGTGATTTCAAGATTGCCTCCGGCGCCGGCTTGCGGGAATTGATTGGAGCGAGTTATGCCGAGATTGGCGCGAGCTTCTTCCACGCGCGCTACTGCGTCGCGCAAATCGTAGTTCTGCGCTAGCGCGGTCCGAGTCAACTCCTGGAGTTCTTCATCTTTAAAGACCTCGAACCACTTGAGGTCGGCAAGCGATTCGGCTTGCGGCGCGGCCAGAGGCTCCGGCGCTCTGAAATTGCTGGGGACTGGAACCTGCGGACGCGAGTAGTTCGGGCCGACAGTGCAACTACTCAAGGCTGCGGCGGTAATGAATAGGGCTGTTAATGGATATTTCAAGGTCAATCTCCATGCACCGGAACGGGCGTCAGATGCGTCGTGGTGGGCGTCATGTTTTTCGCGCCGGACAGCCTCTCCACAACGTAGAAGATGGCCGGGATGAGGAAGATGCCGATCGCGCTTGCGGCCAGCATGCCGCCGATCACGGTGGTTCCCATGATCTGCCGTCCCACCGAGCCAGCACCGGACGCAACCCATAAGGGGACGCAGCCCAGGATGAATGCGAAGGACGTCATCAGAATCGGGCGCAGGCGCAGACGGGCTCCTTCGAGCGCGGCTTCCGCCAGGCCCATGCCCTCTTCGAATTTCTGTTTCGCGAACTCGACGATCAGAATCGCGTTCTTGGCGGAGAGACCAATCAGCATGACCAGCCCGATCTGCGAATAGACGTCGTTTTCGATCTGAATCATGTAGGCGGGCAGGTATATGCTCATGATCCAGCGCCGCAGCCAGAGAACCGCGAAGGCTCCGAACAGCGCGACGGGCGTGCTGAGGAGAACACTAAACGGCAGTGTCCAGCTTTCATAAAGAGCGGCCAGAATCAGGAAGACGAACAGCAGTGAGAACGCGAAGATCATCCACGTTGGGACGCCTTTCTGCGCTTGTTTCTCCTGATAGGACATGCCCAGATAGTCGTAGCCCATGTCGCCGGGCATGGTTTGGTCGAAGGTTTCTTCCAGCGCCTTCATCGCCTGCGCCGAGCTGTATCCTGGAGCCGCGCCGCCGATGATCTGCGCGGAGCGGTAGAGGTTATAGCGCATGGTAAATTCGGGGCCGGGGCGGGATTCGAACTTCGTCAGAGCCGACAATGGAACCATCTCGCCCTTCGCGTTGCGCACATAGAAGAGGCCAACGCTGTCCAGATTGTTGCGATACTCGCCTTCAGCCTCCACATAAACCTGCCATTGTCGGCCGAAGCGATTGAAGTAATTCACAAACAGTCCGCCCATGTAGGCTTGAATGGTTCGATAGACGTCGCTCAAGGCGACGCCCTGCTTCAGGGCCTTCTCACGATCCACGTCGAGAAATTGCTGCGGGACGCTGGGAAGGAAGGTGCTCACAATGCCGGGCGCGATCTCCGGACGTTTGGCCGCGGCGGCCATGAACTTTTGCAGATTGCTGGCCAGATAATCGACGTCCTTTCCAGCGCGGTCTTCCAGGACGAAAGTGAATCCGCCGGAGGTTCCGACGCCTGGAATCGCGGGCGGAGGGAAGCTGAGGGCGAAGCCGTCGGGGAGCTTCGCAAGCTCCTGATTCACGTGCTGCACGATTTCCTGATACTGGGTTTGACGGCTGGTGCGGTCCTTCCATTCGTCCAGGGTGACGAAGAAGAAGCCGGTATAGCTGGTGCTGACGAAGCTCAATAGACTGAAGCCCGCGACGCGCGTCGTGTACTTCACGCCCGGCGTGTGCATCAGAATCTCTTCTACCTTTGCGGACGCAGCCTCGGTGCGTTCAAGCGAGGACGCGTTGGGAAGCTGAAGGTGCATGAACATGTATCCCTGGTCTTCGCCCGGCAGGAAGCTGGAGGGAACCTTGGTACTGAAGAACGCCGCGCCCAACCCGGCCACCAGCAGAAGAACCAGCGCGACCGCGCTCTTGCGGATCAACGCTCCGGAGAGACGAATATAGCCGTGCGTGGCGCTTTCAAATTTCCGATTGAACCAATTAAAGAACCCGTGCAGGGGTCCGCGGTTTTCGCCCTTCGGCTTCAGCAGCAGAGCGGACAGCGCTGGACTCAATGACAGCGCGTTGAACGCAGACAGGATGACGGAGACTGCAATGGTGACGGCGAACTGCTGATACAAGCGTCCTGTGATGCCGGGTATGAACACAGTCGGTACAAACACTGCCGACAGCACCAGCGCGATGCCAATCACCGGGCCGGAGATTTCTTCCATGGCTTTCAAGGCCGCCTGCTTGGGGGCCATGCCCTCCTCCATGTGCCGCTCCACCGCTTCGACGACTACGATCGCGTCGTCGACAACCAGGCCAATGGCTAGCACCAAGCCAAATAACGAAAGCGTATTGATCGAAAAACCGAGCAGAGGAAACAGCATGAAGGTTCCGACCAGGGAGACCGGCACTGCCAGTAAAGGAATCAGCGTCGCGCGCCAGCCCTGTAAAAAGAGATAAACGACGACAGTGACCAGTGCAATGGCGATCAAAATTGTGACGACGATGTCGTGAATGCCTTCTGTGACCGACTCAGTGGTGTCGAGTGAGACCACGTATTCCACATCCTGCGGGAAGCGCTTCTTGGCATCCTCCATCAGCTTACGAACGCCTTTGGCCGCGTCCACTGCGTTGGTGCCCGGCAGTTGGTATACGGCGACAATCGCGCCGGGCTTGCCGTTGATGCGTCCGGAAAGAGTGTAATCCTGCGCGCCGAGTTCGATGCGCGCCACGTCGCGGACCCGCACGATGCCTCCGTCCGGCATCTCCCTCACGATGATGTCGCCAAACTCTTCAGGCGACGTCAGGCGTCCCTGGGCTCGCACGGAGTATGTATATTCCTGGCCCTGGGGCGAAGGCGAACCTCCCACTTGGCCCGCAGGATTCACGGTGTTCTGGGCCTGAATCGCCGAAACAACTTCCGTCACGGTGAGCCCGAGCTTGGACAGTTGATCGGGCTTGATCCACAGACGCATCGCGTATTGGCCGGCGCCGAAGACCTGGACGTTGCCGATGCCAGGAACGCGGGTCAATTGATCGTTCAGATTAATGTAGGCGTAGTTTGCCAGAAACTTTCCGTCATAGGTGCCGTTCGGGGAATAGAGGCCCAGCACCATCAGAGGCGCGGTCACCGACTTCTGCACAGTGACGCCAAAGTTGGTTACGTCCTGCGGCAGTTGGGAGGCGGCCTGCGTCTCGCGCATCTGCGTGAGCATCAGGTCCGTATTCGGATCGCTCTTCACATCGAAGTTCACGATCATGGTCATCTGACCATTGCCCGCTGCATTCAGCGAATACATGTAGTTCAGATTGTCCACGCCGCTCATCTGCTGCTCGATCGGCGTGGCCACGGATTGCTCGATGGTCTGCGCGTCGGCGCCCACATAGTTGGCGCGAATTTGCACTTCCGGCGGCGCGATCGCAGGGAATTGCGAAATCGGGAGTTGCGCGATCGTCACTGCACCGATGATCACCATCAGAATGGCAATCACCATCGCGACGATGGGGCGGTTAATGAAAAACTTCGACATTTACTTCGCCTCCTTCGGAGTGACGGGCGCTCCGGGACCGATCTTGAACAGTCCGTCCGTCACCACGCGCTCGCCAGGCTTGAGGCCTTCCTCCACGATCCAGTCCGAGCCGACCCGGTCCCCGACTTTTACGACGGCGAAGCGAATGGTGTTATTGGGGTCGACGACGGCCACCGAATAATTGCCCTGCATTTCGTTGACGGCCCTCTGCGGCACCAGCAGAGCGCCACTACGCTTGCCAATGGAAGCGTGCACCTTCCCGTATTGCCCGGGACGCAAAGTGTTCCCCGGATTCGGAAACAATCCGGTTAACTGGATCGAGCCAGTGGACGCGTTCACCTGACGGTCGGCGAAGGAGAATCGTCCTTTATAGGGATGGAGCGTGCCGTCGGAGAGAATCAAGTCGAGCGCCAGCCGGCTCATGGCCGAATCGCGCGTCAGGCTTAGATATTCCTGTTCACTCACAGTGAAGTTGGCTTTGATGGGATCAAGCGTAGAAACGGTTGTAACTGGGCCGCTCGAAAGACCCACAAGGTTGCCGACCTGCACGGTGGCCGCGCCCGCAATGCCATCGATAGGCGACACGAGCTTGGTGAAGCCAAGATTCACGTTGGCGTTTTCCACTGCGGCCGCAGCCGCAGACACCAATGCTTTGGCGGCTTCAATCTGCGCTTGCGCGCTCTCCACCTGCGCTTTGGACGCGGCTACTTGGGCGGTCTGCGATTGATTGGCCTGTTTGGCGTTGTCCAGTTCCTCCTGTGTGATGGCTTGTTGCTGCGCCAGCGGAATGTAGCGCTCCTCATCGAGCTGCGCTTTGCGCTGATTCGCCTCCGCGCTCAGCAATTGGGCGCGCGCCTGGAGCAATCCTGATTGCGCCTGAAGAAGCTGGGCCTTCGCCTGGGCCAATTGGCCCTGGGCCTGGTCGGCGGCCGCTTGCAGAGGCCTGGGGTCGATCTGAAACAGTAGTTGTCCCTGATGCACGAAGGAACCTTCGGCGTAGTTCTGAGTGAGAATGTTGCCGGTCACCTGGGCCTTGATTGCTGCATTGACCATTCCATCGAGTGTGCCGATCCATTCGCGCTCGATCGGGATATCGCGCTGCTGTACGACTGCGACTTCAACCTCCTGGGGAGGCGATGCGCTGGCCGCGCTGGTTTTGGAGGTGCATCCTGTCAAGGCTGTAAAGGCAGCCGCCAGGATCGCCGCCGCCGCCAACACCGCCAACCGCTTCATTAACTCATTCTTCATTTACTTTCCTCGCTTTTCGTGTTTTCCGTTTTATGGCAACAGGCCAGGCGTCCGATGAAGCGCCGCAGGGGACGCTCGCCTGTTGCCTTCAGGTTCTTCAATAGATGCGTTGTTTCCACTCCGACAGCGACGAACTGCGCTCCGTCTCTTCGCATCTCCGACAAGAGGGTCTCTCCGCCCTCGTCGATGAAGGTCACATCACTCAAGTCCACGACGGAAGGGATGTTATGGGCGGCTTTCCGGCCATGCTCCCAACAGGCTCGCAGCTCCGCGATCCATGGACCCGTCAATTGTCCGCATAGCGTCCACCGTTGTTCTGTTTCTGTTTGAGCGTGTGTGATCCGCAGCATGCGTGACTGATTCTCCGTCCGTAGAAAGGCACGCGGCGCGCCAATTGATGCCGATCGTCACGATAGTTCGCAATTGCTTGAGGTGCTGGGACATTTCGGGATTCGTGACGGTGGAGATTGCAGCCGCGGCTTCCCTGCCGATGACGAGGGTCAAGTAGGCTACCGGGATTTCGGTAAAAGGGCCGGGCGCGGCCCTCAGTTCCCGAAAAGAACAACTCGGCTTGTGTCCGCGGCCCTGGCTGTGTTTTGCGGGCTGTTCCTTAGGAGCCCACAAAGGGCCGGGCGCGGCCCTCAGTTCCCGAAAGGAACAACTCGGCTCGCGGCTGCGACCCAGGCTCCGTTTTGCGGGCTGTTCCTTAGGAGCCCCAAAGGGCCGGGCGCGGCCCTCAGTTCCCGAAAAGAACAACTCGGCTCGCGGCCGCGACCCAGGCTCCGTTTTGCGGGCTGTTCCTTAGAGGCTGCCTGGGCGGCTAGGGTTCCACAGGCAGGAGAGCCCAGTCAGGAGTGTTGCCATAAGTGGAGGCGGATTCCACTTGCGCGTAGACCCAGTTCCAGGCTTCGGTGCCGCCAGGAGTGAAATTCTTGATCGCTGCGATCGCGGCGGTTCCCAGGAATTCGTAACCGTTGACCGGGTCGTTTAACGGAAAACTCGAGAGTCCCCGCCACACATTCGCGCCGGCGGCAGCCGCTTGCGCGAGGGTCTGCCAATAGCCGGTGAGTATATCGGGCATGGAACTGTAGTACGCGGGACCGGCGACCTTCTGCGTGGGGATGCGATCCGCCAGAAGCATGTACGGATTGTAGGTCGGGTCGGTGACGACTGCGACGTACCAGGGTCCAACGACATTACCGAGAAGATTATTGGTGGGGAAACCCAACTGATAGGCGCGTCCCAGCGTGTAAGTAAGATACGACAACATGAATCCCGATTGACATGAATTGACCGTTGCGTTGGTCCCGTAATTCCCGCCGCAGAGGGAGTTAGCGCCGTAATTCCACTCTACGCCGCTGTGCCCTGGAATCGGCGGATGATGGATGCCGTCATAGGTTTCGTTGGGGTTGGCGATGCGCACGGTGTGCCCCCAATTCCAATCCGCGTTCCCGAAGTATTGGCTCGACGTCTGATCGTACAAACCGTCCAATACCCCGATGTAACTCGCCATCCACTGATTGAATAGCGTCTGCTCAGGAGTGCCGTCGGGCTCAATCCACGCGGATTCCGCACGTTCGCGGAGGCCCCACGCTTCGGAGCGAACTTGCCCCATATAGACTACGCCGCTTTTGAGCGACGAACCACGGCCGTAATTCTCGGTAGTACTTGCCACAGGATAGGCGGCGGAGAAGGCGGTCCAGAAGTTCATCTGCTCCAGGTAGAAGTAGTCGCCGGTAGCCAGATACGGGAGGAAAAACGCATCCGGTAAGTGCGCAGAATCCCACTGCCACGTTCCCGTATTGAAATTCATTATGGGACCAACCGGCTTGATTCTGTCGGCGCCGTTTGCGTTCGGTTGCGTCCACGCCTGCGAGAAATCCACTGTCGGCCGCGCGGCGATGGAGAGGACGTGACCGATGGCCGGTACGGAGGCGGCAAGGTCAAAGAACTTACCCGTAGCGCCCTCGCGGATATTGACCGGCCATGCAGACGCACGATCCGCGTTTCCGAGCATGATCTCCCGTTCGCGATAATCTCCGGTGTAGAGCCAGCGCGTGTACCAAGCCGGGAAGGGAGCTATATCGAAGCGCCCGCCGGTATCTGCCATGTAAGCATCCCAGGTATATGCGTTGGAGCCTTCAATTGCCTGATAAATATCGGTGGTTCCGGCTTCCCATTGCGCGTAATCGAGTGTCATTGCCACCGCCGAGATTACCTTCGTGGTATCGAAATTGGGAACGGCGCTGGTGCTTTCCAGATATGCAAGATTGTAATTGAGGTTTTGGAGACCGGTGGGCGTCCCGCCGATCCAGAAAGTTTTTGTCCAGCGTGTTGCGCCCACTTGGGGGATGCCGGCGGGCCAGGTCGTGGCCGAGTTATAGACCGCCGACGGTGGTGTGTCGCCAATCGTCAGCGTGGCGCTGTAGGAAACATCCTCCAGCGCAAGCGTGTTCGAATCCTCCAGCACATAGCGGACCTTCACCTTGCTAATGGATGGCCAGAACGTGGCTTCAAAAATTGGACGGATGGATCTATGCGCGTCGAAACCCATGTCGTAGGCGGCGGCCGCGCTGTGGTCGGCGAGAATGACGGTGGTGGCGACCGGTCCCGAAGTCCAGTAGGTGAAGCTCCCATTCGTGAGCATCGTCCGAGCCGAGGCGCTCTGGGTCGCGGAGTTGCCGGTCAGGATCATCTGGGCATCGAAATTGAAGCTGGGATCGAGCATCTGCGCCAGGGTCAGCGGCGTGTTGTTTCCCGTGGCCTGATTTCCGAAAGCGATGGTCACGGAGCCATTCGCGGGGAGCGAAGGAAGCAGGAAGGAGAGGATGGCGAATTTAACGCTGCCATCGGGATAGCGATTCTTCACATCGGCTTGCGTGAACAACGGCGTGGATCCGTTCAGAATAGCCATCGGGTAGTTGCTGATTTCCCCATCGACGAACGGCCGCCCGATCTGCTCGGGATAATTGATTTGATTGATCCCGCTTTTATCGGTGATTACGATCGTGTCGGCGGGGTTGAGAGTCGCCGGACCGCCAGGAAAAACGGTAAGAACGGCAGCTGCCGATGAGATGCCGAGACTCGCCGTGATGGCCGCGGTCTGAGTGGCAATGACGGACCCGGTGGCGACCGTGAAGTGTGCGCTGGTCATGCCCGAAGCAACTGTGACGGACGCGGGGACCTGAACGCTCGGGTTGCTGGAGGAGAGCGTGACGGTTGTGCCGCTTGAGGAAGCTGGGCTGGCAAGAATCACCGTAGCGGTGACGCTGGTTCCTCCGGCGATAGAAGTCTCAGAGAGGGTCAGGTTCTGGAAGGCCGGAACGCTGACGCTTCCGGCGGCTTGCCAGCCCGAGGTCCCCGTGCCGTTATTCCGCGAGGCGAGATAAAACACCTGATTGCCTGCGAAGCCCGGAAAAAAGGTAATCGCCAGATTCAGAGTCAGCGTGCCGCCGCTGGCTGATGCCGAACTGGCAGCCGTGTTTATCGAACACTGGCTGTTTTTCAAGGCGCCGCCGGACGACAGCAACATAGGGGATCCGGGCGCATACGCGCCATCTCCGGCGTCGTCGACCAAATAAAGATAGCCGGCGGAGGCGCTGGTAGGAACATATGCCACATAGCACGCGTTGATCGCGTCCAGAAAGCCATTCGTCAAAATGTCCACTACCGCCAAATCCGCGTACCCGTTCGTATCCGTAAAGGTGAACGTGAAGGTCTGGCCCGCCGTGACACTTTCCCCGGGAGTGACGCCTCCCACCGCTGGACCCAAGGTCACGAGTCCCGGCACATTCCAGGTTCCCAGGGCCTGCCATCCCGAGTTTTCCGTGGCGCTACGCGCCGCTGTGTAGAAAATCTTGTTCCCGGCAAAGGCCGGCGTGAAGGTGATAGCCAGGGTGAGCGTAAGCGTATTGCCGCTGGCTGAAACCGAACTGCCGGTTCCACTGATCTTGCACTGGCTGTTTTCCCAAACTCCGCTCGATGGCAGCCACGCCGGTGTGCCGCTGACGTAGCTGCCGTCGCCGCCATCGTCCACAAGGTACAAATAACCTGTAGAGGCGCTCGCGGGAACGAAAGCTATATAGCAAGCTGCGGCCCCATCCAGGTAGTTGTTGATCAGGATATCCAGCACAGACAGGTCCGCGTATCCGGCTGGGTCTAAGAAGCTGAACGTGAATGTCTGCGCGAGGCCGCTGCCGGCGCCCGGACCTACGCCGGCAGGCGAGATGCCGCCCGCCGTCGGTTGTGCGAAAACAAGCTGCGCTGCGAAGATTGCCGCGACAGGGACGAGCCGGCCAAACAAGATAGTCCTCCGCGACCCACTTTAAAGATTGCTTTTCGAAGAATAGTAGGCCCTGGGACTAATTTATCTCCTCAGTTCACCGGTCGGTCACGATGGAGCGGACATGCCGCTCCGAATCGGTCAGTATGGGGCGGACACGCCGCTCCGAATCGGTCAGTATGGAGCGGGCACTCCGCTCCATTTATCAGTTCTCCGTCGGCTTCTCTTCGATGTGATCGATGACCAGAACCGGTTCCGGACGCTTGTGCGTTTCCAGCTTCAATCCGAGCTGCTTCTCAACGGCGCCGATAAAGGAAACGGAGCCGGATGGGTCCGTTGCCTCACTGGCGGGACCAGGATCAGGCCCGCGGCGTAAGGGAGCGCGAGCCGCAAGATTTGCGAAGGCGTCGTAGTTGAGCGTGAAGTCCCACGCGCCATCGATGCCGGTGGCATCCAGCACCGGGTAGAAAACATCGCTCTCGTATGCTTGGATCTGCTCCGCGAACTGGGCCATGGTCATGTTTTGGCAGACCAGCCGGACTTGAAGCGCCCGGCCCTGCTGCTGCTGGTTCTGCCGGGCGCAGCCCGTCCGGTTTGAAGGATCGGCTTTGGTCAGCTTCGGTTTTACCGCGACCAGCGTGTACGCATCCATGGGCCGGTCTTCATAATGCGTCGCCATCTTGTAGCGATCGATCAGGAGTGCGCGCAGCATCGCGTTGAGAGTATCGCGAGCCTGCTGATTGTTCTGCGGGTCCGGCGAGATGCCTTCGGGCGCCTTGGCGTTGATGCTGATGTTGTTTACGGTCGTATTCGCGCTCAGCCACTTCGGCACTCCCACCGGTTGTTCGAAAGGAGCCAGATTGAACACCTGCGTGATCAGGCTGAGCAAGGGCATGCACGTGGCGGTTACGCGGCCGCCGGCCTCAAATCGCGGAGACATCGAGATGTTGTCATTGCAGGGCAGCCGGATCGACGCTACTTCAAATTCGGGCGAGGGAAGGGGAGGAAGACTTGCCTCCAGGCCGGGCGGATTTGCCAAGGGCTGCTCATTCGCGTTTTCGACGACCAAAACGGGCTGCGGAACTTTTCCCAGATCGAGCTTCAGTCCCAGCTTGTCCACCGCTTCGACGACACCCGCATCAGCTGCGCCGCCCGCCGCCGCCGTCCTTTGCCTTTGGGTATAGCGCAGGTCGATATCCCAGGCGCCTTCGAGTCCGGTCGAATCCACCACGGGGAGATTCCCGAGGAGACCGGAAACCAGCCTGCGAAGCCCCAGCGCGAAGGATTCCATGGTCACACTACGGCATTGAATGTTGCCGTATGGGACATCGCCATCGATCGTCGGACGCTGGGTCAGGCATCCGCTTGAACTTGCGCCGTCGGTTGCTTCCTTCAATTTCAGATCGCCCTTGCCCTTTGAGAGCACGTAACCGGGCACTTCTCGCGTTTCCATTTTGACCGCGAGCTTGAAACGGTCGGCCAGCAAGGTCTGAAGCATTAGCCTTAATGTTTCGGGCCGAGTTGCCGGCTTGGTCTTGGCGATGACTTCGAAGCGATCGTAGTCGAGCCAGCTCGGCCCGCCATAGACTTTGTCGGCATCGACATTGTAGGCGGTCCTGATCAGGTCGAGCATGGTGGCTCGGCGCAACTCATACCGGTCACCAGTGAGAAATCCGCCTTGCATCGAGTGCGCTGGAGTTTTCGCCCAATCGCTACGCGGGCTGACATGGACGTCGGCGATGTCGAAGGCCGGATTGGCTTGGCCGAACGCGATGTTGGACGCGAGGCCGGACAGAAGGGCGATGAAAGTTATACCTGCGCAGAGCCGCATCATAATTTTCCAAACTCCTTGTCTGTTGGCGATTATACCCTTCGAAACTTTCCGTAGGCGGGCGGTGTCAGTTAGGACAGGCTGCGGAAAAGGGAACAAGGCAATGTTCGATCAAACCTTTGTGGATGGGGCGGGGAAGACTAACAAGAGCTGGACGGTGGCGATTTCGTTCGCGCTGGAATTTGCCGCGATGGGGTTCTTGATTCTGGTTCCGCTGATTTGGACCGAGGTACTGCCGAGGGCGCAGTCTGTGAACTCGCTGACCGCGCCCGCGCCACCGCCGGCTCCCCTGCCGCCGGCGCCGGCACCCGAGGTGAGGCAGTCCGTGCGGATAGTCCCGCGCGTGTTTAATCGTCAGTTGCTGGAGGTTCCGCGCTTGGTTCCACGGCAAGCGGCTATATTCAGCGACGACGCTGTGCCTCCCGCGGCCAGCCTTGTCGACGACGCGGGCCTACTTGGAACGGGCTTTCCTGGGGCAGGCTTGCCTGGGACGGCCGCGATATTCACCAACAAAATTGGCGTTGGAAATCCGCCGGCCCCGGCGCCTCCCAAGCCGAACGCGAAACCGCAGCAGGAAGGTCCGGTGCCGGTTGGAGGTAACGTCCAAAATGCGAAGCTGCTCAAGCATCCCTCGCCCACTTATCCGGCAATCGCAAAGGCCGCCCGTATTCAGGGGGCCGTGGTGTTGCAGGCGATCATCGGCAAGGATGGAGCGGTGCGAAACCTGAAGGTGACGAGCGCGGCCTCTCCCTTGCTGGTTCCGTCCGCAATGGACGCCGTGAAGCAGTGGGTGTACCGGCCAACCCTGCTGAATCAGGAGCCGGTGGAGGTGATCACCGAGATCACTATCGTTTTCTCTTTGCAGTAACTTTTTGGGCACGATTCACCCTATCGGCCGCGGCCCGAAACTACCGAAAATGGCTGTCGGGAATTCTTGGACCGGAATTTGTGCGCTGGCTGTGATTTTAACCGGCGGAACTGCCTCTTTACCTGGCTCAAGCTCCGGCTCAGACTGTCGCCGGCGAGAGGCAGATGAAAAAAACCAATTCGGAGTGAACCTTCTTCCGGCTCGACGAATTCAATCAGCGTTGCTAAAGCGTTGAGCCTTTTCGCCCTGGATCGAAAACTGAACCTTAGCGCTTTCCTCAAGGGCCCTTCAAACCAGAGCATTCTGCAAATGCTGGCCGAGACAGCCAACTTTCAGGCAGGCGGCGAAATTCCTATACCCGTTGTGGAGAGCGGCGCGAATCCCGGCGCGATTACCCTGCGGTTTCGTAACATCGGCCTCAATCCGACGTTCACTCCCACGATCACTACCGGCACCAGCATCGCCATGCACCTGAAGCAGGAAGTGTCTACGCCCGACCTTGTCGATGCAGCGACGCTGAACGGGTTCACCATTCGTGCGATGTCCGCCGGCTCAGCCGAATCGGCGGCGGAGTTTGGGGGATGGGCAGGGCTTTCGTAGTGGCCTTGTGAACAACCAGGAGCGAGATGCGCTCTTCAAGCTTCCGTTCATCGCCAACGTTCCCGGTATATTGCTCAAATCCAAATCGTAACGCCTGAGTTTGTTTCCGCGCGTAAATCCACTTCTCGTAAACTAAGCCGGTGACGTAAGAAGTTCCCTAGGGTATTTGAAGAAATCGCTCCCTCCGGTCACGGCTCGGTTTTCGCGGAATAGGAGATAGCAACTGCGAACGGTGTACTAAGCTGGATCATTTGCGAATGTCGGCTCCGCGCCTGTAAACCATCCGGTTCGCTTCCATAAACCGTTCGGTTCATGGAGTGCGGCTTCCATCTTGCGTCTGCACGGCTTTTCAATACTTTGCGCGAGCGCCGGCAGGTTCCATGCGCTGGTCCCCCGAATGCATATCTGTGATGCGTTCAAAGACAGGCCCGGGAAGCCGGGAAAAGAGGGGAGCAAGACCATGAGCAACAAGAATAATTTCCGCAATTATGGATTTGTGATAGCAGCAGCGGTAGCCACAGCGGGAATCGCTTCCGCGCAGGGCGTCACCATGAAGGCGACCATCCCTTTTACGTTTTCCATTAACCGCAACGCGAACCTGGCGCCGGGAAATTACATCGTCACCCGCGACCGGAACGTGTGGCTGTTCCGCAACGAGGATACGTATCAGGCCGTTCTGATCCCGAGCCCGGTTGGGCTCCAGGGGAAGGCCGACGAGAAGCCGTCCCTCACGTTTGAATGCGCCGGCGAGCGCTGCCAACTTCGCGCCATCCGGATGGGCGGCGGCGCAGTGGGAGCCGCGTTGCCGGCGCCGAAACTGAACAAGGCGGACGCTGAAGAACTCGCGCTGGTGAACGTGCCGCTGGAACCTTTCCGAGGTGAGTAAGTGGGATGACGGCAGGATGAAGCGGGGCTTCCTTCAAAAGAGGCAGCCCCGCGGTTATTTGCTTGCCGTCGCAATTGATATACTTCCGAATTGGATCGAAGGGGGAGGAATAAAATGCGACAGCTTCGATTGCAAACGCCCGACATGACCGGACCGGATGTTTCGGATTGGCAAACATTCCTGATAAGCCAAGGCTTGCTGCAAGGCGCGGCGGACGGCGACTTTGGACCAAAATCGGACCAGGCGACCCGCGCTTATCAGACCAAGACCGGCTTGGCGGTGGATGGCGTCGTTGGTCCGGGTACGATTGCGAAGGCAGTTTCTGGCGGGTATCGGTCGACTACGGGCGCAAATATAGCGGGCATGGACACGAATGTGGATTGCTCCGCATTTGCGGCCAAAATGTCCGGCGCAGGAATGCAATTCGTGGCGCGCTATTATTCCGATGACGCGGGCAAAGCATTGACTCCGGCGGAGGCGCAAAGCCTTTCCAAGGGAGGAGTTCAGATTGTCGCTGTGTTCGAGGACTCCAACGACTCCGTGGATTTCTTCTCGGCGGAGATTGGAAACAGCCATGCCGCCAAGGCGCTTCAACTTGCCGGTGAGATCGGCCAACCGGCGGGCGCCGCGATCTACTTCGCCGTGGATTTCGATCCTGCTCTGGCTGACATACAAGGACCAATCTCAGAGTATTTTGGAGCGATCAAAAATGCGCTGGCCGCTGCGCCGACGCAGTATTCGATCGGTGTCTATGGTTCCGGCCTGACCTGCCGCATCATCCGGGATTCCGGTTTGGCAAAGTTCACATGGCTCACCGGTTCAACCGGATTTAGCGAGTACTCGTCCTTTCGAACTCAGGCCGATTTGGTTCAACTCACCCCGGAGCGCACTCTTTTCAACGGCGAGCTGAATATCGACGACGACATTGCGCAGAGCGCGCAATTCGGCGCTTTCCGCGTGGCCCAGGCACAGAGTGCTTCGACCGTTTTGACCTAAACAGGGTGGCACGCAAGCTCCGGAAGCGTCTCTTCGAGCGCCAAAGATTCCTCGCGAGAATGCATTGCGCGGACGCTTCGATAAAGGACATACAGCAGAAGCAAAGCTGCGAAAAGCCTCAGAGATAGCACGGCGTTCCATCCTGGAACTTGCGCCAGGAGGCTCAGAGGACTCCACGAGTTACTGATCAGGACGAAAGCGATCGCCAAATGCATTTTGTATCGGGAGTTACTCATGGCCCCGGCCAAATAGCCAAAGATCGGGAGCAGGATAGCGTAATGGTGATGCCAGGCAACCGGGGAGGCGATCGTCGCGGTGATCGCCATTGTGGCGAGATCCACGAGGCCGCCGCGGTTCTTGTTTTCGATCGGGTAAAACAAAGCTACCGCGATCAGGCCCACGGAGAAGAGAGTGGAAGCCATATAGACAAAGGAATTGTAGGGCGCGAATGCATCCGGAACCCAATTCAGAATCGGTCCGTTGAGCAACAGGTGGTTCAGGAGGCCGTTCATCGACTCGTTCAGCCAGTACGATTCGCCGTGCTTCGAGATGTATCCGAGCACGGTGAGATAGGCAAACTGGTCGTGCCATCCGAAAATCATTCCCGCCGCGAACCAGCCCAGTGCGATCACGATGCCTGCGGAAGCCAAAGCGCTAAACTTCTTTCTAAGCGCGAACCACAATAGAAAAAGACTGTACTGAGGCTTGATCAGGCACATGAGCCCGAACAGTGCGCCCGCGAAAGTGAATTGCTCCGTCAGCCAAAGATAAAACGCCCCCGCGAACATCAGTGCGAGCAAGGTCTGCATCTGTCCCAAAGCGTAGCTATACGTCTCCGGATAAAAGAACAACACCAGCAGACCGGCGGAAGCCGCAACCGCAGCTGCGCCCGGGCCCTTCAATTCGTTTAAGATTCCGTTGCGCTTCGCCGTAAGCAGGAATATACGGACTGTGAGAACCAGCGTCAGCCAGAACGCCATCCAGGTAAGAATGTTCATCAGCGTAAGGATGCCGGCGTTGCTCATGCCCCATTGTTGGAGTCCGTACAGCGGCAGCAAAGAAGTCAGCGGGTATTGAAATTTGTCGTGGTCCTGAAAAAAGACCGTCTGATAAATCGGCAGCCTGGCGTGGAAAACCTCCAACGCGTGCAGCATCGGCCGCCACGAGTCATCTCCCTGACGCATGCGGAAAAGCCACAAAAACACGACTGACAGGCCGGATGTCAATTGCGGCGGCCCGAGAAGATGCCAGCGCGCTGTCAGTACGGAAGCCAGAGCGAGTACGCCGTTCAGCAGGATGCTGTTGAAGAATGCGAGCCGCACCAAGGAGCCGCCGAGATCGGTCCGGCGCCAGGCTGCGCGAATGCCGTTAGTGGGATTCATTTCTCCTCCACGTCTTTTTCCTCCACAGGCTCCAATGCGCCGATTCGGCAGCTATGTTGTAATCGCGCAGCAGATTCGGTTTGACGATATCGAGCAGCGTTCCCACTTCGGGATCGTCGTGGCTGTCCTTTGGGTACATCACAACGTCGGCATTTCCAAGAATGCGCGCCGCGCTGGGGGCGTGAGTAGCCGTGATGTTGACTCCAGAGGCGTAGAACGCTGATCCTCCCTCGGGCGGCGGACGCAATAGCGCATACGAAAACGGATTCGCAAACGCGAGGCTCGCAATACGATCCTCGGGAGCCGAAGCGCGGCGCAATAGTTCCAAGCCGTCATTGATGCTGGCTACATACAACGCGCCATTGTGGGCCGCCGGGTCGACGCCCGGTTCATCGTGTGCCTCCATCGTCAAGCCTGCCAGAGGTTGCGCGTCGAATCCTGCCGGGTGTGAGCCCGAAGCGTGCAGGACATTCGAGCGCAAAACGATGCCCCAGCTATTGAACGTATCGGCCAGAACCGGCATCATCGATAACACTGCGAGCAACGCGGCGATAGCCGCCCCACCTTGCCGTCCTTTGCGATTTACGGCCGAAACGCCTCCGCACATGCGGTCGGCGAGAATCAGGGTCGCCACCAGGCTCAACGGGAAGCCCTGACGTTGTGTGTTCGACATGGCCAATAAAAGATCGGCGGCGATGGCCACGGAAGCAAGGCCGAACACGCCTTGCCGACCGCTGCGGCGCGCCAAGAATGCCAGCCCCAGCAAGCCCAGCACCGCGCCGAGGTTGCGGAACACGGTTCGGAACGGGTCATAGCCTTGGAGGAATCGAGTCTGCCGTGCCGCCGCCGCCAGCGCCAGATCCCGCAGCATAGCCGCGAGATCCCAATGCAGGTAGGCCAGCATCGGGACCGTCACCAGGGCGAACCCAGCCACGGCGGCAACTAAGTGGGTCCACTGCTTCCGCTTCAAGAGATAGGCTCCGGCAATCAAACCGCAGGCCACAAAAAAGAAACTGATCTTCAGGAAGCACAGGAGACCGACGGCGATTCCAGTCGAGAGTCCGCCCCAATCGACATTCGTCTGACGGCGAAGGCCCTCGCGATGCGTGAAGAGCTCCAACAGAACTAACGCCGTCAGCACGTAGCCCAGGCGGTTGTACTGCATGGCGTAGCCAGTCAAATAAAACGGCTCACCATAAGGAAACGGCGCCAGCCAGAAGAGAACAACGAACGCAAGCGCGAGCAGAGCCGACCACCCCCTCATCCGGCGGCGCAGCAGCGCCCATGCCCACAGACCCATCAGGGCTCCAACAGCGGCGGTGGAATAAACCAGGCCTTCGACGCGAACTCCGCCCAGCTTCAATCCAGCTGCTGCAATCAAATAAGGAACCGGTCCGAAGGCGCTGTAGAAATCGACGTGGGGTCTCTGTCCGTTCAGGACACGCCATCCGCCATCGAGAATAATGATCGTGTCGTGGCCGTAAATGGCGGCGTGGGGAACACCCAGCCACAGCGTCGTGCCGCAAGCCAATGCGATCAGAGCGATTGCGATCGCCCCATGAATTCGCGAAGTCCGCATCGGCAACAGCGCCTGAAGCCAGTCTTCACCGCCGCCGAGTCGGACGTCGGAAACTTGGGCCGCCCTGGGACGGATGTGTGTGAGGAGAAGTGGCATTGCCATAACTAGTGCGCGACGGCGACGCAGACCAGCACCAGGGCGGCGACACCGTAGCTCGCCCGGTCTCGAAAGGCGAACACAATCGGATCGTCAGTCAGTTTGCCGCGATTCGCCAGCATCAGCACCCGGCTCACCCAATAAATCAGCAGCAGGCATACGAACCACAGCGCCTCGGGACGGGCATACATTTTGTGGACCTCGGCGCTGTTGATGTACATCGCCAACACTAGGACGGACAGGTACAGAGCGGACCCCGCCAGCGAACGGACCATGGAGATGTCGATGGGCAGATAGGCGCGTCGGGCCACGCTGCCTCGGCTTTGGTTTTTGGCGCGGCGCAGTTCGGTCAGGCGCTTCACCAACGCCAGTCCCAGAAACAGGAAGATCGAGAAGGCAATCGTCCAGATGGAAACGACGATGGCGGACGCGGCGCCGCCCACCAGTACGCGCAGGGCGTAGAAACAGGCCAGGGTCAACACATCCAGAAACAGGACGCGCTTGAGCTTAATCGAATAGAGCAGGTTCACCCCACAATAGAGCGCCAGGAGCCAGCGCGCCTCCGGGGGAAGCCACATGCTAATGAGGAGTACCGCAGGGACCATCGCGGCCAGCAGACCCAAGCCTTCTTGAATACTCAACGCACCGCTGGCGAAAGGCCTCTGGCGTTTGCGCGGGTGCGCCCGGTCCGCATCCAGGTCCAGCAGATCGTTAAACAGGTAGAACGCGGAGGCGCACAGCGAGAAGGCCAGGAACGCCACGCCTGCCGAGACGATGCGCGGCAAGTCAAATGCGTGGCCCAGCAGCAGCGGCAGAAAGATCAGAACGTTCTTCGACCACTGATAGACCCGCAACGCTTTGATGGCCGCCTTCCATCGCGGCCGCAGCGATCCGAAGCCCGCCGCGACCGACACTCCTTCGCGGCGGAGTGAAGCGGCGACGGAACGAGGAGGGTTCACCGTGATCGCCGCGTTCGACGCGCGCCAGATCGGCAAATCCTCGCGGCTGTTGCCGGCATAGACGAAAGGCTGGTCGCCGAGCAAGGCTCGAATCGCGCGCAGTTTGCGTGCTCCTTTCAGGTTGTTACGCGCGTCGCTGGCCAGAACCCCATCGAAGATCCCCACGTGGTCGGCGATTTGTTCCGCTAATTGCAGGTTGGCCGCGCTGGTCAAGTACAACTTGTGGCCGGCCTCCTTCTTTTCGCGCAGAAAAGCGATCAGCGGCTGATGATAAGGAAGCAGGGCCGGATCCAGTTTCACCAGTCCTACCAGCTTCGCTTTCAGAGCGGCCTTGCCGTCACGCAGCAGCCAATAGGGAGCCATAATCAGCACCAGTGGATTTTGCCGGACTGCCGCGAGAAATGTCTCCAGCAGGAGATCGGTGCGCAGAAGAGTGCCGTCCAGATCCACACAGATCGGCGTCGAATCTTTTTCTGCCAGGTGAGCGTGGTCCGGCCGTGCCCTGCGCGTAAGCGAATAGCTTAGGCGGGGCTGAGTTGATGCTGCTGTTGCCATGATTCCTCCAACAATTTCCGATAAAGATCTTCAACCTGCCGGACCATGCGTCCGACGTCGTAGTACTCGCGGGCACGCCGCTGTCCCGCGTCGCCCATCACCCGGCGCGAAAACGCATCTGAGGCGAGCCTTCCCAACGCTGCGGCGCAAGCCTCGGTATCGCCGGCCGGGACCAGGAAGCCGGTCTCGCCGTCCGCAACCAATTCGTTGCTGCCGGCGACGTTGGTCGCCACCACCGGTTTGCCCATCGCCATCGCTTCGCAGGTGACGTAGCCGAACGACTCATAACGAGAGGTCAGCGCGAAGATGTCGAGTGCGGCCAGAAATGGCCGGAGATCGGGGTAGTAGCCCGCGAAGCGCATGCGCGAATCGACGCCCAGCGTCCGAGCCAGGCTCTCCGCTTCCTGGCGCATTTCTCCATCGCCTGCCCAGGCAAAGTAGGCCGGAACTCCGTCGCGATGAAGTTGCGCCGCCGCCCGCACAAAGCCGAGCGGATCCTTCTGCGGCGCCAGGCGTCCGGCGGTGCCGATCAGGACAGCCTTCTCCGGAATCTGCATGTGCTGGCGGAATTGGCCGTCGTCGGGAAACTCGGCGAACGCGGAAATATCGATGCCAGCCGTCACGTGATGCAGCTTCGAAGAGGGCATCAAGCGATAGCCTTCGAGTTCTTCCCTCTCAGACCGGCTCACTCCGAGGACTGCGTCCGTGAAGTAGCCCGCGAGGCGTTCGATCGGCGCGTAGCAGGGATTCGCGGAAATCGAAATGGCGTGCGGAGAATAGATGGTGACAATGCGTGAGCCGGCTAGCTTCGCGGCCAGCCGCCCCAGAAACCCGGCTTTGGAACTGTGTCCGTGCACCACATCGAAGCCGAGATCTTTGATCAGACGGTAAACCTGCCACAGAGCCTTGCTATCGTCCACGGGACGAATGCTGCGCGACATGGGAATCTCGAAGGTGCGCACGCCGCGCGCCTGAATCACGGGTAAATCGCGCCAGAAACGATCGTCGGCGCGCCGCGGCGAATACGCCAGCGTGACGTCGAAGGCATTCGTGTCGATGCGCAACAACAGATCGGCGACATAGCGCGCCACTCCGGCGGAGGTCGCTTCGATCAAGTGCAGAATCCTCGGGCGAGTTACCGTTGTGCTCTCGACCAATGTGGTCTGGACCAATGGAGATGTCATCTCAACGGCCTCCGTTCTCTCGAATGAATTTCGTTTTCAATCAGGTTCGCGGTCGTTCGGGCCGTGGTGTCCCAAGAAAACTGCCGGGCCCGCGCGAGTCCTCGCTCACGCAAACCGCGGCGGAGTGAACCGTCGCGGACAAGCGTGACCAGCCCTTTAGCGATGGCGTCCACATCGAGCGGATCCACCAGGCTGGCCGCGCCGCCGCAGACTTCGATCAGGGAAGACGTGTCCGAAGTCAAGACCGGGACACCGCAAGCCATCGCCTCCAGCGGAGGAAATCCGAAGCCTTCGGCCAGCGAGGGGAACAGAAAGGCTTGCGCGCCGGCGTATAAACCTGGAAGGACGTTGTCAGGAACATACCCGGTGAACCGCACCCGCTCCGGAAGCGGTCCGAATTCGCCGGACCCGAAGACGCTTGCCTTGCCTTGCTTGCCAGCCATCACCAGCCAGAGGTCGTGGGGCAGATGGGGCAGCGCGCGTTGCCATGCCTGAAGAATTCTGGCGACGTTCTTGCGTGGCTCAACCGAAGAGACGCTCAGCACGTACTTGCGGCTGGGAAGCGCGGTCTCATGCGCAGCCTGCTGAATCGCGCGAAGGCTTTGAGGATGAAACTGCTTGCCGATGCCGCTGTGGATCACCGTGATTTTGGATTCCGCCTCTGGAACGGCGGCCACCATGCGGCTCTTGGTGTATTCCGAGACGGCAATGAGGCGCTGCACGCGCCGCATCAGCCGGGGCACCACAGCGCGGTAGCAGCGGACAAAATTCGGAGCGAACCATTCGGGATGATCCAGCGGAAACAGGTCGTGGATGGTGACGATCTGGCGGCGCACAGCCACCGGACCGGTATTGCAAGGGCTCCAGAGCAGACCGCGTGTGCGCGACGGCAGAATGAATTGCTCCCAGGCGTGCCCGGCAAGCCCGGTCAGCTTGCGGCCCGGTTGAACGACGTCGAGGCGGCCGGAGACGCGGCCGTGAATGCGCCCAAGCAGTTCTTCGGCATAACGCTGAAGCCCAGTTGCGCTGTGGACCCGGAAGCGGCCGTTGACATAGATCGCTGCGCCGGCGGCTGTGTTCCTGTCGATAATCGGTTGACTAAGAATTGGCTCATGCGTGGTCATAGAAAAATCTCCTTAGTACGCGCCCTTGCGAAATAGCACCGTGCCGACGGTGCGGAACAGGATGTACAGATCCAGCCAGACCGACCAATTGCGCACGTAGTAGGTGTCAAAGGCGACACGTTCTTCATAGGTGGTGTCGTTGCGGCCGGAGACCTGCCACAGCCCCGTGATGCCGCCGGGGACTCGCGCATAAGCGCCGAAGCGATCGCCGTAGCGTACGATTTCGGACTCGACGATCGGACGCGGGCCCACCAGGCTCATCTCGCCTTTGAGCACGTTCCACAATTGCGGCAGCTCGTCCAGACTGCTCTTTCGCAGGAACGCTCCCACGCGGGTGACGCGCGGATCGTTGCGCAGCTTCTGGGTGCGTTCCCATTCGAAGCGGGCGGATGCGTCGCTGTTCAATAGCTGCTCCAGCAACTGGGCCGCGTCCGTGGCCATGGTGCGGAACTTCCAGGCGCGGAAGTTTTCGCCTCCGCGGCCGATGCGCGTTTGGGAGAAGAACACGGGACCGCGCGAATCGAGCTTCGCCAGAATTGCGATCAGTGCGATGATGGGCAGGATCAACGGGGCGATCACGATGGCCAGCGCGAAATCCAGCAAACGCTTGGTAAGCTGCTTGTGCGGAATCAGCGCGTGCTGAGACATTTCCAGTCCCAGAAATCCGCCGACAGGGTGCGGAGTCACCAGAAGATTCGCCATCGCGGGATAGTTACTCGGGATCACCAGGATGCGCGAGAAGCGCTGCTGGCAGGAGTCGAGGGTAGCTTCGGCTTCGTGCCCCGCTCCGGCAGCGACCACCGCGTAGGTGCGCTCGCGAAGCTCCGTGTCTTCGAGAAGCAGGCTGCCGTCCACCACCGGGACTCCCAGGACGCGCTGGTGCGGGCCCTGTCCGGTGTGTGCAATCGCGACGGGCTTGAGGCCCTGCCCCGGATTTTGTAGCATCGCGCGAACCAGTTCGCGCGCCATCGAAGGCGTCGCGAAAATCACGGCCGGATAGCCCCACCAGGCGCGGCGTCCCAGAATGTGCCGCGCAGCGGAACGCAGCAGCGGGACCAGCACCGCGGTGAGTACGATCGCAACGAATACGGTGGGCTTCACGTGTGCGGTCGCGCCGCGAAACGACACTGTGACCGCGCTCAAAAAGACGAACATCAATGCGGAACAAGTGGTGGCGCGGCGAACTTCCTCAGGCGCTCCGAAGGCCAGCGAGGAGTACAAACCGGCGGCTGCGTACCCTGCAAGAAACACCGGCAGGAACGCTGCCAGGCGAAGATACGGACCGATCTCCAGATCGCCGGTGAACAGCCGCTTGCCCAACACGCTGATCCCGACAGCCAGGACCAGCGCGGCGCTGTCGGCGGCCATCAGGCTGGCGGTCATACGCCACGGCTTGGTTGTAGGAACGTTCAGACGCAGAGATTGCGGGAACGCACGAATTGATACTGTGCTCATAAGAAGTCCTTTAAAAATGTTTGGAAGTCAGCGAAAAGTGGGGTTACTCTATAGCCACTTGCAGGTCCGCGACTACGGGGAGCGGAGTAGTTGGAACGTTTGCCCCTTCCGCCCGGCGTTGTTTTATCCGGAGCAGAAAGGCGCTTAGCAACAAAAAGCAAATCGGTGGAACGGCCCGTCCGCCGCTCAAGTACAGACCGCGCGGCACCTCGAGAGTTCCCAGAAACAGCATGGGATAAAGACACAGTCCCCAGGCCGACCCGCGCTTGAAATTCCGGTACACCCACCCGGTGATCAGGCCGATCATCAGCCAGTACAGGATCATTCCGTAGACACCGAAGTCGATCGCCGGCGCCAGCAATCCGCCTCCGTTGTTGAACTCTGCATTGGCCCCGCTGTTGAGCAGGTCGAAGTAGGTGTCGGCGAGATCGAAGGTCGGGAACAGCAAGTGCGTTAAGCCGGACAGAAACGGGAACCGCCACAGGAAATTCAGAGTAAAGAAAGGAACGCCCATGGGCGCGTTCAGCCGGGTGACGAGATACGCCCCGTTATTTAGCGCCGTTACGTAATAACCGGCCAGGCGGGAAACGGCAAACGTCCAGAATGATACTGAGCCGCCGGAGTAATACGTGGTCCAGCTGCGTCCGTATTCGAAGCCCGCGAATACGAAGAACAGTGCGCTGATCCCAGCCAGAGGCGCCCATGCGATGACGCGCCGTACACGGCCGCTTCGGCTGGCCTGCCGGCCCAGCACCAGAGTGACAATCACCGGCACCATGGGGACGATCAGTTCCAGCACTGCCAGGCGCTCCGTATTCAAAACCGCCCGGGCGATCCCCAGCGCGAATAGCAGGGACAAAGATTTCCAGATCTTTCGCCATCCGGTTCGTGCCGCCAACAGCGAACCAAGCACCGCCGACGCGACGCCGAACTGGGTGCATGTGGTGATTCCGGCGGCGCTGACCAGGTACTTGCTGCGAACGAGATACGCCGCGCCAGGCTTGCTCCTGACCACATCCATCACAACCTGCCAATTCATTCCGTTGGAGAGGGCGATTGCAATCCACACCGCATAGCCGAACAAAGCCAGCCCGGTCGCGACGCGATACAGCATCAGCAGGGTGCTTGCCGAAAGTTCAGCGTCCAACTGTGTCCCGCGAGCACCGTTCCAACCGCGCAAATGCAATCCCGGCAATGTTGCGCCCAGCGCGAAGGCTGCGATGCAGAAGACGGTGAGAGCCTCGGTGGAGGCATCGAAAAACTTGGGTGTGGACCACAAATCCACATACAGGTTGTCGGGGATCATCGCGGCGGCTGCGGCCAGACCGCCCATCACAGCCGTGAACAACAACGCCGGATGCAACCACCAAACGGGAAGCTGCGGTTTCACTGCGCGCCTCCCATATCCGGGAGCGCAGCCGTTCGACCGGGCAGCCATTCTTCCAGGAGGCTCGTCGAGCGGCACACCACCCAGACCATGCTGGCGGCGACAAGCAGCTCAGCCGAGAGGACCGACATTGCCATGCCCATCGCGCCGAAGCGCGGGGCTAACAGGAAGGCTGCGGCCAGATTGAGAATGCCTCCCGACAGAATGATGCGGTTCACGTCGCGGTCGCGGCCCAGCGGCAGCAGCCACTGCAGGCCCGCCGAATACGTCACCGAAAGCACCAGCGGCAGAGCGGCCATCACCCGTAAAACCGGAACAGCCGGCGCGAACCCAGGTCCCGCCAGCGTGCGGATGATCCAGGGAGCGGCAATCGCCAACAGCAGCGACAACACCGCGCCGCCCGCAGTCATCAACGCAATGCCGATGCGCGCCAGCTTCGCAGCTTCGCGCTCGGCGGACGCGGCCAGATAGCTCAGCCGCGGATAGAGCGCGTCGCGCACAGGGCTCAATAATCCGAATACGGCCTTGCTGATTTTCTCGGCGGCCGCGAAATAGCCCACGATGGCGGGCGCGGCGAACAATCCCAACACGAACGAATTCGCGACCCCGTACAAACTCTCCGCGCTGCGAAATACAAACATCGGCCAGCCGCGCCGGATCGCATCGCGCACCAGGGCGATCGTCGGGAGGCGGAAGGAGAAGGAACGCAAGGCCAGCCCGATTCCGGCGACAGTGGAGAATCCAGCGGCGCCGGCTTGAAGCGCCACGACTTTCCAAGCGTCCGAGGGCGTTCGCACCAGCACGAAGAGCGCGGCCAGAGTGACTGCCTTCGCCGCTACTTCCAGAGCCGCCGCCAGACGCAGGCGCTCCAGTCCTTGAAAGAACCAGAGCGGCGCGGCGCCCTGCGCGACCGCATAGAATAATCCGGCCAGCAGCAGATGCGGATTCTCTTTGAGCAGGGTGATAGAGTGAGCCGCCAGCAAAGCCAGCGAAACTCCCAGCACCGCCAGCATCGCTTGTGCGCCGAGTACGCCCGCCATGATGTCGCGGCACGCCTCGCGGTTGTGGCGCTCCCGCGAGATCTCCCGCGTTGCCGACAAATTGAAACCGAATTCGATCATCAGGGCCACCAGTTCTCCCAGCGAAAGTACAAACGCCACCGTTCCCCACCCGGCGGGCAACAGCGTCCGAGCCAGATACGGCACGCTCACGATGGGGAAGATCTTGCGGCAAATCTGCACGCCATACAGCGCGGCCGAGTTTTGCGCCACCGGGTGTTTCATCAATCGTGAGAGATGAGCCCGTCCTGTTCGCACTAATTGCATAGAAGGTCTTCTTCGAGTGGGGAACAGATCAAATTCGCGTTCGCGGAAGCCAGTTGCAGACTTCTTGAGAGAGATGTGTAGGTACCGGTACTTTTAGGGTTGATTCTTACAGAACACCCGATACCACTCCGTAGTACTATAGGCCTCTGCCGGTTGAAAGCGATCGCAATTTCGATCGGCCTCAACGGCCGCCAGTGCCGGCAAATACCGAATTTACAAAGGCTCACGCCTGTATGGGAGACGAGTGTGTTGCGATCTATCACCATTGCTTTATTCCTATTTGGGGTTTCCGCTTCGGCTCAAATAAACGTGGTCACCCTGGGGGCGAGCCCCAACGGGACCAACGCCTCGGCGACCACTGCGGCCTTCGCGGCCGCCTTCGCCAAATATCCGACTGGCGACATCGTCGTTCCCGCCGGCCAGTATCTGATCGATAACTCGTCCGGGCCGCTGTTGATTACGAACTTCAGCGGACAACTGGAGTTTCAGGGAAATGCCCAACTGATCTTCACCACCAGTACGCTGGGCGGATTGTTTTTCGAAAGCGGGACCGGAGCCAGGATCAACGGCCTCCAGGCCACCTATGCGACGGCGCCCACGGTGAGGGCCAGCCCCAATGAGCAGATCAAGTTCAGCGACACCACCAACACAACCGTCACCAACATCTCCGTGCAGAACAGCCCCGCGGCGGGCATCCTGTTTTACAACGCCGTGAATCCCATCGTGACCAACGCCACGGTGACAAACTCGCTCGCGGACGGGCTGAATTTCTCTAATTGCCAGAACGCCAGCGTCACCAACCTGACTACTCTGAACACCGGCGACGACGCTCTCGCATTTTTGAACTATGCTCAATATCCGAACAAAACGGGAGCTACCGCGCAGAACATCAACATCACAAATTCGCATTCGCGCGGCATCTCGGTCATGGGCCAGTCCAACGTGACTGTTACTGGTTTCCAGATCCAGAACACTGCATCGAGCGGCGTCCTGGTGGCCGAGGACACAGCCTACAACACCCGCATCCCCGCCAACGTCGTGATTCAGAACGGAACCATTTTCGGAGCCGGTACGCTTGTCCCGCTGGCCGGAAACCACTTTGGCATTGAGTACAATACGCAGACTTCGGTGACCTTCTCGAACATCACCGTGACAGGCTCCGGAGATTCCGGATTGAGCGGCGCGTCTCCCGCCGGCAGCGTCACCGTCAACAGCGTGACAGTGCAAAGTCCCCTGAGCGGAGTCGGTTTTTTGTTTTATCAGACAGCTTCTGTTCAAGTTTCCAACCTCACTGCTTCAAACATTCCTAGCGACGGCTTCCTGTTCCTGCAATCTCCGCGAGTCGTCGCCCAAGGGCTGACCGCGCTCGATGTTTCTCAGTCGGACCCATTACTCCGCGCGGTCTGGTTCGAAGACGGGCGCTCGATTCTGGCCACGAATTTGACGATTGTTTCGAATTCTGGTGAGGCTAATGTAGTCGGCGCTTACCAGGGATCGGGTTATTCTCAATCCGGATCAATCAAGGGAATCACCGCGGAGCTCACCGGCGCAGCACTCTCGATTCAGAACAACTCGCGGCGGCTCAGCATTACTCCCTAAGACTCACTTGGTGAGCCGCGCCGCTTAAGGCAGAACGGCCAAACCCAGCATCGCCACGCCGGCCCAGCGCACATAGCGCTCCATCTTGCTGACGGTGTTTTGCGGCACCACCAGCATGTCGCCGGGCCGCAGCACAGGATCCTCGGCGATCCCTTTGGGATTGATCATGGACTTCATGTCCAGCACCGTCACTTCCGCGAATTCCTTGTTGTATTTCCGCACCAGCACCACTTGTGAGTGCTTGGACGAATCCTTAAACCCGCCGCTGATAGCGACGGCTTCCATCGCGGTCACATCGCCGTGCATCTCGAAGCGGCCGGGATGGCCCACCTCGCCCGCCACCACGAAATAAGGATGAACGTAATCCTTCAGCAGCACCGTGACCTCGGGATGGTTCAGGCGCACAGTAGCTTTCTCCACGATGGCGCTTTGCGCCTCCGCGACCGTCATGCCCTGGACCTGGAGATCTCCGATCAGCGCAAGATTGATGAAGCCGCCAGGCTGAACCGAAGCTGTGCCGTTGAATTCCGGCGTATAGCGGTATTGCACCTCGATGGTGTCGCCGGATTGCAGCCGGTAAGGCGGGTTGCGCTCGGTGAACTGGTCTTCGCCAAAACTGACGGCGGCCAAGCCCATCAGGCAAATGGAAAGAGAAACGAAACGTGACGTGAACATGTGCTGATCTCCTATAAAATCCCGTACAAAAATCCGGGCACTGGGTAAGTGCGCTCATTGAGAATGCATCCCAGGAACGGAGCGCATCCCTGACTCAGCAGGCGCGCTGCCTTCTGGATCTCAGCCTTGGGCGTCGATCCAGCGCGGACCACCAGCACCGTGCCGTCGATCCTGGGCGCCAGCGACAATACATCGCCCGACGATTCAAGCGCGCTGCAATCGAATAGAACGAAGCGGAACCGGGCGCGCAGCGTCTTCCACAAATCCTCATGGCTCGATCCGTTCTCTTCCGGCTCCGGCAGATTCTCGGGAATCGTCCACAGGCCCGGCGCTGTCCGCTCGCCCAGGACTTCGATCCGTTCCACATCCGGCGCCCGCAAACGCCGCAGGTCGCGGGGCGAAACGATCAGGACATCTTCGCGGCAATAGCCCGCAAGTTGCCGTCCCAATTGCCGCACCACATGCGTGACGCCTTCCTGCCGTCTCGCGGCAGTGAAGGCGAGCACGTGGCCTTGCCCGCTTTTGCCCTGTAACGAGACAAAGCTGTAAAGAACCTCCAGCGGGAATCGGCCCTCGCTCACGGCCGGCAGATCCGTGATGACCCGCTCCGGCACGATAGTCGCCAGCGCTTTTACTTCCTGCAAATCGACTTCGAGTGTCACAATCGTCTCCTTTTTCGTTGCGCTTCTTAAGCGGTCAATGCCAGACCTGCGGGCGGGGGCAGAGTTTTTCGAGCCGCAAGCGGGATCGCTCCCAGCACCGGTGCGCCGATCAAACCCTCCAGCTCCCAAGGCGTGAAGACCTGACTCCGGCGCATCCCGCTCATCAAAACCATGCCGATCACCAGCAGCACTCCCAGGGTCGCGGCCGCAATCATATTGATATCGATCCTCGGTTCGGGAACGTTTGTCTGCGTGGGAGCCTCGGCCACCGCCATGTTGGCCATGCGCTCGCGGTCCATCTGTTCGTCCAGCTTGGCTTGCTCGAACTGAGTGGATAACGCCTGGTAGTGGGTTTCGGCATCCTTCACCGCCCGGATCAAATCGTCGTGCTGGCCGGTCACCTTGGACATGCCGTCCAGTTGAGTCCGCGCCTGTAGGATCTGAATCCGCAGCGCGGCGGCTCGCCCGCTCAAGCCCGCTCGCCGGTTGTCCGATTGCAGCAGATCCGCTTGCAGCGTCTGGCGAAGGGGGTTCACATCCGTGGCTTCTTCCTTCGAGACCTCGCGGCGAGTTTCTTCCAGAGCCGAACTGGTCTGCGCAATCTGTTGATCGACTTCTTGCACCATCCGGTCAGTGGGCTGGAACTTCGTCAGCAGCTCCGTCCGTTTGTTGTTCAATTCCACCAGCATCGTATTGAGCCGTTCCGCGGAGTATTGATTCGGAACCGTGCGGGACTGCGTGGTGATCCTGGGCGCTGCTGCGCTCAGCTGCGTTTGCAATGCGTCGCTGCGCGACTGCGAATCCTTCTGCGCGGCTATGGCTTCGCTATACGCAGTTTCCAGATCGGCCAGGTTCTTCACCTTCTGCGTTTTCTGTTGATCCAACTGAACTGTGTTGTGGCTTTCATCGAACTGGGCCAGCGTGTTCTGCGCGCTCTCCAACTCCTCGGAGGTCCGGGCGGTTTCTCCTCGAAAAAACTCAAGTCCGCCGGCGACCTTGTGGATCGCCAGGTGTTTTTCCAGATAAGACGACGCCAGGGTGTTCAGCAGAGACGTCGCTCCGGCTGCCGAGTCCGCCGTCACGCTCACTGAGATCATGGTGGATTTCAAACCTGGTGTGACGCGAAGCTCCTTCCGCAATTTCCGCAAAGCCCTCTCCATTGCCGGGCCGTTGGAGGGGTCCTTCACAGTGCCCAGCTTTACCAATACGCTTGAAAGGAGCTCATCGCTGGTCAGCAACTGGACTTCCGTGCCCATTTGCGACTCCTGCAACTCGCGCGAAACGAAGGTGACCGTGTTGTTGGAAGTGAGTCCGGTATCAGGCCGGTCGTTCTTGACCAGGAACAGCATGTCGGAGCGATACCGGGGCGGCGATAGTGCCACGAACGCCGCGGCCGATGCGAGCACCAGCAGCAACCCTGCGGCCAGCCACAGCTTCTTGCGGAACAGGACGTCCGCCAAATCTCTTAAGGAGAGGGCGTCGCGCCGCGTAATGGTCCACAGAGGGGAAGCTTGATCCATATTATTTGTGTTCATATACTTTCTTTTGATTGATTAACGAGGGCTAATTAATAAGCGACGTAAGGGAATTGCGATCAATGGTGAGAGCCACGGAACGATGCAGCAGGTCGATCGACACCACCAGTTGATCCGCGTCGCCGCCTCTCGCCAGCACACCCTCCATGCCGCGCAACGGACCATCTTTCACCCGCACGCGTTCGCCTTCGGCCAAATAAGGCCGCGGAGTCGCTGCAGCACCTGCACGCATCAGCGCAAGGATCGAATCGGCTTCCGAATCCGAGAGTGGCTCAGGCGCATGGCCGATTCCGGCGAAGTACTGAACACCCGGAATGCTGAGTACAGGCATTCGCTTTGCAGGGTCGATCCGGCAGAAGACATAACCGGAGAACAAAGGAATTTCAAAAGTCTTCACCCGGTCCGACCAGCGGCGCTCAACGGAGTAGACAGGGAGCAGCGTCTCAATGTCTTTCCCTTCCAGCCCTTCGCAGATATTTCGTTCGAATCGCTCCCGTACTTTTACCGCGAACCAGGATTTGTTTTCGCCCATGCTATCGCCATTGGAGTCACATTTATTCATTGTTTGTTCTCCTTCCTGTGAACTGGGTTCAGTATGGAGGAGGGGGTCAGCCCAAACAACGGACCCAAGTACCGAATCAGGGTCGGCAGCAGGCGTGGGTCATTTGGGAGAGGCGCGGCAAGCCCTAGGAGGTATTCCCAGACGGTGATAGTCCCTTATCTGGCGAGGAACTCTTTTTATTCGTGTTGCGCGTATGTGCGTGTAAGGAATAAAGGAAGATCGATGTCGATCCTTGTCGGGATACAAGACTGTCGAAGTGAGGTGATACCGACTTTGGATGGTAGCTAACCCGGAGGAACAGTACTGCTACTGGGGGCTGGTTGCGCCGGAGATGCGCAGCTCATTGAAGCCACCGCCGCCTGGTTTCACATTCTTCAGTCCCATCACCACCAGTTCAAAACGGTCCTTGGCTCCCGTTTTTTCGCATAGCGTGGCCAGGTAGGCCTTTACGGTGCTTTCCGCGAGACCCATCGCAGCGGCGATTTGCCGATTCTTCAGGCCCTGCACCAGCAGGCCTAACAACTCGCCTTGGCGTCGACTCAGCGGAATGGTTCGCAAACGGCACAACTCCGCGGCGATGGAAGGGGACACCCAAGTCTGTCCGGCAGACACTGCGCGAAGGCATTCGTGCAGCGTCGCGGACGAGGTGGAGCCGCTCAGTACCCCGCGAGCGCCCAATCTGAAAGCTCGATAAGCGAAGTCCGGAGAGGCGTCGCGCGCCACCAGCGCCAGGCGTACGCTGGCAGCGTTGGGGAGGTCGGAAAGGCTGTCCGCAGGGCTCACGGCATAAAGAAGCAAGCCGGGCTGGAACCGTGGCAGCGCGGCATCCAAAGAGCTGCGGTCTTCAAACACTGCCACAGGACGGAATTCGCCCCGCTTCGCCAACATTGTGTGGAAGCCGATGCCGACCACCGGCTCTTCCGCGAAAATGGCCACGCTGACCATGAGCTTCCTGCCTGCTACGGTGCGAAAGCTGAGATTGTAACTGCGCCGCTATTCGACACTGTGCCGCCCATCCGGATCACAAGCGGATAGGTTCCCGAGGCCATGTTGGGCACGCCAATATTCACCTGTCCCAAGCCCGCGAAACCAGGAACCAGTCCGGCAAACGTAACCGGCGCATCCACGCCCCCGATCGTTGCGGTCGCTGTGGCGCGAAACGGCGAGAGAGCGGTCGAAGAGGCGGCCTGCCCCGTTCCAGGAGCATTGTCGACGACTCCGCCTCCGGTGATATAAACCATCAGATACCCTCCAACCGGAGCGGGATGATCGCCGGAGTTGAGCGTGTAATCGAGATTTTGCGCGATTGCCTGGCTACCGCTGAGAAAGATTCCCGGCGCAGCCGCCGCGACCGTGACCGGCTGCGCAATGCTGTTGGCGCCGGGAATCGAGATCACCACGGAAGCGGCGCCCGGCGAGACTTCGTAGGGAACCTGGAAGTTGATCTGGCCTGGCCCCAGGTAAGTGAAGGGCGCGAGAATGCCGTTCACCGTAACCGACACGCCCGCAATCGTGGCGGGCAACGGCATGCCCGTAGACGTCGACTGAGACACCGCGAAGCCGCTGCCGAAGATCGTAGCCAGTGACCCCGGGGCTATCAGCGGCTGAAAACTAGCGGCATTGACGATGCCAACGGCCGCGATCGAGGGAGGCGAAGCTGCCTGTTGCGTCACCGCCAGAAGATGCCCCGCGATCGCCAAGGTTGTCTCGCGCTGCGGACCTAGATTGGGAGCGATCGTGAAATTGACTGTCCCGCTGCCGGTGCCCGAAGAAGAAGCGATCCCCAGCCATTCGTCGCCGGCGAGAGCGCTCCAGGAACAACCGCCCGCGGTAGCGATGCTGACTGTGCCGCTCAAGCCTTGTGCAGGCGCGGAAATCCCCGACGAATTTAGCGTCACCGGGCAACTGCCGCCCAGCGACCCGGCATTCATCGTCAGCTCAGCCCAGGAGGTCCAGTCAAACGCGTTTTGGCCCAGAGAGTCCGTAACCAGCTCCAACACCACGTTCTGGCCCGCCCACGGAGTGAGGTCCACGCTCGCGTATTTCCACTGGGCCGGAAGATTTGCGTTATAGCTCCAAAGTGTCGTTCCATTCACCCGCAGCGACAACATTACGCCCTGGCTATAAGGCTGCGCGCCGTCGATCAGGCCGCCGCTGAACGAGAGCGAGAGCGGCGTCGCCGAGGGCAGTTGCAGCGCCCAGGAGAGGATCAACTGTCCGTCGAGCGGCGCGTAGGAATAGACCGTGCGCTGTTTGGTGACGCCGCCCGACGTCGAGACTCCGATGTTGCCCGCGTAAGCAACTTGAGAAGGTCCGGCAAGCTGTCCCGCGGAGGATTGCGATGCCGTGAAGGGAAGATCCATCAGGCTCTGTCCTCCGAACACCATTGCGGGAGGATTCACGAAGACCAGCGCCGTTGAGTCGGTCGAGAAGCCCGTCACAGACGCGACGCCGTTCTGAATCTGCACGTTCGCGCCGCCCGTGGCCAGCGAGGAAGCCGTCACCGATGGCGGCACCGCCATGGTGAAAGCGGCAGTCGAAGGCTTCGCCGTGACCGAGAGTTGCAGCGCGCTCCAGCCGCCCCACGCATACGCCGTATTGCCCGAAGGCCCCGGAGTGGAGACGAAGCGCACTCGAACGCTTTGCTTCAGGAATGCGGACAAATCCACGCTACCCGCCAGCCACGCGCCGGCGGAGACATCGTTTTGCCAGGCCACCACGCCATTCACCAACACCATGAAGGTCATGGGACCGTTGCGCAGGCCGATGGCCCCGTCTTGAATGCCCGCAGCGAAAGACAGCGTAGCGACGTAGCCGTCTGGCACCGGAACGTTGTACTCGATAAATGTTTCGCCGCCGGAAGGCCCCAGATACGGCGGCTGCGCCTGGATTCCGGTTCGCGAAATTCCCCCGCTCACGATCGGCCCAAGCTGCGCCGTGGCCCCATTGCCCACCGCCTGGTCGGCTCCGCTGTAGGTGATGCCCGTATCCGCCTGCCACAAGCTTGCATAGAAGTCGAAAGCCGGCGGCGCGATGGGTTGGAGCTTGAAGTATGCAAACCCGGGCGTCACCAGCGTTCCGGTGCCTGTCGAAACCTCCATGCCTGGAGGTATGCTCGCCAAGTGGACCAAGCTTGCGTCGTTTGGCTGCGTGGACAGCCAGTACTGGCTGCCAGGATCGAGTCCGAACGTAAACGCGCCGTTATAGGCGGGCCAGTTCGGGACGAACCAGTCCGATTGCATCTGTTGCACGTCGTGCCAGCGCCGGTACAACGGCGCGGCCGCTCCCGCGGCATTCAGCGTCAAGTTCACTAAGGTGCCGTCGTCGGCGAGTGCCGCCGACGCTCCATTTCCGCTGTATTCGATCACCGCGCCATTCCACGCCGCGTCCCACTGTGGTTCCAAAGCGTATTGCTGGAACGCCCCCAGCACCTTCATCTGCCGCGCCATGTCGGGATCGCTATAATTCGGCTGGTCGGCGGCGGCAAAGCCCAGCGAAAATGTCGGCAGCACCGTCTGCCCTTCGTACTGCGAGAAGTACGAAAGAAAGCCCGCTTCATAAGGATTCGGAAAGGCCAAATGGCCGTAGGGGTGCGCGTTGGGCAGGACATACGCCGTGATCGGTATGGGAGGCGTGGTTCCGGAATTGAAAGGCGCTCCCGCCGACGGCTGCTGCACAAAAGATTGAAAAGGTGCAATCACATCGTTGGTGCCTTCTCCCGAAAGCACCAGTCCTGGAAAGGCCGCGAGCAGATCTTGATGCAGTTGCGCCGCACCCTGGCTGAAAGTCATCCCGCCGATCGCGCCCCTGCCATCGTTGGCAGGCCAACCCGCCGCGGCCAGATGCACCGCGTCCGCGCCGAGATCCTGAATCGCCGCGCGCAACCGCGTCACCAATAACTGTCGATAGGCGTTCGCAGCCGGATCGATGTACGCAAAAGTTGTTGCTGTCGGCCGGCCCCAATTCCACCCCAGCAGTTGCTGGCCGGTTTCATCCAGAGCCTGATACGCGCTCACGCTGGCAAAGTCGGCATTCGAGGGCGACACCCCTACCATGTTGGCGTGCAGCATGATGTGGAATCCTAACTGGTGCGCATGGGCGGCCAATGCCGCTGCCGTGGACGCTTCGGTGTAATTTGGATAGTCGGTATCAAACGCATCGACGCGCCAGTCCGCCAGATACAGCAGCGTCTGCGCCGGGTCGACGCGCGTAGCTAAATCGTCCAGGACGCTCGGATCGTAAGGGCTCACGTAATCCAGTTTCACCACGGCGCGGATCTTCGCGGCCCATGCGCGGGGGCCTGTCAGCGGCGTCGCAGGCATCGCCGCGTTATGCCAGTCGCGATAAATCTTCGCGCCCATTTGCCAGCCGCCCTGATACGCGCCGATTCTCCATTCCACCGGACCGGCGCTTGTGGCGTTCGGCCAAGGCGCCGCTGCGGCAACCCCGAAAAACGCATTCGCAGTCGATTCCTGATTTCCCGCGATGGTTAGATTCTTGTACAGAGCCTGCATGTCGGTGGAGAAAATCGCGACGCCGCCTTGCCCGGTCTGATACAGCGCCAGCGGCGCCTCCCAATGGCTGCCCGAATTCTCGACGCCAAAATAGTACGAATTCTGCTGGGTCAGAGCCTTGTTTCCAAGCGACAAGCCCCCTTGAGCGGGCACAATGAAATTCCCCGCGTTGACGTCGAAACCAGTAATCGCCCAAGACAGCCGCTCAACCCCCGGCTGCTGGGACTGTCCGGACATCTGAACGATCACTTCCTGCGTGGCCTGTTCGACGCTAACGGTCATAGTGATCGACCGAACCGCATCCGACGCCGTCAAGGTGGCGCTGTTTGCGCCGCTGCCCAAGCTCCAGACGCTGGCGGTGAGCGTATTGGCGGAGCTTGCCGTGATCAGGTTTGAAAGCGGATACGGCCAACTATCTTTGAGATAGCTTTCGCCGGTGAGGCGATTTTCCAGCGCCGCCACGTCGGGTCCCTGAAAAGACACCGTCAGCGAAGAAGTCGAGACGGTAAGATTCGGGCCTTGGATCGCGAACTGCGCGAAAGCAGGCATGCTCAGGACGGAAATCGCAAACGCAACTCGATAGTTCATAGATCCTCAGGCAAGGCCCGATACGGGACTCATCGGCGAATTGGCTATATTGATGAGGACCGTGAACTTCGATATTCCCTATGTCTAAAACGCCCGCCCATCATTACCTCGAAATCGGCTGCCGGATTCCCAAGGACTATTTCTGGGTGATCGGCTGGGGAGAAAGCGATGTCGGGATCGAGACAGGTTCCTACGATGCCGCTTTGACGATGGCGGGCATCGAGAACTTCAACGTCATGCTTTACTCTTCCGTGCTGCCGCCTGAGGCAAACGAACTCTCACGCCTGCCGGACATCCATCACGGATCAGTCCTCGAAGGAATCATCGCGGTGCAGCATACGGATCGGCCCGGGACGCGAATCACAGCCGGCATTCTCTTCGCCAAGGTCTTCCGCAAGTCGGGCTCGTATCTGGGAGGATTCGCCTGCGAATATGCAGGCAACGGAACCGTCGAGGAGGCACACGCCAATTTGCTTCAGGCGATGGACGGCCTGTTTATGCGCCGCTATTCCCCGGAGCTCTACCGGTTGGAGTTTGGCAAGTCCGTGGTCCGGACCTTCACGCCCGCGAAGTCCTTTGGCTCGGTTCTTGTCGGCATCGGCTTCGCGAGTTATCTTTCGCCGGTGCTGAAAACGGAGGTCGATTTCACTCCGTCTCACAAAGACAAATCACACGTCAGGTACAAGACGGAATAAATCGGTGGATTTCGTTTAACAATCGGCGAGCGCTATTCGGCCCGCAAGATCTCCATGGGATCCGTTCCCGCCGCCCGAGCGGCTGGGATCCATGCAGCGGCGAGAGCAGAAATCAGGATTGCGCCACCCGCCATGGCGAAGGTCAACCCGTCATAAGGGTCGATCTCAAACAGCATCGTCTGAATCGATTTTCGCCGCAAGGCCCGCACCCGCGCCGCCCAAAACAATCCCCGCGATAACAAAGCGCATTCCACTCCGGACCACCAAGCCGGCGATTTCCCTCGCCCGGCAGCCCAGCGCCAGGCGAACCCCGAGTTCACGGGACCGCTCCGGCGCCAGGTAATTCAGCACGCCAAAGATGCGAATCGCGGCCAGCAGCAGGCTGGTGACCGAGAAACCCGTCAGCAATACAGCGCGAAATGGCCCTCGATCTGGTCGTTCATCTCGCGCTCATGGCGATCGGCCCGGAAGCGCCGGATGATTCGCGTGAGAAAGCGTCTCATGATTCGCCCTCCTGCGGGGACCGGAATCTCTCCAGAATCGCTGTCGTTTGGCGCCAGTCGCGCGTGGCTCGTGTGACCCGTCTGCGGCAGGAACGGGTCAAACTGTAGTATTTGGCGCGGCGATTGATATCGAAGACTCCCCATTCGGACGAAATGTGGCCCTCCTGCTCCAGCCTCAATAGGGCCGGGTAAATCGTGCCGTACTGCACCGCCAATTTGGCCGTCCGCCACCTGCTCGATGCGCCGGGCGATCCCGTAGCCGTGGAGCGGGCCCATCGCCTCCAAGGTTTTCAGGATCATTCAACCCAGCGAGCCTTGCCACACATCCGTCTTGTCCGGCATCCGCTCTCCTGTTGGGCTGCTATAGGAATCGTGGCGCATGCATATGCCCAACCGCTTCCTGATTGGTGGCCGGCTTCCGCATTAAACGCCCGTGACCGGGCCGCGACCGCAGGAACCGCTCGCACGCCGTGTCCTGACGTATGTCGAATGATACAATCCCTGTTTACTTGTGCCTCTCCCTCGCATTTCCGCGCTGGCGCTGCTTCTGATTCTTGCGGCGATCCTGCCAGCCCAACAAAAGCCCAAGAGCGGCGACAAGGAGCCTCCCTCGCAAACTCTCCCGGTCTTGCGCGACCCTCCCGCAGCCGTCATAGCCGACGCGGAGCGCCTCACCTTTCACGTCTCGCCTCTCTCCGCCAAAGGTCTGCTCACGCAGCAGACGCGCGACGCACTCCAGAGTCTGTTGCGGGCAAATCACGGGGCGCCGGTCGTGAAGCTTCGCGCGTTCGTGGCGGGCACCGGAGACGCTCGCCGTGTGCAGGCGATTGTCAGTGAAACATTCACGGACAAGAAGCAGCCGCTGCCCGCGTTAAGCACTGTTCAGGTCGGCGCGCTGCCGCTCGAAGGCGCTCAAGTGGTGATCGAAAGCATTTCGGAAGATAAGAAACCGCAGAATCCGAACGGCCTCGCGTTTTTGCCCGCACAGCACGCCGAAAATGCGCCTGCGGCGCTCGCACGCCTTGAAAGTGCGGCGGGAGATGCCAAAGCCGCTCCGTCCGGCATGCTGCGAGTGACTTGTTTTCTGGGCTCGCTTGATGACGAAGAGGCCGCCAGGCTTGCCGCTCGCCGGGCGTTCCCAACCGCCGCCGTCGATTTCGTCCAGCGCTTGAGATTCGAAGTCGCATCATCGGCCGATTGTGAAGGCATCGCCCGTCGTGGCAGTGGAAGGCTCGCTCAGTCCAAGCTGATCTTCACCGGCGCACAAATGGCCTTTGGAACTCAGGATTCCGGCTTGCGTCTCGGCTTTGAGCGTTTGGAGAAAACGCTAAGCTCGCTAGGCGCCGCCGATAGCGATGTGATTTTCTCGAACCTCTATCTGGTAAGCAGTTCCCTCGAAGCGAAACTACCAGTCGATCGCAATCCTTCTACCATCCTTATCGTCGAAGGATTGCCTTCCCCCGACGCCAGTATGGCCATCGAAGTCGTCGCGGCGCTTGCCAAGTAGAGAGTGCGAAACTAAAGATAGCGGATGCGAATTCTCCTCCTAACCGTTGTTGCCCTCGCCGCAGCCGGCTGTGCACTGGGCCAGGAATCCGCTGATGTACAGAACCTTTCATCGCCCAACGGCCAGATCCAGTTCCAACTTTTCTTGACGCGGCAACCCGACCCCAGCCTGGACTACGTCCGGCTTGCCTATCAGGTTTCGTTCAAAGGCAAGACGCTGATCGACACATCGTTTATGGGATTGGATATCCAGGATCAGCCGATCCTCGGCGTGAACGTTGGACTGGTGAGTTCAAAGACCGCGGCGGTCGACCAGACCTACACCGTGCCCGCCGGCAAAACGAAAACCATTCGCGACCATTACAATTCGCTGACCGCCGAGTATATGCAAAACGGGACGCTCGGCCGCCGCATCACCGTGGAGGTTCGCGCCTACGACGATGGCATTGCCTTCCGCTACGTCGTGCCCTGGTCGAATCCTCTCGTCGATATGAAGATCATCGACGAAGTCACCGAATTTGAGTTCGCCGAAGATGCCCCCACCTACCCGCTTATCCTCAAGGATTTTCAAACTCCGTACGAGGATCAATACAATCGCGTCACGCTCAGCGGAATTCATCCGGATTCCTTGATCGGGCTGCCATTCCTGGTGGAACAGCCGGGCATAGGCTGGGTTGCGGTCACCGAAGCCGATATCGACAACTATTCCGGAATGTATTTGAAGCACGAGGACGGCCGCATCATGATTTCGACCCTGGCGCCTCGGCTGGATGACAATATGATCGCGGTGCGCACTTCGGCCCCCATGATCTGCCCTTGGCGGGTTTTGCTGATCGGATCTGACCCGGGAAAACTGATCGAGTCGAATATCGTCGCCAGTTTGAATCCACCCTCGGCGATCGCTGACACATCCTGGATTAAGCCTGGAAAAGCGGCCTGGAATTGGTGGTCCGGCACCCAGGCGGAGGGCGTCGATTTCGTGCCCGGCATGAACACCGCCACCATCAAGCACTATATTGATTTCGCGGCGGATGCGAAGCTCGAATATATGCTGATCGACGCCGGCTGGGCCGTGCCCGGAGAGGGCAACCTTCCGCCTGACATCACGCGCGCCATTCCCGCCATCGACATGCCGGAGATTTTACGCTATGCCAAATCGAAAAAGGTAGGCGTGTGGTTGGAGGCGGACTGGACTTCCCTTCAACGCCAGATGGATGACGCCTTCGCGCTCTATGAAAAGTGGGGTGTCGCTGGAGTCAAGATTGACCACATGAATCGTGACGATCAATGGATGGTGGACTTCTACCATCGCATGGCCAAGACCGCCGCCGGCCGCCATTTGATGCTTGACCTCCATGGCGCGTACAAGCCCGACGGCCTCAGCCGCACTTGGCCCAACGTGATCACGCGCGAGGCCGTGATGGGGCTCGCATACTCGAAGTGGGGCGCGCGCACTACTCCCGATCACGACGTGATGTTGCCATTTACACGCATGCTGGCCGGGCCCATGGATTACACGCCGGGCGGCTTCGACAACGTGACTCCGGCTCAATTCCAGCCGCGCATCGACAAGCCGATGGCGATGGGCACCCGCGCTCATCAGTTGGCTTTGTATGTGGTCTTCGACAGTCCTCTGATGATGGTGTCCGATTATCCGGAAGCGTATAAAGGCCAGAAGGATTTCGAGTTTATCAAGGAAGTGCCCTCCAGCTGGGATGAGACGCGCGAGATCAATGGCAAGGTAGGAGAATTCGTGACGCTTGCGCGCAGGAAAGGGAATGAGTGGTATTTGGGCGCCATCACGAATTGGGATTCGCGCGAAGTGAGCATCCCTCTCGAATTTCTGGGGCCCGGGAACTGGACGGCGGAAATGTACTCCGATGCTCCCGACGCGGGCGTCAATCCCAAGCACACGGTAATCGAGCAGCGCTCCGTCACGGCTTCCACGCTATTGAAGGTGAATCTGGCCCCAGGCGGCGGCGTAGCCGTGAGATTTGTTCCCATGGGAGTCCATTAGGATCCGATGCACCAGCCGCTCGCGGCTCGAAGCACTGCCTCCAGAGCCGCGAAAGCAATGCAGCGGTAGAGTAACGCCCGCAAAGGGCCGGTCGCCGCTGGTGGCCGCGACTCAGGCTCCGTTTTGCGGGCTGTTACTTAGGCGCCCGCAAAGGCCCGGTCGCGGCTCTCAATTCACCGAAAGGAGCAGCTCCGCTGGTGGCCGCGACCCAGGCTCCGTTTTGCGGGCTGTTACTTGGGAGCCCGCAAAGGGCTGGTCGCGGCTCTCAATTCCCCGAAAGGAGCAGCTCCGCTGGTGGCCGCGACCCCAGGTCGTTTTGCGGGCTGTTACTTAGTACACCATTTCGCAAATACCATCTCGTATTCCGCGAGACCCCTCCAGCGGATCGCGGCTTGGAAAACGCTGCTCACCGAGCCGTGACCACAGGGAGCGGTTTCTCCTGATACGTTAGTG
>DASXEY010000081.1:0-5312 GCA_036489835.1 Bryobacteraceae bacterium | reverse complement strand
GCTTTCCTGCGCAGTTCCGGACGACCTCTAGCCGCCCGTCTAGCTCAAATGGTCCTTTCTCGCCAGATCTGGAAGCCGGCATTCCGGTCTCGGGTCCTCAAATCGACTGAATTGAATGAAGCCAGTTACAAGAAGCAGCTTGCAGAGTTCAAGAGTGCGAATTACCTCACGCCAAAAGGCAGATCCTCGCTTGATGGGGATTCCGGCGAAGGCGAACGCTGATTCCGGAGGGAACGCGAACGGCATTCCGGGCCGAAGGCGAACAGTAATCGGAGCGTAGCGACGCTGGCACTTCGATTGTGCAAGAAGTGTTCGCCTTCGTCAAGGAAAACCTGTCCGGAGCGTAGCGGAGGAGGAGCGCCGGTAGCGGAGAAGGGGTGCGGGGAAGGACGGCAGGTCCGTCCCCGCCCAGCGCTTGAGAGACCGGCGAGCGTTAGCTCGCAGCACCGCGCTTCTTGCGCATGGAATCGCCGCGCATTTCGATGCGATGCGCGTTGTGAACCAGGCGGTCGAGGATTCCGTCGGCGGCAGTGGCGTCGCCGATCTGCTCATGCCAGCGTGCGACGGGAAGCTGCGAGGTCAGGATCGTCGAGCGAGTTTGATAGCGATCCTCACAGATTTCCCAGAAGTCGCGCCGTTCGGTTTCAGCGATGGGCGCCATGGCCCAGTCGTCGATCACCAGCACGTCGATGCGGCTGAGCCGCGCCAGCAAGATGCGCAAACTGCCGTCAGCCCGAGCCAGCGCAAGATCGCGAAACAGGGCGGACGCCCGGATGTAGAACGCCGAGTATCCGTCGCGGCAAGCCTTCTGCGCCAGCGCGCACGCCACGAAGCTTTTGCCAACGCCGGTGGGTCCGAGCACGAAAATGTTTTCGTGTTGCTCGGCCCACCCAGACTTCTGTGCCAAGGCCCGGATCACGCTCTTGTCCAGCCCGCGTGAAGCGCGATAGTCGATATCTTCTACGCAGGCGCCCTTGAGTTTGGCGGCGTGCAGCCGGCGTGCCAGCGCCTGATTCTCGCGCCAGCTCCACTGTTGATCCACCAGCAGGCCGAGCCTTTCCAGGAAGCTCAGTTCCCGCGCAGCCGGATCCTGCTCCTGCGCCTTCAATGCGTCCAGCATGCCCAGCAGTCGCATGGCGGCGAGTTTTTCCATCATCGGTTCCTGTAGCATGTCATCTCCTTATTCGAAGTACTCCGCGCCGCGGATGTTGTCATGCGGCGGCGTGGACGCTGGTGGCGGCGCATTTTCGAGAGGCACCTGATCGAGCGAAGTTTTCAGGATCGATTCGATGTTCTTGTAACGGCACGCGCCGGTGAGCAGCGCACGCTCGGCGGCCGCCTCGACGCGCTGGGCCGAATACTTTCCCGCCAACCGGATGATGCCCAGACAGCCGCGATAGCCCGATTCCGGATGCGGCTGGCTGGCCATGATCCGCTCGAACAATCGCGCCGCGTGCGGACCAATGGTTTCGGCCCAGCGCACCATCCGTGATGGGGACCACTCCAGATGCTCGCGGTGGCTCTTGGGCCGATGTTCATGAATGGTGACGGCCTTGTTGCGCTCGCGGCTACGCAGATGCGAGGCCACGCGCGAGCCTTTGTGCAGGATCTCCACTGTTGTCGGCGTCGAGCGGACCTCCACCACTTCGTGCACCAGGTTGTAAGGCACGCTGTAAAAGTTCGCATCGAAGGCCACGTGATAATCGATGTTGACGCGAGCCCGGCACCACTCGCTCATGTCGAAGGGCTCCATCGGCAACGGCTTCAGCGCGGGCTTATCAATGGCTTCCCAAACGCTGGCCCGCGTGCCATCTTTCTTGCGGAACGGCCGGTGATTCAGCTTGTCCAGCAGTTCGCGAATCGCCACGTTGAGATCTTCCAGCGAAAAGAACTTGCGATGACGCAGCGCCGCGACGATCCAACGCTGCGCCACCTGCACGGCGCTTTCCACCTTGGCCTTGTCCCGCGGCTTGCGCGGACGCGCGGGTAAAATCGCGAAGCCGCAGTGCTGCGCGAAGTTGTAATAGGTCGGATTCAGATCCGGATCGTAGCGGTGCGCCTTGCTCACGCCGGTCTTGCAGTTATCGGGCACGGCCAGTTCCGGGATGCCCTGAAAATGTTCGAAGGCGTGCACGTGCGCCTTGAGCCAGGCTTCCATCTGCTGATCGCGCGTCGCCTCGGCCCAGGTGTAGGAACTCGCACCCAGAGCGGCCACGAACAACGACGCTTGCAACGCTTGGCCCGTGTGCCGGTCATAGACCGGAATCGTTGCACCGGCCCAATCGACGAACATCTTCTCGCCCGCTTTGTGCTCCTGGCGCAGCACAACATCGAGCTTCGAGCGCCAGCGTTGATACAGGTAGCAGAATCGGGAGTAACGATAGCCTCCCGGATTCGCCTGCCGGTACTCTTCCCACAGCAACTGCAAGGTCACATGCTTGTTCTTTTGCAGTTCCTCGTGGATGGTGGCCAAGTCCGGCGGCGTGCGCGCCGTCGGCTTCTCAACCGCCGCCCGTTCCGGGCCCGGGAAGAGCACGGCTTCTAGCCGCGCTTCATCCCAATCTTCCGGCAACGGCCACCTCACGCCACTTGCCTCGGCCCGCTTCAGGTACTTGTGAACCGTGCTCACCCCAATCGAACAGCTTCGCCCGATCTGCTGGTAGCCCAGTTTGAGTTCGTATCGGAGGCGCAGGACCTCCCTCAGTTTCCGCATGGACAGTCTCCTGGCCGGCACTCTGATCCCCCTTGGAGGGTTCATTGTGCCGGTATGATGTCCAGCGCCGCTCAGCCTGTGGAAATCATTCCGGGCCATCGCGAAAGCCATTCCGGGGTCCAGCGAAAACTGTTCGCCTTCACCCCGGAATCACTGTTCGCCTTCAGCCAGGAATCCTGTTCGCCTTCACCCCGGAATCGTTTTCGCCTTCACCCCGGAATCCCGTTCGCCTTGCCCCGGAATCCCCAGATGCTAAGTACGGAAGGAATAGGAAGAAGCATGTGTCAAATCTTTCTTATTAAGATCGTTCTATTTAGAATCTGAATCTGATGCCGATCAGCACGGAACGGCCGGGGCCCAGTATTACGTGACCGGGATGGAGTTGATCGTAGTAGTAGCGGTCCGCCATGTTGTAAATGTTGGCATGGAGGGTAATCCGCTCCGTCAGCGGGTGCTCCGCCATCACGTTAAAGACCCAGTATCCAGGAGCTTCCTTGATCAGACCAGTCACCGGATCCAACGGAGCCGTCGAGCTGGCGGTTCGGGTTCCGGTGAAGTTTCCGCCTGCGCCAAGAGTGGTGCGATACGGCAGCAGGAACGTCTGCCAGAACGTGAACGTGTGACGCGGGACGTTGGCGAGTTGCGCACCAATCGCGGCGGGGTAAGCCTTCGATGAGACGACGACGGAATCAAGATAGGCGTAGCTGAACTGGGCCTCCCAGCGGTTGGTCACGTGACCGTTGAGAGCTGTTTCAAACCCGCGGACGCGCTGATTGCCCGCCAGCACATTGAGTAGAGAATTATTGGGATCGGGCTCCCGAGCGTTGTACTTATCCGTGGTGAACCACGCGGTTCGCAGAGAGAGCCGGGGATCGCTGAAATCCCACTTGAGCCCGGTTTCGACGGTCCTGTTCTTCTCGGGTGGAAGGCTTGCGGTGAGGATGTCCCACTTATAGTTGAAGGTTGGTAACGGCGGTGGCGCCGGTTTCGATAGAATCCGGTTGCCAAACACAAATCCTAAGAAGGAGCCAACCGCCGTGAAGAAACCATACCAAATTGTGACCCGTGCCGCCAAGGAATCGGCCGCCGTGGTCGAGCAGTTTTGTCAGAGCAACGGGCAGATCCTCGTGCCTATCGTCAACCTGATCGAGAGCGCCAGCCAGGTGGTGGAGAACGTCATCCACGAAATCCAGATCCACGCCTTGGAAACGATTTTCATGCTGAGCGCGGAGCAGATTGCCGGGCAGCGCACGCCGGGCAAGCCAAGCGGCGAGATCCGCTGGCACGGTTCGCAGCCAGGCAAGATCAAACTGGCCGACCGCGAGGTGAAGGTCAAACGCCCGCGCTTGCGCCACAAAAGCGAGGGCGAAGTGAAGATTCCGGCGTACGAGAAACTGCGCCAGGATCGCGGCCTGCAGCAACACATGCTGGGCGCGTTGATGCGCGGCGTGTCCACGCGCGAATACGACGAAGTGCTGCCTAAGATGGCGGAAACGGTGGGCGTTTCGCGCAGTTCGGTCAGCCGGCAAGCGATCGAGGCCAGCGCCGAGCAGCTGAAGACGCTACGGGAGAAACGTTGGGACACCACCGAGATTCTGGTGCTCTACATCGACGGCCAGCGCTTCGGCGCGCACCACATTCTAAGCGCGGTGGGCGTGGATCGTGAAGGCCGCAAACACATCCTGGGCATCGAAGTAGGCGCGACGGAAAACGCCGCCGCGGTCAAACGCCTGCTCACCCATCTACGCGATCACGGCCTGCCGACAGATCGCACCTATCTGTTCGTCATCGACGGTGCGAAAGCCTTGCGCGCGGGAATCGACGAGGTGTTCGGTACGGCGCAGCACGTGCAACGCTGCCGCAATCACAAACTCCGCAACGTGCTCGACGAACTCCCGGAGGACCAGCAGGGCCAGACGTTGAATCTCCTGCGCGCCGCCTGGAAAGTGAACACCGCCGAAGAAGGCGAAAAACGCTTGGAGCAACTGGCCCGATTCCTGGAACGCGACCATGAATCGGCCGCGCGCAGCCTACGAGAAGGGATGGCCGAGATGTTCACCTTGCAGCGCCTCCAGCTGCCGCCGTCGCTGTACAAGTGCCTGGCGACCACCAACCTGATCGAATCTCCGCAGGGCGGTGTCGCGCGCCGCACGTCCAACGTCACACGCTGGCGCGATGCCGACATGGTCGAGCGTTGGGTCGCCTCGGCTTGGCTGCTCACAGAAACGCATTTCCGCAAGATCGACGGCCATCGGGATCTGTGGGCCCTCGCCACCATCCTTGGTCGCCAGATCCAAACCCAAACCTCGCAGGAGGCAGTAGCGTAAGATGAATTACCCGCAGTTACCGACCTTCAACTACGGATGGGACACCCTCCGGCATGATCCTCTTTGTTTTTGTGATCGGCTTGGGTGGGCTTCTGGGTTTCATGGCAGCCTCGTGGTTTCCGCGGCTGTATCGGAGCGGGAAGCGGCTTTGGATCGTTCCGTTTCTTCTGTATCTGGCGCTCGGCATCGGGATCGCCATTACAGGATCGGCGGGGCAGGCGCTAAGAACTCTGCTCGATCCACGCACGACGGACGAAGGGTTGGGCGTGGTT
>DASXEY010000054.1:0-5981 GCA_036489835.1 Bryobacteraceae bacterium | reverse complement strand
CCACACGGCACGAAATTCGTCTACCGAGGCCTGACGAATTGCGTTCAGGTCCTGACCGGACATGTATAGGTAGAACTGCTTGTCCCAGTATTCGAGCCACTTCTGTGAAAACGGCACCAAACCGCTTGGATCGAGGAGGATTCCTTCGAGCTTCCTCAGACGTCGGTGAAGATTCGGCATCTAGCAGCCGTCCTGACAGGTTGCCGGTGCGCCAGCCGGCAAGTTGGTCCATCCGAAACGGCAACGCAGCATCTCCACCACTTGCTCCGGGTCAGCGACTGGGACCTCTTCTCCACGTTCCCTGGCCGCATCCCAATGCTGGCCGATGGCCTCAATCCGCTCCGCCAGAAGATCACGGTAGAAGGTTCCGGTCTCCACAAGTAAGTCCGCCTTCAGGCTTTGGTAGACCTCAAGCTTCCTGAGTCGCCGATGCAATTGCGATCTACGGAGTGAGTGGGACATGACGAGATTCCGTGGCTGCATGTCGTGCTAAATTTCTGGGCCACATGGTGTGTGCCTTGTGCCGCGGAAATTCCAATGCTGGTAAAGGCCGAGAAGGCTTATGGCTCCAAAGGAGTAGCGTTCATCGCAGCGTCCGTGGATGACCGGAAGAGCAGGAAAGACGTGCCCGAGTTCGTGAGTAAGTACGACGTAAGTCTCTCGGTATGGCTGGACGCCACCGCTGACGATATGACGAGGCTGGGGATGGGAGGAGCGGTCCCGGCAACCGCATTCCTTGACCCCGAGGGCCACATCGCCTTTCGGATCGAGGGGCAGTTGCGCGAAGGAGAGTTGAGGGAGCGACTGGATTGGCTCCTTGGTTCCCGGGTTGGACCTGCGCCCGGCCGGATACGAAAGGCTTCGGGCGGCCAAGTCCAACCTTGAAGATTTAGTGCGAGAAATGTTCTGCGCGAGCGCAATTCCGGACGGCCAGTCTACTTTGTCGACACCTTGCTGACCGCGCCATGAAGCGGCTGGGGACCGAAATGGGAGGTTGCAGGCCCGGTGTACACGAGCGTCACGTTCGACCAGGCTACTTCAGTTCCACCGGTAATGCAGACTTGCAGCGTGGATGGGCCCTTAGCCTCAAAAGGTGCAGGGCCACCGTTACCGGTAGTCGTGGCAGTGCCCGTGACCACAATCGCAGCACCGCTGGTGGGAGGGCTGAAGACGGGGCAGACACTTGGGTCGTAGCTGACTGTGGCGTTCGTCATACTGATGTGGTGCGTATGGGGGGACCGGGTCGCGGGATTTGTGGGGTCCACCGCGGTGGCATCGGAAATTCCGTAATCGGACGTCTCCATCGCCAGATCCGCCGAGAAACTAGCGGCGCCATGGATGTCCAACGACCACGTCCCGCGGACTTCATACGGACCGCCTGACACCGTGGATGGCGTATAGTCGCTTATCACGCCGCTAAAGTTCGCATCTCTCAGATCCTGGGCTCGCATCAACGCCACTCCGGCTAGGGTGATTGCAATTCCCCAGAGCGTCCGGGCGTATTTCGTTCTCATAATCCCCATCGACACGTGTTCCATTTTTCATCTCCTTGTTCATAAGCGGGTTTCCTGTCGGATCCGCTGATGACAAGTTAAGCGTGAACGCCAGGCAAAAACTTTAATAGGTTCAAAGTTTTTTTCGTCGCTATCCGTCTCAAACCTGGCGCTTGAGAATATCGATCATTCCCGAAACATGGTTTCCCGTAACGTACGAAAACCCAAACCGTCGGCTCTACCGCCGCTCTGCGCCTCGATCGAGATGACGGCGCGCCATGTGCCGGGAGAAATCTTCACCGCGTCGGAGATTCTGGTGAGCGCGAACCGATCGGGGACAGTCGGCCTTTATTCGGACTGGTCCGATTGGAGTGGTACCCAAAAATGAGACAAGCGGTTAAGGCTCAAATTTCATCAATGACCCGCCCCGGATTTTCGCTTTGCCAAACCACAGCGGCTCGCCGGTTTCCAGATTGCACACCACCGAGAGGAACTTGTCCCTCTTGCCGCGATACAACCCGTCCATGCCCATCTGCCGCAGCGGCGGCTTTCGACGCTTGGCCTCCCAACGCTCCAGGCACGCTTCCCATACGCGCCGCCGCAACACTTTCTTGCCCAGCCGGCAACCGTGCCGAGCTGAACCCGGAGAATCTGCCCGGCCACGCTCAGATGCAGCGAAGCCAGAAACCGCCAAAATGTGCACTGCGGCGGCAAGCGCAGTATTTTGAGAATCCCGGTCAACATCGGCTCGCGCTCCAGAAAGTCCCACGTACAGTGTCAGCACCATGGCCAGCACGAACCGGTAAACGGGCATCGCGCGCGTCAGCCGGCCGATCGTGAGCGTCTCCTCCACCAGTTGCTCGAAGCCGAGCTTTTCCAGCATGGCCGCCACCGGCAGTAAGCCGCCATAAGCCGTCAGATTCCGCTTTGAGAAGTCATAGGGCGTGGAAGCCCCAATTTTCAAGGGCCCCGGTGTAGTCACTTCCGTGACGCCGGGAGGCCCCGCCCCGTCGGTCTCGGTCCAGCAGTGCAGGCCAGCGGCGTCTCCACTTCCGGTCTCAACCGAGACGGACGGGCCGGGGCCGGTCCGAGCGGCTCGACGGACCAAAGGTCTCTATCACTCAACGCAAAGGCGGCGGAGCCCTTATTTCCGCGCAGCCGCGGTAATAGCCTTCTCAATCCCCTCGCGCGTGCTGTCCACATTCTTCGTGCCGGCGAAATAGGTCAGACCCGTGACGCCCTGACTGGACGAGGCATTCGCATCCCTAAGGACCTTGTCCGTGGCGGCGGCGCGCAGGAATCCGCCGATCACCTGTTCGGCGATTTCGCCGGTTGCGAATTTGGCGGAAAGGCACGTCACCTCCGTGGCTTCATCGTCCCAATTCACCAGCAGCAAGACATAGCGGCCTTCTTCCGCCGCAAGGAAACTCTTCTCGCTGCATTCGATAACGCCCGTCTTGGACCAGTATCCGGGCGGGAGCGGACATTCCTCCTCATCGCTAACTAGGAAAGCTTCAGTTGCCCGCAAAACGGCGCAGGTGATGCGTATCCCGAGCTTGTGTCAATAGAAGCAGGTGCGTGCAAATATATTACGGCTCCTTCGAGGCGGTGACGGGCGTCATTTGGGATCATCAGCGCGTCTTTGCGCCGCTCGGGTCGCGCCGCAGGGTCCCATCAGCCCCCCTCCGCTACCTGGCTGTGCGAATTTCTCCCTCTAACTTCGCTTGTCCGTGCTTTCCGTAACTCACGTCGCTTGCAGCCGATGCGCGCCTGGACTTTTGGTGCTATTCTGCTGCTTACCACTTTGTTTCCGCGCTTAGACGCAGCAACTCAATAATTATCAGCCGGAGCCTTCGTTACATGGCCACAGCGGAATTTACGAGCTCGCAGGCTTCCTCGGATCCTGCACGGCGTCAATACACGTACTTGACTCTCCCCCAACCGCAGCGTCTGGCGTGGACTGCGACGCTGGGTGTGGTCTTCATTCTCGTCACTTGGTTTGCCTGGACGCGCGACGCTCCTACCGATGTGCTTCCCGCTCCGTATTCGTGGGCGAGATTCATCCGGCCCTTCGAGCGGAATCGCGAGTTTCGGCCTCCAGGCACGTCCCCCAATTTCAGTTCGGTAAGCTTCGTGGACCCTTGGCACGGATGGGCCGTCGGCGCGGGCGTTCCCATCAAAACCACGGATGGCGGAGAGACATGGCAGTCAGTATCCTCGCCCGCGGGAGGTTTGAACGCCATCTCCTTCGTGGACGCGCTGCACGGATGGGCGGTGGGTTTGAGCGGCACCATCCTCGCCACAACGGATGGCGGCGAAACTTGGCGAACGCAGCCGGCCCCGACCAAAGAAGAACTCCGTTCCGTGCGTTTTACGAGTGCGCGCCGAGGCTGGGCAGTCGGTTTTGACGATAGCATCCTTACGACGGAGGATGGCGGGGCAACGTGGGTGGACACGACCCCAAAAGGTTATACCGGCATCGGCCTACAGTCTGTTTACTTCGTTGACGCCAACCGGGGTTGGATCGTCGGGTCGCAAGGGACATTGATGGTGACAACGGACGGTGGCGCGACGTGGAAATCAACTGCGTCCAGCGGCACATTATATTCCGTCTATTTCGCCCCGGATGGGCAGGCCGGCTGGGCCGCGGGCGGCCGGATCCTGGCGACCACGACCGGAGGTTTACCGTCGATCGATCAAACACCAAGTGGACCCCAGCCCCGCTCCCTCCACTCCATTTATTTCGTAGGCTCGCTGCTGGGTTGGACGGTTGGGGAAGGAGCCTCCATCCTCCATACGACCGACGGTGGCGCACACTGGCAGCCCCAAACTTCGCCCTTGAGCGAGGATCTCGATTCGGTCCACTTCGTGAATGACAAGCAAGGGTGGATTGTAGGCTCGGGCGGCACCATCCTGGCCACCGACGATGGGGGCGCCCACTGGCACAAGCAACCTCTACCGGTCTACTGGAAGCTCTGCCCGCCCTGGTATCTATGGGTATTGCCGCTGTTCTTGGTGGGTTTGGCCGCCCTGAATCGCAGACGAGTGATGGTGGGCCAGGGCATCCTTGGAATACCTATTCCGGATAGCCCTGCTGAGACGTTAGAGCAGGATTCCTTAGGTGCACATCGGTTGGTCGACACATTAGTAGGGTTCGTGACCAACCGTGCGACGTTACCTCCCCTGTGCATCACAGTCGAGGGACCTTGGGGCACGGGCAAAAGTAGCGTGCTTCAGATGATTCGCTCACAGCTCAAGAAAAAACGCGCCGCCCGCACTGTTTGGTTCAATGCGTGGCACCATCAAAAGGAAGATCCTCTTCTGGCGTATCTGCTGGAAGCGATCAAGCGTGAGGCCGTGCCGCCGCTGCTTTCCCCGAATCTGAACGGTTTGCTCTTCCGGCTCGACTTACTGGGAATCCGCCTGAAGAACCAACCCGTCCAATTCGCGATAGCCGGCGCAGCGATCCTGGCCGCGGCGCTATTTTGGGCGGGTGTTCCGATAAACTCGCTCAAGCACGTTCTCGACTGGTTGCAGTTGCCGAGTAATTTTCACGGGCCTCTCGCGACTTTCGCTGCTGCAGGTTATTTCTACCAGACATTCTTGCGCGCCTTCGGCTCAGAGCCGGAGAAGCTATTGGCCTCCAGCCGGTCCCTCCTCAATTTCGGCGACCTACGGGGGAAAACCGACGTCCGTTCCGACTTCCAGAGAGAATTGAGGGACGTCGTCGGCGCGCTCGAAGCGCAGCAACGCCGCCTGGTGATCTTCCTCGACGATCTGGACCGCTGCCGTCCGGAGCAAGTCGTCGTTATCATGGAGGCTGTCAATTTCCTGCACTCCGCGGCGGACTGTTTCGTATTTCTGGGCACCGACCGCGAAAAGGTTTTGACCGCGGTCGGCTTGTACTACAAAGACATCGCCAAGGAGGAAGCCCTGACCTCCGGCAAAGCTGAGGCCCTGGTCCGGCGCGGACTGGCCGAGTCCTACCTGCGAAAAATCATCAGTCTGCGGACCCACGTTCCGCAGCCAGAAGAGCAAGAAGCCACGCGATATCTGGGAGCCCAGGGTCGAAGCGCCCGGGTTTCGTGGGTACAGCCCGTACTCCGCGCCGCCGTTGTTATCCTGGCGCTGGCGGCAAGCGCTGGGTTGGTGTTTCAGAAGAGCGGCGGATGGGAGCGGTTCGGCGCCACCGTTTCTGCAAAGACCGACCTACCGGTTCCGAAGCCACCCATCGGGATTTCAGACAGAGCGGCTCCTGAGAAAGGAAAGACTCCTGAGCCTCCAGACCCTCCAAAACTGGATCCCGGTCAAGGCGGACCAACCGTCTCCGTCGTCCCTCTGCCTGAGGACGCCCCGGCTCAGTGGCCTTGGATCGTCGCAGTTTCGATGGCGGCGCTCGCAAGTCTCCTGTTCTGGGTAAGGGTTCGTCTTCGCCCAGACATCGAGGATACGCAGGATCGCCCCGAGTTCACCGAGGCCTTGGCGAAG
>DASXEY010000050.1:0-1638 GCA_036489835.1 Bryobacteraceae bacterium | reverse complement strand
CGATGGCGCGCATGCGGCGAGCGCTGGGCATGTTCATCGTGCAGGGAATCCACACCACCATCCCGCTGCACCAGCGAATCTTTGAGGATGAAGATTTCCGCCAGGGCGAATTCGACACAAAATTTATGGAGCGCTTCTTCGAACGGGCGAAGGAGCGCAGGGAAGCCGAAGTCCGCTAAGGCCCAGTTCCTCAGCGACCCCGGCCGCGACGGGTTCCGCCTGCGCCAGTTCTCGCCTGCGGAAGTCGCAAACCGCGATGCCGCGGGGGCCTTCTTTTTCGCTAATGTTTTGCCTTCGTAACCGCCGTCGCCTGAATGTAGACGCCTTCGTCTTCCAGTTGGTTCACATCGTCGTCGCTCAGGCTCCATTGCTGCTGAGCCTGCGCGCTTGGCGGAGCCTTCATGATCCTGCCGGTCACATTAAGCAGCTGCACCGTGGCCGGGGCGCCCGGGACGGTGCCCGCAGGCTGGCCATTCCCCGTCGCTGCGGGACCGCCCGCCGGGGTTAGCGGAGATGCAGCAGGAAGGATCAGGAGCATGGGCAGGAAACTGTGCCGCGAGCCGATCCAGACAGCCCGGCTGCCCGACCAGTGATCCACCGAGACGTTGCGGACCTCGAACGACTGGCCAACATAATCCTGCTTGTTGGCGACTTCAAGAATCGCCACGCCGGGGCCGTTGAGCCCTTCGTCATTTGTAACTGCGGCCGGTACCGCAGCGTTCCTGTGTCCCCAGACCCACCCCCCGGAATCGTCCCAGCCGAAGCCGGCATACCAGAAGGCGAGGATCACGCCGAGAATGAGCCAGAAATATCCGAAGCGCCATCCGCGGCGGCCCGCAGGCCCACCCGGGCCTGGTCGGGGCTGAGGCGTGGCCGAGCGATTGGCGCTGGCCGGCAATTTGTTGTGGGGTTCAGCCATGGCGTATACCTCTTCGATGGGCTTCTGCGTCCTGCAAACGGAACGGCGCGCGCGGTCCATTTGTCACAATGACCTCGCTGAATCCACTCTTGCACACGTCGAATTGAAATGCTGTGCAGATCGCGCCGGAGAATTGCTCCGCAGGCATCATGGCCCTGGATGACCCCTGAGCCGGCCCACGATACAAACGCTTCGCGATTATACCGTGCAGATTCTGACCGCCTCACGCAGGCTCGAGAGCGGGTCGCCCGTGGGCAAAAACTCGTGAGCCACAAAGCCGCTGAATCCGGCATCTGCAATGGACTTCATCACCGCACCGTATTGGATTTCCTGACTGCCATCGATTTCATGACGGCCCGGAACGCCGCCCGTATGAAAGTGCCCGATCACATCAAGGTTTTGGCGAATGGTGTCGATCAGATCGCCTTCCATAATCTGCATGTGGTAGATGTCGTACAGCAGCTTCACCCGCGGTGAGTTCACCTCGTGCATCACACGCGTGCCCCACGCCGTGTGGTCCGCCATGTAGTCAGGATGGTTGACTTTGCTGTTCAGCAGCTCGAGGCAAATCGTCACGCCGTGATCTTCGCCAATACTTTTTAGACGGTTGAGACCGGCAATCGTGTTGCGGGCCCCCTCGTCATCGGACATGCCGCGGCGGCTTCCGGAAAACGTGATCACATTGGGAACGCCGGCTTTGGCGGCCAGGGGAATGTTTT
>DASXEY010000040.1:0-146489 GCA_036489835.1 Bryobacteraceae bacterium | reverse complement strand
TCGTTTCATAAGTTCACTAACGTATCAGGAGAAACCGCTCCCTGTGGTCACGGCTCGGTGAGCAGCGTTTTCCAAGCCGCGATCCGCTGGAGGGGTCTCGCGGAATACGAGATGGTATTTGCGAAATGGTGTACTTAGTACTCCGACTAACGTAAATCGTGGCTGAAACCTTGGCCTCTGGGGTCAGATTGTGCTGGCAAGTATCCTGCCATGCCGATGTCAAGCCCTTTCTCGATTGCCGTTTCGCCTGCGGGAGAAGCGGAGTTGTGCAGGCGCGCTGAAAAATATACGTTACCGTATTTTCAGGTTCCGCGAGCCAAGGATGATCCTTCATGCGGCCGAAAGCATGGCCAATGACGAGATTGCGGCTCTTTGGACACCCGTCGTGAAGTGGTCAGCCTGTGGCGCAAGCGTCTCTTTGCCGACCGCCTCGCTGGATTGGAAGAACATGCTCGTCCGGGTCGTCCCCGGACTTTTTTCCCCCAGATCTCGTCGTTCAGGTTGAGGCCATGGGATTCCGTTATCCCGCTGGAGCACGGGTGGTATCGCCGCAATTGGACTTTTCCATGTGATCCGGGCTTCGCTACCAAAGCAGGTCGCGTGCCCGACCTCTACGCCCGCCAGTGGCAAAGCAGCGCGTTGCGGGAGGACGAATTCGTTGATCTCAGCCGATGAGAAAACGAGCATCCAGGCCCGCCGCCGAAAGCTTGCAACGCAACGTTGCCGGCCTCGCACTCCCATGCGCGTCGAGCATGAATACTTTCGCGCGGAGCCAAAGCCGTTGAGCGCCTACGAACTCTCTATCCTCGCCTCACCCTCATTCACGCTCCAGTCCATGCCAGTTGGCTCAATAGATCAAGATCACAATTTCCACGATCTCGACAGCCTTGCCGAACGACTCCTCGACCACCCATACTACTGGGAAACTAATGCTCTCCCACCTCCTCGCTGAGCTCGACACGCCCCGCCTGACCCGGGAGAAATTATACGTTCGTGTACTTCTGAAGTGACCGACTCAGCTTAGAGCTTGGGATAACGAGTGCGCAGCCACTCGACAAACTTCTGGGGCACGGCCATGGTGGACAGGCGGCCTTGGCGGACTAGTGCCCAATCCTCGAACTTTTTCGATTCCTTGATCTCTTTGAGCGTGACCGGCGGCTGGATGCGGCTATGGAATTCCAGATCTACAACCGCCGACTTGGGGTTGCGCGGGTCATCGGACGGTTCGGATCGCACCACGGCAACACCCACCACGGCGGAGACGCCGCCGGAATGGTAGATTAGGACTCGGTCCCCCGGGCGCATCTCTCGAATCGCGCGGACCGCCTGAGGGTTCTTGACTCCGTCCCAGGTGGTCTGGCGATCGCGCTCAAGCTGGTCGATAGAGTATGTGTCGGGCTCCGTCTTGGCTAGGAAATAGTTCATAGGTGCGTCGCAGTTGGAGTAGTCCTGGTCCCGGTACTTCGGACACCTGGACACTCGCCTGAATTTTTGGTCTTCTGATTATGTTAGCAGCGGGCCAGAGGCAAAGGCGGAGCTTGCGCCGGAGGATTCGACCACGTTGTACACTAGAAAGAGGTTTATGTTTCGAGATAACTTCCCCAGGAGCAGCGAAGTGTTCTGGAAACACGTTGCGGTACTGATAGTTTTGCCGGCCTTGTTCGCGATAACGGCTGCGGCGCAGATTGTCACTCCAGGGTCGGATGCGCCGGCCCCGCCCAAGACCCTGCCGGGACTTAACGACCCATCTGTGAGCGGGGCCCCGGTGGATCTGGGCACATACGTGATTGGCGCGAACGATGTCCTGAACATTGAAGTATTCGAAAACAAGGACTACACCAAGCTCTACCCCGTCCGCACTGACGGTATGCTGACAATCCCGCTTTTCGGCGAGATGAAGGCCGAGGGGCTTACGCCTCTCCAGCTTAAAAAACAACTTACGGAAACGCTTTCGGAGAAGTTAAAAGACCCTGAGGTCTCCGTGACCGTGTGGGAAGTCCGCAGCAAAAAGTACACAGTCACAGGACAGGTGAAGCGCCCGGGGCCGTTTCCGCTGGTCCGGCCGACTACCGTGTTTGAAGCCCTGAACGACGCGGGGGGATTCATCGATGCTTTCGCCAACCAGAGGGATATTCTGATCCTTCGCGGCGACATGACCTTCCACTTCAGTTACAAGGATTACATTAACGGGAAGCATCGGGATAAGAACATCGTTTTACAAAATGACGACACCGTTGTCGTGAAGTAACCGTCCGGAGGAGGTTTACGATTATGCAGCCGAACGAGAACTACACCATATCCAGAAGAGCGCTGGACGTCGAGGATTATATCGACATTCTGCGCCGGCACAAGGGCTGGATCTTCGGCCCGTTCCTGTTCACGCTGGTGGTCAGCGTGGTGGGCGCCTACACCTGGCCCGACACCTATATTTCGAAGGGCATCATCAAAGTGGAGCCGCAGCAGGTTCCGGAAAACCTGGTGCAATCGGCGGGGACGCACGACATGGGCGACCGCATCAACTCCATGCTGGAGGCCATCGAGAGCCGCAGCACCCTGACGGAAATCATTACCAGCAACAGCCTGTATTTGAAGGAACGCAGCCGGTTGCCGCTCGACGACGTGATCGACGAGATGAAGAAGAAGATCCAGATCGACATGATGGGGCAAACCACGAACCGGCAAGTGCCGGCGTTCACGGTTTCCTTTTCTTATCCGGACCGGCACCAGGCGCAGAAGGTGGTCACCGATCTCATCGGAAGGTTTCTGAGCGCGAATACGCAGGCGCAGTCTAATCAAACCTACCAGACCACGGCGTTCATGAAGGACGAAGCCGACACCGCCCAGAAAGAGCTGGACGCGATCGAATCCCGCTTGGCCGCCTACAAGATGGAGAATAACGGGCGCCTTCCGGAGCAGACGGCAGAGAATTACCAGAAGATGACCGCTCTTGAAACTATGCAGACCAATCTGGAAAGCCAGATAAACCGGTACCAGAACGAAAAACTGACCTATGTCGCCAACCTGAACATCTTTAAAACACAGGCGGACGCGATGGAAAAGATCAAACCGGAAACCGGGACCGTGGCCGCGCAGCAACAGCAAAAGAGCGTGAAGCTTCAAAAGGCGGAAGCCGAAGTGGAGGCGTTGACGAACCAATTACAGCAACTGCGGCAACATTTCCAAGAGAGCTACCCGGATGTGAAGAATGCCAAGGCCTCTCTGGAGTCGGCCGAATCGAAGCGGGACAAAATCATCGCAGACGAAAAAGCGGAAGCCGATGCGAAGAAGGATGTAGTCACCGGCAAGCCGCCGGTTGCGCCCGCTGTCATCAAGGAGGCCGCGGATCGCGATGCCACTATCGCCCGCTACAACGCGCAGATCGCGCAAGACGACACGCAGATCGAGCAGCTGACTGCTCAGATGAAGAACGTAAGCAGGGAAATCCAGGTCCTCAACGGCCGTATCGATTCTGTTCCGCAGAGTGAAAAGGAATACGAAGACCTTAAGCGCGAGCGGGACATCAAGAATCAAGAGTACGAGGACATGAAGAAGAATCTGGGGAAGGCGCAGATCCAGCAGGAAATGGAGAATCGCCAGGAAGGCGAGAAGCTGGAGATTCTGGACGGCGCCAATCTGCCGGAGACGGCTGCCTATCCCAACCATCCCCTGGTGGTCGCGGTGGGGGCCGGCATCGGGCTGATGCTGGGAATCGTCATTGCCGGGGCGCGTGAGATGAAAGACACTTCACTCAAGAACCTGAAAGATGTACGGGCCTACACGCAGATGGCGATTCTGGGCAGCATTCCGCTGCTGGAAAACGATTTTGTGGTGCGCCGCCGGCGGCGCCTAGCCTGGCTGGGCTGGACCACGGCCTGCCTGACTGCCGTGGTGCTGATGTCCGGCTCCATCGTGTATTATATTTCGACCAAACAGTAAGAAAGTTTTTCGGAGGACCATCAAATGAGCCGAGTACATGATGCCCTGCGCCGCGCGGAGCAGGCTGGGACAGTTGCCCCTCCGGTGGGGCGTCCGAATCGCGACGGAAACGGCATCGTAGCTCCTACGCTGGATGCGGGTCCGAATCTGGCGAACCTGTTGGAGCAGATCGAGGAGGTGCCGTATCGCGCGGCTACCGATTCACTGCTGATCGATATCACGCGGCCGCACGAGGCTCCCATGGAGGAGTTCCGGACGCTGCGAACGCGGCTGAATCACATGAAGAGCCTGCAGCCGATTCATTCCATCGTGGTGACCAGCCCTTCGCCCGCGGAAGGCAAGTCGCTTTCGGCGGCCAATCTGGCTCTGGCAGAGTCGCACCTGGCGGGCAACAGCACGCTGCTGGCGGACTTCGACTTCCGCCGTCCGATTGTGCACACGATGTTCGGGCTGGACCGAAGTCCGGGGATTACGGATTATCTTTTGGGCAAAGCCCCGCTGCACAAATGCATCAAGAAGATTGCCGGCACGACGCTGTACGTCATGCCCGCGGGCGAAGCCGTTATCAATCCGCTGGAGCTGTTGAATCTCCGCGAAGTGAAGCTGCTGATGGACCGGCTGCCCAGCTTGTTCAACTGGATGATTCTGGATAGTCCACCGCTGCTTTTCGCGGCCGACGCGAATCTCCTCTCCACGCTGTGCCATGGCACTCTGCTGGTGGTGCGCATCGGCCATACAACCATTGATTCGGTAACGCGCGCTATGCAATCTCTGTGCAACAACAACGTCCTGGGGATCGTGGTCAATGGCGCACGCCGAGGCGAGCTGTATAGCAAGTACACCTACTATCACTCCTACTACACTCCGAAAGAAGCTGGCGAGCCGAGCGAATTGGAGTTGCCGCCGCCGAGCGACCGCGAAGCAGTGCCGGTGGGCGCAGAGCCGCCCGCGGGAACTTCGCCGGAATAGGCATCGCCACGCCACGCATGCCGGAAAAGCTCCCTCGGGTGGGTCAGCGTGGGGTGGACCAACCTGGGATGGATCAACCTGGGATGGATCCGGAAGAACCGAGCGGCCCGCGTGTATCCGCGGTTCTGGTGTCCTTTAATCAGGCTCCGGCTCTGCGCCGCGCCATCGCTGCACTGGAAGGCTCGCAGGACCGGGAGCGGCTGGAGATTCTGGTGGTGGATTGCGGCAGCCAGGACGAGAGTCCTCGGCTGGACGCGGAATTCCCGGCGGTGCAGATCCTACGCCTCCCGCAGCATTTTGGAGCCACCAGGGCGATGAATATCGCCATGCGCACCGCGAAAGCCGAGTTGGTCCTGCTGCTTTCTCCCGATGTTGAGGTTCTGCCGGACACGGTGAAGCGCCTGGTGTCGCACCTGGATGACGATGGCGGCACTGTCGCTGTCTGTCCGCTTTTGCGCGACTCTGCTGGCGAGCCGGTTTCGCGGGCCTACCGTATTCCTTCGGCCGATGAATTAGCCGAGGGTGCGCTTGAGCCGGTGAGTATCGACGTGACCCAGGAGACCGTGACCGTCGAGTACGCCAGCCGCGATGCGCTGCTGGCTCGCAAGCAGTTCATTCGCGGGATGAATTATTTCGATGAGCGGTTCGGGGAGTATTGGGCCGATCTCGATCTGGCCATGCAGATTCGCCGCGCGGGCAAGAAGATCCGCCTCTATCCATCCATTGGGGCGACGATTCATCCCGGCACGGACCCTTTGCAGGGGGATGCGGTGGCGCAGTCCGACAGGATTCTGGGCGCGGCGGAGTTGGTGGGGAAATACGAAGGCTCCTTTGCGGGATTGCGATTCCGGCTGGCCGCGATTCTGAAGGCGCTGGGTCGTTTCGATTTCCGGGGGCTGAGTTTGTTGGTCAGCGGGGAGAAGATCGGCTCGCAGGCTGGGCGGTAGGGGCTGGGCGGCGCGGTTTAACGATCGGCGAAATTCTTCACCTAGCGATTCCCTGTTTTGCTCTCCGACTCTCATCAAAAGCGGGGGAATGAAATGAGGATTTGCGCTATGCTTTCTGGGGTAGATGTTTTGAGGAAATCGTGGAACCGGTCCAGCGTGCACAGCTTGTGGAAACGGCCGCACCCGTCGATGCGGCGGTGAAGGAGGCCAGAGCGTGAACATGCCCCGCCTGCTCGATGTGTGGAGCACGATTAAGCTCTGGGATGTGACCCATTGGAGGGACTTCGCCACCGTTATTGGAGCAGTAATCGCCTTGGCTACCTTGATGAAGAGCGTCTTGGAGTACACGAAGGCGAGCAGGCAAAAGCGTGCAGAGCAGTTCTTTGCGCTGAGCGACAAACTCACGGAGAATCCGCAGTACACCAAGCTTTGTTATCTTCTGGATCTCAATAGCCAGGAGCTGTCCGACATCCCTTTTCCTGAAAAACGAGACTTTCTTGGTCTGTTCGAGGAGGTCGCCTTGATGGTGAACTCGAAACTTCTTAACCCTCGAGTTGCACATTACATGTTCGGTTACTATGCCATCCGCTGCTGGGAGAGCGAGTATTTTTGGATCACTGTTAACAAGAACTCCAAATATTGGGCACTCTTTCGCGACTTCGCTTCAAGCATGAAAGCCATTGAGGATGGCCCGGAAATCTCTCCGAGAGAGCTGAAATTTTGATCTTTCCGGAGTTCCTCCCATCTGGTTCCCGGTCACCGGTAGCGGAACGTACCGGCCCCGGAGGCGTTCCGTTTAACGGGCGGTGGAGGCCTCCGGGCCTGAAGGAGTAAACTAGCGCCATGTCCATTACCAGGCGAACTGTTCTTGCTCTTGTTCCTGTGGCGGCGATTCGCTGCGCCGCGCAGAATCCGAATCAGCCTCGGGCGCTGACTCCTGCGCAGCGCAGGACCACGGAGATGCTGGTCGATCGAATCATTCCCGCCGACGAGCTTGGTCCTGGTGCGCTTGAATGCGGCGCGGCGAATTATATCGATATTCAGATGGCGGATTATCTTGCTCCGCAGCGCGAGGCATGGGTGGCGGGGTTGGCTGCTCTGGATGCTTTCGCTTTGGAGACGCAGGGTTCGGCGTTTGCGGATCTTTCGGCTGAGAAGCGCGACGCGGTTCTGATGCGGCTCACTGATAACGGCGGGCCTCAGACTCTGCAAGGATTCTTTAATACCGCGCGGACCTATACTCTGCAAGGCACCTTCGGCGATCCGCATTACGGCGGCAATATCGGGGGGAAGGGATGGGACATCATTCGCTATCCCGGCCCTCGGCCGGCCACTTCGGCGGATATGCAGAAGATGGATCACGAAGCCGAGCCGTATCGACGGTCGGCTTGGGGGAATGAGTAGCATGGCGATCACCCTTAAGCCGGTTGATGTCGCGGTGGTGGGTTTGGGTGCGGCTGGCGGAGTGGCGGTTTTGCCATTGTGCCGCGCGGGGCTCAAGGTCGCGGGGATTGAAGCCGGGACGTGGATGGATCCGCATAAGGATTTTAAGGCCGACGAGATTCACAACAATACTCGGGGGTTGATCACGACGGGGAATAAAATCCGGCGGGAGGCTCCCACGATTCGCAATAGTCCCACTGGTCCAAGCCGGCGCGGCGGACCCAGCCCGATGATGAACGCGATCGGAGGGACATCGATTCACTATCACGCGCAGAGCTGGCGGCTGAAGCCGTGGGATTTCAAAACTGTCAGCGAAACTACCAAGCGCTACGGCAGAAGCTACATTCCGCAAGGCTCGACGGTGGAGGATTGGCCCATCAGCTACGACGATCTGGAGCCGTATTACGACATCGCCGAGATTGAAGTGGGGGTTTCGGGGAAGGCTGGCAACATCAAAGGCAAGCTCGATAAAGAGGGCAATATCTTCGAGGGGCCGCGGCAGCGCGAATATCCCATGCCGCATCTGCGCACCTGCGATTACCTGGAGATGATGAAGAAGGCCGCGCGGTCACTGGGGTGGAATCCGTTTCATTCTCCGGCCGCGATCAATTCGGTGCCGTATAACGGGCACGGGGCTTGCGGCTATCACGGGTATTGCGATCGCGGCGGGTGCCATCTGCAAGCCAAGAACTCGACCTGTTTTTCGACGATTCCGAAAGCGCAGGCGACCAAGAACCTGACTATCTTCGATCGGGCGCAGGTGACGCGGATCGTTGCCGATGCGAACGGCAAGGTGATGGGGGTTTCCTACATCTTCAACGATCTGGAGTATTTTCAACCGGCCAAGGCGGTGCTGGTGGGGTCGTATACCTACGAGAACGTGCGGCTGCTGCTGCTTTCGAAGTCCAAGGCGTTTCCCAATGGGCTCGGCAACAATAAGGGGCAGGTGGGCAAGCACTACTTCGGACACTGGGACGCGCAGGCGGGAGCTAGCGCGAGCGCTCTGTTCCCGATGGATCTGAACATCTGGTACGGGGCGATTCTTTCCCAAGGCGTGGTGATCGACGAATGGGCCGACGACAGCTTCGACCACAGCGGGCTGGGATTTATCGGCGGGGCGAGCATGACGGTGAACACGGAGAAGCATCCGATTGCGGCGGCTGGCGGGTCGACGTGGGGACAGGTTCCTCGAAATTGGGGCTCGGACTGGAAGCGGTGGATTCATCAGAATGCGGGGCGTAGCGCTTCGGCCTACATCCAGACCAACACGTTTCCGTATGAGACTACGTTTCTGGATCTGGACCCGGAGGCGAAGGATCCACTGGGCGATCCGGTGATCCGGGTGACGACGATGACTCGGGAGAATGAGCGCAAGGCCGCGATGCACGCGCAGGACAAGGCGGTGGAATGGTTCCAGGCGGCAGGGGCGGTTATGACGACGAAGGGCAATCCTAACGGGCCGAATCTGAGCACGCATACTTATGGAGGGACGCGCATGGGCGACAATCCGGACACCAGCGTGGTGGATAAATGGGGATTTGCGCACGAGGCACCGAATCTGGGGATGCTGGGAGGGTCGGTGTTCGGGACCAGCGGGGCTCGCAATCCGACGCTGACGATTCAGGCGCTGGCGTGGCGGACGGCGGAGCATCTGGCGAAGAACTGGAAGTCGATTGCTGGGTAAGGTATGCGACTTAGACCCTCAGCCCTAGTTCTACTACGGTTTTTTACCGAATACCCTAACTTTCTTCTCATCCTTTGCCGATAGATTCGCTTTAGGGGAGAACCATGCACTTGGATGCGTTTCTATGGCTATTTCTTCCGGTGTTCGTGGCTGGGGGAAGTGCGCTTTTGTCCTATTACATGATGCAGGCCAAGATGGAAGTGGCTCTGGCGAAGGAGCGGGAATCGCTGGCGGAGGCTCGCGCCACGATCACTTCGCAAAAGGTGACCATGGAGGAGCGGATTAAGGCGACCGAGGAATCCACGAAGCGGATCGCGATGGACGATTTCATGCACGATTTCCGCGTGGAGGAGCGCAGTTATGCTCGGGAAACGCGGTCGCTGACGGCGTCGAAGAAAAGCATGGTGATGCAGGAGCGGCTGTTCTTCCGCAATATTCCGCTCTCCAACTGGATTGAGCACGAGATGATCGTGGAGGAAGGCAGGGATCTGGACCAGTTGCCTAAGGAGTCCGTGTTCACGACCTCAAGCGTGGCTGCTTCGGGCAATGGACCTGCGAGCTTGGGCGCGTTCGGCAATGATGCTTCGAATGCCATGGCAAGTAATGACGAGCTGCAGATGTCGCGGCTGCCGGTTTCGCGGCTGCCGATCTCAAAGACGCTGGACGAATTCGATGCACCGCCGAAACCTAAGCGCGAAGGCGTTTCGCTGATTCAAGCCAGGGTGGTCGCGTTCGGGGCGCAGTAGGAACGTCTAGTTCTCCGTTGGCGTCTTCTCCGCGTGGTCAATGACCACGACGTCGAACGGGGCTTTCGTTTCATCGAGCTTTAGTCCGAGATCGCGCTGAACGGCTGTGAATTCGTCGGCCGAGGGGTCGCTTGGGCCGTCCTTCGCCGGACCGTACCACCCGGTCGGGGTGAACTTCAACACGAAATCGTAGTTTCCGGTCAATCCGGTCTTGTCGATCACCGGTTTTCCGAGACGGCTCTGCAGAAACTCAACCAATTTAGAGACGGGCTGATGAGCCGCGGCCAGCATCACGCCGATGGCTCCGCCGCCGCGCGCCATGCCGACGGTCCCGGGCGGAAACTGCAGGATGCCGTCTACGGTCTTGAGTTCCGCGTAGTCTCCCGCGGTTAAAGACTTGGCATCGCCGGGCGAGGGCCGCATCTTCGGTCCGCCCTTCCCGACCGTGAGCTCGTAAGCCGGGAAGGCTCTGGTTTCGTGATGGACTGTCAACTTAAAGCGCTCCGCAAGCAGATTCTGAAGCATTCGATTGGCTTGGTCTTTGCTCGCTCCTGCCGGAACCTTCGCGATGATGTCGAACCGGTCGCCGGCGATCCACTCTGGACCTGACACCTGGAAACTTTGGAGGCCGTAGGCGGCCATCACAAAGAGCTTCAGGGTTGCGTGCTCGAAGGTGAGCCGTCCCGGATCGGCGGTTCCGGGGCCTCCGCGCGAGACGCCCAGGCCGGGATAGCCGATGTCGGGAACGGTCCTGATGGAAGCAACTTCGAAAGAAAGAGGATCGTCCGCGGCGCGAGCGCACCAGGGAACGAGAAGAAGGGCTATGCTCGCGATTGTGGTTCGCATGCGGAACATTTTATCCCCCCTTCTTCTCGTCGTCGAGGGGATTCTGTTATCCTGGAGTCGTTATGTCCATTCCAAACGTCAAGCGGTATCGCATCACCAGCCCCGACGGCACGCAAACTGCCTCCCTGATGGCGGTGCTGCCCAAGGACATCGACGTGTCCAAATATCTCTCCGACGCCGCGCAGCGCTTCGACTGGAAAGGCTACCAGGAAGCCCAGGCGAAGCAGTTCAAGGTTCGCGTCGGACAGCAGAAACAGAAGAAAGCAAAGTAGTTTTTTAGCTTCCTTCTTCCGGCCGGGAAACTACGGCAGCCGGGCTCTCAGCGTCCGCAAATCGCGGATGTTTTCCTGCGCGACATCGGTATCGGGGTCCATCGACAAGGTTTCCAGATACGGCACGCTATCTTTGTCTCCCGAGCGCGCCAGCACGATTCCCAACTGAATTTTTTCGTCTTTCGTGGCGCCCGTCAGCATCGGATAGATCGCCTGACGAACCGCCGGGTCTCGCGCCAATTCCACCAGGTAGGGCAGGGAGGGCGCCTGCTTCTGATTCAGAGTGTTCACCAGGTACCGGAGCGCGCTGAACTCGCTGGTATCCAGATTGCCCAGCATGACATCGGCGAACGCCTCCGATAACCGGTCGTTGACTCTACGCTCGGTATTAAAGGCTTTCTCAACGACGGGCCGGTCGGCCGGCATCTTCAAACGGCCGAGGCCCTCGGCTCCGTCGGCGCGGAGCGAGTCGTCGCTATAGTCGGCCAAATCGTGCAGGAACAGTTCGTGATCGGCGGGATCGGCCAACATGGCCAGGGATGAAGTTGCGGCGCGGCGCACCTTCGCGGAGTGCGTGCGCATGATCACGTCGCGCAGATCCGGAGCAGCCTCGTGATCGAGCAAAAGGCCCGCGGTTTGAATCGCCGTGATCTGAATTCTCTCATCCAGATCGTGCACCAGGAAGGTCACTCGCGTGGCGGAATCGGGATCGCGAATATCCTGAAATGCGACCAGAGCTTCAAACATAGTCTGGTTGTCTTTTGAATGCAGCGCTTCCGCCAATTGCGGGATCGCGGCGCGGCCGCGCAGGATCCCTAGCGCACGGCAGGCGTTGGCGCGAGCCTCGACGCTGGCTCCGGCGTCGGCCATGTGGCCCAGCGTCTCGATCACCTCCGGACGCACCTCCACGTAGGCATCGATAATCTGGCCGTTGGTGTCGCCGAACTTCACTTTGACGGCATCTCCCGCACGTTGGAGGGTGCCGCTGATTCCGGTCTTGATGAAGCCGGGAAGATAGACGTTGACCAGTCCGTCGGTAGCGCGGATCTGGATCTCCGGATCGGGGTCGCGGGCGGCCTGCAGCAGGAGATCGATGGTCTTGGGGCCGCCGATGTCACTGAGCGACTTGACCGCTTCCACCCGCACGCTGACATCGTTATCGGTCACATAGGGCGCCAGCTTCGGGATAGCCGCCTCACCCTGCTTGGCCAAGTCGTGAGCCGCACGGATGCGCTGTTTCGTATCGCCCTGGGCTTGCGCAAACGCCAGGGCTCCGGTCATGAGAAGTAGAATGATTGGTTTCAACGTACAAACTCGAGGGCAACGCGGTGCGGGATCAGGCCTGCCTCATAGCCCATGTCGAGCAATTTCTGGGCCGCTTTCGGCACCAGTTCCCCGCAATCCACGGTGAAGTGATTGACGTACATGCCCACGAATTTTTCGGCCAGCGGAGCTTCCATGTCGCGGGCAAATTGCATGGCGTACGCGAGGGCTTCCTCGCGATGATCGAGCGCGTATTGGATACTTGCCTTCATCATCCGGCAGGCTTCGTGAGCAACCTCCGGGTCGAGGCCGCGGCGGAGGACGTTGGCCCCCAGTGGAAGCGGCAGATCGTATTTTTGTTTCCACCACTGGCCCAGGTCCACGATCGTATGGAATCCTTCGCGCATATGCGTCAGTTGCGCTTCGTGAATGACCAGGCCGGCCTCGGCCTCGCCGCTGGTCACGGTTTCGAGAATCTTATCGAAGGGTACGACGACAGGCTCGAAATCCGGCTGCATCAGGCGTAAGGTCAGGTACGCGGTAGTGAGAAGGCCCGGCACCGCGATGCGTTTTCCCTTGAGCTCTGCGGGCGTCATCGGCTTCAGCGAGACCACCATAGGGCCATAGCCGTCGCCTATGCTCGATCCAGCGGCCATTAGCGAGTACTTGTCCGCGATATAGGGATAGGTGTGATAGGAAACCGCGGTGAGTTCGTAGACTCCCTCCCGCGCCTTCTGGTTCAGCGTCTGGATATCGTCCAGTACGTGACGGAACTCGACGATCGGAGAGTGAATCTTGCCCTTCGCCAGAGCGTAAAACATATACGCGTCGTCGGAATCGGGGCTATGCGCGCAGACAATTTCGGCGACTTGAGTAGGCATGCTGTCCCTACTCAGTTTAGAGGCTTTCGAGGTCTCCGCGCAAAGTTTCGAGAGCCACTTCCAAAGCCGCCAGCGATTCCGTCGCGCCAGCGAGATCGCGGGTGCGCCCCAGATGCTCCAAATTCAGGGAGGCTTCGACGGCGTTGCGAGCGCCGAAATTCGCCACCGAGCCTTTCAATCCGTGGGCGGTGCGCTCTACCATCAGGGCGTCGCCGCGCGCCGTCGCCTGCCGCAAATCGCGAAGCCAATCCTGATAGTTTTCGAGGAAGAGGGCTGCGATCTCCTTGAGCAGTTCTTCATCGCCGCCCATGCGCGCCAAGGCGACTTCACGATCCAGCGATCCAATCGACGGAGTGTCCATTCGGAATGTCTCACTCGTCTTATCGGCAGGTTTGACGATTGCTTGATGGTTTTGGCGATTTCTTGCGTTTGCAATTACTTGGAGCCGTACCTTAAAGCCGTCCCCGCGCTGTCAGTTGAATCCGGTCGCGGCGGAGGGCGGCCAGGTAGGTGCGTTGGTCGCCGGTCATAATGTCGGGAAGGCGTTCGCACAGTCGCTCCAGAGCGTCGCCTCGGGCGATTTCGTCGTCCAGATCCTGGAGAGTCATGCCGCCAGCCTCGATCAGGCGGTGAGGGATCGATCCGCGCCATAAGACATGATTGCAAGTGTGGATCATCTCGTATTGATCCGTCAGAAGCTTGGTCATTCCCGCCGCTGGCGCGCGCGCTGGTACGATTTCAACTGCTCCAACTGGCCTCGGATGACGCCGTTTCCGGGCTCGATTTCGAGAGCCTTTTCGAGATTGGCGATCGCCGAATCGTCGTCCAGCTGGCGGGTGTATGCAAAACCGATCTCCGCGTAGGAGGCTGCGGAACGCGGAAAGAATTCGAGATTCAATTGAAGCAGAGCGATGGAATCGCTGGGCCGGCTGGAGGTGATTTTTTGAGCCACGCCGATGAGTGTGTTCTCTCCGAAGTCGTAAGCTTGCCGCCCGTAGAATTGCTTGCGCAATTCGCGGTATTGGTCGATGGCCGCGGCCGCGCCCTGGGTCTTCAGCGTTTGGGAGAGGATGTCTGAGAGCTGACGCGGAACCGGCACGCCGCGATGGCAGGTGACGCATTCGACCTGCTGAATGTTCGATCCTGGCGCCGCCGCTTGAATTTTGGCATTGATGTCACGAGTCATGGCGATCATCGCGCGCGCGATGTCTTTTTTTGGCTCGGGCTGGCCGCTGCCGCGCTCAGCTAGGTGGCAATAGTCGCAACTGACGCCGAGGGCTTGTGCGATTGCCTGCATGTTCAGCGGTGTCTGACCGTTCGCTACGGCCGTGAGGCCGGCGCTTAAAATCAGGATGATATTGGTGCGCATCGTCGCTCCCAGCACGATCGTTCAAAAACAATCATCGCGCAACGCGCCAATTTGCGCGAGTCAGCTCTTATGACGGAGCGACCGGGGGCGGACGAAGGGAACGAACTCTTGAAAGAAATTGTACGCGAGGTCGCCGCCGAGGATGATGCACCCGCGGGTGAGTCCGCCGCCGGGAGTGCTGGTGCTGGGAGGCTGCCAGAGGTTGACGAACTCGCCTGCGGCGAAAGCGCTGCCCATGCGCGCCCAAGCGAACGTTTCCTTCCCCGAATCGGTACGGGTCACCACCGTTTGCAGCAGGACGTTCTTCATGCGCGCCTTGAAGCCCTTCTCTTCGCTGGGGAAATATCGCGGATCTTCGTGCAGGAGGGTCTCCAGCCCAAACGCCATGGACTGCCGGGTCACGTTGGTTCCGAAGGCAGCGGCGTACCTGGTGGCGTAGGCTCCCCAGCCCTGGCCCCATTCGTGCGGAACGTCCCTTTCCTGGCCGATTGCGGCCCCGAAAATCGCCCCCCCGAATCCGCGCAATCCGAAAGATTGCACAATCCGATAGTCGAACTTGTCGGCAACCGTGAACGGAGCAGCGCTCATCGTTGGACCTACCTGGTCAGGTAAATTTGCCGGGTTTTGAGCCCAGGCTGCAGCGGGAAGACACACTGCCAAAAGGCACACCCCGTTGATGCCACACAATTTAGATCGCATCGCCATATTCATCCTGGGGCGACGTGAAGCATTCCATGGGCCACGATGGTAGGCTGGAGCAATGCGAGGATTTCTAATTTTTCTCCCGGCTTTGCTGATCGCCCAAACGCCGGCTCCTTCCGCCAAGTCGACGGGCGCTGCGAAATCGGCAGCCGCCGCGAAGCCGCCCGCCACGGGCGCGGCTGCGGGCATGACCGACGACCAAAAGACGATCTACGCTTTGGGTCTTTCCATTTATAAGTCCATTGCTCCCTTCAATCTGTCGCCAGCCGAACTGGAATTGGTCAAGAAAGGAATGAGCGACGGTGCGGCGAACAAGCCGGCACTGGATCTGGATGTGCAAGGGCCGAAAATACAAGCGCTGGTGACCGCCCGCACCAAGGCTGCATCGCAGGCTTATCTGAGTAAAGCCGCTCTTCAACCGGGGGCCGTTAAGCTGCCTTCGGGGATCATTTACCGCGAGGAGCGGGCCGGCACCGGCCCGTCGCCGAAGGCCACCGACACCGTGCGGGTGAACTACCGCGGCACGCTGACGAACGGGACGGAATTCGACAGTTCGTATCGGAGCAACATGCCCTTTGTAACTCCGCTGACGCGCGTGATTCCGTGCTGGACGGAGGGCGTGCAGAAGATGAAAGTGGGCGGGAAGGCAATGCTGACGTGTCCGGCTGAGCTCGCCTATGGAGATCAGGGCCAGCAGGGCATTCCCCCCGGATCTACGCTGATCTTCGAGATCGAACTTCTGGCGGTGAATCCGCCCGCGACCAAATAGTTGCTGGCAGATGAACACCGATAAACGCAGATAAGGAATCGGTGTTCATGGGTGGTTGAATTCTGCTCTCCTAAGTAACAGCCCGCAAAACGGAGCCATGGTCGCGGCCCCGAGCGGAGTTTGCCTTCGCGAATTGAGGGCCTCGACCAGCCCTTTGCGGGCTCCTCAATTAACAGCCCGCAAAACGGAGCCATGGTCGCGGCCCCGAGCGGAGTTTGCCTTCGCGAATTGAGGGCCTCGACCGGCCCTTTGCGGGCCTTAGTAACAACCCGCCAAACGGAGCCATGGTCGCAGCCCGAGCGGAGCTTGCCTTCGCGAATTGAGGGCCGCGACCAGCCCTTTGCGGGCTCCTCAGTTAACAGCCCGCAAGACGGAGCCATGGTCGCGGCCCCGGGCGGAGTTTGCCTTCGCGAATTGAGGGCCTCGACCAGCCCTTTGCGGGCTCCTCAGTTAACAGCCTGCAAAACGGAGCCATGGTCGCGGCTCCGAGCGGAGTTTGCCTTCACGAATTGAGGGCCTCGACCAGCCCTTTGCGGGCTCCTCAGTTAACAGCCCGCAAAACGGAGCCATGGTCGCAGCCCCGAGCGGAGTTTGCCTTCGCGAATTGAGGGCCTCGACCGGCCCTTTGCGGGCTAACTAGGTAACAGCCCGCAAAAGGGAGCCATGGTCGCGGCCCCGAGCGGAGTTTGTTCCCTTCGCGAATTGAGGGCCGCGACCAGCCCTTTGCGGGCTAACTAGGTAACAGCCCGCAAGACGGAGCCAGGGTCGCAGCCCGAGCGGAGCTGTTATTTTCGGGAATTGAGGCCCCGATCGGCCCCTAATTGAGACTGGCCGGACCTTGCAGGTGCTGAGCATCCTGCTGGTTTTCCTGGCAGATGTATTCCGTCAACTCGCCATTGGGCTGCGCACGAGCCGTAAAGGTGATGGTGAATGGTTTGGTGTAGTCCACTGGATCATCGATGGTAGTCGCGATGGACAGAGTGGCGGCATCGGTGCGCGTATAGCGCTCGATGGTATGAAGCTTTTCGCTGTGCGGATGGCCGGCGAAATCGAACCAGAACTTGTCGTTGTATCCAATGGTGTCCACCACAAGCGTGTCGCCGTCCCAGCTTCCGATGGAGTTGCCATACCAGGTTGGATCGGGATCGTCGGGGTGCTTGCGGCCATCCATGAAGATCTGCCGGTAGCTGTGGATGTTGCCCTCAAACAGAAAGAAGAAGTGATTCTTATCCTGGACGATTCTCCACGGATAGGGAGACTGGCGCGGAACGCCGGTAGGCAGGCAATTGGCCTCCGGGTCGTCCTTGGACATGTGCGTTGCCAAGACCCGCTTGCCTTCAGCCGAGAGGGGGATCGCTTCCCGGCAGACGGGTGTTCCCGGCGCTCGGCCATTGGCCGCGGCTTGCTTGACTGCGTCCGGACTGTCGCAGGGAACGATGGGCATACCCGAGGCAATATCGCCGACCGGGCCGTTGGGTGCGCCGTAGATGCCTACCAGGTCGACATGGCCGTCGGGCAGGCGCGGCGCCGGTCCGGCAGGCACCGCGGGTCCACGGCCGCGGCCACGACCGCCTCCCTTCGCCGCAGCCTTTGTGGCATCCGGATTGTTGCTGCCGCCCGCGGGGGCGACGGCCTGCGACGGCGTCAGGCTCGGGTTCGGAGCCGCCGGCGGGGCCTGCGCCCATAACGAAATACCCACGGCGAAGGCTGCACCCACGGCCGTGGAGATCACAGCGGAACTGGCAATACGATTCGTCACTTCAAAAACCTCCCTCTCACTTGGAGCGTAGCCCAATATATCAGAACTTCCGGGTCGTTGCCTAAGGGCATATACAAATAGCTCGCAGCCAAGCGTTGACGGGATCGGTTCGGGTTGTTTTTCGCCCTTGAGCCGATTCTCAAGCTTCATCGGCTACAAGAGGGAGGCTTAAGATCGCACCGCGCGGCGGCAGCGTACTCAGAGAGGACCTGCTTCAGCGGGTCCTCGGCTTTAATTTTCTTTCGGCGTTTTCTCGGCCCGGTCGACAATGAGGACGTCCACGGGAATCTTCTTCTGTTCCAATTTCAGCCCGAGCTGATCCTGAATTGCCGTGAACAGGTCGGGCGGCCCGTCGGCGGCCGCATCGACATCGCGCGAGAATTCCAGGTTGAAGTCGTATTTTCCGGTCAATCCGGTTTTGTCCACCAACGGCTTTCCGAGCGGGTTTTCCAGAACCGTGGTCAGAATGGAAATGGGTTGCTGTCGGGCCGTGTAGCGGATTCCGCCCGGTATCCCGAACTGCACCAGGGCCGCGGCCCCGGGCGCGAGCTGGACCTTTCCGTCCCGATCCTTTTCGGTTTTGATTCGCGGAGTCTGATTGGGATCTACAGGTGGCGCGGGCGCAGTGGCAGGAGCCGGCGTTGCCGATTCCTTGAATTTAAGGCCGCCTTTCCCGATCGAGAGTTCGTAACCGTTGATTTCCCTGGTTTCGCGATGGACGAGCATCGCGAACCGCTCCGTCAGCAGATTCTGGAGCATAACGTTGAACTGTTCCTTGGTGACCCCTGCGGGAATCTTGGCGGCGATGTCGTATCGCTCAGTCTCCATCCAACCGGGTCCCGAAAACTGGTACGGAAGTTTCAGTCCGTATGCGAGGCGCAAAAGCTCTCGCATCGGGATGCCGGTGTAATTGATCTGCCCGGGGTCTGCCGTTCCGGGACCGCCGCGAGCCTGGAACATTCGCGGCAACTGGCTGGCAGGGTTGGGCGCGGCGGGCCGCACGGTGGCGACTTCGAACGCGGGCGATTGCGCCCCCAGGCTGAAGGCTGCAATAACGATAAAAAACGCGGCCGCGATTGGTTTCGGCATCCACCAACCTCCTGTCATACTATAGATTTAGTACTAATCTATGTCAAGAGGAATGTGGGGCGAGGGACGCTTACGCTTTGGATTTGCGGATCGCTTCGGCCAGAGCGGGAACCACTTCGAACAAATCGCCGACAATGCCGTAATTCGCGACTTCAAAGATTGGGGCGTTGGCGTCTTTGTTGATGGCGACGATAGTCTTCGAGCCCTTCATCCCCACTAGATGCTGGATGGCCCCGGAGATTCCCACAGCGACGTACATCTTCGGCGACACGGTTTGTCCTGAGCTTCCCACTTGGCGCTCCATCGGCAGCCAACCTGCGTCGCAGATAGGGCGCGAGGCGGCGAGCTCAGCCCCTAGAGCCTTGGCCAGATCTTCTACCACTGGAATTTTGTCTTTGTCGCCGATGCCGCGGCCGACCGAAACGATGATTTCCGCGGCGGTCAAATCCACGGCTCGCGCGGATTCGCGGAAGGGCGGTTCGGGCGCTTGGCGGATCTGCGATGCATTCAGCTCAGGCGTGAATGTTTCTACGACGGCGGAGCCGGATTCGAGCGCATCCGCGCGCCAAGCCCCGGCTTGAAGAGAAACGAAATGCGGTCCTGGCCCGGTAGTGCGAATGTCGCCGTTCAGTTTTCCTTGGAAGAACTGGCGTACGAAAACCGGAGATTCGCCTTCGCTGCGAGCCGCGATCACGTCGCTGATCAGGGAGCGCTCGAATCGCGTAGCGAGCTTCGGGGCGTAGTCGCGTGTTTGATAGGTGTGCGGGAACAGGACCAGATCCGGATTTGCTTTGCGGATGAGCGCCTCCACCGCGGCCGTGTAGCCGTCGGCAGTGTAATTCTCCAGGAGCGCGTGCTCTACGTCGTAAACACGAGCCACCTTTTTCCCGGCGACTTCCTTCGCCAGCGCGCCGATGTTCGATCCGATGACCGCGGCTTCTTCGGTTCCCGCTTCGCCAGTCATGTGCTGTGCAGCAGCGAGCGTCTCCCAGGACATGCGATGCAGCCGTCCGTTTTGATGTTCGAGAATCGCGAGAATCTTCACAGAATCCGCACCTCGAATTTCAACTTCTCTACCAGCTTGGCCGCTGCGGTCTTGGGATCGCCTTCGAAAATCTGCGCCTGCCTGCTCTTTTCCGGCGCATAGAGCTTCTCGATCAGCATTGAACTTGCAGTCGAAGGCGCGGCTTTGACGGTGCGGATTTCCTTCAGCTTGGCGCGCTTGATGCCCATCAAGGTCGCGTAGCGCAGCTTATTGATGCCGCTTTGAATGGTCAGCACGGCGGGCAGAGGCATGGCGATGTGCTGGAACCATCCGTCTTCGAGCTCGCGCTTGACGCGAATGGCAGAGCCATTCACTTCCACTTGCATGATGATGGTCGAATGCGGCAGCCCCATCAGCTCCGCCAGCACTACGCCGGTTTGCCCGTAGCCCAGGTCGTCGGATTGCAGGCCGGTTAGGATGAGCTCCGGATTCTCCGGTCGCGCGGCTTCCGCTAACAAACGCGCGATGCCCAAGGTATCGAGCGCCCCAAGATTTTCCGCTTCGATGTGAATGGCCCGGTCCGCGCCCTTGGCCAACGCTTCGCGGATGGTCTGCTGCGCGCGAGCCGGCCCCGCGCACATCACCACAACCTCGCCGCCGTGCTTCTCTTTTAATTGGAGCGCTTCTTCGAGCGCATACGCATCCGGCTCATTGATTTCGAAGCTGAGGCCGGCTTCTTCGACCCATCGTCCCGAGGCATTTGCGCGCAATGGCGAGTCGCGCACGGCAACCTGCTTAATCGCGACTAGAATCTTCACGGAGTGTATTTCTTGAAAATCAGGCAGCCGTTCGGGCCGCCGAACCCGAACGAATTGGTCAGCACGTACTCGATGTGCATGGGCCGCGCGTGATTCGGCACATAATCAAGATCGCACTCCGGATCGGGCGTTTCATAATTGATCGTCGGCGGAGCGATTTGGTCCCGAATCGCCATTACGCAAATGCCGGCTTCGACTCCGCCCGCGCCGCCCAACAGATGCCCGGTCATGGATTTGGTCGAGCTGACCGCGACTTTGTGCGCATGCTCGCCGAAAGCGCGCTTGATGGCAATGGTTTCCACGCGATCGCCTAACGGAGTCGAGGTGCCGTGCGCGTTGATGTAGTCGATCTGGTGCGGCGCAATCTTCGCGTCCTTCAAAGCATTTCTCATCACGCGATACGCGCCGTCACCGTCTTCTGAAGGCGAGGTGATGTGAAACGCGTCGCCGCTCATGCCGTAGCCCACGATCTCGGCCAAGATCGGCGCGCCGCGGCCTTTTGCGGTTTCGAGTTCTTCGAGAACCAGGACACCCGCGCCTTCGCCGACGATGAAGCCGTCGCGATCTTTATCCCATGGCCGCGAAGCGTGCCCCGGATCGTCGTTGCGCTGCGAAAGCGCCCGCATGGCGGCGAATCCGCCGATGCACAGCGGCGTCACCACCGCTTCCGCGCCGCCGCAAATCATCACGTCGGCGTCGCCGCGCTGGATGATGCGGAAGGAATCGCCGATGCTGTGCGCGCTGGTGGTGCAGGCTGTGGCCGTCGCGGAATTCGGCCCCTTCGCGCCGGTGCGAATAGAAACCCAGCCCGAAGCCAGATTCACGATCGTCGCCGGAATGAAGAATGGCGAGATGCGCCCGGGACCTTTTTCGAGCAGGTTCCGATGCTCGCGCTCGATGACTTCGAATCCGCCGATGCCGCTGCCGATGTAAACGCCGACACGCTCGGCTTGGTCCGGATCGGGATCGACCTTCAGGCCGGCACTCGCCACAGCGAAATCCGCCGCCGCGATGGCGAACTGGATAAATCGCCCCATCTTCTTTACGTCTTTTTTCTCGACGTAATCGGTGGGTTCGAAATTTCGGACTTCCCCGGCGATGCGGCAACTGAACAGCGTTGCGTCGAAAGCGCTGATGGGAACAATGCCGCTGGTTCCCTTCTTGATCGCTTCCCAAGTGGCTTCGGTGCCGGCTCCCACCGAAGTCAGCAGTCCGACTCCAGTGACTACGACTCTACGTTGCAAATTTGAAAACTCCGTGTCTTCTAAAGGATTCGCCCGTACAGGGGAACCTGCATAAAACGGGAGATGGCGGGAGAAGTCTCAGACCGTCTGGCGGTACGCGCCGCACCCTCTGTGCTCCCCGAAAATTACTTCTTCTTCGACTCGATATAGTCGATGGCGTTCTTCACGGTTATGATCTTCTCGGCGTCCTCGTCGGGAATATCGAGGTCGAACGCTTCCTCGAACGCCATCACCAGCTCGACAATATCGAGCGAGTCGGCTCCGAGGTCATCGACGAAACTGGCTGTGGGATCGACTTGGGCCTCGTCCACACCAAGTTGCTCGACGATGATCTGTTTGACCTTTTGCTCAACGGACATGCGCCCTCCAGAAATCTTTGTACAAACTCATTGATTCTACCCATGATCGATAGGATGCTGCAAGTTTTGAAAATGGGCCAAAAAGGCCGCTGGAAAAAGCCACTTGCATGTTGGGCCTCATTTGCGAGACACTAGCAGGTTTTCCCGGTATAGTTTTTCGGCATGCGCGTAAGAATCCTCTATCACGACCATTGTTTCGACGGCGCGGCCTCGGCTGCCTTCTTCAGCCGCTTCATGGAAGGCAAGTTTTATCCCGACGCGCGCTTCGAATATACGGGGCTTGCGCACAGGGCCGGGCAGCTCTTCGAACCCGGTCAATTCGACGGCGATGTCAACGCTATCGTGGACTTCAAGTACTCCACCGATCCGCATCTGAACTGGTGGTTCGACCATCACCAGAGCGCCTTCCTCACCCCAGAAGACGCCGAGCACTTCCGCCGCGACACCAGCGGATGCAAGATGTACGATCCCAGTTTCCGTTCCTGCACCAAGTACATCGCGACGGTGGCGCAGGATCGCTTCGGCTTCGATGCGCCCGACCTGGCGGAGCTGGTCGCCTGGGCCGATATCGTCGACGGAGCCCAGTACGCTTCAGCCGAGGAAGCTGTCAATCTGGCGGCCTCGGCGATGCGGCTTACTTTGGTGATCGAAGGCGCCAAGGGCTCTGAGATCGTGCAGACTATCATTCGCATGATGCGCACGCGTAAGCTGGATGAGATCGCCAGCGATCCGGAGATTCTGGCGGTGTACGAACCTTTATATGAACGCCACCGCCGCTCCATCGACATCATCGGGAAGCAAGCGCAGGCAACCGACGGCGTGGTTTATTTCGATCTGGTCGGGCATGAACTCGAAGGCTATAACAAGTTCATTCCGTACTATCTTTTCCCGGAATCCGTCTATACCGTTTCCGTGAGCACCTCCAGTTTCCGCACCAAGGTTTCGGTGGGATCGAACCCGTGGGCCAAGAAGCCCGTGAACTACAACCTGGCTTCGATTTGCGAGCGCTACGGCGGCGGAGGGCATCCTCGCGTGGGGGCCATCAGCTTCGAGATCGGGGCCGTGGAAGCCGCCCGCAACGCGGCCCAGGAAATCGCCGCCGAACTGCGAAGTTAGGGCAAGCAGAGAGATTTGAAATGTCAAGATTTTCGCGAGTTGGCCCTCCTGCGGCTCAAAGAGGCGCAGGTGCTTTTTGCCAACCGGTGCTGATCCGGTTCGTATTATCTGGCTGGTTACGCGATTGAATGTGCTCTCAAGGCATGTATCGCGAAGAAGACGCAACGCTATGAATTTCCCAAACTCGAGACGGTCAAATCAAGCTACACGCACAATTTGGCGGAACTGCTTAAGCTAGCGTACCCGGAGGCCCCCTTTCGGGAAGCGGAGCTCCGCGAACCGCACTTGGCGAGCAACTGAGTGTTAGTGACACAATGCTCAGAGAAAGACAGATATCGACAGCGCTCTGAGAGGGACGCGAAGGAACTTCTCACCTCGATTGGAGAGCGAAAGTACGGTGTACTTCCATGGTTAAAGAAACGCTGGTAGGAATTGGCGTGGAATGGGGAAGCCAGATCCTGGGCCTACTCGATGCAGCGAAATTCCCGATCCCCGTTGCCGCCTGGGTTAGCGCAGGAGACGACGGTCGGTTGCGACTCTTACTTGCAACTCTGCTTTATGACCGGCTTGGTCCCGCGAAAGCCTACCTGAAACTTGTTAACACGTTAAGTTCCAGCGATCTAGATTGGTCAGATTCACCTCTCCAACTTCAAAGTACCCGGTCCCCGCTGGTCCGCGAGCTGCGAAAAGCTGCTAAGAGGTTTCCAGAGGTTGTCGGGAGGCATCTGGGCAGCCGGATGTTAGGTGGCGCCTGGGTTGAGGAAGCCTACATCTACCGCGCCGAGCAGGCTTCGCGAGATCGCGGCTAGGGCAAACAGCCCAAACAGCCTTGCACTCCGGAATGCCTATCCGGCATAGGCTAAAATTCCGACATCTTACCCTTTGACTCCGAAACTGCTTTCTGGCATACTACTGCCGTATTGGAGTTCCTGGTCTGACTCTAGGTCCGTTCGCCGGTTATCATCAGCCCTCGCCCGCCTCGTGTCTACCTACCCATCCCTCCAGTTACAGTAAGGAGTGCCTGAGTGAAGAAGCTTTTTGTTGGAAACCTCCCCTATACGGCAAATGAGCAGGATTTGCAGAATTTTTTTGCTGACCATGGTGTGCCAGTCGATACCGTAACCGTGATGCGCGACCGCTTTACCGGTCAGGCGCGCGGCTTCGGGTTCATCGAAATCAATGACGATGCGGCGGCGCAGCGAGCTGTCGACAGTTGCCACGGTAAGGATCTCATGGGCCGGACGCTGGTTGTGAATGAAGCGCGCCCCATGGCAGCGCGGGAAGCAGGGGGCGGCGGCGGAGGCAGTCGCGGCAGGCGCTAACCTGAAGCATCTGCAGTTTGTATCCAATTGCGGCTCGCTCAAGCCGCACAGGGTTGGTTCTGCCCCGATCACCCACCTAAATTGACGCTTCCCGAAGCCCCGCCCAAACACAATCCGCCGTGGCTGTTCGGGATTCTCTCCATTCCCTATGGCACCTTCAACGCCGTCATCACGGTGCTGATGCCGTTCCTGCTGCGGAAACACGGCGTCCCTGTAGACAAGATCGCGGAGGTGGTTGCGGTCGCGGCCATCCCCAACTTCTGGTACTTTCTATGGTCGCCGGTGGTCGACATCGGCTTTCTGCGGCGAACCTGGGTCCTGATGGCTGCCGGAGTATCGGCATTGTGCGCCTGGATTGCGATCGTGTGGGTGACGGCTTCGCTGCCGCAGCTTACAGCGTTGCTGTTCGCGGGCAATATCGTTTCGATGCTGCTTTCGTCGTCCTGCGGCGCGGTTTTGACGACGATTCATCCTACGGCGCGCGGCCGTGCCAGCGGATGGTACAACGCCGGAAATCTGGGAGGCGGCGCCCTGGGCGCAGGCGTCGCCATCTGGCTGGCGGGTTTTACGCCGCTCTTTGGTCTTGCATTCGCTTCGGCGGCGATGGTCTTTCTGCCCGCGCTGGCTGCCCTGGCGATCTTCGAGGAGCCTTCGCCACGCCTGGCTCCGTCGAGGCTTTTCGGCGCTCTCGGCAGGGATGTATGGCAGCTGCTCCGCGCTCCCGCGACCTGGGCCGGCCTGGTGTTCTTTCTTTCGCCGGTGGGAAGCGCGGCGGTCGCGAATCTCATCTCGAGCGTCGGGCCCGATTATCACGCCTCGGACGGACAGGTAGCCTGGGTTTCAGGCATCGCGGGAGGCCTTCTTTCGGCCGCGGGCTGCATGCTGGGCGGCTACCTTTGCGACCGCATGAACCGGATGGCCGCCTACGCGCTTGCCGGTCTGCTCAGCGCGGTCTTCTCGGCTTGGATGGCGCTGGGGCCAGCCTCGCCGCTGACGTACACGGGGGGCTACGCCGGATACGCGCTCGCGGCCGGAATCGCCTACGCGGCGTTCACGGCGCTGGAACTGGAGGTGCTTGGAAAACGGCCGCATGCGGCGGGCACGGCGTACTCCCTGTTGGGCTCCAGCGGCAATTTCCCCATCACCTATATGACCTGGATCGACGGCGCGGCTTACAAACGCTCGGGTGCGCGAGGCCTCATGGGGATGGATGCGCTGGCCAACGGTGTGGGCGCACTGCTGCTATTGGTCTTCGCCGGAACGTTGGCGCGCCGGTGGATTGCGGCGGATCCAGTTCCGTCCGCCACTCCGGTACCCTCCGTTCCCAAGGTCTAAAGATTCCGCGCGAGCCCGCCGATGTAGTTCTCGGAAGGATTCCCATGATCAAAACTGCAGTCGTCTCGTTATTCCTTTGCATCGCGGTCTCCGGCGCTCCACGCCCGGAAACCTCCACCTACGTCGACGGAAACGTCTCTTCGTTAAAGCCCAACACGGGTGGAACGCTGGTGTTCAAGGACAACAACTCGATGACCTTCCGCACCGGTTTGGCTGAGGTAGCGGTGCCTTACGAGAGTATCCTGCATGCGGAATTGGGCGCGACGCAGGTTCGCAACCATGAGCCGATGGGGATGAACCCCGTGGCCCTTATCAGCCGCCTGCACAAAACCGAGACGCAGTTGCTGACCGTCGAATTCAAGAGCGGATTGGGCGAGAAGCAAACCATGACGCTTCAGCTCGCCAAACCTGCCGCCTCCAGCGTCCTGGCCACCATCCAGGAACACACGACCAAGGCGGTCACGGAGTCGAAGGCCGCGGACGGAAAGGGCGGGGAAGCCAAGCCAGCTTGGTGGGGCGATGACATGTGGAAGACCACACGCAATCAGGATTCCTGGAACGCCAAAGACGCCGCGGGCGTGACTTCCGCCTCCAAATAGCGCGTCTCTCTATTGTGTAGCTGTGGTACTGTAGAATCGCATTGGCGGTTGCATGCGATTACGCAACGTAGTCATCCTTGCTTCGCTGGGTCTGGTCAGCTTTTACGGTGTGATGCGCGCCCAGAAACCCTTCAAAGAGTTTCCAGCGATCGAGTACAACGATTTTCCGCTTCCTACCGACTGGCAGGAAAAGACGGAGTGGACTCGCGCACGTCTGCGTTATCCGGACGTCGTCGGCTTTCCCAATGCTTACTACCGTGACGGCCGCCAGTTTCCGGGATATTGGACCATGGATTATCCCCGGTCTGACCGCCATTTGCTAGCCGGAGTCCGCCGGCTGACGCGCATCGACACCCGTTCGGTGGAGCAGGTGGTGGATCTGGATGGAACCGATGAGATTTATAACTGGCCGGTGCTCTATGCCGTAGAAGTCGGCCATTGGAAATTACCAGCCGATCAGGCCGCGCAGCTTCGCGAATATTTAATGCGCGGCGGGTTCCTGATGGTGGACGATTTTCACGGCTCAAATGCCCGCGATCACGCGGTCGCCGACGGCGAGAGCATCAACGAATGGCAGAATTTCACCGACAGTCTGAGCCTGGTATTCCCGGACCGGGAGGTCCAGGAGATTCCAGATAACGACCCGATCTTTCATACGCTCTACGATCTGCAAGACCGTTTCCAGGTCCCCGGTGCGCAGATTTTTGAGTCCGGAATCACCTATGAAAAAGGCCCCACCGGCAAGCCTGCACACTGGCGCTGCATACGGGACGACCAGGGCCGCATCATGGTCGCGATCTGCCACAACATGGATCTGGGCGATGCCTGGGAACACTCCGACGAGCCTCGATACGAGGAGAAATGGGCCTCGCTGGCGTACCGCATCGCCATGAACTACTTTATCTACGATTTGAGCCACTGAGCCGGTAAGCCTCAATCCTACAGCCAGATAGCCAGCAAATGGCCAGTCGCAGCCTTCATTCCCGAAGGGTTGTTTCAGAAGCAGCTTGCCCTTTTTCGCTTGACCGAAACCCGGCCTGGCTGGATACTGGTCCCGAGGGATATTTATGTTCTCCTCCGGTATGTTCGCGCCTCTGTTCCCGCGAGGTTCACGAGCCCTTGTCCTAAGTGTTCTGGCTCTTTCTGCGGTCGCGTTTCAAGCCCGCGGGCAAGCCGTAATCTCGACGCGCTCCGGAGTTCTCCATTATTTCGAGGGGGCGGTGTACCTGAACGATCAGCCTGTCGAGCCTCACCCGGGCAGGTTTGTCAGCATGCCGGAGGGCTCCGAACTGCGCACCGCGGCTGGCCGGGCCGAGGTGCTGCTGACTCCGGGCGTGTTTCTGCGCCTGGACCAGAACAGCTCCATCCGTATGGCTTCCAATACCTTTGCCGACAGCCGGGTCGAGTTGCTCACCGGCTCCGCCATGGTGGAATCGGCTGAACCAACGCCGGGAACATCGGTGACGTTGAGCTACCAGGGTTGGCAGGTGCGCTTCCCGGAGAAGGGTGTCTATCGAATCGATTCCACGCCTGCGCGCGTGTGGGTCCGCGAGGGCCAAGCCGAGGTTACAGACGCGGCAACCGGCGAGCCGGTCGCGGTGGATCGCGGCATGGACCTGCCCCTGGCGATCGCACTGGTGCCGGAGCAATCCGCCGCCGATGCGGGCAGTGATCCGGGCAGCGGTGACGCGCTCAGCAATTGGTCGCGCGGCCGCGCCGATTCGATCTCCGCGGATAACCAGATCGCCGCCAATATTCAGGATCCGGCGTCGATGGACATGTCGAGCGACCCGAGCGCCTTGTACGGAGACCCGGGGCAGTACGGCTTCACTCAGTTCCCGATGCTCGGGCTGGCGCCCATCGATCCGGGGATCTCGTCTGGAATCTACAGCCCCTATGGCGCCGGCGTGTATAGCTCGGTGTATCCGTATCAGTCGGGGTTCTACGCACTGTATTTGCCAGGTTATACGTACAGGCCTTTGTTCCTGGGTCTGCCGACCGTGGTGGGACGCAGCTCGACGATCTACTCTCCGCTGCCGCGAACCGGATATACCGTCATTACGCCGCGTTCTGTGTATAGTTCGCCTACGGTGATCCGTCCGACTCCTCCGGTTTCGCGCCCGGTGGTCCCGATTTCGCGCCCCGCGCCTATCGTGCACGCGCCCGTAGCTGCGCCACACGTCGGCGGGCACCCTCACTAAGCGCACCGTTTCGGAAGTGGTATCTCGTATTCCGCGAAGAGGCGGGTCTCTGGCTGTGCCGAATTAAGGGGCACGGCTCCGAGCTGTGCATTCGTCCGGAATTCGCCGCTAGCAGGTGTTTTTCATCGCTATCGGGTGGGCCGCCGGCCCAGTTGACTCCCTCGCAGTCCGGCTCAGCTTGGCTTTGGACCTCGGCGGTTTACTGCCCTGGAAGCGTGAGCAGCGTTTTCTGAGCCGGAACCGGAGGGAGCGTCTCATGGGCCTGCGGCCCACCAGTGGCGATGAGAAACCTGGTGAGCGGCCGTGGGGTGGGCGATCTTGTCGCCCGCCTGACTTCTTGCAGCCGGCCAGATGGCAGGCGACAAGATCGCCTGCCACACCGGGTTTTTCAGGAGAGCGGTTTCCTTCAATACGTTAGTGAACTTCTGAAACGGCCGCCAAGGCTATCTAATTTTCGGAAGGCGCGTAATACCCGAGCCGCCAATGCTCCTTGATCGGCGTGATTCCTTTAGGCTGAGTCACCTTGATCTCGATTTTGTGATACTTGCCGTCCTTGACTTGATCCTTCGGGTAGTAGCCGAGGACGTATTGATTGCGCAGCTCGATCGCGATCCTGGAGGCCACTGCCGGCAAATCGCTTGAAAGCGTGGCCGCGAAGGCTCGCCCTCCGGTCTGGGTGGCGATTTCGGAAAGCAATTTCGGCCCGGAAATCTCCGCCGAACTCAGCCCCAGGTTGAACATCGGTTCGAAGACACCCATCGCGTAAATCTGCACATCGGCCTCGCGCACCAGGGCTTCGATTTGAGCCGCCGTATAGTGGCTGCTATTGTCGCCGCCATCGGAAACAATGACGATCGCCTTGCGCGGATTCTTGGCCTTCTTCATCTCTTTCAGAGAAAAATCCACTGCGTCGAGCATTGCGGTCAGGCCACCCGGCTGCGAGTTCTTGAGAACGGTCTGAAGCTGGTCGGCGTGCGTGGTGAAGCCCACCGAAAGCTTGACGGTCTCATTGAACTCGACCAGAAACGCCTCGTCGCCTCCGCTTAACGTCTGGAGAAACTGCACCGCCGCGTCACGCGAGGTTCGGAGCTTGTAGTCCATGCTGCCGCTCTCGTCGAAAGCCAAGCCGATGGAAAGCGGCGCGTCCTCGCCCGAGAAATGGGAGATGCTCTGTTCCACGCCGTCGTCGAATAGGTGAAAGTCTTCTTTTTGGAGGCCGAGAACGAACCGGTTCGAGGCGTCGGTCACCGAGACGGGAATGACCACCAGGTTGGTGCTGGAGTGAAAACTGGCCTCGCCCGCCGGGTCTTTGGCCGGTTCCTGGTTTTTCCCTTGAGCCGGCTCCTGCCCTGGAGCCCGGGTCGAAACCAGAGCAATAAGCGCCGCAGCACAGAACGCGCAGACAATGTAAGTTCTCGCCCGCATGGTCAGCCCTCCTGTTGAGCGCCGCTAGTCGCGAGTTTAGCACGGCGCGCCGCCTGGCTAATTTACGGTGGCGCTAGCCGAGCGGCGAAGGCAAGGGGCGGTACTCTACAGCCCCGAGGCTTTCGCCGAGGGGCCCGGTGTTCCCGAAAATGCCGCGAAGTACTTCTTCATGGGTTCGAAATAGTGGCTCTGCCAGCCGCCCTGCTCATAACTGGTCTGCCCATCCGGTACATCGCTATGGGCCAGCGTCAACAGCGTGCCGCCCTCGACCGGAGTCAACGTCACCACGATCTTCGAATCGGCGTGCCCTTCGGGAAACTGCGTGGTGCGCCAGGACTGAACGATATGCCTCCCCGGCGCCAAGTCGAGGTTCCTGCCTGAAATGTAACCGTCCCAGGCTATGAAGCCGGCTCCAGGGTTCGCCGACGCCTCCGCTTTGCCGCCCGTCATGCCTGTGTGGCCGTTGCTATCGAGCCAGGCATCGTAGATGGCCTGCGGGGTGGCGGGAATGACTTCTCTAAGGGTGAATTCGTAGCTCATGGTTCAGTCTCCTGCTCTCAAGACGAACCGGCATCCCCGAAATCGACAAAGCTGTGGTAAAGTGTAGGTTCTGCCTCTTGCCGCGCCGAGCCGGCGGGACCGGGCGCAATTCAATACCGAGAGAGGCAACCTCAAAGGACCATTATGTACGCAGTCATCGAAACAGGCGGGAAGCAGTATCGCGTCACCCCGGGCGAAGCAATCGAAGTGGAAACGCTGCTGGGCGACCCCGGCGCTGAGGTCGAGTTTAACCGTGTGCTGGCGGTGATCGATGGCGATTCCGTTAAGGCTGGAGCTGAGGCGGGCGGGGCGCTGGTCAAGGGCGCCATCGTGGCTCACGGCCGCGGCGAGAAGACCATCGTCTTCAAGTTCAAGCGCAAGAAGCAGTACCGGCGGACCATCGGGCATCGCCAGAACTTCACTCGCGTCAAGATCAACGAAATTACCCTCTAGGAAGCATTCGCAATGGCACACAAAAAAGGTTTAGGAAGCTCCAAAAACGGCCGCGATTCCAATGCGCAGCGCCTGGGCGTGAAGGTGTTCGGCGGGCAGTTGATTCCCGGCGGCTCCATCATCGTGCGCCAGCGCGGCAGCCGCTTCAAGGCGGGCGAGAACGTCGGCATGGGCAAGGACGACACCTTGTTCGCCAAGGTCTCCGGCACCGTTGAATACCGCGATCGTGGCCGGCAGGGGAAGTTCATCTCCGTCCGCGCCGCGGAGTAGTTCCCGCCCTTCGGCGGTCCCTCCGGTGTTCATCGACGACGTTACGATTCTGGTCAAAGCCGGCAACGGCGGCAATGGCTGTCTGGCTTTTCGACGGGAAAAGTATGTACCGCGGGGCGGTCCCAGCGGCGGTGACGGCGGCCGCGGGGGCGACGTCACTTTAGTCGCCAGCCAGCATTACAACACTCTTCTCCATTTCCGTTTTAATCCCGAACATAAAGCCGAGCGTGGCCGCCACGGCGAGGGCAGTAACTGCAAGGGCCGTGATGGGGCTTCGATCGACGTAGCCACTCCGGTCGGCACCATTGTCTACAACGCCGAGACTGGCGAGAAACTCCACGATTTCACCCAGGATGGCGACCGCTTCGTCGTGGCGAAGGGAGGCAAGGGAGGGCGCGGCAATGCGCGCTTCGCTACCTCCACGCACCAGGCTCCGACCGAGCACGAAGACGGTCAACTGGGCGAAGAACTTCGCCTGCGCCTGGAGCTGAAGCTTCTCGCCGACGTTGGGCTAGTCGGTTTTCCGAATGCGGGTAAGTCCACGCTGATTTCGCGAATTTCCGCGGCGCGGCCCAAGATCGCCGATTATCCGTTCACTACGCTCGAACCTAATTTGGGTGTCGTCGCCGTGGAAGATAACCGCAGCTTCGTCGTCGCCGACATTCCCGGGTTGATTGAGGGAGCGCATCTGGGCCACGGGCTCGGGGTGCACTTCCTCCGGCATATTGAGCGCACGCGGATACTGGCTCACCTGGTTGATGTTTCTGACTCCACCGGCCGGGATCCCGTGCATGATTTCGAAATCATCATGGAGGAGTTGCGCAGCTTCTCCGAGGATCTGGTCGCCAAGCCGATGATCGTAGTCGCGACTAAGATTGACGCCGCACAGGACCCCGAGAGAATAGCCTCGCTACGCCGGCTCGCGCGCCGCCGCAAGCTTCCCTTCCTCAAGATTTCTAGTGTCACAGGCGAAGGCCTCCCTGCGTTAAAACGCGCCCTAGCCGAAGCGGTCCTCGCCCCAGCAGCAAAATAAGCGCAGACAGCTTGAGGCCAAGCCGGGGGAACCAGGAGCAGCACTGGATCTCGGGAACGTTTTGGGGCCGCCGCAGAATGCAGCGTGCCGATCCGTCGCCTACGCACTTATCCACGCAACTCCTCCACACTTCCGAACTCTCTCACGATATCCAACGGAACCCGTGAAGGTTTTCCCGCGCTCAAACGCGCCTTCGCCGAGGACGTACTCACCCCGGCAGCAAAGTAGACCGAGTTGGCAAAGGCACTGCTGGCGCGTCAGAGCGGCTTCAATCCCGGTCGGAAAGCCAGTTAATTAGGGCACGGGCCGGCGGGAACGCCGATCTGCCGGATATTCATCAATCAGCGCTTCCACGATTTTGCGAGATATCCAGCGTTAGAGCTTCCCGTGCTCACGAGTGAGGTGGAGTGGCGCACGCACCGCTGGCGCGTGAGAGAGCGGCTTCAAGCCAGGTCGGGCACCAGGTAGGGCACGGGAGCGGCAGGAACGCCGCGGGCATCGCCGCAGAAGGCTGGGTGCCGATCCGTCGCATATGCTCGCATCAGCGCTTCCGCGGCGATCGCCGTCAGCGGCCGATGCAGGAAGAAGCCCTGGCTCACGTCGCAGCCGAGCGAACGTAAGATTGCAAGCTGCCCCTCCGTCTCCACGCCCTCGGCAACAACACGCAGCCGAAGGTTGTGGGCCATGCCGATGATGCCCCGGACCAGCGTGGTCGAATCGCCGGAGGTGAGTTCCAGGTCCTTGATGAAGGACCGATCCACTTTCACGCAATCCACCGGCAGCGTCCGGAGCTGGTTCAGCGAGGAGTAGCCGGTGCCGAAATCGTCGATGGCGAAGCGGATTCCCAGGTCCCGCAGGCGCGTGATCTGGGTCAGCGCCGATTCCGGGTTCCCCACCAGCGCTGTTTCTGTCACCTCGATCTCCAGCTTCGACGCCGGAAATCCGCTCGATTCGAGCGCGGTCCGGATCATTTCCGGAAAACTGCCGTCGGCGAACTGGAGACCGCTGGCATTCACCGCGATGCTAGGCACATTCAGGCCTTGCTTGATCCATCGGGCGCCTTCCTGGCAGGCCGCGTTTGCCACCCACTCTCCGATCCGCAGGATGTAGCCGGCCTCCTCGGCGATGGGGATAAACTCGGCCGGCGAAACCTCACCCAGCCGCACGTTATTCCATCGCAGCAGCGCTTCGAATCCATTCAACTCATTGTGCCGTCCGATCAGAGGCTGATACTCCAAATGGAATTCCGCGGCTTCGATCGCACCCCTGAGTTCCCGCTCGATCTCCAACCGGCGTCCCAGCAACTCGCTCAACTCCGCGTCAAACACCTGGAACGTGTCCCGGCCGGCACGCTTGGCCTGATACATGGCCAGATCCGCGTTGCGCATCAGGACACCCGATTCCAGGCCGTGCTCCGGAAAAATGCTGATGCCCGCGCTGGCGGAGATCTTCAGGTCATGGCCGGATAAAACCATAGAGACGCGGATCTGCTTCATCAGTTTTTCGGCGATTACCCGCAAATCGGAGGCGCCGTCCAACTCCGCGACCAGCACCGCGAACTCGTCCGCGCCGATGCGCGCGGCGGTATCGCTTTTGCGGAGTGAGCCCTTGATCCGCTGCGCGAATTCGCACAGCAATTCATCCCCGACCCGGTGCCCCAGCGTGTCGTTGATCTGCTTGAAGCGGTCCACGTCGAACCACAGCACCGCCACTTTTTTCCGGTTTCGCCGTGCCCGCAGGATGGCCTGCTGCAAACGGTCCTGGAACAGGAGGCGGTTGGGAAGTCCGGTCAGCACGTCGTGCTGCGCCTGAAACGCCAGCCGCTCGTACAGCCGCGAGTTCTCAATTGCCAGGCACGCCAGTTGCTCCAGCTGCGAGGTGAAGCGCTGCGGAATTTCCCACACGGGTCCGGAGTCGCGCGCGAAGCTGGGGGCAAACAGCGCCAGCAACCCGATCGCGTCTCCCGTCACGTTTTCGAGCGGGACGACCGTCGGCTTCAAATTCGTCTGATGGGCCAGCTCCGCGATCTCCCGCCGCACTTCCGGGCTCAGATTCAGCTTGCCCTCCACGCGCTCGAACGACAGGGCCCGCAGTCCGTTTGAGACCTGGTCAGGCAATCCGGAGCTGAGCTGGTAGAGCAGCAGGTTCCCTTCGATGCTCCACAACGCCGCGCCCGCTCCGGGCTGATGCCAGGAAGGCAGCGCGGCGATGGCGCCCAGAGTCTGCGTGAGCGGAACGTGCGTGATCACCATCTCCAGAATCGCCACGCGGTGCCGGGCCATCTCCTGGGCCCGCTCCAGTTCCCGGTTGCTGGCCAGAAGCGCGCGGGCCCGGGACCTGCGGATTCGCAGCAGCGCGAACATGATGAAGAAAGTCGCCGAGGCGAAGGAGATCAAGCCGGCCGTGCACCGCTCGAAAGCCCGGCCCACCCGGATGGACTGCACGCCCGCGTGGTCTTCGAGCGCCTGCCTCAGTGCGTGCAGGTTCCCGAGTGCCGCCAGGAATGTAGCGTTGCCGCGCTGCTGATCCGTCTCCAGCGCGCCTTTGAAATCGCCGGACCGGATGGCGGCCGCAACATCGTCCCGCATGCGCGCGTACGCGCTCCAGGACGCCTCAAAATCCTGGATCGATTCGGTCAATGCCGGCGGTGCGTCGATCTGCCGGAAGCGCTCAATCGCGTCCCGAACCTGCTCGTCTGTGACGCGCGCAGAGTCGGCGGATAGAAATGGCTTCCCCGGACCCGCCACGGCCAGGGCGGATAGCAAGGAACGGCGGCTCTCCTGGGTCTGAAATTCCAGATCGCTCTCGATTTGCAAGCCCACCGTATCCAGCCGGTACAACTGCCGCGATTCGGAGACCGCTTGCCGCAGTTCGATCAAACCGACGAGCGAACCGCAGATCCCGGCGATCGCCAGAAATCCGAGCGCCAGAGACCCACGCGCCGGAATAGGCAGCCAGCGTCCCATCCCGGAGTGTTTCTGTTCGCGGCGCGGGTAGGCTCCGATCCCCATGTAGAGACGCATCGGCAAACGAGAGCCTGTTTTTCGGAATTATTGTTCCTTATCCCCATCGGTGGGGATGCGACACCCGCAAAGTGCCTATTCCATATACCCGAGAGGGACCTAGAGGATGTTGAGATTCCACGGTAGAGTTTATGTTTACCCAACGCACTAACATGCTACGGCAAGGAAAAGATGAATCCAGGTTCAAAAGAAGCACGCCAGATGCTATTGGGACAATCCTCGCAGGCACGCCAAGTCTTGCGGCTGATCGAAAAGATGGGAAACTGCCGCTGGCCGGCTCTCCTGCTAGGAGAGACTGGAACCGGCAAAGAATTGGTAGCAAAAGAGATACACACGCGGAGCCAAGAGGGTCCGTTCGTCATTATCGACTGCTCCTCGATGGTGGGTCCGCTGATGGAGAGCGAACTGTTCGGACACGTCAAGGGCGCCTTTACGGGGGCCGGAAACGCCAAGCTGGGATTGATTGAGGCAGCCAACGCCGGCACGGCGTTTTTCGATGAAATCGGAGAGTTGCCGCTCGATCTCCAGGCCAAGTTATTGAGAGTGTTGCAGGAAAAGGAGTTCCGTCCACTCGGGTCGCTTACCACGCGGCGTTCGGACTTCCGCATCATCGCGGCCACGAACCGGGATCTGGCGAAGGAAGTCGAACGGGGCAATTTCCGCCGGGATTTGTACTTCCGCTTGAACGTCATCAACATCCGGCTGGCGCCGCTGCGGGAGCGTAAGGAAGACATTCCGGGACTGATCAATCATTTTTTGTCCGCATCTGGAGGCAGCCACATCCTGACGGGAGAAGCCATGGAGGTGCTGCTCTCGTATGAGTGGCCCGGCAACGTGCGGGAGCTGGAGAACTGCATCCAGCACATGGTGGCCGTCAATTCGGGGCCGCTGCTGCATGTTGCGGACCTGCCCTCGGCTTTGCAGAATCATCTTATCCAGAAGAAATCGCAATACTTGATGGCGACGGCTTCGTTGGGCGCGCTGTCCCACGAGGTGGCAGAGGCGGGGGTGGCTCCGGCGCCTGAGACGGCGCAGCAAGGTTTTCCAGCAGTGATTCCTTTAACGGAGTTGGAACGGCGTGCCATTGTGAATGCGCTCGAATACACCAAAGGTGACCGCGCCGTGGCCGCGCACCTGCTGGGAATCGGCCGCACCACTCTGTATCGCAAATTGAAGGAATATAAGCTCGCGGGCTGAGACGCTTGGTGTGGTCCGCGCACTACTCTGCAGGTTGAAAATCAAGCGATGGACCTTCGCGTCTTACTGATCGAGTCCGAGCCGGACGAAATGCTGTTCCTGCACGATGTTCTGCGGGAAATTGAGGATGGCCGCTGGCTGCCGGAATGGCCCCGCATCCAGCCGCTTTCGGCGTCGACATGGGAAGAGGCGGAGCGAATTTTCTCAAGCGACCCTCCCCACGCTATTTTGTTCGATTTGGATTTGGCCAAGCAGGGCGCGGGAACCTTCCGGCGGATGCAGGCCGCGGCTCCGGAGGTTCCCGTGATTCTGGTGCTGAACTCAACCGACGAACCACTGGCGGTGAAGCTGATCCGGGAAGGCGCCGAGGATTTCCTGCTCAAGAAATTGATCGACTGCGGACCTTTGGCACACGCGCTCCGCAACGCGGTTCTGCGGCACCGGCTGCTGAGTTCGGCGCGGGCCGCCGCGCACACCGATTCGCTGACCGGTTTATATAATCGAGCCGGATTCCTGGTTTCCGCCACCCGCGACCGCATGCTGGCGGAGCGGTTAGGAAGGCGCTGGATGGTGATCATCGCCGAGCCCAGGAACCTTACCGAGATTGCCGCGGCCTTCGGGGAGCAGCGCCGCGACTTGGAATTGATGGAGGCTGCCGACCATCTGCGCAGCATCGTCACGGCGGCGGACGCGCTGGCTCGCATCGGCGAGCGGCACTTCGCCCTCACCGTCTTCGATAATGAGGTCGAGTCGGTGGAGCAGGCCTGGACGCGCATTCGCAATGCCGCCGCGGAGCGCCGCATCGAGCTCGGTGTTTCTATTTTCCATGGCCAGAATCCGCTCACCGTAGACGCGATGATCGAGCAAGCCATTGCGGACCTGCCACAACCCGCGCCATCGAACCACGCGAAGTCCAGCCTCGCCAGCGCCGGCTGAGCATGCGAACATGACAGTCGAGTGCCGATTGCCCTCGACGCAACCTACAGCCTGGGCCGGAATCCCTCCGGCGTAGCGGTCTATTCCCGCGAAATCCTGCTCGGGTTGGCCCGCGCGCATCCGCAGCAGCGGTTCCTTTGGTATTACAGGCCCCACCGGCTCCTCCGCTCCTTTCGCGATCCCCTGCCGCGCAACGCCACCCGCAGAATTCTGCGAGGTGCTCCCCGAGCGCCACTTTTTCACGCCCTGAATCAGCGCGTGGATATTGCCGGTCCGCGCACGATCACCACTTTTCACGATCTGTTCGTGATGACTTCGGACTACTCCTCGCTTGAGTTCCGCACGCGCTTTTCGGAGCAGGCCCGCCAGGCGGCCCAGCGCAGCGATCTGGTCATCGCGGTCTCGCGCTTCACCGCGCAACAAGTGGAGGATTTGCTTCAGGTAGAGCCCTCCCGCATTCGCGTGATCCCGCATGGCGCGCGGGCTCCGCACATTTCGCCGGCTCGCGAAAATCTGATTCTGATGGTGGGCGCGGTGCAAAAGCGCAAGAACGTCGCTCGCCTGGTGAAGGCCTTCGAACACGCGCCCTCTGGCTGGAAGCTGGCCATCGCCGGCTCCGCCGAAGGCTATGGAGCCGTCGTGGAACTGCGCGCGGTGGAAGAAAGTCCGCGCCGCCGCGACATTGAGGTATTGGGCTATGTGCCCTCGGCGGCTCTCGAGGATCTGTATAGCCGGGCGCGGATCTTCGCATTCCCCTCGCTCGACGAGGGGTTTGGGATGCCCGTGCTCGACGCCATGGCGCGAGGCGTTCCGGTGGTGACGTCGCGGCGGTCGGCGATCCCGGAAGTTGCAGGCGACGCCGCGCTGCTGGTGGATCCGGAAGATGTCGAGGAACTGGGCGCGGCGTTGAAGCGTTTAGCCGGCGATGAAGCATTGCGTCAGGATCTGGCCAGGCGAGGGCGGGATCGAGCCGCGGAATTCACCTGGGAGAATGCCGTCGAGCAAACCTGGAAGGTATATCAGGAACTCAAGTAGAGTGGATCGAGCCGTCCTCCAACTTCAGCGCGCGCCACAGATGCCGCGGGCAGAGCCGCGACTGCAAAGAACGTAGTGTTCCCCCACGATGCGCGCGGCACACTCAGCCCTGCGCGCGCTCGAGCGCAATGCCGCACTTACCGTTTAGCGGTCGAGTAAAGGAGGAAGCTGTATCAGCGGAACGTTCCTGCTCCTTGCTGTCGCGGCTCTGCCCGGGGAGCTGTTGTAAACTCAGCCCTGCGACCGAGGCCAGGGCCCGTCCTCCGACGCGCGTTTGAGCGCAATGCGGCACTTACCGTTTAGCGGTCGAGTAAAGGTGGAAGCTGCATAAGCGGGGCGTTACCGCTTCTTGCAGTCGCGGCTCTGCCCGGGGAGCTGTTGCAAACTCAGCCCTGCGACCGAAGGCCAGGGCCCGTCCTCCGACGCGGTTTGAGCGCAATGCGGCACTTACCGTTTAGCGGCCGAGTCAAGGAGGAAGCTGAATCAGCGGAGCGTGACCGCGCCTTGCAGTTGCGGCTCTGCCCGTGGCGCGGTTTGCAAACTCAGCCCTGCGACCGAAGACCGGCCGCTTCCTTCTCAGCGGCGCGCTTGAGCTCGAGCAAGTCCGCCTCCTCGATCCACAACGCCACGAAGCCGCCGATCAGAAGAGGCAACGTCACGATGCCCCACAGCACGAGCGAAAATCGTGCGGCCTCGTCGGGAACGACGTTGAAAATTCTCTGCAAAACTTCCTTCGTCAGAAGCTGAAACAGACCCAAGTTGCCGGGAGCTTGCGGGATCACGGTGCTCAGGCGCAGAAACACCATCAGCGCAAAGGCCTGAGTCAGCCCCAAGCCGTCAAAGCCGTAGCCTTTGAACGAAGCCCATATCGGGATGGTCTGCAGCAGCAGGTAGGGCAGGCTCTGCAAAAGCGCCATGTACAGATAGCGGGAATGGCCGATCAATCCCAGATCTTTCATCAGAACGGAAAACTGTCCGCGCCAGCCTCCGTGCAATCCAGTAATTGGAGGAACGATGGGCGCGTCCGCAGGCTCGCGTCCGCTGCGGAACATGGCGACGCCCAGCACGATGGCGCAACCCAATACCGCTAGCCCTAGCACCCAGCCTCCGTCGACCAGGTAGTGGAGATGCGGAGGCAGGGGCACCAGGTGGATCGTCAGAAGCATGCACAGCGTGAGCCAGATGCCGTCGAAGATGCGCTCGATGAACCCGCTCGAGAGGGCCACAGAGAAGGGCAGTGCCGTCCAGGTACTCAGCAGATAACAGCGCAGGACCTCGCCGGCTCGGAAAGGCAGGACTTCATTGGCGAACAGGCCGATGTAGATCGCGCGGACGGCGCGCCAGAATCCGACCGGCTCTATGGGGCGCAGCAGAAGGCTCCAGCGGAAGCCGTGTTGGAAGTAGACGCAGATGTCGGCGGCCACCGCCAGCGCCACCCACTTCCAATCCATGGTGGCCAGATCGTCGCGTAGCTCGCCCAGCTTAGCGTCTCGCAATGTCCACGCGAGACAACCGATCGAAGCCAGGTTGATCAGAACTATCAGTACGCGTGCACGCGTACTTCGGGGCTGTGGCGCGGGCAAATTCCATCATAGCGTGGCGGGTGTGTGGCATAATGCAACGAAGTCGGCGGCCCCGTAAACCGTTCGTCAGGGCGCCGCTCCGAAGTGCGGGAGCAGGCAGAAAGCACACGTGTTCGATTTCATTGTGGTGGGGGCGGGAACGGCGGGCTGCACGCTGGCCGCGCGCCTCTCCGAAAATCCCGAGTCGCAGGTGCTGCTGATCGAGGCGGGACCGCCCGCACGGCGCCGCGAAATCAGCGTGCCTGGCGAGTTCCCCAAGCTGGCCGGCTCCTCCGTGGACTGGAAGGACGCGACCGAACCGCAGGAACATTTGAACGGGCGCCGGCTGGGATGGCCTCGAGGCAAAGTGCTGGGAGGCAGCGGGTCCATGGGCGCGATGATCCATTTGCGCGGCTGCCCCGCCGATTATGACGCATGGCGCGAGCTGGGAAATATGGGTTGGGGTTTCGACGATGTGGCTTCCCTGTTTGTTGAGGTGCCCGCCGCTGCGCCAATTCCTCCGAACAAGCTGACCGAAGTTTTTCTGGACGCCAGCGCGGCCCGTGGGATCGCGCGCTACAGCGCTTTTGCGGGCCCAGTGGAGCCAGGCGCCGGCCTCTATCCGTTGGAGCAAGTCAACGGCGCGCGCTGGAATGTCGCCGACGCGTTTCTGCGTCCGGCGCTGAAGCGCGGCAATCTGACTGTCTGGACGGGAGTGCAAGCGTCGAGAATTCTCATTAAAGGCGGCCGCGCAGTGGGAGTCGAATATTTGGTCAGAGACTCACGGCATCAGGTTCGCTCGGAACGGGAAGTGATTCTGTGCGCGGGTTCCATCGGGTCGGCGCATCTGTTGCTGCTGAGCGGCGTGGGCCCGCCGGCGCAATTGGAGCCGTTCGGCATCCCCGTGGCTGCGCCGCTTGAAGCGGTGGGGCGCAATCTTCAAGATCGCCTGGCAGTGGTATTGCGTTGGGCGTCTTCGCAGCCCGTTTCGCTCGACGGAGCCGGAACGCGCTGGAACGCTCTGCTGTATCGCTTGCGAAAGATCGGACTAGGAAAGTTCGGGCCGCTCGCGTCGAATTTAATCGAAGCCGGAGCGTTCGTGAAATCGCGGCCGGATCTCGATGCCTGCGATCTGGAGATCATGTTCGCGCCGTTGTATGAGCTTGAGAAGGGACTCGCACGGCAGGCCGGAAGGCAGCACGGTTTTACATTGTTGGCCGCCCCGCTTCAAATGAAATCGCGGGGAACCGTCAGCCTGGTTTCCGCCGACGCCACGGATGCCCCGCGCATCGACCCCGGCTATCTGGCGGAGCCGGACGATCGAGAGCGGCTTGCGCAGGCCGCGGAAAAGGCCCGAAGCATCGTCGAGGCGGAGCCGTTCGCGCCTTACCGCGGGACGCCGGTTTTCAGCAGCAACGATGACATCGAGGAGCGTGCCGTGAGCCTCCATCACGCCGCGGGAACCTGCACGATGGGGCCGCCGGCGACGGGCGTGGTGAACTCAGCGTTGCAGGTCTACGGCATCGCCGGGCTTCGTGTGGCCGACGCAAGCGTGATGCCGTCGCTCCCTAGAGCGCATCCAAATGCCACTGTGATGATGATCGCGGAGAAGGCCGCTCGTTTAATACAAACCGGCTGATCGCCGGTGATACACGCCGGATGATTCCTGCTGACTAGGTCTTTTGACATCTATTTTTCACTTGCCCTTCAACCGAAATCGAAGGACACTGAAGTTTCATGGCCTTTGTCAAAATCAATGAGACCGCACCCGCCCGCGAACCGGCGGATCGTTGGAGCACCGCAGAAGCCGGTGAGCTTTACGATGTCGCCAGTTGGGGCAAGGGATATTTCTCAGTGGGGAAGAATGGGCACTTGTGGGTGCATCCGGAAAAGGATCCCAACCGCGGGCTGGATCTCAAGGAACTGGTGGACAACCTCCAGCTTCGCGGCATCGCCCTGCCGCTGCTGATCCGCTTCGGCGAGATCTTGAAGCATCGCCTGGGAGAGATGCACCAGGCCTTTCAGAGCGCTATCACCGAGCACGGCTACAAGAATAATTATTGCTGCGTCTATCCGATCAAGGTGAATCAGCAGCGCCAGGTTGTCGAAGAAGTATTTGAGTACGGGCGGCCGTACAATTTCGGCCTGGAAGCCGGATCGAAGCCGGAACTGCTGGCGGTACTGGCCATCGCCGACAACAACACTCCCATCATTTGCAACGGATTCAAGGACGACGAATACATCGAGATGGTGATGCTGGCCAAGAAGATCGGCCGGCAGATCATTCCGGTGGTCGAAAAGTATACTGAGCTGGACTTGATTCTGAAGCATTCCGCGCGCGTCGGCGTCCGGCCCGTGATCGGAGTGCGCATCAAGCTGGCTAGCCGCGGATCGGGGCGATGGAAATCGTCGGGAGGGTATCGGTCGAAATTCGGTCTGACGGTAACGGAAGGTCTGCGCGCGCTGGAACAACTGAAGGCGCTTCAGATGGAGGATTGCCTCCAGCTTCTGCATTTCCATCTGGGCAGCCAGATCACCAACATTCGCCAGATCAAGGGCGCGGTTATTGAGGCGGCTCGGGTGTTTGTCGAAATGCGCCGAGCCGGCGCGGGCCTTACGTACATGGACGTCGGCGGAGGGCTGGGCATCGATTACGACGGCTCGCAGACGGATTTCGAATCCAGCGTGAACTACACGCTGCAAGAGTACGCCAACGACGTCGTCTATCACATCCAGAGCGTGTGCGATGAAGCCGAAGTGCCGCACCCCACCATCGTGAGTGAGAGCGGCCGCGCCATTGCGGCGTATCATAGCGTGCTGTTGTTCAACGTCTTGGGCGTTACCGGATTCGGCGATGGCGAGTCCGTGCCGGAGATTCCGGAAGACGCCGAACAGCCGTTGATCGACTTGAAGGAAACGCAGCGTGGATTGTCCAGCAAAAATCTGCTGGAAAGTTTTCACGACGCGCAGCAGGCTTTGGATTCCGCGCTAAATCTTTTCAGCCTGGGCTACCTTCCGCTACAGCAGCGGAGTTGGTCAGAGAGCATGTACTGGCAGATCTGCCGCCGCATTCAGAAGCTGGCGCAGGAACTGGATTATTTTCCGGAGGAACTGGAAGGCCTTGACGGCCTGCTGTCCGATACCTATTTCTGCAATTTCTCTTTGTTCCAGAGCATGCCGGATAGTTGGGCGGTAAAGCAGTTGTTCCCCATCATGCCCATTCATCGCCTGGAAGAGGAGCCCTTCCGCCACGGCATTCTGGGCGACATCTCCTGCGATTCCGACGGCAAGGTGGATCAGTTCATCGATCGCCGCGACGTCAAGAAAACTTTGCCTCTGCACCCGTTCAATGCCGACCAGCCATATATTTTAGGGTCTTTTCTTGTAGGCGCGTACCAGGAGATCCTGGGCGATCTTCATAACCTGTTCGGCGACACCAACGCCGTGCATGTGCGCCTGGATGAAAACGGCGCGGTGGTACTGGAGGCGGTGATTCGCGGCGACACCGTGCGCGAGGTCCTGGACTATGTGCAGTACCACTCGCGGACGCTGCTCGACCAGTTCCGGAAAGATGTCGAGACTGCGGTGCGCGAGGGGCGCATCGGCTATGAGGAATCCGGAGCCCTGCTGCGTTTCTACGAAGAAGGCCTCAACGGTTACACCTATTTGGAGCAGTAGTGCGCACTCTCGCGCTGGCTTGTGTTCTGGCGGCGTTGCCTCCAGCCTTTGTATGTGGAGCTGCGACGCCTCCCGGCTTCCAGCTCTCCGACGACGTCGTTCCGCTTTCGTACGTGGTGACTCTCGCGATTGACCCGAGCCGCGACGCGTTCGAAGGTGCCATGACAGTCCACCTGAACGTCCGCAGACCCACCTCGACGATCTGGCTGAACGCGAAAGACATTGAACCGTCCAGCGCGGAGGTGGCTTTTGAAACCTCCATTCCCGGGCATGTCCGCGTAGTCAACAAGGAACTGATTGCCGTCGATTTGCCGCGCGAGATCAGTGGACCGTATTGGAGTCTCACGATCGACTATCGCGGCCACATCGATGAAAAGGGCGTGCTGGGAGCGTACCGCCGTAAGGTCGACGGCAATTGGTACGTCTACACGACGTTCACGCCGATCGAGGCTCGCCGCGCGATTCCCTGTTTTGACGATCCTCGATTCAAGACGCCCTGGCGAATCGCCATCAAACTTCCCGAAGGACAGCGGGCGTTTTCAAACGCCGCGCAAATCGGCGAGAACACAACCGGGGACGGCCGGAAAATTATCCAGTTCGCCGACACCAAGCCACTGCCGTCGGAGTTGGTCGCGTTCGCGGTCGGGCCTTTCGATGTGTACGAAGGCAAGCCCGCGGGACACGACACGCCGATTCGGGTGATCACCCAGAAGGATCACGCGGCCGACGGCAAAGCCGCCGCGGAAGCCGCCGTCGCGGTGCTGCCGCGCCTGGAAGAATACACCGGCATCCCGTACCAATTCGGCAAACTGGATTATGTTGCGCTGGCCGACGGAGCCTTCGGAGCCGTCGAAAATCCGGGCCTGATCACGTTCCTCGCTCGCGAGCTGTTGATGATTCCGGGCACCGACACCATCCCGCGGACCCACGCTCTGCGGCTGCTGGAAGCGCATGAGCTCGGGCACCAGTGGTTTGGCGATCTGGTCACGCAATCGAGCTGGGCCGATGTCTGGCTAAGCGAGGGCTTCGCCACCTGGATTTCTGAAAAGGTGATGGATGAGGAGCAGCCGCCCGACCGCGCGCATCTGGCTTGGATGCCCGCGCGGGAACGAATCATGCGCACGGACGATTCGTCCCGCACCCGCCCCGTTCGCGTGCAGCCGATCGACCGCGAAGGCACCAAAGATATCTACAACCGCTTCGTCTATGACAAGGGCGCCGCGGTGCTGCTGATGCTGGAAGGATGGCTGGGAGAGGACAAAATGCGCGACGGCGTTCGTGCGTACCTCAACGATCATCGCTTCGGGAACGCGGCCACAGCGGATCTGGCGGCTGAACTCAAAATGGCTTCGGGCATAGATCCGTCCGCAGTGATGCACTCGTTTCTCGATTCCACCGGTCTTCCGCGCGTCAGCTTCCAGGTGGAATGTACGCCTTCGCCGAAGCTCAGGATTCGTCAGACCGGCGCATCGGCGATTCCGGTGTGTTATCGCGGCGAGGGAGTGCCGAAGAGCTGCGCGGTTCTGGACGGCCCGTCGCGCGATGTAGATCTTCCCAGGGGGGCGGCATGCCCCGCCTGGATTGAGCCCAATGCGGGCGGCACGGGCTATTATCGGGCCACATGGACCGCAGGGCAATTATCTTCGTTGCCGTTAACGCAACTCTCGCCCGCCGAGCGATTAATGTTAGCGTACGATCTGGAATCGCAACCCAAGGATCGCGACGCCGCGCGAACATCTTTAACCAAGCTCTCCGCCGATGCCGAGCCCGAAGTCGCCAAAGCCGCGCAGGATGCTTTGCCGTCGAACGCGAAGCCTCGCTAACCCGAAATCGTTGGGTATCCCACGGGCCTGCGGCCCACCAACGGTGATGAAAAACATGTGGGCAGTTGTGGGGCGGCGATCCTGTCGCCCGCCAGCTTCTTGCTGCCTGCCAGATGGCAGGCGACAAAAAGATCGCCTGCCCCACTGGTAATTTTCAGCGGAGCGTTCGAATAGTCAACGGGCAAGTTCGCCGCCGGACCCGAAGTCGCTGAAGCCGCGCAGGAGGAGCGTCCAGCCTAAGCCCCACTGCACCGAAAGCGAACAGAGGCGCGACCGTGAGGGAGCGATCGTAAGCCAAGGACCCGCAACGAAGCGCTTCCTTTGGTCGCGGGCTCAGCGTCGGCCGGCTTTCGAAATCCGCGGTTGATGGGCGAGCTAAGGAGCGCTAAGCCGGGCAATCACGCCGCCCGGCCCGACCGCCCAGCCAATAGAACCCACGAAGCTCATCGCATTGTAAGAGGCAGTATCGAACCCCTTCCAAGTGCGCCCTCCGTCGACCGAAACATCAGAACCGGAAGTGCCGGTAGCAATCCACATTTTCTTCTCGTCAAGATACACGACCGCCGATCGATATCCCGGGAGCGGAGCGGCCGGCGCCGCCCACGTCTTGCCCCCGTCGTCGGTGATCGCGATCGAGCCCGCGCCCTCCCCGGGCTTCGAATAATCGCCGCCGACGGCCACGCCATGACGGCCATCGGAGAACGCAATCGAGAAAATCCCCGCGCTCTCGGAATCGTGCCGCACGGGAGTCTTGGCGACCGTCCAGGTTTTGCCATCGTCCATCGAGTGAAACACTCGCCCGCCGCCCGCGCCTCCTGTTCCAAACCAGGCTTCATGCGCCCCGCGCACCACCAGGCTGCTGTTGCTGGCGGCGAATGCTCCCTCTTGCGCCTGCGCCGGCGGACCTTTTTGCTCTACCCAGGTGTCGCCATCGGACATCGTATAGATGACGAAGCGGCCGTTGACCGGATCACCCAGTAAGATGCCATGCATCGGGTCCCACATAGCAATCGCGTCCCAGAACCCCTTGGGATCTGGATTCACCATGATCAGGTCCCACTTCACGCCGCCGTCGATGGTCTTGTAGAGCCGCGAAACCGGCCCGGCGCCGGAGCTGAGGAGGTACGCGAATTTATCGGAAAGCGCCAGAACGCCGCGAAAATCCGCATCGCCGCCTCCGGGCACCGCGCCGGGAATCCAGGTGTCGCCTCCGTCGATGGTCCTGAGAAAAACGCCCTTGGCGCCGCCGGCCCACGCCATCTTTTCGCTTACCGCGTTGATGCCGCGCAAGGCCGCTTTTGTATTGCTGGTTTGCAAAGTCCAGGATTGGGCGATAGCCGGCCATGCGCCGCCCAGCGCCCACAGCCCGCAAATGAGGCGGAGCCTCTTCACACTTTAAAACGTTCGTCGATTGCGACCTGGTAGCCGCTGGCCAGGCGATTGGTTTCATTGGCCATGCCCACCACGGCCATAAGCTCGGCGAACTGGGCTTCTGTCATGCCCGCCCTTCGCGCCGCCGCCGTGTGGCTGGCGATGCAATAGCCGCATTGATTGGTTGCGCTGACTGCCAGATACATCATCTCTTTCGTGAGGGGATCCAGCGCGCCCGGCTGCATGATCTGCTTGATCGATTCCCAGGTGCGCTTCAGCGCAGCCGGATCGTGAGCCAGAGCCTTCCAAAAATTATTGATGTAATCGGTCTGGCGCGTGGCCATGATGTCGTCATAAACGGCCCGTACTTCCGCCGAAGCATCACCGTACTCGATCAGCCCGAACGTGGCCATACGCTTCTAGTTGCGATTCGCCGGAGGCTCCGTGCGCCCCGCCAGAGCCTTCACCACGGTTCCGCCGCACACGCCAACGCCGGTGTTCAACAGCGCCGTCAGGAAATTCGATAGCACCAGGTAAATGGTTTGCTCGGTCACCGGAGCGCGATTGGGTAGGCGGAAGCTGGCGGGCAGCTCCTTATTGATCTGTATGCGCACGGCGTTTGGAAGCGCTCGACCGGTGCGGTCACGTTGATTGGCGACGGTGATGGGGGTTTGCAGCACTGCTCCGCTCCAGCCATCGACATAGAAATGGCACCGCGAGAACCATCCCAGATTGCCGGGATCAGTCGCATCGAACAGCAAGAGCGGCGCTTGGCGCTCATCCGCGCTCAAATCCAGAACCACCCGGCGAGCCTGATCCTCCAGCTTGCACGAAAACCCGGCTTGGCGGACGGCGTTCTCAATCGACTCGGGCTCCAGCTCCAGGAGCAACAGCTTGAACCGTCCGGCTTGTAATACCTGCATTGCTGCCATTCTAGCAGCCGCTATGATGAAGGGTGCGAGGCATGTTGAGATTGAAGGTGTTCGCGGGTGCGGCGCTGTTGGCCGCCTTGATATATTCAGCCAGTTGCGTGCGCCCCGAAGATTCCGGCGTGCAGGTAATCGTCGGCGCGAAGTTGGAGCCCGGCGCAGGCCAGCCGCCGATAGAGCATTCGGTAGTCGTGGTCGCCGACGGGAAGTTTCAAGCGGTGGGTCCCCAGGCTTCCACACCCGTTCCTATCGGGGCTAAGATGACCCAGGGCCTGGGCATGACCATTCAGCCGATTCCCGGCGGCGAGCCCATTGAATCCGGCCGCGCCGCGAATCTGGTGCTCAAAAGCGATCATGACCGCATCATGCGCGGCGGCGTTTGGGTGCAGTAATGGGTTCAGTAAAAAGTGAGTGAATCGCAATCTTTTTCTGTCAAACAAGCGCAAGTGGAGTTTCACAACTTCGCTTCACTGGGGCAGCCGGAACGCAATCTGCGGATCTACGCGGAGGAAAACGAACGCCGCCGCGGAGTCATTCACCGTCATCGCGAGTTCATCGGCCCAATGACGCCGTTTCTGGAAATCGGCGCGAATGCCGGCCATTCCAGCTACATGCTGGCGAATGAGTTTGGCGCGAGCGGATTCGCGCTGGATATTTCGGCGGACTCGCTCAGGCACGGCCGCGTACTCATGGATGCTTGGGGGCTCACGAGAGAGCCGGTGCGGCTCGCCGGCGACGCCGTCAATCTGCCCTTCGCCGATGCATCGCTGCGCTTCGTATGCGCGTTTCAAATGCTGAGCCAGTTCATGGATATCGAAAGCGTGTTCCGCGAAGTGACCCGAGTCTTGGAGCCCGGAGGCGTGTTCCTCTTCGCCGAGGAGCCTCTGCTCCGCAAGCTGTCGCTGCGCTTGTACCGCTGCGCTTACTACGACGCCATGAGGCCGTGGGAGCGACGGCTCTACGATTGGGGCCTTCTGGGATATCTGGTTCGGGACGTTATCGGCGCACATCAGGAAGAAAGCTTCGGCATCCGCCAGAACCACAGCATGGATCTGAAGCAGTGGCACGCGCTGGTCCGGAAGCATTTCGCGGCTTCTGAGTTCGAAGTCTTCGTGCCGGAGCGCGGTTGGGGTGAGCGGGGCATGAAGCGCTTGGCTATTGCGCTAGACCCACATCGATCTGAGTGGCACGCGGCTCGTCTGCTGGGTGGAACGCTTGCGGGTGTCTGTAGGAAAGCCGGCGATCCGCCCGACCCGCCGGACGCTCGCGAGTTCGACGAACTGCAATTCGAGGCTTTGCTGCGCTGCCCGGATTGCCACTCGGCAATGGTCCGGGGCGGCAATGACATCTTGGCCTGCATTCGCTGCCAGTATCGCGCTTCCAATGAGGAGCAAGTCTACAATCTGCTGCCCTCAGCCGAACGGCGGGAACTGTATCCGGGCGAGCGCGAGGACATCATTGATTTCTCCGTGCCCGGCCACGAAAGCCATTTGATCGAAGGCTGGTCCGACCTCGAAGGAGTCTTCGGAAACAAGTACCGCTGGATTGGGGCGAAGGCATCCGCTCGTTTACGGCGCGTCAAAGCCGGGCCGCAGCGCCTGCGCATCCGCGGATTCGCCTCGCCGCAAGGCATTCCGGGAGAGGTGCGTGCGACCGTAAACGGCATTCTGGCAGGACTCTGGAAGCTGGACCGGCCAGGACTGTTCGTGCTCGAAGCTGACATCGGGATCGAGGGCGACGACTATCTCATAGAGATCGAGGGATCACCAGTCTGGAGCGTGCCATCGGACGACCGCATTTTTACCGTGAACCTGAGCATGATCCGGCTGGTGAAGCCGGAGGACTAATTCGCCGAAGGCCCTTCCACATGGTCGATCACCAGGACCTCGGTCGGTTCCCTGGCGGGGTCGAGTTTCAGCCCCAGTTGCTCCTGAACCGCGGTGAACATGGACGAACCTACTGGATCGGCTCCGCCGGAATCGCCTCCCCTGACAGTCGGCGAGAACTCCAGCGTGAAATCGTAGCCGCCCTTAAGCCCGGTTTTGTCGAGCGCTGGGCGATCCATGCTGGATTGGCCGTTGAGAATCCGAAGCAAAGCTGAAAGCGGCTGGTTCGAGAACTCCATTCGCACCACCCCGCCGACCTCGACTTTGGTTTTGATTCCTGGCGTGGTGTCTGCGGCGCTCGGCTTCGTCTTCAAACCGTTCTTGCCGACGATCAGATTGTACACGGGAAGTTCCCTGGTCTCGCGATGAAGCTTTAGTTGGAATCGATCGGCCAACAATGCCTGAACCATCTGCCGAACCTGGTCTTCAGGCGCAGCAGCGTCGCCCGTCGTTGTGGCGGCTATGTCGAAGAAGTCGCTCCAGGGGGGCTCGCGCGCAACCACGCCGAGAATCTGGTATTCCTTCACGCCATAGGCGTAAATCATGAGGCCTTGGATCGAGGCTTGGGCCGCAGTCACCTTGTTCCCCTTGATTACAATCGATGCGGAGCCAAAGCCAAACGTGCCTTTGGGGAAGACATGCGGCCGCACGGATGCGACCTCAAATGCCGGCGCCGTCGCAGGTTGGCCGAAGCCACGGGCTAACATCAACGTCAAGAGCGAGATCCATCTCAAAGGTTCACTCATCGCCGGTTTGGACGTGCTCCGGCCGCGTGCGCTTCATTACTTTTTAAGGGGTGACCCCATAAAGACAATTGATAGACTAAGCTCTTGCGATCCCGCCAATCGTAATCGACAATTAAGGATCGTCCCCACGTTGAACGTCACATAACAGAGAGAGCTATTCAACTATGACAAAATACAAACTCGAATACATCTGGCTGGACGGCAAAACTCCCGTTCCTGGCCTGCGCGGCAAGAGCCTGCTCAAATCTTTTGAGAAGCCACCTACGCTTGCCGACATTCCCAATTGGGGTTTTGACGGCAGTTCCACCATGCAGGCCGAGGGCAAAAGCTCGGATTGCGTGCTGAAGCCCGTCGCTCTGTATCCCGATGGAGCGCGCAAGGACGGCTACATCGTTCTCAACGAAGTCATGCATCCGGATGGCACGCCGCACCCCACCAACGCTCGCGCCACCATCGAAGTCGATCCGGACTTGTGGGTTGGCTTTGAGCAGGAGTACTTCCTGTTCAAGGACGGGCGGCCTCTCGGCTTCCCGGAGCATGGCCACCCCAACATTCCGCAAGGTCCGTATTACTGCGGTGTTGGCTACAAATACATGGGCAACATCGCCCGCCAGATCGTCGACGAACACTGGGAACTCTGTCTCGCCGCGGGCATCAACCACGAAGGCATCAACGCGGAAGTCGCCAAAGGCCAGTGGGAATTCCAGATCTTCGCTAAGGGCTCTGCCAAAGCCGCCGATGACATGTGGACCGCTCGCTATCTGATGATGCGCCTTTGCGAAAAATACGAAGTCGATATGGAATTGCATTGCAAACCCATTAAGGGCGACTGGAACGGATCGGGCATGCACACGAATTTCTCGACCAAATACCTTCGGGACGTGGGGGGCAAGGAATATTTGGAAGCCCTGATGGGGGCATTCTCCGACAATGTCGCCGCTCACATCGCCGTATACGGGCCTGATAACCATCTGCGGCTGACAGGGCTGCATGAAACGCAAGCGATCGATAAGTTCAGCTACGGTCTCTCCGACCGCGGCGCTTCCGTCCGATTGCCGGTTAACTTCATCAAGAACGGCTATAAGGGCTATCTGGAAGATCGCCGTCCGAACTCTGAAGGCGATCCTTACCAGATCATCTCGCGCATTCTGAAGACGATTAACAGCGTGCCGAAGCCCGCAATGGCAAGCGCTTAATTCAGTTCGTCCGGCTATTTCAAGGGCCCGTTCCCGCTCTCGTCGAGCAGGGACGGGCCCTCTTTTTTCATTACCTGTCCCGCTGAGCGAATGGTGCCGCGACTCTTTGGGAGAAGCTCGCAACACGGATCGCGGCGCGAAACAGTTTCTGATCGCCCCGGCGGTTGCGCGCCGCACCATTGCGCTTTCCGGAAAGGAAATGCAGCATTGTAGTCGCGCGTGACAGCTCTGCTCGACCAATCCTCTAGGAAAGCTGCCACATCGCCGTCCTCGCTATCCTTCGATTTGCCGATTCGTCTAAAATCATCCGCAGTAAAGGCTTGATGCTTCGCTATCAGCTTGCTGTGCTCGGCGTCGTCATCATTCGAAGGGTCGCAGCGTTTAGCCCATGAGATCAACCTTTCTTCGGGCGTGCGTCTCGCATTTCGAGAACTCGGTATCTGAGTTGGTTCATGCTCGTTGCAGAACTATCGCCGGTGGCCCCCGGTTGGGCAGGAGGCCGATGCGCTACTTCGCCGAGCACGGCTGAGGGTCCCAGCCCGTCGCGTCCGCCATCAGCTTAAAATGCGTGGTGGTCACGAAGGGCATGGTGAGATATTGCGGGTCTCGCACTTCAGTGGTCACCACCAGCCACTGATCCTTATTAGGAGCAGTGATGCGGTCGTAATACTCGGTCAAAACGGTATTCGCGCTATAGGGGACTCCGTTCTTGCGCAGATACCCGGGGAGCATCTTAGTGGTCACCACTTTCAGATCGCCTGTCCGAGGTGAGCCTCGCCCGACCGTGGCGTTTTCCCACTCTGCCGTAGAATATCCCTGCCAGGAAGGCGGCTCGTCTGGCGGAGGCGTGCCTCCGAAGTGGAAGATGCGAGTCTGTGTGCCGGCGTCGGCTTCGATCTTCAGAGTCGTATCGTTGTCCCAGGTAATGTGCAGCCGTCCCGGCACACGCATCAGACCAGCCGCGCCGTACGCTCTACACTGCAAACCGGCGGCTTCGTCCTTTGCGGAGTCCCACTCGCCGGCCACTCTGCGACCCTCGCCATTGATCGGAACTCCGCCGTAATTTCCCTTGGGAGGGGTAACCATGCGGAAGCGCCAATCCTCCGTTACCACGGAAACCCAATAGCCGGTCATCTCGATGGCAGCCGAAGTTCGAGCGTTCGCCGCGCCTCGACCCGCGCCGCCGCGCCCACCGCCGCCTCGGCCGCCGCCAGCGGGAGGCTGCGCGAATAAGCAAGTGGCGCCGAGCAGCGCTATATAGAAAAATCGGCTCACCTTAGTCGATCGTTTCGCCGGGCTTGGTGCCCCATCCGAACCCATCCGACTTGCGATGCAGGGTCTTCAGCGCCCCTCGAAAATCCCCGGGCGTCCGCGAAGGATTGATCGTCACCGTGACTTCATCGCCGGCAATCAGCGTATCCCGCTTGATGCCCGCCTGGCCGAGCTGCCCGGAGGATCGCCATTCCAGCGACCACCGCTGCATCACGCCCTTGTCGTCGGGGACATCGATCTGCAAAAAGGAATGCGGATTCCGCAGCATCAACTGCGCGATCTTGCCTTCCAGTTTGACTTCCTTGTCGGCGTAGTAGGTCGCTGAAAGCGAGTGATGAGCATCGGCTCGGGTGCCTGCCAGGAACGCTCCCGCGGCGACGAGCAAAACAGCCATTTTATGTTTCATGTGGTAACTCCTGCGCTACTTTTTGAGGCTCTTGTACGCCGCCTCGATAAACATATCCGTGGTCCAAGGGCCTGTAGTCGAGCCATACAGCCCGTCGTAATCCATAGTCGGCTTCGCGGCCTTCACTTGTTCGAGCGTCATGCCCCTATGAATCATATCCTGAATGCGGTCGCGCATGATGGCCACCATGTTCCGGTAGTTGGCGACGTCGCCGGTATCGCACAGACGCCCATGGCCCGGAATAATCATGGTACCGCCCTGCGAACGGAACTCCGGAATCGCGAGATCCAGGATCCGGTTCAGGCCGTCCAGCACGCCGTTGATCGTGCCGCCCTTGTCCACTTCGATCACCGGATAGCTGTCCGTGCGCAGGATATCGCCGGCGCTGATCACATCGGAGTAGCGGAAGAACACAATGCTGTCTCCATCCGTGTGGGCGTTCGGAAGGTGGAAGATTTGCACGCCTTCGCCATTGAAAAACTGGCTCAGCTTATAGGATGCCGTGCGGAACGTTTCCGTCGGCCAGAACGCGTCCGGCACCGGAGTCTTGCCCGCTACCACCGGCTCACTCATGCGATGCAGAACGTTCTCATGCGCGATGATTTCGGCCGTGGGCGTCACTCCCACCGGAGGAAAAGTCACGCCCACGATCTTCGATTCGGCGGGCAATTCAGCCAGCCTCTCATTCCCGCCCGTGTGATCGTCGTCGATGCTGGTATTGATGATGAAGCGCACCGGCTTGGGCGGCGCGGGCGAGCTGATCACGGAGTTCAGCGACGGACTTGTCCATCCCGCAGGCGTCTGCGCGCAATGCAGTCCGAGACAATGATTCGGTTCCGGCGAGGCGGTAATCGCGGTGGCAAGCTGGAGCACCGTGGACATCACCTTCGCCACCATATCCTGCGGTCCGGCGTCCACCAATAAGATGCCGTCCTTGCCGATGGAAGCGGTGATGTTGCCGCCCGCGCCCACTAACATATAGACGTTGCCCTGCACCGGCAGCACGTGGATTTGTCCATCCGGCGCAGGCTTAGGCGCGGGCGGAGGGATAGTCGAAATCGGCTCGGTCTTGGTGATCACTTTGGCATCCAAGGCCGGGTTTTTCAGCTTCTTCTCGAACTCCGGGTAGATCGACACCGCGCCGCCGCGCGCGCCGATCGGAGGAATGTCATCCGCGCCCAGGTTCGGATTCTGCCCCGGCAGGAAATGCGGAACCGCGGTCGAGATATTTTCCTCGCTGACGGTGCAGGGATACAGAGTCAACTGCGTGTGCGGGTCCAGTTCATAGTGCGTGGTCTGAATGAACGGCTCTTCCAGCCACACAGGGTCGGTGACAATCATGACGATCACCAGATAATCGCCGTGCCGCGTGATGTACTCCATCATCGTCGCGTTGTCGCTGAACGACGCCCCGTTGCGGCGGAGATAAGCTCCTTTGAGATGCGTGGTGGTGATCACCAGCATGTTGCCGTCCCACTTGCCGGTCGAGAATCCCGACCATGAGTGGGGAGCGTAGTCCGGCGGATGCGGACGGCCGTCCATATAAATCGGGCGTTCCAGCGAGCGCAGATATTCAAAGTGATACTCGGCGACTTCGCGGGACACCGGGTCCACTTCCTGCGAGATCCGCACCGCGCCCAGCGCTCGCCATTGATACGGGCCGGGATGGGGGCGGCATTGAAACTCGGGGAGGCTCCATTCGGAGTGGTCGTGGCTATCGGCCTTCATCCGGCCGGCATCGTTGAGCGGAATGCCCTGATAGTCGCCCAGCGGCGGACCGCCGGAGCGTTCATAGGAGTCCTCGGTGATGCGGTCAGCCCAAGTGCCGGAGAGATCCACCTGAGCAAACGCAGGCAGACCGAACGCCAGCACAGCCAACGAGAACAGCGATCTGCAATGCATTCTGATGTTGCCTCCTGAAGCAGGTCCGTCCCGCAACCTAACACACTTGGCAAACCTTATGCAATTCGCCGATCATTTGCGCCGCGGCAGCAAACACCCCAGTAGTGCTCCAGCCGCGAACGCGCCGGCAATGAAACGGTGGTCGGGGAAGGGGACGAAGCGCGTCTTCGTCGGGGTGATTTCGAGCGCCCCTGCCGCGAAAGCTCGCACGCCTCCACCTCCTCCTCCGCCTTCGGAATGAACCGGCCCATGCCCGCCGCCTGCTCCGAACCCATAGGCAACCTTCGCGACCGGGACGACGGTCTTCCCTTCCACCTGGATCGGCTCCCCGAATACAGATTTCACGGTGGCCGTCGATCCCAGCGATTGTCCGATTTTTTCCAGCACATCTCCAGCGTTCATAAACGGTTCTCCTTCAGCACCAAGTTAGCAATTTCGTAACCGATGCCGAACCGTTATGATGCGAAGACGCTATCATAAATGACAGATGACTATGCAAGGCAAGGATCCGGTTGCGGCTCTAACCGCGATTGCGCTTGCCGTGGTCAGTATTGCCTGCGTGCTCTCTTGCTGGAGCCCGCAGCCCGCGATGCCTCTTCCGTGCCATCATCACGCGAAGTCCTGCGCGCCGCTCCTGCTGACTGCGGAAGCGCCGCATAGCTCGCTTGCGTCTGCTGTAGTTCCCGCGTTCAGCATCTCGACCGCGTTGGGAGGCCCGGTGCCTGCGCCGGAGGCGCTCGCGTTCGCGGAACCTTCCCCGGACCCTGTCACATCCCCTCCCACGCTAGGCCCCCCAGCTCAAACCATCCTCAGAATCTGAACCTGTCTCCAGTTCCTAAACAGCAATACCAAAGATGAACAGGAGCAGTGTATGCATAGGATTGTTTTCTTTTTTTTGACTGCGGGGGTAGTGTTGGCGCAAGTGGAATCACCGGACGTCTACCTGATGCACTTGGCCTCCGGTACCAGCCGGAATCCGGAGTCTGCCTCTATGCCGATGCTGATGCGCATGCACCGGTCCTGGATGTTCTCGCTGATGGGCCAGGGGTTCCTCGTCGACACGCAGCAGAGCGCGCCGAGGGGCGGCGACAAGCTTTACTCCACCAACTGGATCATGGGCTCGGCCGAGCACCCACTCGCCGGAGGCACCCTGCTTCTTGAAACCATGCTGAGCCTGGAGCCCGCCACGATCACCAACCGCAGTTACCCGGAGCTGTTTCAAACCGGCGAAACCGCTTATGGCATTCCCTTGGTCGACGCCCAGCATCCGCACAATTTCGTGATGGGTTTGGGCGCGCATTACGCCCACCGGCTCGGCGAATCCGTGATGCTGCATCTGTATTACGCCCCGGTTGGCGATCCCGCGCTCGGGCCTGTCGCTTATCCCCACCGCGCCTCTGCCGCGGAGCTTCCCGAGGCGCCGATCGGCCATCATTGGGAGGATTCGACGCACATCTCCGACAATGTCGCCACCGTCGGCGTCGAATATAAATGGGTGACCCTGGAGGCCAGCGGTTTTTACGGAACCGAGCCGGGCGAAAACCGCTGGGTCTTCGACTGGGGTCCCATGAACTCCTATGCCTCGCGTCTATCCGTCTCGCCGAATAAGAACTGGCAGGCGCAATTCTCAGCTGGGCGCCTGGCCCATCCAGAGCGCGAGCAGCCCGGAGATGTGGTTCGCACCACCGCATCTCTGGCCTACACGCGGCGGGTTTCCGGAGGCGCCTGGGCATCCAGCTTAGTTTGGGGCCGCAATCACGAAACCCTCACCGGCCGCAACCTGGACGCGTATCTTCTCGAAACCCTGTACCCCGTCCGCCATAAGAATTTCCTCACCGCCCGCATCGAGCTGGTGGATAAAGACGAGCTTTTTACTGACGAACCTGCCCTGGAAGCCGCGCTGGACCAATCCGCGGGAAGTACCTTCCGTGTCAAAGCCTACACCGCAGGATTCACGCGCGATATCGCCCAAATTGGCGATGCCGAGACCGGGCTCGGCATGAACGTGACCGCCTACGCGATTCCGGCCGCTATTCAGCCCTATTACGGGGTCCATCCCTGGGGTGTAAACGTCTTTCTCCGGGTCCGGATCAAGCACTGAGACAGCGATTTCCACAGCGGATTAACGCCGATTTCCAGCGAAAACGTTCGCATCGGGCCTTCGCCGTGGAGAAACGCCGTTCGGCGCGGCTTGGGGCAAGAGGTAATTGGTCCGGCGGCGACAGCCCGGGGGACTCTTGACTGTAGAAAGGGATTTCCACAGCGGATAAACGGGGATTCCGAGCAAAACCGTTCGCTTAAGGCCTTTGCCGTGGAGAAAATACTCCTCGCCGCGCCACAAACTTAGTGGCCGGATCGGCGCAGGATGCCTTTCCCCATCCTAGGAAGGCCGGAGGTGACATTGCCGCACCCTGAACCCTCGCGATCCTATCGGGTCCTGCTGGTGGAGGACGAAGGTCTGATCGCGCATGATATTTCACGCCGTTTGGAGGTGCTGGGGCATGAGGTAGTTGGTCCGGCGGCGACGGCCGAGGAGGCGCTGGACCTGGCACCCGGAGCTGAAATCGCGCTGATGGACATTCGCATCGACGGCCAGCGCGATGGAATCGAGGCAGCGCAGGAAATTCGCGCGCGCCACCACCTTCCCGTCATTTTCCTGACGGCGCACGCCGATCGCGCCACTCTCGATCGCGCCAAACTGGCGGGTCCATTCGGCTATATCGTCAAACCGCTGGGTCCGACTTCGCTGCAAACCGGCATCGAAATGGCCATCACCAAGCATCGGGTGGAGCGGCTGCTGGAGGAGCGCGAGGCGTGGCTCCGTTCGATTCTGGCCTCCATCGCCGATGCCGCCGTGGTGGTGACGGCCGAAGGCCGGGTGCGCCTACTGAATCGTGCGGCGGAGCGTTTTACCGGATGGAAGCAGGCCGAGGCCGAGGGCCAGCCGGTATATAAAGTGGTGCGCCTGAGCCTGGGTCCGGCGGGAAACGATCCCGGCGCTGAGTATGGGGAGGGCGGCGAGCCCGCCTTCGATCCCATTCCGATCGCGCTGCTGCGGGATGCGCCGGTGGAGTTCGATCCCCGGGCGCGCCTGCTGTCGCGCGATGGGCGGGAGATCGAAGTGGACGGGTTTGTCGCGCCGGTGCGGACGGAGAGCGAAGTACTAGGGGTGGTGATGACGTTCCGCGACGCTAGCGCCCACCGCTGGGAGGAGCGGCAACTGCGCCAGGCCCACCGGCTGGAAGCGGCCGGGAAGCTGGCTGCGGGCGCAGCCGCCGAATACACCACTCTGATCGGAATCATCCGCAAGCAGAATGAACTGCTGCTGCGGCAGTTCGGCGATTACTCCGCCGCGCGGGAGCCGCTTGAGGAGATTCATCGGGCCGCGACCGCAGCCGACGAGATCACCCGGCGGCTGGAGGCTTTCGGAACCCGGCAAGTGTGGCAGCCGGAAACGCTCAATGTAAACGCGCTGCTGCGGCGCATGGCTCGGCTGATCGAATCGGCCGCGGGCAGCCTGGTTCGCGTGGCCATCCGGCCGTCGCCCGGCGCGGGGCAGGTCAAGGCCGGGCTCGCGCAGATGGAAGCGGCCATCCTGAATCTGGTGGCGCACGCTTGCGATGTTATGCCGCAGGGCGGCCAGATCCTGATCGATACCGCGCGCGTGGAGCTTCCGCACGCCGCGCATACTGAGCCGTATGTATTGCTGGCCATTAGCTACTCGGCGACTGAGCCGGAGATTGAGCGGCTGTTCGACCCCGCCTCCGCCGGCGGCTCCGGGCTGGCGCTGGCGCAGGTGCACTGGCTGGCGGCGGAGTGCGGCGGCTCCGTCTCGGCCCGTCTCAATCCCAATGGGGGCTCGCGCATTGAGCTGCTGATTCCGCGCCTGGCGGATCAGCAGCAGCTTGCGGCGCCCGCCGCCGAGCCTGCCGCCATTTTGCTGGTCGAGCCACGCGAAGCGGTGCGCCTGGAGCTGCACAACTTTTTCGAGACCGCGGGCTTCAACCTGATCGAAGCGAGCAACCCGGAGGAGGCTGTCGCGCTGGGCGAGGTGCACGAAGGGTCGCTGCATGTGTTGATCGCCGCAGGCCCGCAGGCAAGCGATCTGGTGAAGTATCTTCAGGAGTTCCATCCCGCGCTCCAGGCCCTGAGCGTGGTCGAGGACTCCCCGCGCGAGGTCTCCGAAATCCGCAGTCCGTTTACGCGGCAGGAGCTGCTGGCGAAAGTTTCAGCGCTGCTCAGCCTGCAGGCCGCTGAGGTTCCGGCGAGCGAATTGGTCCGAAGCTAGAGGCGCAACCTACCAGATCTTGCACATATGCTCATGCACCATGGGCTGGCCGATCTTGCAGGAAAACGCTTTCTGGAATTCGGGCAGATTCGAAACCACACCGTTGACCCGATCCTCCAAAGGGGAGTGGGGATTGGTGATGGCGTTCATGCGCTTGATCTCCGGACGCTCCGACCCGCACGCCCATTGCGCCATGCCGACAAAGAAGCGCTGATCCGGAGTTAAGCCGTCCATGGGTTGAAGATTCTGGTCTTTGGTCACGGCCTTCCACGCCAAAAACGCCAGTTGGGTACCGCCCAGATCGGCGATGTCTTCTCCCAGCGTCAGCTTTCCGTTGAGTTTGATATCGTCCACGACGGTGTACTGCGAGTATTGATCGGAAACACATTTGGCGCGTTCTTCGAATTCCTTGCCGTCTTTCTTGGTCCACCAGTTTTTCAGATTCCCGGCGCCGTCGAACTGGCGGCCTTCATCGTCGAAGGCGTGGGTTAGCTCATGGCCGATGGTTGCGCCGGTGTCGGCATAGTTCGGCGCGTCATCGGACTTGGGATCGAACAGCGGCGGCTGAAGAACTCCCGCCGGGAAATTGATGTCGTTCATCTGCGCATCGTAATAAGCGTTGACCGTCGGCGGAGTCATCTGCCATTCCGTGCGATCGACAGGCTTGCCGATCTTGTCGAGCTCCCGGCGCGATTCGAAAATCGTGGCGCGTTCCACATCGCCAAAATAATCGTCGCGCAGGATTTTGATGGAGCTGTAGTCGCGCCATTTGTCCGGATAGCCAATCTTGTTGACCACTCCGTGCAGTTTTTCGATGGCGCGCTTCTTGGTGTCCTCGCCCATCCACGGAAGCTGTTTGATTTCGTTCTCCATGGACATTTCGATTTCCTTGGTCATCACCAGCGCCCGCTGTTTGGTTTCGGGCGCGAAGGTTTTGGCCGCGAATACCTGGCCCAGAGCTTCGCCCAGATTGCCGTCCACCATGCGCACGCAGCGCTTCCAGCGCGGAGGCATCTGTTCCAATCCACGCAGATATTTGCTGTAGAACTCGAAGTTGGCGTTCACAAACGGACTGGACAGATACGCGGCTTTGGCGTGGACCAGATGCCAGCGCAGATAGGTCTTCCAGTCGTCGATGCCGTGCGATTTTAGCAAGACTTCCAGCTCCTTGTAGAACGCGGGTTCGCTGACGTTGATCACCGCCAGGCTCGGCACCTGCGCGGCCGCGAAGTAATCGCTCCAGCGGAATGAAGGGACCATGGATTGGAACTGCTCCGGCTTCATCTTGTGGAATAAGTTGTGCGGATCGCGCTGCTCCACCTGAGTCAGCGACGCCTTGGCGAGGGCGGTTTCAATGTCCATGACCGTCTGCGCTTCGGCTTTGGCTTTGGCAGGATCGTCGCCCAGAAGCTCAAACATTTTCTGGACGTGCTCAATGTATTTCTGCCGGGTCTCCTGGGATTTGGTGTCGGTCTTGGTGTAGTAATCGCGGTCGGGCAATCCCAATCCTCCGGCTTCGGCGAAGGCGATCACGCGGGAGGCATCCGAATAATCCTGGCCGGAGTCAAATCCGAACATCATCCCGTCGCCCACCATGGCCAGATGCTGGCGTCCGAGAAACGAACCGATATCGCGAACCGACTTTAGCGCGGCGATCTGATCGAGAGTGGGCTTGAGCGGAGCCGCGCCGGTTTTCTCGATCCCGGCTTCGTCCATGCAGGCGTTGAAGAAGTCGCCGATCTCGGTTTCGACCACGCTGCGGTTGGCAGCGGGTTTTGCCGCTTCCTGAAGAATGCCCCACAGAAACCGCTCATTATCGGCTTCGAGCTTTGCGTAAACGTCCCATCGTGACTGATCGGCCGGGATGGGATTGGCCTTGATCCAGGCGCTGCAGGAATAGCGGTAAAAGTCCGTGCAGGGATCGACGCTGCGGTCCATCGACGCCGGATTCAGAACGGGGCTGAAGGGGAGCCCGAACAGCGGCGTTTCCTGCGCGGGCGCGATCGATTGACTAAACGCAGCCGCAGCGCCGAGGAGAATCGTAAGAGCGAAGCAGGAGGGTTTCACAACTGCTATCGTAACCCTACTTCTCTAGCACGTGCTGTGTAAAGCACCGCTTCCTGCGGTCGCGGCTCAGACGGGCCTCCGGAATGGCCGGACTGAACACAACCGGACTGAACACAATATGAACACCAATGGACCACGCCACTCTCCTCGCCTTGCCCAGAGGGAGCCAACATGGGCCTGCGGCCCACCACAAAATACCCCCAGAGGCGAATGCCCTTTTCGGGGGCGCGGTTTTCCATCCGGTTCCAAAGACCGCTCCGCCTGTTCACGGTTCGAAAGGCTGGAATGGCGATGAGATCGAGATTGGTCGAAAGCCGCTGACAGAGTCGCGACCAAAGGAAGCGGTGTAGCTTCCGGCTATTTCACGTTCTTCATCCACTTGAGAATCGGGCCGCTGACTTCGGTGTCCGGCGAACCCACCGAGAAAACCTCGGACATGTGGCTGTGATCCTTGAACACCACGACGGTGGGTGGTTTCCCAGCCGCGCTGAGCTGATCCTTCAAGGTATCGATAAAAGAACCCATGGTTGCAGGATCGAGGTCGGCATAGGCAAGGAAGAAGGAAATCTTGGCCGCCTTGAGACCGGGCAAAGTGGACCGCTCTAATTGAACGGCTGGATCAACTGCGCCGCGTCCACCGCCTCCGCGGCCTCCCGTGCCTTTCGCTGCGGCTCCCGGGCCGCCCGGTCCGCCCGCGGTTCCTCGTCCACCGCCCGGACCTCCGCCGCGCGCTCCGCCACCGAATGCTCCGCCCGTGGGACATCCACCGCCGCCGCCGCGAGCCGCCGGTGCGGCTGTTCCTCGTCCACCACCTGGAGCGCCGCCGGGGCCGCCGGCCGTCGCCGGTGCGATGTCGAATGCTGCGGGAGACATCAAAATCGCGCCCTTCAGGCCGATTCCATAGGACGGGTACAATTCCGGACGTCCCATGTAGGTTCCCACCGGAGGATTGCCGGCCGAATGCGACCAGATGAATACGCGATTGGGATTGCCCTTGTACTTGGAGATGTTATTGTGCACCCAATCCACCATCTTGGCGATCTGTTTGGCGGGATCGTCCCAATTAGTTCCGGTGCCGCCGCGCTGCACGTTGACCCCCGTCATGCCGTTCTTCAAAGCCCACAGCATGATGTTGTCGTAGAAGGCTTCGCCGTCGGGCACCTGCTCGATCTTATTGCCCGCGCCGCCAGCCACGTAAATCAGAACGGGGCGATTGCCTCCGCCTTTTTCCGGAGCGAAGACGTCCAGGATTTCGCGTTCGCCCGTGCCGTAATGGATGTCGCGCTCCACCTTGACGCCGGGGTAAGGGGCTGTCGGCTGAAACTGCCGGTACAGCTTGGCCGTGTCCGCGGGGCACACGTTGCGGCCCATATCTACAAGTTTGGCGGCGATGTCACGGGGCACTTGGGCCGAAGCGACACTCGCCGCCAAAAACATCCAGCCAACAATTTTGTTTAAACGACTTATCTGCCGACTCATCTAGCCTCCTTGGATCATCCGGCTGATGAGTTTAACACAGTGAGCGCGTTCTAGCGGCGGAAGCCGCGTGGACCCCAGAATCCGGCGTGCCACAGGCGATGTCCACCGGAGAAGTAGAAGTAGCCGGGAGTCCAGATGTAGCCGGGTCCAGGGGCGACGCCGACCACGGGGCCGGGAGCGACGTAAACCGGCGCAGGCGCCACGGGAACTCCGAGACCAATTCCAACTGAGATGTGCGGACCGGCGAACATCGTGCCTGCCGCGAGTATTAAAGCCGCCAGAATCTTTTTCATTTTCTTCGAGCCTCCTTGCGCTTTCAATGAAGCAAGGGGCTTGCCAAACTTCAAAGCCCTGCAAATGCTTGCGATACGCGTAATGAAGACAGGTTCGCTGGCCGAGCTTCACCAGCGGCGGTGGTTTTCGGCCAATTCGAAGCCAGAAGCCATCAGTTCGTAGCTGCGAACGCGCGCGAGGTGATCGTAGAGAATGTTTACGACGAAAACTTCTTCGGCTCCATACGCATCAGCGACGGATTCGAGCGCGGCGCGAACCTGGCTCGGGTTACCTGCAATGATCCGGCGGCGGAGCGGTAGCGTTTGCGGAGCGACTTCCTCTTTGGCGAGAAACTCCTCGGCCTTTTCGACTGGCGGCACGGGGATCAACACCCCGCGGAACAGCAGCATCATCATCATGCGGGCGCTGAGAGAGAGGCGCAGAGCCTCGGCCTCGGTATCCGCGCAGATGGCCCAGGCGCAGACGGCGACCCTCGGCTCTGCGAGGCGATGCGACGGCCGGAAGTTGTCGCGATAGTGTTCGGCAAAGGGCGCGCCCTCGGGATTGATGAAGTCGGCGAAGGCGTAGGGCAGTCCGCTTTCCGCTGCCCAGATGGCGCTCTGCGGTGAGGAGCCGAGCAGCCAGACCTCGGGCGATGCGAAGTGCAACGCCGGGATTTGCGGGAACGGTCCGGCTTTAGGAGGATCGAAATAATCGAGCAGCTCGCTCATCTGATCGGGAAAATCGTCAGGGGCGGGGAGCCTGCGGTCGCGCTGCAAGGCTCGCGCAATGGCTTGACTCGAGCCCGGGGCCCGGCCCAGGCCGAGGTCGATGCGGCCGGGGAATAAACCGCTCAACATGCTGAATGTTTCGGCGACTTTGAGCGGGCTGTAGTGCGGGAGCATGACGCCTCCGCTGCCCACGCGCAGATTTGCCGTCGCAGCCGCCACGGGTCCGATTATGGCTTCCGGACTGGCGCAGGCAAGGCCGGGAGTAGCATGGTGCTCGGCAAGCCAGTAGCGCGAATAGCCGAGGCGATCCGCCGCGCGCGCCAGATCGAGCGTATTGCGCAAGGCGTCGCCGGCGGTTGAGCCTTCGGGAATCGGGGATTGGTCGAGGACGCTGAGGCGGAGCGGAGGCATCGGCGGAGGCTACCGGCACGATAGCATAATCGACGGACCGGCCAGAGACACCGTGTTACCGTAAAGGCGTGAGCACCGCGACTATTCTGGACGGTCTTTTAGAACCCCTGGGCCGGTGCTTAGACGCCGAGTCGGCTCGCCGCGTCGTCGACTTCCGCGTCTCCCCCTCCGTGCAGGAACGGATTGATGCGCTTGCCACGCGGGCCAACGAGGGCGCGCTCTCCAGCGACGAAGCCGCGGAGTATGAGGCTTTGATCAATACCGCGGACTTCATTTCCATCCTCAAAATCAAAGCTCGGCAGCACCTGGACTCTAAATCGAAGTAGCCCTATGCACGCCGGCACGCGCAAGCTCGTGCGGCAGCGCGCCGGCGGACGTTGTGAGTACTGCCTGCTCCGGCAGGAACACAGCGAGCTCACTCACCACATTGAACACATCATCGCGAAGCAGCATGGTGGGTCCGACGAACCAAGCAATCTTGCACTCGCTTGCCATCGGTGCAACTTCCGCAAGGGGACGAATCTGACTGCGATCGACCCTGGGACGCGGGAGGTTGTCCCATTGTTCCATCCGCGGAACGACCAATGGTCGAACCATTTTGTATGGGATGCCAGCCAGATCGTTGGATCGACCGCGATTGGGCGCGCGACGATTCAGTTTCTGACGATGAACGACGCTCGCCGATTGGAACTCAGGGGGCAGATCTTGAAATCGGGCGGACTGCTGTAAAGCTTCCGGCGCGATAACATAGCGGTGGATGAAGCGATTCGCGATTCTCGGGTTGCTGATGGCTGGCGTGGCCGCGGGGCAGGGGCAATCGGCCGCGGATCTGATCAAGTTTCTGACGACGCCTCGGCCCGTGGATGATCCGAATAGCGCGTTTGTGATCACCTGCGGCGTCACAGAATCCGAGATGGAAGCGAACCGTAAGGATCGTGAGGCCGCCGAGACTCTGATGAGGCTGGGATCCGCCGCGGTTCCGGATCTCGAGAGAGCGATGGATTCGATGGGGCCGAATAACTCTTGGCTCCTACTGCATGTTTACGCGAGAATCCAGGGCCCAGCAGGGCTGCCGCGGCTGCGGGCTATGGCCGAAGGTCCTAACTTCGCTCCCCTCCAATATGCCTTGGCTGATTCGCTTGCTCTTTCCCTCGGCTTGACCGGTTATGTGGCTGGTTCGGGGGACTACCCCGGAACACGCACGTGCGGCTTCTTGGCGCAGCGTGATCCGTTGAACCAGTTCATCCTTGCGTGGGAGAGGAACGATCCGCTACAAGCGAGCCTAGGGCCAATGGCCCAGTCCGCGTTGGATTCGCTTCTCCAGGGCAGGTCCTGGCAGGACATGAGAGCCGATCTGTGGCGCGGCAAATCCGGCAGCGGCGTGGCGGTCGGATACCACTTCGATGTTGACGGCTTACGGTCGCCTCCCGAAGAGACGCTTGGCGACACGCAATACTCAGAAGGAAACCGGCTCAACTTCGACTCTGATGTCATGACGTTTACGAGCGCCTCAGGTGCCGATTGTGGAAAGTATCGCTTACGATTCTCGAGCGCCGGGATCGACGGATACAAAATAGACAACTCCGATCTAGAAGGCCTGCTCCGCCTGATCGCCGCGTGCGCTGCCGCGAAGTAGCCGCCTAAGGCAGCGCGAAGACGTAGATTGCGTTGTGGCCTTTCGGCGTCTTCAACTCCGGGACCTCGGCGGCAAGCTCGGGCACTTTCAAATTGTCGCCGGTCATGATGCAGATGTACTGCTTGCCGCCGGTCGCATAGGTGATCGTGCTGACGGACGGATTGCCTCCCAGAATCGTCTCCCATAACATCTTGCCCGTGGCGGCGTCGAAGGCCCGGAAGCGGGCGGACATGTCGCCGTGAAACACGAGGTCGCCGGCGGTCGCGAGCATGGCTCCGTTGCCCGGCGCGCGGCCTACGTCGAAGCGCAGGATCTCGCCCGTCGAGAGGTTGATCTTGGCGAGGCCGGTGAGTTCCTTGGGATCGGCGCCGGGACGCTGCACCACATGCCAGGCTCCGCGCCCGTTTGGACCGGCGATAGTCAGGTCGCGGCAATTGTCGATATACGACGTGTACAAAGAATTCGTCACGGGCGAATACGCCGTGGGCCAATAGCTACGCGTGTTCCAGTAGCAGATCACGTGGCTCTCGCCCGGGGCTTTGAATACCTGATCCCAGTTGATCTCGGTCTTGCCGGTCTTTACATCGATATTTGAAATCACATTGTGCGGATCGTCGAACGGGAACGGATTGGCCCACAGAAACTGCCCGGTGGCGCGGTCCAGCATGAAGATGCCTCCAGCCTCGCCGATGGTCACGGCAACATCGCGCTCCTCGCCGGGCTTGATGGCGGGGTTGATCCACTTGACGAACTTGGGGTCGGGATTGAGCTTCGTATGCACCAGAGTGCGCTCATGCGTGTAATCGGAATCCCAATCGTCGGCCGGCAGATGCTGATAAAACCAGGCCAGCTTGCCGGTGGCGGGATCGATCGCAATGGTCGAGTTGCTATACAAATCCGACGGAGCGGTACGCGAAACCGCATCAGCCTTGCCATCGTGGCGAGCCATGCGTTGATCGGGCATGGGATTGGCGACGCCCCAATACAGCATCTTGCGGATGGGATCGTAACTGCCGGGCAATCCCCAGGTAGAGGCGAGCCGGTTCTCGACGGCCGCTCCGCCCCAGCTATCGTCGCCAGGCTCGCCCTTGGCGGGAGTCGTATAGAAGCGCCACAATTCTTTGCCGGTGAGCGCGTCGTTGGCCATGATGAAGCAGTTTTCCCGCTTGCCCGCGCAAGCTCCGCCGGAGATCACCTTTCCGTCGGCCACAAACGGGCCGGAGGTGTTGCCGCGCCCATCGGTCTTGGTTTCCCACCGAAGCTCGCCCGTGCGCGCGTCGAGGCCGACCACGGCGTCGGGCGCGGTGTAGAGAATCACATCCTGATACACGGCCAGATTCTTGGTGCGCGCCTGGCCGGCAACGTTGGCGGCAACGGGACGCTTGTATTCCCACAACAGATCGCCGGTGGCGGCGTTCAGCGCCTGCACCACGGCCCCGGGATTGACCACGTACATCACGCCGTTGTGCACGATGGGGATAGTCTCGGTCTGGCCTGCGCCCATGGCGCGCTGCCACGCCAGGTGAAGCTGGTTCACGTTGCTCTTGTTAATCTGTTTGAGAGGGCTGAAGCGCTGGGCATCGAATGTGCGGCTGTACATCAGCCAATCGTTGGGGTCGGGATTCTCAAGCGTCTTCTCGGTCACAGGCTGGTAGTTTTTCACCACCTGCGCCCGGGTGAGAAGCACCGTACTAACAAGGATCGACAGAAACAACGCGGTTCGTTTCATGGCGTGCCACCTCGCATATAGCATACAAGGGCGCCTAGCTCCCCGCAGCAATCAGGGCGAGCCCCTGCGCGACGGATGTAAATTCATTCCCGGAGCGGAGCCGTTCCGCGCCGAAGCGCGATTCGAAAATCCTGCGCACCGCCGGCACGAAGGAAGAGCCTCCGGTGAGAAAGACCATGTCGACGTCCGCGGGCTGGACGCTGGCGTCCTCAAGCAGAGTATTGACACACCCGGCCAGCTTATCGAGTTCCTCCATGATCCAAAGCTCAAACGCGGGGCGGTCGAGCGTCGCTTGGATATCGATGCTTCCGGTGATGAAGCAGAAGTCCGCCGTCTGCTCCGCGGACAAGCCGCACTTTACCTTTTGAACCGCGCGGTGGAGTTGGTAGCCCAGGTCGTCTTCGATCAGCTGCATCAGCGCCTCGATTTTTTCCGGTTCAAGCGCCTGGGCGCGGACGGAGCGAAGCGTGTTCATGACGTCGCGGCCGCGCAGGAACGAAAGATAATGCCAGCGCTCCAGTTGCGCATAGATCCAGCTCGGCACGGGCAGGACTTTGCCCATCGACTGAATATCAGAGCCCAGGCCGAGCGCTGGAGAAACGAAGTGGCGGATGATCTTGGCGTCGAACGCGTCACCGGCCACGCCGACGCCGGCATTGCCAAGAAGATCGCCGGGCTTTCTGCCGCGCCGTCGCACGCCAGGGCCCACGCGGACCAGTGAGAAGTCGCTGGTGCCTCCGCCGAAGTCGCCGATCAGGATGAGTTCATCGTGATCCAGTGTCGATTCGTAATAGTGCGCGGCCGCGACAGGCTCCATCTCAAGTTGGACGGATTCGAACCCGGCCATGGTGAATGCCTGCCGCAGTCGATTTTCGGCAAACGCATCGTCGGCAGCATTGGCCGAGCCAACGAAGCGGACGGGACGGCCGACTACCGCGGAGTTGATTTGAATTTGAAACTGACGCTCGGCGTGTTTGCGCAGGTCTTCGAGAATTCGCGCGATGAGCTCTTCCACAGTGCGGCGTTTTCCAAAGACCTCGGTGCTTTCAAGAAGCCGGCTGCTGAGGAAGGACTTGAGGGACTGGATCAATCGTCCCTTTGCCTCCGCGGCCAGATAGCGCTCGATGCCTTCCGGTCCGGTCCATGACTTGACGACAGACTTGGTGTTTTCCTTCGCTTGTTCCAAGTAGAGGAGAGAGCGGTAGGCGTCGGTCAGTGCACCGTCGAAAGGAAAGGTGGCCAGCTCGACATCGCCGGCGGCATTGATTCGCGCCAGCGTACTGTTCGTTGTACCGAAATCGATGCCGATTGCGGCTTTCGCTTTTTTGGAGCGGAGCATTGGTCATTTTGCCTCACAACGGAGCCTTCGGCCCTGTGACGCTAGAACACAACTTCCAGCATCACCGGCGCGAGCTTGCGCCGTCCGATGCGCACTTCCAAAGGATGACGCCCTGGGCCGACCTCATCCGGCAGCCGGAAGTTGACTTCGAAACGCTGGGGCCGCGGGTCGATGCAGAAAAACTCCAGGTCGACCACGGGATGACCGCCAACCGCAGCTTCGATTTCATGCGGACGCGCGATCTCCTCCAGCACCATCTTCGCCTGGCGCGTCTCGATCCGATTTTCCGACACCAGGTTTATGCCGTCCGTAATCGAGCGCACTCGCGGTACCGACGGGCCCGGAGGAATGATGCGGAGCGTGGCCGGTGGAGAGATCGGCCGCCCCAGCCTCTGGATCTCCACCGGCAGTAACCCGGTGGCCTCCAATTCTGGAAGAAGCACCGCCATTTGCTGCAATCCGGCGCTGTCCGGCGGCCCGATGTAGGTGATGGTTCCGAACGAATCGCCCACCACCACGCGCAGATCGTGTAGGCCCGCGTCGGCTGGAAGATTCTCGACCCAGATGGAAATGGAAGCGAAGCGGCCGCGGCAGGGCGCCACCGGCTCCGAGCTTTCGGCGTTGGTGATGCGGCGGATGCGCATGTTGACGGAGGACTGCTCCACGCGGGATTCCTGCTCCGCATGCCAGCCCGCTGGGCGCTTCCGCCATGTGGTCCACATGTATTGCGTGGAGACACCTTCAAGACTCAGGACCTGAAAATCGTGGAACTGTGTAAACTCCAGAATCTCGCTAGAGGAAAAGCGGGCGCCGGACCAGGTGTCGTAAGATTCGCCGCTGCCCCCGGGTAGTCCGTTAATCTGCAGCCGCGCCAGCCCGCCGGTTTTCAAGACGCGGCGGATCTCTCGCCAATATTGGAAGATAAGATCGCGGCTGGGGATGTGCTGGAATACGGCGTAAGAATAAACGAATGAAAAAGAATCGTTGGGGAATTGGGCGAGGCTTGCGCCGTCGGTGACGTGCGGATGGGCATTCGGCAGGTCGCGCAGTTTCTCACGCGCCAGCGCGACCATTTCATCGGAAACATCCACGCCATGAATTTCGACGAAGTTCCGGCTCATCGGACGCATCAGCCGGCCGGGCCCGCAGCCGATCTCCAAAGCCTTCCAGTCGCCTCGCTCGGCGAGGGGAACGCGGCGCAGTTCCCACTCCAGGCCTTTGATCACCTCGGCCGCGGTGGCGAAGAATTCGGCGTCTTCCTGATCGCGGCGCCCGAACGCGACATAATAGCCGGCGTCTTCCCGGGCGCGCGCGTTCCAATCCTCGCGCATACGCGCGGAGACGTCAGAATCGTCCATGCTCTACTTTATGCCATCACTTGCGGCTGGAATATTTATTCAGCTCGGCCATGAGCTCGGCAGCCGCCGCTGGCGGAGCGATGCCGCCGGTGACGATGTCCCGATTCTTCAGCGGCTTCCCGTACATCTCTTTGTTCCAGTCCTCGTCCGGGCGCAGAGTGGCTCCATTCAAGGAGATGCCCGCGAACAGCCCTCGCGAACGCGACCATGTGAGAATCTCCGCGGTCAGCGCTGCGTCGGTCTCGGCTTGGGTGGAGCGTCCCACCGGACCCGCCGCAGCCACAGCGTCCGCGCCCAGGGTGAACTTGGTGGATAGCAGACGATCCTCGCCCTTCGGATTCATCACCAGCAGGAACGCGTCGGTTTCCTCGCCGCCGATCTGAAATCCAAAGCTGCCGCCTTCTATCCGGATCCCGCCCGGCGCGGACCAGCCGACGCCGCTCTTATTGCGGCAGGAGAGAAATCCCTTGCCGTACTTCGCGCCGAAGACGAAGGCGCCCTTCTTCAGGCCGGGAACGATCACAATGCATTGCGCCCTGTTCAACAGACCCCGCGGGATAGACTTGTCCGGAGTGTCCATCACTTCTTTAAAAGTCTGTGCGGAAGCGGCCAGACGATCCGCCGCATCCGATCCGGCATGCGCGAGGCCAGCGCCCAGCACAAGAGCATACAACAATTTCTGTCGCATATGTTTAATTCTCCCTACAAGGAAAATGATCGCACAAACGTGATGCCGGTTACTCGCGGTCCACAATACTCGATACTTCCGCCTGCCGGACTCCGTGCAGCTTCCGTACCTGGCGGCAAATCTCGGCCGCGACCCGCTCCGCAGTCTCCTTCTCATCCAACACCAGTTCCACTTTCAAGTAAACATCCGTCCGCCGCATGCACCGATGATACGATAGAGTTATCCTCCGGTGAACGCTCCCTGCAAGCTGTGTGAAAAGAAGCGCGCGCGCCGGCACTGCCCCGGGGTTGCGGCCGACATCTGCCCTTCCTGCTGCGGAACTGAGCGCGAGAATACGATCGACTGCCCCTCGGCCTGCGAATACCTGCAAGAGGCGCGTTTGCGGGAGCATCCAGTTCCGCCTGCCGAGGATGCCATTCCCAATCTGGACATCCAAGTTAGCGAAGACTTTCTGCGGGAAAAGGAACTGGTGGTGGTATGGATCTCGGAGGCACTGGCGCGCGCCATGGAGAAGGAAAAGGCCGTGGACCAGGATGCACGCGAGGCTCTGGATGCGCTGATTCGTACGTATCGCACGCTTGAATCCGGCCTGATTTACGAAACCCGCCCCAGCAATCCTTACGCCGCTGCTTTGCAGGATGCGCTTAAGAGTTCAGTGGACAAACTGCGCAAGGAGGAGGCGGAAGAATCGGGCCTGGCTTCGGTGCGCGACGCCGATATTCTGTGCGTTCTAGTGTTTCTGGAACGCATCCAGTTTCAATATGCCAACGGGCGCCGGCGGGGCCGTGCGTTTTACGATTTTCTGAATTCGCACTTTCCGGCGGACCCTGTGGAGAACTCGGCGGTGAGTTTGTGACCCACGCCGGATACATCGTGTTCGCGCATGGTTCCAGTGTGGAATCCGCCAACGACGCGGTGCGCTCGGTTGCCCGCGATCTGGCGAAGGCCGGAGGATATGAGCACGTTGTGGCCGCGTTCCTTGAAGGCGGCCGGCCCGATCTGTCTTCAGCTGCGGGCGATCTGGCCGCGCGAGGCATATCTCACGTCGTGGTGATTCCCTACTTTCTGACGCTGGGCCTGCACCTCCAGCGCGATCTTCCGAAGCTGGTTGGTGAGGCTCGCCGCGACCACCCAGGCTTGGAGATTGAGGTCACCCCGCCTCTCGATGGACACCCCGCGATGGTGGCTGCGCTCCTGGACCGGGCCCGTGGTTCGATGGATCAATGCCGCACAACGGAGCATGCCTCCGCCGGACTACCGCCCGTATCCGTCAAGCCCGAGGGCCGATCTGGCCCTGTGCGGACCTCCGACTCCGTATGCAAGCCAAGCTGATCGAGTACGTCGAAATCGCGCCTGGCCTGGGCCACTTCGTCTTTGAAGCTGAGAATGGCGCAGGCTTCGATTTCATTCCGGGGCAGTTCGTTTCCTTCACCGCAGAGATCGGCGCGAAACAGATTACGCGTGCCTATTCGCTGGCGTCGGCTCCCGGGAGCGTGCGCTCCGCCAATCGATTTGAGCTGTGCTTGAACGTCGCGCCCGATGGCCTGTTTTCGCACCACCTCTTCCGCATGAAGCCAGGCGACACGGTGCAGATGCGTCCGCCTTTGGGCATGTTCGTTCTGCGCCAGCCGCCGCGGGATTCGTTGTTCATCGCCACAGGCACCGGCATCGCTCCGTTCCGGTCCATGCTGAAGGCGCACTTGAGTGCGTCGTCGCCGCAATTCACTCTGCTGTTCGGGGTACGCCACGAGTCTCACCTTATCTATCGAGCCGAATTCGAGGAACTCGCGCGCCAATATCCCAATTTTCGTTTCTGGCCCACGCTAAGCCGGCCTGAGCCTTCCTGGAGCGGACGGAGCGGTCACGTGCAGACGCATCTCGATGAAGCGCTGGACGACAGGCACGATGTGGACGTGTATCTGTGCGGGCTCAAGCTGATGGTGGACGATGTGCGGAGCCGTTTGAAAGCCGCGGGCTTCGACCGCAGACAGATTTTCTACGAGAAGTACGACTGATGGGGCAGAAGCTGGCGCTGGCGGTCGGCGTGATTTTCGTGTTCGCGGCAGTCTCCGCGATCATGATCCGATTCATGCCCGCGCCCTTGAAGGATTCCGATTACCTTGTGATCGGCTCCGTGGCGACGCTGGTCGCCCTGCTCGTGCTTTTTTTCGGCCTTGTAGGAATCCCGCAGAAGGGGCGCAATCTTTTCTTCAAACGCCGCAAGAAAGGGCGATGAGGCTGGCACGCGATAGAATACCCCAGGGGTTTCATGTCCAGCTACATCGGCGCCATCGATCAAGGCACTACCAGCACCCGGTTCATTGTCTTTGACCGCTCCGGACGTATTGTTTCGATCGATCAGCAGGAACACGAGCAGATTTACCCGCATCCCGGCTGGGTCGAGCATGACCCGGAGGAAATCTGGCGCCGCACTCAAGCTGTTATCGCGCAGGCCATGGCGCAGCGCGGTTTGCACGCCTCCGATCTGGCCGCCATCGGCATCACGAACCAGCGCGAGACCACCATCGTGTGGAATCGCCAGACCGGAGTTCCCGTCACCAATGCGATCGTGTGGCAGGATGCGCGCGTCGCCGCGGACGCCGCAGAGTTCGCCAAGACCGGGGGGCTCGACCGCTTCCGCGCCCGGACCGGGCTGCCGCTGAGCACTTACTTCAGTAGCCTCAAGATCCGCTGGATTCTGAACCATGTCCCAGGCGTCCGCCCACGCGCCGAAGCCGGCGAGGTTGTCTTCGGCAACGTGGACACGTTTCTGGCGTGGCACCTGACAGGCGGTCCGGACGGAGGTGTCCATGTGACCGACGTCACCAATGCCAGCCGCACGCAGTTGATGAACCTGGCGACGCTCGATTGGGATCGCGAAATTCTGGCGGCGTTCGATATCCCCGAAGCGATGCTTCCGCGCATCCGGTCCAGCAGCGAAATGTTCGGGACGACGCGCCTGCCGGAACTTTCCGGAGTTCCCGTGGCGGGAATTCTCGGCGATCAGCAGGCTGCCCTGATGGGGCAAACCTGTTTCCAGCCGGGCGAAGCAAAAAACACGTATGGCACCGGATGTTTTCTGCTGATGAATACCGGTGAGCAGGCGGTGCCATCGCACTCCGGGCTGTTGACTACCATCGCGTACAAGCTGGGCGATGCCTCGGCCCAGTATGCTTTGGAAGGCAGCGTGGCCATCGCCGGAGCCCTGGTGCAGTGGCTTCGCGACAACCTGGGCTTGATTCAATCCAGCTCTGAGATCGAGTCGCTGGCGCGCTCGGTGACGGATAATGGCGGGGTTTATTTTGTTCCTGCGTTTTCGGGACTGTATGCGCCGTACTGGAAAGATTCGGCGCGAGGCGTCATCGCCGGACTGACGCGCTATGCCAATAAGGGGCATCTTGCGCGGGCGGCTCTCGAAGCAACGGCGTATCAAACTCGCGAGGTGGTGGAGGCGATGGAGCGCGACGCCGGCATTCGGCTGGACGTTCTGCGTGTCGATGGCGGCATGGTGGGCAATGATCTGCTGATGCAGTTTCAGGCCGATATTCTCGATCGTCCGGTGGTGCGGCCGGTGATCCAGGAAACTACTGCGCTAGGCGCGGCCTATGCCGCCGGCCTCGCGACCGGATTCTTTCGCGACATCGACGAGCTCCGAGCCACTTGGCAGCAAAATCGGAGCTGGAATCCCCGTTTGGATTCGGCCGAGCGACAGCGGCTCTACGGGATGTGGAAAAAGGCGGTCACTCGTTCGTTCGATTGGGTGGAGGAATAGCCAGCGAGTTTAGGTATGGCCGCACCAAGGGCAGAAGCCGTAACGACTACCAGCAGCAGCATGAAACAGAAGCGTGAATGGCCTCGGCGGACCGTAATGGGGTGGTTCCTTGCGGTGGAATCGAATCTCACTCCGGATTTTTCGATGTCGCGATTGAGATGCTCTTCGAAGTCCGCACAGCATGTCGGCATGACGGAACCATCGTCTCATGCGGACTACCCTGAGGGCTTGATATCGAAACATCTTGACAGCTTTGTGTCTGAGCTTTAGGATGAAGTTATCACTGAGAAAGGAGGTGGTCCAGTCTAATGTCATCTGGTAGTAGAAGCAATTTAAACGGGACTCAATCAACGCGTGAGGTGGCCGACTCTTAGATCGACCGCTCCTACGTTCAGGTATCGTTTCAGTGACGAGACCGCTGCTCCAGTGGAACGGCTCCTCACGCGAAGCTAGAGGAACGATAAAGGGCATGGCGCGCTAGCGCTGTGTCGTGATAAAAAAGCAACCAAGGCCCCACTCCCGATCAGGGGGTGGGGCTTTTGGTCTTATGATATACTGAGATTTCCCTCACTGAGGTTCCCAACCATGAAAGCCGGAATTCACCCAGCCTACGAAGAAGTAAACGTCACTTGCGCCTGTGGACACGTGTTTCGAACGCGCTCCGCGCACAAAGGCGACATCCGCGTGGAAATCTGCTCCAGCTGCCACCCGTTCTTCACGGGTAAACAGAAGTTGATGGATACGGAAGGTCGCGTGGACCGCTTCACCAAGAAGTATCAAAAAGCGAAGGAAACAGAAGCCGCTAAAGTGGCCGCTAAGAAGCAGCCGCTCGTGAAAGCTTAGGAGCTAAAGGACCCATCACTCAATTCCAAGGCAACAGCTCCCGCCCCAGGCTCCTTTTGCGGGGCTGTTGTTTAGTCTTAGAATCCGGGACCGCCGCCGGGACGCGGGCCACGTCTTTGGCCCTGCTTCTCTTTTTCCTTCTCCTGCCGCTCCTTGCGCATTTTCTCGTATTCGGTCTGTTGCGCGGGCGTCAGCATGAGATTCATGCGCGTGATTTGATTGGCGTGAACGGCATCTAACTGCGGATCCATCTCGGCATGGACCGCCTTTACCTGGGCTTGCGACTCATCCAGAATCAGGTTCATCTTCTGAACCTGGTCGGGTGTCAACTCCAGGCGCTTCTGATAATAGCCCGTGAGCCACTTCCGGAACTCCTCGGGAGTGGGAGGATTCTTTGTCGCCGCAGCAGTCTGCCGGGCGCTCACCGTCGAGGCGCTATACAGGCGATTTGCAAAAAAACCCAGTACGGTGCCGCTTACGAAAATGAGGCCCACGTAAAGTACAATCGTGGCCCGGGACAACTTCATTGCGTATCTCCGCTATCCATCAATTGGGCCGAGTCCACGGAGTGCGCTGCATCAAGAACATCCACGTACGTGGCCGTATAGACCGGTTCGGTTTGAATGCGCGGGATCAGAATTGCCATCGCCAGAGTAAGCGCGGCAGTCGCAAGGACGCAGACCTGTGCCAAGCGCCGGAACACCGAGACGTTCTCGTTCCGCCGAGCTTCGATCTTCTGCCACAGGTTGGGCATGAAGTTCACGCCGCCGTCTATGTCCGGGAAGGCGCTCTGATACTCTGCGAACAGCGCGTCCAGCTTCGCTCCGACGTGGGTCCCGCTGATATTCTCGTCCATTTCGCGATCCATCCTGCGCTCCATTCTACACCCCTTCGACCGGCAAATACCATGCCATCCGGCCTGTATACGTGTCAGGCCGTATCCTTACCTTCGCCAGCGCCATACGCCTTCAAAACCCGCTGCCGGGCACGAAAAAGCCTGACCTTCAGGGCGTTCTCGTTCACCCGATAAATCTTCTCGAGTTCTTTGAGCGAGAGCCCTTCCACTTCCTTCAACGTCAGCAGAATCCGATCTTCTTCGGAAACCTGCTCCAGCAGGGCTTCCACCTGCTCACGAACCTTGCCGCGCCGCTGTTCTTCGGCGTTCTGTTTCCCGCCGGCCGCAGCGTCGGCCATCATGACCTGCTGCTCACTCAAATCCGACATCCGGCTTTCCTGCCGGCGCTTCTGCCGCCTCAGATAGTCATATGCGGCATTCACGGTCAAACGGTACAGCCAAGGCTCAAAAACCTCAGCGGTCCGCAACTGCTCCAACGAATAATAAAGCCGCAGAAATACTTCTTGCCCAACGTCCTCAACATCTTCCGGACGTCCGATCAACCTTGCGATGGTCCCCAGGATGCGCTTCCTATAAGCTTGCACCACCTGGCTGAACGCGCCATCGTCGCCACCCCGAGCCCGTTCTATCAGTTCGAACTCAACGAGCATGGCCACCACAAGAGTGGCCGGGAGCAGTCAAATCCTTTTCTGTCCAAACGAAAAGGCGCATCGGCACTCTGTTAGGTTACAACAGCTGAATAGCTTCCGGAAGCAGTAGTATTAGCGGCGCTTATCTGTCGCCCGGGAGGGATCGAACGTGCTAAAATGTGTCTTTCCAATGGATTTCCTAGAAGGCCTCAATCCTCGCCAAAAGGAAGCCGTTGCGCACGTCGAAGGCCCCTTGCTGGTCCTGGCCGGGGCCGGAAGCGGCAAAACCAGGGTAATTACCCACCGGATGGCGCATTTGATGGCCGCCCATCGCGTCCCGGGCTGGGCGATCCTGGCCGTGACGTTCACCAACAAGGCGTCCGGCGAGATGCGGGAGCGGGTGCGGAACCTGATCACGGGAAATGTCGCGGGGGACGATTCCTTGCCGGCGGTGGCGACTTTCCATTCTTTTTGTGTGCGCCTCCTGCGACGCGAGGGTGCACCGCTGGCGGAGGTCCGCCGCGGCTTCACCCCCCTCTTCTCGATCTATGACGATGAGGATCAGCTTTCGATCCTAAGGTCGGTCTACAAACAGCTGGGTTTGGATGAAAAATTCCTGGCCTACAGGGCCGCGCTGTCCCGCATCAGCCATGCCAAGAGCCATAAAGAGGCTCCAGAGGATGTGGCTCGCGCAGCCACCGATCCCATTTCCGAAAAGCTGGCGGTTATCTATGAAAGGTACCAGAACCGGCTGCTGGAATCGAATGCTCTGGATTTCGACGACCTGCTGCTTGAAGCCGTCCGCCTGCTGGCGCATGACCAGGTGACTCGCGAAAAGCTCAACCGGCGCTACGAATTCCTGATGGTGGACGAGTATCAGGACACCAACCGCAGCCAATATGAGCTGATGCGGCTCTTGACGAAGGAGCGCGGCAACGTGGCGGTGGTGGGCGACGAGGATCAGTCCATTTACGGCTGGCGCGGAGCCAACATTCGCAACATCCTGGATTTTGAGCGCGACTTTCCGGGCGCGCACACCATCCGCCTGGAGCAGAACTACCGCTCGACCAAGAATATCCTCGAAGCCGCGAGCGCCGTGGTCGCAAACAATACTGAGCGCATCGGCAAGTGGCTGTGGACCGATTCCGGAGCGGGCGACAAGGTCACTTTGTATGAGGCTCCGGACTCGGAAAACGAAGCCCTGTGGATCGCAGACACGATTGAAACGTACCTGAGCCGCAATCCTAAGGATCGCGTGGCCGTGCTGTATCGCACCAACGCGCAATCCCGGCAAATTGAAGAAGCGCTGCGGCGCTACGGCCGCAAATACATCGTGGTCGGGGGCCTCAGCTTCTACCAACGCGCGGAGGTGAAGGACATCATCGCGTATCTGAAGGCGCTGGTGAGTCCCCAGGATTCGATCAGCTTGCTGCGCGTGATCAATACGCCGGCTCGCGGCATCGGCCGCACCACAATTGAGCAGATCGAACAATACGCGCAGACGCACAAGCTTCCGTTCTGGATCGCGCTGGAGCGAATGCTGGAAGAACGGGCGTTCCCCACTCGCGCCGAGGCTGCGCTGAGCGGGTTTCATCGCATGATGGAAGAACTTTCCGGCGGCATCGAGTCGCGAACGATTGCGGAGACGCTGCGGGCGGTGGTCGAGAAGACGGGCTATCGCAAAGTGCTTGAGGAAGAAGGCACGCAGGAGGCGCAGGGACGGCTGGGCAATCTGGACGAACTGCTGAACGCGGCTGTGGATGCCTCGGAGCGGGGCGAGACCATCCGCGATTTTCTGGATCACGCGGCGCTGGTCGCCGATGCCGATTCGGTGGATGAGCGCGCTCCGGTTTCCTTATTGACGATGCACAACGCCAAGGGGTTGGAGTTTCCTCTGGTATTTATCGCCGGTCTGGAAGAGGGCCTATTCCCGCATAGCCGGTCGTTAGATAGCATCTCGGGGATGGAGGAGGAACGGCGGTTGTGCTACGTGGGCATGACGCGCGCAGAAAAGCGCCTGCATCTGAGCTGGGCTCGCTACCGGAGGCGTTTTGGAGGCGGCCAGCCCGAGGCTTCCATCCGTTCGCGATTTCTTCAGGAAGTCCCGCCGGCGCTGATCGAAAAGGCTCGCGGGCAGAGCGGGCAGGTGGATTTATACGCCGAGCAGCGCATAGTTCGGGAAACCGCCCGAAAGAACCTCTATACTGGAAAGACTTATAACTCGGTCGAGAACATCCGCCAGTTCTTCGCTGGGGGCGGCGGGCCTCCAGCCTCACCGCCGGCTCCGCCAGTGGGACCAGCGGCGGCTCCCAAGCCGGCGGTGGCATCGAAGCCGTTGGTGATGCCACGGAAGAAAACGGGATTGGGATCGACGATTGAACACGTGAAGTACGGCCGCGGCACGATTGTGCAGTTGGAAGGCTCGGGCGAAGACGCCAAGGTAACAGTAAGTTTCCCCGGATACGGGTTAAAGAAACTGGTTGCGAAATACGCAGGGATCAAGATCGAATGAACACAAAGCATATTAAAGACAAAGCAGAACGTAAGAGCAAGAAACGCGCGGCGCGCAAGGCCGCTCCGGCAATTGGGCCGCGCGCCGCCGATGTGGCGCGGGGTTCGCAGAAGCGCAAGGTGGCGAAAATGGCCAAGGGCACTCGTAAGCGTTAAGCCAGGGGGCTGAAGCCGCACGGAAAACATAAGAGCCCGCTCATGTCTTCGGTCGGTACTAAGAACCTCTTCCGTACTAAAAGTATCGACGACCTGATCGCCACCAGTGCGGACCCTTCGGCGCGCCTGCGCCGCACACTCGGGCTGGGAAGCTTGGTAGCGTTCGGCATCGGCTCGGTGATCGGCGCTGGAATTTTCACGCTGACCGGCACCGCCGCGGCGGGACTTAAATTTGATTTTAAGAGCGTTCTAAAGGCTCCGGTGCTGGACCTGATGCTGCACGGCCGGGATGCGTTGGGGCTGACCGGCCGCCCGGGCGCGGGGCCTGCGATCTCACTTTCCTTCGTGTTGGTGGCGATCGCCTGCGGATTCGCGGCGCTGTGCTATGCCGAGCTCGCCTCCATGATTCCGGTAGCGGGCAGCGCGTATACTTACGCGTATGCGACGCTTGGGGAAATCTTCGCGTGGATGATCGGCTGGGATTTGATTCTGGAATACGCGGTGGCCAACATGGCGGTGGCGGTGGGGTTCGGAGCCTACCTCAACGACCTGCTGGATAACGCGTTCGGTTTCCATTTTCCCGCCGCTTTTTCCAATCCCGTGTTCGTCGAAGGCAAACGCACCGGAGCCATCTTCAACATTCCAACATTTGTGTTGATGATGCTGTTGACCTGGGTTCTGGTGCGCGGCGCGAAGGAAAGCGCCGGAGCCAACAACACAATGGTGCTGATCAAAATCGCGGCGATCCTGATCTTCATCTTCGGCGCTATGCGGGCCGTGAACACCGCAAACTGGCATCCCTTCATGCCCAATGGCCTTTCCAGCGTGCTGACCGGCGGCGCCATCGTGTTCTTCACCTATATCGGCTTCGACGCCGTCTCCACTGCCGCCGAGGAATGCCGCCAGCCGCAGCGCGACATGCCTCGCGGGATTCTGCTGACCTTGGCGGCGTGCGCGATTCTGTATGCCGGGGTCTCCCTGGTGCTGACCGGCATCGCCCATTGGGACACGTTGAACAACGATGCTCCGGTGGCCAACGCTTTGAAGGCTTTGGGCTACAACCGGATTCGTTTTATCGTGACCGTGGGGGCTCTGCTGGGCATGACCAGTTCCTTGCTGGTGGGCCAATACGGACAGGCGCGAATCTGGTTCGCAATGTCGCGCGACCGCTTACTTCCGCCACTATTTGCCAGAGTCCATCCGCGGTATCAAACCCCGGATCTGAGCACCTGGGTCGCGGGATTCGCGGTGGGCATTCCGGCGGGAATCTGGGATATCGGCACGTTTGGCGATCTGACGAATATCGGGACGTTGTTCGCGTTCATCATCGTTTCGATGGGAGTGATTATTCTGCGCCGCACCAATCCGGACCGTCCGCGCAGCTTCCGGGTTCCGTGGGTGCCTCTGCTCCCTGGAATTTCGATCGTCTGCTGCCTGGTGCTGATGCTGAGCCTGCCGCTGGAGACCTGGATTCGATTCTTCGTGTGGCTGGCGGTTGGCCTGGTGATTTATTTCTGCTACGGGCACAAGCGGACGCTCGCGTAAGGCGCGAAAAAGTGCCGATTGTAGGATTGAGTGGGACTCTCGATCCTCATTCTGGCTGTCGCCGCAGTAGTTTGGATCTTGCGGCGTCGAAGAAAAAGGCTTGGTCCACAGCTTTCGGAGATCGTCCGGGAAGGGAAGTATTCAAGCACTGACATTTACCCATACGTACACGTAAACGCCGATGGGACTGCCCGGGAGCTTCATCCGAATGAACGCAGGTTTCTGGAGACTCCTTTTCATCCGGCAGATGGCGGCCGCCCCTACATTAAACGCAGCTATGCGCAAACCAACGGCTGGGGCGAAATCACGGGGATTTTAAAGCGATCGAAGCTGCCGGAGGGCACATCGATAAGCGCGGCTCCGGAAGAGGATCCAATGAAGGCTTTCAGCAGAGAGAATCAGATTCAGTTTTTCCGCTCCAAGGGTCTGGAGGTAGTGGAACATGGCGATGGCCGATTTACCGTCAGGAAGCCGCAGCGGTAATGGGCGAGGCTTTGCCTGAAGGCTTTTTCTTGCGACCTCGGATGAGCTTCCCGGCCTCTTGGCCCCGGGGGCGGACCGCTGCCACGGCGCTCGATATTGCTCGCGACGTCGCCCGGAAACTGATTGAGGCCCGACGGGAGCGCGACGCCCCCAATGCAGACCATCGCAATCGCCGCGTAGGTGGGCCGCCTTGCGCTAACCTGATTGTTCGCGTGAAAGAGCAACACAAGACCCGGATCATCTCGTCAAAAATGACGATCTTTTACAAGATCATCCTTCCTGCAATGTGGATATCTTTTTTCGGAGTGGCCACATTTGGGCTATTTTCGTCCGCCTTCGGCGGTCCTGGCGGAACCCCTCCTCTACCCGAGGACAAGTGGGAGGTGCTGGGCCTGGGACTTATTGGAGCCGCCGTCTGGCGCTACTTCATTCCGCTCAAGAGGGTCTCTATGAATGGCGGCGATCTGATCGTATCTAACTACGTCAGGGAAGTTCGCGTACCGTTTAGACGGATTCGCCGTGTCTCCGAATCTCGCTTCGAGCACCCGCGATCGATCAAAATCTTTTTTGATGAAGATACTGGCTTTGGCGCTATGATCTTGTTCCTGCCGGTCTTCATGTTCCGGCCTTGGCGAGAGCATCCGACGACAAAGCGACTTCGTGAGTTGAGCGGCTCAGATTAAGAGAGTCGTCAAAAATACGCCCAAAGATCGCATCAAGCCGACCTGCCGTACTCCAGAGTTCGACTTCCTTTCGTGAAATGCAGAAGTGCGGCGCCGCCGTAAATCAAGGCTGCGAGGATCAGCAGAGCTTTCATCCCGAGGATGAAAGAGAGATTCTGCGACAAGCCTCCCGCAACCGCGCCAAGCATGTTGGCGCCGAAGACGCCGCTGCTGCCGCCGCGGCGGCGGAAGCTCTCGGTGAAGATGATTCCTGCGAAGAAGACGGGAACGCAGTTGGCGATACACAGCAGAATGCCGACCCCGGTTGCGGACCCGGGCACTTTTGCCCAGGGGACGAAATAATTCGTCACCAGCGCAGCGCACAGCAAAACATAATAGATGCTCAAATTGCGTGGAGAACGGAACTTTACGTAGAAATTCGACGCAAGTAAAACAGTCAGAATGCCGCTCAATGCGATGGAATTCACCAGCCAAGTGGTCCCGAAGTAGAGCGCCAGGCGGCTCACCAACTGCGTCTCCATCAGCAGAAAGCCCGCGCCCAGCAGGAAAAACTCCCAGGTACTGTCCTGAGTGGGCTTGAAATACGGGCGGACCATCAGGAACGTCATCAGCAGCAGAACACCTGAAACCGTGAGGTACGTATGCGGAATGGAGTGGCTCTCGTGGTACACATATGGCCAGTCATCCGTGGTGGTCGGCGGCGCGCCTTGGGCTGTCAGCGGGAACGCCGTGGGATGGGTTCGCACGAGCTCTGCCATCTGGGGTTCGTTGGCCTTATCCCATAAGCGCTGAGAATTCGATTCCAAAAACACGGTTCCATCGAACAAGCCGCCATGAATTCCAGCATGATTTACATAATAGGTGACCGGAGCGCGTCCGAATATATTTTCGAGCATGGCGTAGAAACGCTGTCCCATCCACGTCCACGGCTCCCTCACCTCAAACTTCAGCGCCAGAATGCCGTCCGGCTTCAGCAATCGCCGGGCGTTCTGAAAGGACTCCTCTGTGTACACATAGTTATCCACGCGCACGTTGCTGTAGCCCGAAAACCCTGTGTGCGAATCCAACAATCCAAATACGATAACGTCGTATTTCTCGTGATCCTGCCGTAGAAAGTTGCGGGCGTCATTGATCGTGACGTGGACCTTCGGCGATCCATAGGGATTTTCAGGATGCAGACGCTTGCCGATGGAATAGATCAGCGGATCGATCTCGACGGCATCCACATACGCGGCTCCATGACGAAGCGCGGCGGCCGCGTCGTTGCCTGCGCCTGCGCCGATCACAAGCACTCGTGCGTTGCTTTCCGCAAACCGGAACGGACTGTCGTAGGAGCTGTTTTGGACCTGTTGGGCGATATCCGGACGGCGGGCCAAGAACTCCGGCGTGGCATTGGCGATCGACATGTAACCCGTGTTATTCACGTCGATCTGGTATTGTCCGTCGCCGACATCAGTGACTTCGAGTTTTTGATACGGAGACCAGTAGACGGCTTTCCCGCCTGTGGGCCTGAGCGCGAACATTGTAATCAGCAGGAGAACCGCGCCCCCAATGCTCCCTCGCCAGGTGATGGGCTGGGCAACCAGGATGAGGACGAACGCCATCGCGAACCAGTATGCCGGAGGCAGCCAAAGCAGGGCGAGGATCGCGAGGAGCCACATTCCAACCAGGCTTCCCGCCAAGTTCACTGAGTATGCGGAGACCGTGTCCGATGCGCTCTCCAGGTAGTAGCCGACCCATCGGCCTAGAGGCGCCATCGCGATCACCAGCAGCAGCAGGAACAGAGTGAGCATCAGCGCGGAGAAGGCTGTCAGCGTCCAGAACTCCGAGCCAGTCAGCTTGAGATCTGCGCCCCAGAGCGCCGCGTCCGGCGAGAAAGACAGCGCCGAAGACATGGTTGTCAGGACGATGCGCCACGCCTCAAACGGAAGGTTTACCAGCACAACCAGCCCGGTGACGGCGACTAGGGACGGGAGCAGGCTTCCCCGCTGCTTGGTATTGAAGCACCCTACTCCGAAGCCCAGGAAGCAGGCGATCAGCGAGAGGTTCTGAAAGAACGCAAAGATCCGCACCTCAGTTCCGATCCAGCGGATCAGGATGATTTCGAGATAGAGAGCAGCCGAGCTGACCAGCAGCAGCCGCCATGCGTTCGACGCCCGGGCAACCTGGGGCGTGGGATCGAGTGCCTTTCCAGGCGCGGCTACAATCATTTGGTCTTGGCTTCTCAAGGCAATGATCGGAGAAAGGCTCGAACTTCTTTATAGGGCGGCTTTCGGCCGATCGCCGCTATCTTTCTCCTTCCGCGGACTCCTGCCGCAGGACGTGAGCAACCTTCGGGACATTGAGCTGGTACAGCAATTCCTCAATTTCCTGAGGGCTCATCGGCGCCCCAACCAGCGCGAACCAAAACGCTCCTAGCCGCAATACCTTTCGCAGCTTCTTCATGATCGGCACGATGCCTCCAATGCGGCCGACACGCGGGTCAGCGCGCGGGAATCCCGAATATGATTTCGATGGATTACCCGGCTGGAGGCGGGCGCGGTGAGCGGGATGGAGGAAGAAAAAAGCTCCGAGGCTGGCGAAGGTTGGTCGCGAGGTCCAACGGAACGCTGGTGTCAGCGGCGAAGGAAAATCCCAACGGGATGAAAATCAGAAGAGGCAGGCAGGCGGCTGGGATTAACGCCGCGAATAGCAGGAAGGCGATGCAGAACGGGACGATCGGTCTGGGTCCGGCCGCTGGCATTTCTTTTGAGTATACGCGAATCCATTTTGGCGAAATATCAGCGCGAAGGGTGATAATCTAGCGTTAATGTTTCGGACGGCCTTGACGCTCTCACTTATTTCGACGAGCTTCGCGGCGACCTATACGGTGGTCGTGATCCCTCCTCCAAGCGGGTTCACAGGCGTCATGATGAGCGGGATCAACAATTCCGGTCAGGTGGCGGGGTACGGAACTATCGGAGGCGCTACTCAGGCGTTCGTCGGTAGCCCTTCAGGAAGCACCCTGATTCCGTTGCCTTCCGACGCCTGGATCACCTCGCAAGGAGTGGCGATAAACGCATCTGGTCAGGTGGCGGGGAACATCGTCGGATCCAACGCCCGAGCATTTATCGGTACCCCGGCCGGCAGCGCTGTAATTCCAGTCTCTGCGGTTTACGCCGCCGGGAACGGTATAAACGACTCCGCCCAAGTGGCGGGCAGTATCACCTTCCCTGAGCCCCAAGCATTCATCGGGACCCCTTCAGGAAGCGTGCTAATCCCCACGCCTCCGGGAGGAGGTGTCGTCGGGGGTGAGGCTGTGAACAATTTGGGTCAAGTGGCCGGGTTTGCTATTCCTGCGGCCGTGGTGCTTCCCCTGCCGTTCATCGGCACCGCCTCGGGAAGCACGCTGCTCCCCTTGCCGGCCCTGTGGGAATCAGGCGTGGGCTATGCGGTGAACGACGCCGGCCAGGTTGCGGGGTTCGGCGCGAACGCGGCCAACGTCGATCAAGCTTTTATTGGCACGACCGCAGGGTGCGTCGCTATCGCGCTGCCAAAGGGCGCCACCACTGCGACCGTTGGCCTTGGGTCACTCAATAGCTTGGGTGTAGTGGTCGGTCAAAGCGATGCAGGCGGATGGATTTGGGACTCGACCAACGGAACTCGTCTGCTGAGTACTCTCGTGCCGTCGGGCTGGAATGTCACCAATGGAATCAGCATCAGCAACAACGGACTGATCCTGGCGCAGGCTTCCTACGCGGGCGGAGCTTCGCAGTACGTCGAGTTAACTACATCAACGTCGACGCCGGCTGTTACCCCTGCGCCTTCTACACTGCTGCTGGTCCTGACCGGGATCGCTTTGTGCTGGCTATGGCGCATCACCGCAGGGGCCGCGTCCATAGTAGGATAGTAAAGTTCGGGACTAATTCAATAAGGAGGCGCGCCCATGTCCGTCTGGAACCGCCGCAAAGAAGAAGAGTTTATAACCCCCCGGCCCGTGACCGGTCCGCCGGCTCCGTCCGAACTCGCGAAGGAAGGAATCCCCATGTCGACGCTTCCAGGCCGCAGCAGCGAATCGCATCATGAAACCGCGCGCACGGCCGTGTTAGGTAAGTCTGTGATTGTCAAGGGCCAGATCTTCAGCCGCGAGGATCTTACCATTGATGGCGAAGTGGAAGGCACGGTGGAACTCCAGGAGCATCGCCTGACCATCGGACCGAATGGCAAGGTCCGCGCCAGCGTCAAGGCTCGCGAGCTGGTGGTGCTCGGCACCATCCATGGCAACGTCGAGACCACGGATAAGATCGATATCCGCAAGGAAGCCAAGCTGGTGGGCGACATCCGCACGGCTCGCATCGTCATCGAAGACGGGGCGTATTTCAAAGGCAATATCGATATCGTGCGCGCTGAGGCTCCGCGCGCCGCCGCGCCGCAGCCCAAACCGCAGGCCGTTGCGACCACTCCCGCTGCGTCTTCTCCTGCGGCCTCCGCTTCGGGAGCCACGGCGTCTTCGGGCGGTCCCGCGCTGGCTGCCGGAGCCGGCGACTCCAAAAAGAGGTAGTGGGCTTCGCCGCGGAGCGTGTTGGAGACTCGCAACAGTAACGGACTCGATCAATTCTGTTCAGCGCTGCAAGAACGCTCCGGCATGGCGATTCTAGACCTGGCCGGCGCGAACCAGAGCACCGTCAGTTTCATCACCAACTACGGGCATCGCCTGTACTCGGACGATTTCCTGCATCAACTGGACCACTGTTTCGGTCAGGGTGATTTTTACGAGAACCAAACCAACCCCCGATCGATCGAGACATTTCTTCACACAGCTCTCGATTTTCCCGACGAAGCTTTCGACGGCGCTCTGGTATGGGACGTCCTGGAGTATCTTTCGCCAGCCTTGCTGGGGATCGTGGTAGGGAAACTGCACGCCATGCTGCGGCCCGGCTCCAGCCTGCTTGCCGTCTTTCATAACGAGGAGCGCGCGGAAACCGTGCCGTCGTATTCGTTCCGCATTCACGGTCACCGCACCATTCAACTGGCCGAGCGCGGACGGCGACAGCCGGCGCAGTTCTTCAACAATCGCAGCCTCGAGAAACTGTTCCAGGATTTTAACTCGGTGAAGTTCTTCCTGACCCGCGATCACCTCAGGGAAGTCATCGTCCGCCGATAATCGCCGACAAATAAATAAATGTCCCTTGAAGATACTTTGTTCGAACAGCGGCTCAGCCGCGCACAGCAGATTCAGGCGCTGGGCTTTCGTCCGTATGGCCAGCGCTTTGAATTCACGCACACGGCGGCAGGAATCCTGGCTGCCTATGGAGCGGCGACTTCTGAGGCCCTGGAAGGCGACAAGCCGCGCGTGTCTATCGCTGGACGCATCCAGACCATGCGGCGCATGGGCAAAGCCGGATTCCTGCATCTGATGCAAGCTGGGGAACGGCTGCAAGTCTACGTGCGCAAGGACGCCGTTTCGGAACGGGACTATTCGCTATACGAGCTCCTCGATTTGGGCGACATCATCGGAGTGGAAGGGTATTTGTTCCGCACCCGCACGGGTGAGCTCAGCGTGCATGCCGAGAAGCTGATGTTCCTTTCGAAAACGCTGCTCTCGATGCCCGAAAAGTGGCACGGCATTGAAGACGTCGAGTTGCGCTATCGCCAGCGCTATCTGGATCTGATCGCCAGTCCGGATTCGCAGCGCGTGTTTCGCGCCCGCGCTCGCATGATCTCGTCCATTCGAAGGCAGCTCGAAGAACGTGGATTCATCGAAGTGGAAACTCCCATGATGCAGCCGCTCTATGGCGGCGCGGCGGCGAGGCCTTTCGTCACCCACCACAATACGCTGGACATGGATTTGTACATGCGCATCGCGCCGGAGCTATATTTGAAGCGGCTGATCGTCGGCGGGATGGAGCGGGTCTACGAAATCAATCGGAATTTCCGCAACGAAGGCATCTCCGTGCGCCACAATCCTGAGTTCACCATGCTCGAGTTCTACCAGGCTTACACCGATTACAACGGCCTGATGGATTTCACGGAGGAACTGCTGAGGCAGACGGCGATCGACGTAACGGGCTCCGCGATCGTCACTTACCAGGGTTCGCAGATCGACTTCGGCAACCTGCGGCGGATGACCATGCGCGAAGCGGTGGGCGATCCCTCCCTGAGCGGACGCGCTCTGATGGAGGCATTCGAGGCCCGCGTCGAGCCTACGCTGTTCCAGCCGACCATCATCTACGACTATCCCGTGGAAGTCTCGCCGCTATCGAAGAACAAGGCCGAAGATCCGTCTTTTGTCGAGCGCTTTGAGATCTACGCAGGCGGGATCGAGTTGGGCAACGCCTACACCGAGTTGAACGATCCGCAGGAGCAGTACCGCCGCTTCGAGCTTCAGCGCGTCCTGCGCGCGGCCGGCGACGAAGAAGCGCAGCCCATGGATGAAGATTATCTGCGAGCGATGTCCTACGGAATGCCGCCCACCGGCGGCGAAGGCATTGGCATCGACCGTTTGGCGATGCTGCTGACCGATTCCAAATCCATCCGCGACGTGATCCTGTTTCCGCTGCTGCGGCCTGAGGGTGAGATCGGGATTGCGGAGAAGTTGAAGGATCCGGGAGTGTAAAACCGCTCCCTTTGGTCACGGCTCAGACTCGGCGCATAGGCTTATAGTTACTTACAGAGCCGCGACCAGAGGAAGCAGTTAGGGAATAATGTTCGAACTCACCATCGCCATCCGGTACCTGAAGGCCAAGCGCAAGCAAACGGTGATCTCGATTATCACCGTGATCTCTGTGATCGGAGTGGTGGCAGGCGTGATGGCGTTGGTGATCGCCCTGGCCATCAACAACGGCTTCCGCGATACGCTGGAACGCAACCTGCTGAGCGCCACGGCCGAGGTCAGCATTCAGGAACGCGTGCCCAGCGGCGGAATCGATCAGTGGGAACAGATTTCCTCCAAGCTCGCGCATCTTCCGCACGTGCTGTCGGCCGCTCCCGGACTGTACGAACCCGCGCTGATGACCGGCGCTTCAAGCGAAGGCGTTGAGGTCAAGGGGATCAGAATTACTTCAGGCGCGCCGATTCCACCATCGCTCCAGCATTTGAAAACGGGATCGTTCGAAGGCCTGCGGCCCGTCGCCGGCAAAGCGCCGGGGATCATCCTCGGGTCGAAGCTGGCCGAACAAATCGGCGCGGGGGTGGGAAAATCCGGCATCAAGGTTCTGGTGCCGGATTGCCGCGTGACGCCGACCGGCGTCGAGCCTTGCCTGCAGCCCGTGCGCGTCGTGGGCACCTTCGAATCCGGATTCTTCGACGTTGACGCCCATTGGGCCTTCATGTCGCTGGGCGACACCCAAACGGTGTTCGGCCTGGATGACGTGGTAAATGATATTGAGCTGACGCTCGATGATATCGAAAAAGCGCCCGAGGTGGCCGCCGCCGCGGACGCGATCATCGGCCCGAAGCTCACCGCGCTTTCCTGGGAGGACATGAACAGCCCGCTGCTGCACGCGTTCAAAATGGAGCGCATCGTTACCATCGGGACCATCGGCCTGATTCAACTGGTGGGCGCGCTCAATATCCTGATCGCGCTGATCATGATCGTGATGGAAAAACACCGCGACATCGCGATTCTGATGTCCATGGGGACGCGAGTGCAGCAGATCCGGCGCATCTTCATGCTGGAGGGGGCGCTGATTGGAGCTGCCGGCACAAGCATCGGACTGATTGTGGGCTACACGCTGTGCTACTTCGCGGACCGCTATCAATGGGTGCAGTTGGACGCACAGATCTATGGGCTTTCCTATGTCCCGTTCGAAGCGCATTGGATCGACGGCCTGTGGATCGCCGCGACCGCGATGGCGGTCAGCTTGCTGGCGACGCTGTATCCGGCTCGCAACGCCACTCGAATTGCGCCGGTCGAAGCTTTGCGTTACGAATGAGTCTTGCGTTATGAATGGGGGGTATGCCTAAACTGATTGCCGCGCCTAAGCGGATTCCTGTGCCGGGAAATAAGCTCATTGAAGAGTACATTGGCTGGGTCAACTCCGGCCACTCCGGCGTCAGCATTGCGCACATGCACAGTCCGCCGGGTTGGTCCGAGCCTGGACAGACTCCGGAGTTTGACGAGTTCACCCTGGTGCTGAATGGCTGGATGCGCGTGGAGCATGCTTCCGGCGTGATCGATGTTCGAGCCGGACAAGCCATCGAGACGGCCAAGGGTGAGTGGGTCCGCTACAGCTCGCCGGAGGGCGCGGAGTACATTGCCGTCTGCATGCCCGCGTTTTCGCCCGATACGGTGCATCGCGACGAGTGACGAGGAAACCATGAGTTCGTGCGAAACCCAGACCTTCACAGGTATCACCCAGAGCCGCTTCGATTGCTTGACGCAAGCCGCGCAAGGCACCGGCGTCACGATCACGGGAAATGCCGGCGAGGCTTCAAAGGACGGCATCACGATTCGATGGCAATACGATCCTGCCGGCCAGGTGCTGGAGCTCCAGTGCATGAAATCGCCATCTCCGTTCCTGTGCGGAATCATTAACGGTAAACTTCAAGACTTGGTGAACGGCTGTCCTTAGTCTGACCGCGCCCCTCTGGTCGCGGCTCTGTAACTGGCTATGACTCTGTGACGCCGATTCTGAGCCGCGACCAAAGGAAGCGATTTCAGCCCATCTTAGCCCGCGCCAGACGCAGGAACGTTTCCGCCGCGGCCGATTTTCCCCCGTTCTGGCAGCATGCTGTCACCGTCGTGCTCAAGCCCGGGAGCGGCCGGTACACCACCGCGTTCCAGCGGAACTTGGTCACGCAGGCTGGGGCGAGGGAGACTCCCATTCCGGTCTCGACGAACGTCACCACGCTCTGCCATTGCGTGGCTTCCTGAACCACCCGGGGTGTGAAACCGGCCTCCACGCAGAGCGAATTCAACTTATTGTAGAAAGCCTCGCCGAGCCTCCGCGGAAACAGCACAAACGGCTCGGCCGCCAAATGCCCCAGCCTGAGTCGAGGCCGCGCGGCCAGAGCGTGCGAAACCGGCAACACCGCGACCAACGCTTCCCGATACGCGAAGTTGGCTGCGAGCGACCCCGACGCTTCTGTCTCGCGCAGAAAACCGACGTCGAGCGTACCCATCGCCAAGCCATCTGCAATCGCGCTGGTGGAAAGCTCGCGCAGGGTGAAGCTCACCTCGGGGAAACGCTTCCGGAACGTTCGAATCACCGACGGAAGCGCCGAAAGCATGACCGAAGGCGGGACCCCGACAGTAAGATGGCCCATTTCCCCGCGGCCTGCACGACGCGTGCGCTCGACTGCCGCTCCCAGGTGGTCTAAAAGCCGGCGGGCTTCATCGAGCAGAACCACTCCGGCTTCGGTGAGCGAAGTATTGCGCGGCTGTCTCAAGAACACCCGGCATCCCAGTGCCCTTTCCAGCTTCTGGATCTGTTGCGTCAGCGGAGGCTGCGCCATTCCCAGCCTTTCGGCGGCTCGACCGAAATGTAGCTCCTCCGCAACCGCAACGAAATAGCGGAGTTGGCGCAGATCGATACGATCTTCATATTGATTCCTCATGTATTGAATATTAGACATATCATGACGCAGCCGTCTATCGTCGGAGCATGACACTCGCTGACACACGAACTGACAAGCATTTGCTGCCCGTCGCAGGCAGGGCTCCTCTGACCATCACGTCCGGCCAAGGCTCTTTCGTGTTCGACGCCGAAGGCCGGCGGTATCTGGATGCCATCACGGGCATCGGCGTGAACGCGCTGGGCCACGCGCATCCACGCATCATAGAGGTGATGCTTGATCAGGCCCAGCTATGTCTCCACACCTCGAATCTGTTTCATCATCCTTACCAGGGTCAGTTGGCGGAGCGGCTGTGCGCAATGAGCGGCATGGAGCGGGTGTTCTTTTCGAGCTCTGGAACAGAAGCGGTGGAAGCGGCGCTCAAGGCGGTGCGGGCCCATGGCGGCAATCATAAGACCGAACTCGTCGCGCTGCACAACTCTTTCCACGGGCGAACCTTCGGGTCGCTCGCTATCACTGGGCAGCCGAAGTACCGCCAACCTTTCGAGCCTCTCTCACCTGTGGTCACTTTCGTCGAACCGAATGACGCGCGGGGTCTCGAACGCGCGGTGAACCAAAATACCGCTGGAATTATTCTGGAGCCGGTCCTGGGCGAAGGCGGAATCTTTCCCCTTGAGCCGGGCTTCCTGCTGGCCGCACGGGAACTGGCCACACGCTCTGGCGCGCTCCTGGTGGCCGACGAAATACAATGCGGATTGGGCCGCACGGGGCGTTATTTCGCCTATCAGGAATCTGGGATTCAGCCCGACATGGTGGTTGTAGCGAAGCCGCTTGGCGGCGGTTTGCCGTTGGGAGCCACTCTGTTCACGGAGCGCGCGGCCGCTGCGCTTCCGCCGGGATCGCACGGTTCAACCTTCGGCGGAGGACCTCTGGCCTGCCGCGTGGCTTTGGAATTTCTATCTATGTTGGACGGCCTGCTTCCGAATATCGAGGAGCGCGGGGAGCAGTTACTGGAAGGCCTGCGAGGCCTGAGCCGGCGGCATTCAATGATCCGTGAGGTGCGTGGAAAGGGTTTGATGATCGGGATTCAGCTCGATCGCGCGGGTGGAGCTTTCGTCGAAAGAGCACGCGACTGCGGACTTCTGATCAATTGCACCCACGACACGATTCTCCGGCTGCTTCCGCCGTTTACGTTGACCGGCGTCGAGGCGGCGCAAATGATTCAGTGCATCGATACCAGCCTCTCGGATCAGGCTATGCTCATAGGTTATGGCAACGACGAGAGGGGCAACAATGAAGGCCGCGCGCGTACACGAATACGGCGGTCCGGAGGCGTTGCGGTATGAGGATGTGCCGCGTCCGGTTCCAGCCGAAGGGGAGGTTCTGGTGCGTGTCCACGCGGCGGCTATCAATCCGTTGGATTGGAAGATTCGCGCCGGATACGTGAAGGATTGGCTGCCGTACGCTCTGCCGATGATTCCGGGTTGGGATTTTTCGGGCGTGATCGAATCGGGGGGTCCTGGGGTGGAGGCATGGAAGGCTGGCGACGAAGTCTACGGGCGGCCGGAGATCAGCCGCGATGGCGCCTATGCGGAATATATCGCGGTGCGCGCGCAGGAGATCGCGTTCAAGCCGAAGTCTATCGATCATGTGCATGCTGCGGCGATCCCGTTGACCGGGCTCACGGCTTGGCAGGCATTATTCGACGTCGCGGATCTGCGGGCGGGGCAAAGGATTTTGATCCATGCCGCGGCCGGAGGTGTGGGAGCTTTCGCGGTGCAGTTCGCCAAATGGAAAGGCGCCTGGGTCGCGGGCACAGCGTCGAGCCGTAATCAGGGTTTCCTTGGCGAACTGGGTGTCGATCAGCCCGTCAACTACGAGACCAGTCGCTTCGAAGACGTCGTGCATGGTGTGGACGTGGTGATCGACGCGCTGGCTGGAGAAACCCGGGAGCGGTCCTGGCAAACGCTGAAACCCGGCGGCGTGCTTGTAACTCTGTTGGGGCCGCCTCCGGTGGAGGAAGGCGCGGCGCACGGCGTTCGCGGAGCGGGCCTGTTGGTGAAGCCGAACGCGGCTCAATTGAATCAGATCGCAGGGCTGGTGGATTCCGGCAAGCTGAAAGTGTTTGTCGATGCTGTGTTTCCGCTCGCCGAAGCCGGCAAAGCCCACGAGCTGAGCGAAACCGGCCACGTACGCGGCAAGATCGTCCTGCGCGTCGTGTGACAACCACTCCCTCTGGTCGCGGCTCAGTGTCAGCGAACCCAATCTACAGACCCTCACAGAGCCGCGACCAAAAGGGGTTTCCGATGGGTAGCGTCCACCAGTAGCGATGAGAAACATGTGGGGTGGGCGATCTTGTCGCACGCCTGTCCCCACCGGGTTGTTCAGGGAGTGTCTCATGTGCCCACAGCCCGCCAATGGCGATGAAAACGCCCCAGCGGCGATATGCCGGGCAAATGTGCCGCGAGTCCGGAGGCGTTTTTCAAGAGGCGGTACAGTGCTATGCGGGCTTCGCGCGATGAACTAGCGGCCGAACTAACAGCGTAAGTACAAATCCTACAGCCAAGCCCGCCGCCAGCACCTCCAGCGGTTGGTCGTAGATGTGTACCCGGCTTGCCCCCGGAGCAAGCGCCGCCTTCGCGCTGTTGGACAAGCTGGTAATAATGGTCGGGCCCACGACGGCCGCCGCGCTCCACGCGGTCAGCACCGCGCCATGAATCGCGCCGACATTCTCCGGTCCGAAGATATCGGCGAGAAACGCGGGAATGGTGGCGAAGCCTCCTCCATACATGGTGAAGACGATAAACAGGCTCGTCAGAAATAAGGTCCAATCGCCGCGCGCGGCCATGCCGGGAATCGAGAGAAACAGGAACAATTGAACGACGAAGAAGAGCGTGTAGGTGTTCCGGCGGCCGATGAAGTCGGAACAGGACGCCCAGAAGAATCGGCCTGCCGCGTTGAAGATGCTGATGATAAAGATGATCGTCCCAGCTTCCGCCGCGGTCTTGTGGAACATATCCTGAAGCATCGGCGAGGTTTGCGACAAGATCCCGATGCCCGCCGTTACGTTGATAAAAAGGATGGCCCAAAGCAGGTAAAACTGCACCGTCGAGATAGCGTCGTTGCGGCCGATACTTCGGTCGGTGATCATCTTGTTGACCCTGACCGGTGGAATCCATCCCTCCGGCTTCCACCCCTCCGGAGGACGCCGCAAGATCCATGCACCGATCAGCATGATGACGAAATATCCCGCGCCGAAAAGGAACATCGTGTTGGCGACGCCGTACTCGGCGACGAAGTAGACGTCCAATTTGCTGGCCAGCGCCGCGCCGCCGCCGAAGCCCATGATCGCCATTCCGGTGGCCATGCCGCGGCGGTCAGGGAACCATTTCACCAGAGTGCTGACCGGAGCAATGTAGCCGATCCCGCACCCGATTCCCGCCACGAGTCCCATGCCCAGAAGGACTACCAGAGGCTGCTTGATCGCCAAGCCCACCCCTCCGATCAGGAGCCCTGAGCCGAAGAAGATCGCGGCGGCGATCGCGGCCACCCGCGGCCCCTTGCGCTCCACCCAGGGCCCTCCGAACGCCGCGCTCAACCCCAGCAGAACGATATTGGGCTCAAAAGCGATGTAGGGTGTGTGCAGCCACGCTGGTGCGTTGGGAAACAGGGCGTCTATGGGCCGGTTGAAGTTGCTCCAGGCGTAGACGGAGCCGATGCAGATGTGCACCAGTACCGCGCCTAGAGGGATGAGCCAGCGGCTCGAAACAGAACTCGGTTTCGAAATGTCAACTTGAGAGGATGCCATGGCGTAACAGGCAGTATACTATCCTGCAATCAATTTTCAATGAAACGTTTGAGGATTTTAGGATCAACCTGCCGGGGCTTGCATTCAATGAAACGATGACATAGGCTTTATTATGTTGTTCTTATGGGTGTGAGACGGGTTCTTTCCGCCAGTCTGGTATTTGCCGGGGGCTTAACCGGGAGTCTGCTGCATGCAGCCCCGCCGGCGGAGCCTCGCGCGTTGCTGGACGAGTATTGCGTCGTCTGCCATAACCAACAATTGAAGACCGGCGGCCTAATCTTGGACAAAGCGCCGCTCGACAAAGTGGACGCGTCGAATATTCCCGCCAACGCAGAGACCTGGGAAAGGGTGATCGGGAAATTGCGCGCGGGCGCCATGCCGCCGCCGGGAAATCCTCGCCCCGACAAAGCCGATTCGGACCGTTTGGTCAAGACCCTGGAAGCGTCGCTCGACCGGGCTGCTTCCGCGAAGCCCAACCCAGGGCGATTCATTCTGCACCGGCTAAATCGCACCGAGTACGCCAATGCCATTCGCGACCTTCTCGCGCTGGATGTTGATGTTTCCTCGCTGCTGCCTCCAGATGATGAAAGCTACGGCTTTGACGATATCGCGGACGTTTTGGGCGTTTCGCCTGCGTTGTTGGAGCAGTACATCAACGCCTCGCAGAAAATCAGCCGTGTGGCTGTGGGCGATGTCACGATTGGACCCGTAGCGCAGACGTATCGCACCCGTCCGGATCTATCGCAGGACCAACAGGTGGAGGGATTGCCCCTGGGCACTCGCGGAGGTTTGGTGGTTCGGCACAATTTCCCGCTGGACGGCGAATATGTTCTTAAGGCGGTGCTGGCTCGCAACACCGTGGACGTGACGCGCGGACTGGAGGAGCCGCACCAGATCGAGATCCTGGTCGACGGCGAAAGCGTATTTCAAACCACCATCGGCGGGAAAGAAGACACGGATGTCGTGACGAAGAATCCCACCGAGGGCCGCAATATGCTGGAGGCCCGGCTGCAGGTCCGCACAAAGATCAAAGCCGGCCCGCGCGGCGTGGGTGTCACATTCGTCAAGAAAGACGACGCGGAATTCGACTACATCCTGCAACCGTTCCTTCGCACCACCCTTGATCCCGTGAATGAGGCTGGCCTCCCGCATGTCGAGAATCTCATTGTCGCCGGGCCGTATAATCCCACCGGTCCGGGCGACACGCCCAGCCGACGGCAGATCTTCACCTGCCATCCCGCGAAGCCGGCTGATGAGTTGCCCTGCGCCAGGACCATTCTGTCCACGCTGGCTCGGCGAGCTTATCGTAGGCCCGTTACCGACGCTGATCTCCAACCCATACTGGCGTTTTATCAGGAAGGCCGCAAAACCGGAGGCTTCGATGCCGGAATCGAACGCGGGCTTCGGCTGATTCTATCGAGCCCTCAGTTCGTGCTCCGCTTTGAACATGATCCGGCGGGCGTCGCCCCCGGCTCGGTGTACCGCATCAGCGACGTGGAATTGGCCTCGCGGCTATCGTTTTTTCTCTGGTCGAGCATTCCCGACGACGAGCTCCTAAATGCGGCCATCGAAGGCAAGCTCAAAGATCCGGCGACGTTGGATAAACAGGTGAAGCGCATGCTCGCCGATCCCCGCTCCGAATCGCTGGTGACCGACTTCGCCGGTCAGTGGCTATTTCTGCGAAATCTTCGTAGCGTGGCGCCCGATCCCCAATCCTTCCCGGATTTCGACGACAACTTGCGCCAGTCCATGCGCCGCGAAACCGAGTTATTCTTTGGCAGCATCGTTCACGAAGACCGCAACATCATGGACCTTCTGAATGCCGACTACACATTCGTCAATGAGCGCCTGGCGCGGCACTATGGTATTCCCAACGTGTACGGCAGTCGCTTCCGTCGCGTGCAGATTCAGGACGATGCGCGCCGCGGCCTGCTGGGGCAGGGCAGCATTCTGTCCGTGACTTCTTACACCACGCGAACCTCGCCGGTGCTGCGCGGCAAGTGGATTCTAAGCAATATTCTGGGCGCCCCTCCGCCGCCTCCGCCGCCGAACGTTCCGGCGTTGAAGGAAAATAGCGAGGGCGGCAAGCCCATGAGCGTGCGCGAGCGGTTGGAGGAGCATCGCAAGAGTCCGGCCTGCGCCAGTTGTCACGCCATCATGGACCCGCTTGGCTTCGCCCTCGAAAATTTCGACGCAGTCGGCCAGTGGCGCAATAAAGGCGAAGACGGCGTTCGCATCGACTCCTCCGGTGTGCTGTTGGATGGCGCCAAAGTGGATGGCCCGGCCAGTCTGCGCAAGGCTCTGCTCGACCGACCCGACCCGTTCGCCGGAACACTGGCCGAAAAGCTGTTGACGTACGCTCTGGGCCGCGGGCTCGATTACAACGACGCTCCCGCCGTTCGCAAGATCGCCTCGCAAGCCGCCACCGATCAATATCGTTTTTCTTCGCTGGTTCTCGGCATTGTCCGGAGCACGCCGTTTCAAATGAAAGTCAAAACCGCCGGAGATGTTCCATCCAGTAGTGCTCAGTGAAGTTATCAAGAGATGGACAAGGAGACACCATGAGGATCGTCAGCAAGAGACATATTCCCCGCCGCACGTTTTTGCGGGGAGCCGGAACCATGTTGGCTCTGCCGTTGCTGGACGCCATGGTCCCCGCGCTCACCGCGCAGACTAAGACCGCGGCGAATCCTCAAACGCGCATGGGTTTCGTCTACATCCCTCACGGCGCGGTAATGAAGGAATGGACTCCAGTGGCCACCGGCTCGGATTTCGAGTTCGGACCCATCCTTTCGCCTCTAGAGGCCTATCGAGACCGAGTTCTGATCCTGAGCAATCTGGCGCATCATCAGGCCGATTCGTTAGGCGACGGCGGCGCGGACCATGCCCGCTCCAGCCCGACGTTCTTGAGCGGCGTCCATCCTAAGCGCACTGAAGGCGAGGATGTGCGCGCCGCCACTACCATCGATCAACTCGCCGCGCAGCACATCGGCCAGGACACACGCTATCCTTCGCTCGAGATCACCACTGAAGACATGACCGGACTGGTGGGCGCATGCGACACCGGCTATAGCTGCACCTACATGAACACGATTTCCTGGCGCACGCCGACCACGCCGCTGCCCATGGAAATCAATCCGCGCGTCATCTTTGAGCGGCTGTTTGGCGACGGCGGTTCGCCCGAACAGCGCATGGCGCGTATTGAAGAAGACCGCAGCATTCTGGACGAAATCACCCGCGAGACCCCCGGTTTGCAATCCGGCCTGGGCCCGCGCGACCGCACCCGCGTCAGCGAATATCTGGATAACATTCGCGAAATCGAACGCCGCCTTCAAATCGCGGGCAAGCAGACCAGTTCAAGGCTGGACGTTCCCGACGCGCCCGTGGGCGTGCCGGATTCCTACGAAGAGCACGTGAAATTAATGTACGATCTGATGGCGCTGGCCTATCAGACTGACTTGACGCGCGTGTTCACCTTCATGATGGCTCGCGAGCTGAGCCAGCGCAGCTATCCGCAGGTAGGCGTTCCGGAGCCGCATCATGCCACGTCGCATCATCAGGACGATCCAGCGAAACTGGCCAAGCTGGTGAAGATCCAGAACTATCACGTGTCTCTGTTTGCTCATTTCTTAGAAAAGCTGCGCGCGACTCCCGACGGCGACGGCAACCTGCTGGATCACTCGATGATCCTGTACGGCAGTTCCATGAGCAACAGCAATATACACAATCACAATCCGCTGCCGATTCTGGTGGCGGGCGGCGGCGGGCAGCTCAGGGGCGGGCGCCATTTGAAGTTCGCCGAGAATACTCCAATGGCGAACCTTCTGCTCACGTTGTTGAAGCGGGCGGGAGTGCCTCAGGACAAGGTCGGCGATAGCGTCGAGCCTCTTGCGGGGGTCTAGCATGCGCCTTGGATTTCTCGCGCCAATCTTTTGCGCAGCCCAGTTTTGTACAGCCGCCTTCGGCGCGTCGGCACTCAACGCTCCGCTGGCCGATGCGGCGATGCGCCAGGACCAAATCGCGGTCCGCACGCTGCTCGATCAACATGCCGATGTAAACGCTGTTCTGGCTGACGGCTCAACTGCCCTGCTTTGGGCCGCCCACTGGGATGACGCCGCGCTGGTGAATCGCTTCCTCAGCGCTGGCGCAAACGTCAAAACCGCCAATCGGTACGGAGTCTCTCCTCTGCTCGAAGCCTGTGTGAACGGCGATGCACAAGTGATTGAAGCGCTGCTCAAAGCCGGCGCCGATCCCAACTCTGCCCAGCCTGAAGGGGAGACCGCCTTAATGGTCGCCGCGCGCACCGGCAATACCGCCGCTGTGAAAACGCTGCTCGATCACGGCGCGCAAGTCAACCCAGCGGAGAACTGGCGAGGGCAAACCGCGCTGATGTTCGCTGCCGCCGAAAAGCACGCCGCCGTTGTTCAGCTCCTGATCCAGCACGGCGCGGATGTCAACGCCCGCTCCGGCGTATTCGATTTCACGCAGCTCAAGCCCAAGGCGGGCAGTGTGGCGATGAACTTTCCCCGAGGCGGGTTCACCGCGCTTCTGTTCGCGGCCCGCGAAGGCGATCTTGAAACCGGCCAGACGCTAGTGGCCGCGCAGGCCGACGTGAACCAGGGCGATCCCGATGGCAGCACGCCGTTGATCGAAGCCATCATCAATTTCCATTTCGATTTCGCGGCATTTTTGCTGGACCATGGCGCTGACCCCAACGCCTGCGACGGAAAAGGCCGGTCGGCGTTGTATGCCGCTGTGGATATGCACACTCTCGATGTCTCGACGCGTCCGAGCCCGCGCCCACCCGATAAACTCGACGCAGTCGATGTCGTGAAAGCCTTACTTGCGCACGGCGCGAATCCCAACGTACAATTGATCGCCGTGATTCCGCCGCGCGGAGTGCTCGATGGAGCCGACCGCACAATGGGCCCCGGCGCAACCCCGTTTCTGCGCGCGTCCAAAGCCGCCGATCTGGAGGTCATGCGGCTATTGCTGGATAAAGGTGCGAATCCGTCCCTCGCGACTTCAGCCAACACTACGGCGCTGATGACCGCGGCCGGAGTAGGCTGGCGCGACGGCAAGAGCCGCGGCAACGAGACCGACGCGATTGAAGCCATCAAGCTGTTGCTCGATCGCGGAGCTGACATTAACGCCGCATCGGATACGGGCGAAACAGCCTTCCACGGCGCGGCCTCCAGAGGCGCGGATCTCGTGCTGACTTTTCTGGCCGCCCATGGCGCCGACGTCAATGCGAAGGACAAGAAGGGCCGCACCGCCCTCGACGTCGCCATGGGCGTCGGAGCCGACGTCGGCGGCGTCCGCTCCCCACACGAAAGCACCGTGGCTTTGCTGAAGAAGCTGACCGAGGGCACGACGGCGAAGAACGTCGCCCAGCAGTAGCGAACAAGACCCGCCCGATCAAGGGCCTTCCGATTCGCTAGCCCGCCTCTACTCCAGCGCGAACACCCAGACTGACCCGCCTTCCGGCACGGAACGAACTCCGCTCACAGTCCTTTGGACCGTGCTATTCATACCGTTTGCATCGCCGCCCCAACCGGAGAGCACCGCTATATACTGCTTGCCATCGACGAGATATGTTGTTACGGGAGCTTCGACGCCGCTGCTGGTCGGAAACTCCCAGAGTACTTTGCCGTCCTTCGCATCGAACGCTCGCACCATGCGATCGTTGGTGCCGCCGCTAATGACCAACCCTCCCGCCGTGGCCAGCATCGCTCCCCAATTCGGCGATTTCTCGAACGTATGCGTCCAGACCTTTTGACCGGTATCCACATTCCATGCCTGCACCTCGCCAAAATGATCGGTGGACTGCGGGGCCACGAGCGGTCCGCCCATATTCACTCCTGCATAGCCCCTGCCCGCAACGTAGCTAAACTCCTCCTGGCCGATAATTCCGCCACAGACGTTGTTGTTCGCGGGGATATAAATCATGCGCGTCTGGGGGCTGTACGCGATGGGAGGCCAGTTTTTGCCTCCAGCCGTGCCCGGGCAAAACTCGGCGCGTTTGCCGGTTCCGGGTTTGTGCGCTGGATCGACATCTGCTCGTCCGGTAACCGGATCGAGACTTCGAAAAACATTTTGATAGACGTACGGCTTGCCCTCGACGAACTTGATGGCGCCGCCATTGTCCCGATCCAGGAACCACAAGTAGCCGTCGCGCGCGACGTCGATCAAACCTTTCACGGTGCGCCCGTTGCGCTGATAATCGATGAGGAGCGGCGGCGAAACTTCATCCCAATCCCACGATTCGTTCTGCGCGTATTGAAAATATCCTTTGATTTTGCCCGTAGCCGCGTCGAGGGCAATGGTCGAAGAAGTGTACAGGTTGTCGCCGGGACGCTTATCGCCCATCCACGGGCCGCCGTTGCCGGTGCCCCAATAGGCCGTGTTTGTGTCGGGATCGTAGTTCCCCGTGACCCAGACCGGACCCCCTCCGTGTGTCCATTGATCGCCAGTTGGCCACGTTTCGCTGCCCGGCTCGCCCGGCGCGGGAATCGTGTAGGTGCGCCATAGCTCCTTGCCCGTCTCGGGATCGTAGGCGGCGACGAATCCGCGGATGCCGGTTTCGCCTCCCGAAACGCCCACCATCACCTTGCCGTCTGCGATCAGCGGCGCGAGAGTCATATAGTACGCGGCTTTGCTATCCGCAACCGTGGCTGTCCATGCCGGGCGGCCCGTTTTCACATCCAGCGCCACCAGCTCCGCCTCGCCAGCGGCGTAATACACCTTGTCCCCATACAGGGCGACGCCCCGGTTCACATCGTGCAGAACAACAGCGCCTTGCGGCCGCGGCTTGCGGTAACGCCACAGGATATCGCCGGTCTTCGCATCGAAGGCAATCACTTGACCGTTCGGAGTGGATACAAACATCGTACCGTTACTCACCAGCGGAGCCGCTTCGTGCACCCGCGATTCGCCCGTAATCGTGGACCAGACAAGGCGCAGCTTCGACACGTTAGCCGTGTTGACCTGATTGAGCGGACTATAACCCCAGCCGTTATACGTACGGCGAATCATCAGCCAATCGCCGTCTGCGGGGTTTTTCAAACGCTCCGCAGTGACCGGCGGATAATTCTGCAAAAGCAGAGGAACGGGCGCCGGGGTTGGGGCTTTTCCTTTACCTTTCTGTTGTTGGGCGCGGCTGGAGCTTTGCGTCGTCACCAAGCCGACGCTGATTCCCAGTGCGATCGCGAGACTGCTTGTCGTAACTTTTTGGAATACGGAAGGGCGCACGAACACCTCCTCAAGGCAAAGATCATCATACACCGAGCCGCGGCCCACGCTGGAATGACACACTTGCCGAAGCGTCAACCCCTGACGGCCTCAGCCCGGCGTCGCATGGCGGCGAACTCACTGCCCAAAGAAAACGGAGCCCGGATCGCGGCCACGGGCGGAGCCTTGTTCCCTTTGGGACTTGAGGACCGCGACCAGCCCTTTGCGGGCTGGCTAACGTCGATGGGGCGGAGGGATTTGCCGCACCGTTTGGAGAATCGTGGAGATATGCGGGGCCTATGAGATCCAGTTTCCTTGGTGCGGTCACCATCGCTGTGGCAAGCACTCGCGCGGCGTTGTTCGCCCAATGGCTCAACTATCCGACTCCGGGAGCGCTTACACTCCGGACGGCAAGCCTAACCTCGCCGCTCCGCCTCCACGCAGCGCCGACGGAAAACCCGATCTCTCCCGGCATGTGGGGATGGGTGAACATCGGACCGCCATGCGGCGCCAAGTGCGGGGATACGCAGATCTCTCGAGAGTTTATGAATCTGGCCGCGACGCTGCGGGATCGTGCCTTACCAGCCTTGGGCGGCGGGGTTAGTCAAGAAACGCAGGGCCGAGCAGGGTCTCGACCCGAACGTTCATTGCACGCCGCGTGCAGTTCCTCGGATCTGGACCGACGATTACTACAAGCGGATTTTCGAGGTTCCGGGCCGCGTACTGACCGAGCGCAATATCAAATACCCACAGATCTTCACCGATGGACGTCCGTTTCCGGCAGACCCGAATCCGACTTGGAACGAGTAATCCGTCGGCCACTGGGACGGCGAGACTCTGGTTTGTCGAGACGATTGGTTTCCGGGGCGACCTTTGGCGGATGCGAGCGGGGATCCGCGAACGGAGCAAGGCAAGAACCGAGAGATTACACGTCCCACGTGAGGGAATCTGGAAGTGGAGATGACGATCAACCATCCGAAAGCTTCTACCGCGCCTTGGCCAGTGAAGCTGAACCAGCCTCTGGTTCTCGACAGCGAACTCATCGATTACTACCGCCTTGAGAACGAAAGAAACTCCTTCACACATGCGGCAGCGGAAACGTTGGGGACTCAAAAGTAGCTTGGATGTCTTAGTTTAGGGACCGCAACACGTGCCTGTTCGATCAGAGCCCGCTATTCCAAATCGGTTCCCCATTTTCGTCGGCGCGAGGAACCCCAGCGCTCAGTCCCAGGGCCGCTTCATCGCTCTTCGTCCGAAGCGATGGCAGGAGAGCCGCATCCTCATGACGCTTCCGCCGTCCTGGCTGGGCCTCCAGGCTGGCGCGTTGTTCGAGAAACGTTATCCATTACCGACCGACTCCAACGGCGGAGCGCCCGGCACGCGAAGAGTCCGAATATCCCGCATTGGGGGTTGGCCGAAGAAGCGGCTGTATTCGCGATTGAATTGACTGGCGCTTTCGTATCCGACATCAAAGGCCGCGCTCGCGGCGTCCAGACCGTCGATGAGCATGCGGCCCCGCGCAGCTTGCAGCCGAAGCTGTTTCTGATATTGAACAGGACTCATGGCGGTCAGCGCGCGGAAGTGGTGGTGCAAAGTGGACACGCCCATGCCGGCGATTTGTGCGAGATCCTCTACCCGTAGCGGCTTTGCGTAGTTCGCACTGACCCATGCAATTGCTTTTGCGGTCCGGTTGCTCTGATCGCCATGCGTCGCAATCGCACGAAGGCGCGCCCCCTCCGGCCCCCGCAGAATTCGGTAGACGATCTCGCGTTGAATGAGACCGCTGAGAAACGGAATGTCCCGCGGCGCGTCCAGCAAGTCGATGAGCCGGCAGCATGCGCTGAGGAATTCAATCGTCGTTTCACCGGTGGCCATGGCCGGACTGTCTGTAGGTGCGTCAGCCACCTGAAACTCTTCGCGGTTGAGAAGCTCGCGGATAATAGGCATTTCGAGTTTCAGCGACATCGCCAGACAGGGCGCCTTTTCGCTCGCCTCCATAATCTGGCTGAGGATGGGCAAATCGACCGACGTCAGCAGGTACCGCGACTCGCCGTAGATGAAAGTGGTTCCACCGAGGTCTACCCGCTTGCGGCCCTGGGCGATCACGGTCACGCCCGGCTCGTAGGTGACGGAACAGGGGGCTGTCGGAGCGGTTCGCCGATGCAGCGTCAAGCCGGAGATTTCCGTTGCCCGATTCTCCCTCGGCCCCATGTACAAGGCAATCTTTCCGGCCAATTCGGCCCGCAATTCACGTGCGCGATCTAGTAATGGACTCGCTGCCCGGCTGCCATTTGTCATGTTGCCGTTCTCGCTCTCCTCTGCTTTCTAGGATAGCTTCGACGGCGCACCTTCGTGACGGTTCTTCCTTGCTCCAAGAGAATTAGGCAAGAAATCGGCAGGATCGGGATACCGTTCCCGTGATGCAACATCCTAACCTGGAGGCAAGAGAAACAGTTCCAAGGAGGAACAATGCAGAAACGCAAACTAGGAAAGAGCAACCTCGAGGTTTCAGCCCTTGGGTTGGGCTGCATGGGGATGAGCTTTTCCTATGGGCCGCCCAAAGACAAGCAGCAGATGACCACACTTCTCCGCGCCGCCGTCGAACGGGGGATCACATTCTTCGACACTGCCGAGGTTTACGGCCCGTTCTTGAATGAAGAGCTTGTGGGCGAAGCCCTCGCTCCCTTCCGGACGCAGGTCGTCATCGCCACTAAATTCGGATTCGATCTGAGCGGCAGCGATCACCGGCCGGGGGCGGCAGGCCTCAATAGCCGGCCCGAACACATCAAAGAGGCCGTCGAGGGCTCGCTTAAACGGCTCAAGGTTGACACCATTGACTTGCTCTATCAGCATCGGGTTGATCCAAACGTGCCCATCGAAGACGTGGCCGGCGCGGTGAAGGATCTGATTCTGGAGGGTAAGGTCAAACACTTTGGCCTCTCAGAAGCAGGAGTGCAGACAATCCGGCGAGCGCACGCCGTGCAGCCTCTCACCGCGCTCCAGAGCGAATACTCTCTATGGTGGAGACGCCCTGAAGCTGAGGTCATACCGACCCTGGAGGAACTCGGGATCGGGTTTGTCCCCTACAGCCCCCTAGGAAAGGGCTTTCTCACAGGGAAGATAGACGAAACCGCAAAGTTCGACAGCTCCGACTTCCGCAGCACGCTGCCCCGCTTCACACCGGAGGCGCTCAAGGCAAATCAGGCGCTGATTGATCTGTTGGCGGGCATGGCGGAGCGGAAGAAGGCGGCCCCTGCCCAGATCGCGCTCGCGTGGCTGCTTGCTCAGAAGACGTGGATCGTACCGATTCCGGGCACCACAAAGCTGGATCGGTTGGATGAAAACATCGGGGCATTATCGGTCGAACTCACAACCGGGGACCTGCGGGACATCGAGGCCGCCGCATCTAAGCTCACGGTGCAAGGAGCCCGGTATCCCGAAAAACTGGAGCAAATGACCGGTCGCTGAAGGGACTCTATACATATGGATATCAAGAGAAGCGGCTCTCAGCCGTCTGGAAAAGGACCGGCGGAGTACTTTACGGGTACGGTGCGGATTGATCCACTCTTCAATCCGCCCGCGCCGGCGCGCGCTCTCGGCGCCAGCGTCACCTTTGAACCTGGAGCGCGTACCGCGTGGCATACCCATCCCCTGGGTCAGACTCTGATCGTGACGGCTGGGGCTGGCCGAACACAACGCTGGGGCGGCCCGATCGAAGAGATTCGGCCAGGAGACGTAGTCTGGATTCCTCCCGGGGAGAAGCATTGGCACGGCGCCGCCCCAACCACGGCGATGACGCATATCGCCATTCAGGAACAGCTCGACGGGAAAGCGGTCGAGTGGATGGAACGGGTCACTGACGAACAATATCAGGCCTAACGAAAAATCGAGAATTAACCGAATAGGAACAAAATCCATGTATAAGACGAAGGCTTACTCTGCTGCGAGCGCGACCTCGCCTCTGGTCAGCACAACAATCGCGCGGCGCGATCCGGCCGAGCACGACGTGCAGATCGAAATCCTCTTCTGCGGTATCTGCCATTCCGATCTGCATCAAGTGCGGAATGAATGGAAGCAGGCGATGCCCACGGTCTACCCTTGCGTTCCGGGTCATGAGATTGTCGGCCGGGTCACCCGGGTCGGATCGGCAGTAACCGGGTTTAAGCCCGGCGACCTCGCCGCTGTTGGTTGCATGGTCGATTCCGATCGTACCTGCCCGGAGTGCAAGGCCGGCCTCGAGCAGTTCTGCCCGAACTTGACTCTCACCTACAACTTTCCCGATAAGCGCCTCGGGGGCGTCACCTACGGCGGCTACTCAGACAGCGTTGTCGTCGATCAGCGCTTTGTCCTTCACGTTCCCGCCAATCTCGATCTTGCCGGAACCGCACCGCTTCTTTGCGCCGGAATCACGACGTACTCGCCTATGCGCCATTGGGGCGTCACCGAAGGCAAGAAAGTCGGCGTGGTGGGCCTCGGCGGACTCGGCCATATGGGCGTAAAGTTTGCGCATGCGTTGGGGGCCCACGTAGTCGTCTTCACAACCTCGCCCAACAAGAAAGACGACGCGCTCCGGCTGGGAGCCGATGAAGTTGTCGTCTCTCGCAATGCCGATGAAATGCAAAAACACGCCGGGAGCTTCGACTTCATCCTGGACGCGGTCTCGGCCGATCACGATATCGATGCCTTCATCCAGCTTCTTCGGCGGGATGGCAATATCACGTTGGTCGGCGCGCCCGAGAAGCCTCTCGCAGTGCCAGTTTTCGGCCTCATTTTCAAACGCCGCAGCCTCTCCGGCTCACCCATCGGCGGCATCCCGGAAACGCAGGAGATGCTCGACTTCTGCAGCGCACATAACATTACCGCCGATGTCGAAATTATTCCCATCCAGAAGGTGAACGAGGCCTACGAGAGGTTAATCAAATCCGACGTGAAGTACCGCTTCTCGATCGATATGGCTTCTCTCAAGTCCGAGTAAGCAGTGAGAAGCGATTTCTCGGATTGTGACTCGAGCTCAACGCTAAGCCACGGCGCCGCCAAACGCGGCCTCTGCTTGAAATACCGCTTGAGGCGCCGTGAGCCGTAGCTGGTCCGGTAACGATCGACAAAACCCATCGTTGCATCGATTCGTGTTCCACGCCATGACCCCATGCTGCCTCTTGACCCGGATCCTGAGAAATATCCAACCTCTCAATACACCACCACGGAGGTCAGCGGCGTATTGAGGGAACAAACCGCGCGTGGCGCTGCCCAGACCCGATGAACGTGGACCATGGGCGTACACTCAGAGAATCAATGAAGAATCCGTCCTTTTCCACCGGCCTAGCTTCTGTCGACAAGAGAATCGGTCTGGGATTCGCTGGCGCGCTGCTCATCCTGGCGGCAATCGACGGCATCTCTTATCTCAGCATCGAAAACCTGATCACGAACTCCACATCGATCGCGCATACCCGTCGCATCATTAATCAGGTAGACGCTTTGACGGTCGCCATTGCCGACGCAGGGAGTGCGGCGCGGGGCTACGTGATCGCGGGAACCCAAAACCACCTCGAACGCTACGATCATGCGTACGACGAAATCCAGCGGACGCTTTCGGACCTGAGGGCCCTGACCCGCGATAACCCGCGCCAGCAGCTCCGGTTGGGGGCGATTGCCGCTCCGTTGGCCGATACGCTTGCCTTCTATCAGCGCATCATCGGGCTGAACGAAGGCGGACAGCACGCCGATGCCGCGGACATGGTCCTGAGCGCTCAAGAAGAGGCGCTGAACACGGGATTGAGGAAGCAACTGTTGGACATCAAGAGCGAAGAGACCTCTCTGCTGTTGCAGAGTACCGACAGCGCGGACAGCAGTGCCAGGCAATCGACGGTCGCTCTGATCGGCGGATCCCTGTTGAGCATTCTGATCCTTTCCCTGGTGTTTCGCCACCTCCATCGCGAGGTGGCGACGCGTAAGCGTTCGGAAGAGGGACTTGCGCAACTCGGCGCGCAACTTCAAATCGCGAATCAGCGCCTGGAACGGAGCAATGATGAGCTGGCGCGTGCCAGCCGGCTCAAAAGCGATTTTCTTTCCAGCATGAGTCATGAGTTCCGGACGCCCCTCAATGCCATCACCGGGTACTCGGAGTTGCTAGCCGAAGACGCCACAGGTCCGCTCAGCGAGAGGCAGCGCCGTTTTGTCGGACATATTCAACGCGGCGCGAAGCATTTGCTGGATTTGATCAACGACATCCTGGATCTATCGAAGATCGAGGCCGGCAAGATCGAGATGCACCCGGAGAGAGTGACGGTCAGGGAGACGCTCTTCGAGGTGATCGCCGCGATTCGGCCCCTTGCAATCGCAAAAAGCATTGAAATCGACTGCCGGGTTCCCGAACACGATGCGGTTTACGCCGACCGCCTCCGGTTCAAGCAAATCGCCTTTAACCTGCTTAGTAATGCCCTGAAGTTCACGCCGGCCAAGGGAAGCGTTTGGATTGAATCGTCCATCGAGGGCCGCATGATGACCATATCGGTTTGCGACACAGGCTCGGGTATTCCCACTCACGAGCACGAATCCATCTTTGAGAATTTCTATCAAGCCGGAGCCAGCACCAAAGGCCTGAGGGAAGGTACTGGACTCGGCCTGGCCATCGTCAAGAGGTTGGTGATGCTCCAGGGCGGCACAATCCGGGTGGAAAGCGAGCCCGGGGCCGGCAGCCGTTTCCGTTTCGAGTTACCGGTCGCGGAAGTATTACCTGAGAACCAGGAAGAGCAGGCGAATGCCACACCGGGAGGCGCCGGCTCCTCCGCTGTTCCGCTGATTCTGGTGGTAGACGACGATCCCGGAGCCAGCGGTCCCTTGATCAGCTACCTGGAGGAGACTGGATTTGGTACTGTATCCGCACGGCCGGGACGCGGAGCCAGCCTGATGGCCGCGAAGGTTCAACCGGCCATCGTCCTGCTGAATCTGCGAACGGACGGCATGGCAGGCTGGCGGACACTGTGCGAGCTCAAGGCTCACACGGCCACATCCGCTATCCCCGTCATCGTGATCTCGGCTGAAGACGGCGTACAGCTCGGCTTTACCTTAGGAGCCGCCCAGCCGATCACACGACCGCTTTCGAGAGAGGCTCTGGCGGAAATCGTGCGCCAGCACCTTCCCTCCCGGACCGATGGGCCAAGCGCGGTGCTGGTTGTGGACGACGACCTTGGGACCATCGAAATGGCGAGCGAAGTATTGCGGGCCGCCGGATATTCGCCTGTTACGGCTCGAAGCGGCAGGGAAGCCTTGGCCATTCTCGCGGAAACGCCCGTCGACGCGGTGCTCCTGGACCTGATCATGCCGGAGATGGACGGTTTTGAGGTTCTGCGCCGGATTCGGGATATTCGAGGTCTGCGGGAAATTGCCATTGTGGTGCTAACCGGAAAGCAGCTCAGCGATGAGGATGTCGAGATTTTGCATTCGCAGTCCGCCGCGTTCATCCAGAAGGGGACGTCCTGGAAGGAAGCCCTGCTGCCCGAGCTGAGAAAGGCCATCCAATTGCAAAGTTCAGGTCGAGATAACGATGGACAAAATGGATAGAGGCATGAGGAAGATCGTGATCGCCGATGACGACCCCATCAGCAGGGGACTCATGCGAGACGTGCTCGAACCGCAGAGTTATGAGATATTTGAGGCGTCCAACGGCGAGGAGGCGTTGGCCATGATCGCCGAGACGCGCCCGGATCTGGTTCTACTGGATATTCAAATGCCCGTCCTCGATGGTTTTGAGGTACTTAGGAAGCTCCGCAACGATGTGCGCTTTCACGATCTTCCCGTGGCCTTCGTCACGGCGCTTGCAATGGCAAGCGATCGGGAACGCGCCTTGTCTATCGGGTCCAACGCTTACATCACCAAGCCCATCAACGTTTCGGCTCTTCGCACGCAGGTCCGCACGCTCCTTGAAGCTGCGAACGCACCCGCCAAATAGCCATTTGCTATTATCGAGACCTGAGCGTGAGAAGGGCCTGATCGTTGCAAGAGTTAAATGAGTGCCACACGAGACTGATCCCCCTATTACACTGGTCGCGATCGACGACGATGAGGAAAGCCTAAGCCTGGTCCGGGACGCCCTCTCGTTTGATGGGCTGGAAGTGTTTTGCGCCTCCGATCCGGAGGAAGGACTCAAGCTTGTATCCCGCCGCCAACCGGAGATTGTGCTGCTGGATCTTTTCATGCCTGGACTCGGCGGCATGGAGGTTCTGGACCGGATTATGTCCTTCGCGCCCTGCACCGATGTGATTCTGATCACAGGGCAGTACTCGACGGAAACGGCTGTCCAGGCCATCCAGAAGGGCGCTAGCGATTATGTGAATAAACCGCTGTCTATCTCGGCTCTGCGCCAGAGAGTCGGGCGCCTGATGGAAGAGGCCCGGCGGCGAAATCTGGGGCGCAGCTTGGGAGTCGAACTTCTCAAGGCCTCCAAGTTCGAAGGCATGGTTGGCGTCAGTCCCCTGATCGTGGAAGTGTTTGCCCGCATACGCCGCGTGGCGCCGCACTTCAGAAGCGCGCTGATCACTGGTGCGACGGGCACGGGCAAGGAGTTGGTGGCATCCGCGCTCCATCGGCTGTCTCCGGCCGCATCCGGCAACTTCGTCGTGTGTAACGCTTCCGCGGTGGTGGAGACCCTGTTCGAAAGCGAGTTGTTCGGACATGTAAAAGGCGCATTTACCGGAGCCACCCACGACAAAATGGGGCTGTTTGAGCATGCTAATGGAGGGAGTCTGTTCCTGGACGAGATCGGCGACATGCCGCTGGCGACGCAAGCCAAGCTGTTGCGCGTCCTGCAGAGCCAGGAGGTCCAGCGCGTTGGCTCGCTGGGCGCCCGCAAAGTGGACGTACGGGTGATTGCGGCAACCAATCGGGACCTTCGGGCGATGATTGCGGAGCACCAGTTTCGCGAAGACCTCTTTTACCGGCTGTCGATGGTGCAAATCAAGCTTCCGCGGCTCGCCGAGCGAAGAGAGGATTTGGCCCTGCTGGCGCGGCACTTTATCGAGATCTTCGCCCGTCAATATCGAAAGACCATTCGAGACCTCACCCCGCGGGCTGAAATCGCCCTATCCGGCTATGCGTGGCCCGGCAATGTTCGTGAACTCGAGAACATCATGGCGCATGCCTGCATGATGGCGGAGAGCGAGATGATCGATGTGCGCGATCTTCCGGATGAAGTGAGTGCGGCCGCCACCGAGTCTATCCCGGACGACGATCCGATGCTGTCGCTGGCGGAAGTAGGCCGGCGCCACGCCCAACGGGTGATGAAACGGACTGGCGGCAATAAGACCCAAGCCGCGAAAATTCTCGGGATCAACCGTTCCACCCTTCACCGTTTACTCGGTCAGGACGAAGAAGTCTCGGAAGCCGCGCCCTTTTGAGGAACTCGCCGGCACAAAGGGAGCCCTGGAGCGGCGGACCTGGCGCGATCCTCTCCCGTTTGGAGGGCCGCCGCGGCCCTGTGCCGGCTAGTCCGATGCGACGCGAATCGCGGCAGTGTCGCGAAATCGCGCGTACGGCCCGGTTCGAGCCCAGATCGAACATAGGCGAAGTATCCATCTTGAGCTGGTGCAGGCGGCGCAACTGGAATCAATATGTTAGTCGCAAATCCATCGCCCCCGTTGGCGCTTCACGACGGCTGTAGCGCTGTGGCTTTCTAAATGCATTCTTAGAGGCGGAACTGCTGGAAAGACGCGAAGCCGCCCCGGCAACCAAGATCGGATAAAGGAGACGCACGACATGAAAAACACGATAATTTTGACGCCCGCCACTTTGAAGCTGCCCGGCTTTGCGACGGCGCCGCGCACCGGGGCTGTCCTGGCTGGTTTAGCCCTCTTCATCCTTGCCACTGGCTGCTCCAAGCACGCCCCTGTGGCGTCCACGCCCAAGGCTCCGGATACGACGCCCGTAGCCGTTGCTCCGGCGCCGGCGCGAGCTGCTGCCCGTCCAGCGCCTGCCACCGCGCCGGTTCCTGCACGGGCAGTCGCGCAGACTCCGCGTCCAACCGCGATGCCCGCCGAGGTCCGCGCGACGCTCAACGACCGGCTCGCAAAAATGGAAGATGCGCTATTCGACTACGATAAAGCGACGATTCGGCCTGACGCCACCACAGCGCTTAAAGACGATGTTGGGGTGATCCGCGATATTCTGGTCGCCTACCCGAGCCAGAAGCTGATCATCCAGGGCAACGCCGACGAGCGCGGTTCTGAGGAATACAATTTGGCGCTGGGCGACCGCCGTGCGCAATCGGTTAAAGACTTCCTCACGTCCATGGGGATTCCGGCCCAGCAGCTGACGTTGATCAGCTATGGTAAGGAGCGGCCAGTCTGCACCGATGACACCCAGGCCTGCTGGCAACGGAACCGGCGCGCCCACGTAACCGCCGCTCCGTAACGTGCCGGGCTCGCGCCTGAACCTCTGCAGGGACTTCTAACCGCAACCCATTTTAGATCGAGTCACGCTGGGCCTCCCCCGATCACCTTACACTGAGGTGACGGTGGAGGCCTTTTGATTTCGGTTATTCGCGGTTCCTTAGCGGGTCGCGCTCCCCCCGGGTACAGTTCGTGGGCTATCGTCGCTATCGTCCGTGACTCATTGCCGGTGTGGCCGGATCGAAATCGGGAAGAGCCTCAAGCTCGTGGAGCGAGAGATTTACCCAGGCCGCTTTGCCCGGCCACGACATGGATCGAATCGACTCCGGCGAGAGCAAGATGGAGCGGTCGGGGCGATTTAGTTCGACCACGATGTGGTGGACCCCCCATAGAATGTCTTCAATGATAAAGTCCTTGATTCGCCCCGCTTCTCCGCCGGTGGTGTGAACGTGATATCCAAGAACTTCGCGCATACTTCTTAAATGCGATCCGGGCATCTTCATTCCGGTCTCATATTGGCGCGCGATGGGCATATCGGCCTCAAGCGGAGGACTCGTTCGAATCTGTTCACTGGTCAGAAGCACCGGGAGCTGCCTTAGGCTCCGGTCCGGCCGTCCGGCCACGAAGGGAAGAATCAGAGCCTTCCGTTTTCCAAGCGGGCTCGCGGTCTCAGCCACGAGATAGTGCACCACCCAGCTTTCGTCGTCGAACAGAAAATCCTGAACGGTTCCCTGCACGCCGTCGGTGGCGGCGATGTAATAGCCGAGCATATCGGAAAGATTTCGTAACATATTGATTCTCCTTTGGAACGGCCGGCCGGAGTCTCGGAGGAAGAACTCGCGGCCGGCCGTGATCCCGGCAAAACTACACTGCCAGGAACATCGTGTTGCCGCCGCGGTCCACCATGAGAAGAACGGGTTCGTCCTTCTTAGAGGCGTTGACGGCCTGATCGTAATCCTTCACGCTGGCGACCGCTTGATGGTTCACCTGCTGGATCACGTCGCCGGACTGCAAACCGGCATCTGCCGCCTTGCTGGCCGGGTTCACCTGATCCACCACCACTCCTTGAGTCGTGGCGGGAAGCTTCAACTGCTGGGCTGCATCGGGCGTGAGGTTCTCGACCGTAACACCCTGGAGACTGCTCTCCGGGTTTTCATTGCTGACGCTGGCCTGTTCTTTTGCGGACGGGAACTCGCCCAGCGTCACGGGAACTTCTTGCATCGTGCCGTTCCGCATCACCTTTAGTGTGACGGTGGTGTTCTGGTCCAGCATGCCGATCATCGAACGTAACTGATTGGCGTCGGCGACCGGATTCCCGTTCACCGCGATGATGATGTCGCCTTGCTTCAAGCTGCTGTGGGCCGCAGGGCTGTTGGGCGTAATCTCGCCTACCAGAGCGCCGCTCATTTCCGTTGAATGGAAGGCCTTGGCAAGCGCTGGCGTGACATCTTGAGGAAGGATGCCCAGGTAGCCGTGGTCCACTTTGCCGTGAGCCAGGATCTCGTCCATGTCATGGCGCGCCATGTTGATAGGGACCGCAAATCCGATCCCTTGGTTGCCGCCTGAATTCCCGGAGAGGATGGCCGTGTTGATCCCGATCAAATGCCCGTCATCATCCACCAGCGCTCCGCCGGAGTTGCCGGGGTTAATCGGAGCGTCGGTCTGAATGAAGTCTTCCACCTGCTCGATGCCGAGTCCGCCGCGGCCTGTCGCGCTGACGATGCCGGCGGTTACCGTCTGGCCTACCCCGAACGGATCGCCAACCGCCAACACGATGTCGCCGATCTCGACTTTGCTGGAATCAGCGAGCATCAGAGAGGGAAAATTTGAGCCGTCGATCTTTAACACGGCAATGTCCGTGCGCGGATCGGCGCCGATCACCCGAGCTTTCATCACCCGCTTGTCATGCAAGGTGACGGTGATGTCCGTGGCGCCGTCCACCACGTGATTATTTGTCAGGATGTAGCCTTCGGGGCTGATGATGACACCCGACCCGAGGGCTTTCTCATTCTGCTCCTGCGGCTGCGAAAACCCTTGCGCGGAGTCGTCCCCGAAAAATTGACGCAGGGAAGGATCGATCCCCTGGGGCATTTCGAAGGCGGTTTGCTTGACGATCTTCGAGGTTGAAATGTTGACCACGGCCGGTACGACACGCTTCACGATCAGCGAGTAGCCTCGCCCGGAGGCCGCCTCGGAACGGGTGGCCATGTGGATGGTTGGGGCCGGATTCTCGAAAGGCAACCTTCCGACTGTCGCGGCGCGCAAACCATAGAAACCGGTGACGGCCATTGCAGTCACCGCTGCGGCCGTGGCTAGCCAGCGGCCTTTTAAGAACTCGGATTTCATGGGTACTACCTCCAAATCCAGCTTAGATTTCAGCCTCTCAGGAACCCATAGCCTCCGTTGGTTAGATTGACTCCCGGCGGTCGGCTAGACGCAGGACTGGATAACAGCCTCGGCTGCGGTTCGTTAGACTGGGGCCAGAGTGATGGCGCTGTCTCTCACACGCGGGGCGGAAGTAACGACTCCTGGGACCGGTTATTCGGCTGGGGGCCTACGCTGGGTGCTGATCGCAGGCTTCATCGGGATGGCCTTCATCTTTCTCCTGGCGGCCGTGGACGCGGTCCGCCTGCTGGGCGCGATGCGGGACGAAAACAAGCTGCTTCGGGACGCCGCGCTGCAGCGCACCAACCATCTCGAATCGATCCGCTCTTCGGTGTTGCTGACCAATACATACTTGGGCGACTATTTCCTCGATTCGGATCAACAGAACTCGAAGGACTACCTGGCGAAGATTCAAGATGCCTGGTCGCGTCTTTCCTCGGATTTGGCGAACTACCGCTCGACCTCGCTGGACGAGGAGATCCTGGTCAAGCAATTGGGAGATTTGCTGAATCAGCATTGGCAGTACCTGAGCCGCGCCATCAGTTCGCCCCCAGGTGGCCAGCCTCGATCCGGGTCCTTCTATAGCGATGAAATCCTTCCGCTCAGGACGTCGATTGTTGAGATCACCGCGCAATTGGAAGGCATCGACGCCAAACAGGAAGCCTCCACCGAGGCTCAGATTCAGAACGAATTTGAGAGCCTTGGGTCGCGACTGAGTCTGGCGCTCAGCCTCGGATTGGCGGCGGCACTGGTCCTGGCGGCAGGGTGTCTGGTCTATATCTTTCGCATTGAACAGCAGAATGGCCGCCGCTACCAGGAGGTTCTCAGGGCGCGCAAGGCGCTGGAGCAATTGTCGGCGCGGCTGGTGGACGCGCAGGAGATGGAACGGCGCACCATCTCGCGGGAACTGCACGATCAAGTGGGCCAAATCCTGAACGCACTGTTGGTCGACGCGGCCAATCTGGCCAAACGAATCCAAGCCGACGACGCCGACAGCCATCGATATCTGGACAACATCCGGAGGTTCGCCGATTCCAGCGTAAACTCGATTCGCGATATCGCGCTGCTGCTGCGCCCTTCCATGCTGGACGACTTGGGCTTGATTCCGGCGCTGGAATGGCAGGCGCGCGAGATGTCCCGCCGAAGCGGTATCAAGGTCACGGTTGCTGCCGATCGTGTGCCGGATTCGCTCCCCGACGAAGTGCGCACCTGTATTTACCGGGTGGTGCAAGAGGCCCTGCAAAACGTATCCCGCCATTCCAGGGCGAAGAGCGCCGTCGTCACGGTTCGCCAGGACGATCAGTCTCTGTTTCTGAGCGTTGAAGACGACGGCTGTGGGTTCGACCCGGGCAGGACCCGCGGCCTCGGCATGCTGGGAATGGAGGAACGGGTCAGACAGCTCGGCGGTCAGTTCGAACTTCAATCCGCTCCCGGCAAGGGCGCTACGCTTCGCGTCAGCCTACCGATGCAGGTCGCGGCCGCTATTGAATGATCCCTTTTCGGACCGCGTAGAGAATCAGTTCCGGGACGCCGTGAAGATTCAGCTTCTGGAGAATGTTGCCGCGGTGGGCATCTACGGTGTAAACGCTGAGGTGCAGGAGGTTGGCCACTTCCTTGTTGGTCCGGCCCTCTGCCAGAAGTTGCAAGATCTCGCGTTCGCGGACGGTCAGCAGATCGTAGCTGTCCTCGACGTGCTTGTCCTTGATCTGGCGCACGTAGTCTTCCAGCAGCATCTTGCTGATCACGGGACTGAAGAACGATTTCCCCTCCGCGACGGTTCGCACCGCCCGAATCAAGTCCGCCTCGGCCGCGTTCTTGAGAATGTAGGCACGCGCGCCAGCCTTCAGAGCCCGCAGAACATAGCCTTCGTCCGCGTGCATGCTGAGGATCACTACCTGCGTCTGAGGTTCCTTGGTAACGATCTGCTGCGTGGCCTCGATTCCATTGAGCTGTGGCATGCCGATATCCAGAACCGCGACTTCCGGATGATATTTGGAGACGAGTTCGACGGCTTCGCGTCCGTCGCCCGCTTCGGCGACGACTTTGAAATCCGGCTGCTGCTCCAGCAGCAAATGGAGGCCCGACCGGATGATGGTGTGATCGTCTGCGAGCAAGATACGAATTGGTTGCACGTGTCAAGAGGCCTCGACCGAAAGGATACTGCATTGACCACCCGGCCGGCTTCCGCGGCATTCATCCGGACCGCCTGCGAAGGAACTCCCGATCGCTTAACGTCCCCGCTGCGTCGTTATTTATCGTTATTTATCGATGCTTGCGCTTCTCGGCTGTATCCTTAGAACTTTTGCTGGAGCCTTTGGTTTGCGCCGGCTGGACTCGTTCCGCTTTCAAGGTCAGACCGGGCAGGCCGAGCTTTGCTCGTAAGTTTTCGAGGACCATGTTCAGGGGGATGTCGCCTAAGTCCTTGACAGCTTGGTAATGGACGTCGACGGCGGTTCCTTCCGTGCCGACGGAGATGTCGAACTCCTGAATCGGAGCGGCCGATGAGGGCCAAATGCCCTGAAGTGCGGGCCGCACTTTATTTAACAAATCCTTTTGGATTTCGTCGACGGTCGGTTGCGTCGCCACAACAGGGGCCGGAGCGGGCCGAGCAAGACGCTCCATCAGATCGGTCACTTGATTAGCGCTCGCCACAGTCTCCACGGACAACTGAACTTCGTGTCCCGTTCGCCGGACAAGGTCCAGACGCGCTTTGGCGAGCTTTGAATCGGGTATCTGCTTGGTCGAAATCAAGTGGATCGCGATTTGGTCCTGGCCGACGCTAACCTGTTGCGACACGAGGGCAGCGGATGGCGCCAGCCCTCTGAGTTCATCCTGGATAGCTCCTCGGGTGAGAGTTTCATTCGCCACTTGGAGCAGTGCCCGGAATAGTGGGACAGCGAGCGAGCCGAGCAGAATCACGATCATCAGAATGCGCCATCGCAGTTGGCCGCCCGTTGCCAAAATCCTCGCGGCCGGTCCTCGCGTCAACATTCTCGCCAGCGTTCCGCTTCGTTGAGAGGCGGGCGTGGCGTGCCGCACTTCCGGGGCGCTCATGCCGATCAGAAAGAAGATAAGGAATGCGCTGGCGACAATGGCGGCCAGGTTGGTCAGGAACAGCAGACCCGCTCCGCCCACGATCTCCAAATTCACGCCACTGCCCAACCCGAACCCCATGGTGCAGAGAGGCGGCATCAGAGCCACTGCGATCGCGGCTCCGGGCAGAACCGTTACGTCGCCGGTCCCGCCGCGGCACACCACCACTGAGCCCGCCAGACCGGTAAACAGCGCGATCCCCAGATCGAGCAGATTCGGATTGGTGCGTGCGATGATCTCAGACGTAGCAGAGTGAAACGGCAACAGCCAAACCAAAAAGCCAGAGAATGCAATGGAAACCGTGACGCTGGCGAGAAGGTTGAACACAGCTTGGATTCCCAGGTAAAGATCCCCAACTGCGAGAACCAAACCAGTTGCCATAATGGGGCCCATGAGCGGGGAAATGAGCATGGCGCCGATAATGACAGCCGGGCTGCTTTCGACCAATCCGAATGTTGCGATACCGGCGGAGAAGAAAATCTCCAGCCAGTAGCTCAAGCTACTGAGTTCGGTCCCGGCCAAGACCTGTTGATAGACCTTGGGTTTTGCCTCAGCGTCCACCCTCAACCAAGCCTGAAGGCGCCATCGATCGATATTTACCGTCGTTTCAGGCATCGACGTGCTTCCAGTATTACATCGCCCAACCGGCGCGTTTACGCGTGCGGGCGATACGATGAAAGACAGGGGGAGGCGCGATGGACGGCAGAGTTACAGTAACGCCCTTCCGCAAAATTCTTTTCCCGGTCGATTTTCCGCGGCAACCATGGCGATGGTTCCGTACGTAAAGGAAATGGCTCACCGCTTCGGCTCTGCCGTGACGGTGCTGAACGCATTTGATCTGGTCCCGGATTACTGCCTCGCTCCGCGCACCCAGGACCGGTGCGACCTCGATCCCAGGTCGATCCCATACACGCCGGTGCTGCAGGAGCTTCGCAAGCGGCGGGAAAATCAGCTGCAGGAGTTTTCGTGCATGCACTTTTCTGGTGTGGAGCACACCATGAGACTCGTGGATGGCGACCCCGCTACGGTTATCGAATGGGTTGCCCGGATCGAGAACACCGGCCTGATCATGATGCCGACCAAAGGGCGCGGGCGATTTCGCCGGCTGCTGCTAGGCTCGGCTACTGCAAAAGTGCTGCACGATCTCAGTTGCCTTGTGTTTACCAGCGCACATGATTCCGGCTCGGCAGCGGCTGCTCCGGGCGCGTATCAATCGATCCTTTGCGCGGTGGATCTAAACGCCGAGGCGGATGCCGTACTTAAGACGGCGGCCTTTCTAGCACAAGCGTACGGAGCGAAGCTCTGCTTATTGCATGTCCAGCCATCGGGTGAGCGCGGCGCGGAGGGTTCCGGTGAATTGGTCCGGCGCGCGTTCGAACAGGCGCTGCATGCGGACGGCATTCCGAACGCGCGCCTCAATACCACGGTACGTGTGCTGGACGACGGCGTTCCAGCCGGAGTCCGGCTTACCGCAAAAGAAATAGCCGCAGACCTGTTGGTGGTGGGCCGCGGACACCAGGATCGAGGTCTTTCTCGCATGTGGTCGCACCTGTACGCGATGATTTGCGATTCGCACTGTCCGGTTTTGAGCGTGTGATGCGATTTGCGGCATTGACAGATCCTTCGCAGGCTAACCCGCAGAGGGCCGGCCGCGGCCCTCAATTGCCGAAAGCAACAACTCCGCCAGCGGCCGCGACCCAGGCTCCGTTTTGCGGGCTGTTGTTTAGCCCGCAAAGGGCCGGCCGCGGCCCTCAAGTCCCGAAGGCGGCAACTCCGCTTGTGGCCGCGACCCAGGCTCCGATTTGCGGGCTGTTACTTAGGAGCCCGCAAAGGGCCGGCCGCGGCCCGCAAGTCCCGAAGGCGGCAACTCCGCCAGTGGCCGCGACCCAGGCTCCGTTTTGCGGGCTGTTACTCGGGAGTTGCGCGTAAAATAGGAAAACATGCTTCATAACCTGGAATCCCTGAATGAATCCTCCGTACTCGCTACAGACGGCGAGATCGGAAGGGTTTGCAATTTTTTGTTCGACGACCAGTCATGGACCATTCGTTATTTGGTGGTCGATGTGAGAAAGTGGCTTGACCGCCACGACGTGCTTCTCGCAATCTCGGCCGTGGAATTGCCCGATTGGGACAAAAAAGCCTTCCCTGTCCACCTAACCAAGGATCAAGTGCGCCGCAGTCCCGATGTCGATACGAAGAAGCCAGTCTCTCGCCAGCAGGAAATCGCGATGAAGGAATATTACCAGTGGCCCGCATACTGGCACGACAGCGAGTTTCCGCCACTGCCTTCCGGTCCAACAGGAACGGAGTTCCCGCTGCATACGAAGGAGGACCCGCACCTGCGTAGCGCCTGGGCCTTGGCAGATTACGAAGTATGCGCTGCCGACGGCGCCGTCGGGCGACTGAAGGATTACATCATGGATGACGCCTCCTGGCACATCGGGTATTTGGACGTGAAGGCTGGTGACTGGCTCCACGGCCGCTCGATGCTGGTCCCCACCCGCTCGGTCCAGTCCATCTCTTGGGCCGACTACCGGGTGAATTTACGCCCCACCCGCGAAGGCATTTAGCGCGCCTTGAGGCGGCGCTGCCCGAGGCGCATTGCTTTACCCTTCCAATTCAGCGTGCGTCTGCAAGTAACTGAGAACCCGGGCTCGTGACAGGACTCCGTCCAGGTGACCGTTGGAAACGACCGCAAGTTGGTTTAGATCGTAGCGGCTCATGGACTCCAGAGCGCTCGACAATGGTGCGTCCGGCGTCACAGCGCGCAGTTCCCCCAGCGGGCGCATGATATCGTGCAAGGTCATAAAGGGCCATTTTGCGCGGTCGATCTCTTTGATTTCGTGGGGAGTGACCAAACCTGTTATTTCACCCTTCTCCGCCACCAGGAAGCAACGCTGGCCCGTGCGAAGCAGTTCCTTGTCCACGAAGTTCTGGATGTTGAGCCAGCCATCCACAGTGGGACAATCCCGGGTCATCAGGTCCGCAACACGTACGCTTTTGAGGGCGTGCGACATCCCCACTTGCACATAGCTCTCGCGCGCCGCTTGCAACAGAAACCAGCCGATGAAGGCGATCCAGAGGCCACCGATTCCGGCGCCGCTAAAGAATCGAAAAATGCCCAAAGCGATGAAGGCGAAGGCGACCAGTTGGCCGACTTTCGCGGCGGTTTGGGTGGAGCGGTCGGCATTGCCTGTCTTCCACCAAATAATCGCGCGCAAGACGCGGCCGCCGTCGAGGGGATATCCCGGAAGAAGGTTGAACACCGCCAACGATAGATTGATGTATCCGAGCCAAAGCAGCATGGCCATCCACGGATCGGACGAAGGATCGCCGATCAATCGCGCCAATACCAGGCATATCGCCCCGATGACCGCGCTGGTGAGCGGTCCTACAAACGCCATCCAGAACTCGACTTTCGCGCTGAGAGGGTTCTTCTCAATCTGCGAAACGCCGCCCAGCGCAAAAAGCGTGATCTCCTTCACCGGCAGGTTGTTGGACGTAGCCACCAGCGAATGCGCCAACTCATGCAGGAGCAGAGACACGAAGAACAAGATCGCGGTGCCCACCGACAAAACCATGATGACGCCGTCGCCCCACTGGGGATTACTGGAATGGAACTGGGAAGAAAGTGAAAAGACGATGAGCAGAGCGATCACGAAGAAGCTATAGTGCAGGCCGATCTTGATGCCAAACACTCGCCCCAGTTCGATCTGTGATCGCACGTGCCCGCCTCCGTTCTATTTTTTCAGGCTTCGGACGTAAGCGATCACGTTATCGAGAGCCTTGCCGGTGACCGACGTTACAGGCTTCATTTTGCCTTTTCCGTCTGTAACGACCTTCTTGAGACTGTCGTCGCTCATCGCCTGAACATCCGCCGATCCCAGCGCCTTCATTTCCACGTTCATCATTTTAGCGATGCCCGGGTTTCCTGCCCCATCCGCGCCATGGCACGCCTTGCACGATTGATCGAAGGTGGCCTTGCCGGCATTCACGTCGGCGGCCAGGCCGACGGTCGCGGACAAGCAGAAAAGAGTCAATTTCGTCAGTTTAATTCGCATGGTCATTTCTCCTTTGATTCGCTAACTGGTTCTTACCAGGGATTCAACAGTTGCGGCGAGGACATGGCAGCGTAAACATCCTGGCGAATCCGGGTAGCCAAGATTGTCGGAATAGGTTCCCCAGGTCGCCTTGGAGCCGGGAAGACGATCGCGGCATGCGGATCCAACGGGCGGCAAGGACGACGAGAATAGGGCGCCCCGGTCGATCCGGCATCGTACCACCCATTGTATCAACTGAAAATAAAACTCATGTAAAGCGGACGTTATGGTTTTCCTAATACCGAACGAACCCAAGCCGCGATCATAGCCGCTCTCAAATGTCCTCTTCAATTCAACAGATTCCTTTGCAACCACTGGGGAGGGATTGGCGTGCAGACCCAAGACTGAAGGATCCGTCGCAGATCAAACCGTACACCAAGGGCGTCGCGCGAGGGACCCCTCACTGGTACACAGCGCTATCACTATCAATGGAAGCGATTTACGGGGCCCTGTCGACGACTTTGCATTGTGCGGTAACGCTGCGACGCCGCTCGAACCCGGCGAGAGTCTGGGGCACGTTTCCTTGTTCGGCACGGTATCGAATTGGCCGAATGCTTGCGAGAGCGACATTCGCGGCGATGCCCAAATCCCCTCGGGCGTTGCGCCCCGCGGCATTCGTCTCGGTGGTCTCACTCGGGCCCGCTATTTGCTATATATGATCAATGACATGGAAATTATCGTCGAACGGAAGCGGCTTTCGCGGCGACGATACGTTCAAGAAGTACCGCCCATAAAATTCCTGAAGAACGATTACGGCCTTTTGGGGGAGTGGTGAGCGCGGAAGGAATCGAACCTTCAACCTACTGATTAAGAGTCAGTTGCTCTGCCAGTTGAGCTACGCGCCCTCTAGGGAACTTTGGTGGCGGACTTTCTATAACGCGAGGCACTCCGGTGCCTCAACGAGTGTACCACGCTCGATTACATTGCTACCCGGGTACCGTCTTCGGCGTGAACGGGCGGGTTGTAGTAAATAATCCGTCCGCAGGATTCGCAGAACATAACTTGGTCGCCTCTCCGCAGATCCTGGAAGTACTGCGGACGCAAAGTGATCTGGCAGGCGGTGCAACGGCCTCCCACCGCTTCCGCGACCACCACGCCATTGCGCTTTTTCCAGATCCGGTCGTAGGCCGCGAGAGTGGCGCGAGGAAGCTTGGCGGCTAGCTCGGTGCGCTCCTTCTTGAGCTCATCGAGCTGTGTCTGATCGGCGGCGGTGCGTTCCCGGGCGGTGGTCTTCTCGCCCTCCACTACAGCCTTTTCTTCCTTGAGCGCCGCATCCGCCTTCTTGACGTTTCCGTCGAGAGCCTCGGATTCCGCCATCAGCTCCAGGATCCGATCCTCCGACTTGCGGGTTTCCTTTTCGGCGTAGTCGATCTCATGTTGAAACGCCTTGTACTGCTCGTTGGTCTTGGCGCCGAGCATCTGATCCCTGAGTTTGGAGATCTTCTGCTCATTCATTTGGATGTCGCCCTCGATCTTTTTGCGTTCCTTCTGGTTGGCGGCCAGCGCGGCTTTATCAACTTCCAGCCGGCGAAGGTGCGCCTCCAGGGTCTTCTCGATAGCGGCGATGTGCTTGGGCAGCGCGGCGACTTCTTTCTCCAGGGCCGCGGCGCGTTGATCTAGCGATTGGAGCTGAATCACCAGATGAGTATCTGGATGCATTTGAACCTTGATTTTAGCACGCGGCTCGCGCCATCCTTAGAAGCATGCCTCAACTTGAAGGAATTCCGCCGGTTCCCCTGACGCTGGAAGGCGCGGCTCTGCTGCATCAGATGGCGCTTGTGCGCTGGCCTGCCTGGCGCGCGCTCGACCCCGCGGAACGCGTGGAGATCATCGAGGAAGCCGCGGAGGCGCTGGAGTCCCTGGAGCAAAACCGCTCCGCCGCCTACGAACTGCTAGGCCACAAGGGCAATCTCATGCTGGTCCACTTCCGCGCCGACTTTGACGAACTGGTGGAGGTCCAGCGCGCGATGACCAGTCTGCGCCTGTGGGATTTCCTGGAACAGACGTCTTCGTACCTGTCGGTTGTCGAGCTGGGTTTGTACGAATCGACGGCCAAAGTCTACGCAGGGCTGGTGGAACGCGGGATCGCGGAGCACTCGGACGAATGGAAGGCGGCCATTGAGGACACCCTGCAGCGCCAGCGGGAAGCCATGCATCCGCGCCTGTTTCCCGAAATTCCGCCGGCGAAGTACCTGTGTTTCTACCCCATGGACCGGCGCCGCGGCGAGCATAAGAATTGGTATCAGGTCTCGTTTGAGGATCGCCAGCGCATGATGCAGGATCATGGAGCCATCGGACGGCGCTATGCCGGGTTGGTGAAGCAGATCATCAGCGGCTCGATCGGCTTCGACGATTGGGAGTGGGGCGTCGACCTTTTCGCCGAGGACCCCTTGGTCTTCAAGCGGCTGATTTACGAAATGCGCTTCGACGAAGTGAGCGCGCTGTATGCATTGTTCGGCTCATTCTATGTAGGCAAACGGTTGAGCAGCGAGGCGTTGCACGATCTTCTGACAGTGTGAGGCCGCTTCCGTGAGGGCCTGCCAAAAAAACGGTCGGAATCCGCGTTTTGAGCCACGGCCGAGCCCCCGGCAGGGTTTGAAGAGGCGCAGTGAAAACGCTACTCTGGACTTCATGCGGCTCTCGCTCATCGTATCTTTCGCCCTTGCGGCCTCAACTCTGATAGCTCAACCCGTCATCACCGCCAATGGCGTGTTGAACGCCAGCGGCTATCAAACCACGCTGGCGCCAGACACGGTCTTTGTAATTTTCGGGGCGGCGATGGGTCCGGCATCGATCGCTACCGCTTCAGCCCCCGATTACCCTACCATCCTCAGCGGCACGTCGATTACGTTCACTCCCGCGGCTGGAGGCGGGGCCGTCAGCGCGAAAATGATTTACTCGCTGGCCGGGCAAGTGGCTGGCCTTCTTCCGTCTTCTATCGTTCCAGGAACGTACGCGGTGCGCGTGGCTTATAACGGTCAATCCAGCGCTCCTCAAAACGTGACGGTGGCCGCGCGCAGTTTCGGCATCGCCTCGGCGAATAGTGCCGGAAATGGCACTGCGCAGGCGACCGTCGGCAACGTGAATGGAGGCGTCAGCCTCACCCGCTTTAACGGCGGGAGCGTGAACTTCAACGGGCTCAATTGGACTTTGACTCCGGCTCACCCGCTGGACACTCTTGTCCTGTGGGGAACCGGCGGAGGCGCCGATGCCGCCAACGATACGGGAGGCACCTCAGGCGACCAGACAGCGGCGGGGAATTTCATCGTGAATGTGAGCGGGCGGCAGATCACCCCACTCTATTCTGGGACCTCCGCCGGTTACCCCGGACTGTGGCAGGTCAACTTCACGCTGCCCTCGGATATCGTTCTCGACTGCTTCGCCACGGTGCAGGTAACCGCCGGCGGTCAGTCCGGCAACAGCGTCACGATTCCCATCGCCGCGCCCGGGCAAACCTCCTGTACCGATCCGACCGTGAGCCCCACGATTCTCGGAAAACTGGATTCCGGCGGCAACCTCGTTTTGGGCGGCTTCGCGGTTGCAAAGCTCGATACTGGAGCGGCGGTCCCGCAGGAAACTGGCAGCGGGTCGTTTCTGCAGTTCTCGACCACCGAATGGATCGTGCTGAATTCGGGCCCGAAGTTCGGATCGTGCCGTGTGTTCGACCGCACATATCCAGCGGGTGGAAAAGATCCGGGAAGTCCGGACGCATATCTCAATGCCGGATCTCAACTGCAGCTGACGGGACCCAATCTGCCGGCGGGCTTCACCCTCAATACTGTTTCGACCGCCGTGGGCCCAGCCTACGCCAATTCGATGAGCGCCGGAACCTTGGCGAGTGGAACTTATGCATTGACTGGTACGGGAGGCCCGCAAGTCGGCCCCTTCAACACGTCGACCGTTTTTCCGGCAGGTTTCACGGTGACGAACTGGACCAGCATCACGGTCATCGATCGGACCAAACCTCTGACTCTCAACTGGAGCGGCAGCGGATTCGATCAAGTGGCGGTGGTGATTGGCAGCACGGTGGCGACCAGTACATCGCGCCACCTGGTCACGATTACCTGCATGGTCCCGGGCAGCCCTGGCACGTATACGGTCGACAACGGAGCCCTCGCCTACCTGTCGCTGGTGGCTGCAAGTGGGACAAGCTTTGGAACAATTTCCCTCCAAGGGGTAAAGCAGGGAAATTTCACTGCGAATCTCGCCAGCGGTACGCCCATCGACTTAGGAATTTTCAGCGCAAACCTGGGCGTCTCAAAGAATATTGCAACAGAGTAGGGCAGACGGGCCCGCGCATTTACCTGGCCAGCCTTCTTCGGATCGGCGCGGTGAATGCCCGCACCGCCATGTCGATGTCGCTGACGCCCAGCGCGCGGCAGATGCCGTAGAAGACTGTCAAGCCTAGAGGAATCGAAACGGCCAGATCCGCCAGACGCCCGAGTTGTGAGACGCCGGCATGCTGTGCCATAAAGCGGCTGGAGAGCGCCACTACACCAGCCATTGCGAGTGAAGCTGCGCCAACCTTGGCTAGCTGCGCAGCCAGTGCCCGCCCATGAATGCCACCGATGCGCGCCCTCAGAATCAGGAACAAAACCACGAATCCGAACAAGGCGACGGCGGAGGTCGAAAGCGCCAAACCCGCATGTCCCAGGCCCAGGAAGCGAGTCATCGTGCTGGCGGCGGCGAAGTTGATCAGGATCGAAGCCAGGCTTACCAGCATGGGTGTGCGGGCGTCGCCCAGTGCATAAAACGCAGGTGAGAGCACCTTTAAAGCCGCATAGCCGCTGAGGCCGATGGCGTAGCAGGAAAGTGCCAGAGCTGTCTGCTTCGTATCGTAGAGATTAAATTTGCCGTGCTGGTAAATCGCGCCGATGATAGACTTCCCCAGCACCACCAAGCCCACCGAAGACGGAAGCGTCAACAGCAGCACCATGCCGAGCGAATGCGAAAGCGTCTTGCGGAACTCATCCAGTCGCCCAGCAGCCGCGCTGCGTGAGATCGACGGCAAGGTCGCCGAGGCCATCGCCACGCCGAACAATCCCAGAGGAAGCTGCATGAAGCGGAAGGCGTAGCTGAGCCAACTGACCGGTCCATCGTGGCCCGTCCGTGGATCGGAAATGGTAGACGCGAAATTGGTGTTCACCATCACGTTGATCTGTACCGCGGCGTTTCCCAGGATGGCCGGCACCATCAGGCGCAGAATCCTGACCATGCCCGGATCGGACCAGTGCAACTCCGGCCGGAAGCGATAGCCCAGGCGATACATGCTGGGCAATTGCCAGCACAGTTGCAACGCCCCGCCCAGAACTACGCCAATGGCCATCCCTTCAATTCGCGACAGGTGCAGAGTGGGACCGAGCACTACGCCCAGCAGAATTCCGAACGTAACCGAGCCGAGATTGAAAAAGGTGGAAGCCAGCGCCGGAACTCCGAATTTGTTGGAGGCGTTGAGCACGCCCATGGCTTGCGCGGCCAGCGCCACCAACAGTAGAAACGGAAACATGATCCGCGTCATGGTCACCGCAAGCTCGAATTTTCCCGGCACGGCCGCGAAGCCGGGAGCGAGGAGATGCACCAGCACCGGAGCGAAAATTACGCCGGCGGCACAGACCACGCCCACGATCAGGAACAACGCGCTCGCCACCAGGTTTACCAGCCTGGCCGCTTCTTCCTTGCTGCGATTCGTGAGGTACTCGCTGAAGATCGGAACGAACGCGCTTGAAAGCGCGCCTTCGGCGAACAGATCACGCGTGAGATTGGGAATGCGGAATCCCAGCATGAAGGCGTCGTAGGTCAGGCCGGCGCCGAACAGGCTCGCCATCACACTCTCGCGCAGGAGTCCCGTAATGCGGCTCATGAAAACGGCTAGCGAGACGACGCCGGCTGAACGCACCAGCCGCTCAGTCTGGCCGCCTGGGGTTGCTTCCGCCGCATCAACGGCCGGATTGGGCCCCAAGGTCGCGCTAGCGGCCGTATTCTTCAAGGAAGTGGGCAACGGTCATGATCCCCGCGTAATAGTTCGCGATTTTGTACTTTTCGTTGGGCGAATGTAAACCATCGTCTGGAAGCCCGAAACCCATGAGGATGGTGGGGATTCCCAGGTGCTTGGCGAAATCGCCCACGATGGGAATCGAGCCGCCGCTGCGGATGAAGACGGTCTCGCGGCCAAGAATGTCGGAAAATGCGCGCGCGGCTATGTCGATGGCGGGATGATTCGGGTTCACCGAAACCGCTGGACTTGCGCCCAGAATCCGCACCTCCGTCTCAATTCCGGCGGGGGTGTTGTCCTTGACGAATTTCTTGTACGCCGCGACGATTTCTTCCGGGTTTTGGTCGGGCACCATGCGCATGCTGACCTTGGCGGTGGCTTTGGCGGGGATCACGGTCTTCGATCCGGCGCCGGTGAAGCCTCCCGCGATGCCGTGCACTTCGAGCGTTGGCCGAGCCCAGGTACGTTCGAAAACATCGTAGCCGGGCTCGCCGGTTAAAGCTTTGGAGCCAACCTCGGTCTCCAAAAATTCTTTTTCGTCGAACGGCAGAATCGACCAGCTATGCTTCTCGGCTGGCGATGGCGGCTTTACGTCGTCATACATACCGGGAATCCGGATGTGGCCGTTCGCGTCTTTGAGTTTGGAAAGAAGCTCCACCAAGCCGAAGATGGCGTTGGGCACCGTGCCGCCGTAAATGCCGGAATGCAGATCGCGAGAAGGGCCGCGGGCCTCGATCTCCGTGTAGATCAAGCCGCGCAGCCCGATGCACAGAGTGGGAATGCCTTCGGCATAGAGCTCAGTGTCGGAGACCAGAGCGACATCGGCCTTGAGCTTGGCCGGATTCCCGGCGACATACTTGGCCACGGCCTCTCCGCCCATTTCTTCCTCGCCTTCAATCAGGAACTTGAGGTTGACCGGCAGCGTGCCGTTGACGGCTTTGAGAGCTTCCACTGCTTTGATGTGCGAATACATTTGCCCTTTGTCGTCGGCCGCGCCGCGAGCGTAGATGTTGCCGTCGCGCACGGTGGGCTCAAAAGGCGGGGAAATCCATTCGTCCAGCGGATCGGGCGGCTGCACGTCGTAGTGGCCGTAGCACAGGACCGTAGGCTTGCCGGGCGCGTGCAGCCAATCCGCATACACCAGGGGATGGCCAGCGGTGGCGATAATCTCGACGTGCTCCATGCCTGCGGCAGTCAGACTGGCTGCGACAAACCGCGCCGCGCGATGGACGTCGGCGGCGTGATCCGGAAGAGTGCTGACGCTGGGGATGCGAAGGAACTGCTTCAGCTCTTCGAGGAGGCGGTCCTGATGTTTTTCAACGAAAACACTGGTAGAAGGAGACACACTCCATTATAAGCAGCGAAGGGCGGGATCGGCCCTCTCAAGCCTGGGTTGGCTGAGCCCTGCGTTTCCGCAGGAGGACAAATCCAGCCAAAAGCCCAGATATGGTCAACATCCAGGCGGCCGGCTCAGGTGTGGTCGCAGCGGGACCCGTAACACTGATGTCGTCGAGGAGGAACTCGCCGAGGTCGTTTCCGGCCGTAAAACTCAGCAGCATGGAGGGGGCTGTTACGAACACGGAAAACGACTCCTGGGTGTAGCCCAGGACATCGAAGTCCGACCCGCTCACCGAGCTTCCGCCGAACGAAGCGACGAACTCGTTGGAATATGGCGGTACCGTCGCCGTATCCTGGGCTAAAAACCAGGAGATGGTATAGACGTTGCCTGGGATCGTCGTGATGGTCTGAGATATCGTCGTGGAATTCGCCACGAGGTCGCCGAAGAAAGCCTGGTACGACCCGCTGTGCGGACTGATTCCATCGAACGGGTCCACGCCCTCAACCCCATACAAATTGTTTAGTTCGGACGGTACGTCGTTTCCGCTCAGCGTCCAGCCCGTGAAGTCTCCAGTTTCAAAGCCACAATTGGTCACGAGATTATTCAGAATCCCATCGCAATAGGATGTGCTAGCCTTGCTTTCCGGAGCACCGAGAAAGAGACAAAACGCAACGCAGAAAAATCCACCAGCCGTTCTCATTTTTTCCCCCAAGTAATTTGAAGCCGCAGCCCAGCCAATCCTATGCGTTTCCATCCGTTCCATTTAAGGCCAGTTCATCACCAGGTTAAACACGTTCACCGATCCAATTCCGGCCGCAAAGTCCCAACCCGCGCTGGTGGGGTAAGCAGGCTGATCAACCGTGTTGGAAGTGGAGAGAACTCCGTATTTGGTGGAACTCTGGTAGCAATTTGTGAAGACAGTGGCTTTGGCCTTGCATACCACATCATTATCGCCCTGGGTAATGTCGTAAAAGATGCAAGTGTTGCTGGTCTTGCTCACCGTGTTCGAGTTGCAGGCGCCCGTGCCGGAACCCGTGGCGCCGAACTCAGCGTTGGCCAGGGAATAATAGGTGGTGTTCGGATTTCCCCATCGGCTGCCGGTCTTCTGATTGATCAATGCCTGAATGCCCGCCATGATCGGCGAGGATACCGAGGTGCCACCGAACCCAGCCCAGCTGCTGGGAGGGCCCGTGCATGTGAATCCGCCGCCAGCTCCGGTATCGGGATTCGACCAGCACGTTACGTAATATGCGTCCCAGAAACCGTTCGAGGCGAACAACGACACGTCGGGAATATCTCGCACACCGTCGGAGGGATTGCCGAACAATCCAGATTGATACGACGGTTTTGGATAGCCCATACATGTCCCGCCCACTTTGCCCGAAGACGCCGGAGTGCCGGTGGCGCAACCGCTGGGGCCGCCGCTTCCGCCAATCGCATTCAGGAGACCGTTAAGCGACCCTGACGGACTGGTAACGCTGGTGCTGTTGCACAGAGTAAGTGGATCGCTTCCCAGAAAGGAAGCGATCAAGCCTCCGGCGCATGAATCGTTCCAGGGGATTTCCTGAATGTACGACAACGCAGAGTTGTATGTGCTGGTGTTGGTGGAGTTCCAATATGTGCTGGCGGGCACACTGTCCGCTGTATAGCCAAAGTCCGTCCCCCCCACGGAGACGTTGTACGGCGTAGAGGTGAAGCCGCTGACCGTGATTCCGTGAGTCGACACGTTGCCATTGTCGGAGCTCGCGGCGCCTTCGTCGCCCGACGACACAAAGATGGAGACGCCCAAAGCAACCGCCTGCTGATACGCTGTGCTGTAGGCCAGATTCGCGGTTGCGCCGTTGGAAGATTCCGATTCGCCATAGCTGATGCTGACGACGGAGGGCAGCCCCGCGGCAGGGCCGTTGAGCACATTCTGAAGGGCGATCAAGCCTCCGAAGGTGGCGCCTGTGTCCTTACATGCCGCCAGAACGATGGCGGCATTCGGCGCCGCGGCGGTTGCCCACTCCACGTCGATGATCGCCTCTCCGTCGTCACCGTAGCCGGGGTCGCTCGGCGATCCCTGAAATCCGGGGTTGGTGCAGGTTGCCGCACCGGTCGGACTCACTTGAGTAAGAGTTCCGTACGGGTACGGTCTGGCGAGGCCGAAGGTCTTGCGGAAAACGGTCCAGTCTCCAGTGGAATAAAGATAGGTATCTTCGACAACCATGATGGTCTGGTTCTTGCCCGTGTATCCGGCAGCGAACGCGGGATTGAAGTTGTAAATTGTCGCGATATCCCCGGGGACCAGCGCATGAAAGCTGCCGCTCAAGTAAGTGTACTGGCCTCTTGGAACCAGTAAAGGCTTGGGATGGAAGTCATGGAGCGAAACGATGCCTGCCACCACCGGTTCCAGCGTGGAGGGAATCTGCGGGTCGCTGACATTCGCGAAGTGCTTCACGCCGCCGACCTCCAGATTGTGGATCTCGGTGTGAAATGTGCTTCGGACAAGCCCGGCGGTGCCGCTGTAATCGATGGTCAGACCGGTCGGCTGGACTCCGTGGACGGTGAATCCGTGCAGTTTCAGCCAATCCGTCACGGCAGTCACATCCTCCTTCGCAACGCCGTAGCTCTCGGCAAACTGTTCCGGGGTCAGCCATTTGTGGTAGTTGGGCGATGTGGAGTCGCTCAGTTGGTTGATGTATTGCACCAGCGCGGACTCGCGCTCCGGAGAGCGCTTTAACTGGAGCTGCATGTGAATCAAGGGAAAGTCGTCCGCGACAATCCCGCGGTCATTGGCGGCGATCGCTTCGGGGCGAGTGTTGCCACTCAGAGTCACCAGCTTCTGTTCATCGATCCGTTCCCGGATCAGCGGCTCAGGACGGCCTAGCGGCTGAGCATAGATCGCGGAAGTCAGACCTAGAACCCCCAAGGCAGGTACCAGAAATGCAGCACTTCGAAAACTTGTCATAAGCCCCCCCTCCGTGGAGCAATGATCCGGCTAGGTGCTATTTTTGCCAACTAGGTCTATGCAGTATAGCCTATACGCAATAGCAATACTACTGGAACTTTGGGTCCAGGGCGCTGGAAGGTTCTGTGCGGCCTCCGAAGCAGGGAGAGGACCGTTCCTGAAGGCAGAATGGGAAACGATTCAGCCGCGTTCTCTCGATGCGGGCCGATTTTACGGGCTGGTGGACTTTTTGCTTTGCGTAAGCAGAACGGCAGCGGCTGCGCCTCCGCCTCCTGCGATCCCGACAATGATCGCGACCTTGGCTCCGGTGGAAAGTCCACCCCCGCCTGCGGATGGCGCTGGCGGAGCAGGCGTGCCCGGAGCGGCAGCAGTCGTCGGGGCAGCGGCTCCCGCAGGCATCTGCGTCTGCGCGTTCAGAGCCGAAGCCACCACCAGGCATCCGCCTTGCGATTTCGGCGACACCGAAGAGACCGTCAACACGCTTGTTGCAACGACCACAGCCGGTTTTGCGGTTGATGCTGTGCCTTTGATTTCGACGCGGTTGCCCAGGTTCTTTGAAAGGTCCTGCGCGTTTCCAACCAGCTCCACCACTTCCTGGGTATTGTCATCCTGCACGATGAAGTGGGTGTCCTTGTAGAGCAGACAGCCTGACCGCGTCAAAGTTCCGCTTTGCGCGGCCTGAAACGCGAAGTTCATGTGACGGCCGGCTGGAATGGAAGCCAGCTGCGCTCCGCCGCTTCCGAACACACTGGCGACTCCGGTCAGCGCCGCGATCTCCACGGCCTTGTCCGGTTTGCCCAGGCCCACGCGCATGCCCGCCCCGCGAATCTTCAAACCCGCCGCATCCACTTCGAACGGCGCGGCCTGCGCCACTTGCCCGATGCCCGAATCAAGCGCCAGATGATCCGCGTACACGCGCGCCGATGAGCCTGCGCCCAACTGTACTTTCACGCCGTTGCGCAGCGATAATTCGGTGGACGCCGCGGTGGTCATCACCGATTCTCCGTCGAAGAGAGTGGCGTTGCCCCAAACCTCCGAGCCTCCCACGTTAAAATGACCAGTTGCCGTGACGATTCCAATGGCAGGTGTCGCGGCGAAGCTCGCGGTTGCGAAAAGCGCGGATAGATAGAGCGATTTCACTGGATCAAGTATAAGGTCGGTTGCCCGGTGCTTCAAGACCACGGAATGTAGTCGAAATGTATAACGTTTCCAGATTCGCCCGCAAAGGGCCGTTCGCGGCCCTCGATTCCCGAAAGCAACAGCTCCGCTGGTGGCCGCGACCCAAGCTCCGTTTTGCGGGCTGGCACTTAGGAGCGGCGGTTTTGGCCGTCGCGATCCTGGCCGCCGCGGCTTGGTTTTCGACAGTATTGGCCCGCGCCGATGCCGAGTTTCGGAAGGGGACCCCAGAGGGCGTGGCTCGTGCGCTGGAGCTAGCGCCGCGGAACCCCGCGTATCTTACTTTGCGCGCTCTTCAGATCGAGTACGCCGGCGGAGACCCGCGTCCCCTGCTTGAAAGAATCGCCCGCATCAATCCCCTGTCTTCCGCGCCGCGCATTCGTCTGGGCCTTGACGCGGAGATTCGCGGCGATATCGTGGCAGCGGAGCGTTGGTTGCTCGAAGCCGCTCACGTGGATCAGCAATACGAGCCTCGCTGGACTCTCGCTAATTTTTATTTCCGCCAGCAGAATCTGGATTCGTTCTGGATCTGGATGCGCCTGGCACTGCAGGTTTCGTACGGCGACCGAACTCCCGCCTTCGACCTGTGCGAATTCGCGGCCCCGGACACGCGGACAATCGTTGCACGCGCGATTCCAGATCGGCGGGAAGTCGTTGCGGCGTTTCTGGTGTACTTGCGTCAGAAGCACCCGGGCGATAGCGCACCGCTCGCGATCCGGCTGTCACGATTTCACGATCCGGCCGATCTGCCCCTGCTGTACCAGGAACTCGACAGTCTGCTGATCGCCCGTCAACGCGCCAGCGCACGAGAAATCTGGCTCAATCTCGGCTACTCCGATCCGGCGATGCCCGTATTCAATCCGGATTTCGGGCAGCCTCGCATTGGGCATGGTTTCGATTGGTGGCTGGTTCAGAATCCCGGCGTCACGCACGTCTCGCTCGATACGCCGCCCTCGCATCGAATTCTCCTCAGCGGCATGCAGCCCGAGTCAGCCGAGCTACTACGCCAATACGTCGGCGTCAGCGCAGGCCGGCGCTATCTGCTGCGCTGGGAATCGCGAGGCATCGCCAGCGGCGTCATCTGGCGAATTGGCTCTTCCTCAGCTCCCTTGCTTGCCGCCGACGATTGGACTGCGGGCCAGTTTTCCTTCGTTGCGGCCGAAGATTCCAGCGCGCTTGCACTGCTGTACCATCGCCCCCTTGGGGAGCCGCGCGCGGAAGGCTCGGTCGAACTGCGCCACGTGTCTATCGGGGAACAACGGTGATCGAAGCCGCAGGGCTCATCGCGGTCCTCTGGTTCGGCATCGTCACGCTTCACGCGGCCGAGAGCATCCGCTGGTTGCTGACCGCGTTTGAGCTGGCACTCTTCGCCCTGGCAGCGGCTGTAATTCTGCGCCGGCGCCTGACGATTCATCCGCACCCCATCGCGATGCTCCTGGGCATCGCCGCGCTATGGGCGATCGTTCAAGTATGGACGGGAATCTCCGTCGACCCGCAGCGCACGCTTGAAGCCGCACTCGGCTGGACCGTCAACTGCGTGGCCTTTTCAGTAACGCTGGCCATCTGCCGCCTCGACGCCAACCGCCGTCGATTCCTCACCGCGCAGGTCTTGTTCGCGCTGGCTGTAAGCATCGCATCGGTGATTGGCCTCTACACCGTTTCCATGTTGGGACCGTTCACCTATAAAAACCAGTTCGCCGCGTATCTCGAATCTACGATGGGCCTCGCCATTCTCTTTGCCGTTCGCGATCATCGCCGGAGCGTGGTGTGGCTCCTGGTCGCAGCCGCGATGTTCGCTGCGGTGGTGGCGGCTGGATCGAGGGCAGGCTCCATTCTGTGCCTGGGCGAGTTGATCGTCCTGCCTCTAGCCGGCTATTTCCGCGGCTGGATCTCCGGATCGGCGCTTGTGCGCATCGCCGCGGTGGCGATTGCCAGCGCGGGTGTTCTGGCGATGGTGGCCGGCTGGGAGAACACTTGGCAGAGGCTGCAGGAGCCCAATCCATACTCCGTGCGCGCCGATCTGTTGCGATCGAGCGTTTCAATGACCCGCGATCGCCCGATCACCGGTTTCGGCTTGGGCGCATGGTCTTCCGCGTATCCCGGCTACGCGCGCTTTGACGATGGTACTTTCGTCAACCAGGCACACAATGATTGGGCGCAGTGGGCCGCGGAAGGAGGGCTCCCGTTTCTCGTCCTGATGCTTGCGGTGGTGGCGCTTCTGTTGCGTCCGGCGATCCAATCGCTGTGGGGGCTCGGCCTGATGGCCGTCTTCGTTCATGCCTGGGTCGATTACCCCTTTGAGCAGCGCCCGGCCCTGGCCGCGTTTCTATGGGCGATGGCGGGAGCGCTCGCGGCCGAAACTACTGCTTCACCAGCATCATATCGCCATGCTCAACCTTCCCAGGTTTCGCATCGGTATTGAAATTCACTTCCAACACGTTGAACGGACCCGCCGGGATCAGTTCGATGGTCCCCATCACGCCATCGCCAGTTTCCAGCTTGAAAGTCTGGTTCCGGTCGGGAGTGAAATCGCCCGAGAAAGTGAAGCGCAACACCGGATCGAGGGAGCTTCCGGCGGGCATCTTGAAACGGGCGTAAAAAGTGCCGGTGGCATGGCCATTCTCTTCATGCACGGCTACATCCACGAATTCCGGTTGGGTCCCAAGAAACAGGCCTCCCGCCTGGTAACCCCAGACGCCTACGTATCGGCTAAGCGGCAAGGTGGTAATGGAAGGAGGGCGCACAGCCGCGGGCGAAGGAGCCGAGGTGATGGCGCGGGCCTGGTTCTGAAGATTCGAGCTTTGCTCATCTGAAACCGACGAAACCGCGGGAGCCGGCGGGCGGGCTGCTTCGGCAAGCGCGGGATAATACGCTGTCCATGCCGCCGCCTCTTGTTTCATCAAGCTTTCGGACTGGGCCAGCGCCGAGGCCAGAAACGGATATTGCTCCAGGGCTTTGCCGCGTGCTTGCTCCGCGGTTAAGGAGGCTTTGGTAGCCTTCTCCTCAGCCGCCTGGCGATCGCCAATCGCCGTCCTCACGGCTTCGATCGCATCCTGTTCCCGCTGAAGGGTCTGGCGCAACTGCTGGATGGTCTTACTCGAATCGTTGGCGAAGGTGGATGCAATCGCGCTGACTACGTTGAGCTCCCGATTGGCGAAGCGGATCAGGTCCGGCGCGGGGGCGAGATCGGGCAGGGGCTGCAGATCGATGTCACGGAGCCAATTCAGATTTTCAGCCTGGCGATCCGACATATCGTGAAGAAATCCGATGCGGGCCGCGCCATAGGCCGCCGCTGCGTCCGCCGCTTTCGCGGTGCGGGGCGCCAAAGCTGCGCCGGCCGTGCCCGCGTCCCGCTCGAGCCCCGGATCGAGTTCCCGCCACGATTTGTAAGCCGCGCGGTAGCCATCTCGAGAAGGACCGGATTGGGCAAAGAGACACAGCACGCCAGCGATCAGCGCCACGGCTCCCGCGCGCAGTTTCACTTCGGCTTCCCCTGCGGTTGGGTTGGAGGCAAGATCACGCCCCTGGTAACGGCGCACTCGGTTTGCGCCCGCGCCAGCCGCGCAGCGTAGTACGCGCTCCAGCGGCCGCCCTCAGCGTCGAACGCCGCTTGTGCGCCCTGCAGCGCGGCTTCGCGCGCTTCCAGTTGGGCGATCAAACCGCGCACACCCGCCGAGGCCGCGTCGCTATGGCTGATTCCGGAATCCACCGCGCCAGACCGCTCTTGCTCCAGCGCCGCGATCTGCCGCAACGTGTCCTCGGGTCCTTTGAGCGAAGGGTGTTGCTGGCCGCTGTCGGTCAAAGTGGCGATCTGTGCGCTCACCCCCGACTGCTCTTGTGCTACATCCAATTTTTCAGTGGCGAGATCGGCTCCCAGCGGCTCGACCAAGGCCAGCGCGCGCCGCGCCGCGGCGGTCTCAAGCGACGCCTGCCTGCTAGCCTCATGCAAGAATGCCGACAACGCGGCAATGCGCTCTTCTGAAGCCTTACTTACTTCGGTGATTGCCGCGGCGGCTTTAGGATCGCAGGGCAGAAGGTGCTGGATTGAGGCGTCCAAGCCTCGAGCCAAGGCGTCCCAATCGGCTGTCTTTTGCTTCACAGTTTGTTCCAGCGCGGTGAGCGGTGACGGCCCGACCGCGTTCGGAGGTGCATCTTGTTGGGATACGCCCTGGGCGGTGGCAATGCCTGCCGCGACGAGGCAAATACCGAGTCTGGAAATGGCCTTCAAGCAGACTTAGTTTAACCGAATCGCGTGGTTTGGACAATGCACCGCAGCGCCTACTCCGCGCAAAATCATAAGAATCCGTGGGGTTGTTACAATAGGGGCTTCAGGAGGAAATGGAATGGCCGTAAGTTTGCGCCGCCGCTCGGTGGCTGTTCGTGTGGGATTCGGAGCGAACCCTGTTATGGTGGGCGGAAATCATCCCATCGTGGTTCAGTCCATGACCAACACCGACACCGCGGACACACCCGGCACCGTCAACCAGGTGATGGCGCTGGCGCAAGCCGGCTCCGAACTGGTGCGCGTGACCGTGAACACCGATGAGGCTGCGCGAGCCGTCCCCCGCATCGTCGACACTCTGGACAAGTTCGGCTGCCGCGTTCCCATCATCGGCGATTTTCATTACAACGGTCACATTCTGCTGAAGAAATATCCGGAAATGGCGCGCGCTTTGGCCAAATACCGGATCAATCCCGGCAACGTAAACATCGGCAAAAAGCACGACGATAATTTTCGCATCATGATCGAAGCGGCCATCGAATATGACCGGCCCGTGCGCATCGGTGTAAACTGGGGCTCGCTCGATGGCGCGCTGCTGACGCGCATGATGGACGAGAACAACCGGCTCGAAGAACCTTTAGACGCCCGTGCCGTCACCTTGAGGGCAATCGTAGTCAGCGCCCTTGAATCGGCCAAGGCGGCCGAGCAGTACGGCCTGGCACGGGACCATATCATTCTCAGCGCCAAGGTCAGCGGCGTTCAGGATCTTCTTGCGGTCTATCGCATGCTGGCCGCCGAATGCGACTATGCGCTGCACCTGGGTTTGACCGAGGCCGGCTTGGGATCGAAGGGAATCGTCGCCACGACGGCCGCGCTGGGCGTGCTGCTTCAGGAAGGCATCGGCGACACCATTCGCTCGTCGCTGACCCCCATGCCCAATGGCGACCGCACCGAGGAAGTCATCGTCAGCCAGCAGATTCTGCAAGCGCTGGAATTGCGCAGCTTCACGCCTCAGGTGACCGCTTGCCCCGGCTGCGGCCGCACTACCAGCACTTTCTTCCAGGACATGGCGGACCAGATCCAGACTTATCTGCGCCAGCAGATGCCCGTGTGGAAAGAGAGCCATTCGGGAGTCGAAGAGATGAAGGTGGCTGTCATGGGCTGCGTGGTCAACGGGCCCGGCGAGTCCAAACACTCCAACCTCGGCATCTCTTTGCCGGGCACGTTCGAGGAGCCTGTCGCTCCGGTCTACGTCGACGGGAAGCTCAAATGCACCCTCCGCGGCGACCACATCGTGGCCGAGTTCATCGCGATTCTGAATGACTATGTGAGCCGGCATTACGCTGCCAGGGCCCTTGAAGGCGTCGGCGCGTAGTTCGTTTCAGCCACGCTCATCGTAGCCAGATTTGTCAGGTCGCAATTTGCGGCATCACCTCGACCGCTTCACTGGAGGAGTTCATGTTCCATCCCGCGGGGCAAGAAGCCGAACTTTGAGATTTGAATGGGAATGTCAAAGCTGGCGATCCTTCGCCGTCTGCGCGAATCCCCTGGCCCCCCACATCATCGGCGTTGCGCCTCCAGAAGAACGAGGAGAATAGTCAGTCCGCCGAGGGCCGGGCTACGCTGTCGATAACCAGGAGTTCACCGGGTCCCTTCGCTGGTTCAAGCTTGATCCCGAGTTGCTCCTGAAACGCCGTAAAGATGGAGGGTCCGCCGGGAGGGTCACCGGCCGGCTCGGCTCCTGGCGCTCGCGAGCGAAAGAAACGAGGGGTTACTTCGTCGGGCGCAAACTCCACACGCACATGGAAGATCCCGGAGATTCCGGTCTTGTTGATGACCGGACGATCCAACACTTGAATCAGATTGACGGAAAACTCCTCCATGCTCATTCCGTTGAAATCGGCGAAGGCCGGCTTGCCCGGACCCTGCGCTCCTCCGAGCCGAGTTACGGCGCAGGTCTGCGATAGAGCAGAAGCCACATCGGGAGGAGTGCATTCGCCCTCCTTCATCGCCTGGAGTTTAAAGCCGCTCTTGGCAACAGTCAGCTCATACACGGGAATCTCTTTCGTCTCGCGCCGGATCTTTAGTTTGAACCTGTCTTCGAGAAGCCTCTGCACCATGGGCCCCTGCATCATTTGCCGGCTGGGGGCGCCCTCCGCCTTAGCCTCGATATGGTATCGATCGGAGTTGATCCAAGAGGGACCCCCCGAGACGGGAACCGAGTCGAAGGGCCGGACGATTGGATTCGCGAAAGCGACATACGCGCCCTGGATCAGGAATATGACAGGCATGCAGGTGACGCTCAGCCTTCCTGGAGACACGCCGACTCCACCGCCTCTGCGATCCGCGGCGTCCGAGGCCTGGTCGCACTTCCTGATCGACGCTACTTCGAATTTCGGTGAATCTTGAGCCCGAAGAGTGCCGTTTGAAAACACTAGCCCTGCGACGGCGAGCAGAACGGTTTTCATGACCCACCCGGTCACTGACTCAACTTGTTCCACTGCTCCGGCGTGAGCTGTTTACGAATCCCCAGCAGCATCCGTCCGTTGGCCTTTTCCAGTTCCGCGCGAGCCTGCGCAACGCGATCGATTTCTGCCGTGACCTTCGATTCATCCAGCGGCTCCGAGGCCACCAGAGGCTCCAAGGTAACTTCCTCCTTTTCGAGCGCCGCGTTCAGGTCGATCAGTTTCAGCCGGTATTGCTGAAAGACGTCGTCCATTTTCTTCTGCTGTTCGGCCGTGAGTCCCAAAGACTGCGCCGTGGCCCGGTTCTTCCACCAGCGATCCGGCAAACCGGTCTGGAGCCCTCCGCCCGGCAGCTTCAGTGGCTTCAATGCCTCGGGCGGCCGCTCCATCGAAAGCTTAATTTCCCGAGCGCGAAGCTCATCCAACTTAGCCTGAAGGGCTTTCACGTCCGGATAGGAATCCGAAAACCTCTTGCGCAATTCGTCCAACTGCGCCTGCGTAGCGGCCAGCTGGGATTTGACCGCCGCTCCTTCCGTCTGCTGCTTCTGGCATCGTGCGTACGCCTCCTGCGCGGCAGACGCCTGCTCTGGCGGCACGGCTTTCTCTTGCAGCAAAACTCGGACCCGCTCAGCGGCTTTCAGTTCAGCCCCGCAGGAGTTCGCCTGCTGCGCCAAAGCAGACACAGCCGACAGCGTCAATATAATTACGATTCGCATGATCTTGTCCTATTCATTCTCACTGTCCTTAGGCTTCTCCGCCGAGTCGATCACAAACATCGAGATCGGCACCTTCTGCGCTTCCAGCCGCAGCCCAAGTTGTTCCTGCACAGCCGCCGAAAGCGTCGGTCCGTTCACCTCATCCCACGCCAGCGTGAAATCATACTCGCCCGTTAATCCAGTCCTATCCACTACCGGACCCGGGCCGATCTGCGATAGCAGATTCGCCAGTCTTGCCATGGAATACTTGCGAGCCGTGAAATCGATCGGCTGTCCCGGGGCCGGCTTGAGCTGCGCACCGAAATTCGTTATGAGTTCGTCGCCCTTCGCAATCTTCAGCTTCGCCCCATTTTTTCCCGCCACTAGTGCGAACCCCGCCCGCTCGGATGTCTCCCGGTGGAATTTCAGCTTGAACCGCTCCACCAGCAACGTCTGAAGCATCTCCAGAAGTTGCGCCTCCGTTGTCTTCGCGGGATCGCTCGCTTTCGCCTCAATCGTGTACCTGTCGGACCCGCCCACGACCCAATCCGGAGCCCCTTCGATCAACTGCATCTGGCGCAAATCCCAAGCTATGTTGATCATGTGGCCCAATCGCCCGTTGGAGATCATGCACCGCCCCAGCGGCGGAGCGCTCGCCCCTTCCTTCGGGCTGTACCTCGAATCGACGCCGTGACACCCTCCCTGCACGCCGCCGTTCCCGTCGCCCATCTTCACCGACGCCACCTCGAACCTCAGCGGCTGCGCCGCCGACAGCCCCGACGCGATCACCGCTAGCCAGAGCGCCTTCATTTCCCGGCCTCCCAGGGAACCCAATCCACCAAAGGCGCCATAGCCCGCGGCACCGATCGCGAAAGCCCAGCGTTGACCTGTTCCATCAACAGCTCGTCGGCCTGGGCCTGCTCGGCTTCACGTTGCCGGGCTTTCTCATGGAGCGAGTTCTGGTACGCCGGGACCATTCCCAGCGCCAGCGCAAGCAGCGCCGCCGCGGCCCACGCCGCTCCTGGCCACACTGCAGCGGCCCACGGAGGGCGAACACGCTTTTGTTTAAGAATCGCCCCCAGCCCAGGGTTTTCGGAGCGCTCGCCCTCCTGCCGAATAGCGTCGCAGAACTGTCCCAGCGCCTCTCGAAAATCGTTCATCGCAACCTCCCCACCTGCGTCCTCACCGCCCTCAGCGCGCGATACAGATGAATCTTCACCGCACCTTCTTTCAAACCCGTCGCCGCGGCGATCTCCAGGATTTCCATTTCCTCTACATACCGCAGCAGGAAGACGGTTCGTTGCCGGTCCGGCAGGCGAGCCGTCGCGTCCCACACGGCATCCACCTGCTCCTTCATCAGGATCCTCCGCTCGGGATCGATCCCCGCATCCGGAATCCACTCTCTCGGCCCTTCCGTCGGAGCCCGCCTCCAAAACTGAAGCCGCCGGTTACGGCTATAGTCGCGCACAAGATTCACGGCGATTTGCATCAGCCAGGTCAGGAGACTGGCATCGCCGCGAAACCGCTCCCGCGCGCGATAAGCCTTCAGAAAACAGTCTTGAGCCACCGTCTGCGCGGCGTCCCTATCCCGCAAGGAAGCCAGCGCGAATCGAAAAATCCGCGGCCAGTAAACCTGGACGACGGACTCGAAGTCCGAGGCGGCTAAATCTACGATCGGCGTAGCGCGGTCTTCCATGCTCGCGCCAATCACGTGGGAAGTCGCAGGCGACTGCATTCGAGGGTGTAGACGAGAGATCGACGTGCGGGGTTAGCGCGGCCGCGCGAATTCAGGCAAGGTTTTTCCAGGTGATCGATGACCAGGAAGTCGCCGGGGCCTCTTTGCGAGTCGAGTTTCAATATGTCCGCGAGTCCCGTTTTGTCGATCACTCCACCGGCCAATACGGTGGCGAGCAGGTTAGTGCCGCTTCCTGTGTCGCGGTTCAGAACGCGTCCGATAACAGAGCCGCGACCAAAGGGAGCGGTTGGGCGCATGCTTAGGGACTCGCTCATACAGGCCCTCGGTAGAGCAATGCGTGGCCCGCCGAACGCGGTGGGGAATTATCCGCGAACCTTCGCCGTCATTCGATCTGCCTGCGTAGCATCCGGCGCGAGTACGGACTAGCGGGCCTGCACTCTTCACCCCGACCCGAACGCTCCGGAATCCCCCGCCGCTTTTTCAGTGTTACCGGGCGGTAACGTATCGCTTCTGCGGCGGCGGGCGATCCCCTTAAAACATCCGGGTATCTTTCTCAACGCCATCGCCGCAAGGCCGGCCCATGAGATCCCCCCGCGGGTAGCGCGTGTATCACCGAAAAGACACGCTAGCCTTCTGCGATTCTACCCGCCTGCGTAGTATCCGTCGCGAGTTCGCACGGTCGTGCCGGCGCGGTTCACCGTGACCCGAACCCTGCGGAATCCTGTGCCGCTTTTTTCTGGCTCGGGGGCAGGCGGGACGTAACCCAGGCTGTACTGGCTTCGCAGCTCTTCTTCGATGGTTCGATAAATCGTATCCACAGTCTGCTTCTTGGTGACCGCGAAATACCCGCCGCCGGTTCTCCGCGAGAGAGCCTCCAGATTCGGCGCGGCCGCCGCTAATCCGCTCCCGATGCCGATCGAATACGCGACCGTATCGGTGCGCTGGCACGAAGCCACCGCCTTGTCGAGTGTGTGCTTACTCGCATTATCCTGGCCGTCGGTCAGAAGCACCACGGCTTTCCGCCCCTGGAGCCGCGCCATGATCTGGTCCGACGCTCCGGTGACGGCGTCGTAGAGCACCGTGGCAGAGGCGGACTCCGGATCGGTCAGCCCTTGCACCATGGTTTTGAGACAAGCCTCCAATTCGGCGCGCGAAGCCGTCACGTCCTGCATCAGCCATGCGCGCGCAGCGAAAGCGACCAGGAACGCCTTGTCCATACCTTCGCGCAGGATCTGCTTGAAAAAAGCGGCACTCGCTGCAAGCTCCTCTCCCAGCACCGAAAGCTGGCTCAGGCTGAAATCGACCAGCAAGCCCAGCGTCAAGGGGAGATCGTATTGCCGCGAAAAGTAGCGAATCGTTTGTGGCTGCCCCTCGTCCTCGACGATGAAATCGCCCTGGTCGAGGTCGTTGACGAATTTGCCGTTTCTATCGCGCACCGTCACCAGCATGCTCACGATTTTGACGCCGGTGGAGAAATCCGCCTGTGGGGCCGCAAGCGCAGGACCGGCTGCGAGGAGCGCCAGTATCTGCCGCCGCGAGAGCATCGCCCAAATTATATACCTCAGCCCATTTTTCCGGCGCCCCCTGGCGGGACCAATTCGACGCTCCGTCGTATAGTCAAAAGGGGATAAATCATTGCGAAACCACCTTCTGGCTTGCGTGTTTGCTTGGACGTGCGGAGCCGCATTCGGGCAACCCGCCCTCCAATTCGAAGTGGCCTCCGTCAAGCAGCTCGATCAGTCCATAGCGCCGGGCCAGAACGACCTTTCTTTCGTGGGGGCATCCGGCAAGCTCGCCAAGATTTCAGGCAACCGCGTGACGCTGACAGGTACCCTGCACACCGTCATTACAATCGCTTACGGCGTCAAGGGCTACCAGATCACGGGCTTGCCGTCCTGGGCCGACTCCTCGCTTTTCGCTATCGCCGCCACCACCCCCGGCGACATCCCGCCTACCCAGGAACAGCTCCGGCCGATGTTTCAATCCCTGCTGGCCGATCGGTTTCAGTTCAAGTTCCACCGTGAAACCAAGGATCTGCCCGTCTACCACATGACGCTGGCGCCGGGTAAAAAGAACAGCAAGCTGACGCCGGCCGCCAAGGACGAGACGTTTCACTGGGATCTAACGCCGCAACCGGGAGGCTCGCTGCGAAGCAAGGCGACCAAGGAATCAATTGCGGATTTCGTCCAACTGGTTGGCGTCTCCGCCGACCGGCCGGTGATCGATAAAACCGGTTTGACCGGCGACATTGACTATGACATTCTGATCGCCCCCCCAACGGGGAACACGCAGGAGGATGTGAACCGCTCGATTATGGACGCCATCAAGGAACAGCTCGGGCTGAAGCTGGAGTCCGCGAAGGATCCAATCGAAATCTTGGTTGTAGACAAAGTCGACAAACCTTCGGAGAACTAAGATGGAGCGGCGTGTCCGCTCCATGGAAACAGAAGATGGAGCGGCGTGTCCGCTCCATGGAAATAGAAGATGGAGCGGCGTGTCCGCTCCATGGAAACAGAAGATGGAGCGGCGTGTCCGCTCCATGGAAATAGAAGATGGAGCGGCGTGTCCGCTCCATGGAAATAGAAGATGGAGCGGCGTGTCCGCTCCATGGAAATAGAAGATGGAGCGGCGTGTCCGCTCCATGCAA
>DASXEY010000032.1:0-19502 GCA_036489835.1 Bryobacteraceae bacterium | reverse complement strand
AGTCTTGTCTCATACAAGAAGAGCCTGAAGCGGGCTGTGGATTCTCACACAAGATGAGCCTAAAGGAAAAAGTCGGGATGCTGGGGATTGATTCTCCGCATGGACGAAACCAAACCGATCAGCCTGGAGCAGATGCGGGCGTTCGTAGCCGCCGGTGGCTCAGCCGAGTTTCAGGTCGAAGACCGGGCCGAGAAGTACGCTTGCGTGGAACGGACGCTACGGCATCTGGGCTACCCGCAGCTGGGCCGGGCAGACAAAGGACTGGTCAAGCAGTATTTGAGCAGGCTGACGGGGTTGTGCCGCGCCCAGTTGACGCGTCTGATCGCGGGCTATGCCGCGAAGCGATCGGTGACGGTGGCGCCGTATCGGCGGCGCAAGTTCCCGGCCCACTACACCGAAGCCGACATTCGGCTGCTGGCCTACGTGGACCAAGCGCACGGGACCCTGAGCGGACCCGCCACCAGGCGTATCCTGCAACGCGAATATCGCGAGTATCACATCGAAGCCTACCAGCGATTGGCCCAGATCAGTTCGGCGCAGATCTATCGCTTTCGCAAGACCGCCGAGTATCGCAAACGCCACACCAACTACCAGCCCACGCGGCCCACACCGATCCCCATCGGCGAGCGCCGCAAGCCCGATCCCCACGGACGGCCAGGGTACTTGCGCATCGACACGGTGCACCAAGGAGACAGGGATGGCGTCAAGGGCTTGTATCACATCAACGCCGTGGATCAAGTCACGCAATGGCAAGTGGTAGGAGCCACAGCGCACATCTCCGAAGCCTGGCTGCTGCCCGTGCTGGAAGCCATCCTGGAGCAGTTTCCTTTCCGCATCCGCGGTTTTCATTCCGACGACGGCAGCGAGTTCATCAACTATCAAGTTTCCGGTCTTTTGAACAAACTCCTGATCGCGCAGACCAAGTCGCGGCCACGGCATTCCGGCGACAACGCGCTGGTGGAGTCCAAGAACGGCTCGGTGATTCGCAAACATCTGGGCTGGGCACATATCGCCAGCCGGCATGCCGACGCCGTCAACCAGTTCCATCGTCAGCATTTGAATCCGTACTTGAACTTCCACCGGCCCTGCGGAATGGCCGAACTCCGCACGCTTGCCAGAGGCAAGATCAAGCGCGTCTACCGGCAATGGGACACGCCCTGGGATATCCTGCGCGGCCTCCCCGATTGGGAGACAAGCTTGCGCGCCGACACCAACGCCGAGGCGCTACAAACTCAGGCCTCGGCGCAATCCGACACCGATGCTGCCATGGCCATGCAGCAGGCCAAGCGCGATCTGTTCCGTCACCTGAGTCGATGCTCCGCTTGAAGCAAGCAGCAGCGGCTCACGCCGCCGGGTCTCTCCAGGGCTGGGCCAAGGGAAGGGGCTCAATCGCCGCCCCTTCCCCTGGACCCCATCCTGGCTCAAATACAGTTCTTAGAAAGGAGCCTCGGTATCCCCCCTCCCTTTAGGCTCATCCTTCGATGAGAAAATGCTACTACGCGGACTGCGCGGGGCTACGGGAGCGCACGCAGGGTGAAAGTGAGCGTATTTTCCGCGCCCGCATTTACGACGACGGATGTGCCGCCGGCGCGGCAGCGGTCGAGCCCGCCGGGATCGTAGACGTCGCAGGGAATCTGATCCTGCCATCCGATCAACGTATAGTTGCCCGGCGCCACGCCGTGAAATACGAAGCGGCCATTCGCGTCGGACGAGGTCGAGCGGTAATCCTGCAAACGCCGTTGCGGAGGATCGGGAATCAGCATCAAACCCGCGCCGGCCCACGCCACTCCGTCTGTGCCCGCCGCAATTCCGGAAACCCGGCCGCCGCGCGAATCCAACACCACATCGAAGCCCGCGCGCGAGACCAGCGTGCCCGGAAGTCCGAAGGGTCTCACATCCACTCCGCCGGCGCGAACCGCCGACAAATAGTAATTGTCCGGAAGATTGTCGGCGAAGACGTCGTAAACCTCATCGCGCTGCACCGCGCAATCGAAGCCCAGTACCCCGGTGGCCGCATCCAGGGAGGCCGTGGCCGCGCAAACCGGCGCGCTGATGCTGCGCGGCTCCATCGTGATGCGTGGCGTCGAGCCGGGCGGCAGCGTTCCTGGGCCCTCGGTCTCTATTCGGCCCTGCCAATGCTGCGGCGGTTCGGCGATCACGTCGACGTTGTCGACGCCATCGTTGCCGGCCTCCACCACCGCGTGTCCCATCAGCACCGTGCCGGCGTCGCCAGCGGCCCGCACGTACACGCGGTAGGAACCCGGCGAGACGTTGGCGATCTCAAAATTATTGTCCTCGTCGAACTTGGCCCGCGCAGTGGTGGGCATGGTGCCTGCTCCAGTCTGATCGACGCGCTCCAGAGTGATCGTCGCCCCCGGCATCGCGAGACCGGTGACGCCGTTGATGGCGCGGCCGCGAATCGAGACCTTCGGAGCCTGGCGCAGCGACAAATCCAGGCCGGTGAGCTCCTGCCCGTAGCCGAGGCGGACGGGCACGGCCTGGCTCAACAGCTCTGTATTGGGATAGAAAGTCGTCGTGTAGCCCATGGGCTGGAGAACCCGCCCATCCTGGTCCGTCATCGGTTGTTCGCGAAAGTTGGGATTTACGGGAGGATCGTACACGGACGCGACCAGGTACGCGCCGGGCGGCAGACCATAAATGCGAAATTCACCGCGATCGTTTGTGATCGCGCTTCCAGCCAGACTGTAGGCGCTGCGTCCGCGGACATGTTCGGTTCGATACAGTTCGACGCGCACCCCCACGCCGAATTCCCCGTCGGTGTAACGTACCCGCCCGGCCATCACCGCCCACGGCCGGAGGCGGAACACGATGTCGGTGATCTTCTGCCCGCCCTCCAGGCGAAAAGACGACGGCATCCGCAGGCCCCCGCTCAAGGGAGCGACGCTGGTAAGGTAGCCGTCGCGCTCCGCCGAAAGCGAGTACGTGCCATCGGGAATGCCGCGCAGGAGGAAGTGGCCCTGATCGTCAGCCTCGGCGCCAGTCGCCGACAGCCCGGCTTCGAGCGGATTCAGCACGATGCGCGCGCGCCGCAACGGCTGGCCGGTGGAGTCGTTTAGCACCAACCCTTCCAGCTCAGACGGAACGGGTTTAGGCTTGGGCTTGGCTTCCGGTGCGCCCGCATCCGGCCCGGTAGAACCGGACGTAGATGGCGGCGAAAGTGGGCCGCCGGAGGGCGGCGGGGCTGCGGGCTCCTGCGCGGCGGCGAGGCAGGGCAGCGTCACCGAGATCAGAAACGCGCAGCTCAGAATCGCCAACGACACCGAGAATCTCAACGGCACCTAAAAAGTCTTGACGAGCGGGACTGTCCAAGCGTGCAAAATCAATACGTCTCAACCGCCGGGGTCTTACTGGCCGGGTGCGATTTTAACCGCAAATGGTACACCAGCGCTCCCGTCACGATCGTCACCACCGCAGCCAAGGAAACCCACGGTTTCAGTTCCACGCCGCGAAAAATCATCCAGCTCCCCACCGCCACGAACAGTACCGGAGCCACGGGGTAGCCGAAGCTGACTACCCGCAGCTTTCGCCAGCCGGGGCGGCGCCGCAGGAGAAATAGCGAGCCCACGCTCAGCACCGCGAAAAAGTTCAGCATGAAGCCGATGTAAATCACCAATTGCGGAAACGGCGTCACGCTCATCAGCATGGCGCATACGCCTTGCGCGAGGATGGCCGCCACCGGTGTGTGCCACTTGGGATGAACCTCGGCGGCGCTGGCCAGGAACGCTCCGTTCTTGGCCATGGCGAAATAGACGCGGGGCCCGATGGTCACCATGGCATTCACCGTGGCCATCAAAGATAAAGCCATCAACGCGCTGAACAGGCTGGCAACTTCCGGCCCGAACAGTCGCGAGGCAGCGAAGGAGCCCACCGCCAGCTTGCCCTTCATATCCTGAAGCGGAGCCGCGTAAATAAAGACGAGGTTCAAGCCCAAGTACAGCACGGTGACCAAACTCGTGCCGATCGCCAGCGCGATAGGCAGAGTTCGCGCGGGATGCCGCAACTCCTCCGCGACGTAGGTGGCCGCGTTCCACCCGCTGTACGCCACATAAATCCAAAACAGACTGATGGCGAACTGTTCCGGGATGGGCGTCGTGGAATCCCGAATCGCGGCGCGTGAAAAATTCGCAGTGTCGCCGTGCCCAGCCAGGAATCCAAACAGGATAAAACTGACAATGACGATGACCTTCAGAGCCGTCAGAAAATTCTGCACTCGCGCTGCCCGCTGCACGCCCAGCACGTTCAGAATGGTGAACAGAGCCACCAGGACACACACGATCCACTGTGCGCCGCCCAAGCGAAAGGTCCAATCGCCGTGACCTGCGATGGCGGGGGCGTTCTCCGGAAGTGCACTGGGAAAGAAATAGCCGACGTAACCCGCGAATGCGAGGGCCGCCGCAGCGATAGGCGCGGAAAATCCCGCGAAAAAGGAAACCCAGCCGGTCATGAAGCCCCAGGTGGGCCCGAAGGCTTCGGTGAGATAAACGTATTCGCCGCCGGAGCTGGGGAGATTGACGCCCAGCTCCGAATAACACATCGCGCCGATGAAGGCCACCAGCGCACCCACCACCCAAATCCACAGGACCAGCGGTGGCGACCCGAGATCGCCCGCCAGAAACCCGGTGGTGGTGAAGATGCCGGTGCCGATCATATTCGACACCACCAGCGCGGTGGCGCTGACTACCCCAAGCTGACGCAGAAGTGCCGGTTTCGCTGCCATCTCCTACGTGTTGTCCACGAAAGCTATTGTAGCGCTCAGGACGGGGAGGCTATCGCCGTGCGGGTGCGGCAGCCGGCTTCGCGGCGAACATCGAAAGATCCACCGCATCCGCCATTGCCTTGTAGCCCGCATCGTTGGGATGCAGCTTGTCGGTGTTGTTAAAACCCTGGCGGAATTGGCGTGGATTAGCGGGGTCCTGAATGACCTTGTCAAAATCCACCATCCCGTCGAACGCGCCGGGGGTGCGGATGAACGCATTCAAGGCCTGGCGCATCGCCTCCACCGCGTCGGTAGCATTGCCGTAAGGAGTCAGCGTGCAGCCGATCACCTTGATCCCGTGCGTGTGCGCCCGTTCGATCATTTGCTTCATCGCGCCGATGAGATCGTCGGCGGTCAGCGGAGGCCCCGTGGTCGCTCTGGCCGCGCCGTTCATGTCGTTGATGCCTTCCAGAATCATCAGATATTTCACGCCCGGCTGGCTCAGCACGTCGCGGTCGAAACGGGCCAGCGCGCTGATCCCGGCTCCATCGCCCAGAACGCGATTGCCGGCGATTCCCAGATTCAACACGGACAAGTTGGCTGTAGCCGGGTTGGCGACCAAACGCTCAGACAGAAGAGCCGGCCAGCTTTTGTTTGCGTCCACGGTCGAAGTGGTGCCGTCGGTAATCGAATCTCCAAACGCCACGATCGCCCCTGCGTCGGCCGGCGCCATGACGTCGACGCTCGAAATCCAATACCACGCGGTGGTCTTTCTCGCGTCCGCCATATCGGCTTTCGCGGTGGTGTCGCCGTCCGCGATGTAGGTGGTATGCAAGGCTTGCGAGTGCTGCGACGCCCTGCCGGAATCGCCCGGAACATACACGCTGATGGCCAGGTCGCCGAGCTTCGGCACCACCAGATCCACTGGATCGCTCAGGAGCACTGCGCCGGGCAGAACCGTGGCCGCGGGCTTTCCATTGAATAACAGCGGGCGATCCGATCCCGCCACGATGGCCGAATCCTGTCCGCGAATGGCGATGTGCGCGGAGCCCATAGCCAGAGGCGTTGTGCCGAATGCGTTCGAGAACTCGACGCGAACGCGGGTTCCGCCGATACTGGTCCGGATAATCATTCGAGCCGTTTGATTCACCAGTGTGCCGGGAGGCGCAGCCGCCGGCGCGGGAGCCGCTGCCGCCGGCGCAGCCGCAGCAGCGCCCGCTGGAGCTGGACCGCCGGGTCCGCGTCCGCCTCCGCGCCCACCGCCCGCTTGTTGCTCCGCCGTCGCCCAGGTAGCCACCCAGTGAGTATCGGGCATACTCTTCGCCGCGCCTCGCTGCGCCGATGCGAAGGGAAGAAGTTGTGAAAGCCCCAATGCCGCAATCCACAGGGGGCTGGTAAAGTGCCGTGCTGACATGTTGCCTCTCTTTCGATCTATTGTCGCTTAAGATATGGCGCTCAGGAAATGCCGCTCAGGAAAATTCTCTTGACACTCCGCGGCAGAGTGTGTAGTGTATTAACAGACTAGTACACTTTGTCGGGCACACTTTTGACAAGCGGGAAACGTGATCTTTCGATTGAATCAATCCTCCGGCATTCCGCTTTACCTCCAGCTCATTGAGCAGGTGAAGCACGCGGTGGAGACAGGCGCGCTGCGGGAAGGCGACCAGCTTCCCACCATTCGCAAAGTCGCCGTGGACCTGGTCATGAACCCCAATACCGTGGTGCGGGCGTACCGCGAATTGGAACATGAAGGCGTTGTGGAGCTGAAGCACGGCTCCGGAGCCTTCATCAAAGAATCCGCGGGAGGCCGCGCGCGAGTGATGCGCAAAGCCCAAGCCGTGGTGCAATCGGCCCTCGAACGGCTGGCGCCGTTGGGGTTGACCGAAGACGAGCTTCGAAGAGTATTTGAAAACGAACTCGCCCAATGGAGCGCACCGAAGCAACTTGAGAATGGAGAAGCAAAACCATGACCGATTTCATTATTGAGACCGACCAACTCACGAAGTCATTCAAAGGCCAACCGGCCCTACGAGGCTTGGATCTGCGCGTTCCGGCCGGAACCATTTTCGGTTTCCTCGGCCGCAACGGGGCGGGGAAGACCACCACCATTAAAACCCTGATGGGACTGTTGCGGGCCGACGGCGGGTCCGCGCGCGTGTTCGGAATTTCGGTCACCGATGGCGGAGGCGCGCTTGAGAAGCGCACCATCGAGGTCCGGCGCCGCATCGGCTTCGTCACCGAAGACAAGGAGCTGTATCCGTATATGACGGTGGAGCAGATCATCCGCTTCACGCGTCCTTTCTTTCCCAAGTGGCGCGACGATCTGGAACAGCGCTACTTGAAAATGTTCGACCTTCCGCCCAAGCGCAAGATCCCGGATCTTTCGAAAGGCATGCGATCGAAGCTGATGCTGCTGCTGGCGATCTCGCGCGGAGCCGAACTGCTGATCCTGGACGAGCCCACCGACGGCCTGGATCCGGCCGCCACCGAAGACGTATTGCGCGAACTGGTGGCCATCGCGGCGTCGTCCGGAACCACAATGTTTTTTTCATCGCACCAGTTATCTGAAGTTGAGTTGATCGCCGATCATATCGGCATCATCGAGCGCGGCAAGATGATCGTCAGCGGCTCCCTTGACGATATGAAGGCGCAATATCAGCGCCTGCAAGTGGTGTTCGCCAGTTCCGTGGAGATGCCTGCGCGCTGGGCGGAGGGTGTCGAGTCCGTGCGTCAGGAGGGGCGCGTGGTCTCGATCCTGGCCAGTCACAATGTCGATGCAATCGTCGAGCAGGCGCGATCTCTGCCAGGCACCGCGGTGGAACGTTATCCGGTTACGCTCAAGGAAATTTTCCTGGAGCACGTAAGGAGCAATTAAGATGCTTCTTTATAAAGGATGGCTGGAGACCCGCTGGAGGCTGGCCGCCGCGCTTGGATGGGCGGCCTTCGGTTTGATTCCGTGGGTTCCTGAGTCTGACGCACGCCGCGCCTCCACGCTTTCTGCAATTTTCGCGCTCATCCTGGCGGGCGCCGGCATCGTCACCGAACGATCGCTTCGGGCGTCCAAAGGTCTTCACGGATCGACTTACTTCACGCTCGCGCTGCCGGTGAGCAGGGTCCGGTTGTTCTCCATTCGGGCGTACCTGGGATGGTTGGAAATGACCGCTGCGATTGGCGCCTGGTATTTCGGAATCTGGATTCTCTATCCACAGGCGGTCGCGAGGGCAGCGGTGACACTGGAATCCGCGGCCCTTGTGGTAGTTGGCGCTTCGGCGCTCTATTCCATAACGTTGTTGCTCGCCACTTTTCTCGAAGACCAGTGGCGCCTGTGGGGGAGCATGGCTGTTGTGGCGGGATTTCTGTGGTTTTCCGATCACAGTCCATTTCCAGCGTCCGCCAATATCTTTCGAGCCATGGGGGACGGCCTGCACCTGCCTGGCCCCGCCGCTCCCTGGACTGCGATCGCCTTCGCCGTGGAGCTGACTGCAATTCTGATTTTCGCCGCCGTGAAAGTCGTGGAGTTGAGGGAATACTGAAATGCTCTGGTATAAGGGCTGGCTGGAAACGAGAATTAAGCTGCTGATGGCGGTCGGCTGGATGGGGTGGTTTCTTGCCGCGCAATATATGCCCGGACTTAAGGAACCGGCTGGTCTTACAGGGCTCGCGATTTCTGCGACCTTTATCGCGGTGACCACGCCCATGTTGCTCGCGGGAGCGGGAATCGCCACGCAACCTGCCTTTCAAGCAACCAAAGGACTGCATGGCTCGACGCACTTCACTCTCTCCTTGCCCGTGAGCCGGCTCCGGCTGCTGCTGACCCGGGCAGGTCTGGGCTGGTTTGTGTTCGCCGGCGCAATCGGGCTGATGTGCTCCGGCATGTGGATTCTGTTCCCGGTCTTGAGGGCGGAGACGACGTCCGGACAAATGTGTGAATACGCGGGAGCGCTGCTTGCCTGCGCTTCTGGATTTTATTCCATTGGCGTTTTGCTGGCTACCTTCCTCGATGAAATATGGCGCATCTGGGCAGGTCTGTTTGCGCTCGCGATGTTGTGGCTGCTTTTCAACAAGACTACGCTGCCTGCCTCGGCGAATATCTTTCGAGCCATGGGGCAAGGCTCGCCCCTGGTCACGCACGCCATGCCTTGGACCGCGATGGCATTCTCGCTGGGGTTGGGTGCAGTTTGTTTTTTCGGAGCGCTGAAAATTGTAGTGGCGCGGGAATACTGACATGCTCTGGTACAAAGGCTGGCTGGAAACGCGGTGGAAGCTGCTGATGGCGCTCGCCATGGCGGCGTTGTTTGTGGTGGTTGATTCATTCGCGGGCGCCAAAGGGCCCCCGCCGCCCGCGGCCAGAGCGGTCGCCGGATTCGTTCAAATGGGAGCAAGCTTCGTTGTGGTGGTCTACTCCTGGCTCGCCGGCGCTGGAATCGTCACGCAACCGTCTTTTCAAGCGACCAAGGGCATCCACGGTTCCACGCTGTTCACCCTCTCCTTACCAGTGAGCCGCTTCCATCTGCTGGCCGTCCGGGCCGGTCTGGGATGGTTGGAAATGGCGGGGGCGATTGGATTGTATTGCTGGGGCATGTGGCTCACGCTTCCGGCGGCGGTTGGATTGGTTACGGCGATGGAGATGTTTGAATATGCGGCAGCGCTGATTGCCTGCGCTTCCTCTTTCTATTTCCTGTCGGCGCTGCTCGCCACGTTCCTGGACGACCTATGGCGTGTCTGGGGCGGCATGATTGCCTACGGAGCGCTATGGCTCCTATCGAGCTATGTCCGGGTGCCCGCTTCGCTGAACATCGTTCGAGCCATGATTGGCGAAGCTTCGCCGCTGCGCGCTCATAAGATGCCGTGGACTCCGATGGCCTTTTCTCTCGGGTTGTCGGTAATTCTGTTCTGTGGTGCGCTGAAAATCGTGCGAGCGCGGGAATACTGACATGCTCTGGTACAAGGCATGGCTGGAAACCCGGCTCCGAGTACTGATCGGTCTTGGTTGGTTCGGTGTCCTTGTGGTCACGATGCATTTGATCGGGAACAGAGCCGCCCCCGGCGGACCGCCGCCTGCGGCCGGATTCGCTTTAATGGCGATGAGTCAAATGGTGGTGATCGCCAGCATGCTCGCGGGCACCGGAATCGCCACACAAGCGCCATTTCAGGAGATCAAGGGTTTACAGGGCTCCACTCCTTTCACGCTTTCGCTGCCGGTGAGCCGTTTCCAGTTACTTGCGGTCAGGGCCGGACTCGGATGGTTGGAAATGGCTGGCTTGACCGGAACCTTCTGTTTTGCGAACTGGCTCGGAAGTCCTTGGCTGAACGTGACGGCGATCCGGATGCTTGAATACGCTGGAACACTCATTACCTGCTCATCGGCGCTCTATTTCACAACTGTCATGCTGGCTACGTTCCTGAACGAATGGCGTCTGCACGGCAGCTTCATCGCCTTCGCGGCGATTTGGTGGATTCCGAGTCACACGCCGCTTCCCCCCGACGCCGATATCTTTCGAGCCATGGGCGAAGGTTCACCCCTGATCGCACACGCCATACCCTGGGGTACGATGCTTGTGTCCCTGGCGCTGTCGGCGTTATTGTTCTTTGCGGCGTTGATGATCGCCCAGCGCAGGGAATACTAAGCGGGCGTCAGGAACTACCCAATTCACTCTTAAAGCCATAGAAATACATATCGTTGTACATGCCTCATGTAAAAGCATTTACAAAACGGAGACAGAGTAGTTTCCGCGCTACCTTTTCCCTCCTTTAGAACGCCTTAGAGCCGGTCTAAAGGCGGCAGGAGTCATTCACCATATTTATTTATGGTATAAACTTCATACAAATTTTCTTTTACGGAACCAGCCGCTGTTTTATGACTTTTTGATGTTCCCGCCCGCATACTGATTCAAAAGCAATCTGTTGGGGGCGTCGAGTGTCAGTTTCGTCACCCAACCCATGTCGCGAGGGCAAGACCCCAGTTCGGTCGGCCTGTGAAACATCCCCAGAATCGTGAGCCGGCTTTAAATGCCCGGCCACAACTCTACAAGGAAGGAAGCAGATATGCGTGCTCTGTGTACGAAGAGGCGAAGTGTACTTATCGCCGGATTGGTAGCAGGATTGGCCGGCCAAGTCAGTCTTCAGACCGCCCAAGCCCAACAGGCGCCAGAATCAAACCCGACCACGTCGTCGCAAACCCAACCCAGCAACACTGCCGCGGGAACTCCAACCGCTGCCCCCACCCCGGACGCTCCGGCTGACCCGCAAACCCCGGCGACGCCTGCGGCAGCGCCCGCAACGCCACCTCCGGTCGATCTGGATACTCCGTTCGCGTTCGCCGATTTCACGTGGATGCTATCGAACCCGCGCAATCATGATGAGGTCCTGGATGGAAAGTATTTCTCGGGTGAATTCAGAGTCGACACCAATTACATCTATGACCAGCAACATCCCATCGATCACACTCTCGATGAAACCACCGAAGGCGAACGAACGGGAGAGTTTGTGATTCAGGCACTGGGGGTCGGCGGCGACTTTCACGCGGGCAATATGCAAGGCCGTATCTTGACGCAGTTCGGCGCCGTTTCCACAGCCGTGCCGCGGAATGACGCCAGTTATAGCCAGGGCCAGTGGGACCTTGCGGATGCTTACCGGTACCTGACCGAGATGTACGGCGGCTGGCACATCAACTATAAACACGGACTCAATATTCAGGTGGGCGACTTCCTGTCGTTTATCGGCCTGTTCAGTTATTACAGTTTTGATAACTGGATGTATCAACCCTCCTACGTGTCGTCGAATACGCCGTGGTTCTTCACAGGAATGCGGGCGCAGTTCTTCCCGACCAACAAGCTGAAGATCGAGCCGTGGCTCATCAACGGATGGCAGACGTATGCCAAGTACAACGGCAGAGAAGGACTGGGAGGCCAAATCCTGTGGAGACCCACCGGAAATCTGGACTTTGTGTGGAACACCTACACGCTGGGACGAGACACTTTGTATAATCCGTATCGGTCGCGCTACCACGCGGACTGGAGCCAGGAGTGGAAGTACTACGAAAATCCCAACCGCAAGATGAACCGCATGGCGATGACTGTCACGGAGGATTTCGGTTGCGAGACCGGCGGCGGCGTGGTTTGTACGCACGGAAACCGGAACGGCCGGCCGCCCGCGCAAAACTTCACCGGTATCATGGCATATAACCGCTGGTGGTTCGGAGACAAGTTCGCGGCGGAAATCGGCGGCGGCGTCGTGAACAACCCCGGGCGTTATCTGGCTCTGCTGCCGCCGATCGACGGCGCGAACGCCACCAGCGGTACGCCCTATTTCGCGGAGGCTCCAGGCTTGCCGTTCAAAGGCTACGATTTCCAGATCGGCGCCGACTACATGCCCAGCCAATGGGTGACGTGGCATGTGGAGTGGACGCAGCGTGGGTCCGACGTTCCTCTCTTTGCCGGTCCGGGAGGGATGACGCCTCCCGGCGGGAACAACGGCTTGCCACAGTTTTACTCCTGTAATGACGGCTCATCTTCAGGGGTTGCGACGCTCGCGAAAGGGACTTGCGCCAATGACGGAGGCGTCTGGTATCCGGATCTGGTAAAGCAGGAACGCCGCTGGATTTTCGCGTTGATGGTCAAGCTGTAGTTTAGGTTGCGTCTTTTGATCTCGTGGCCGGGTTCGCCGAAGGGGCCCGGCCGCGAGCCTATTTTCGCGGGAGGTTATAAAAGTCCATGAAGACAATTCTGAAATCCCTGGTTTTCGTTTTCCCGGTGGTGCTGTTGATGGCGGCGGGTCCGGCCTGGGAGAGCAAGCAGATGGAACAGTGGAATGAACAGGACGCAAAGCTGATTCTGACCGATTCACCCTGGGTGAAAAGAGTGACCCCAGCCTTGCTGCCTCCGCTCAGCGAGGATCAGCGCCGGCAGGCCGGCCAGATGGGCGGAGGCGACGGAATCGGAATGGTGGTGTTTACTCCGGCGACCCTCACGGGAGTGGGGGCGCCGTCGACAGCCGGAAAGCGCAGGCCCACCAAGGTGGCGACCCTCCAAATCCGGTGGGAAAGTGCTCCGGCTGTGCGCGCAGCGGAAGTGAAAGCTCATGAAGAGGATCCTCCCGATCTGGACGCGAACACCTATGCGGTGGCCCTCTACGATGTTCCCGGCGTCGACGTGAATGAGACAGCCCTTCCGTTCCAGTTGAAGAAGGATGCGTTCCTAAAGCGCCAGGGCAAGAAGGATATCCGAGCTTCCCGCGTGGATCTGCTGCCCCAGGAGGGCGGGCTCGCAACCATCGTTTTCAGGTTCCCGCGCTCCCGGGAATTCACCACGCAAGACGAGCGCATTACCTTCCTGGCGCAGATCGGAAGGCTTTCGGTGGCGCAGTATTTCTACACGCAGGAGATGACGATTCAGGGCAAGCTCGAGCTTTGACCGCAGAATAGAATTGCCGTGACGCCCCTTGCGCTCCTTGAGCTTCTGGCGCAACATGGCAAGCATGCGCATCAATACCGTCATGGCGGCGCTTGTGCTTGCATGTCTTGGCCTGCCGGCACAGCAGGGGCATCCTTTGACAGGCACGTGGAATGGCGATTGGGGCGCCTCCGTTACTCAGCGGAATCAAGTGACCATTGTCATGAACTGGGATGGCAAGAACGTCACAGGCATCCTCAATCCCGGTCCCGATTCCGCGCCGCTCGCTGGTGTTTTTGTCGATCCTACGAATTGGACCGTGCGCTTTGAGGCCGACGCCAAGGACGCTTCCGGTAAACCGGTGCACATCGCTGCGGAGGGTCATCTGGCGGATATCGGTTCTTATCACCGCACGCTGTCGGGGTCGTGGACGCAGGGTACGGTCAAGGGCGATTTTAAACTCACCCGGGATTAGCGATGTTCCAAATTATCATCTTGATTGGTTTGACGGCGGCCGCGCTCTTTGGGCAGGGCTACGAAACTGGCAGGACGGTGAAGCTGAGGGGCGCGGTCACCAGAGTCGATTGGGTGAATCCTCGCGCGTACTTTTTTATAAACGTCAAGGATTCGGCCGGCACGGTTACGAACTGGGCGCTCGAAATCGGGAATCCTCTGGAACTGGAACGCGATGGATGGAAATCGAGTTTGGTTAACATCGGGGACATGTTGATCGTAGAAGGAACCCCGGCAAGAGGAGCGGCCAGGCGTGCGCTGGCGACCTCGGTGGTTCTCGAACGCACCGGGCGCAAAATATTTGTGGCGGCGGCCAAGATTTCCCGGCCAGTGAGCCAGCCAGCGCCGCGCTGGCCCGATGGTCATGTGAGACTGGGACCCGCGCCGGGAAAGAAGGGATATTGGGGCGCTGCCAGCGCGACGGCGCTGGTAGAAACCGGCGTCGTTGTTCCCATGAGTCGCGAGGGCTTGCTGGTGAATCTCGCGGATGCGGACAAGGTGGCTCCGTTTCAGCCTTGGGCGAAAGCCGTTTACGAATATCGCCAGCGCACGCTGTTGAAAGACGATCCCTATTCGCGCTGCCTGCCGCCGGGTGGGCCTCGGCAGTTTCAAACTCCGAATGGATTTCAATTCATTGAGCAACCGGAACTCGGGCGTGTTCTGGTGCTGTTGGGCGGCGGCGATCGCAATTGGCGAGTTATTTATATGGACGGGCGCCCGCTGGGGCAGGGAGACGATCTGGTGCTGACGTATTACGGGACTTCAGTGGGGCATTGGGAGAAGGACACGCTGGTGGTCGATTCCGTTGGTTTTAATGAGCGATTCTGGATGTCCGCGAATGGTCTTCCGCATACCGAGGCTCTGCATCTGACGGAACGGTTTTCGAGACCGGAGCTAAATACCCTGAAATACGAGGTGACGGTGAGCGATCCGCGAACGTATACGCGGCCTTGGTCGGCAGGCTGGACGGTTCAATGGGTTGCGGATCAGGAGATTCAAGAGTACTTTTGTGAGGAGAACGCGGAATCGACATTTGTTCGATAATCCGGATGAAAGGGGGATCGCGATGAAGCTTAGCGCGGCGGGGGCGTTATTGGGGTTGAGTCTGGCGCTATTGACGGTGAAGCCGGCGTCCGCGCATCATTCGTTCGAAGCCGAATACGAGGACGACCGGACCGCGACGCTGACCGGCATCGTCACGGAGGTCGCCTGGCAGAATCCTCACGCGTATATTTTCCTGAACACGAAAAGCGACGATGGCTCGACCAAGGCGATGCGGCTGGAACTCGGTCCTCCTTATGCGCTGGTGCGCGGAGGGTGGAAGAAGGACACGGTGAAGATCGGAGATAAGGTGACTGTCGAAGGCGCGGCAGTCGCGAAAGATCCTCGCAATAATTGGGTGGGGTCGCTGCAAACGACCATGCTGGTGCTGGCGTCGGGTCAAAAGCTGCCGACTCGATAATGAAGGCGTGTCTGTTGATACTCGGGTTGGCGTCGGTGGCGATGGCCCAACGTGGAGGTCCCGTTCCGCCGGCTGAGGCAACACCTCGATGGCCCGATGGCCACGTGAATCTCGGCTCGGACGCGGCTCATAAAGGATATTGGGAAGTCCGGCCGGGCCTGGGAGGCTTTCGTGCGGCTGACGTGCCCTTCCAACCGTGGGCCAAAGCAGTCTACGATTACCGCGTCGCGACGTTCTCGAAAGATTCTCCGCTGGTAGATTGCAAGGCTGCGCCTGGGCCTGGGTTTTTGAACGCTCCGGGGTTTGAGATTGTGGATGTGCCGGAGCAAAAGAGCATCTTCATCCTCAACATTGCGGGGCCGCATTCCTGGCGCGTGATCTATATGGACGGGCGTGCGCATCCGAAGCCGGAGGATCTGCGGCCGACTTATTTGGGCCATTCGACGGGAAGTTGGGATGGAGATACGCTGGTGATCGATTCGGTGGGGTTCAACGAAAAGCAGTGGGCGATGGGCGCGTTTCCGAATACTTCGCAACTGCACATGACGGAACGGATCTCGCGACCGAACCTGAGGACGCTAACGTACCAGGTGACGATCGACGACCCTGGCGCGTACACGAAGCCGTGGTCGGGCGGCTGGACGATTTCGCAGACCACCGGTTCAAAGTGGATCGCGGGCGGCGAGATGTTCGAATATATCTGCGAAGACGCCGGCCGCTAAGCTTTTAACTTAAACAACCAGCGCCTTCGCAAAGCTTCATAAGATATCGAAGGGCCCCACGTCCGCTTGATAACCTTCAAACGGAAAAAGGACCGATGTACCTCACCGGCAAGACCCATCGTGTGACGGTCGCACGGGTTGCTCTCGAGAACTCCTCCGCGCTAGCGTGGCCCGGAACCAATGGGGGAACCGAACTCTTGACTCAAAAATACATGACCCCTCGCGGATCGGCGGCGAGAAAAAGCGCCAAGTCACTGAATGGGCGGCAAAAAGAGGTGCGCAAAACCATCGTGATGTAACCTTCTATTGTTTTCCCATAGAAGGCTTGATACGCTTTTGTGGGAATCCCATAGGAATGAAAAAGAAGACGGATGTCTGGCAAGGCACGCTGGCTTTGATGGTCTTGAAGACGCTGGCCGTCCTGGGACCTCAGCACGGCTACGGCATTGCCCGGCGCATCGAACAAACCAGTGAGAATCTGCTTTCGATCAATCACGGCACGCTTTATCCGGTGCTCCTGAAGCTGGAACAAGAAGGCTTGATTGCGTCGGAGTGGGGAGTTTCCGAAAACGGCCGCAAGGCCAAGTTTTACAGAATCACGAAGACCGGGCGTAAACAGTTAGGCGCAGAGGAACGGGGGTGGCAGCAGGCGTCCGAGATCGTCGCGCGCTTCTTCGCGCTGCGCGGAGTGGAAGAATGAAGCGGCTGAGGCGCTTCTGGAGAAAAGTGGGCGGTGTCCGCGTTAAACACGAGCAGGAATTCGCTGTCGAACTGGAAAGCCCATTGAGATGCAGACCGAGATGCCGCGCGAAGAAGCGGCTCGTGCCGCCGCGCCGGAATTCGGCAGTGTTGCGTCTACGCAAGAAAGTCTGCGCGATCAGTCCGGACTGCCCGGGTCGGAGTCGTTCTTCAAAGACATCCATTATGCGCTGCGTGGAATGCGCAGGAGCCCCGGGGTTCACCGTGGTGATGGTTTTGACCCTGGCGCTGGGAATCGGCGCGAACACGGCGATTTTCAGCCTGGTGAATCAAATTCTGCTGCATCCGAGGGGCATTTCGCATCCGGAGCGGCTGGTGGTCGTGCGGACAAAATACGCCAAACTCAATTTGAAGAGCATCACCGATTCCCCGCCTACTCTTGCGGACGTTCGCGACAGCCGCGAGGTCTTCGAGCACGCGGCCGCGATGCGAGGGACCGAAGTTAACTATACCGGCGGCGCCGTTCCCCAAAGTCTACGGGCCGAAGCCGTCTCGGTTGAGTGGTTCGACGTATTTGGCGCCAAGCCCAGTCTTGGGAGGGTTTTTTACAGCGGAAGAGGATCAGCCCAATGCAGAGCACGTCGCTGTCTTGTCGCACTCGGCGTGGGTGCGGATCTTCGGCGCGGACCCGTCGGTGATCAACCGCAGGATTGAATTGGCGCGCTTCGATGGCACGGCTCTTTACGAACACGCCGAATTTTTGAAATCCGGCCGTCCCCGATCTTGCCGAGAATGGCCGTGAGCCGTCCTGCGCTCGGAGCAAGCCGTCAGCGGTTGATAGGGCAGAACGCCCAGGTTGACGCGATCGTTAAGGGGCGGTACTTCGGCGAAGAATCAGATTCTCATGTGGGCCGAGAAACGAAAACGGATCGCGATGAACCGCAGGCGCCACCCCATGCGCCTTCGCGATGGAGGCATCTGGGAAATCTTCATTCCCGGCATCGCTGCGGGAACGCAATACAAGTATTTCGTGCTCTCGCACGATGGCGGTGAGCAGGGCGGCCAGCACGATCAAGTGGCGCGCGTCCCGGGCCGCTTCAACACTGGCGGTCACTTGCTCGCCCGCGCTCCGAAGATTACGGAGGCGCACGAAATCTAAAACGCTTTGATTCAGCCGCGACCCTCGCGTCAAAGAAGTTAAATGGCCCGGCGGCCAGAGGAAAACTCGACTGTTCCATTCCAAGCGAGCGCAGATTGATCTGTTCCACGGTCTCGCTAATTAGGGTATTTACGCTCGGCAGCAGTTGGCTTCGGGCAGCGTCGCGAAGCGCCTGAGCCCGGCGCACACCTTCGGCATCCGTGATCGAAGCCAAGGTTGTTCCGCAAAGCCAGAGTCAAAGCGTAATCCAGACTGAGCGCGCGCACGGTGCCAGTCGCAATTCCCGAAGATTGACTGCCCGTGTAGGGCGCTGCGGATTTACTGTGCTATTGATCAAATTGACGGTGTTGCCGCCGCCCGCATTGGTGGTCGATTGGGTGGTGTTCACGGAGCCGGCCGCTCTGTCGTGAGGGCGGGCACCTGGGCTGCCCCTTTGAAACCTGCGGTCCCGACGAGGATGGAGGGGCGGTCTGCGCCAGTAACGACGCAGAAAGCGCGCAGAGAAAAAAATAGCGCAAAGTCCTTCCTCCGAAATCTTGTTCCCCAAACGTCGACACAGCTACGCCATTTTGACTGCCGCAACCTCGAAAGTAACTGCAGTTTCACGGCCATATCTGTAAATAAAACCGGGTCAATCACTTCACTTCCGGGCCTATCCATTCCGGGGCATGTTTTACGCAGATTTCGCTTGCAGATTTGTCGTTGTAATAACTGACCGACTGAAAAGGAATCTCTTTTTGATATGGGTGTCCGGAAACAAACGTGCAAGGCCGAGTGCAAGGAGGTTTCGATGCCGGAAAAGGAAACGATGGAACGGGTCCGAAAGGACGTACGGGAAGGCAAAGCTCCTTCGACCCAGGCGGGAGAATTCGTTCGGGAAGAGATCGAGCACGTTCGGGAGGGGAAACACGGAGCTCGCTCCGCTAAGCAGGCAATTGCAATCGGACTTTCAAAGGCCAGGCGTGCCGGGGTGAAACTGCCGCCGCCTAAGCGGGGAAAAGCCTCGGAAAAAACGAGGAAGGATGCAGCTAGTGCTTACAGCCGCGGTCAGAAATCGCCCGGCGCCAAGGTATCGGCCACCAGGTCGCGAGCGACCCTGTCGGCCCTTCAGCGCGAAGGCGGAGAGTCCGCTTCCCCGTCCGCCCTTTCCCGGCAGGCTAAGGGGAGCGCCCAAACCCGCGGAGCGGTGAATCGGAGCCTGGCCGCGAAAAAGGCCGTTGGAACGAAGGGCACGTCGGGGTTGAGAAGCTCGGCCCGTAAAGCAGCGCGAACGCGAGCGCGGGGACGATAGTCCCTTCGGCCATAAAAGTGGAAGGAGAAGAACATGCGATATCGAGTTACCTTCATGGAGCGAACCGGTCGCGCTGGCAATCCCAGCGAGACGCCTCCAAATTATCTGGAGATTGAAATGGCGCCAGGTATCGTCCGCGATAAAACCTTCGTCGAACGAGACCAGCCGATAGCGATGCACAACGAGGAAACGCTTGAGGAAGATGACGACTTTCTAAGCGTCGGTTCAGAAGTCTGGGACTACGATATCGCAGGGGGGCGCGAAAAGGAATTTCTCGAGGCGGTCCAGAATACTCAGATGGCCATCGAATGTGTCCCGATCGATGACGGGGACCTTGGGTGAACTGCCGCCCCCTCGTCAGAAACGTTCCAATTCTCCGCACGATCCATGCAGAGGGATGCCATCTAGGGTAAAAACTAACCATCGCCTGAAAGGCGATGGCCTTGATGGGTCGGCTGAAAGCCGACCGGGATACGGGCCGAAACCCCGAGAACAAGAAGGACTGCTGAAAGCTCACCGCCTAAAGGCGGTGGGCTTAGACCTGGAGAT
>DASXEY010000030.1:0-135368 GCA_036489835.1 Bryobacteraceae bacterium | reverse complement strand
AGCCACTAGGCGCCGCATCCGCTCGTCCAGAAAAGCAGATAAAGAACGAAATCGCTGCCCAACATCCTCGTGGTTCACCATCCACGAGTATAAAACATTCTCGCTTTAAGTTGTTCTACTTAATTCCTGACAGATCCTAAGTCTAGGGGAGGTTCATTGGTTGCCATAGACCGCACGCTTACCAGGGAGTGGTCTACACAATCTGTGAAAGCGTTCCAATAGCGTAATCGCGGGAAGTAGCGGCCAGCGGAGCGGTGTCACCCACACCCCGTTTCCGGGAGCCTTAAAATGAATAAGCTGAACCGCCTGCGCGAAAGGTGCCTATGAAACGTCTGCTTATCGTCCTTCTGACTCTCGCCGCCGTGGCTGTCGCTGTGATGGCGGCGCTGCCAATCCGGGTCCGCGTTCTGGCGCAGAATCGCATGAACTACTCGATCGTCGGCCAGCAGAGCGGCCACATCGCTCTCGGTCTTGCGATTCGAAAACTCGGCGTTTACGGCGCCTTCATGCAGGCTCCGGCGCACCCTGACGACGAGACCAACGCCCTGTTCGCGATGTTTACCCACGGCATGGGCCTGCGCTCGATCGACCTGCAGAATAATCGCGGCGACGGCGGCCAAAATGAAATCGGCCCCGAGCTCTTTCGCGACATCGCCGTCCTGCGCACCGCCGAGCTCCTCTCGGCGCACCGCATCGACGGAGCGGAGCAATACTTTACGCGAGCCATCGATTACGGGTATTCGTTCGACCCGCAGGAAGTGATTCAGAAATGGGGCCGCGAGGATATCGTGGGCGACTATGTGCGGCTCCTGCGCACCCTGCGCCCCGACGTCGTGCTGACGATGAACATTCAGGGCCGTGGCGGGGATCGCGCCCATGAGGCGACCACAGTGCTATTCCGCGAAGCTTATTATGCGGCCGGAGACCCGTCGAAATATCCCGCACAACTCCGCGAAGGACTGCGGCCCTGGCAGCCCAAGAAACTTTACTTCGCCGCCCCTGCTGGTCAAGCCGGCGGCGGCGGCGGAGGAGGTGGAGGTGGAGGGGGAGGACGAGGAGCGGCTCGCGGCGCGGCTCCGGCTACACCTCAGGCTGCGCCACCCACGCCCGCAATAAAGCTCGCGCCGGCGAATACGAACGCATACGACTCGCTCCTTGGCCGCACGTATGCGGAGATCGGCGCCGATGCGCGCAGCAATCACAAATGTCAGGGCACCGGCGGCCTCCCTGCCCTGCCTGGCTTTAACAACAATGGCCGCGGCGGAGGAGGAGGTCCGGGCGGCGGCGGATATCAATTGATCGACAGCACCATCCCCGGGCAGAAGGACAAGACCGAAACCTCGCTCTTCGACGGCGTGGACACCAGGCTGGAAGCGCTAGCCCAGTACGCCGGCGTGAACCCGCCCGCGGAGCTCGTCTCCGGGATTGGCGCCATTGCCGCCGATGCCAAGGCCGCGCGGACCGCCTTCGACTCCGGCAACGACGCCGCAACCGCCCAGCCCATTGAGGCCGGCCTCGCCGCGATCCGCGCCCTCCGCGCGCAGCTTGTCAGCATGGGTCTTGATGACTCGGCCCGTTACGAGATCGATTTCCGTCTCGGCCTCAAAGAACGCGATTATCAGGACGCAGTGCTGGCCGCTCACGGCCTCTCCTTCGACGCCATATCCGATGACGGACTGGTGATCGCGGGACAGCCTGTGAAGCTCTCCATCCTCGCCGTCAACCGCGGTCCGTCGGATGTCAGCGTGACCAGCGTCTCGATTGCCGGCTTCGACTCGCCCGTCGCCTGCAAGCCGGGCAGCGTGAAGAAGGATGCCGTCTACACCTGCGCCTCCGACGCACACGTCCCGAAAAGCGCCCGGTTGACCACACCGTACTTTACCGACAACTACTGGAAGCATCCGGAGAATCAGGCAATTCAGATCTTCGACCCAGCTGTCGAGTTTGGAGTTCCGTTCGCCCCCACGCCATTTCGCGTCACTTTCCATATCAAAGCGGGCGACGCCGAAGTCACTCGGGAGGTGCCTGTTGAATACCGCTACGTGCAGGATATTTATTTCGGCGACAAGCGCATGGAGCTGAATGTCGTTCCGGCCTTTTCGGTAAGCGTCACGCCGGGCCTCGCGATCTTCCCGGTCTCCGGCGGCGCCGGAGCGGCGCCGGTCAAGCGGGAGGTGCATGTCTCCGTAACCAATGGCACGAAGGGCGCAGCCGGAACCTCCGTGTCTCTTGACCTTCCCGCCGGGTGGAAGGCCACTCCAGCCAGCGTGCCGCTCAGTTTTGCGCATGAGGATGAAGCGCTGTCGGCCCGGTTTGAGGTCACTGCTCCGCTTGCGGCAAAAGCGGGCCAATACACCCTGCGCGCCGTAGTCACCTCTCCCGCGGTGCCAAACGAGAAATTTTCCGATGGCTATCAGGTCATCGAATATCCGCACATTCAACGCCGGCAGGTGATCAAGCCGGCCGAAGCCTCCCTCAAAGTTGTGGATGTGAAGGTGACGCCGACTCTCAACGTTGGCTATATTGTCGGCGTAGGCGACCAGGTGCCCCCGGCGCTCGAACAATTGGGCGCGAAGGTCAGTTTTATCGAAACGGATGAACTCGCCTGGGGTGACCTGTCCAAGCACGACGTGATCGTGACCGGCGTTCGGGCCTATGAGCGGCGCGCCGATCTACGCGCCAATAATCGCCGCCTTCTCGACTACGTCTCGCGAGGCGGGACCGTCATCGTGCAGTACAACAAGACTGAGTTCAATCAGGCGGATTACGGACCTTTTCCAGCTAAGGTCAGCGGGAACCGCGTGACTGATGAGACGGCGCCCGTCAAAATACTTGCGCCCGCCAACCCGGTATTTAACCTTCCGAACAAGATCGGCCCGTCGGCTTGGGCGGGCTGGGTGCAGGAACGCGGTCTTTACTTTCTTGGCGACAAAGATTCGAAGTACGTCGACCTGCTATCGATGACGGACCCGTTCAAGGACAACCCAGGCGAAAAACTCGGCGCGATGGTCGAAACAAATTACGGCCAGGGAAGGTGGATCTATCTCGGCCTGGGGCTGTGGCGTCAACTGCCTGCCGGAACGGACGGCGCATATCAGCTTCTGGCCAATCTGATCAGCCTGGGGAAGATGAAGACACCACCGGCCGCCCGTTAGGACTCACATCAAGTGAACGCGACAAAATCCCTGTTGTTGGCGTCTCTGTTTCTTTGTTCCAGAGGCGCCTTCGCACAGTCCGTCGATAAAGACCCTGCGGCAATCGTCGAGCTTGGAGGAGCCGCGAGTTGGAACCTGAAAGACGCCGGATCCAGCTTTGGCCCGGACCTCGCGATTGAGGTCACGCCGATCGAGAACTGGTTGGAGCTTGAGGCAGGCGCCACTCCGCTCTTCCGCCGTCATTCCACCGAATGGGATACGGACCTTCTGTTCAAGAAGCCTTGGACCCTCTCTGACAAGGTGGAATTTATGTTCGGCGCTGGTCCGGAATGGATTCATACCAGGGAGTTCGGTGTGACGACGAACTCAGTGGGGGGTGAAGTCGTACTGGATTTTATGTTCTGGCCTTCCGCCGCGCATAGGTTGGGCTGGTATCTGGAGCCGAGCTACGATTACGATTTCGGCCGGGGGCATGAGCGTTCAATTGGAGTGAGCGGCGGCCTGCTGATCGCCATCCCGCAAATCCGGAGTCTGTTTACCAGACGGCCGTGAACGAACTGGCTCAGAGCTTCGGAGGAGACGCGGCCGTGACGCGATCATCCGTCAGCGTCACGCTCCCATCCAGCGTTCTGGCTCGTAAGTCGGGTTGGTAATACAAAGTCCGAATGTCGTTTACCGACTCCACGCTTGTGGGCGGCCCCAGAATCTCTACCACCTGAGCCTCTGACATTCCCTGCTTGATCAGGCTCCAGTGAGAAGCCAGTCGCCAGGGAGGAGTATCCGGAGGGATGTGCGCCGGCGGGCCGTCTGCGCTCCCCGGCAACGTTTTGATGTTCGGAGGCGAAGAGGCGGTTACCCGATCGTCAGTCAGGGTCACGCTTCCATTCAGCGTCGACGTGGATCGCGAGTCCTGAAGGTACAGCAGCGTTCGCGTGTCCACCGCGCTCTGCACTCTTGTAGGCGGCCCCAGGATTCCCACAATTTGCGACTCCGACATTCCTTGTCGGATCAGACTCCAATTCGAAGCCGAGTGCCAGGGCGGCGTGTCCGGCGGAATGCGCGCGGGCAAAGGCGCAGTCACTCCCTCCAAAACCTTCATCGCCTTCTCCAGCGCGGCAATTCTCCGCTCTTGGTCGGCGATGGTGCGCTTGAGCTGAGCGGTCTCTTTTGTCAATGCGTCCACGCGGGGATCGGGCGTTTGCGCCATCGCAGCGGCGCACCCCAGAATCAGAATATTCACACCGATCAGAGCTGGTTTCATCGAAGCTGGTTTCACGAACACGCACCTCTTTAAGTAGCTGACGTGCGGTTCGCCGCTTGCGTGCACTCGCATTCGCGCAATATGAGCAAAGCCGCAAGCCATCTGGTGAGATACTGGGCTGATGGACATCCTCAAGATGCTGACGGAGCTCCGTGCGGAGCGGCAGCAGATAGAAGAAGCAATCAGCAACATCGAGCGGCTTGCCGCCGGAACCCGCGGCAAACGCCGTGGCAGGCCTCCCAAGTGGATGGCCGCCGTGACTGAAGAAGCCGTGGAGGCTGCCACTTTCAGCACCAAACGGAAGATCAGTGCGACCGCCCGGAAGCGCATCGCCGATGCTCAGAAAAAGCGCTGGGCCGCGAAGAAGGCGGAAGCCGCTCAAACAGTATTGAAAACCTAAAGGCCTGCCGCAGCCGGAACATTTGTACCGGTTCCTGTGGTCGCGGATCGGATCGCTTTCGATCCAGAGCCGTGACCAAGGGAAGCGGTTGCGTTAACGGGCTGGCTGATACAGGCCACTTGCGTTTCTGCCTCCCCGGGTTTGCGGTGCGCTACTTTTGGATGTGAACCTCGAGCACGCCTCCGCTCTCCCGCTCCATTCGCGCACACCCGTCGACTGGGGGCGTGCGGTGCTCGCCGATCCGGTCGCTTTGTTGGCGGACCATGCCTTCCTGGAGAAAAAGGCCGCCAACAACGCGATGGAGCTGATGACGCACTGGCCGAGGGACTGGTTCCCGGGATGGGTGGAGGCCATGACGGGCGTGGCTCGCGACGAGGCTGCACACCTGGCTCAAGTTGTCCGCTTATTGGTCCGCCGCGGAGGCAAACTCGATCGCGTCCATAAGAATCCATACGCCAATGCGCTGCGGATGCTCACGCGGCGCGGCGAAGCCACAGAAATTGTGGATCGCCTGTTCGTGTCGGCGCTGATCGAACTCCGTTCATGCGAGCGTTTCGCCGTGCTGGCCGCGACGTCCGATGACGCGGAACTAGCGGCTTTCTATGGCGCGCTGTTCGCGTCTGAGATGGGCCACTACAAATTGTTTCTGAGGTTGGCGAACAAGATCGGACCGAAGGCGGCTACAGCCGAGCGCTGGGAACAGATGCTGGCGGCCGAGGCCCGAATTCTTGCGGAGCAACCGCCGGGGCCGCGGATTCATTCAGGATTCTGATATTTTTCTATTGACAGCCCCGGCTCCCCGGCTTACTATATCCGTAACGGATGTATTCATGCCAAAGCCGCAATCGCCTCAAGAACTGCTCCCGCTGACCCCGCCGGTTTTCCATATTCTACTGGCTCTCGCCGACGAGGAGCGCCACGGCTACGGCATCATGCAGGACGTCGCGCGGCAGACCAACGACGCGCTCCAACTGGGCCCAGGCACGCTTTACGGATGCTTGAAGCGAATGCTGGCGGCCGGCTTGGTGGAGGAATCGGAGGAACGCCCCGATCCGGCTCTTGACGATGAACGCCGCCGTTATTACAGAATGACCGCCCTGGGAAAACGAGTGGTTCGCGCCGAAGCCGAGCGGCTCGCAGGCGCGGTATCGGCCGCGAAAACAAAGTTAGCAGGAGGCAACGCATGACCACCCCATCCGGCTCCATCGGCATATTCTGCCGTATTTACTCGGTGCTTCTTTACGCATACCCGCGCGACTTTCGCGTGCAGTATGGCAACGACATGCGCCAGCTTTTCCGCGACCGGTGCCGCGACTTGGCGCGAGTTCCCGGTACAACGCCGATGCTTCGCTTCGCCGCCCGGCTGGCCACGGATTGGCTGGTCACAACCGTGCGCGAAAGGGCCGCCGCGATCTGGTCCGCCGGCCGCAACCTGACTCCGCGGAGCTTCGTCACCGAGTGGGCCGTCACTCTCGCCATTTACCTCTTCGCCACCACGACTCTGGTGCAGGCCTACGTGGTCCCCACCGGTTCGATGGAAGGCACCATCCGCGTCGGCGATCACATGCTGGTGGACCGCCTTACTTTCGCGGAGCCCGGCCTCGTGGGGCGTCACATCCTGCCGTATCGCGAGCCTCAGCGTGGCGACATCGTCGTTTTCCTCTATCCGGAAGACATCCGCCAGACGTATGTGAAGCGCGTGATCGGGCTGCCGGGCGACCGCATCCGTCTCGAAAATCAGCAGGTGATCCGCAATGGCAGCCGGCTGGTGGAGCCCTACACGCGGCACATCGCGACCTACCCCGATCCCTATCGCGACAACTTTCCGGTCGCGCCGGAGGCGAGCACCACTCCGCGCGGCCTCGACATGTTTGAGCATCATGTTCGCAATGGCGAGGTGATCGTTCCTCCGGACACGCTCTTCGTGTTGGGCGACAACCGCGAGAACTCCGAGGACAGCCGATACTGGGGATTCGTGCCGCGCAGCTATGTGATCGGCAAGCCCGTGTTCGTCTACTGGTCGTACGATGCTCCCACCTCCGATCTGCAGGAATGGACTTTGAATCACGCGCTCGACGTGGTTCTGCATTTTTTCAGCAGAACCCGCTGGGATCGTACTCTGTCGGTGCCGCGATGAATGCCGTCCTACTTGCAGGATTCGGATGGCTCATCCCGGGTGGGACCTACTTGCTCCTGCGCCGCTACTTTCAATTTGCCGGCTTCGCAGTACTGGTCTGGGCCGCCGTTGCCATCGGCATCGCACTCCACGGCGGATATGCGTGGCCTCAGTCCGCCGAATTGCAAGGCGTAGATGGATTCACGGCATTTTTCTTTAAAGCCGGGGCACTGGCCAAGCTGCTTGCCGGCGGCCCCGTTCTCCTCGCTCGATTCTCCGGCGGTTCGAATTCTTTCCTCGATGGACGGCTGCACGAATATGGGACCACGCTGCTCGTCTTGGCCGGAATCTTCAATCTGATGGCGGTTTCGGATGCCATCGAATTGCGAAAGGCGAACCGTTAGTGTCTCACTTCACATTCACTGTCCTGGTGTCCATCCTGCTTTCCGTCGCCCTGGCGTGGATGGGAAATCGAACCCCGCAGGAACGCGCCCACGGGGCGACCTACCTTTTCCTCTGTTTCGCTCTCGCAACTGTGGCCGGAGGCTGGGCCATGTATCTGATCCACAGATGATTCGCTCACTTGCCCGAAACCCTTTGTTCGCTCCTCGACCGGCCGCTTAAAGTTTCCGGGCTTGGTAGAAAGAATTCGAGGAACTTGTACAGTTCCGGGCGAAAGATATTGCTATGATCGGGCACGATGGCGACTGGAATCTTGGCAACCCAGTACGGAGTGTGATTCCAGTAGGGCTCGCCCGCCACTTTTGTTGTTGGCACGGTACAGAAGTGATATCCGGCGGGATTCGCTTGGGCGAGATGCACTTCGGTTTCGCCGTGCGCTGCGCACGTATCGGAGGAAGCCCGGACCTCGTGGCTGTTGAGTGCCGGAATATTCGCGGTGCTGTGCGTGAAATAGGTGATCTGGCTCGGAATTTCGGGCGGATCGGGAGCGCTGTAGTTTCTAGTCCTCAGGGGGAGGCTGCCTACGGCTTGGCCCAACGGCAGCGCGATGGAGGTCGCTGCGTCGCCATCCGAAGTGATCGACAAGAATAGCGGATAGTTCACATCCTGCGACTGGTAGCCGGGATCCTGACGGCTGTACGCCACCGCATGACATTTCAGGAACTCCAGGAATTGTTTGGCGTCGGTAGCCGGCGCGGCCTCATTCAGCAGGACGGTCAGATCGGGCAGCGGATCGGTGATTCGCCACCGGGATGTGTCGTTGATGTTGACTGACCCCGCCGCGCATCCTTGCAAATGGTCGCCGTCCAGCGACAGCATTTTCTGCTCGAAGTAAGGCGTCATCACCCGCTCCAGAATTCTTCCTCCGAAAGAATGTCCGATCACGATCAGTGTCGACGGAGAAGTGGATGTAGCCCCGCGCGGAACAGTCTTCACGGTGCGAATGATCCTGTAAAGCGCTTCTTCCAGATGCGGTCCCGCAACCCGCAGTGTCGCCGCCGAACGCGTGAAATAGGTGAGGTCCTGAGCGACCTCCAGAGACTCGCCGCGCCACCCAATATAGATTCCCATCAGCGGCCGGGTCGATGCTGGCGGACCGGACGAAGATCCGGAATAGAAGCTGTAAACCTCATTCAGGAAGTCGCGGAAGCCGGCCACGTTGGAGGTGTTATCCGCGTTATTCTTCCACCCGTGAATGAATACCACGACGTTCACCCCGGCGGTTGAGCCCGCTTGCAAATCCTGAATGCGTTGAATGGTCTGGTCAAGCTCCGGGCGCACCAGCGGGCTGGCCGGATCGCTGGTCAGGTGTTGATCGTACATCTCGCCGTTGTCGTCGAACTCAATGTATGCCAGCGAAATATTATTGGGCAAGAGAGTGACGGGATGATCCAGGTGGTAGGCTTTGACCGCAGTGCAGCCGGTTTCGGCCGCGACGGAGGCCAGCAGCGCGAGGCACAACAACGTTTTCATGGGGCTAAGCATTTATCGCTTCACTTTCCATCGCACACTTCGGCATTATTCACTTCAAAGCAGGCGTAAACAACTTACCCAGCAATTTGAAGATGTCCGGCTCGAATTCGTATAGCTCCGCATACGCCAGCGAGCCTGCCAGCGACATGCCCGAGCGCTCCAGCGCATCGGCCACTGTATTACTGCCGGCCGGATAAAACGCCATTCCCGTAAAGCCGCTGGCGGCGGCGCCGACCAGGGTCGCCGCGGCGAATCGAGGTCCGGAACGGCGGCGATCCACGACCAGCGAAGAACCCGCGTACCAGATCCTCGCGAACGGATTGTGCTTATGGGAAAGGCGCGGCCGCAGATCCTCCTTCAGGATCAGCCCGGCGAGATATTCGCCCGTGGCTTTCGACATTCCCGCGGCGTAGCGTGTGCCATAACTGCGGGCATATCCCTCCGGTCCATAGCCCCATTGCGGAGGGTCGGTCTTGAACAGTTGCGCGTATCCAGCGCCGAAGGCTGCTCCGAAAACCGCCGAGGTTGTCAGCAAATTGCTCGCCCAAATGCAGCTGCGCTGAACCGGACTCAGCGGGTAATCGTATTGGAGGCGATAGCTGTTGCAAGGCGGAATCGGTTTGGCGGGCGGAATCGGCGCGGCAGTTTGCGGAACTGTCTGGTCCGGCGCCGCGGCGGGAATGAACAGGATTGACACCAAAGAAACCGCGGAATACAAAATCATTTCGCCCTCCTACGATTTGATTAGTGTCAGATAACTATAAACCGTATCATCCGGCGGCCGAGCCGCGACAGCCGAGGCGGGCCGGCCCTATGCGAAACTCCAAGATGATATGATTCTTGAACCGCCCCTGCCATGAGCCCGGGAACCTCTCCAGCGAGCTACCCGCTCGAGGTGCTGTACACGCAAGCGGCCGATGCTGCTCGTACTGGCGCGCCCGGCTTCTTCTTTGCGACCAAATTCTTCCCTCCCGATCTGGCTCGCGCGGCTCATGCGATCTATTGGTATTGCGAATACACGCGCAGCTTCGTGCGCCAGGCAGAGACCTCCGGGCAAGACAGCAGGAGTCTGGGCCAGGCAAATTTGGACCGATGGGCCAGCATGGTGGCGGCCGGGCTGCGAGGCCATCTCGCTCGCCACCCGGTGCTGGACGTGTTCCTGGATACAGTGGAGCGATGTCAAATCCCCGGCGACTATCCTCAAGAGCTGATCGAAGGCTACCGCATGGAACTGACACACGCGCGCTACGAAAGTTTCTCCCAGCTTCTGGAACATTGCCGGCGCAGAGGCGGGATGGTTAGCATGATGATGGCGCATGTTGTCGGCTATCGCGATCCGGCGCTCGACTATATGGCGGATCTGGGGGTGGCCGCGGATCTGACGGCGAATCTGCGCGATGTGGGGGAACATCTCTCGCGCGGCTACATTTCGATTCCGCTCGAAGAGATGCGTGCATTTAATTACACTGAGGCCAATCTGGAGAGCCACATTCGCAATGCCGCCTTCGAAAGCCTGATGCGCTACCAGGCCGATCGCGTCCACAGCTACTATCAGAAGGCCGAGCCGGGACTGGGACTTCTGGATGAGCGCGGGAGATTCGCTGTACGGGTCGCGTTCGATCTCTACCGCAAAACGCTGCGGCGGATCGAGGCGTCCGGGTTTGATGTTTTTCGGCGGCGTCCGGCGGTGCCGGCCATGTCCCGGTATTGGATAACGGCCCGCTCCATGGCGGGTCCGATCACCAGGCGGCTGTGGAAAGGCAAGGGTGCCTGACGGCCACGAAAGCAGCCTGTGGGTCGCCGCCGGGCTCGCCGTTATTCTGATTTTCTTGTTTGCACTGTCCCGGCGGCGGTTCAACGCCTTGCCGTCCATTTCCGGATTCGGCCGGCCCGGGGCGGAGGGGCGAGCCGCCCTACCGGACTGCATGGTGGTGATTCCCGCGCGCAACGAGGAAGCCATGATCGGCCGCGCCGTCCGCAGCCTTCCTCACGACACCGTGATCGTAGTCGACGATCATTCAGAAGACCGCACCGCGGAGGCCGCGCGGGAAGCCGGCGCCGGCGTCCTTCCCGCTCCCGAGCTTCCGCACCTTGCGATTGGCAAGTCCAACGCATGTGCGGCCGGAGCGCGCGCCCTCACCTCACGCTGGGTATTGTTCGCCGACGCCGATACATGGTTCGAAGAAGGATTCCTCGACGCGGCGGTCGCTGCGGCCGAGGCCAGCGGGCTCTCGCTGCTCTCCATTTATCTCGATCCCGAATACCGCGGATTGGCCGAAACCACGCTGGCGCCATACGCGCGAGCCTTGGCATTTTGCGGGTTCGGCGTGATCGACAATCCGCGCGCTCTGTTCACCGGCCAGTGCATGCTGGCACGGCTCGATTCGTACCACTTTATCGGCGGCCACAGCGCGGTGCTCACCAGTCTTATTGAGGATCTCAAGCTGACCAAGCTGGCGGAACGGCACCGGTTGAAGCTGGCGGCGGCTCGCGCGCCAGGTTTGGGGCACGCGCGTATGTACGAAGGCTATGCTGGCGTCAGGGACGGCATCCGCCGTCAAGCGTTCCGATTCATGATGGTCAATTCCATGATTGGGATCGTCATCATGCTGGCGGCGCTGTTGATGGCTTTGTGGCTGCCGGCGCTGGCATGGCTGACTTCTCAGCAGCGCTGGCCGGCTGGGGCGATGCTCGCATTGTTCCCGACCCTGCTGCTGTGGCCGTGGTACAGGAATTGGTGGAACGCGCTGCTGGCTCCCGTGGCCGTCTATTGGATTCTGCCGGCGCTGCTGCGCGGACTGCTTTGTGCCTTGTTCGGCCGGCGCGTCCAATGGAAGGGCCGCACGGTGAGAGCGCTATCATAAGCGAAAGGCATGGCGGAAACGGCTCATGAAATCCTCGCGGACATTGCGATTCTGGACGACGATCTCGACTTCCGGAATTACCTGGAAGACTTCCTGAAGGACGAGGGGCTGTATACGGTGCGTGCTTTCGCGCGCCCTCAGGACCTGTTCGAAGGCTGCGAGGAGCGGCTGGCCGAAATCGTACTCTTGGACATGAAGATGGGCGACGCCACCGGCGACCGCGTCCTGGAGCAGTTACTGACGCGATGGCCAGGGCTGTGCGTGATCATTATCACCGGCTATCCGTCGCTTGAGGACATGCGCCTCACCTTCAAGCTGAAAGTATTCGATTACCTGGCCAAGCCTTTTTCGCTGGCGCAGTTGCGGCAGGTGCTGAAGAACGCCGTGGGCGCGTTTGGCCTGGGCCGCACCTTGCAGGATCGCCTACGGGAGCGCCTGGGGCACGGCATCAAGATGCTGCGCGTGTCGCGGGATTGGTCCCTGAAGGATCTGGCCACGCAGACCCGGTTAAGCGTTTCGCAGATCAGCGCCATAGAGCGAGGCGCAAATCTTCCCAGTATCGAAAGTTTCCTGGCGATCTCGAAAGCGTTCGATAAGAAGCCTTCGGAGATACTGGCGTCAATCGATTTTTGAGACCGAAACGATTATTCGACAACTACCCGAAACGTGTACATCTTGCCGATCGAGGCGCTGCTCGCCGAGCCCGACGCTCCGGGAGGCAAAAATCCATACTCGCCCGCGCCAAGATTGGGCAGGATCACCCGGTAGATGTTTTTTGCAACCTTTTTGCCTTCGAATGGAACCACGTCCTTGGTGGCGCCGCCGGACACGTGCAACACCCCGCCGGTAACGGTGCGAAATTCGCGCGAGTCGGATTGTTCGTGAAGCTGGATCATCTGATACTCGGTGATGGCCGTTCCCTCCGGCGTGTAGATCAGCACTTCAATCGGAGCGATGACTGAGTTGCGGCTGTGCGCCGACGGAAGATGCCCGTTGATATCCCCTTTCACGATCCCTCCCGACGCCAGGCTTTTGATGACGCCGCCGGTCTTCCAGTTCACTACCTCGGGTAGCATTTCTTCCCACTGGCCCGCCTTCTTGTAGTAAACGCCGATGTCGCCGTCCTTGGGCAGATCGGTGTCCGCGGCGGGAGCCGCAGGGGCAGGAGCAGGGGCGGGCGCGACTGCGGCTGCGGCAGGCGCGCCGCCCGCACCCTTGTTCATCATCGCGCCTAACTCGTTGTCCGTGACGCCTTGCTGCTTCAGCTTCACCATGTCATCCGCGGTCATGGAGTACTTGCCCGGCTGGTTTTGGATCATGCTGACGACGAGACTCTCGCCCAGACCGGCTTTCACCATCTTCACAACAGCGTCGTTGTTCAGACTATCCTGCGCAGTGGCCAGGAATACCAGCCCAAAGAGCAGACAGGGGATTTTCGCGTACCGAATTTTCATTGTTAGGCCTCCTGCAAAACAAGTGAACGGTTGGTTCCGAAATCACAGCCCGCGCTGCATGGGAAGGGCTGGAAGAATTAAAGGTAACATAACGCCTGCTTTGCGCGAAGTCAAGGGACCATCGGTTTTGTCCCGAGGGTCGCGGGCTGCCGGTATCCAACCACGCTTTCAATCTATATAATGATTCAGTGCCGGAACGGGCTATGCCCGCGCCGGACGCAGAGAAGTCGCTGCAGAAACCGAGGAGAAATTCGTGCACATATCGCGACAAATTCAATGGTCAGTGGGCTCCGTTGCCGTTGGGCTGATGATTGGAACGCTGGGGTTAGGAGCCTTTCAAGCTCCAGATCAAGCCGCTCCACCCGCGCCCGCTCCGAAAGCAAACAAGGGCCCGAACCCGTCCGAAGCAGACCATCAAGCCATGATGGATCTGCTGCACATCGATAAGCTGCGCCGTGGGGCCGATGGGAATAACAAGCAAGCTCCCAACTATGCCAACTACGATGAGTCGAAAGCCAACCCGTATCCCGTTCCTCCCGATCCTCTGGTGCTGAAAAACGGCAAGAAGGTGACTTCGGCCAAGACCTGGTGGAACCAGCGGCGACCGGAGATCGTCGAGGATTTCGATCGCGAAGTTTACGGACGCGTCCCCAAGGTTCTGCCCAAAGTGACGTGGTCCGTGGCCAACACCACCATGGGCATGAACGGCGATATCCCGATCGTGACGAAACAACTGGTCGGGCACGTTGACAATTCTGCCTATCCGCAGGTGACCGTCGATATTCAAGCGACGCTGACCGTTCCGGCCAACGCTCCCGGTCCTGTGCCGGTGATGATTCTGTTCGGCGGCGGCGCGCCGATTGGCGGAGGGCGCGGACGCGGTCCGGCTCCAGCAGGGCGCGGAGCGGTACCCGGAGCGCCCGTGGCGCCTGTCGCCGCAGTGGTGGGTGCTCCCGGCGCGGCTCCGGCGGCTCCCGGTGCTCCGCCGGCAGCAGCGCCCGGAAGAGGCCGCGGACCGCAGGGTCCCAGCGCACAGCAGCAGCTTCTCACCAAGGGTTGGGGCTACGCGAATCTCTCCACCGGCAGCGTGCAGGCCGACAATGGCGCGGGCCTGAGCGCGGGCATCATCGGATTGGTCAATAAGGGTCAGCCTCGCAAAGCCGACGATTGGGGCGTGCTGCGGGCATGGGCCTGGGGCGCAAGCAAAGTGCTCGACTATCTCGAAACCGACAAGTCCGTCAACGCGAAAGAAGTGGGTCTCGAAGGCCACTCGCGATGGGGCAAAGCGACCATCGTCGCGATGGCGTACGACCAACGCTTCGCGATCGCCTACGTGAGTTCGTCCGGTGAAGGCGGCGCCAAGATGCATCGCCGAAATTGGGGCGAGCTGGTGGAGAACGTCGCAGCCACCAGCGAATATCACTGGATGGCGGGCAATTTCCTGAAGTACGCCGGACCGCTGACTTGGAACGATCTGCCGGTGGATTCGCATGAACTGGTGGCGATGTGCGCTCCCCGCCCCGTGTTCCTGAGCGCCGGCGCAACCGAGGGCGACGGATGGGTGGACGCCAAAGGGACGTTTCTGGCCGCGGCCGGCGCGGGCCCGGTCTACAAGCTGCTGGGCAAGAAGGATATGGGCACGACGGTGTTCCCGCCCATCGAAACTCCGCTGATCGACGGTGATGTGGCTTTCCGGCAGCACAGCGGCGGCCACACCGATGCTCCCAACTGGCCCACATTCCTGACGTTCGCCAGCCGCTACATCAAGACGCCGGTAGTCAAGGCTTCCAGGTAAGTCGATTCCTGACGGACCGAAGCCGCCTACACCGCGGCGGCTTCGGGTCCGGAGCCTTCGCGCAGCAGGTCCAGAAACGCCTGCGCCACGCGGTGAAACCGCTTCTTCTTGCGGTGAATGATTCCCAGAGGGCGAAATAACGTGGCGTCGGCGAGGCGCACGGCCGCCAGACGGCCCTGCTGCACCTCTTCCTTCATGATCCGCGCCGGCATGATGCTTACCCCGACGCGGTGCGTCACCGCTTCCTTGATCATCTGGACGTTGTCGAAATGCAGAGCCACATTGACCTCGACGCCATGCTCCTTGAGGAAGCGGTCCATATGCCGGCGGATGGGAAGTTCTTCGTCGAAACTGATGAAGTCCGCTCCGTTGAGCTCGCCGGGTGGGACCGCGTCGGCGCGCGTGGCAAGAGCATGCTCAGGAGACACCGCCAGCACCATTTCCTCGCGGCGCCACGGAATCACGGTGATGTCGCGGCGGCTCTCGGGATAACTGATCAAGCCCAGATCGACCTCGCCCGCCAGCACCGCTTCATAAATACGCTCCGGCCGGAGATACTGCACTTCCAGCTTGGCCTCCGGCTGCCGCCGGGCGAACTCCTTTTCCAGGCTCACCATCTCGCTCAAGCCCACCGAATAAATCGCCGCGACGCGGAGCGTGCCCTCCACTTCCTGGCGCATCCGCTGCAAGGCCGCTTCGAAGTCTTCCTTGCGGCGCAGAATGTCGCGGCAAAACTCGCCGTAAAGGCGGCCGGCGGGGGTTACGACCAGGGGGCGCGTAGAGCGGTCCAGCAGCTCAACCCCTAAAGACCGCTCCAGCTCCTGGACATGCTGGCTTGCGGCGGACTGGCTGATGCTGTTCATGGATGCGCCCCGGCTGAAGCTGTGGGTTTGGGCGATGTCCCTGAAAAGCTTTAGGTTCTCGTAGTTCACTAGCAATATTGTCTATCAGTTATGATAATATTGCAACTCTATAAATCCTGTTGACGTGATATTGGCAACTAGGGTATTCTGAGGTATGTCCTACCCCCCTTCCAGGCAGGGCCTTTACGATCCTAGCCATGAGCACGACGCCTGCGGAATGGGGTTTGTTGTGGATCTTCATGGGAACAAATCACATGAGATCGTCCGCAAGGGCATCGAGATCCTCGTCAATCTGACGCATCGCGGGGCTTGCGGATGCGATCCGGAAACCGGGGATGGCGCAGGCATCATGATTCAGATTCCGCACGAGTTTTTCGTGCGGGAGTGCCGCGAGATCGGTTTTTCCCTGCCGGAAGCCGGCGTCTACGGCGTAGGCATGATGTTTCTTCCCGTCGAGCCTCAGCAGCGGCTGATGTGCGAGGGCATCGTGGAGCGCATCGCCCGCGAGGAAGGCCTCACCGTGCTGGGCTGGCGCGACACGCCCATCAACAGCGACGCGATCGGCCGCACTGCCCGCGCATCGCAGCCATATATCGAACAGGTATTCCTGCGCGGCGCGCACGACCTGACGCAGGACGAATTGGAGCGGGTTCTCTACGTGGTGCGCCGGCGTGCGGAAACCGAGGTCGGCGCAACCGACATTCGCGAGAAGGACTTTTTCTATGTGCCGTCGTTATCCACGCGGCTGATCGTTTACAAGGGTCTGTTGCTGGCGCCGCAGATTTCGGAATTCTACAAGGAGCTTTCCGATCCGGACACCCGCAGCGCCTTGTGCATGGTGCACCAGCGCTTTTCCACCAATACGTTTCCCACCTGGCAACTGGCGCATCCCTTTCACATGATTTGCCACAACGGCGAAATCAATACGGTAAAGGGCAACGTCAACTGGATGAACGCACGGGAATCCGTGCTCAAGTCGAGCCTGTTCGGTGCAGACTTCGAAAAAACGTTCCCGGTGATTCGATCCGGGCTGAGCGATACCGGCTCGCTGGATAACGCCGTGGAGATGCTGACGCTGGCTGGACGCGACCTTCCGCACGTGATGGCGATGCTGATGCCGGAGGCGTGGGACGCGGATTCCACCATGCTGGATGAGAAGCGCGCCTTCTATGAATACCACGCGTCTTTGATGGAGCCGTGGGATGGCCCAGCCGCGGTTGCGTTCACCGACGGCAAGTGGCTGGGCGCCACACTCGACCGCAACGGACTGCGTCCGGCGCGGTATCTGATCACCAAAGACGGGCTGCTGATCCTGGCGTCTGAAATCGGAGTTCTGCAGGTGAAGCCGGAAGACGTCGTTTCTAAGGGCCGCTTGCAGCCGGGCAAAATGCTGCTGGTGGATCTGGTGAACAATCGCTACGTTCCGGACGAAGAGATCAAGCACATGCTGGCCTCGCGGCAGCCTTACGGGCAGTGGCTGGAGAAAAACCAGATCACGCTCGATGCCCTGCCCGATCCTCCGCGTGTTTACGGAACCGATTCCAAAACCCTTTTGCAACGCCAGAGGGCCTTCGGTTACACCGAAGAAGATCTGCGCATTTTGATCGCCCCGATGGCGGAAAAGGGCGAGGAGCCGATTGGGTCCATGGGCGTGGACACCCCGCTGGCGTGCCTGTCCGACCGTCCGCAGCCGCTGTTCAACTATTTCAAGCAGCTTTTCGCGCAGGTGACCAATCCTGCGATCGACCCTATTCGCGAAGAACTGGTGATGTCGCTGACCAGCTACATCGGGTCGGAGCGCAACATCCTGGAGGAGACTCCGCAGCACTGCCATACGCTGAAGCTGGCGCATCCCATCCTCACGAATCGCGATCTGGAAAAACTTCGGCGCGTAAGCTGGGGCGATTTTCTGGGCACCACTCTGCAAGCCGTGTTCAAGGCCGATAGCGGCGAGCAGGAGTTGGAGCGCGCTCTAGACGGTCTCTGCCGGCGGGCTTCGCTGGCGATCCGCGACGGCTACCGGCTGTTGATTTTGTCCGACCGCGGGGTTGAGGCCAAGTACGCGCCGATTCCCAGCCTGCTGGCCCTAACCGCGGTTCATAATCACTTGGTGCGGGAACGCACGCGCACCCAGGTGGCGCTGATTATCGAATCCGGCGAGCCGCGCGAGGTGATGCACTTCGCCCTGCTGATCGGCTATGGAGCCAGCGCGGTGAATCCGTACCTGGCGATCGAAACGCTGGAAGACATGGCGCAGCGGGGGCGTCTGGGCACGACTACTTTCGAAGCCGCGCTGAAGAATTACAAGAAGTCGATCAACAAAGGCCTGCTGAAGGTCTTCTCCAAGATGGGCATCTCCACTCTGCAAAGCTATCGCGGCGCGCAGGTGTTCGAGGCCATCGGGTTGAACAAATCGATGGTCGATCAATATTTCACGGGCACCGCTTCGCGCATTGAAGGTGTTGGGCTGGAAGTGCTGGCTCGCGAAGCGCTGATGAAGCATGCGCACGCCTTCCGTCCGGTGACCGAATCCGAAACCGAGCTGAACGTCGGCGGCGATTATCAATACCGCATCAAGGGCGAGTATCACCTGCTGAATCCGAATACCATCGGCAACCTGCAGCGCGCCGTCCGCGAAAACAGTTACGAGAGCTTCGAGGCATATACGGAGCTGATCGATAAGGAGAATCGGCAGCTCTGCACCTTGCGCGGCTTAATGGAATTGAAGCCCGCGAAGAAGCCGGTGAAGCTTTCTGAAGTCGAGCCGGCCAAGGAGATTGTCAAGCGGTTCGCTACCGGCGCGATGTCGTTCGGCTCCATTAGCAAAGAAGCGCATGAGACGCTGGCAATCGCCATGAATCGCATCGGCGGGCGATCCAACACGGGCGAGGGCGGCGAGGACGAAGCCCGCTTCCAGCGCGATCCCAATGGCGACTGGCGGCGCAGCTCCATCAAGCAGGTAGCTTCGGGGCGCTTTGGCGTGACCACGAATTACATGGTCAACGCCGACGAATTGCAGATCAAAGTCGCGCAGGGGGCGAAGCCCGGCGAAGGCGGACAGCTTCCGGGTCACAAAGTGGATGAGGTGATCGCGCGGGTGCGGCATTCCACCGCCGGCGTGCCGTTGATTTCGCCGCCGCCGCATCACGATATTTACTCGATCGAGGATCTGGCGCAGTTAATTTACGATTTAAAAAACGTCAACCCCAAGGCGCGCATTTCGGTGAAGCTGGTGGCCGAGGTGGGCGTGGGAACGGTGGCCGCGGGCGTAGCCAAGGCTCACGCCGACGTGGTGTTGATCAGCGGGCATGACGGCGGAACCGGCGCGAGTCCGCTGACGTCGCTGCGGCACGCGGGCATTCCCTGGGAGCTGGGACTCGCGGAAACGCAGCAAGTGCTGGTGCTGAACGACCTGCGCAGCCGCATCGTTGTACAGACTGATGGCAAGCTGCAGACCGGCCGCGACGTAACCATCGCCGCACTGCTGGGCGCGGAGGAGTTCGGCTTCTCCACCATGCCTCTGGTGGCCATGGGCTGCATCATGATGCGCAAATGCCATCTGAATACGTGCCCCGTGGGCATCGCCACGCAGGACCCGGTGCTGCGCAAGAAATTCGAGGGCACGCCCGAAAACGTGGTGAATTTCTTCTTCTTTATCGCGGAACAAGTTCGCGGCTACATGGCCCAAATGGGTTTCCGACGCTTTGAAGAGATGGTTGGGCGCGTGGACATGATCGAAATGCGCGAGGCAGCGGAGCACTGGAAGGCCAGCGGCCTCGACTTTTCGCAATTGCTGTTCAATCCGCCCGCGCCTTCGCGCGTGGGCCGCCGCTGCATGATTGGACAGGATCACGGGCTGGAGACCGCTCTGGACGCCAAGCTGATCGACTATGCCAAGCCGGCAATCGACAAGGGCACTCCGGTGGAGTTCGTGTTGCCCATCCGCAACGTAGACCGCACCGTGGGCGCGATGCTTTCCGGCGAAATCGCGCGCAAGCATGGGTCCAAGGGATTGGAGCCCGGCGCGATTCATTTCCGCTTCAACGGCAGCGCCGGCCAAAGCTTCGGAGCATTTCTTGCGCCCGGCGTCACGCTGGAACTGGAAGGCGACGCCAACGATTACGTCGGCAAGGGACTTTCGGGCGGCAAGATCATCGTGTATCCGCCGCGCAATTCGACATTCCTCCCCGAAGAAAATATTCTGATCGGCAACGTGGTCTTATATGGCGCGACATCCGGCGAAGCGTTTTTCAACGGCTGCGCGGGTGAGCGTTTCGCGGTGCGCAATTCGGGAGCGACGGCGGTTGTCGAAGGCGTCGGCGACCATGGCTGCGAATACATGACCAGGGGGCTGGTGGTGTGCCTGAACGATACCGGCAAGAATTTCGCGGCGGGCATGACCGGCGGAATCGCTTATGTGCTCGACGAAAGGGGCGAATTCCAGGGCACCAAGTGCAACCGGGCCAGCGTGGATCTGGAGGAACTCGAAGAAAAGGATGCCGCTGAAGTCCGTTACTGGATTGCCCGGCATGCCGAGCATACGGAGAGCCCCCGCGCCAACTGGATCCTGGAAAACTGGGACGCAGTGCTTCCCAAATTCGTCAAAGTGTTTCCGCACGAATATAAACGGGTGCTGGGCGTGAAGCGGCAGGCGGTGGCGTCACATGGGTAAAATGCAGCATGGGTAAGATCAGCGGGTTTCTTGAACATACTCGCGAAACTCCGCAGCGGCGTCCGGTAGAGGAACGGGTCAACGACTGGTTTGAAGTGTACCAGGAGTTCCCGATTGAAAAAGTCCAGACCCAGGGCGCGCGCTGCATGGATTGCGGAGTGCCGTTCTGCCACACGGGCTGCCCTCTCAACAACATCATTCCGGATTGGAACGACCTGGCATTCAAGGGGCGCTGGCACGACGCGATCCGCGTGCTTCACGCTACCAACAATTTTCCGGAGTTCACGGGGGCCATTTGTCCCGCTCCGTGCGAAGCGGCATGCGTGCTCGGCATCAATGAGCCACCGGTGGCGATCAAAGTCATCGAGCACACGGTGGTCGATTATGCGTGGGAGCAGGGCTGGATTCATCCCGAGCCTCCGGCGCGGAAGACCGGCAAGCGCGTGGCGGTTGTGGGATCGGGACCGGCAGGCTTGGCAGCGGCGCAGCAACTGGCGCGCGCCGGGCATGGCGTGACCGTTTTCGAGAAGGCCGATCGCATTGGAGGGTTGCTGAGATATGGCATCCCCGATTTCAAGATGGAGAAGCACGGAATCGATCGGCGCATCGAACAGATGAAGGCCGAGGGAGTCGAGTTCCTGGTCAACACTTCCATCCGCTCTTTGGAAAACATGCGTCCGGCATATCAGGCCGTGGTGCTGGCAATGGGCGCGGAGCATCCGCGCGATCTCAACGTTCCGGGGCGCAACCTCAAGGGCATCCACTATGCGATGGATTTTCTGCCGCAGCAGAATAAACGCGTCGCGGGCGATCGTGTTCCCTCAGAAGGTTCGATTCTGGCGACGGGCAAGAACGTGATCATCATCGGCGGCGGTGACACCGGCGCGGACTGCCTGGGCACCTCGCACCGGCAGAAGGCGGCTTCGGTGCATCAATTCGAGATCATGCCCATGCCTCCCGAGGATCGTTCGCCGTCTACCCCTTGGCCTCTGTGGCCTTTGCAGTTGCGCGTGGAAAGTTCCCATGAAGAGGGCGGCAAACGCGAGTGGGCTGTCGCCACGACTCATTTTTCAGGCGATATATTCGACAATGTCGAAAAGCTGCATGGCATTCGAGTGGGCCCTCCGCCGAAGTTCGAACCGATTCCAGGAACCGAGTTTACGCTGGACGCGGATCTGGTGCTGTTGGCCATGGGTTTCACCGGGCCAGTGCGGCATGGGCTGATCCAACAGGCCGGGTTGAAGCTGGACCATCGCGGGAATCTGGCTACCGAGAATTATCAGACCTCAATGGAAGGCGTGTTCGCCGCCGGGGACGCGCGGCGCGGACAATCTTTGGTGGTGTGGGCGATCGCGGAAGGGCGCAAGGCTGCCGAGGCCGTGGACGCGTATCTGCAGAGCTAGCCCGCAAAGGAGACCGCTTCCTTCGGTCGCGGCTCAGCGTTCCAAATCAACAGCCCGGACAGAGCCGTGACCAGAGGGAGCGGTAATCCTCCACTACGCGCCTTGTTTCGTGGCTCGCTCGATCGAATCCATAATCAGCTTCTCCGAGCCTTCCACGCCGACCCATTTGCCGATGCGGGTCCATTTGCCTTCTTCCAGATCCTTGTAATGCTGGAAGAAGTGCGCGATCTGCTCGCGCATGATCATGGGCAGATCCAGGTAGGAGCCGATATCGGTATAGAACGGGTGCAGGCCGTCGACCGGGACCGCGATGATTTTCTCATCCACGCCCGCTTGATCTTCCATGAGCAACGCGCCCACGGGACGGCAGCGGATCACGGCTCCGGAGACCACGGCGACGGGTGCGATGACAAGCACGTCGCAAGGGTCGCCATCCCGCGCCAGCGTTTGCGGGATGAACCCGTAGTTGCCGGGGTAGAACATGGCGGTGTGGAGGAAGCGGTCCACGAACATCGCTCCCGAGGACTTATCGAGCTCGTACTTGACCGGCGCTCCGCCAACCGGAATTTCGATGACCGCGTGCAGATCGTAAGGTGGATTCCTGCCGGCGGTGATTTTTGTAATGTCCATTCCTGTACTTCGACCAACTAGACAACTTCGAGGAGCACCCAGCCGGGCAAACTTGCGGGTTGGTTTTCCTGGAAAATGATACGCCGGGTTTTGGGGAAAGGAAGACCGGTTTGCAGCGCCCGGTCATAGATCGAATATTGCTTCAACACGGACCGGTACGCCGCGCCCTCGGTGTCGAGGCACGCGACTTTCGAATGCAGGCCGCCGCCCCAGCCCACCGACAGCATGCAGAAATTTTGCGCCGCGCTGATTTCCTTGAGCCGTTCTTCAAGGGCTTCCACTAACGCCGAAACTTGCCCTAATCCCGCCGATTCCGCGTAGTGTTTGTGCCGAGCCAGTTGTCCGGCTGCGTAGCGATTCGCGGATTGAAACAGACGTGTGCGGTCTTGCGTCGATTTCTCGCTCCATGCGCCTTCGAAAGTTGTGCCTGGAGTCGCCATCTCTGCGAATAGCGGCGTGCTCTCGTCGATGCGTCGCGAATCCGTGGAGCCTCGCACCGACTTCCAACCCAGCTCAAATTTGCCTGCTCCTTTCGCAACCAGCGTAGATACGCGTAGCAGGTAGACCTTCATGGCGGAGTAAGCCGAGTCGTGCGAGTCGCCCATAGAGACGCGTTTGGCTCGCGGCACATCTTCGATTTTCGATGCCGGATTGCGTGGCGGCCGTTCGCCTGCGATTCGTTCGGAAAGATCCTTGAGCGTTCCTTCGGTCCAACGGTCGAAGACAGCGCCGGTGCGCAGCGCGCCCTTCACCGCCGTGGCCGGAAGATACGGGCCGCTGAGCGACGCGGCGAAGGTCGGGATGAACAGGTTCTCGGCGTGCGCGCGCTCCCAGACGGAGGCTGTGCTGGGGTGCTCGAAAGGAATGCGCCGTCCGGCGAAGTTCTGCGCGAATCCGCCCCAGCTCGCGAAATCGAGCCGGTCGGCTTTCTTCAACTGCGCCAGATAGCCGTCCAGGCGCGGACCCTTGGCCAGCAATTTGAAAATGCGCCGCTGATCCAGCACGTTGACGTGATCCCGCCAGACCATGTAATCGATGGGCGAAAGTTTCTGGCCATCGCCAACCAGCGTAGGAGTGAGGCACATCACGCGATACTTCATGAGCCCTCCTGCGATTCCGGGGCGCGGGGTTCTTCCGAAGATTCGTCTGCAACTGCGTCCGGCGCTTCCGTTGGAACTTCATCCCTCGGTTCGGGAAGGGCTTCGGGACCTTCTTCCGCTGCCGGAGACTCGGCCTCGACTTCGGCGGGAGCTTCTTGCGACTCCACCAGTTTCGCTTGGGGAGCTTCCTCCGCGGCTGCTTCCGGAATTACCGCTGGCGCTTCGATTGGGATTTCGGCTGGCGCCTCGACCGGAATCTCGGCCAGGGTCTCCACAGGCGCTTCCTTCGGGGCTGCCCGAGCTACTTCGCGCGGCAGTTCCCGCATCACGGGAGGCCGCAGCGGAATCGGAATGGCCAGCGCATAACCGGCGCGATAGACGGGGTGCGGGAAACCTTCCGGCGCAACGTCCGTGACCGAACCTCGCGGCTGCGAGGGCGCGGCCAGCACGGAGCCTTCCGTGATCATGCGCGTCAGGCGCTTGGCATTGGTTTCGCTCGCGCCCCATCCTTCGCCGCTTTCCGCGCGGCCGCTGCGAGTGGTAAGCGAGTAGTTGCCGCGCCTCCAATCGATGGCATCGTCAGGCGCCGGATGATACAGCGAGAGCATCCACCACGCGGTTTCGGCGGCGGGATCCGCTGCGGCAGCAACCAGAGGGGAATGTTGGTCGGAGAATTCGACGTCGGCGCGGCCCCAGCCCCGCGAGCGCTCCCCGCCGAAGCCCGAATCGGCCAGCAGGCGCAGAGCCGCAGTCACGCTGCCCTTCCATTTCTCGCGAGCCTGATCATCGGCGAACGCCGCCGTCATCCACAATCCGGCGTGAGGCGCAAACTCCAGACATGCGCTGGAATGCGGCTCCACCCCTTCGCCACCTCGATCGACAGCTGCGCTCGATCGCACCGCAACACGGAAAGGCCCCTGCGTGCCCATCGTAATCAAGGTTTCGCTCGCGCCATCCACGGCCCAGCCTTCTTCAGACACCGGCTTGCCGGTGAGCATCCCCTGAATCAAGGTAAGCGGCGCGAACCGAGCGCCCTTCCAACGTACCTTGGAGGATGCAAGCGGAGGCCACAAACTACGCGGAGGCGTCACGTAAAGAGTATCGCCATTGAACGGAAAGCAGGAACTGAAGCGCACCGCTGGCACGACGCCTGACGATGACGCCCGGGCAGTGGCGTCGAGCCACTCCTCCAGCATCCCCAGACGAGCCATCGCGCTCGATACGGCCGAGTACAGAGTATCGCTGTGATACACGCGCTCCACGCGGTCGCGGTCGCCCGAATCGGGGCCGATGCGCCACGGTCCGGTGGGGCGCAGTCGAATAGACAAACCAGCCGGCATCTGTCGCTAGCTCAGCTTCTCCGCGAAATCGCCATTGGCCGCGGAGGCCTGCACGTGCGCCAGATCCGCGCCCGAGGCAAGCTCGGCTTCCGGACTGCCTGCGGAATAGAACTCGCGATTGCGCCAGGAGATTTTGAGATTGGAGAAGCGCACACGACCGCTTCCGCGCGATCCTCCGCCGCCCAAGGCGTCGTCTTCCAGCAGGCGCAGGCCCTCGATCACGCGAGCTACCAGAGCCTTGTCTTCTTCGCACAGAATGTCCAGGATCATGCGCACGCGGAAGCGGGCGCCGGCTGGAACGCGTTCCAGAGTGCGCGGATTGGCCTGCGAAGTAATGCGGTCGATGGCGTTTTCGCTCTTGACCTCGGTAATCTCGTCGTCGAGATTCTCGCGCATCTGCGCGGTAATGCTCTCCTGTTCGAGAGGCGCGTCGTAGACGGTGAGCCGCGCCGGGCTGGCCGATTTCGATTCGATCGCGTCGCCTTCCACCCGCTCCATGCGTCCGGGATTGCGGCCGAACAGCAGGCAGATTTCGTCGTCGGGACGATTGCTTTGATGGATACGCACTTCCTGGCCGCGCCGCTTGGAAAGGTACACCAGCTCAGACGGCGAGGTGAGTCCCATCGCGTTTTCGAGCAGGGAGCGGATCTTGCCGCGGAGTGAACTGCCTGGAATATAGGGCAGGCCGAAGGCATCCTTCACGACGGGGTTATCCGCTCCGCCGATTTCCAGGGAGCCTTTTCCCGCGCCGATGTGCAACCCGGTTTCGCAATGCAGGTCGCCCGAAAAAATCAATTTCCCAACCAGCTTCAGTTGCGTCTGAGCCGTGTGTGTACTCATATGTTGTGTTTAGCCGTCGTCAATTATTCGTTATAGGCCACAATGGCTTCAAAAAGATCCTTGAAGCGCTCATAGCCGCGGGCGTCGTTCTTGCGAGTCACCTGGAGCAGCAAGCGCTCCAGCGCATCCAGGCTGCGCAGCGAATGCCGCGCAATCGTATAAGCCAGCCGCGCGCGCAGCATCACGAACTGGTGTTGCCGCTCGCTTTCAGGCGCGCGCACCGCGCGCCGCACCGCGTTATACAGCCGGCGAAGCTGGCTCTTGGTGCCGCTATCCATGTCGCGCATGCGCGCCACCACGGCATGGGCCTGGTTGTCCAGGTAGAGGCTATCGGAGATCAACTTCTCAATCTCGATTTCCGCGGCCATCTCGAAGGGCCGGCCGCCGCCACCAGGACGAGGACCGCCCCTTTCGCCACGATCGCCACGGTCGCCGCCCCCACGGGGTCCGCCTTCGGGCCTCCGCTCGCCCCCGCCACGGCCATCCGGACGCGCATCGCGGCGGTCGCCTCTCGGCGGACCTCCTCCGGGCCGATCGCCTTGTGGCGGACGATCTTCACGCCTGGGACGATCCTGCGGTTTGGCCTCCGGCTTGGATTCCTGTTTTGGGGCCGCCTGCTTAGGAGGAGCTTCCGTTACCGCGGGGGTCGCGGATGCTGGGGTTGCTTCAGTTTGCGCTTCGTCTTCCATTCCGTTTCCTTACCTACTCTTATCTCTTCAGGCCTCTTGTCTATCGAACCCCGGGCTATCAGGCCCCGGTCTTACGCCTCGGCCGACAGTCTGGCCCATTCTAACGCTACCCGCCCGGCGGGCCGCAATTTGACTGTAACAGCGCTGCGCCCAATTAGGTCCGCGATCAAACCGGTGCGAGCCTTCTGAAAATCGGCGCGCTGCGAAGCGGGCCGGGTTCTGCCGGAGGTTGCCGCTTCCAAAATGCGCCGGATACGGCGATGATAGCGCCACGGCCGTTCGCCTCCGGTGCGCCGGGCTTGCCGCCGCGACACGCGCGACTGCGTTTCCCGATAAATCCCGCAGAGGTCGCGCAGATATTGCGGGGAGCATCCATACTCGGAAACCATCCGCATCAGCGTGTCCTTGAGTCCGCTGGCTTCTGAAAACTGCTTCCATTCCAGGGTCCGGCCCAACAGCCAGATGCAATCCTTGTCGGTGGATTTGGCAGCTTCCAGCCGCTCACCGGCTTCTTCGAACACCGCACCCAAGGACGCATCCACGGCCGGCGCCAGCGCCAGCGACATGCTGATGGTCTTGCTCTCCGCGCCGGGATAATCCTTCAAATTCTGCTCGGCGAAGCGGTGGAACAGGCGCTCCATTTCACTGGCGAGAGCCAGCAAAGCATCCCACGCGCCGTAGACGGCGAAGTCGTCGCCCCCGGCGTAGATCACGGTGACTTTGCGCCAGAACTCCGGCATGGAGCAGATCACTTCCAGCTCTCCCGCAAAAAACTGTTTGTAGAGCACCGAGAGTTGAATGTGCTCCTCGATGGTTTGGGTGCGCCGCAGGCGAATCCCGAACGTGTCGACGTCGCCTCGCAGGACGCCCCAGGTTTGGAGCCCGCCGGCGCGCGCCGCAAGCATGCTGGTGGAAGCGGGTCCCGCGCCGTCATCGCTCAGCACTGCGTGACGCGCCAAGGGGAGCGCGTCGGTTGAAGCTGTGAGGCTCCACGAGTGTTTGCCCTCGCCGATCGAAACCTGTCCCGGATGTTCCGGCGACCATCCCACCGATCCGGCTTCACGCAGCTGCGCGGCGAGGCCGATGAAGTAGGCATCCGCTTCGGCGGTTCCCGACGCCGGAGGCAGATCGAAGAGCGCCAGGCCGCTTTGATCCGCGGGGGCTCCACGCCGGCGGTCCATTTCTTCCTGAAGACGCTGGCGCACGTGGCTCCAGTCGCCGAGGTTTTCGGTGATGCTCCACAGCAGCTTTAGCGAGCCTCCGCTCAAGGCTCCGATTTCCGCGGCGGCGGCATTGAGAAAGTTCTCCGCCTCGCCGCGAAACTCCTCGGGCAGCACCAGCAGGAACTGGCCGCCACCGCTGGACCCCAGCAGGATCTTCGCCAGACCGAGTTCGGCCAGCAAGGCGCGGGGCAGCACTTCGCTCAGCAGGCTGATCCAATGCGAGCGCCCCAGGAACACCTGGTCTGGATTTTCACCGGCCGGAGCGAGCAGAAACTCGCCGATGCCCAGCAGTTTACCTTCGAGAAATATCTGAAGCGACATTCTAAATGCGAAACCATCAGAGTATCACGGCTGCCTAGGGCGATTCGCTACCATGACCCTATATGCAAAGAATTCCGGATCACGAGATCCATCCGCAGTTTGTCGAGAGATGGTCGCCGCGCGCCATGGACGGCACGCCGTTGAGCGAAGCCGAGCTGATGCGCATGTTCGAGGCCGCACGCTGGGCGCCATCGTGCGCCAACTCGCAGCCCTGGCGATTCGTCTACGCCCGGGCAGGGACGCCTGACTTCGAGCGGTTCTTCGGCCTGTTGGCCGAGGGCAATCGGCCGTGGGGCGCGCGCGCCGGCGCTTTGATCGTGATTCTGTCGAAGAACAACTTCGATAACGGCAACCGCATCCCGACCCATTCCTTCGACGCCGGCGCGGCCTGGATGAGCCTGGCGCTGGAAGGTTCGCACATGGGATTGACCGTGCACGGGATGGCTGGCTTCGATTACGCACGCGCCCGCGTGGAGCTGGGCGTGCCTGAGGATTATACGGTGGAGGCCATGGTCGCCGCGGGACATCCGGGAAAGGTGGAGGATCTTCCGGAGGCGTATCGGCCCCGCGAAAAACCCAGCCCGCGGCGGCCGGCGAAGGAGTCGGTTTTCGAGGGCCGGTTCGCCTAAGAAGAGGTCGTTGAATCCAGGATCATCGCCTCAGCCGCGCCTGCCTTTTCGGGCCAGGCGAACGAAGGCTTGGTCGAAGGACGCAAACCGGGCGCCATGCGACCGGCTCGCGACGTGCAGTGCATCGGCGAAACCGACGCCTGCGCGGACAACGCCAAAGCGCTCACAACCGCGGGTTCGTCTTCCACACGTACGTTCGGAAGTCCGGCCAGCTTCTCCAGCGCTTCGTGGACTGCCTCGAAGCGGTACTTGTAAAAAACGGCCAGGACCCAGGCGACTTCGACCAGCACCGTCTTAGCGATCCAAACTTGATGGGCGGCAAATAGCGCGGTGGCAAGCGCCGTCTGCCTCAGGATCGTCCTCGGTGAGCAGGCGGATGATCCCATTAGTATCGGCCGGTATCATGCTGCGTCTTGATTTCGAGCGCGATGGCTTGGTCCATCTCCTCGACGGTCGCAGGCGTTCCCACGTACTTCAGGCACCCAACCACTTCCTCAAGCCGGGTCTCGCGAAACCGGCGCAGGGGGCGCAGCAGCACGCCCTCAGGCGTTTCCTCCACTGCAAACATGGTCCCCGGCAGCCATGCCCGCGCATCGCGAACGGCCTTGGGCAGAATCACCTGTCCTTTGGTCGAGAGGCGTGTGGTTTCCATGTGGTAAGACTCCAGTAAGACTATCGCACGTTAGAAGGTCTTTACGGGATGTAACGCCGCCCCAACGGGGTCAGGCGATCGCCATCGAGCCTGAAGTCGACCTCGACCATTCCGCGAATGTCGGTCTTACACGGGTTCGGGTCCCTGACGTCGCAGTCGTTATACACCGGCGCTTGTAAGATGAACGCGGTGGCACGGGGGGTGAGTTCCAAACGTTGGTCCGAAGCGCCGCCGCCTACCGGCAGGACGGACTTAGCGGCCTGCCACAACGGATCAAGATTCAAGCGCGTCACTCCCTTGGAGTCCACATGGAAGAGGAAGTCCTCCATCGAGTGGCGGTTGCCGCCATAGTCCACCCTGAACCACAGAAACGTTTGGTCCTCGCCGGCGCTCAGGATGCTCGTCGGGTAAAACCCGGCGTCATTCGTGTATGGCCCCCCGTAGAAAATCTCACGATATTCGTCGGCGCCGGTTCTTACGATGACCGACTTCCCCAAAGACACGCCTTCGTATTGATAACGGACATCGTAGACTTCGAACCCTGTGACCTCTCCAACCTTAACCACCTCGGCCCGCGAATTCTTCTCAACCCCAGCTTTTTCCTCCGCGGCTCTTTGCTCCTCTGTGCAGTCGCAAGTCTCGGGACGGAGAAAAGCGTCGTGACGAAAGTAAGCGAGGGGACGCGGGGGAGCGGGGCTGGAATAGGCGCCCTTCGGCCCCGTAAGGTACCGCGTCCAATCGGCCTTGACGGGTAGAATAGCGGCGAGCAACAACAAGAATTGGGGACGCATTCCGGCTCCTCTGCGCTCCCATTCTACGCGAATCGATCCATACGCCTTCGCGATCACCGCTCTTTTTTCCACTGCTCGCCGGTGACGATGCGCTTGCCCGGACCGCGAATTCATCCACCAGGGGAATATTGCGAATGCTAACTTTGAACTGCTTCCCTCGTTTCAGCGCAAGCGGGATCGTCCTTCAAATGCGCCATAACGAACTTGCCGCCTCCCTTTCAGCTGTCACCGAGCGCAGAATCTCCTCCGTCTCGCCGATGGAACTGGCGAGCACCGGGTTTTCCTTCACTCAGAATGCTCACGGTGTCCAGTCCCTGGTCCGTGATAGCCTGTAGAACTGTCTCCCGCAACGCATCTTGACGCCGATGAATTCCGCCGCGCATGCGCTCGCTTTGCGACCGGCGTTTGCGTGCTGACCACCTGCACTCCGGATGGCCGTCCGCATGGGCTGACGGTGAATTCGTTCACGTCCTTGTCGCTCGATCCGCCGTTGGTGATGGCCGCAATTGCTCGTTCCAGCGCATACCTGGCGGCGTTTGAAAGCTCGGGATTCTTCGCGGTCAATATTCTTAGCGAGGAGCAGCGGCATCTTTCGGTGCGGTTCGCGCGGCGTCAGGAAGGCCGTTTCGAGGGCGCTCCGTGGAGCCCGGGCATAACGGGAGCGCCTGTGTTCGGGGAGACGCTGGGCGTGATCGAATGCAGGACGGCGCAGTGGCTGGATGCGGGCGATCATCGCGTGATTGTGGGACAAGCGGTAGCAGCGGTGGTGCGGCTCGGGAGGCCGCTGCTTTACTTCGAGAGCGGCTACGCGAACCTGAGCCTGGATCCGCCGGATCGCGGCGGGTGGTAAGTTAGAGCATTTCCACAATTACTGTAGACCGTCGAAACCGCTTCCTTCGGTCGCGGCTCTGCCAGCGGCGTGTGGGACGAGGGCCGATTCAGAGCCGCGACCAACGGAAGCGGTCTACGGAATTCCGGAAACTGCCCTAGAGCGTCATTCGTGCGAACAACCGCTTCCTCAAGTCGCGGCTCTGAATCGAACGCGTTCCGGACCGCGATCCCGCGGTGCCGGTGTTAATCGCCGAAGCGTTCCGCCGAGCGAGCCTTGGCCTTGGCTGCCTCTTCTTCCCGATTCTTCGGCGGGGCGGCGGTTTCGAGCGCGCGCAGCAGACGGTCTGAAACCGCGGCGACGTCATCGATGGCTGTCTCGAAAGCGGCTTCGTTGGCCTTCGACGGTTTCGTGAAACCGCTGATTTTTCGTACGAACTGAAGCGAGGCGGCGCGGATCTCCTCAGGCGTCACCGGGGGATCGAAATTGAAGAGGGGTCGGATATTCCTGCACATCTGCTTTCAACGTAGCAAAAGTTGTAATCGGGCGTTCACTCGGGATTTGTATATTGGTAGGGATGAAGGCATCGATTGTGTTCGCGGTTCTGTTCGCGGTGATCGTAGGCGGGCTGATGGCCCAGGTTCCGTTACTGAGCGAGGCGGGTCCCACTTTCCAGGTTGCGGACAAAGAGCTGCCAAATCCGCTGACGCTGATCGCTTACGGGGATCAGCGGTTCACCGATCCGGCGAACACCTCGCAGACCGATCCGCGCATTCGGCAGTGGCTGGTGAAGCAGATCGCAACGGAGCATCCCGCGGCCGTCATCATGAACGGCGACGTGCCGCTGGCGGGCGACGTCGCGACCGATTACACGGTGTTTCAGGCTGAGACCAAGGCTTGGCGCGACGCCCACCTGCGCGTGTTTCCAGCGCTGGGGAATCACGAGTTTCACGGCGATCCGCAGAAGGATCTGGAGAACTGGTGGACGGCTTTCCCGGAACTACGAAACCGGCGCTGGTATTCGGCGCAGCTTGGATCGCGGGTGTATTTGCTGGTCCTGGACAGCGACACTTCCCTGCTGCCGGGCAGCGACCAAGCCAATTGGATCGAGAAGCAATTAGGGGGGCTGCCTGCTTCGATCGATTTCGTGATCGTGTCGTTGCACCACCCTCCTGTAGCCGACGTTCAGCAGCACATTGAAGTGGATCACAATCCGAGGCCGAATGAGATCGCTCTGCGGGATTATTTGTCGAAGGCGGCGCCCGCGTCTCACGCCAGCTTTCTAATTAGCGCGGGGCATATTCACAATTACGAACGTGCCGCGGTGGACGGGGTGACCTATCTTGTGTCAGGCGGCGGAGGAGCCCCACCCTATTTTGTCGAGCGCTCGGCGCAGGATCTTTACAAGAGTATCCTGTTCCCCAATTATCATTATGTGAAGCTGACTTTGGAGAAAGATCGTTTGCACGCGGCAATGTACAGGATTGCGAATCCTGAGGCGGCGACACTTACGGTGGAACTCAAAGACAGCTTCGATATTGCCGCTAAAGCTCGTTAACTTTTTCGCGCAGCTTCAAACTCCTCTTGTTTCTTTCGAAAGGCCTCTCGCCCGTCTTGACTACCCGCAAGGGGACGGGGCCGCTCCTGGACCTTGAACGGCAAAGACTCATCGATTGACGATGGCGCCGAGTTTCCTAGGACAGCGGCGCCCACGTGGCCGGGAGCCGATGAGGGACCCGGACTCTTACGGCTTGAGCATAGTCCGGAATCGGTACGGCGCGATCGATAAAAAGCTTCAAACCATTGAAACACAGGCGAATCTAGCCGCTCAATTGAGACGGACGCACTCCTATGGACGAATCGGGCCTTGACACTATCGCAGATCGTGATAGGATTATTGCAGATCGCGATGACCCTGGGAGTCAAGCTTCGGTATCTGCGGGAAGTGGAGGGGACGCTGCGCGGCCTGGGGCGCGAGATGACGCAGCAGGAGATTGTCCGCGCTCTGAAGAAAGAGACTGGAAAGAGCATCAGCCAATCGTATTTGTCGCAGATCGAGAACGGGGCGCGGCCGCACCTGACGAATCCGACTCGGATGCTGCTGGCGAAGTTTTTCAAGGTGCATCCGGGATATCTGGTGGATGATCCGGAAGGGTTTCAGACTGAGCTGATATCGAATGTGGGCGCGCTGGAAGACAAGCTGGATTTATGGCTTATCAATGGCGCGGAGCGATTCCGCGCCGATGCCGACTTGAACCAGGCTTTGCTGGAAGTGGCGAAACATGAAGATTCGCGAATGTGCCTGGTGCTGCTGGGCTCGATTCTGGAAAATCCAGGATTGGCGGAGCGGCTGCTTCAGGTGTTAAGGAGATCGGCAATATGAGCTGGGCGGATTTCTACCTCATTTGCTTTGTTGTTGGATTGACGTTTAGTGTTGTTTCGCTTGTGGCGGGGAGCATTCACCTGCACTGGCCGCATTTTCATTTCCAAGTGGGCGGCGGCGGGCACGCTCCCGGTGTCTCCGCGAGAGGAGGCGCGGGGCGCGTCAATATCGGGACAATTGCGGCGTTTCTGGGTTGGTTCGGCGGAACAGGCTATTTACTCACCCATTACTACAACGTCTGGTTTTTGTTCGCCCTGGGAATGGCGGTGATGAGTGGGCTCGGCGGCGCGGCGGTGCTGTTCTTTTTTCTGGCGAAGGTTTTAATTCGCGAAAATGAGACGCTGGATCCGGCCGATTATGAAATGGTCGGCGTCCTGGGTAGGGTTCATAGCGCGATTCGCCCAGCCGGGACGGGGGAAGTGATTTATTCGAAGGCGGGTGGCCGGCGCGCGGTTGCGGCGCGCAGCCAAGACGGCGTCCTCATCCCTAACGGCACTGAAGTCGTGGTGACTCATTATGAGTCCGGCATCGCGTACGTGCGGCCCTGGGAAGAGCTAGCAAAAGCGAGCGAGAGAGAAACGGAGAAGATATGAGATTCGAACAGGTCGCGATTATTGCCGGCTTGATGGTTCTGACGCTGGTGTGCCTGATGGCCATGTTTGCGCGGCTGTACCGAAAGGCGGGTCCGCATGAAGCTCTGGTGGTGTATGGTTTTCGCGGGACTCGCATCATCAAAGGCCAGGGCAGCGTCATTTTTCCCATGGTGGAGAATTGCCGCTTGCTTTCCCTGGAATTGATGTCGTTCGACGTCGCGCCGCAGCAGGATTTGTACACCAAACAAGGCGTCGCGGTGACGGTGGAAGCGGTGGCGCAAATCAAGGTGAAGTCCGATCCGGAATCGATTCAGACGGCAGCGGAACAATTTCTCACGAAGAGTCCGCAGGAACGCGAAGGGCTGATTCGGCTGGTGATGGAGGGTCACTTGCGCGGAATTATCGGGCAATTAACGGTGGAAGAGATCGTGAAGCAACCGGAGATGGTGGGCGACCGGATGCGCTCCACCTGCGCCAGCGACATGGACAAGATGGGCCTGGAAGTGATCTCCTTCACCATAAAAGAGGTCCGCGACAAGAACGACTACATCAGCAATATGGGCAGGCCGGATGTCGCCCGCATCAAGCGGGATGCGGACGTGGCCACGGCCGAAGCCGAGCGCGACACTGCGATCAAACGGGCGGAAGCGATGCGGGCCGCGGCGGTCGCCAAGGCTCAGGCGGATAAAGAACGGGTGCTGGCGGAGACGCTTTCGCAGGCCGCTCAGGCTGAGGCAACGCGCGATCTGGAGATCAAGAAGGCCATCTTTCTTGAAACGGTGCAGAAGCAAAAAGCCTCTGCCGATAAGGCGTACGAAATTCAGACCAATGTCATGCAGCAACAAGTGATGGCAGAGCAGGTGAAGATCGAGAGGGTCCAGAAGGAAGCGCAAATTGCGGTGCAGGACGCGGAGATTCAGCGGCGCGAACGGGAATTGATCGCCACCGTGTTGAAGCCGGCCGAAATTGACAGGCAGCGCATCGAGACGCTGGCCGGCGCCGAGAAGCAGCGTTTGATTTTCGAAGCCGAAGGCCATGCCGCGTCGACGCGCGCGACTGGCGAGGCGGAAGCCGAGATTATCTTCAAGAAAGGCGAGGCCGAAGCGAAGGCGATGAACGTGAAGGCCGAAGCCTATCAGGAATATAACCAGGCGGCAGTGGTGGACAAACTGATCACGAACATGCCGGAAATCGTCAAGGCTCTGGCGTCGCCGTTGGCGAATGTCGACAAGATCACGATTGTGTCCACGGGCAATGGAGACGCTTCGGGGATGCACAAGGTGACCGGGGACATCACGGCGATGGCGGCGCAGATTCCGGCGCTATTCGAGACGTTATCTGGAATGCAGATGTCAGATCTGCTGTCGAAAGTGAAGTTGATTGGAGACAGCGGCCCCAAGCCTGCTGGAAAGGGTTAAGGAGATATTTATGGCTTTATTAGAACGCGTTTCTACATTAGTGCGGGCCAATCTGAACGATCTGATCGATCAGGCTGAAAACCCGGAGAAAATGATTAAGCAAGTGATTCTGGATATGCAGAATCAGCTATTACAGGTGAAGACCCAAGCCGCGATCGCCATGGCAGACCAGCATGTGCTGGAGCGCAGGCACAAGGAAACGGTGGAGCAGGAATCCGAATGGATGCGCAAAGCGGATTTGGCGGTGGGCAAGCAGCAGGATGCGCTGGCTCGCGCGGCTTTGGAGCGGGCCTTGAGCTCGAAACAAATGGCCGCGGCGTTTGCTCAGCAGGTGGCGGATCAGAAGGTCGAAGTGGAGAATTTGCGCACCGCTCTGGACAAGCTGGAACAGAAATTGGCGGAGGCGGAATCAAAGAGTGAAATGTTGATTGCCCAGCATCGAAGGGCGCAAGTGCTGGCGCGATCGAGCGAGGCTCGCATCAACATGGGAGACCGAGGGAAGCTGGCGACGTTCGACCGGATGAAGGCCAAAGTGCGGCGCGCGGAGGCGATCGGCCAGGCAAAGTCTGAAATGGCCAGCGACGACGTGGAAGATAAGCTGGCCACCTTGGAAAAGGACGACCAGGTGGAGCAACTGCTGGCGGAGCTAAAGACCAAGCGCGCCGGGTAATTTGCCGGATGACAAAGGTCTTCCACTTCGATTCTCCCCGCGTCTACACCTGCCGACGGGACGTTTCTCCGGCTGGAGCGTCAATACCTACACATTGGGGGTGCGGCGCGGGCCACCAGAAGGGTCAAGAAGTTTACGCGCCGCACCTGGGTTTACTCTGGCGCAGTTGAATGTATACTAAATGGCATCCGGGAGCAGCCCGGACGGCCAAGTAATTTCTTCGCGGAGGTACGGCGTCCATGAAACGCTTGGTACTGACGGTTGCTACCGCGGGACTGCTCATCACCAGCATCCCTCACTTGGGAAGCGCCTCCGGGCTCTTCGACCAACGGCTCTCTCAAGATCAACAGATTATCCATACGCTGAACCGGTTGACGTTCGGCCCGCGCCCCGGCGACGTAGAGGAGGTTCGACGCCTGGGCGTCGCCAAGTGGATCGAGCTTCAGTTGCACCCCGATCAGATTCCCGAGAATCCAGTGCTGGACGAACGGCTGAAACCGCTGGAGACACTGCGGATGAACCCGGCTCAGATTCTGAAGGATTATGCGCTTCAGCCTCTCATCCCGGTTCAAAACATGGCCCAGATGAGGAATCCGGCGCTGATGACGGCGATCCGCAACGCCGCCACTCCCGAGCAGCGTGCCGCCCTTCTGAAAGCTCTCGACCCGGAGGAACGCCGCCCGATTCTCGCGCAGCTTCCGCCGGATATGCTCGCCAGTTTGCCCGAATTTCAAAAGGAAGGCGAAGACGCGCGTAAGATGCAGGTGGAGGAGATGCAGAAGGAAGCCCGCAAGCGCAATCCGCAGTTGCAGGATCTTCTGGATCCCGATCAGGTGGCCATTGCACAGCGCGGAAACAAGGAGCAGCTTACCGCCCTTCTCGCATATCTGGACCCAGAGAAGCGAGCCCAGGTGGCTGCGGCGCTTCCGCAGCAGGCTCTAGCCGATTTTCCGGAATTGCGGCGCGCGGCCATCCTCAAGCGTCCAGGCGTCCTGCAGGGCCAACAGGTGCTCAGCGGCGATCTCAAGGAAGGCAAGGTTTATCGTGCCTTATATTCCAACCGCCAGTTGGAAGAGGTGCTGGTGGACTTCTGGTTCAACCACTTCAACGTGTATGAAGCTAAGACCGTGCAGCAGGTGAACAACCCGAATGCCTTGCGTGCGATGCTCGCCAGCTATGAACAGGACGCCATCCGCCCGCATGTTCTGGGACATTTCAAAGACCTCTTACTGGCCACGGCGAGGCATCCGGCAATGCTGTATTACTTGGACAATTGGGAGTCCATGGCGCCCGGTTCGTTTGATGTCGGCCCGTTCGCGCCACGACGGGGGATTGTCAACGGAATTCCCAATTCAATCCTTCCGGGCAGTCTTGGGCAAGCGCACGGGCTCAATGAGAATTACGGCCGGGAGATCATGGAACTCCACACTCTGGGGGTCAACGGCGGCTACACCCAGGACGACGTGATTGCAGTGGTGCGCTGCTTCACCGGCTGGACCGTCCGGGATCCCGCGGCCGACCCGGAGTTTGTCTTCGCTTCGTTCATGCATGACACTGCCGAAAAGACGGTTCTCGGCCACAAGATCGCCGCGGGCGGAGGGGAACAGGATGGCCTCCAAGTGATCGATATTTTGGCGCACCATCCATCCACGGCGAAGTTTATTTCGCGAGAACTCGCGCAACGTTTCGTCGCGGACGATCCGCCGCAAGCGCTGGTTGACCGGATGGCGCAAACATTTACCAAGACCGACGGCGATCTGCGAGCCGTGCTCGAAACTATGTTTACATCGCCGGAGTTCTTTTCTGAAGGCGCATGGCAGAGCAAGGTTAAATCTCCTTTCGAGATGGTGATCAGCGCGGTTCGCGCTCTGGGAGGCGAGGCCTCAGACTCGTTCACGCTGGTGCAAAAGGTCGCCGATTTGGGCGAGCCTCTGTACAACAACCTCGCTCCGCCCGGCTATCCCAACACCGGTGAGGCTTGGCTGAGCACTTCGGGAATGATTGGGCGAATGAATTTTTCGGCGGCGCTCGCTTCCGGTCTGGTTCCGGGCGTGAAGATCGATCCTTCCCGGCTCGCGGGCAAAGACGCAGCGGCGCTCGCTCGAGATTTGCTGGGGCATGATGCCTCCGCGCAAACTTTGGCTGCCATGGAGAAGGGTCTCGAAGGCAAGGACCTGACTCCGCCATTTATTGCATCTTTAGTGCTCGGCTCGCCCGATTTCCAAAGGAGGTAAAGGCATGTTGACGCGACGAGTTTTTTTGCGCGGTTCCGCGGTGGCGATGGCTGGAATGGGCGCCGTCCCGTCCTGGCTCGCACGGGCTGCTGCGGTCGAAGGCAAGAAGCGGAAAACGCTGGTGGTGATTTTTCAGCGCGGCGCTGCCGACGGGCTGAACATTGTTATTCCTTTTTCGGAGAAGCGCTATCGCGAGCTCAGGCCCACGCTGGCCATCGCGCCGCCTACTGGACAGACCGCTGGACTCACGCCCGCACCCAATAACGCCACGATCGATCTGGACGGGCAATTCGCGCTGAATGGAGCGATGCAGCCACTGAAGGCTCTCTGGGAGAAGCAGCAACTGGCCATCGTCGAAGCCACGGGGTCGCCCGATCCTTCGCGTTCGCATTTTGACGCGCAGGATTATATGGAATCCGGTACGCCTGGAAAACCTTCGGGAGACGGCTGGCTCAATCGAGCTCTTCCGCCCGCCGACGCCGAAACATCGCCGTTGCGGGCGGTCGCGTTGGGAAATCAAGTCCCGCATACACTTCGCGGCCAACGCGACGTCATCGCCGTCAACAATTCCCAGCAATACCAGATGGGAAATCGCGACGCTGCGGAAATCCTGCAAGAGATGTACTCGACTTCCGGCGACGCGCAGGTGGGGCACACAGGCAAGGAAGCGTTCGAGGCCATGAAGATGATTCAATCCATTACCCAGGCTCCGAATAACGGGCCCGGAGGGGCACAGTACGGGCAAGGCGGCGACCTCGGCCGGAACCTGCAACAGCTCGCGCGAATGATCAAGGCGGACGTCGGGGTGGAGGCGGCTTTTGCCGAAATCGGCGGCTGGGATCATCACGGGAACGAGAATCAGCAATTGTCGACTCTGCTGCGCCAGTTTTCCAACGCGCTGGCTGCGTTCAGCCAGGATATGGGCGACCGCATGGAGGATATCGTCCTGGTGACTATGTCGGAATTCGGCCGCACCGCGCAGGAAAACGGAAACGCCGGCACAGACCACGGCCACGGCAGCCTGATGATGGTGCTGGGCGGCCCCGTGCGAGGCGGAAAGGTCTACGGCCAGTGGCCCGGCCTCGAAAAGGAGCAACTTTTTGAGGGGCGCGATCTCGCCGTGACAACCGATTTTCGGGCCGTATTGAGCGAACTGATTCGCGGACACTTGGGCCAGAAGGATTTGGGCCCGGTGTTCCCCGGTTACAAACCCAGCGATCCGCTGGGTCTCTTGCGTTCGTGACCGGTATCCGGGACCACGGCTGGAATTTGCTCGACGATCAGGTGGAATAGCTTGAGCGATCCGCCGTTCGCAGCTTGAATCGCTGCGGCTTCAGAGGGGCCCAAATACACGCCAGCGCCTTTCGCGACTGGATAGTCTTTGTTCTCCAGAGTGATGATTCCGGAGCCTTCCATCAGGTAAATGAGCTGGTGTTTGCCGGAGGGCTCCGCGTGGAAACTTTCGCCGGAATCGAGCCATCGCAACGCACCCACGACGTTCTTCGCGCCGGCCAGTTTGCCGTTCAGAATTTCCGTAACTTCGCCTTCCGGCGTCTCCACGCGAGGCAATTTGTTGGTGTCGATAAAAGTTGTGGTCATTCCAGGCCTTTAGGTTTGGACCCACACCCGGCCGTCCACGCGATTCCAGCGTAGATCGTCGGAAGTGCCGTCAAGAATAGTCGTCTTAAAGCGATTGGGCGCTTGAAATTCGAAATAGAACAGAGGCGTGTCCGGAGCGCGGAGCCGGTGTTTGGCTTCCGCCGGAATGAACACCAAATCGCCGGGACCAACTTCGCGCGAGCCTTCCGGGGTATCCACGATAGCTTTGCCTTCCATGATGAAGTAGAAGTGCTCGCAATTGACATGGTAGTGATATGGCGATGCGGCTCCCTTGGCGTAATGCATCACGCCGGCCAACATATCGTCGATCTCCGTCAGTTCTTTGTTGACAAAGAAGGTGCGCTCGCGGCCGGGGACAACCGAGACCAGCTTGGGCAATTCGTCTTCGTGGAAAATATATGCCATTTCGAATCTCCTAATGTGGCCTGTACGCCACGCGAGCAACTTCGGCGTACGGAGCCGCTGCGACCGTGGCGCGTATCTCCCGCTGCGCATGCCGCTCCACGGTGGGCTTCGACGATCCGTTCGCTTCTTCACCCCAAATGAGTGTAACCGGGGCGCCGGGCTCGCTATGCTCGACATCGACCACGGCCAGCGAGATCATTGCGCGCTCATTATACGTGTAACCCGTGTAGGTGGATACTCCGATGGTCTTGCCGTCTTTTAAAACCTTGTCATACGGCAGCGTTGCATAGTTCGCTAACGGTAGATCGATATATTTGGCGGTTTCGCTCCGGCCGTGAAACAGCGAGCCAAGCGCGTGCTCCACGTCATCACCATCCCAGACCAGCGTAACTTTCTTGCGCTTCTGGCTGCCTGCCATGTGTTCCAAGGCCGAACTTCCGATGAAGTCGTGATCGAATTTGACAAAGGGCCCGTACCCGAGATCATAGGGAGTCAGATAATAGTCGGTAATGTCATCAGAATAGAAGCTGCCTCCCAGAGAAGCCATGGCCTCATAGCTCGTTGGCTTCAGCCATTGCCTGTACGCTTTCAAATCGTCGCCCGTGTAGATGGCCGGCATGGGAGAAGGAATCCATCCCGATTCCAGGCAGGTTGTGGGATACGTTCTCGCGCCCACTTGCCTGATTCCGTATTCCCGGCCCGCCTCAATGATCGCGTCCCGAACTGCTTCGCCGTGCTCCCAGGGGCCAAACAATTCCCATCCTGGTTGCCCCACCATCCCGTGCCGCAGCGCACGAACGCTATGGCCAGCGATGCTCATGACGTCCATGTTGAAGAACCGGATATCCGGAGCCGGCTTTCCGGTCACCTTCTCCATGACGCGAACGGCGTTGGGGCCTTGCACCTGGTACCGGAAGGTCTTTCGCCGGCCCTGATTGGCTGCGGACCTTTCATCCCTTTGCGCCGATGCGTCATAACCGCCGGTCTTTACGTGGTACTGCACCCAATTTTCGGCGGGAGGGCGGCCGACCAGATTGAATCGATTCTTACCCAGGTAAAAAAGAATCGCGTCGCCAATTACGTATCCGTCGGGGTTGCACGCGACGAATTGTTTGGCTTGATTGACTTTAAAATTCTTAAACGTATTTACGCCGAGATCGGAGAAGAGTTTAAGCGCATCGGGACCTTCGACATAAAGATCCGTCATGTGATGGGACTGATCGAAAAGAGCGCACGTTTCCCGCCAGGAACGCTGTTCGTCCCTCCAGTTGGTGAATTCGTGGCGCACCACAGGGAAGGCGTAGGGGCCGATCTGCGAGTTGCGCAACAGTTCCACCGGATTCGCGGCGGCTTGCAGTACGTCTTCCAGACTCTGAAAACTCATTATTTTGGAGGCTCCTGAATGGCTTCGGCCAGATCGCCGAGGAACGACGCAGCTTGGGCGCCATCCACGACGCGGTGATCGCTTGAAAGCGTCAACGTGAACATGGGCCGAATTCCCGGCTGTCCGTTGACGGGGACCACTCGATCGGCAATGCGGCCGACTGCCAGAACCGCGGCCTGCGGCGGGGTGATGATGGCGCTGAACGCATCGACACCGAACATTCCGAGATTGCTGATGGTAAACGTTCCGCCGCCGATGTCGCTGGGACGAAGGCGGCCGGCGCGGGCGCGATCCGCGAGATCCTTGCGACGCTTGGCGATATCGGCCAGCGGCATATTGGCCGCATCCGGAATCACCACGCTTACCACGCCGTCCTTCACGGCCACGGCCACGCTGATGTTCACGCTGGGGTTGAATACGATATTGCCGCTGGACCAACTGGCGTTGATCTTAGGATGCTTCGCGACGATATGAGCCGCGATGGAGATCAGAAGGTCGGTGATGCTGACGGCGGGGCCAAGAACCTTTCGAACTTCCACCAACGCTCCCGCATCGACATCGCGAGTCAGAAAAAAGTGCGGCGTCTGCGTCCAGCTCTGCGTGGTGCGCTCTGCCATCAACCGTGCAATTGGGGTGAGGCCATCGGTCTCGGAAGTCAAAGCCGGCTGTGGAGCCTTCACCGGCTCAGCCGCGGCCGCAAGAACGTCATCGCTTGTGATGGTCCCGCTCGGACCAGTTCCTCGAATCTTGGAAATATCGACGCCGCGCTCCTCCGCCATCCGCCGGGCTTTTGGAGAAATTCGGGCTGAGCCTTCAGAAGGAGCAGGCGCTGGCGTCACCGCTCGCGCGCTGGGAGCGGCGGGCTCGGATTCGATCGGCGGCTGCTCTCCCGGCGAGACGATCCAGGCGATCGTCCGGCCCACGGCCACCACGTCGCCAGCCTTCGACGTTACTCCGGCAAGAAGGCCATCGCCAGGAGCTTCCAGCTCAAAGACAGCCTTGTCGGTTTCGATCTCAAGCAAAGGCTCGCCCTTAACGATCGCGTCGCCTTCCTTCTTCAGCCACGTAAGCAGCTTGCCGGTTTCCTGCGCCATTTCGAGCGCCGGCATCACCACGCTCAGGGCCATCAGCCGGACACTCCCACGCGTTCCGTTTCAATTTTTTCAACACCGGCACTCGCCTCCACCATTTCGACCACGCGCTGACTGGGCGGAGGATCGGTCTCGCGGATGGTTGGCAGCGGACCATTGACTGTGTAGTAGCGCTGGCCGGCCACCAGAAGCTGTTCAGCCGGAAACCGGGTGATCACTTCGTGGCCGGTTTCGGTCACGACGATTTCTTCCTCGATGCGCGCGGCGCTCCACCCATCTTTGGAGGGCCAGAAAGTTTCCAGCGCGAAGACCATGCCGGGTTTGATTTCGTAGGAATGTTCGAGCGAAACCAGACGGCTGATCACGGGCTTTTCCCAAATCGCCAGGCCGATGCCATGCCCGTATTGCAAACCGAAGCAGGCTTCCTCGTTGGGGAAGCCGAACTCCTGCGCCTTAGGCCACACGGAGGCGATTTCGGCGGTGGTGCGGCCGGGCCGAACCAGGGAAATCGCGGCGTCCAGATAATCGCGGCAGCGCTTGTAGGCATCCACCAGCGCCAGCGGCGCGTAGCCCACCGAAAAGCTCCGGTAATAGCAGGTCCGGTAGCCCATGAAGGAATGCAGGATGTCGAAATAAACCGGATCGCCGGGCCGCAGCACCCGGTCCGAAAAAACATGCGGATGCGGATTGCAGCGTTCGCCGGAGATGGCATTGACGCCCTCAACGTATTCCGAGCCGAGATCGTACAACACTTTGCTGGCAAGTCCCACGCATTGGTTCTCGCTCATGCCCGGCTTCATGGCGCGATACAGCTCGTCGTAGGCCGCGTCGACCATCATGGCCGAAGTATTCAATAGCGCGATCTCATCTTCGGTTTTAATGACGCGAGCTTCGGACATGAGCTGCTGGCCGTCGACAACCGTTATGCCTTCGCGTTGGAGGGCGAATAACACGGGTGGTTCGACCACGTCGATGCCGACCGGCTCCTTGTGGAGACCGCGCATCTCGAGTTCGATTTTGATTTTCTTGGCCACATCCTCGGCGCGGCCCATTTCCGGAGACATCGCTCCGCGCAGCATCGAAATACCGGCTCGCGAACGTTCTCCCAACCACGGGCAATAGAGCTGATGATGCTTCGCCGCCGAGCCGAAGTCCCACAGGATGGGCTCGTCATTCTGAGGCAGCAGGGTGAAGCGGCTGATTTTATCCTGCGCCCAGGTCCCGATGTGCGTGGAGGTGATGTAGCGCACATTGTTCATGTCGAAGCACAGGAGCGCGCCGATCTCCGACTTCGCCAGCAGCATTTTGATACGCGCCAGGCGTTCGCGGCGCAGACGATCGAGGTCGATGCGCTGCTCCCAATCCACCGCCATCGTGCCGTAGGTCTTCAATGCCATCGAATGTCTCCAGTTCTTGATTCTACTTGGACCGTCAAGCTGATCTTCCGCACAGTGCCAGAGCAGCCTCGAAAACCGATGTTTCCGTGGGCACGGTGGCGTCTTCAAGGGGTGGCGAAAACGGAATGGGCACGTGCATGGCGCACATGCGCTTCACCGGCGCTTCGAGATCGTAGAAGGCTCCGGCTTGAATCACTGTTGCAAGCTCGGCGGCGGCGCCGTAGCGTTCGTAGCCTTCGTCGACAACGATCACTCGCGACGTTTTCTTTGCCGACTCGATCAGAGTCTGCTCATCCAGAGGCCAGAGGGTGCGCGGATCAACGACCTCCGCACTGACGTCGTATTCTTCGAGCAGTTTCGCCGCGCCCAGAGCCACCTGCACCATGCTGCTGGTTGCCACGATGGTAATGTCCTCACCAACGCGCTTCACATCCGCGACGCCCAGTGGAATCGTGTAATCTTCCTCTGGAACAGGCCCCTTCAGCTTGTACATCATTTTGTCTTCGTAGAAGACGACGGGGTTCTCATCGCGGATGGCTGATTTCAGGAGGCCCTTGGCATCGTACGGGGTGGAGGGCATGACCACCTTCAACCCTGGAATGTGGCAGAACCACGCATGCAGCGATTGCGAATGCTGGGCGGCGGAACGGCGTGTGGCGCCCAAGGTTGTGCGCAGGACCATGGGAACTCTCCATCGCCCACCGGACATGTAATGAACTTTCGCGGCTTGATTGGCCATCTGATCCATAATCAGCCCGGCGAAATCGCCGAACATGATGTCGACGACGGGGCGCAATCCGGTCATCGCAGCGCCGACGCCGATGCCCGTGAATCCGGCTTCGGAAATGGGTGTGTCGAGAACACGCTCGGGTCCAAATTCTTTTACCAGACCGCTCAGGACCTTGAAGGCGGTGCCGGCTTCGGCGACGTCTTCGCCCAGGATGAAGACGCGAGGATCGCGGCGCATTTCTTCGGCGAGCGCTTCGCGCACGGCTTCCCCAAGCGTAAGTTCGCGGGTTGCTACGGCGGTTTCAAGCATACACATCCTCAGTGACCCTCGATGCGTCAGGATAAGGAGCCGACGTCGCGAATTGAACCGCGCGTTCTATCTCCTCGTGAACTTCGACTTGCATTTTATCCAAAACCACGGCGCTCGCCACGTCCTGTTCTGTCAGCCAATCGCGGAGAACTTTGATGGGATCGCGCTCAGCTTTCCAGTGCTGCTCTTCTTGTTTGGCGCGATAGTATTCGCGGCTGATGTCGCCGACGTGATGCCCCGCGAAGCGATACGTATTCGCCCATAGAAACGCGGGGCCATCGCCGCGGCGCGCACGGTCCACCAGCTTCGCCATGGCCGAATACACGGCGCGGGCGTCCTGGCCATCGACGCTCTCGGCCGCGACGCCGAATCCGGCGGCTCGTACGAGTGGATCGCCTGCCGTGGTCTCGGAAAAGTGAGTGTACTCGTTGTACATGTTGTTTTCGCAAACGTAGATCACCGGAAGCTTCCAGATCGAGGCCATATTCATGACCTCGTAAAGAACTCCCTGGCCCAGTGCACCTTCGCCGAAGAAGCACACCGCGACTTGCCCCGAGCCCAGCTTCTTTGCCGAGAACGCCGCGCCGGTTGCGATGCCCGCGCTGCCACCGACAATCGCGTTCGCTCCCAGATTGCCTGTATCCGGGTCGGCAATGTGCATTGAACCGCCCTTGCCCTTGCAATACCCGGCTTCCTTGCCGAGCAATTCGGCAAACATTCGATCCGGCGCCGCGCCCTTCGCCAGACAGTGGCCGTGGCCGCGATGCGTGCTGGTGATGTAGTCGTCGCGGCGCAGAGCCTCGCAAACCCCGACGGCAACCGCTTCCTCGCCGAGATAGAGGTGCGCCAGTCCCGGCATCAACGCGCGAGTGTACAGATCGTTGACGCGCTCTTCAAATAAACGAATGGTGACCATGGTCCGGTACATTCGCAGGCAGCGATCGGCGACGGCCGCTTCAATCGTGCTCATTTCGAAACTCCCGACATCCGCGCCAAGACTTCAAATACGATGGCGAAATCCTTCTCTTGAAGACCCATGGCGCGCGCGGCAGTCAGATACTCATTCGCGGCCGCCGCGGTCGGCAGAGGCACGTTTAATTGCCGGCCCAACTCGAAGGCCAACAACATATCCTTCTGCATCATGTTTACATTGAACCACGCCTCGTCCGGCATGTTTAAAACGAACGGACCTCGATACTGAATCATCGGCGAGGCCACTGCGCTATGGGTTAAAACGTCCACGGCGGTCTCTCGCGGAATCCCGCTTTTCTCGGCCAAAAGCACGCCCTCGGAGAACGCGAGCATCTGCACCACCAGGCTCAAATTCGCCGCGATCTTCATGACCAGCGCCAGGCCATTCTCGCCGACGTGAGTGACCTTGGGTCCGATGTCCAACAATATCGGTTGCAGCAGATCGAAGGTCGCACGGTGACCGCCGACCATAATCGAAAGCTTGCCTTGCTGAAGCGTGATGACGCTGCCGGAGACGGGCGCGTCCACCATGTCGGCTCCGTGGTCACGCACCCGCGCAGCCAGGCTGCGGCTGACTCCCGGGCTCACCGTGCTCATGTCGACCAGAATCTTACCGGCGCTGAGCCCAGCCAGCAATCCGTTGTCGCCGGCGGCAATTTCTTCGAGGGCCGAGGAATTCGTCACCATCGAAAATGTGATGCCGGCCGCGGCGCAGACTTCGCGCGGCGAATCGGCCCATTTCATTCCCTTGTCGATGAGCCACTGCGCCTTCGACCGAGTCCGGTTGAATCCGGTCACGGTGTGGCCCTTATCCAGCAGCCGCGCAACCATTTGGCCGCCCATTACGCCCAAGCCTACATACCCTAGATTTGCCATTTCGTCGCTTTGCCCTTAACTTTCGATCCAGACTGTCTTGATGTTCGTAAATTCCCGAATCCCGTGCTCACCCAGCTCCCGGCCATAGCCCGAGTGTTTGACGCCTCCGAAAGGCGCGCGAGGGTCGGAGGCAACCATCTTGTTGATGAAGACCATTCCGGCGTTGATCTCATTTACAAATCGTTCGCGTTCGGCTGGGTCTTGAGTCCACGCGCTGGCGCCCAGGCCGAAGCTGGTGTCGTTGGCCAGATTGATTGCATCGTCGAGGCTCTTTACGCGATAGAGGCACGCAACGGGGCCGAACAGCTCTTCGCTATACGCGGGAGATTCCTTGGAAATATTCGTGAGCACCGTGGGTTCATAGAAATTGCCGGGACGGAAATCTCCAGGAAGAGTCAGGCGCCGGCCGCCGGTCAGCAGGCGCGCCCCTGAGCGAATCGCGGCCTCCACTTGGGCGTGCAGACCGTCGAGAGCATCGGCGCTCGATAACGGCCCGAGCTCGGTTGCCGGGTCCATTGGATCGCCAACTTTCAAGGCTCGCATTCGTTCTACAAAGCGGTGCTCGAATTCGTCCGCGATTGAGGCCTCGACGATAAATCGCTTGGCGGCGATGCAGGATTGGCCGTTGTTGACGATGCGCGCGGTGACGGCGGTGCTGACCGCTTTCTCGATATTCGCGCTGGGCATGACGATAAACGGGTCGCTGCCTCCTAGCTCCAGGACGACCTTCTTGATGCGCTTCGCCGCCGAAATTCCAACTTCGATGCCCGCGCCTTCGCTCCCGGTGAGCGTGACCGCAGCCACGCGATGGTCGTTGACGATTCCGTCGACCTGCCGCGAGCCAACCAGCAGCGTCTGGAACGCGCCTTCGGGGAACCCGGCCTCCAGCATGATCTGCTCGATACGCAGGGCGCACTGAGGAACATTCGAGGCGTGCTTCAGCAAGCCGACATTGCCGGCCATCAGATTGGGAGCGATGAAGCGGAACACCTGCCAGAACGGAAAATTCCAGGGCATCACGGCGAGGATCGCTCCGATGGGCTGATACAGGACGCTGGTCTGATTTGTACCTAAAGGGTCTCCGCCGGTGTCGATCGTCTCCGGCGCCATGAACTGCTCCGCGTGCTCGGCGTAATAGCGGCAAGCCGTGGCGCACTTTGCCGCTTCGGCGATCGCGGAAGCGAGCGTTTTGCCCATCTCCGTGGTCATGATCCTGCCGAGGGCTTCCTTCTGCGCTTCCAGGATCTGCGCGGCGCGGTTCATCATGGTTCCGCGCTGGGCGAAGGAGAGCTGACGGAACTTGGGGAACGTTTGAGCCGCTCTTTGGAGCTTCTCCTCGATCTCCGTTTCGGTCAGCGGCTCGAAGATTTGGAGGAGCTGTCCCGTGGCCGGATTCACAGTTGCGATGGGCATGTGTCCGATACATGATATCGAAAAGCCGCTAAGGTTATGTAATTTTAATCTCGACGCGCGCGTCTTAGCATGCGATGACGCCCTCTGATCCTTCCTCCAAAACTCCTTTCAAGACCGCTGACCGCTCGAACCTGAGCTTCTTGGCGGCCTTCGAAAAACGAACCCTCATCTGGATCGCCGAGAGGCTTCCGGCGTGGGTTCATTCCGACCACCTTACCGCGCTCGGGTTTATCTCCCTCGCCGTCGCTGGCCTCTTATACTGGTCCGCCCGCACCAACCGGGCGGCTTTGGCGATTGCTGTCGTCTTTCTCGCGCTCAACTGGTTTGGCGATTCGCTCGATGGCACGCTAGCGAGGGTTCGCAACCGGCAGCGGCCACGTTACGGTTTCTATGTGGACCACGTTCTGGACGCGCTGGGCACCTTTCTCCTGATGTCGGGTCTGGCGTTTTCGGGCTACATGATGCCTGCCGTCGCCTACGCGTTCCTGATCGTCTATCTGCTGCTGTCCATCGAAGTCTACCTGGCGACATACACGATGGGGACGTTCCATCTTTCCTTCTGGAGTTTTGGTCCAACGGAGCTGCGCCTGCTTCTGGCGGTCGGTTCTCTGGTCGCGATCTGGCAGCCTTATGCCATCTTTGGGAGCCGGAGTTTCCTGCTGTTCGACGTCGGCTTCGCCATTGGAACTCTAGGAATGACAGGAGTTCTGGCGCAGGCGGTGATCCGGCACACTACCGCTCTGTACAAGCTGGAAACCAAGTGATCCGTTGGTTGAAGTTCAGCATCGTAGGTATTGCAGGTGCAGGAGTTCAGCTTCTCGCCATTTTTCTACTATTGAAGTTTCACATGAACTATTTGGCGGCCACAGCACTGGCAGTAGAGGCGGCGGTTCTCCATAATTATGGGTGGCATTGCGTCTGGACGTGGCGCGGGCAACCGGGGAGCCTGTGGCGGTTCCAGGTCTCCAACGGCTTGATTTCGATGAGCTCGAATCTGCTGCTGATGCGGCTGTTCACGGGATGGGCTGGGATTCCTGCCCTTCCCGCGAACATGGCGGCTATCGCCATCACTTCGCTGATCAACTTCGGAATGGCCGACCGCTGGGTATTCTCTCACCGCAGGGCTCTTATCTTAGCGCCTTGCGGGCTTCTTCCACCGTCGACTTCAGGGAGTCGCGCGGCAGCGAGGCGATGATCGGTTTCACGATCCAGCCCAACCCGTTCGGGACGTCGCGGGAGAGCGAAATCGCGCGGCACTCCAGATACAAACCGCCGCTCCTGGGCTCGATTAGCCAGTATGAGTTCAAGCGCCATAGGAAGCCTTGTCCGGTGCCTTCGGGCAACGGTTTGTTGTTGTCATCCAGCTCGTTGATCTTGGTGGAGCGCGACTCGATGGCCCAGCGTCCTAACCCGAGCGACTTGTACTGGGTCGCATATTCGGTATCGAAGGTGACGGTGGTTAAGCCGGCGCGGCGGCCGATCCGGAGCGAGGAGTTCCAGCGGTTGCCGCTGTGCGAAAGCAGTTGGGATTCGAGCACTTCCGGTGAGAACACCTTTTTATATCCGGCGTAGTCCCGAAACATCGCCAGCGCCTTGTCGACGGAGATTCCGGGCATCAGGACGCCCCCGACCCAGTCGTGGATCAGGCCGTCCTTGATGCTGATCGGGCTATCGTCCATTGCAATCACGTCCACCTCTCCGGCGGGTTTGGGCGACGTTCGCGCCTTCCAATCCATGCCCTTCTCGGCAATCGCGACGTACTGGTCGAAGGCTTGGCTGGTGGCGGGGGAAAGTTGAGCCGGAATCTTGATCTGACCGGCGAGCATGCAGGGTAGCGCTGCGGACACGGACATGGCCCAAAGTTTACTGGAAACCATACTTCCTTACTATAGTTAGACTTAGCACACTGGTTAGACTCATCTGGCATTGACAGGTTACGTCCAAGATTGATAGACTCAAGTAGGACCAAAACGGTCTTACATGCTGAAACTGACCAAAAAAGCGGATTATGGGTTGATCGCTCTGCGGCACTTGGCGTCGGGGCGACGGTCGGGCGCCTCCGCGAAGGATATTGCGGAAGCTTACCGAATCCCGCTGCCGCTGCTCTCTAAGGTCCTGCAGAAGCTGGCGAAGGCGGGCTTGTTGCTCTCCGAACAGGGGACGAATGGCGGTTATCGGTTGGCTCGCGATCCACATGAAATCAGCGCCTTGGAAGTGATCCGGACGCTGGACGGGCCGATCATCCTGACGCATTGCTTTACAGAACATGCCGAGCCGGTGGAGTGTGCGCAGAGTACTCTTTGTCCAGTGCGCGAACCGCTGCGCAAGGTTCACGAGGGGATTTTGCGGCTGCTTTCAGGTATTAGCATTTTCGATATGTCGCAGGAAGAGAGTCCCATCCCTGTGATGGTGTCAAGCATCCAATCTTTTGGTGCGCCGGAGCCCCAGAGTTTACCCCGGCAGACTGGAAACTGAACGAATGAAGCTCCCCATATACATGGACAATCACGCGACCACGCCGGTTGATCCCCGCGTGTTCGAGGCGATGAAGCCGTATTTCACCACCATCTTCGGCAACTCGGCCAGCCGCAATCATAGCTTTGGCTGGGAGGCGGAAGAGGCGACGGAGAAGGCTCGCAAGCAGATTGCGGCGATCATCGGCGCGACTGCGAAGGAGATCGTCTTCACCAGCGGCGCGACGGAATCGAACAACCTGGCGATTAAGGGTGTGGCGGAGATGTATGCCGAAAAGGGCAACCACATCATCACGGCCGCGACCGAGCACAAAGCTGTGCTGGATACCTGCAAGCGCTTGGAAAAAGATGGCGTGCGCGTGACCTATTTGGCCGTGCAGCAGAACGGTCTGGTGGATCTGGATCAGCTTCGCGATGCGATCACGGACAAGACCATCCTGATCTCGATCATGTACGCAAACAATGAAATCGGCGTGCTGCAACCGATTGCGGAGATCGGCAAGCTGGCCAAGGCTCGCGGGGTTCTGTTCCATACCGACGCGACACAGGCCGTCGGCAAGGTGCCGGTGGACGTGATCAAGGACAACGTGGATCTGTTGTCCATCAGTGCGCATAAGATGTACGGGCCCAAAGGGGTCGGGGCGCTATATGTGCGCCGGCGGAATCCTCGGGTGCAGTTGACGGCGCAGATCGATGGCGGCGGGCATGAACGCGGCATGCGGTCAGGGACGTTGAACGTTCCGGGAATCGTTGGACTCGGCGAAGCTTGCGCGCTGTGCCAAGCTGCGATGCCAGAGGAAATCAAGCGCATGGAATATTTGCGCGACAAGATGAAGGACCGTTTGCTGGCATCGCTCGACGAGGTCTATATCAATGGGACGATGGAGCACAGGCTGCCCAACAATCTGAACATCAGCTTCGCTTACGTGGAAGGCGAATCGCTGCTGATGGGAATTAACGACATCGCGGTTTCGAGCGGATCGGCGTGCACCTCCGCGACGCTTGAACCCAGCTATGTATTGAAGGCTTTGGGCGCAGGCGACGATCTGGCGCACTCTTCCATACGTTTCGGCTTGGGCCGCTTCAACACCGAGGAAGAAGTGGATTACGTGACCGCGAAGGTGATCGACGTGGTGAAGAAACTGCGCGAGCTTTCGCCGCTGTATGAGATGCACAAAGAAGGAATCGACCTGACCAAGGTCCAGTGGACGGCGCACTAATTGAACCGCGCGCAACGGGATGCATCCTGTGCGCTCGAAGAAACTGAGAGGGAGAACTGCATGGCATATTCAAATAAAGTTCTGGATCATTACAACAATCCGCGCAACGTGGGCTCGATGGATAAGGCCGACCCCAATGTGGGCACGGGCATGGTGGGCGCGCCCGAGTGCGGCGACGTGATGAAGCTGCAAGTGAAGGTCAACCCTGAAACGGGCGTGATCGAAGACGCCAAGTTCAAGACCTTCGGCTGCGGCAGCGCGATCGCGAGTTCTTCGCTCGCGACTGAATGGCTGCGCGGCAAGACCGTCGATGAAGCTCTCGAAATCAAGAACACGGACATTGTCAATGAGCTGAGCCTGCCTCCGGTGAAGATCCACTGCAGCGTGCTCGCCGAGGATGCCATCAAGGCCGCTATCGGCGATTACAAGAAGAAGACCGCGGACCGCAGCCAATCCGTGGGGGTAAATTCGTAAGGCGATGGTCACTGTCACTCCCAAGGCGGTGGAGAAAATCCGCGTAGCCTTTAAGCGCGAGGGTGTCCAGGGAGGTCTGCGCCTGGGCGTGCTCGGCGGCGGATGCTCCGGCCTTAGTTATCTGTTCAAGTTCGATCCTAAGCCTCGCGCGACGGACAAGGTGCTCAACTTCGACGATGTCAGCGTCTTCATCGATCCCAAGAGCATGGTGTTTCTCGACGGCATGACTCTGGATTGGAAGGATTCGCTGATCCATTCCGGTTTCGTTTTTGAAAATCCCCATGCCAAGAAGAGCTGCGGCTGCGGGACCTCGTTCTCGACTTAAGGCCAGTCCGTAAATGCAATATTACGAAGCGCTGGGACTGGAGCCGAAGCTCGCTCTGGACGCCGAAGACCTGCAAAAGCGCTTCTATGAGCGGAGCCGCAAGTGGCATCCCGATCGGTTCAGCCGCGCTCCTGAGGTCGAACGTCAGCGGGCTTTGGACATAACCGCGCTGCTCAACGACGCCTTTCGAACCTTGCGCCATCCGGTTCCTCGCGCGGAGTATTTTCTGAGCGAGCGCGGCATTCAGCTCTCAAAAGATGTTCCGCCCGAGCTTCTGGAAGAGGTTTTTGAACTGAATATGGCGCTGGAGGAAATCCGCGGTGGGGATGAATCGGCTCGGCCGCAACTCGACTCCGCGCGGGAGCGGTTTGCAGGAATGCAGGCGGAAATAGATTCGGGATTGGTTGATCTTTTCGACCGCCATGATGCTCACGGCGATCGCGCGACGCTCGATGAGATTCTCGCAAGCCTGAACCGCCGCCGTTACATTTCCAACCTGCTGCGCGATGTCGTCGCATTGACAAACGACAAGGAACTGAATGTCCACCTTTCAAATTGATTTCGGCGAGTCTCAATCCAAAATTGTAGGCATCGACCTGGGCACCACCAACAGCCTGGTGGCTGTAATGGAATTGACCGGGCCGCGCATTCTTTCCGGCATTGTTCCCAGTGTCGTTTCGGCAACTGAGACGGGCGAAGTGATCGCCGGCGAACAGGCTCGCGAGATGCTGATCACGCATCCGGAGCAAACGGTGTATTCCGTAAAACGCTTGATGGGCCGCGGCCTTGCGGACGTCGGCGAAGAGCTTAAGCTGTTTCCATTTCGGCTCGCCAAGGGCAGCGAAAACGTTTTGCAATTGAGGCTTGGCGAAAAGATCATGACGCCGCCGGAAGTCTCGGCGCACGTGCTCCTCAGGCTTAAAAACGATGCCGAGGCCGCGCTGGGCGAACCCGTCACGCAGGCCGTCATCACCGTTCCCGCGTACTTCAACGACGCCCAAAGGCAAGCCACCAAGGACGCCGGACGCATCGCCGGCCTCGAAGTTCTGCGCCTGGTGAATGAGCCGACGGCCGCCGCGCTGGCCTATGGGCTCGACAAGCGCAAAGACGGCATCGTTGCCGTGTACGACCTCGGCGGAGGCACGTTCGATATCTCCATCCTGCGGCTGCATGAAGGCATCTTCGAAGTTCTGGCCACGAACGGCGACACGCACTTGGGCGGCGACGACATCGATCATCTGTTGATGAACATCGCGCTGGAAGAGATCCGCAATGAATGGGACGAGGATATTTCGGGGAATCCGGGAGCCGTCCAGGTTCTGCGCCGCGCCGTCATCAAGGCCAAGGAAGAGCTATCGTTCGTCCCGCAAACCAAGATCGATCTCGAATTTCACGGCAAGCGCTACCAGCGCGAGATGACTCTCGACGTCTTCGACCGCATCATTCAGCCCATTGTGGATCGGACGCTCGGTCCATGCCGAGCATGTATCCAAGACGCCGGAGTGAAGGTCGAAGAGATCGACGAAGTCGTGCTGGTTGGCGGATCGACGCGGATACCTCTGGTGCGCTCCGCGGTTGAAAAATTGTTTCGCGCCCGGCCGCATACTGAGCTCAATCCGGATGAAGTGGTCGCGCTGGGCGCGGCCGTGCAAGCCGGGATTCTCGCGGGCGATGTTCAGGATAAACTGCTGCTGGACGTCACGCCTCTTTCGCTCGGAATCGAAACCATGGGCGGGCTGGTATCGAAGTTGATTCACCGCAACTCCACCATTCCTGCCTCGGCGACCGAAACGTTCACTACCGCGGTCGACGGCCAGACCAACGTGCTCATTCACGTAGTTCAGGGCGAGCGCGAATTGGTGAAAGACTGCCGTAGCCTTGCGCGCTTCGACTTGAAGGGCGTCGCGCCGATGCAAGCTGGAATGGCGCGCATCGAAGTGCGATTTTTGATCGACGCCAACGGCATTCTGAATGTCACCGCCAAGGACCTCCGTACCGGCAAAGAGCAGAGCATGGACGTGAAGCCCTCCTACGGCCTGACGGATGAGCAGGTGGAGGCGATGATCCTCGAATCTTTCGACAAGGCGCACCAGGATCTGACGGAGCGGCAGGTTCGCGAGGCTCGCGTGGAAGCGGACGCCGTCATGGCGGCCGTCGAAAAGGCTCGCCAAGAAGACGCCTACGCGGCGCTCAACGAAGCGGAGCGCGCCGCCATTGACCGGGCCATCAATGAACTTTTGGTGGTCTATCATAGTGACGACCACACGCTGATCCGCGATAAGATCGACGGCGTCGACCAGGCTACCCAGAGCTTGGCGGAGGCGATCATCAACTCTGTCGCCGAGAGGGCGCTGAAGGGGACGAAGATCGATGACTAAGCTGACCTGGAGCAATCTGGACGACATCGCTCTGTCGCTGTACGAGAAGTTTCCGGATCTGGACCCGACCAACGTCCGGTTCACGGATCTGCACAAATGGATCACGGAGCTGGAAGATTTCGACGACGATCCGCTGAAATCCAACGAAGCCAAGCTGGAGCGGATTCAGATGGCATGGCTCGAAGAGTACAACGACAATCAATAGCCGTCGTTTTTTGCGCCGCGGCGGTGGCATTCGCTGCAACTGCGCTCACTCCCCAACAGCAGGCCGTAGTCAACGGCATCTCTGAGAATTCGCTGCGCGGGAATCTTTCGTTTCTCTCATCAGACTTGTTGGAAGGGCGCGACACACCGTCTCGCGGTCTCGATCTTGCCGCCGAGTACATCGCCGCGCAGTTTCGGCGAGCGGGTCTTGAACCCGTGGGCGGCGATGGATATTTTCAGGACGCCAAATTCAAGGACCAGGTGGTGCGCAATGTCGCGGGCTTGCTGCGAGGCTCGGATCCTGCGCTGGCGGATACCTATGTCATTCTGAGCGCGCATTACGATCACCTTGGAATACGGCCTAATGGCGACGACCGCATTTACAACGGCGCCAATGACGATGGCAGTGGCACGGTTTCGGTCATCGAGATTGCGTCTGCACTCGCGGCCGCGCCGGAGCGTCCGAAACGGAGCATTCTGTTTCTCGCGTTTTTCGGCGAAGAAAAAGGACTTCTGGGCTCTCGGTATTACGCCGCGCATCCGCTGGAGCCTCTCGATAAAACAATTGCCGACGTGAATCTGGAGCAGGTGGGCCGCACCGATTCGACCAACGGGAAGCAGATCGGGGTGGAGTACGTGACCGGCTTCGACTATTCTAACCTTGGCGCAATTCTGAATGAAGCCGCACAGCCCACCGGAATCCCGATTAAGCAGGATCTTCCGAGCAAAGGGGATTTCTTTGCTCGCAGCGATAATCTCTCCCTGGCGCGCGCCGGCGTGGTCTCGCACACGATTTATGTGGCCGACGATTATTCCGATTACCACAAGGTCGGCGATGAGTGGCAGAAGATCGATTACGCGAACATGGCCAAGGTGGATCGAGCCATAGCCCTGGGGCTGCTGCGCCTGGCCTCCGACGCCGCGCCGCCGCTGTGGAACCAATCGTCATCAGCCGCTCGGCCGTATGCTGCGGCGGCGAAAAAGCTGCATCCTTAAAGAAGGAGCCTCGTATGCGAAAGCGCTTGACCTACGTCCTGTGCGCGTTATCGATGCCCCTGCTTGTGCGCGCGCAACCGATGTTTCCGGAATTCCGGATAACGAACGCAGTGCTCGGCGGGATGTGGAAGCAGTCACCGATTGTGGCCGTTGGCGAAATTTACAATATTACCAACTATGGCGTCCAGTCGGTCGAGAGTCTTCCGCCGCCGATGTCGGCCGACGTACACCGACTTTATTGGTGCGAGGCGGACTTCAGTCCTGTCGCCGTCGTAAAAGGTGCGCTGCCTAAAACGGCGAAAAAATACCTATGGGCCTCAGTTTGGCCGGAATGCAAGACCCCGTACGATGACGATCCGAAGACGAGTTACAACCGGGAAAAGACGCACATCTGGTTTCTTCGTGAAGAGGGAGAATTCATTCGACCGCCGTTCGATGTAGGGCATCGGGAATTCGGGATCTTGCCAAGGTGGGAAACATTACCAAGCCTGCCGCCAAAGGCGCGCCTGGGTACTTTCCTGCTTATGCCCTCTGCAAACGCCGATACGCATGAGGAGTATGACAACGTTCTCGGCTTCGTCTTCGACATTGCGTGCGACCTACTCGGAAAGGAAGAGTGCGTTCGGCACCTTAAGGAATTGGGTGCACTCGGAAATCCGAAGCTCCGAGACCACGCGTGCGGCCTTCTCGAAGCCCTGTTCAAGCAGACCTGCCCACCAATTGAGCCGAAGTGAGCCTCCCCCTCAAATAACGATGGACGACCTAACTTCGATCATCGCGACGAGACGGTACTGCATAGAGCCACCGGAGGGTGACTTGGAGTTGATCGTTTCCTTTGAGCGGCCAGTCCGAGACCCGTCCGGCTACTTCCGATGCGCGTTTCATTTAACCGGGGACTACGAAGTGACCCAGCTCGCCGCGGGCGTCGACGAAGTGAATGCGCTGATTTTTGCGCTCCAAATGGCTGGGGCACTTCTGGACTATTTGAATGACAGCAGGTACAACGGGAAGTTGCAGTGGGAGGGTGGCTCCGCAAAACAGAGCCTCCCGACAATCTGCGATCATTGGCCCTTCAATAAGCAGCCGGGCGAATGAAGCACGGCGCTCCGGCCCATCCCGCTAGGGCTTAAATTCCACCACCCGCGCGCTTAGGATGTCCTTGTTCTCGAGAATCTGTTTCACAACAGCTTCCGGAACAGCGGTATCGGTCTCCACCACAATAATCGCTTCGAGCTCCGCGCCCGGCTTCGACGGCGTATCCTGCCGTCCCAGCGAAAAATGAGCAATGTTGATTTTGTGTTTTCCGAGCACAGCTCCAAAGTGCCCGACCACTCCCGGCACATCCTCATTCCTCGAAAACAGCAGATGCCCGGACAGCGGAGCCTCGCAGCGGATTCCATCCACGCGCATCAGCCGCGGCTCACCCATCACCAGCGTTCCTTCCACGCTGGTCATGCCGGTGTCGGTCACCAGTTCCAGGCGAACGGAGTCCATTGCCCCCGATCCCTTTTCGTACTGCTCCGCGTAGGTCAGGCCGCGGTCGGCGGCGAGTTGCAGCGCATTGACGACGTTGGCGCGGTGCGCAAGAGACCGGCACAGCGCGCCGGCCAACCCAGCGTTGCGCACCAGAGCGGTATTCTGTTCCCCGATCTTGCCTTGATAAATCAGCCGCACGGACTTTGGATTGCCCGTCGCCACGTACGCCGCGAAATTTCCCAGGCGCTCCGCCAGATCGATATACGGGCCCACCGAATGATACTGCTCGGCGGTCATCGCCGGCACGTTCACCGCGTTCAGCGCGACGCCGTGCTGCAAATATTCCACCACCTGCTCGACAATACGGACGCCCACGATCTCCTGGGCTTCTTCCGTCGAGCCGCCGATGTGCGGCGTGGCCAGTACGGTTTCAAGAGCCAGCAAAGGCTCGCCCGCGGCGGGAGGCTCGGTCTGAAAAACGTCGAGTGCGGCGCCTCCTACGTGTCCGGATTCGATAGCCCTGCGCAGCGCATCGGCATCGATCAACTCGCCTCGGGCGCAGTTCACGATGCGCACGCCCTTCTTCATCATGGCCAGAGTATGGTCATTAATCATGCCCTGCGTCTCCGTGGTCATCGCCACGTGCAGCGTGATGTAGTCGCTCTGCGCGTACAACTCCTCGGTGCTCACCAGGCTGATGCCGAGATCGGCCGCGCTTTGCGAGTTGACGAAAGGGTCGCTGGCCACCATCTTCATCCCGAAGGCTCGCGCACGCTTCACTACTTCCCGGCCGATGCTGCCGAGTCCCATGATGCCCAGGGTCTTGCCGCGAAGCTCCGTTCCCAGGAACTTTTTCTTCTCCCACTTGCCGCCCTTGGTGGAGGCGTTGGCTTGCGGAATGGAGCGGGCCATGGCCAGCATCAATCCCAGAGTGTGCTCCGCCACCGATACGGCGTTGCCGCCGGGAGTATTCATAACCAGAACGCCGGCCGCGGTTGCGGCCTTGAGATCGACATTATCGACGCCCACGCCCGCGCGCCCGACGACCCTCAACTTCGGAGCCTTCGACAGCACGTCCTGATTCACTTTGACAGCGCTCCGCACCAGCAACGCGTCGGCGTCGTGCAGGTGTTGCGCGTAGGTTTTCGGATCGGCGACCACAACGTCCCAACCCGGCTGCGCCTTCAACAGTTCAATTCCCGCGGCAGCAAGCGGCTCAGCAACCAGAATCTTCATCAGTTATGTTAGGTAATCTATATGACTTAAGCGTTAACGGTTTCTTTTTTGGCGATGGCGCATTCGGCATAGAAGCGCTGCACGGCGGCAACACCGGAGCCGAGAGTTACCGGGACTCCATTGGCATGGAGGATCAGCTCCAGCTCCGCGATGACGCCGAACAGGTCGACGAAATCGAAATATCCCAGGTGCGCGATTCGAAAAATCTGCCCCTTCATGCTGCCTTGGCCATCGGCGATGATGGAGCCGAAGCGCTTGCGGAACTCCTTGACGATGACGCCGGAGTCGAGCCCCGCGGGCGCGCGCACCGCAGTCACTGAAGCGGCTGGGCTATCGGGTGCGAACAGCTCCAGCCCAATGGCCTGGCACGCACCACGAGTGGCCTGCGCGAGTAACTGCGCGTTCTCCACCAGTTTCGCCATGCCGAGCGTCTTGATATATTTCAGCGCCTCAGCGAATCCCAGCATCAGAGCCGTGTTCGGGGTCCAGGCTGATTCTCCGCCCGAGGCCGCCTTGCGCTCCTTCTTCAGATTGAAGTAGTAACGCGGCAGTTTCGCGGTATCCATCTTGGCCCAAGCCTTGGGGCTGACGGCGAGAAACGCAAGACCCGGCGGAATCATGAAGGCCTTTTGTGAGCCGCCGATGCAAATATCGACGCCCCAGCCGTCGATGTCGATGGGCATGGTTCCAAGACCGGTGATGGCGTCGACGACAAAAATTGCTTCAGTATTCTTGACGGCGGCAGCCATACGCTGAATGTCGTGCGCCGCGCCGGTGGAGGTTTCCGATGCTTGCACGAAGACGGCTTTGGTGTCGGGATTGGCGGTCAGCGCTTGTTCCACAGCTTCCGCCGAAACCGCTTTTCCATAGGGAACTTCGAGCACGACGGCGTTCAGGCCCCAGGCCTTGGCGATTTCTACCCAGCGTTCGCCGAACTTTCCGGCGGTACATACGATCACTTGGTCGCCAGGGGAAAGGCAATTGGAAACGGAAGCTTCCATGGCGCCCGTACCCGAAGCCACCAGCACCAGAACGTCATGCTGCGTGCCCAGGACCTCCTTCAGGTCGGAGAGCACGGTGCGGTAAAGGTTACGAAAATCCTCAGTGCGATGGTGAATATCGGCGTCCATCATCGCGTGTAGGGCTTTGGGATAGAGAGGCGTCGGCCCGGGTGTTAAAAGTCGTTGTTTCTTAATGTGCATGGAGGGATTAACCCTCAGGATAGCAAACGGGCGGATGGACGGCCTGCTAGACGCAATGCATCGCGACCTCCGGAGGGAATTTTCGCTGGGGGCCATTGTCCTCTTCGCGGAACAACGGAAGTGTTGGATCTTTGGCGCACGCACTGAGGTATTGCCTCTTCGTGACCTGCTTGCCTTCGCGCCAGTATCGCGGATAGCCTCGGCGCATTTTGCCACTTGAATTCCACCATCGTTCAATGCCGTGCTGTAGATCGCTCGAGAAATGACGCTCCAGATGGAGGCTGTTGCGACCCATCCACACCCACTCGAAACCGTGCCATTTTCCGTCCTTGAGGTAACGAGCCTCATGGAGACGTGGGATTCCGTCAACCGGGTCGACGCTTCGCCACAGGTCCAGACCTGTGCCGTGTTTCATGGTGTAAGTACCGATGAGCCGATCGTCATCGAACTGCTTGGCGACGCCATGCGCAAGACCGTTGAAGAAGGGTTCCGCGGAGATGAGTTTCCCTTGTGTATCGAAAAAATAAAGGTTACCGTGCAGGCGTCCATTCTTCAGCGGCCGCTCCGATTCCAAGTCGCCAGTTTTATGGAAGAACCGAATCCCGACCAGTTCCCCATTCAGCGTGCACCGCGTCATGTACTTCTGAGGACCGGTGAGAAACGTTGCGACCACGCGCTCATGGGCTGCTTTCGGAATCGAGGAACGATAGTGCTTCATCGAAGTTTACCGTGAACCGGGCTTCGGGATCACGTATCCCTTACGGCCGATGATGCGCGCGTCCGGATGCAGCGCCTGCGCGTCCGGGCTCAGTTCAATGTGGATTTCACGGCGCTGCCCGGGCTTTCCGGCGGGCATGTCGTAGTACAACCGGTATCGCCGGCGCATCTGCCTGACAACTCGCCGGAGCGATGTGTTGGGATCCACGGCATATGGGTTGTCCTGCACGCGAATTGCGCCGACGCTCGCGGAGTAAACCACCTCGCCTCCGGTTTGCTCCGCCACGTCGTCGATAAAATCGTAGAGGTTCAGGAGCCCTGCGAGAAAAGTGTAATGGGCCGGGTTGGTGTCGCGGGTCACCCGAGTCAGCGCATTCGGAATCACCATGGCGCTGAGGGAAGCGTCGGCATCCCAGAGCTCCTTCGAGACGCCCATGTGATTTTCATTCTTGATTCCATAGCCGGCGTCGCCCGTGAACATCAAGACCACGCGACGCCCATGCGGTTCGGGCAGCTTCGCGAGGAATTGCGCGGCGGCGTTCGCTGCCGGCAGCACGTAGGGAACGCCTCTGAATGCCGCGCCGAACAATCCGTTCCTGATGCGGAGCTTCACTGCCTTCAGGTCGCCGGTCAGCGGCTGCTCCACCCAAACGTTTTCGTTGAACCCCATCACGGCGACACGATCGCCTTCTCTGAGTTCCGCCATCGCCATCTCGGCCGCGATGCGGATTTGATCGAGCTTCGACGCCATCAGCTTGGTGAGCTCGAAGACCAGGACGACATCGAGAGCGGATTCGTCCTGCGAACCGTCTCGAAGCGTCACAGGCTGGCGATTGTCCTGAACCGCGAAATCGCTCAATTGGAGGCCTTCAATCGGACCGGCCTTCCCGGCCACCGCGACGTCAATTTCGACGATGGAGATGCCGGATTTGAAGGGAGCTTCTTGAGCCGCGGCGAAGGCCGTGAAGAGCATCGACAGCGCCATAGATTTTCGCGTTAGTTTCAAAGGATGTATCGGCATCAGCTCCGTATGAGCGCCTAAACTGAATGTAGTATCCCATAGCATGCAGACTCTGCTTCAGGATCTTCGCTATCCGTCACGCCAGCTCTGGACCAACTTGGGATTCACGCTGCTGGTGGTGTTGACCGTGTCGCTCGGTATCGGCGCGAACACCGCCATCTTCAGCCTGGTTTACGGAATCCTCAAGCCGCTGCCGACCCCGAATCCGGAGCAGATCGTCGCCGTTGCCGCAGTTACCAAGGGCGACGAAACCGGTTTCCGGTATCGCTTTTCCTTCCCGGCGCTTCAGGATTTCCGTCGTCAGGCGGACCGCTTCAGCGATCTGTTCGGCTTCATTATCAATGAAGGCGGAATCAGCATCGGAGGGAAAGCCTTCCCGTTCATGTACAGCGAAGTCACCGGGAACTACTTCTCCGCTCTCGGCATTCATCCTGTGGTGGGACGGTTATTCGAACCTGGCGAGGGAGAGATTCCGGGCGCGGACTCGACCATCGTGCTGGGTTACACATTCTGGCAGAAGCGCTACGGCGGAAGGCCCGATATCGTGGGGCAGCAGATTCGTATGAATGGCGTTTCGGCCAGGGTCGTGGGAGTGACGCCGCCCGAGTTTCACGGAACCTATGTCGGTCTGGATCTGGAAGGCTACTTGCCGCTGAGCAGCTACCGCTACAACGACAGGCTGTTCACGGATCGCACGCAGAGGGAGATCAGGGTGCTGGGCCGAATGAAACCGGGCGTGAGTTTGCGCGAGGCGCAGAGCTCAATCAACGTGCTGGCCAGCCGGATCGAACAACAGTATCCAGCCACTGACCAGGGCATCTCCGTGCGTGTGATTCCCGAGCCAGACTCGCGCCCGACCCCTGCCAGCATGTTCGCCCAGCACAACCCCGAATTTTTTCTGCTGCTGCTTGCCGCAGTGGTTTTGGCGCTGGCGTGCATGAACGTGGCAAATCTGCTCTTGGTGCGCGGAACGGTGCGTCAGCGCGAACTGGCCATTCGCGCCGCTTTGGGAAGCGGCCGTTCGCGGTTAATCCGTCAGGCGCTGACAGAGAGCCTGTTGCTGGCCATGCTGGGCGCAATCGGCGGATTGATTCTCGGCAAATGGGGCAGCGACGCGTTTGCATCCTCCATTGACTTGGCCACGGATTTCCCCACGATCCTCGATTTCAGCTTTGACTGGCATGTGTTTGCTTACGCCTTAACCGCGGCTGTCGCCACTGGGCTACTGATCGGGATCTGGCCGGCATTCCGCGCAGCCCGAACAGATGCAGGCGCGGCGCTGCACGACGGAGCTCGCGGGGCATCGGGAGGTCTCGGGCGCCAGCGCGTGCGTAGCGCATTGGTCATCGGGCAAGTGGCAGGTTCCATGGTGCTGCTAATCGTCGCCGGCCTGTTCATGCGGAGTTTGCAGAACGCACAAAACATGAACATCGGTTTCTCGCCCGATCATTTATTGAACGCCCGCATGGACCCCGAATGGGCGGGCTACGATCAGCAGCGCACCAACGACTTCTTTCGCGAGCTGGAACGCCGGGTGACCGCTCTGCCCGGAGTACAAGCGGCGAGCCTCGCGTTCAGCGTCCCCCTGGGTTATTACAACAACGCGCAAAACGTTTACATCGAAGGCCGCGCCGTCGATCCGGATTCACAGCCTCTGGTGATCGGCGCCAACATGGTGGATGCGCCGTATTTCGACACCATGCAGATGCGCATCGTGCGCGGGCGGGCGTTTACCGACTCCGACGATGAGCACGCTCCTCGCGCGGCCATCGTCAACCAAACCATGGCGGCGCGTTATTGGCCCAACCAGGACGCGCTCGGCAAACGTTTCCACACCGGCTCACCGGATTCTCCGATGTGGCAGATAGTCGGCGTGGCTCAGGATACAAAATACGTGGCCGTGTTTGAGAGCCCCATCCCTTATTTCTACCTGCCCTTGGCCCAGAGCTATATTTCGACGCGGGTTCTGCAGGTGCGTTCGGCTTTTCCCAATGGGCCGCCTGCGGAAGAGATCCGCGCTCGCGTGGAACGCGAGATCCATGCTCTCGATGCGGACATGCCCGTCACCGATTTGCAGACCATGCGGCGTTCCCTGAACGGACTGGGCGGGTTCCTCATCTTCCGCCTGGGCGCGACGCAGGCCGCAGCCATGGGAGTGCTGGGGTTGATTCTGGCGATTGTGGGCGTGTATGGCGTCGTGTCCTACGGCGCGGCGCAGCGCACTCGCGAGATCGGAATTCGCATGGCCATGGGCGCGAAGCCTTTCGATATTTTGAGGTTGGTATTGCGTCAGGGCGTGATACTGGTTGCCGTAGGCGTGGCCGCGGGACTCGTGCTGACGCTGGCGTTGGCCAGAGTACTGAAGCGTGTCCTGCTGATGGCCAGCGCCACCGACCCCTTCGCCTTCATCGGCGTCACGCTGCTGTTGACAGCGGTCGCGCTGGCGGCCTGCTACATCCCGGCGCGGCGGGCCATGCGTGTCGATCCGATGAATGCGCTTCGACACGAATAAAGACACGAGTAGTAGACTGAAATTCAAGCATGCCACTTCTCGATCAGATTCAAAAAGACATGGTCGCGGCCATGAAGAGCCGCGACGAACAACTGCGCCTGGATGCGTTGCGCATGATCAAGACCGCTCTGAAGAAGCACGAAGTCGACGCCATGAAGCCTCTGGACGAGGCGACCGAGCTTCAGATTCTGAACATGCTGGTGAAGCAGCGCCACGAATCGGCGGATATGTTTCGCAAGGGCAATCGTCCGGAACTAGCCGAAAAGGAGGAGGCTGAGCTGAAGATCATCGAATCGTACATGCCTTCCTCGCCGACCGATGCCGAGATGGATGCGGCCGTCGCCGCCGCTGTTACCGAAACCGGAAGCACCTCGATTAAGCAGATGGGCGCGGTGATGAAGGCCGCGCAGGCCAAGCTGGCGGGAAAGCGCGTCGACGGCAAGGCGCTCAGCGATCGCGTGCGTTCTAGGCTTACCTAGCGTGGTACCCTATTTCTTTGCGCCCATTCTATGCCTGCGCGGGTCAGCGAGACGTTTGTCCTGCGCACATACCCCTTCCGGGAAGCGGATTTGATCGTGAGTTTCTTCACCCGTGACCAGGGCAAGCTGCGCGGCGTTGCTCGCCGCGCCCGCAAGCCCAAGAGTCCATTCGGAGCCGGATTGGAGCGGTTGTCGCGCGTCCATATGGCCTATTACGAACGCGAGAATCGCGATTTGGTCAATCTGTCGGGGTGCGAATTGATCGAGTCCCCGTTCGCGTTGCAGTCCGACTACACGCGCGGAGTCGCGCTGGATTTTTTCGCCGAGACCGCCGAGCATTTACTTCCCGCGCATGAACCCAACGAGAAGTTTTTCAGGCTGCTGGCGTCGGCGATGGATTATCTCGCTGACACAGGGTCGGCGCGGCGCTCAGATGGGCCGACGGAGCCGTCCGATTTTGCCGCGCATGCTTTGTCCCAAGAGCGTCCCGTTGTGCCGGCGGATTCCCAGGGCGCCACTGGCGGTGAAGCCTGGACTGCCATCCTCTACGTCAGCCTTTGGGCCGTGCGCCTCACGGGAATATTTCCGGAAATGCGCGTGAGCCACGAATCGGCTGAGATCGCCGAAGAAATGTTCGTCAAACCGCTGAAGGGTCTCACGCCCCGACCCTGGACCAAGAGCACCGCGGCCGACCTGCGCCGGCTTTTGGTTCGCGCCATGGAACAACACGTCGAGCGCAGATTTTTAACCATCCCGCTGCTGGAAGCCCTGTAAGCCTTCATGGACACTTTTCAAGAAACCGTCTTCAAACTGAAAAAATATTGGGCCGAGCGCGGCTGCATCATTCAGGAGCCTTACGACGTGGAAGTCGGCGCCGGAACAATGTGCCCCGAAACGTTCCTGCGTGTGCTGGGACCCAAGCCCTATCGGGTCGCCTACGTGCAACCCAGCCGCCGTCCCGCCGACGGCCGCTACGGCGAAAATCCGAACCGTCTTTATAAGCACCAGCAGTTGCAGGTGATCCTGAAACCCACTCCTGACGACGTGATCGATCAATACCTGGGCAGCCTGGAAGCCATCGGCATCGATCTTTCCAAGCACGACCTCAAACTGGAAGAAGACAACTGGGAATCGCCCACTCTGGGAGCCTGGGGCGTCGGTTGGCAGGTAATGCTGGATGGCCTCGAAGTCACGCAGTTCACCTATTTCCAGCAGTGCGGCGGCATCGATGTGGAGTTGGTTCCGGCGGAGATCACTTACGGTCTGGAACGGCTGGCGGCGTTCCTGCAAGGCGTAGATAGTGTCTACGACATCACGTGGGCGCCGGGTTTCAAATATTCCGACGTGCGTTTTGCCGATGAGCTTCAAGGCTCGGTTTACAACTTCGAGATGGCCAATGTCGATCGGCTTTGGCGCCTGCTGAACGAGCATGAAGCCGAATGCAAGGAGCTGCTCGCGGCTTACGCCAAGTATCCCGAAAAACACCGCTTCCCTGTGCTGCCGACTTACGAGCAAGTGCTCAAATGCTCGAACTTGTTCAACCTGCTTGACGCTCGCGGAGCGATTTCGGTGACCGAGCGAGTCGGCGTGATCAAGCGCGTTCGTGATCTGGCGGTAGGAACGGCGAAGCTGTGGGCGGACCAACAGAGCGAAGCCCAGCAAGAGGCCGCTGTATGAGCCTCGACTTCCTGCTCGAAATCGGCACTGAAGAAATTCCGCACTGGATGATTCCCGGCGCGCTGGCCCAGTTGCAGAAGCTGGATCTATTGGGGGCAATCCCGCGCGTGGACGCCACGCCGCGGAGGCTCGTTATTCAAGCCAGCGGCGTTCCGCAGCGAACACCCGATCGTGAGGAGATCCTTAAGGGACCGCCTGTGTCCTCAGGTGAGAAGGCAGCCTCCGGCTTCGCCCGCAAGCAGGGCGTCGATCCGAGCGAAGTGAAGGTGAACGGAAGCTACTATGAGCTGCTCAAGCGGATTCCCGGCCGGTCCGCCTTGGATCTGCTCACCGATTCCCTGCCCTCCGCAATCCTCGGACTGCAGTGGCCCAAAACGATGTATTGGACCGGCGGCAAAACCGGACCCCGCTTCATCCGCCCCATCCGCTGGATCGTCGCGCTCCTGGGCCATGAAATTATTCCCTTTGAAATCGCCGGCGTCAAAAGCGGAAGCATCACGCGCGGCCACCGCATCCTTGGATCGTCGTCCGTTCCGGTAACAACCAAGAATTACGAAGCCCACTTACGAGAGAACTTCGTCATTCTTCCGGCGCATGAACGGCGCCACAAAATCGAAACAGAAGCATCCAAGCTGGGTGCGAAAATAGATGGTGACCTGCTCGAAACCCTGACCTTCATCACCGAATATCCCACCGCCATCCGCGGCGACTTCGATCCGGCTTACCTGGAATTGCCGGCCGAAGTGCTGACCACGGTGATGCGGCATCATCAGAAGTATTTTGCCGTCGAGTCGGAATCGGGAAAACTTGCGCCCCACTTCGTGGCCATCATGAATACCAACGGCGACCCCGAAGGAGTCGTCAAGCACGGCAATGAGCGGGTGCTCAAAGCCCGATTCAACGATGCCCGCTTCTTCTGGAACGTCGATCAGCAAAAGAAACTTGTCGATCGCGGCGACGATCTTGCAAAGGTCACCTTCCAGGCCAAGCTCGGATCCTATTTAGAAAAGACCAATCGGGTGGTCGAGCTGGTAAAAGAACTCAGTGGCAACGCCCACGCCCAGCGCGCGGCTGAGCTTTCGAAGTGCGACCTGACCACCGAAATGGTCAAGGAATTCACCGATCTTCAGGGCATCGTCGGAGGCCTGTATGCTAAACACCAGGGCGAACCGGAGGCCGTGAGCCGGGCCATCTATGAACACTATCAGCCGCTCAGCATGGAAGATTCCATCCCTGAGACGATCGAAGGCCAGATCGTCGCATTGGCCGATAAACTCGACACTTTGCGAGGCTGCTTCTCAGTTGGCCTGATCCCCAGCGGATCAAAAGATCCCTTCGCGCTTCGCCGCGCGGCTCAGGGAGTGGTCAAGATCCTTGTCGAAGCCAAGCTCGACTATCTTCTCGATCAACTGGTCACCGGCGAACTCCGCACCTTTATGCTGGAGCGCGTGCAGTATTATTTCCGCGAGGTCCGGGGATATAAATATGATGAGGTCAACGCGGTGCTCGCATCGGGTGTCAGTACGCTTGCCGACGTCGAGGCGCGCCTGGCGGCGCTGGCTTCAGTTCGTCCCACCGAGGATTTCGAACCCCTGGCCGCGGCCTGCAAACGCATTCGCAACATTTTAAAGCAGGCGCATTTCGAAGGCGACGGACCGCTGGATATGGCGCTGCTCGAAGCCGGCCCGGAAGGAAATCTCGTCAGCAGGCTCGCATCGCTGATCGCGGCCAATGAGCGCGATTATACAAAGAGACTCATCGCCATCTCGGCCTTTCGTCCCACCGTCGATCTTTTCTTCGATAAAGTTCTCGTAAATGCCCCGGACCCCGCCGTCCGAGCCAACCGTCTGACGCTTTTAAATAAATTATTCACCGAATTTTCGACCATCGCCGATTTCTCGGAGATAGTCACATCAGGCGAGCGCACAGCGCGGGATTCGCTCGCATAGGAAAACAATGATCGAGTCCCGCTGCGTTGTGCGCGATTTTAAGGAGACAAGACAATGAAAAACTACGTCTACAGCTTCGGCGGCGGCACCGCCGACGGCGACGGCAAGATGAAAGACATCCTCGGAGGCAAGGGCGCAGGCCTTGCGGAAATGTGCCGTGCGGGAGTTCCCGTCCCTCCCGGTTTCACTATCTCTACCGAAGTCTGCGTTATCTATTTCGAGAACGGCAATAAGCTCCCGAAGGAAATCAACGATCAGGCTTTGACCGCGCTCGCGAAGCTGGAAGCCGGCTTGGGCAAGCGCCTCGGAGATCCCGCCGATCCGCTGCTGCTTAGCGTCCGCTCCGGCGCGAAGTTTTCCATGCCCGGCATGATGAACACGATTCTCAACCTGGGCTTGAACGATAAAACCGTCGAGGGCTTGGCCAAACGCACCGGCAACCCCCGCTTCGCCTACGATTCTTACCGCCGCTTCATTCAGATGTTCGGTGAGGTCGCGCTGGATATCGATATGGAAAAGTTCAACCACATCTTCGATGAGCGCAAGCGCAAGGCCAAGGTCAAACAGGATACCGATCTCCAGGCGGCCGACCTGGCGGCCATCATCGACGACTATAAGAAGCTGGTCAAGAAAGAAACCGGCAAGCCCTTTCCGCAGGACGCGCACGACCAATTGGCCATGTCGCGTGACGCCGTGTTCAGATCCTGGTGGAATCCCAAGGCCGCCTACTACCGCAGGATGGAAAAGATTCCCGATGAAATCGGCACCGCAGCCAACGTGCAGGCGATGGTGTTCGGCAACCTGGGCGATACCTCGGCCACCGGGGTCGGCTTCACCCGCGATCCCGCCACTGGCGAGCGTGTGTTTTATGGCGAATTCCTGGTGAACGCGCAAGGCGAAGACGTGGTCGCGGGCATCCGTACGCCGCTGCCCATCTATCAGCTTGAAAAACTCATGCCCGCGGCTTATCGACAGCTCCGTGAAATCACGGAGAGTCTGGAGCGCCATTATCGCGACATGCAGGACTTCGAGTTCACCATCGAAGAAGGCAAGCTGTACATGCTGCAAACGCGCAACGGCAAACGCACCGGTCCGGCGGCTGTCCGCGTCGCGGTGGAGATGGTTGGCGAAGGTCTCATCACCAAGCAGGAAGCCGTTTTGCGCGTCGAGCCGAAGCAGCTCGATCAACTCCTCCACCCCGTATTCGATGCGCCGTCGCTTAAGAAATTGACTCTGCTCGCCACCGGCATTGCAGCCTCACCTGGAGCCGCGGTCGGCCGCGTCGCATTTACAGCTGAAGAAGCGGTTGAGATGGTCAAAGGCGGACCCGTGATCCTGGTTCGTAAGGAGACCACACCCAACGACATCCATGGAATGGACGTGGCGAAGGGAATCTTGACGGCAGTCGGAGGCAAGTCCAGTCACGCCGCAGTGGTCGCGCGCGGAATGGGACGCCCCTGCATCGTCGGCGCCAGTTCCATCTCCATCAGCGAAAGCGCGGCGAAGTTCACGGTCTCCGTCGGGGGCAAATCCGTCACCGTAAAACAGGGCGATTGGATTTCGCTCGACGGGACTTCAGCCAACGTCTATCTTGGCAAGGCCGTCACCAACGAGCCCGATCCGAATACTTCGGTCTTCGGCCAGCTGATGCATTGGGCCGACGAATTCCGAGGCAGCTTCGACGTGCGCGCCAATGCCGACATCCCTCGCGACGCCCAAGCCGCGCGCAAATTCGGCGCGCACGGCATCGGCCTCTGCCGCACGGAACACATGTTCTTCGCCGAGGATCGTATCCCCTTGATGCAGGCGATGATTCTTGCAAGCGATGAGAAGTCCCGCAGGAAGGCGCTCGAAAAACTGCTGCCCATGCAGCGCAAGGATTTCGCCGGCTTGTTTGAAGCCATGGACGGCTACCCTGTGGTCATCCGCACTCTCGATCCGCCTCTGCATGAGTTCCTGCCCAAGCGCGAGGACCTCATGGTCGATATCGCACGCTTCCCGCTGCTGAACGGCAAGCAGAAGAAGGAGCTCTCTGAGAAGTACCGCATCAAAGCCGGCGATCTGAAGAAGCAGTTGCCGCTCCTGCTGCATCGCGTGGAAGAGCTGCACGAATTCAATCCCATGCTGGGCCATCGCGGCTGCCGCCTGGGCATCACCTATCCCGAAATCACGGAAATGCAGGCGCGCGCGATCTTCGAGGCCGCCGTCCAAGTGGCCAAGAAGAAGATCAAAGTGATTCCCGAGGTCATGATTCCGCTGGTGGGCAGTTCCAAGGAGCTCGAAAACCAGAGGGACATCGTAGTCCGGGTGGCTACCGAAGTTCTCACCAAAGCCGGGATGAAGAATCTGCATTACCTGGTCGGCACCATGATCGAAATACCTCGCGCCGCAGTCACCGCGGATCAGATCGCGAAGTTCGCCGAGTTCTTCAGCTTCGGCACCAACGATCTGACGCAGACCACCATGGGCCTGTCCCGCGACGATTATACGAAGTTCTCCGGCGAATACGAGAAGTTGAAAATCTTCAAGGCTGATCCCTTCGCCAGCATCGATCAGGAAGGCGTCGGCAAGGTGATTGAGATGGCCATCAAGCTGGGACGGACCGCTCGCCCGGATATCGAAATCGGTATTTGCGGCGAACACGGCGGCGACCCAGCGTCGGTAGAGTTCTGCTATCGCGTGGGCATGAACTACGTCTCTTGCTCGCCGTATCGCGTGCCGATCGCGCGTCTGGCAGGGGCGCAGGCGGCGCTATCTGGCGCCGACAAGTCCGAGAGCATGCGCACGGCGTAACTGCCAGGGGCTTTGCGGCGGCCGCCTTTACTGCGCGGCCGCCCGAGTCACAGGATTCACAATCGAGTCCTTCTGGACCAGCTTGATGACCTTGGTTTCGTACTCGATGTTCTCTTCGTCGACCACCCAAAGCTTGTTTTTCTCCACTGCGAATTTCAACGGCTTGTTTCCAGGGAGACGCGCCGTCGCCGACGTCTTGGGCCGCATCCTTTGCACTAAGTACGCGCAGAACTGCGATTCGATTACGTAGTTGTCGTATGTATACAGACTGCTGGTCGGGTTACCGATCTGGCCGTTGACCGTGTAGCGCCCGTCACTGCCTTGCACGAAAGGCCAGTTGGAGCCATCGATGTCACTCGAATACGTGACATTGAGAAAATAGCCATTGTTGACCACCATCAGCAACTGTCCGCTCTGCCAGGCGCGATCCTTTGAAGTCCCCCGAGCGGCCGTCGCAGTCTCGGGCTTCATTTGAGGCCGAGGCTGCGCCGCAGGAGTTGAGACCGAGGCTTCCAGCTTCGGAGCCGGCTTGGGGGCGGCCGGGGGAGTCTGAACCGGCGGCTTCGGTGCCGGCTGTGAAACCGCCGTCTTCGACGCAGGCGCTTGAACCGACGCGACGACGGCGTCAGGCTTGGCTTGGGCTTTCACCGGCACGATGTTGGCTGCAACGGCCTTCCCAGGATCGGCCTTTGGAACATCGGCCTTGGCGGGAGCTTTCTGGGTCGCCGCAACCGGCGCAGGTTTAGGCTCCGCCGAAGCGACTGTTTCCCCCTTTTTTGTCCCAGTCTTTTCGACTTGCCTCAGGATCTGGCCCTCAAATTCCTGCCGATCCAGATCCTTGATATACAGCCTGCTCTTCTCCACCGCAAAGTTCAACGGCAGAGACAAGGACAAGTGTGCCGCCTTCGTGTTTTTGAAGCGCGTGACTTCCACCGCGTACACCATGTCCGCGCCTTCAATGATGTATTCGTCATAAACCAGGTCTCCGGTGGAACGATGCACATTCACCGAGACCGCCATATCGCCCACCATGGGCGTCGCATCGCCGGATTTTGAGCCGCTATCATTCGCAGTTCTGATGTATGGATTCAGGGTCTTGTCCAGCAAAGTTCCGGGCTGCCAAGCCCTATCTTTCGCAGCCAATGTGACCGCGGCCAAAGAAATCGTCAACAGGATTCTTGCCATCATCCAACCACCTCCCAGGAGCCGGAAGCTGCCGCTGCATGCAAGGTATCATTGTTGCGGACCACGGAAAAATCAGGCGCAAATCTTAGTGAAGACCCCAAGAACTCTTAGAAAAACCCTTAAGATGAGTACCCTCAAGAGGGTTAGTACCGGGTGGTATTTAGTGCGTCATAGCGTAAACGATGTAGTTTACGCCGATGCGGATTCCCAGCGCGGAAAACTTCTCGTCATAGCTCGGATCGTCGGCCCACTCCCACGAATCCCCTAAATCGGAATCAAAGGTCATGGCCACCATGACGCGGCCTTTGTCGTCGTAGATGCCACGCCACGCAGGCGGGCAATCCTGGCACTTCTCAGTCACTCCAGTCGAGCGATAGCGCGCGCCGGGTACCTGGTAGCGATCATTGAGATCGTACACGCTGTGGAAAATCGAATCCGGATTCGGAATGTCGACGATATCCCGGTCGGGAAACACCCGCTTGATGCTGTTCAGGAAAACGTTCCAGCCCGAATCGCCCCAGAAGTCGTCGGCCATGAAGAATCCGCCGTGCAGCAGATAGTCCCGCAGCTTAGCGGCCTGCGCGTCGGTCAGCAGCCAAGTCCCCGGCTGCACCGCGTAGAGCCATGGGAAATTGTACACGTCGTCGCCGTCGTCCAGGTCCACGGGCTGCTCCACGCTGCGCGCGTTGATGCGAGTTAGCCGCCGCAGCGCCAGCAGGAAATGCCGATCCGCGCGCGGGTAATCCTGGGTCCACATGGAGTAGCCATGCTTCCAATCGCCGTTTCCGCGAAAGCCGCCGGCGTTGAATCCTCGCGACCCCGGCATTTGCGGATACATCAGGCGGGCGAACATGAATTCCGACTTGTCGTAGGCGTCGGCTGGAAGAGGGAAATCGTTATACTCAATGCCCGGATATTCGCGGAAGGGCTTCTGGAAGGCGAAAAGCGTGCTCACCAGCGCCGCCGTCCCCCCCACCGCCCACAACGCCCGCGAGATGCCGTGCATGACGGTCATCTTAGCATGCTGCGTCCTCGGTACTTTGCCGGTACATTCCGTACGTACGAGATGGCGCAACCAGCCGTTACGATAAATGTCGTTGACATACGACACCAATCGTAGTATTGTTCTGTTATGAGATCCCGTCCTCCCAAACCTTTGCCCACCGGCGCCGAACTCGATATTCTGGCAGCGCTCTGGCGCCTGGGCCCCGCCACGGTTCGCGAAGTGCATGAACAGCTCGGCAAAGACAGCGGCTACACCACCACGCTCAAGCAAATGCAGGTGATGACGGAAAAGGGTTTGGTGACGCGCACCGAACGCTTCCGGTCCCACGTCTACGAAGCCAGTCAGCCCAAAGAGCAGACGCAAGGCCAGCTCGCCGCCGATTTACTGCAGCGCGCTTTCGAAGGGTCGGCCAAGAATCTGATGTTGGGGGCATTGAGCGCGAATCCGGCGTCCCGGGAGGACTTGAAGGATATCAGGCGCATGCTGGACGATTTCGAGAAAGACGGATTCGAGAAAGGCGGGAGAAAGCGATGAATCAGCTTTTCAGTCAGCCCTGGGTCGTTCACCTGGGATGGACGCTGCTACATTTTCTCTGGCAAGGCACGCTTATCGCCATCGTTTTCGCCATCGCGCGAGCTTTGCTGCCTCGGTCGATGTCCGCGCAAGGGCGTTACCTGCTGGCTTGCGCAGCGCTCGGCGCGATGACGATCTCGCCGGTTCTGACTTACTTCATTTCGACGACAGCGTCTCGTGCGGTCTGGCAGGTGATTCCTGCGATTGTTCCACCGGCGTTTGTTCCAAGAGACGCCTGGCAGCGGGCGCTGCCGTGGCTGGTGCTGGGATGGCTCACCGGAGTCACCGCGTTTTCAGCGCGCCTGATCGGAGGTTGGCGGCTGGCTTCGCGAATTCGGTCGGCAGGGGCGCGGTCCGCTCCGGCGGAATGGCAACGGACGCTGGAAGGATTGATCGCCCGTGTAGGTGCGTCGACGCCCGTCCGTCTGCTGATTTCCTCGCTGGTGGAAGTTCCCACGGTGATTGGCTGGCTTCGGCCCGTGATCCTGATGCCCGTGGGCGCGCTGACCGGCCTGCCTCCCAAGCATGTGACCGCGCTGCTGGCGCATGAACTGGCGCACATCCGCCGTCACGACTATCTCGCGAATATTCTGCAAAGCATCGCGGAAGCGGTGCTGTTCTACCATCCCGCAGTGTGGTGGGTCTCCGATCAGATTCGCGCAGAAAGGGAGCTATGCTGCGACGATCTGGCCGTGGCCGCGTGCGGAGGCGACGTGTTGACCTACGCCCGCGCATTGGCCGAGGTCGAGTCCTGCCGCCCCGCCCATGCCGGCGCAGTTCTTGCAGCCAACGGTGGTTCATTGTCGAGCCGCATCCGCAGACTGATTGGGCAAGCGCCTTCGGTCTCACAGAGCCTGCCGGGTCCAGGGGCGGTTTTGTCACTGGCGCTCTTGTGGCTGGTGGGCATCGGCGCAGTCACGATGCACGGGTCGCAAAGTTTGACGGCGCCGCCTCCTCTGAGCCTTGCTCTATCTCATCCGGCCGTTTCCGCGATCGATCCTCCGCCTCTGGTCCTCCCACCAACTCCGGTCCTCTCGGCGCTGCTCTTCGATCCGTTCTTCGAGCCTCCTCAGCCTCCAGCTCCTGCCAAAGCTCCAGAGCAACCCTCTGCGCCGCTGTCGAATCAGCATGGACACCGTGTCGATCTCGAAGCCGCGTTTGTAGCGGATATCGAAATGCCCATGACCTTTGCGGAGGCGATTCAAATCCCGTCGCCGGCAGCCCTGGCTGTGCAACGTACGAGCCCGGACCCACGGCTAAGGCTAAGAGTCCTCCGCGCCGTACCAGGCTCTCAGGTCCAATTGATCAGCCCGGCCGATGCCGTCGCATTCGAGACCTGGGTGGAGGATACATCTTCGGACTATGCGGAAAGCCTCCGCGGCGGCTCCAGCGATATTGAAAGAGACACGGGGATCGTAACCATCCCCCGATATTTCTACGACGATCTCCGGCGCCTGGTCGTCAAGTATGCAATTACGGTTGAGCTCGTCAACATTCTGCCGCGGGGGCCGCGAACCTACCAGGTCACCTTTTCCGACTCCAACGCCGAAATCCCTTGGCCCTACCAGCCTCCCTCGGGTGCGAAGGTTCTGTCGCCAACCAGCTATCCCGCGCCGCAACTCATCGAGGAGGGAGACGTCATCGCACTGGAACTCTATAGGAATCCTCAGACCGGGCAGAGGCTGGTGGACCACATTCACGTGGGCAGGCTCAACAGAGCGACGCTGCGAGCGGAAGCGCCCCATGATGCCTATGCCGACGACGCTGAGTTCGACCTGACCAAGCCACGTTTGAGAATCAACGGCGAGTTGCAAGAGCCGGCGGCCCTACCTGAAACCCTGCGCGGGCCAACCGTATGGGCATATGTGCCGGGCTATGGACGTTATGTGGCGTCGTTTAAGCGGCAGCCGGAACTTGGATTCGACCGGCTCGGAGAAGTCACGGGCAACTCTCTGACATTCGCCGAGGGTGTGAACATCATCCGAATCGATTGCGCCGAGCGGATCGCCACCGGCTCCGGAACGTATCGCGTGCACCTGCTGCGCGATCCGGATTGGAGACCGGCGGACCCGAAAGAGCGCGACAAAGCGGCGCTCGGCGTGGCCGCCGTTCGCTGAGCGGATCAAGGGACCTATGGCAAACGTCGTGAGAGTTCTGGTTATTGCGGCGGGATTCGTCACAATGGTGCATGCGCAGGCTTCTCTGCAATTCGAGGTCGCCTCCGTGAGGGCGGCAGGCAGCCGGCCCCCGGAGGCCGCTGCGCGCCGGGGGCGAAATCACGGGAGGCCCTGGAACCGCCGATCCGGGGCGGCTTACCTATGAATGGTGTCTGATGTCCACGATTCTTGAGAATCTCTTTGGGGTCAGCCTCGACCGGATTTCCAATCGTCCCGCATGGATCGGCATAGACCGGTTCGACATCGTGGCGAAGGTCCCTCCAGAGGTAACCAAGGAACAGGCCGCCGAAATGATGAAGAATCTTCTGAAGGAGCGGTTCCATTTCGCGTTTCACCTCGAGCGGAAGGATTTCGACGCATACGACCTGGTGATTTCCAAAGGTGGACCGAAGCTGAAGGAAGCGGCACCCGCCGAGAGCACCGCGCCACCAACGCCGCAGCCCGGCACTCGCGCGCCCGCGGCCGTTCTGGATCAGGACGGTTTTCCCGTGCTGCCGCCAGGATTCACGAACTTTCGCGGAGTTGGAAAAGATGGAATTCAGCGCATGACCTTCCGTAAGTCATCGCTTGAAGACCTGGGTCGAGCGCTTGAGTTATCCACGAGACCCGCCCGCATAACGGATAAGACAGGCTTGACCGGCCAGTACGATTTCAAGTTGGAATTCTCCACCGCCAGGTTGCAAGCAGGGCCGGATGCTACCGGCAGCGCGAGCGGGTCTGCCCCGGATGTATTCACCGCAGTCGAAAAGCAGCTCGGGCTGAAGCTGGAAAAGGCCAAGGTTCAACTCGATGTGCTGGTGATCGATCACTTGGACAGGCAGCCGGACGATAACTGATCATGGAGCGGCGTGTCCGCTCCATTGTGACCGAGGATGCAGCGGCGTGTCCGCTCCATTGTGCCTGATCCCTGCGGCACGGCAGCCATAGCCAGATGCTAGACTCCCTATTAAGTAATACAGGGAGGGAATTGCTTCATGCGCGCAATCGCCTTGTTCTCGATCAGCGTCTTCCTGATCAGCGGCGGTCTCATTCTCCAGGCTCAAGACACCGGGTGGATCACTGGGTCGGTGGCCGATCCTTCGGGCGCCGTGGTTCCCAAGGCGACAGTGAACCTGCTGCTGCATGGAGGCACGAAGCCCGTCGCCACCACCGTCACCACCTCGCAAGGCTTGTTCACGCTGCAAACGCTACGGCCGGTGTACTACGACCTTACTGTGGATGCCCCCGGATTCCAGCAATTCAAGATCGAGAATGTGAAGGTAGATCCCTCGCGGCCCACCGATATTCCAGGAATCAAAATGACCCTCGCGGCGGGAGCAAGCGCTGTGACCGTCACCGCAGGACTCGAAACCGTGCAAACCACATCGCCGGAAATTTCCACAACGATGACCGCCGAGCAGATATCGCGGCTGCCGGTGGGCGATCGCAATCCGCTGGCGTTCATCAGCACGCAAGCAGGCGTGTCCCCTGGAAACGCCAACGGATATGAGACGGACATCAACGGTCAGCGTTCGTCCTTCAGCAACGTTACGCTGGATGGCATCAACATCCAGGACAACTACATTCGCACCGGCGGTTTGGACTATACGCCCAATGAGCCGCTGCTGAGCCAGGTCCAGGAGTTCACGGTCATTACATCGAACCAGGGCGCGAATTCCTCCGGCGGAGCCTCGCAGGTGAATTTCACCACGCCGTCTGGCACCAACGAATATCACGGATACGCATTATGGCAGAATCGCAACAACAAATTCGCGGCGAATGATTTTTTCGATAATCAGGCCGGTAACCCGCTTCCGCGCTTGAATCTGAATCAGGTGGCCACCAACGTGGGCGGTCCCATTAAGAAGGACAAGCTTTTCTTCTACACCGCCTATGAGCTGTATCGAAACCGCAGCCAGCTTGGCGTCGATCAGACCATCCTGACTTCCACCGCACGGCAGGGAATCTTCAGTTATCTCGACCCATCCGGGCAAGTCCAGCAGGTGAATGTTCTCGGTATTGAGGGCCTGCCCATGGATCCCTTGATGAGCCAGCTTCTCAAGCAGGTACCGGGACCGCAATTCATCAATAACTACAATGTCGGAGATAGCCAGCCGGGGCAATTGCTCAACACCGCTGGATACCTTCTCCTGGCCCGCAACAATCAGGAACGCGACAATGCCACCGGAAAACTGGATTACTACATTACGCCGAAAAACTCCGTGACGGCGACGTATTCCTGGAATCGCGACAAAAACGACCGTCCCGACGTAGGGATAGGTTACAACCCGATTCCCCCCATCCAAAATAACGATGCGCGCAACCTGCTAGCGGTGGCGTGGCGCACGAACCCGAGACCCAACTGGACCAATGAAGTCCGGGCTGGAGCGAATATCGCGCCAGCGACGTTCGGATACACAGGCAGCGCGGGTGCATTGCCTTCGTATCTCATCGGGGGGACAGACTACAGCACACCTGAAGCGCTGGCCGCAGCTCAAGTGCTGAAGCAGGGGCGCGACACGCGAACCTACAGCATCCAGGACAACGCGACTTGGATCAAGGGCCGCCACACGCTGAAGTTCGGCGCATTTTATCAGGGCGTTTATGTTCGTACCTACGATTACACCGGAACCATCCCCCTCTACAACGTCGGCATCGATTCCACGAATCAGACCACCAATCTGCTCACCAGCGCCTACCTTCCGGGCGCGAGCCTTCTGGATCTCAACAATGCTAATGCCTTGCTCGCGTCGCTGGCCGGGCTGCTCGATAACGACAACCAGACCTTCAACGTCGCCACTCGGACCTCCGGGTTCGATCCCAGCGCTCCGTATTTGCGCCACTTCACGTATAACAACCTGGCTTTCTATGGACAGGATGAATGGAAGATTTCGTCGCGCCTGGTGTTGAGCGGCTCCCTGCGCTGGGACTATTATTCGCCTGTAAATGAGCGCGATTCGCTGGAGTTCGAGCCGGTCCTCACCGGCACTCCGCAGCAAACCTTACTCAACCCTGACGCGAGTTTGAATTTCGCCGGGAACTCCGTGGGCCGGCCGTTCTATAACAAGGACCTCAATAATTTCGCCCCCAGCGTCGGCTTGGCGTGGGACCCCTTCGGCCATGGAACAACTTCGATCCGCGCCGGCTACGGCATCAGTTACGTCACCGACGAAGCCATTACTGTCGCCGAAACCTTTACGGGAACCAATCCAGGCCTTGCAAGCTTCATCGCGAACTATAACTTGGACGGAACCACGGGCCAAGGACTCCCTGCGATTAATACCCCGCCGTTCCAGGCGCCCCTGACTTTCGCCCAAGGCTACCAGCAAAACTCGGAAGTCTACTACGGAATGGTCAACCCCAATCTACGCACTCCATACGTGCAGGAGTGGAATTTTAACGTTCAACATGAGATTAAGGGCACCATTATTGAGGCGCGCTACGTGGGCAATCACGCAGTCAAACTGCTGCGCGGGTTCGACTACAACCAGGAGCAGATCCCGGCCGCATTCCTGACGGATTTCCTCAAGGCGCAGCAGAACGGATTTCTGGCGCAGGCGGCGAATCCGGCTGGCGGATTCAACCCGGCCTATAATCGCAACATCCCCGGGAGCCAGCCCTTGCCTACCTTCACCAATATCGGAGGTCCCGGCGCCGGCGGATTTCTGTCTGACGGAACCATCCAAAGCGAAATTGAGACCGGTCAGGTCGCCGACCTGGGAGCCTTGTACCAGGTCAACCTTCTTGTGGGACCCGGAACTTCGGACCCGGGTTTAAGCTTCTTCCCGAACCCCAATGCTTTTGGTTCCACCTACCTCACCAATTTCAGCAATTCCACATATAATTCTCTGCAACTAGAGGTTCGCCGTCGTTTTGCGCGAGGCTTGGAATTCCAGGCGAATTACTCCTTTGAAAAGTGGCTCAGCGATGCCGCCGGCATCTATCAGAACCGCTATGAGCCTTTCATGGATATCAATAATACGGCGATTGAGCGCGCGCGCACTCCTACCGATCTCACGCACCAGTTCAAGGCCAATTATTCCTACGATCTGCCTTTCGGCGAAGGGCACCGCATTCATGGACGCGTTTGGGACAAGATTATCGGAGGCTGGATGACAAGCGGAAACATCACCTGGACTTCGGGCAATCCTTTTTCGATTTACTCCGGCCTGGGCACGTTTCTGAGCGCCGGCGATTCCTATGACAACGAAGCCACCACCCTTGAGACCATGAGCCAGTTGAAGGATCAGATCGAGTTCCGCATGACTGGCAACGGTCCGTATATCGTGCCAGCTTCTGCAGTCGGCTTCGACGGACGCGGAGTCGCGCCCTTTGGTCAGCCTGCCTTCTCAGGCCAGCTCTTCTACAATCCAGGACCCGGCCAGCTCGGCACGCTCCAGAAACGGGTGTTTGACGGACCGCCGATCTTCGACATGGACGCCAAGCTGGCCAAGTCCATCAAGGTCAAAGAACGCATCTCGACGGAGTTGTTCATGGAGGCGCTGAACGTGTTCAATCATCAGAACTACTTCGTGAGCGATCAGGACATCAACTCGCAGCAGTTCGGCAAGGTGACCTCGACCTCGGGCTTTTACCCCCGTCAGATTCAGCTTGGACTGAAAATTGCCTTCTAACTTGCCCGCGAAGGGCCGGTCGCGGCCCTCAAATCTGAAAGTAACGGCTACGCTCGTGGCCGCGACCCAGGCTGCGTTTTGCCGGCTGTTCCTTAGGTGTGCACGCTGAAGCACTACCAGCTGAAAGCCGGTTCGGGTGCGACTAAGATCGCCTGAAGTCGCCCCCGCAGCGTTGACGTTGGGAAGCTTTGGTGCCTCGGCCCAGCAAACCCCGCACCGGGCGCGTAGGGGGACACATGTACCGTTCATCAGAGACACGCTACTGAAGCCGACCGCCTGAAAGGCGGTCCAGTCTATACGGATAGAGAGGGAATAGAAGGCTCCCCTATGATTCCCATTGTCGCTGGCGATATCTGGTAGATTGGGCGCGTCGCTGGTGGGGACACTCAGCACCGCATAACCGCCGTCGATGAAGGCGCGATTCGCAGCCGCGGCTGCCGCGAACGATTCCTCCACAATCACCGGGTTGGGCGCCGTGCATTAGTTAGCTGGAAGGTAGAGAATCGGCATGAAGGACGCGGTCTTCCCTCCGGTCTTCCACTGTCACCGCGATGAAGCGTGGGCTCACGAAGTTGGTGCTGGTTGTGAAACAGCAGTTAGCAATTGAGGGAGGAGGAGGCATCTCGCCGAATTCGTAATACGGGCGAGATCCCGAATCTCCGCGCGCCGCTTACCCCAATCGGCCGCCTAGCCCGCCTTCGCGCCATTGAAGAAAGTAAACGGATCCGGGAGGGTGTTCAATGAGGAAGATCTTCGGGATCCGGGTATTTGCCGCTGCGGCGCAATTCGCTCAGCCCAGTGCCCAACGCCGTGTTGGCTGCGTCGATCTCCGGTTGCGAGATTGGCGTCCGTGAAGCAGCCTTCTGCAAAGCCGCATTGGCATCCGCAAGAGCCCGACCCATCGGTCCAACTGCCGCAAACCAGTCCGGTTGCCGACGACAAGGACGTTGTCCCCCTAAGAATGTTCAGTCCGCAGCAGGAAGGTCTTCAACTGCATGGGCTCGCTGCGGTCGCATCCGGAAAGAAGGACATCGCCCCACATGTACGTTGCGCTGCTCCAAGGGATCAGATATGGATTCGCACTCGCGGCGCTGATCGCAAATTCCATGGTCGGGTTTCGTACCGTTCTTGAGAGGAAGGTCACCGATTGACCAACCGCCTCGATCGTGCAACCGATCCTGCTCCCGTCGGGGCCCGTGCGCATAGCCGCGGCGTAGGGCTGAAGGGGCTTGGACCACACGGTCGGGTAATCGGGGAGGTTGACGTCGAGAACATTCCCTGTTTGCTGGCCCGCTGCGCTCACAAACGATGTAGCCGTCATCTTCCTCAAACTTGGAAACTTGTCTCCGAACATGAAAGTCTGCACGCCCCGAGCGTGTGGGTTCCCCCGCAGCGGCTGTGATGACGCTGGATCTGTGACTGTGAACAACAATTAGAGCAACGGGCCGTTCCACAGCGCCAGCACGCTGCCGGAGACCTTGGAGTCATTGAGCTGGACCGTCGTGATATCTGAGGGGGATGGCTCTAGTCCACGCATCTTCACCCTTCCCCGTCCACCCCGACCGGAATGGGCGTGACGGCGGCGTTCAATGTCCTGTTTTGCACCTGCCCTGGGGACAGACTCAGTCCTGCGACCGCGCTAGAAAAACGGCGGCGCGGGCGACCGTTTCGGCTTGCATGGTCCAACGTTAACACGGCCCCCCCGATATCGGCAATGAAAAACGATCAGATGGCGCCCTGAAGAGACCAATCCTCCTCTTTGCCAGTCTTTCTGTGGGCGCGCCTTTCGCGGCCGGGGATTGAAAATCGGAGGCTTTGTGAACGCAGAAACTCCGTTCGCCTCCGCTACCTCCAGTTCGAAAATGGACGCCCGACCGCTGGGTCCGGCCTAGACTTACTTTAGCAATCCCCACGCCGGCGGCCATCAAAGTTCGAGGACTCTTCGTGGACGAGGAACAAGGAATCGAGGCACGGAACGGGTCAAATCTTTCAGCCCCGCCACTTTCGCAGAACCGCATCGGTCACTTCCACCAGGTGGAAGCGGGGGCCCAGCCGCGGCTCAAGTAGTCGCTCAGCACGAAGACGATCAGAATCGCCATCCAGAAGAAACCCGCGCCGACAAAGAGCCGGGTCAATGACGCGGCTTGCCTGACATTCATGAAGAACCAGACGACCAGACTGCCTTTAATCACCGCAATCGTCATGGCAGCGACGAAATTGAATTCGCCAAGCTCCAATTTCGAAACCGCGACAGTGGTAATCGTCAGAAGAATCAGCGCCGCCCAAACGGCGACGTAGACTCTCACAGGAACAATAGAATGGCTCATTTGGTATGTCCTATCAGGTAGAGAAGCGGGAAAAGAAAGATCCACACGATATCGACAAAGTGCCAATACAGGCCGATCATTTCCACTGGCGTGTACCAGGAGGCGCTGAAGCGGTTGCGGAGCGCCATGACAATGAGGGTCGTCAATAGACCCGCCCCCACGATCATGTGGAGCGCGTGCATGCCAGTCATGGCGAAGTATAAGAAGAAAAGAATTTGAGCCTGATGGGCGTACTGCGCGTCCTCGTATCGGAAGCCGGGCCCCGGGATGTGATGATCCACCCACTTCTCGTGATACTCGACGTATTTTATTCCAAGAAAAACGCAACCAAGGATCAGAGTCAGGATCAGAAACAAGATCAACAGCTTCTTGCTGCCGATCTGGGCCGAGTGAACCGCCAGCACCATGGTCAGGCTGCTACAGATGAGCACGGCGGTGTTAATTCCGCCCATGGTCACGTTCATGAAGTGACTGGTGGACGCGAAGGCTTCCGGGTACATGTTTCGGTACACAGTGTAACTTCCGAACATGCCGCCGAAGAACATGACCTCGGTAAGCAGAAACACCCACATGCCCAGTGTTGACGAGTCAAACTGCTGGTCTGCGGTATCGAAATGATGGCGCACCTGCCCGGCTGAGGCGCTTTCCATTCGAATAACGTCGCTGTCAGCCATCCGCCGCCTCCTCTTCCGCGTAGTTATAGGCGGGCTCCGTCACGACGGGTGGTTCGTCGAAATTGTACGTTGGCGGTGGAGTGGGCGATTGCTCCCATTCCAGCCCTTTGGCATTCCACGGATTCTGCGGAGCGACAGGGCCCTTTCGCCAGGCCCACGCCAGGTAGATCATGGGAAGCAGGTATCCGACCCCCAGTATCGACGCGCCCGCGCTCGACATAACGTTGAGCACCTGGAACTCCGGCGCATAGGCATGATAGCGGCGAGGCATGCCCAGATATCCCAGAAGGAATTGGGGGAAAAATGTAAGATTGAATCCCACGAAAATAACCAGTGCCGCGAATTTCGCCCAACCCTCCGGATACATACGGCCCGTAATCTTTGGAAACCAGAAATGCAGGCCGCCCATATACGCCATTACCATCCCGCCGACCATCACGTAGTGGAAGTGGGCGATCACGAAGTAGGTGTCAGTGAGGTGAACGTCGAGAGCCATAGTGGCCAGCACCAGGCCGGTTAAGCCTCCGATGGTGAACAGGCCGATAAAACCGAACGCGTACAGCATCGGCGTTTCAAAGGAGATGGATCCACGATACATGGTCGCGGTCCAGTTGAAGATCTTAATCGCAGATGGCACGGCGACCATGAAGCTCAGCAGGGAAAATACCGTGCTCGCATACATCGACTGGCCGGCGACAAAGAGATGATGGCCCCACACCAAAAATCCCAGAACAGCGATGGCAATGCTCGAAAAAGCAATGAAGCCGTATCCGAAGACCGATTTGCGGGAGAAACACGCGACCACTTCACTGATGACCGCCATCCCCGGCAGGATCATGATGTACACTGCGGGATGCGAATAGAACCAGAATAGGTGCTGGAACAAGATTGGATCGCCGCCGTCGTTGGGATCGAAGATTCCGGCGTGGAGTATTCGCTCCAGTCCCAGCAGAACTAATGTGATGGCGATGACCGGTGTTCCCAGCACCTGAATGATACTGGTGGCGTAATGCCCCCACACGAAGAGGGGCAAGCGCCCCCAAGTCATGCCTGGCGCGCGCATCTTGTGAATGGTGACGATGAAGTTAAGTCCTGTAAGGATGGAGGAAAATCCGGCGACGAACACTCCAATCGCAGTCAGGATGACGTGCGTGTTCGAATAGGTGGTGCTGAAAGGGGCATAGAAGGTCCAACCAGTATCGACGCCTCCCTTGAGTGCCGCGGTAATTGCGAAGGCGCCGCCGAGGATGTAGATGTACCAGCTCAGCAGGTTAATGCGCGGGAAGGCGAGATCGCGCGCTCCGATCATAATCGGAATCAGGAAATTGCCCAGCACCGCGGGGATGGAAGGCACCAGAAAGAAGAACACCATGATGATGCCGTGCATGGTGAACAACTTGTTATAAGTGTCTGCCTGGAACAAGCCGTTTGGCGACACCAGATTCAATCGCATGCCCACCGCGAAGGCCCCGCCGATCAGGAAGAAGAACGTGATCGAAAACAGATACAACAGTGCAATTCGTTTATGATCCGTGGTAAATAGCCAGGACTTCCAACCGTAGTCGACATTCAGATAATTGGACTGCTGCTCTGTACGAGCGGGTTCGAAAGTTGTGCTCATTTGGCGGCTCCCTTAGCTGCAGGCGCGGCTTCCGTCTCCGACAGGCTCTTGATGTATACGATCAATTGCAACAGATTCTCTTCGCTGATCTGTCCCTGGAAAACGGGCATGGTGTCGCGCTTGTACCCTGCCACCACTTTGGCGGGAGGATTGAGAATCGATTCGCGCATGAACGCTTCGTCAGCGGTAATCACACGGCCGTCTTCAAGCTGTACGGGATGACCGAAGACGTTCCGCAAGGAAGGCCCTCGGCCGCTGCCGTCCTGGGCATGGCATGTGGCGCATCCATATTGCGCAAACAACACCTCGCCCCGATCCTTCATTGAGGACAAGCCGGAACTTCCTCCGGCGAGCCAGTTTTCGAAGCTCGCCGGATCCATAACCGTAACCCAGCCGCCCATACTGGCGTGTCCAGTACCGCAGTACTCGGCGCAGAAGATATGATAGCGGCCGGGAATTGTAGCTTGAAACCAGAGGGTTTCATATTGTCCTGGTACGACGTCGTGCTTAATTCTGAAAGCCGGGACATAAAAGCTATGGATCGCATCCTCGCTAGCCAGGGTTAACTTCACCGGGCGCCCAGTAGGGACGTGAAGCTCATTGATCTCACGCTGCCCGTCCGGATGTTGAATCTTCCACATCCACTGCTTGCCCGTGACATAAACGTCGTAGGTGTTGGCAGGCGGCGTGTAGTTTTTGTAATATAGCTCGGTGCCCCAAGCGAACATCACCAGCATGATGGCGAAGGGAATCACGCTCCAGGCAATCTCCAGCGGAATTGAACCATGAATCGGCTTGGGACGTTCCCCCGGATCGCGCCGCCGGTACTTCACAGCGAAGAGGAAGACGCAAAAGAAAATCAGCACGGTCATGATCACGCTGACACCGATCACGAAGACGTAGAGAGCATCCACCTCGGCGGCGGTCGTGGAAGCTTGTGGAGGAAATAACGATAGGCGTCCCATGCGTTACACCGCCCGCCCGGCGCGAGCATCCCTCCTGAACATGACCAGCATGAACGTCAACAGCGATCCCAGGGTTACCAGGCCGCCGAGTTGAAGAATTCGAATGATCATCAGGCCGTATTTCCCATTAGACGGATCGTAGTGGAAGCAGAATAACTGCACAGCGTCGATGGGCGACCCGATCTTGCCATTGGAGGCGTCCTCCAAACCCAGCTTCACATCGCGAGCGAGGTAGTCGATGCCGTAGAAATAGCGCTCGATGCGGCCGTCGCCGGTCAGGATCATAATCGCGCTGGGGTGTGCGAACTGATTGCTGACGGGATCATAGGTGAAATGAAAGCCCACCGAGTCGGCGATCGCGCGGCTGGAGGGCTCCGGCGCGGTAAGAAAATGCCATCCATTTTCCGTGCCCGGCCTCGCATAGTCTCTTACGTAAGACACCTTCTTATCGCGAGCCAGCGGATAGTTTTCGCGCGGATCGAAGCTAACCGCGACGATCTGGTATTGATCGCCCGCCGTGAACTTGAGCGCCTTCGCGGCGCGAGTTACTCCGTTCAATACGAGATCGCACAGGGAGGGGCATTGATAGTAAACGAGAGCCAGAATCATCGGCTTTCCGGAGTACTGGCGAAGCGTGACACTGCGGCCCTGCTCATCGGTGAGCGGAACGTCTAGGGGCACAGCCGTGCCCAAGTGCTGTTCGATTCCGACGTTGCGGAGAATTTTGGGCGGTCCATAAACCTGCGCGTGCAGTATGCCTGCGAAAACAGCCAGTGCCGGAAACACGCCTTTCATGGTTTCGAAGCCTCCTTGCGAACCGGAAATCCGCGTTGCAACTGCAGGTCAATCGCACGATCGATCGGGATTCGAACCCTGCCGGCCTTACGATCTATCCACCCGTAGGTGGAGAGCGTTTGATCCTCCTGTTGGCGAAGCTGTTCGAGCTCAGTCGACGGATTCACTTCGATTCGGGGAGGCGGCGGGAACTGCGCACTCTCCGCAGCCATCGGATTTGCCGGTGTCGGCACCGGGCGTTCGACAAGGAATCGAAATAGACCTACGCTGATTACCAACACAATCGCGGCGACAATCGCCAGCGCGGCTCCAACCAGCACGATCGGGCGTACATCGGCATCTGTGGTCTCATGCCCTGTGGAGTGGTTGGAGTGATTTGGCGCCATGTGTTTTCTTTAAAACGCCACCGTCTCCCTCGGAGCGCCTTTCAATCGCGGATCGTTCAGCGGCGCCAGCGGCGCTGCCCGCAATTGCCAGAAGAACAGCGCCAGCCATAGTCCGCCTACGGCTATCGGGGTAACGAAGTCGGTCCATTGGATGCGGTTGCGGACATCGTAAAACGACGGCTCCACCACCCAGTACGTGTCTACCAGCCGCACTGCGATCAGCAGCAAGCTCACCCTGAAGAGACGATTCGAATTGCGTTTTATATTGCGCTGAAGCAATAACAAGAAGGGAAGGCAAAAATGGAAGAGCACCACAAACAGCGCCACACCGCCCCAACCCTTGCCCAACCGCCGCACATACCAGGGGATTTCATCCGGCAAGTTTCCTGCCCAAATAATCAGATATTGTGAAAACGACGTGTACGCCCAAAGCACCGTAAACGCCAGCATCATGTTGCCTAAGTCGTGTAGATGCTGGGGAGTGATGTAATCGCGCAGCGGCTCCATCCGCGATAGCACAATTAATAAAGCGATCACAAACGCGAACGCTTCGAGGACCTCACCCATCAGAAACATCGCGCCATAGATGGTGGAGAACCAGTGCGGCTCCAGCGACATGATCCAATCGACGAAGGCGAAGCTGGCAGTAACTGTGAATACCACCAGGCCGGGAGCGCTGATGGCCCGCATCTTATCGATCAACGGGCCGATAACATCGGGATCGCGCGCATGGTCCTGCTCTCGCGACAATGCACTCAGCCGCCAGGCGTAAAAAGTCCACACCGCGAAGTAGAACACTGAACGGGCGATGAAAAACGGCACGTTCAGATAGGCCGCCTTCAGCCGGATGTTGGGATCGTTCAAAGCATCCGGACGATCCCAAAGGTAGAGTATCGGCATTGCCAGCAGCACAGGCAAAAGAAGAATCGCCATGTAAGGAAGCGTTCGCGCGCCTGCTTCGCAGAGCCGCCGGATCACCATGCCCCACTTTCCGCCCACCGTGTGATGCAACAGCAGAATACCGAGACATCCCAGGCCCATTCCGGTCCAATAGACGTAAGCGTATAGATAGGAGCGGAGGAATTGATCCCGATCGAGCAAGAACCCGGCCACTGCCAGTATCACGCCGGCAATACCAGCCATCAGAGATCGCGTTTGCCACTCTGCAATGCGTGAAGCTGCAGGCTCCGTCATGGTTGCGCCTCAAGTGCCGCCCGATCCGCCGCTGGAGCATCGTCGACCGAGGCGTTCTCACTCAACTGAAGTACCCGGATATACGCAGCGATGCGCCAACGGTCTTCAGGCGGAACGCGCGACGCATAGCTGGGCATGGCTCCGAACCCATTCGTCATCACATCCACAAAGTGCCCCACGGGAGCCTTCATCAACTTGTCGCTGTGATAATCCGCCGCCTGCCGAAATCCACGCCGCACCACCATTCCATTCCCATCGCCAATCCGGCTGTGACAAGGCGAACAATAAATATTGAATCGCTCCTGCCCGCGCAGCAAGTCCGCGCGAGTAATGGCGAATGGAAATGTGTCCACGTCCGTGTCGCCGACTTTTCCGGTATACAGCGCCGTATCGATTCGTAAGCCGTCGCGCGCGACCGTGCCCTCCACTAATTGCCGAGCGGAGCGGCCATCGCCGAAGAAGTCCGTCGCCGCCAGTGGCTTGTAGCGCGGCTGGTCCTGCATATCCTGCCGGCAGGCCGCCAGAAACATCGGCACCACGGCCAGCACGATGCTACGGAGCCACATCCAGCACCTCCTCAGCCTGCAGCCCCGTCAGGAAATCGCGCGTAAGTTCGATATCGAACTTGGGATCGGTCGCTTCAATACAGAGAAAGAATTTGTCGCGCGACGCGTGTTCGAATTGCGGCACGTTGAACACGGGGTGATACGGCTCCGGGAGACCGTTCAGCGCCAGCATGGAGATCACGGCGGTAAAGCACGCCACCAGCACCATGCATTCAAAAGTGATGGGAATATATGCCATCCAACTGTTGAGCGGCCTTCCGGCAACATTGTGCGGGAACGCGATCACGGTGATCCACCACATCAGGCTGAAGCCGCCGCACGCACCCAGAAGCCCCCCCGTGAATACCAATCGCGGGACCATCTCGCTGCGGAATCCGATCGCCTCGGCGAGCCCTTCCACCGGCATCGGCGCATAGGCATCCATCTTCCGATAGCCTTCGGCGTAAGCCCGTCGCGCCGCTTCGAGCAAAGGCTCAGGCTGACTGAATTGCGCCATCAAGCCGTATAACTTCACCCGCCCGGCGAGTCTAGTCTCCGTGAGCATGGCTCGCCTCCTCATGCACTACCTCGCGCATCTCAAACATGGAGATCGCAGGCAGCCCGCGAATGAATAGGAACATCAGGCTCAGGAAGACGCCGATGGTTCCGGCGAACGTGGCGATATCCCAGACGGTGGGATAGTAGCGGCCCCACGCGGATGGCATGAAGTCGCGCTCCAGACTGGTTACGACGATCACAAAACGCTCCAGCCACATGCCGGTGTTCACCACCAGGGAAAGGAGGAAGACCGCCAGGACGTTCATGCGCACCCGCCGTGACCACAGCGCCTGGGGAATCAGGATATTGCACGAAATTAGCAGCCAATAAACCCACCAGTAGTGTCCGCCCCAGGCGCGATTCCAGTACATAAAGCGTTCAAATTGGTTGCCGCTGTACCAGGACATGAACGCCTCCATCCCATATCCATAAGCGACGATGAGCCCCGTGCCAAGCATCACCTTGGCCATACACTCGATGTGGCGCATGGTGATCAGATCTTCAAGGTGATACCAGCGGCGGACGGGAATCGCCAGGGTCAGCACCATCGCGAAGCCCGAATAAATCGCGCCTGCCACAAAGTAGGGAGGGAAGATCGTGGTATGCCAGCCTGGCAGAATGGCGATGGAAAAGTCGAAACTGACGACGGAGTGCACGGAAACCACCAACGGAGTCGAGAGTCCCGCCAGCAGCAAGTAGGCCTTTTGATAGCGAGCCCAGTGCTTCGCCGACCCGCGCCAGCCCATTGCCAGAATCCCAAAAATCCTTTGCGACCACCGCTTTCCCGCGCCATCGCGCATCGTCGCGAAGTCAGGAATCAGCCCAGTGAACCAGAATAAGAATGAAACCGAGGCGTACGTAGACACTGCGAAAACATCCCAGATCAGAGGGCTTCGCGGCTGCGGCCACAGCCACATGGTATTCGGATACGGAAGCAGCCAGTACGCCAGCCACGGCCGGCCCAAATGCAGAATCGGAAACATACCGGCGCAGGCTACCGCGAACAAAGTCATTGCCTCAGAGAAACGATTAATAGAGGTGCGCCAGTCCTGTTTCAGCAGCAGCAGAATCGCGGAGATAAGAGTGCCCGCATGCCCGATTCCGATCCACCATACGAAGTTGATGATGGCGAACCCCCACGCGATAGGAATCCTGATGCCCCACACGCCCACACCCTTCGCGAACAACCAAACCACCGCCACCAGGAATACATTCACCAGCACGAACGCGCATGCAAATCCGATGAACAATTGTGGTGGCGTCTTCAGGAACGGCCTGAACACCACGCCGCTGATTTCGGTGGTGACGCTTTCGAAATCGTGGCCAGGTCCGATGACCTTGGTTGGCCCCGGATCAAGTACTGCAGTGCGTTCGTCTTCCACCTTTACGCCCCACCGATTTCCGGATTCGGGTTTCGCAGCCGAGCCAGATACGTTGTGCGCGGATGCGTGTTCAGTTCTTCCAACAGGCCGTAGTCTCGCTGCTGCCGCTTGCGCCTCGCCACCTTGCTGTTGGGATCATTCAAATCGCCGAAGACGATCGCTTCAGCGGGACACGCTTGCTGGCACGCAGTGACGATCTCGCCATCGCGCACCGGCCGATTCTGCTCTTCCGCCTTGATTTTGGCGGCGTTGATGCGCTGGATACAATAACTGCACTTCTCCATTACGCCGCGGCTTCGCACGGTTACGTCCGGATTGCGAACGCCCCACAGACTCTGCGTGTTCCAGTCCGAGTAGAGAAGGAAATTAAACCGGCGAACCTTGTAAGGACAGTTGTTGGAGCAATAGCGCGTCCCCACGCAGCGGTTGTAGACCATCTCATTGAGACCCTCGCCGCTATGCACGGTCGCCGCCACCGGACACACCAGTTCGCACAGCGCATCCTCGCAGTGCATGCAGGGCACGGGTTGGAAGTACATCTCGGGTTCACTCGCTGGACCGGAAAAATAGCGGTCCACGCGAATCCAGTTCATGTGGCGGCCCTTGGCGACTTCTTCTTTCCCCACCACGGCGATGTTGTTCTCCGCCTGGCAGGCGACCATGCAAGCGTTGCACCCGGTGCACGCGGTGAGATCGATGGACATGCCCCATTTGTGCTTTGGATATTGCCACATGGGGAACATGGTCAGATTGGGAGGAGGCACGCCCTCGCCTTCGGGTTGCGCGAAGCCCGGGCGCGCGCGGAATTCCTCGATCGTGGCAACGCGGAACGGATCACGCTCCTCCATGTTCTGGGTATATTGAGTCGTGGCGAAAGAGTAACCCCGAGAGATGCGCTTTACCTCCGCTCCAGCGCCGTGCCAAAGCGCTTTCGAGTCGCGCACTGAATAAGCGTTGAACCCGATGCCATTGGCCACTCGCCCCGCCCGTTTTCGCCCATAGCCGAAATGAATGGCCGCAGACTCATCCGCTTGTCCGGCTTGCACCCACACCGCGCCTTGCAGTTTTCGTCCGTTTAGCGCAAGTTCCACGACATCTCCCGTGTCGATCGCCAATCTCTGCGCCGTCGCCTGCGAAATCCACACCGCGTTTTCCCACGTCATTTTGTTGGGCGGCTTGGGCAATTCCTGAAGCCATCCGTTGTTGGAGTCTGCGCCTGATCCCACCGCCGGATCGGGACGAAACACAATTTCGATCCCCGCCGTTTGCTGAGCGGCGCTTGCCGGCGGGACGTTCGCAGCAGGCGGCGTTTTATCGGGGAATGTAGTCCCCGCCACTACCCCGTCGTGCAGCGAAATCTGCCAGAAGTCTTCAAAATCCGCACCCTTATTTTGCGTCTGCCAGAATCCACGCACAGTGTCATGCGCACTCAGATCCGTTCGATTCAGCAGCAGGTTCAGCAGTTCGTGCGAAGTCTTGCCGTTATAGATAGGCGCAATCAGCGGCTGCACGATGGAGGCGGTCCCATCCCACGCCCGAGCATCGCTCCAGGATTCGAGATAGTGCGCCTCGGGCAGGTGCCAATGGCACCACTCCGCGGTTTCGTTGGCGTAGAGTCCCAGGTGGGCGCGTAGCTTCACCTGTTGAAGCGCCCCCACAAAGTCGAGGTCGGCAGGTGCATCGTAGACTGGATTCCCGCCCAGGATCAGCAGCGTCTCCACCGCACCAGCGCGCATGTCGGCGGCTAGCGCAGCAAGCGACGCGGTTTGATCCATCGGGTTCGCTTCGACCCGGTCAGTGTAGACCACCGTCTTACCGGTATTCCCCAACGCCTGATTCATCGCGTGCGCCAGTGCATGCACGCGCGGGATCTGATATTCTCCCGCGATAACGATGCTCTCGCCACGATGGGCGTTGAGATCCTTCATGATGCTCGCGTAGGGGTCGCCATTGCCGGACATTAACTTATCTGCGAAGCTTTCCACCTCCCTGGAGCGCATCCGAAAACGGTGCTCCGCCATTCCGCCCGTGATCGACGGAGTACTTTCCGCGATGTACAGCCGGGGAAACTCACTCGATGGATCCTGCGCTGCATCCCTGCGGCGCCCTGTGTAGTCGCGCGTAGAGCGCAATCCTCCGGGCGAAGCCGGATCCAAGAAGTCGGCGTCGAAGGACGCAATTCGTGCGGCGCGCTCGAAATGATAAATCGTATTCCACGGCGCTCCGAAGGCTGCAACGGATCCGGCATAGTCTGAGTGCCGCCCGCAGGGGTCCCACTGATGCCACTTGGCTTGGGGAAACATCTCCAGAAATTCGGCGAGCTGAGCCGCAAGAGTCGGCGATGTCACCGTGCCTGTCAGGATCCGCAGCCCTTCGCCCTTCTTTAAGCCAGCCAGGTCGCGAGCTCCAGAAAATGCAGCGGTAAACCGTTCCCACGTGTCGAAGATTCCGTCATGCAGTACCGTCTGCGAACGGTCCGGATCGTACAGATTGAGGACGCTGGCCTGCATTTGCGGCGAAGTCGCTCCCAGGCTGGCTGGGTGGTCGGGGTTGCCTTCGATTTTGGTTGGTCGCCCTTCGTGGCTTTCGACCAACAGGCCGGTTCCAAGGCCTGCCTCGGTCACGGTGGTCGCGTAGAAGAGTGGATTGCCCGGAACAATTTCCTCGGGCTGCCGCACGTATGGAACGATTGTCTCCTTCGGCTGCTTGGTGCATGCGGTTGCACCCGCCAGAGCCATCGACGCACCCATCAGACGAAGGAATTTGCGTCGGGAAGCAGCATCGGCTTCGGCGGGAATGCGGTGCACAAACTCGTCTGCTGCGAATTGACGAAATTCCTCGCTTTGATCCAGTTCTTCAAAGCTTCGCCAATAGTTGCGCGGATTCATCGGTGACAAGTGACGCAATCCGTCAGGCTCTGAATGTTATATTCGGCTACTAGGTGCCTGCCCAGCTGCGCTTGGTCCGACGGAGCCTGATATGCCATGTTGAATACCTGGTCGCGCGGCCGGACATAGCTTTCTGGATTACGATGACATTCAATGCACCACTGCATGTAGAGCGTATTCACCTTGTACGTCAGGGGCATCTGGTCTACCCGGCCATGACAGGTGGAGCAGCCAATTCCTTTGTTCACATGAATGCTGTGGTTGAAGTAGACAAAATCAGGGAGATCATGGATCCGGGTCCACGCCAGGGATTCCCCGGTGCGGTAGCTGTCGCGCACTGGCTCCAGAATTGCGGCGTTGCTCCAGATCTGCGAATGGCAGGTCATACACGTCTCGGTAGGCGGCAATCCGGCGAACGCCGACGTCTCCACCGAAGTGTGGCAGTACCGGCAGTCGATACCGTCATCGCTCACATGATGTTTGTGGGAAAAGGGAACCGGCTGATCCTTAGCCACCCCGACATCGGTGATGAAGGCCCCCTGGTCGATGCGATATGCGGCCCACAGAACGCCAGTCAGGGCGAATGTGGCGGCTACGATGCTGACTCTCGCGAGGCTATTCGCGCTACGGTGGAAAATCTGCATTCGCGATGCGCTTTCGAAGTGTGGATGCGGCTGACGCTCGATTGTTTCGGTCAACCGAAAAAATAGATCGTGGACTGCTATACAAACCCGCGGATCCGGCACTTTCATCGAGGAACCTGCCAGGCCTCCGGCGGGATCATAGCTGGAGTGCAGCGAGCGCGGGACTCCGAGGCAAGAGAAGAAACGAGGAAAGAACTCCGGCATTGAGTCAAGAGCGAGCTCGATGTCTGAGTAACCCGGTCCGGCTCCCCCCCGCCCCGGAAAGCGAGTTCTTGACAATTCGGCGATTGTTTACCGTTATCGTCGACTCAGTGCCTCATATCGCGCTCAAGTTTAATTGGCTCACGTATCACACTTTCGGCAGGGTGTTCTTAGCCCCCGCGATCGGGCAAGCCTAGATCCGTGATCACTGAGCTCGATGGGATGGTCCTCATCGTCAACTGCCCTGGATCGAAGGGCGCGTTCGGGGACCTTGAATCCAAGCTTTTCAGGGCTGAAGAGTATGAACGCGTTTTGCGTGTAACCAGAGACGAAGGACGCGGATTTCGCGGTATCGCCGGGACGCAGCTTTTTCGACGAGCTCGTTCCCGGCATCACCACATCGCTTGATTACCCGATCGATGTGCCGTCCTGCGCTTCTGAAATTATCAAGCCCTTTACGGACGGCAGATAAATGCGGAAAACGGTCCCGACCCCAGCTTAGCTATAGACATGATGTCGCAGCCGTTTTGCTCAATGACTCCGAAAATGGTGGCGAGTCCCAACCCGGTTCCTTTGCCCATGTACTTGGTTAGGAAACGGCTCGCAAATCCACGCTTGTACCTCGGGAGCCATGCCGATACCTGTGTCGCTTGCGGCAATCATCACGTGTCGCCCTCGGCGAAGTTCGTTATCGTCCTAAACGAAACGCTTGGGGAGGCCCGCGATTCTCAAATCAGTTCTCGGCTGTTTGTAATCCGCGGCGACGAATTTCAAAATGATTCCGCTGTTCGCTCTACGGGCAGAACGGCCCGACGGCCGCCAGCAAACCACGGGCCGCAGTCCATGCCCCGATAATGTCGGCCCCTCGCGTGGTGATCAGAACCGCCAGCACGTCGGGTTTGGCCGGCGAAGTGACCATGAAGTGACACGTGCCGTCGGTGGTGATCTGGGCTTCCTTGATCATATTTCGCACCAGCGTTCCACGCAGCCCCGTCAGCATTTTTTCAACGGCAGTGACCGTCTTGCCGCGGAACATGTCCACCGCGGCGGCGGCGACCGCTTCAAGATGCGTCTCGGTGAAATACGGAATGTTATGGGCGACCCCGATCAAGAGTCCCGATTCTATATCCACAACAGCAACACCTAGCGCTTGCTTCGTGTTCTTGAGGTACACCTCTAAGACGGACGTGAGGTTCTGCATTTAGGTACGACTTCTTCGAGCCCCTCAGGCGGCGGGCTCTTTGCGCACCTGAGAGGCGATTCTCTCGCAGCAGACGCGGCAACAACCCATCAACATGCCGAGCGTCGTTGTCGGGCCCACCACACCGGTGAGAACGTAGTCGCTCAACGTGCCGGGCAGAGCAATCAGAGCGATGCGGCCGCGGGAGGCTTCAATCGCCACATTGCGGCAGGATTGCAGATTCGTCTCTTCAACTACGGACTCGCTGACCGCGTGCAGCGTTCCCGCGACCACCGCGATCTTTGTATTCTCTTCGCTGGCACCCCAGGAAGCAACCACCACGCCGTCTTTACTCGATACCGAGGCCGAAATTAGTCCGGGACAGCTATCGGCTAAATCGAGCAACCGCGTCCGGCAGACCAGCGCAAAATGTGGGTCGATCGCGGGGTTATGCATAAGTCAACGCTCCCCGGTATTCAAGGGTTGTCATCAGTGTTTCGAGTAAAAGTAAGACATGATCCGGCTCGCGTACGTCGACAGGCAACACCGGCAAAAATAATCCATGCTGCTCCAGCACTTCGTAATAAACATCGAATGGCTTTTCCGGGGTTTCATCCGTATGCGTCACTCCCACCACCGCCCCCGTTTCCGCAATCAACTCGCGAAATAACTTCAAGAAATACTGCAGCTCTTCCACGTTCTGGGCGGAGCTATGATCGATCAGAATCACCAATCCGATGGCTCCGCGCGAAAGAATACGGCACATGAACTCATAGCGAGGCTGGCCTGGCGTTCCAAAAATGTGCACGATGCGGCCGTCGGCCAGCGTGAGATAACCGTAATCGAAACCAACGGTCGTGGTCGATTTTCCGTTTCTCATCGGGCCGGTGAAAATAGGCACCTCGCTGCGGGCCGGGCGTACTGCGCTGATCGCGGCGACGGCGGTCGATTTGCCGGCCCCCATCGTGCCGCTGATGACGAGTTTGATCAGTTGGTTCATATTCGTTGGTTTATATTCGTGGCGGAGTGAGCTGCTCAATGATGCTGCGGAGAATGCCGGCGCCCTGGGCACGGAGTGGAGGTGCAGCTAGGGGCGCAGCGGATTTTCCGGGAGCCTCAAGCAAATTCATTTCGGCACAGGCGTGGACAAAGGCCACGATCTCCTCCAAGCCGTCCCCGGTGATTTCGGCGAGCTCTCGCGGCGTGGCTTGCGCGCCCGAGAGCAAGGTTGCATAGCGAACGAATTTGCTGCGCCCCCGCGATTCCGTCAAAGGAGGCCATCGGCGCAGCCGAACCGCCCGGTCGGCTAAGCGTTCAACATCCGCGGCTCCAGTCAACAGGCTAGCCGTCCAATACAGTTGTTCCAAGCTGGCTTGACGCGACTGCTCGGTTCCGGAGATCTGGCGGGCTTCGGCCTCTGAAGCGCAGGTGCGCCAGGTCACATCGGCCTGCGCGCCCATGGCGGTCTCAAGACGTGCCGCAGGGGCGGTGGTGAAGTAGACATTCCGCGAGGGTATGACGCAAACCGCCGGTAGTCCGCCGATCTCCAGAATGCTTGGAAGTTTAGACGCCTTGATGGCTTTAAGCGCGCTCAATAGCGACGCTTCCTCGGACTGCGCGTAAGCCGGCCCTGTCCCAGCCAATTCGAGCTGCGCCTCTCCCCACCAATCTACTCCGAGATCTTCGAGTTCATCAGCAACCGACTCGGAGGCGATGGCATCCGACATACTTACCAACGCTGCGCCGAGGTCTGGAGCCGCCGGTTCGAGCAGTTCCACAGGACTCTCCGGAGTTCCGCTGCTGATTGTCTCATTGGGGACGACGATCGGGTGATCGGGAGCCGCAATCTCAATCGGCGGCTGGGGCGCTGAAGCAGATGGCTCGTCCAAAATTTCTTGAGTTAACGATCGCAAGTCAAAAAGCTCCGAAACGGACTCCGGTTCCGGGGCTCTCCACTGCGGCGGCGAAGTCCGGAGGACATGCGTCTCGGAATCGTCTTGCATGGGACGCTTCGTTGGCTCTTCCAATCTGGCGCGTCCGATGACGGGCATGGGAGGCCGATGGACCTCGACGGGTTTGTGAGCGACGGGCATATTGAGCAGAGGTGTGCTGGTCTCTGGCTCGGGTGCGTGCCACGATCTGGCGGGCGCGTTCTCCGGCGTTGGTTTCCCGGCGTCGGGCGGGGCCGGCGGCGGCTGGAAATCGATAGCTTCCGGGCGTTGGGCGGCAGTGCCGAACAAGTGAATGCGCGCGTTGGGCATGCGCGTGAGCTGAGGCAGAATCACCGGCTGAGGCGGTCCCCAGCGAACCTCCGCCCGCGCCTGTCTTGGCGATTCCGTTTGGCTGACCGGTTGGGGAGGGGGAGAAGCGGGCGCCGGCGCCCGCAAGGACGTTTCGGTTCGGACTCGTGGCTGTTCCGGAGGAGGAACAGGCCGGCTGACTGGTTTGGGCGGCGGTTCAGGGGCGGGAGCCGGCGCGGGCGGCCGGATGGTCCGGACCGGCGCAGGGGAAACCTCAAAGCCGCCAGTCATTCGGAAACGAGACGCTTCCGGCCGCTGATCAGATCGCTCCTTCTCGAAGGCGGGCAGCGATTGCCCCAACGAATTGAGCAGAACGATCACGCCGTTTGGCCCATAGGCGCGGATCGGGCGCGCCACGAAAGGCGAATGCGGCCAACGGTCGTCTTCGGTTACCGGAAGAATGGTCTGCCGCGAACTTGAAGCCCCCAGAGCTTCGCGCCCCTCCGGCTGATCTCCGTCTACCAGAACAACGTCGGGAACGGCGCCTTGTCCCTGATTGACCGCGACCCATTTCGCGGTGAGCCGGCTTCCGAACAGACTGAGAAGACTTGAAATCGTCAGCCTGTCTTTCGCCGAGAGCTTGGAGCTGTTGTATGTGAGAGTTTTCAATTGTACCTCCTCGCCGACAGCATGCTCTGCGCCAGCGCGAGGCCGGCGGACGCATCTGTTAAATCCGGATCGATCTTGAGCGCCTGTTTGTAGAATTCGATAGCGGAATGGAAGCGATTCTCCCGGTGTTCCAACACCGCCAGATTGAAGAGAACTTCGGCCGAAGTGTCGCCCCTCTCCGTCAATTCCCGAAGCAGACCCCGCGCGAGGGAATAATCGGCCGCTAAGAGCGCAGCCGCCGCCAGCCCTCTGTGCGCCGGCATGAAGCCGGGCTGCATGCTGAGCGCGGAATGGAAGCATTCCGAGGCCTGGCTCACTCGCCCCAGCCGCCAGTAGGCCACCCCGAGATTGTAATTGGATTCAAGTGTTGTGGCCCTCAAGTCGCGAGCGCGGCGCAAAGCCACCACGGCGCCTTCCAACTCATCGAGACGCAAGCGGAGGAAGCCCAGCCTGAACCAGGCTTCGCCGCGATCCGGATCGGACTTGACTATACGCGAATATTTTTGCGCGGCCCCTTCCAGATCTTTGCGCTGTTCGAGAACCAAGCCGAGATTCCATAACAGATGCACGGAATCCGCATCTATGGAGAGCGCGGCCTGATAGCTGGACTCGGCCGCTTTCAGGTCGCCCAGGAGATGATAGGCCTGCGCCAGCGCCTGTAGCGGCTCCACATTTAATGGCTGCAGCCGGGCCGCGCCGAGAAAGGCTTCGGCAGCGGCTTCCAAATTCGAATTAGACTGCTCGAAGACGCCCAGATTGAACCAGGCCTCATAATAATCCGGTTCCAGTTCCAGCAGCGCCCTGCAGTGGCGCGCCGCGGTAATGTAATCCTCCGCCAATATGGCGTTGGCGATTATGTTTTCCAGCTCCGCGACCTCGGACGCTCCCTTGGGCGGCTTGGGCTCAAAGGGCTTGGCAGGCGCGCCGATCAACGCCTCAAGTGCAGATTCGATTTCCGGCTGCACAAGGATGGCTTCGCGGTACATCTTTTCCGCGCCGGCGGCGTCGCCCGTCAGGCGCAGACACGTAGCTTTGCCGAGCAGGGCGCCGACGTGCGCTGGATTCAGCCGCAGGCAGCGATCGAAAGCAGTCACTGCCGCCAACGGCGTATCCAGGCGGACCATGCACAGACCCAGCGCCGCCAGCGTATCGGGACGATCCGGATCCACGTCCAACACCAGCCGGTATCGGGCTACTGCCTCGCCCCAGCGCCCCAAACGCTCAAGACATCGCGCCAGCGCCTCCTGAGTCTGTACGCCGGGCCGGTCAGCCGCGAGGAGCGCTTCGTATACCGGCAGTGCTTCTTCATAACGCTCCTGACCGGCCAGCGCTTGGGCTAACTTGCGCAGATCCTCGATCCCGTCGCCCTGGGAGTTCTGTTTTCCGGGATTCGCGGCTACCATGCGGCCACCTGCTTCGCCGCCGCGGTCATTCTCACGCTACGGCCCATAAGCAAAGGCAGCGAGAGAAATATTGGGGCTGAGGGCGCCGGCAGATCTTCGACGGGGATATCCGCAAACGCCGGAAGTTGGCTGACTGGACCCTTCTTTTCATCCGGCGCTCCACGCTTTAGTGTTAAGAGAGGGGTTGGAAGAAGGATCACAGCGCTCAGCGGGAGCGGGGCAATCGGCTCCGAAATCAGGTCATGCAGAGTGGGCGCAGGAAGATCCTCGGCTTCCCGAATGGGGCCCGGAAGTGACTGAACCGTGGCCGCGAGAACCGGCACAATCGCTGCGCCAGGCTGGATTTCGAGCGCATGGGGATCGAGCGGAATGGAGCTGCTGATGCGAGCGGGAAAAGCCTCGAGCGGAATCAGTGTGCCATGGCTCGGGTCTGCTTCCCGAATAGGGCCCGGAAGTGACTGAACCGTGGCCGCGAGAACCGGTACAATCGCAGCGCCAGGCTGGATTTCGAGCGCATGGGGATCGACCGGAATGGAGCTGGCGATGCGAGGGGGAAAAGCATCGAGCGGAATCAGTGTGCCATGGCTCGGGTCCGCTTCCTGAGTGAGGCCCGGAAGTGACTGAACCGTGGCCGCGAGAACCGGCACAATCGTAGCGCCATGCTGGATTTCGAGCGCATGGGGATCGACCGGAATCGAGCCGCCGATGCAAGCGGGAAAAGCTTTGAGCGGAAGAAGCGGGCCGGGACCGGGGTCAAGCTGTGGCTGCCTCACCGTCCATTGGAACCGCTTCTTGTGAATGCTACGCACGAAAACCGGCAGCAGAGGCTGGCGACAGTGGGGCGCCGGATTCGCCATTCGAATCTCTTTTTTGATTGGTAGGACCGGCCCCATGTTCAATTCCGGAACACCAGCGCCGGGAGTGAGTTTGGGCGAGGGACTCGCGGAGGGCGCGTTGAGCACCTCATCTAACCGACCGGCCTGGTTGGTCGTGCGAGACTGCGGCCCCGGAGTCTCTATGCGGATCATGCCAGTTGCACGCAATTCTCTGGAGGATGTTGCCACAGGCTGATCCGGGTATTGGAGGGCCTCTTCGAGCGGGACAACCGGCGCCAGGCGATGGCGGGGTGAGATCGAAATCAGCTTTACCCTGAGGGCAAAACACACGCTGGTTGCGGGAGGCAACGCAGGGTCACTCAGAGGACCTGCCGATCCGCCTGGCAGCGCGGGACGCTCCAAAACAAATCGCAATGCCGGATGGCCTAAGCCCGTGTCAGCGGGCCGAGCCATCTCAGGCGAGAATCGGACGGGAACGTAGTCAGCCATCGAAATGCCGGCTTCGTGCCAATTCAGACGGCGCGTCGCCGGATGTTGCCGGATCGTTTTCGGGTTGTCGTCTCTGCGGAAGCGGAATGCGGAGTTTCTCGCGCTAAGTTTAACCGCTACGAAAGAAGCTAACTGTAAGCCGGCACCCGGGTCGTCTTCTTCTACCAGCTCTTCGTGCGCTTGTTCCTCGGCGGGAATCGCTACCGGCGGATGTCTCGCCACATCCGGTTCGAGCAAACCGATGCGGAGCGCCATCAGGCGCTTCAGGCCCTCGGTTTGAAGCTCCTCAAACGCATGCCGGTGCTGCTCCGAGCAGAACTCCGGTTTCCCTCGCAGCCAGTTATATTGCTGCAGAAAGGCGATTGGATTTCCACAATACCGACAGCGCGTCATAAAAATTGGCGGCGGCGCGATGCTATAGCGCAGCCTCGATCGCTGGAATGCGCTTCTTCAACTGATAGCGGAGGTTTCCGATGTTGGCAGAAGCGTCCGAAACCAGCGCCAGGAGCGCGTTGGCGCCCAGGAACGTCACGACGATAATTCCTTTGGCACATTCGAACATGGTCTGTACGATATCGCCGACATGCAGTTCATTCGCCATGACCGCGGAGGATCCCATGCCGATAGAAACCACTGCGCCTACCGCTTCGTGGTCGAGGTCGCATCCGTTGGTTTCACCCTCGATTACGAAGCCATCACGGCTGATCACCACGGCGGCGTTGACCCCTTCCACGCGGACGAAGTCAGTCAATAAGTCTCTGAGTTGCGACATAGCCCCTTTTCCTCTCCTCGTTCTCTTCCATCCTTCAAACTGCGCCCACCAGCGCCCTCTGCCGATCCAGAACCAAAGTCTCAAGCTTGGCCACCAAGCGCCCCATTCCAGCCATCACTGCCCCAAGCGCGACACCGCGTTCCGCGACGACGACGACCCAACGTTTTCGAGGGAGGCAGGAGACCAGCACAGTGCCATTTTCGTCATCGAGAATCGCCCGGCGAAGCCGGCCCCGTGGGTAATCGCTAGTAAGAGCAGCCAGCGACTTACAGAGTGGAGCCAGTTCGTCTCCATGAGCGCCATTTCGTGCCGTTGAAGCAAGCACTCCGTCGCCGTCAAAGACCACCGCTTGCCGCACAAACTCGAGCTGCGAAATTGCCTCCGCCAAACGCTCATCGGGACTGATCTCTTTTTCCACTGGGGGGACTTCGGCGGCTTGGCGCTTTTCACTCTCAAGCTTCCGCTCGTCCCTGGTTTTCAAGGCATACATCACCGCACGATGCAGATCCATGCGGATGGATTCTTCGGTAGTGACGGCTCCGGCGTCGAAATTGAAAGTGCCGGCGGTCCAATCCACGATGCGAATCAAGACCTCGAGGCCGCTGAGAGCACCCAGGGACGCATGCACCAGTCCGCCTTTGCGATAAAAAAGCTGGGCTTCCTCTGAGCCGCTCTTCAGAAGAAGTGACCCGCTCAAATGCGCCTGGTTCACGAACTGAACCACGTCCAGCACCGCGAGTTCTTCCAATGTGCCGTTCAGCGCCATGCCCGCCTCGTCAGATCTCGAACTTCGTGACCACCATCTGAGTCACCTTGCGCACTGTCTCCATTACTCCTTTGCCCGTTTGGGCGACCGATTCAAACACCGGAATTCCGTTCAAATTGAATTTAGATTCCAAGGTGCCGACCGGAATCAGATTTCCGCAGTCGCGCTTGTTGTATTGGAGGACCACCGGGAATGAGTGCGGGTCCATCCCCAGCGATTCAAGTTGTTCCAGCAGTTGCTTGTAGGCGTCCAGATTTTCCTGAAGACGCTCCGCCCGCGAGTCGGCTACGAAGACCACGCCGTCGGCGCTATCCAGCACCAGTTTTCGGCTGGCTTCGTAATAGCTTTGTCCAGGCACCGTGTACATATTGAAACGGACCGAGAAGCCCTCCACTTGTCCCAATTCCAAGGGGAAAAAATCGAAGAACAATGTCCGTTCCTCGTCGGTGTCCAGCATCACCATTTCGCCCTTGCGGTCCGGCCGCAGGTTCTTGTGAATATGCACGAGATTCGTCGTCTTGCCGCTCATTCCCGGACCGTAGTACACGATCTTGAAGCTCACCTCTTTGTTGTGGAATCCGATATAGGGCATCCATCACTCCGGCTGAGGCTCGAAGAGCCGGTCGATCAGGTTGAGCGCGTATTCTTTAAACTTGGGAAGCGAAATCGTATCGAATTCAGGCGCAGCCGGAAGAGCCACTTCTCCCAAACGTTCGGCGGCTTTCTTGGCGCAATGGCGAATCAGCCCGATCCTGTTGTTGTCCTCGAAGATCACCACCATCATGGCGTCGCCGGCCACCAGCGAGATATGAATGTGACGCAACTCGCCTTGTTGCAGCAGAATCGAAAATTGATTTTCGCCCACCAGGCGCGCAACTTCACGTGTCGCCGTGAACATTCCGGCCACCAGGGCGGCCACCGCAGTGGCGTTCAAATAGTCGGTCTCACCAGCCTTAGCCAGAACCGTCCCCTGCTTGGTGATGAGCAACGCCGTCAACGCTTGCGAGTTCTTGATCAGATCTTCGAGTATCCTGCCGTACGAAGGTGAATCCGGGGCGATGATTGCTCGCCCATTCAGGTGTCCCACTGTAGCCACGCGAATTCTAACCTCCTCTCTGTCGCGATGAACTCCGTCAGCCCACGGGGTTTTCCTACCCTGTCTGGGTAATTCGGCAGGATTTGATGCGTGCTTTATGCCCGTCGCGGGACCATCCTAAGGGGCCCCCCTAGGAGAAACCGCTTAGTCGTCTGCGAGGTGGTCGGAGACTGTGAGCCTGGATTGATGATCGAACGCATTGGAAACAACATTTACGTGCAGGCGGGGGATGGATTTGCCTCCGGACCAGCCTACAGCGCCAGAGTAACCGCTCGCGACTCTGGCACCTTGAGAGGTCGGGTACTAAGGCGCGAAATTTGCAGGAACTACGGAAGATTCAATTCTCTCCCAGTTGAGGGAAGCCGAACGACCGTAAGAAATCGAGCCACTCGGCCATGCCGTCTCCGGTCTTCGCCGATAGCTCCAGTACCCTAATGCCAGGGCGCACCGATTCGATATTTCGAATGGCGGCCTGCCTGTCGAACTCAACCGCTGCGGCGAGATCGATTTTTGTAATCACGACCACATCCGCGCTGTTAAAAATCGTGGGATATTTGAGCGGTTTGTCCTCGCCTTCGGTGACGGACAGGAGCACCAGCCGCAAATCTTCACCCAGATCATAGGAGGACGGGCACACCAGGTTCCCCACGTTCTCGATGAACAGATATTCGATGTCTTCGAGCCGCCAATCCTCAAGCGCACGATCAACCATGCTCGCGTCCAAATGACAGACGGTGCCGGTGACGATCTGCTTCACGGGTGCACCGCTGCGAGCCAGGCGCACGCAATCGTTTTCCGTCGCAAGATCTCCCACCAGGGCGGCTACCGAGTTCTGTGGGCGCATCCGTCGCAGAGTTTCCTCAAGAAAGAGGGTCTTACCGGACCCCGGGCTCGAAACCAGACTCACGGTACGGACGCCCGCGCCACGATAACGCAGCCGGAGCTCGCGCGCCAGCACGTCATTCTGCTTCAGTACGTTCCTGCGAACTTCCACCAAACGCGGCTCAGTGCTCATGGGCATGCCACTTCATTTTCCGTAATCTCCAGCGCGGCAACTCTGAGTTCACGGCCTTGCAGTACGGCGCCTCCGGCTGCGCCGCACGCGGCACAACGAAAGTCCTGCAGCGCGACGATTTCGCGCGGCGCTTTGCAAACCGGGCAATCGATGAGCACCGGTATCTCCTCAATTACCAGGCGAGATCCCGCGAGCGCCGTGTTTTCGCAAGCGATTTGATACGAGAACTCCAGCGCGTCCTTCACTACTCCAGACAGCCGCCCCAACTCCAGATGGATCGCCAGCACCTTCGCGGAGCCGAGCTTTTGCAATTCTTCCTCGGCCGCTTCCACCAGACTGATCGCGATGGAAAGTTCATGCATCAGCAAATCCTCGGCAGCGGATCACCCACCAGCATATCCACAACTCGAGTTCCTCCGTACGCGGTGGCCGAGATCACCGTGCCTGCGGGCTGTTCCCTGATTTCGCCGATGATGCAAGCTGCCGCTCCTCCGGGCGCGGCGCGCAAAGCTTCAAGCGCGGCGTCGGCGTATTCCGGCGCGACTACCGCCAGAAACTGCCCTTCATTGGCGATATGCAGCGGATCCAAACCCAGAAGTTCGCAGGCGGCGCGAACCACATCGCGCACCGGAATCTGCCGCTCCTGAAGATGGACGCCCAACCGGCAGTCCCTTGCGAGCTCATTCAGCGAACTCGCGACGCCGCCGCGGGTTGGGTCGCGCATCCAGCGGACTCCGGGCGCGGCGGTTCGCGCCATAGCCTCCACCAGCGGCAACACCGAACGCGTGTCTGAGCAAACCTCGGCTTCGAGATCCAACTCACCTCGCGCCAATAAAATGGTCACGCCGTGATCCCCGATATGTCCGGAGAGCAGAATCTTATCGCCAGGCCGAACCGAGCGCGGCGAGCATGACAATCCAGCCATCGGACGGCCTATGCCCGCCGTGGTGATGTACATTCCATCGGCTTTTCCGTTCTCAACAACTTTCGTATCGCCGCCGACGATCGCTACGCCGGCCGCCTGGGCCGCGCGGCCCATCGCGCGGACCTCCTGCTCCAGAATCTCGCCGCGGAGTCCGGCTTCGAGGATATAGGTGACAACCAGCGCTTCGGCTCGCGCGCCCGAAACGGCCAGATCGTTGACTGTCCCGTTTACCGCGAGCTCCCCGATGGAGCCGCCGGGAAAACGCAACGGCTTCACGACAAAGCTGTCCGCCGTGAACGCGACCGAGCCGCTGCCCCATTCCAATGTTGCGGCATCGGGCAGTGGTTCCGATCCATCGCCCAGCAGAAGCGGTGCAAATAACTGGTCGATCAAGCGGCGGCTCGCCGTGCCTCCAGCGCCGTGCGCCATCTCGATTTGCGGATCTCGAAAGCGGATCTTTGCGGCAGGGTCCATACTGGCCCGTATCTTATCAAGCGCCGACAGCGACGAGTTCGTGCTTCCGGCGCTCATAACTATAGCAGGCCGCGCAGGCCCCTTCAGAGGACACCATCAACGCCCCCACCGGCATCTCCGGCGTGCATTCGTTTCCGAACAGCTTGCATTGGGCCGGCTTGAGAACTCCCTTGAGCACCTCGCCGCATTGCGCCGCCTTGGGATCGGTTACGCGCAGGCCGGGCGTGGCGAAGAGCTGCTCCGCGTCCCATTCCGCGTACGACTCGCGCACCGCCAGTGCCGACTGCGAGATGAATCCCATCCCTCGCCATTCAAAGTAAGCGCGCAGTTTGAAAACTTCGTTGATGGCTTTGAGCGCGGCCCGATTGCCTTCCCACGGAACTACACGCCGGTATTGATTCTCCACCTGGGCGCAGCCTTTGTTGAGTTGGCGCAAGATCATCACGATGGATTGGAGGATATCCAGCGGCTCAAATCCTGCGACAACCACAGGCTTGTGTTCGTTCGCGGCGATCCATTCGTATGGCCGGCATCCGATGACCGTGGACACATGGCCAGGCCCGATGAAGCCGTCGATGCGCATGTCCGGAGAATCCAGGATCGCGCGCATGGCCGGAATAATGGTGACGTGATTGGAAAAGATCGAAAGATTGCGGATGCCTCGGGCTCGCGCACGCATTAGTGTCAAGGCCGTGGAAGGCGCGGTGGTTTCAAAGCCTATGGCGAAGAACATCACGTGGCGAGACGGATTCAATTCGGCCAGCTTTAGAGCATCCGACGGAGAGTAGACGATTCGAATATCGACCCCTCGCGCTTTGTGCTGAAGCGGGCTGCCATTTGCGCCGGGCACACGCATCATGTCGCCGAATGCCGCGAAAATCACGTTGGGATCTTGCGCGATGGCTAGCCCGTCATCGATGCGGCCCATCGGGAGCACGCACACGGGGCATCCCGGACCATGCACCAGCTCCAGATTTTCCGGCAGCAGATCCTTCAGGCCGAACCGGTAAATGGCGTGGGTGTGGCCGCCGCAAACCTCCATCAGCCGGTAGTGACGCTTGGGATCCGCCAAGCGCCGGATTTCCGCGGCGGTTTGGGTGATCAGCTCAGGTTCGCGAAACTCGTCGACAAATTTCATAGGTTCACCAAATCGTCAGGAACCCGGTGGAGCGCCCGGCCAGATATCCGGTGGGTGTCCGGCGCCGTAGCCGCTCACTTCTTCTAACGCCGATGCAGTCTCACCGAGCAATTGCAGCATCTGCATTTGCTCGACCGCGGCTTCTTCGCTAATTTTACTCATCGCGAAACCAACGTGTATCAGGACCCAGTCGCCCGGCCCCGCTCCGTCGTCCGCAACCAGGCTGATATCGACCGTGCGGCGAAGCCCCACCACGTCCACGATAGCCCAGGATTCCGGTCCCGGGACCAATTCCACGATCTTGCCAGGGATTGCCAGACACATGCGTTAGCCGCCCTCTTCTTCGCTGGCTTCGCGCAGAAGCCGCGCACCGATATCGAACGTCAGCTTCAGCTCATCCTTGATCTTCAAAGTACCGCCCCCGATGGAAACAAGTTGAATATGATAATCGGATTGCCAAAGCCTGAATTCGCCAAAGGCTCGCAGGAGCCCGCCATTGATGGACACTCTGGCTGGAATCACCGCAGCCCGGGTTTGTCCATGCAGCGTGAGATTCCCGTCCAGATCGACCAGGTAGGGAGCGTTGCGATCGAGCACATCCACCCGGCTGGTGGCGAACATGATTTCCGGGAAGCGGCTCGTTTCCAGAACGTCCAAGTGCATATTCCGCTCGATTTCCCGGCGATCCCTTTCACTGATGTCGTCCATCAGCCGGAGGGACGAAGCATCCACGCGGATGATCAGGGAAGCTTCCTCCAGAGTCTCCTCGCGGAAGCTCATGTCGCCGACCAGGCCGCGAATTGCAAAGATCGGGTTGTGCCCCAGCGCCGAGAGCAGTCCGCCCGCGAATGCCTGTACCTGAAACCGGGAGATCCGCGGTTCGATTACATAGGTAGCGAGTCGGGACATCTGGCGGCACGGATGAGCTACATCGACCTCAGCTTCAGATAGCGCTCCAGATCCGGAAGAGCCATCTGCACAAGGTCACCCACTCCCCCGACGCTGGCTTGGCCGAGATACCGGCGCACGGTCGGATTGGTCATCACCATTCCCGCGCCGAACAACATAAGCGAGAGCCCCCCCAAAAGGAACAGCGTGTCCCTTGCTTCCTTGTCGTCGGAGGACGGTTTTTCCGGTCGATACATTGGTGTTGCCATTTCCTCAAGTCCTTTCTTGTTACGGGTTCAAACTGTCGTCCCGGCGGTTTGCGCCATCTGCGGACGGAGCATCCGGGAAATCATCGATTCAATCAACTCCACTGCGCGGTCCACCGCGGCTTCGACGAACGGGCTTAGGCCCATCACGCCTTCGTTCTCCGGACCGAAGGTCGCGGGCTCACAACCGATCAGCAAAATTCGCCCTGGCGTTACGTTCAACTGTCTTGCCAATCGCAGAACCTGCGTCGGGCCCATCGCGTGGGCGTCGGGGGCGGCATCATCCAAGTCATCCATATCGGGTTCGATCGTATAGAGCGTGCCCGGTACTCCACCACGTGCGACGGTGTCCACCAGGAGGATCGTCTCGGCTGTGTCCAAAGCGAATGCGAGGTCGAAGCCGCGTATTCCAAAATCCTCAACGTGCACTCTGTCTGCCATGGGAAGCATGGCGAGCTTGCGCACCACCTCAACCCCAAAGGCGTCGTCGCCCAGAAAGATATTCCCGATGCCCGCGACTAGAATGTCCCGGCGAATCATGATTGCGGCTCGACCTCGATCTCTTGTGGAGAAAAAAAGAACCGGTGCCCCGGCTGGCGAAGCATTCCAAGATCGCGCCCGGGATCGTCTTCTAAAACGACAGCCACATGCCGGCGGCCATCGTAATCCTCTTCGAGACTCTCGACGATGGCCACCTGCCCAGCCAGCGCAAGATCAAAAATATCTCCGCCCTTGCGAGGGCGAAGCCGCACCCGGCTGCCGGGGCTTATCGTTCCTCCGGCGACCTCCACGGATTCGAGCCTGGTCCGGTCCTCCAGCAGGTGCCACTGCAATTCGTTCATAAGGACTCTCCGGCGCTGCCGCGGAACGTGCCGTGGAGTTTCGAAAACTGCTCGGAGTCCAACAGATCCACTCGCTCAAGAATCCGCCGCGCACGTTCGTCGATGCGGCGAGCTTCCTGCTTCTCCCGCTCGGACATCGTCTGCACCCGCAGCGTGAGGATCTCGTCAATCTCGGTAGAGTCGAACAGATCGCCTGGGCTCTCCGGTGCAATGGCAGGATGGTCGTAGAGAATGATCGGCGAGGATAGAATCGTTTGCCTCTGCCCCTTATCGCCCGCAAGGACTGGCCAAGTGCCTTCGTTGCGGCATGCGGACGCAGCTTCGCTAAACTCCGCAGGAGGTTCCAGCAGCGATACAAACTCGCCGCCATTGATCTCGAGAACTGTGTGCGCCGAGATTAACGAATAGGGCAGAGCTAATTCCCGCCGGAGCCCGCTTCCGGCCGGCAACTCGCCGGTGTTCAAAATCCGCACCGTCACCCGCCATGCGTCTTTGGAGACGGCTTCCGCACTAGCTTCGATAACGCCCTGAACCGCCTCGCGAGTCCGAACGATAGCGCCCTCGGTTTCCTGCTCCCATGGCAGAGAGAATTCATGCCGAACCGGTGCGGCGGAAAGCGTTCCGAGGGGAAGAACCGGCAGGCTCACCCGGCACTCGACGGCCTCCTGCCAACTCTCATGAATCTGCCCGTCCATGCGAGCGACGATGCGCAAGAAACGCACACAGATTTCGACCGAAGCGGAAGCATTTCCCGACGCCAGGCACTGCGTCTGCATGCTCCAGGCGTCGTGGCCGGACTGCGATTCCGCATACGATTTCGGATACACCACGCCGAAGTTGAACCGCAGGTGATTCTTGACCGACGAAGCGCGATACGGATAAAGGATGTAGCCTTCATACAGCAAGGCATTGACGATCCGATCCACCGATGCGCAATTCATGCCGTCGCCACCTTGCGGCCTTCCCGCAACAGCCTGTCAAAAGCCAGCTCCCAGGTAGCAATCCCGTGCTGGACCTTGTACTGGTACAGGCGATCGAACATATCGCGCTGCAAACACATCCAGGCCGTGTTGGGATAATATTCATCCATCATGTCGCGCCATGCCTGAACCGGCAGCCGGTAGCGAGCCTCCCGATCCCACGGAACCGGCGACACCAGCATCGCGCCGGCCTCGTCAATCTGGTAAATCGTGCCGCTGAACATCAAACACAGAGGGACGTCACCTTCCTCCAAACCATAGAAGTACTTTGTCGCGGCGATATTGAAATCGAACGTGCACGGTATCTGCATCTCGATTGACACGCTGGCAGTGAACGACGGAACCGTCGCCTGAGCGTGGGTCCATAGCATCGGACGCAAAGTTTGCCCCCACCGGCCGGGTTCGCCGAACAGGTCCGTCAGACTCTTTTTTTCCTCGGGCGTGTAGTTCCGGCGCGTAACCTCCAACTGCACTTGGCAGCGAAGAGCCGCGCTGTGAATCACCTCGTCTGGGATGCTGTTCTTCACCACTAGAGTCAACCCCAAAGTCGGCACCGCGGCGAGTTCCACCGGAGCCGCGCCCGTTACCTGAAAACTCAAGTCAGGCATGCGCGGCGCCCTCCACCACGTGCGCACGCTCGCGTAGCGCGGTCAAGAAATGCTTCAGTTCTTTCCACGCTTCGGTGCCCCCGGACAATCCGCGCCAATGCGTCCGGATCAGACCCACAAGCTTGTAGCACTCGTCGATCGGCAGGACGAAATACTCCATCTCGGCGCTCCCTGAAATGACACCGAGGCGGTTTGCGAGCAGTGCCTCTACATCCGGCTCGACGGTGCCCAAAATCGGGTTCGCGGCAACCAAGTCGCACCAGGCGTCCAACGGCAAAAGCGACTCCACCGCGCCGGCCGGACTCGGGTACGAAGCCTTCGCGCGTCCGGCAACGCCTTCGTGATAGAAATACGCCATATTGATCGGCACCGCCAGATCTTCCCAGAGGGCATCGGGCAGGTGGAAGTCTCGAATCAGGCGGATGCGCCGCGGCACTCTGCGGAACTTCGTATCGGACGCGCTGAACAGAATCGCGCAAGCGTCGCAAGCGCACACCAAAGCGCGGCTGGTCCGTTCCAGCAGGTGCTGATGGGCCGGGCGCACGGGCACGGCGCACAAATCGCACAACTCCCGCGGAGGCGCCTGGCGGACCATTTCCCGCAGCGCTTGAAAACCGGTCTTGGGCTCTTGCGATACTTGATTTTCCATGGCCTAGGCGTGAGGACCTTTCGCTGCCACGCTCGCCATCGTTAGGCTAGTTTGAATGCCCACTAACTCCGATGCACTCAGCCCCCCCAGACCTTCAATCCGCGTTACATCGGGAGCGACCTCGTACATCTCATCCTCAATCGCGCTCTTAACCGCACGTCCTGCCGAGGCGTTCTGTACCTCGCCGATCTTCAACCGGACCACCGTATCTTCCACGCCCGTCAATTCCACTTGAACTTGATACTTTCGGAAAGTGGGTTCTAAACGCTCGATGACCTGGATTACGCGGCTCTTGAGGTCGAGAGGATGCAGTCCGTAAAGGACCAGGACACTGCGAACCAAAGGATCTTTTCCAAGAGTATCGATCGTGTCTGCGGAACCCCTTTCGTGCAAGACCTCCAGGATCCGGTGAATAGCGGTGCCGTTGAGGTTCATTACGGACTCAGTCAGTTCCTTCACCCAAGCCCGTACGGCGGGATCGGAAGTCCCATCCAAGGCGCGCGTGAGCTTTTCAATGCGCGCGATCCGCTGCTGGAAATCCTGATTTTCGGCCATGGCAATCACATGCCGGACGCGTGAGATCCAAACATGGGGCTGTGATGCACATCGATTAACTTGCCCTTGCCGTGATACATATGGACGCCGCACGGCAGGCAGGGATCGAAGCTGCGAACCGCCCGCATGATATCGATGCCTTTAAATTTATCCGGGCCGTTCTCCTCGAAAATCGGCGTGTTCTGCACCGCGTCTTCATATGGCCCAGGTGTCCCATAAATATCGCGCGGATTGGCGTTCCACGGCGTCGGCGGATATGGATGATAGTTGGCGATCTTGCCTTCGCGGATGACCATGTGGTGGGAAAGCACTCCGCGGACGGCTTCATGGAATCCGCATCCGATAGCTTCGTCGGGGACGGTGAATTCATTCCACGTCTTGACGGAGCCGCCATGCAGCTCTCCGAAGGCCTTATCTAAGAAGTGCAAGGCCGCGGCGGCCGCGTAAGCCTGGAAATACGTGCGAGCCCGATCGCGCTCTATGGCGTTGCTCCATTTCGGAATGTGCCACTCAAATTCCATCTCAGGCAGGTTGGCGGTTTTCGGCAAGTAAATCTTCACGCTGCTCCCGGTGGATTTGATGTAACCGATATCCACCATGCCGGCCAAAGCCGTTGCCCACAGACGCGCGATGGGTCCTCCGCCGGTATCGAGAGCCAGGTATTCGTTGGAAGTTTTTTCGAACCAGCGCGGCGACATCACCCACGTATACTTGCCGGAGAAATCGCGCTTCTCCGGTTTCGGGATGGTGGTCTGATTCCAGGGATGGCGCTGGTCCACGGGATTCCCCAGAGGATCCTGACGCACGAACGTCTCTCCGCCGCGCCAGTCCTCGTAATAAGAACTTCCCAGCAAAATGCGGATATTCAGATTAATGTCGACTAGATCTGTGGTGAGGAGCTTCCCGTCCACCACGACCCCGGGCGTGACAAACATACTCCGGCCCCAGTTCGTCATGTTCTGGTAGGTGTAATCGCAGACTGCCGGATCGTTGAACGACCCCCAGCAGCCCAGCATCACACGGCGCTGGCCCACTTTTTCATAGCCAGGCAGCGCGTAATAGAAGAAGTCGAAGAGGTCGTCATGAAGCGGCACAACGCGCTTCATGAACTCCACGTACTTCATCAGCCGGACCATATAATCCGTGAACAACTGAACGGTCGGCACTGTTCCCACACCGCCGGGATAGAGCGTTGACGGGTGCACGTGCCGCCCCTCCATCAGGCAGAACATCTCGCGCGTATAACGGCTGACGTGCAGGGTTTCCTTGTAAAACGATCCGGTGAACGGATTCAACGCACGCATGATGTCGGCAATGGTCCGGAAGCCGTGAATGTTCGAATTCGGGGCAGCGGTTTGCTCGGCTTTCGCCAGCACGCCGGGATTGGTCTCTTTGACCATTTGCTCGCAGAAGTCCACACCCACCAGGTTGTCCTGGAAGATATTGTGGTCGAACATGTACTCGGCGGCTTCGCCCAGGTTCACGATCCATTCCGCCATCGGGGGCGGCTGCACCCCGAACGCCATGTTTTGCGCGTAAGTGGCGCAAGTGGCATGATTATCGCCGCAAATTCCGCAGATCCGGCTCGTGATGAAGTGCGCGTCGCGAGGATCCTTGCCCTTCATGAAAATGCTGTAGCCGCGGAAAATCGACGACGTGCTGTAGCACTCCGCCACCTGGCGATTGGCAAAATCAATCTTGGTAAAAATGCCAAGGCTGCCCACAATACGGGTGATGGGATCCCAATTCATCTCCACAAGCTGAGAAGACGGACTCTTCGCCATTTTTTCAGGCGCCGAAGTGGTGCTCATGGAATAATCTCTCCTTTAGTAATGCTTCGGGTGATAGCCCGTGGTGATTGTCTTACCGGGGTGACGCCACTTCGGCTCTTTATTCAGAGCTGTTTGAGTGAACGACCGCAGCGCCGCGACAGCGCGCCCGTACATGCCAACGGCGCCAGTGGAGATCTTGCCCCCCGGCGGTTCATCCATAAAGGGCATGAATTTATCCGGGAAGCCCGGCATGGTGCATCCTATGCAAATCCCGCCGACGTTCGGGCACCCGCCGATTCCCGCCATCCAGCCGCGCTTGGGCACGTTGCAGTTCACGACAGGACCCCAGCAGCCCAGCTTCACGATGCATTTCGGCGAGCCGTATTCCGTCGCAAAATCGCCCTGCTCGTAATAGCCAGCGCGATCGCAACCTTCGTGAACAGTCTTGGCAAAGAGCCAGGTGGGCCGCCCCATCTCGTCCAAACTGATCATGGGAGCAAGCCCAGCCACTTGGAACAGAAGATAGAGCAGAGTCTCCATGAAATTATCGGGCTGCACCGGACAGCCCGGCACGTTCACGATAGGAATCCCGGCCTTCGAGCGCCAATCTTTCCCGAGATAATCATTCAGACCCATGCAACCCGTAGGATTGCCGGCCATGGCGTGAATTCCGCCATAGGTGGCGCAAGTCCCGGCCCCCACCACGGCCAGTGCCTTCGGCGCCAAGCGGTTGATCCAAGCGTTGGTTGTGATCGGTTGCTTGGTTTTTGGGTCCGTCCCAACAGCGGCCCAATAGCCTCCATCCTTATTGAGCTCCTCATTTGGAATGGAGCCTTCGACTACCAATACAAAAGGATCGATCTTACCCTGCTCGGCGAGATACCAGTACTTCAGGAAGTCATCGCCGTTTTCGTAAGCCAAAACCGGGTTGTGCAGGTGCACCTTCGGCAGGCCCGGGATGGCTCCGAGCACGATGTCCTCGATGCTCGGCTGAGTAGCCGCGGTGATCGAGACCGAGTCTCCGTCGCAGCCCAGGCCCGCCGTCATCCAAACGATATGGACATCCGATACAACCGGGGCCCTCTGTGTTACGCGTCCGTAAGGAACCGTATTCGCCATCGCAAGCCTCCTATCGTCGTTGCCTCTGCCAATCCGCGCCTGCAGACGAAACTGCGAGGTAGAGATTCGTATTCAAAATAGGGTCCCCTGCTTCGCCAACGGCAGCAAGAGGGAAAGGTGTGATCGCCGCGATTTCCGGCGGAGCATCCTGCGCGGAACGTCTGGCAGCGTGAAACCTAGTTCCGGGCATGCCACGCGACTCGATTTCAGTGCGAAAGAAGGGGATCTTAAATTTGAACCGGTCGGGGTCCCAAGACACGTGCAGGATCAGACCGGCCATTCCTGCGAGCGGTTCTTTTCTCATGGCAGAGAAAGAAATGTGCATGGCTCCTCTGATATCGGACGATTTTGAAATGCGCAATAGCCTGTCAATCCGGTGATTCCGCGAAAAGGTGTGGGTTCGCGGAACCTTAGATTCTTTCCCGCCCGATCACTTTCGGGGCTCAGGCTTCTCGCGGCCAGGTTTTCGCCGTCTCCAATCGCACCGGACAGGTTGCGAAGTCATGCGAGATCTCGAAGTTTGGTTGCAATGCGGTTACGGCGGAGAGGGCTCCGTCGTGAACGACGCGATCTTAAACTTCTCCGGAAAACGCTGCCGAGCGCAGCCTTTGGGCTCTCAGGTGGCTCCCCCGTCCGGAAAGTACTACCGGACTTGAAAGAGCGCAGCCGCAATTACGCAGATCGGGTTGAGAAAGTGTTTGCCGATCGCTTAGCGACGCACTTTGACCGCCGGCTCAAACGCACTCGATAAAATCCCCAACCGCGCCCGTGTCCCGGTATTCCCTTCGACTGAACATCCTTGCGAACGCCGCCTATCCCGCAAAACCACGGATTCCTCGACGACGACCGGCTGGGTGAGTGCGATTCCCTTCGTTCACAGCCCGGTCCTTTGCATAGAAGCGGAGTTGGCAAGAACCGACTCACAAGGTCACCTTCCTCGCGCTGGAGTCGCCAGTTGGTGGGCAGCGCGTGCAAACCGGAACCGCTCGATTTCCGGGGCATAACGCCGAGTCCATCGCCCGACTGCGGCGTGGTCCTCTATATGCCCCGTTTCCGCAAGCACCGCTAGTAGTAAACCACGGCCATAAGAACCTTGAGGCGCAAACTGCCGCCCACTTGAGATTCCGCCAACCGGGTTCAAGTCACTGGCACAGACCTGCGTTCGCTGTGCCGAGCTTGCAAAACCGCCATCCTCCCGCTGAGATCAGGCAAGGTCGTAGCGATCAAGGTTCATTACTTTGCTCCACGCCGCCGCGAAGTCCTTCACGAACACCTCTTTTGAGTCGTCACATGCATACACTTCCGCGAGTGCTCGGAGCTGGGAGTTCGAACCGAAAACAAGATCGACCCGGGTGCCTGACCACTTGATTTTGCCTGTCTCCCGATCGTGCCCCTCATAGACGCCTTCGGATGCAGATGGCTGCCACTTCGTCTTCATATCGAGCAAGTTGACGAAGAAATCATTCGTTAGCGTCTCGGGCCGGTCGGTGAAAACGCCGTGCTTGGACTCCGCGAAGTTAGCATTCAGGGCGCGCAGGCCACCGACGAGAACCGTCATCTCGGGGGCGGTTAGCTTCAACAACTGCGCCCGATCCACCAACAACTCCTCCGCCGACTCGGCCCGTCCTTTGCGGAGATAGTTGCGGAACCCATCGGCGACCGGTTCCAGCGGCGCGAAGGAGTGCGCATCGGTCTGGTCCTGGGTGGCATCGGTGCGCCCGGGCGAGAAGGGAATCTTTACATCGTGGCCGGCTTTCTTTGCCGCGGCCTCGATGGCTGCGTCACCGCCCAGAACGATCAGGTCGGCAAGCGAGACCTTCTTCCCACCAGACTGTGAAGCGTTGAACTCCTTCTGAATCGCTTCCAGCTTCTGCAGCACCTTCGCCAATTGAGCGGGCTGGTTTACTTCCCAATCCTTTTGCGGCAAGAGGCGAATGCGCGCGCCGTTCGCGCCACCACGCTTATCGGAGCCGCGGAACGTCGATGCCGATGCCCATGCCGTCGAGACCAGTTCGGAGATAGAGAGTCCGGATGCCAGAATCTTGGCCTTTAGACCCGCAACATCCTGTTCCCCAATCAACGCATGATCCACTGCGGGAACAGGATCCTGCCAGATCAGCGTTTCTTTCGGCACCAGCGGGCCCAGGTATCGCGCGAGGGGCCCCATGTCGCGATGCGTCAGCTTGAACCACGCCTTGGCGAACGCGTCTGCCATCTCCTGCGGATGATCGAGAAAGCGCTTCGCGATCGGCCCATAGTTCGGGTCCATCTTAAGGGCGAGGTCCGTCGTGAGCATAAACGGGGCGTGCTTCTTCGAAGGATCGTGGGCATCCGGAACGGTGCCGGCGCCAGCGCTGTTCTTAGGAGTCCACTGGTTCGCGCCGGCGGGGCTCTTCGTCAGTTCCCACTCAAAGCCGAATAGGTTTTCCAGGAAGTTGTTGCTCCACCTCACTGGGGTAGTGGTCCATGCACCCTCCAGTCCGCTGGTGATCGTGGCGGCGCCATTTCCGCTGGCAAAGGTGTTTTTCCAGCCGAGACCTTGCTCCTCGATTGGGGCGCCCTCCGGCTCGGAGCCGACGTACTTGCCTGGATCGGCAGCGCCGTGGGTTTTTCCGAATGTGTGGCCGCCGGCAATGAGCGCAACTGTCTCCTCGTCATTCATCGCCATGCGGGCGAATGTCTCCCGGATATCCCGCGCCGCGGCGATCGGATCCGGCTTTCCATTGGGTCCTTCCGGATTTACGTAGATCAGACCCATCTGAACGGCGCCGAGAGGATTATCCAGCTGACGATCGCCAGTATAGCGCTCGTCCCCGAGCCACTTGCCCTCGGGCCCCCAGAAAATGTCCTCTTGGGGCTCCCAGACATCCTCGCGGCCGCCGCCAAAACCGAAGGTCTTGAACCCCATCGACTCCAGAGCGACGTTGCCGGCGAGAATCATGAGGTCGGCCCAGGAAAGCTTCCGGCCGTACTTCTGCTTAATTGGCCAGAGCAACCGGCGCGCCTTATCGAGGCTGGCATTGTCCGGCCAGCTATTGAGAGGCGCAAAACGTTGTGTGCCGGAGCCTGCCCCGCCACGGCCGTCGCCGATGCGGTACGTACCTGCGCTGTGCCACGCCATACGAATGAAGAACGGCCCATAATGGCCATAGTCGGCCGGCCACCAGGGCTGCGACGCGGTCATCACAACATGGAGATCCTTGATCACAGCATCGAGGTCAAGGCTCTTGAATTCCTCCGCGTAGTTGAACTCCTTGTCCATCGGATCGGACAAGGGGGAGTGCTGGTGCAGAATCTTGAGGTTCAGTTGATCGGGCCACCAGCGCGCATTCGTAGGCGCTCCGGCCACTGTGTGTCTGCGGCTGCCGCCTACAACCGGGCATTGGGCTTCGGGGAGTATGTTCTGCTCTTGCTTCTCGGGGATTGAAGCCCCGGCTGCGGTGGTGTGTTTCTCCATGTGTTCCTCTTCCTTTGAATTACCGAAAAATATGACGAACTACGAACCCATCCTGCTTTCCCATTGGTGCAGCGCCGCCCGCATACCTCACGACACCGAACGGGAGGCACGCCGTGGAGCGCACTTCGTGCAGAGCCCCCGGAAAATAACTTCGCACTCGCGAAGAAGCCGCTTACCGAGGGAGCCCGAGGCAGGCCTGGGCACGTCGAACCACTCCATGTCCTCAACATTGCCGCAGCGATCGCAGATAAAGTGGTGATGCCGCATACCAGTCGCATCGAATCGCGCGGCCCGGCCCTCAACGGCCACCTCACGCACCAGACCCGCCCGCACCAAATCCCGCAGATTGTTATAAGTCGTAGCCCTTGAAGAGCGCGGATCCACCCGATTCACAGCTTCGAAGATCTCCGCAGCCGTGGGATGCTTGGTGCCTTCCATCAAGAACGCCATCACGGCGTAGCGCTGCGGAGTGCACCGCAACCCGCTGGCTTCCAGGAACCGCTTAATCGCCTCGGCGTCCACGAAGTACTTAGACTATATCTAATGTGATACTTTGTCAAGACGCTGCCAGCGTAAAGGCCGCGTCACATCTCTTTGAGATATTCGTGGACGAATTGAACGGACATGGCTCCTTCGCCGACCGCGGATGCGACACGCTTCACGGACCCGGAGCGCACGTCGCCCGCGGCAAATACGCCTGGATGGCTGGTTTCCAGCAGGAACGGGGGCCGGGTAACGCTCCAGTGTTTCGATTTCGCTATAGCCGTCCCGGTCCGGACGAAGCCTTTGGCGTCACGCTCGACTTCCGCCGGGAGCCACTCCGTGCGCGGCGCAGCTCCGATGAAGCTGAATACCGCCGGAGTCTTAATCGTCCGCTGCTGGCCAGTCTCGCTATTCAGGGTTTCAATTGCCTCAAGATGCCCGTTCCCGGTCATGCGGCGGATGGTGGTGTTGGTGAGCAGCTCGATGTTGCGAGTCTGTTCGATCCTGTGGACCAGGTAGCTGGACATGTTCTTGTTGAGGTCGTCGCCGCGGATCAACAGCAGCACCCGGCTCGCATGCTCCGACAGAAACACCGCGGCTTGCCCAGCCGAATTTCCTCCTCCCACCACAATCGCGGGACAACCGCGGCAGAGGGACGCCTCGGCTACGGTTGCGGCGTAGTAGACTCCCGTTCCTTCGAATCGCTCGAAGCCCTCGACGTCCAGCCGCCGGTATTGGGCACCTGTCGCGATCAGAAGGCACTTCGCGCTGATGGGCTCGCTTCCGCCAGCGTCGAGCACTGCGTAGCCCTGATCGAAGGAGAGGCGAGTCGCCGCGGTTGGGATGGAAAGGTGCGCGCCGAACTTGTTGGCTTGCAGAGTCGCGCGATCGGTGAGCTCGGCGCCGGTCAGTCCCGTCGGAAAACCCAGGTAGTTTTCGATTCTCATGCTGCTGCCAGCCTGTCCTCCCGGACCGGCGCAATCCAAAACCGCCGTTCGAAGTCCTTCGGACGCTCCGTACACCGCGGCAGCCAAACCCGCCGGCCCTGCGCCCACCACCAACAGGTCGTAGATCGTCTGTTCCAGCGATCGATGAATGCCTACCTCTTCCGCAAGCGTCTGGTTGGAGGGGTTCCGCAACAGCAGCATGTGCGCACAGGCCACCACCGGTGTGTCAGCCTCTGTTAAGCCGAATTGCTTGAGCAGTTGATCCACCTGCGGATCGGTTTCGAGATCCACCCAGGTGAACAGCACGCGATTTCTCGTCAGAAAGTCGCGCACTCGAAAGGTGTCTTGCGAGTAGCGCGATCCAATCACGCGCAAGCCGATGAAGTTCGGCGACTCGCGCAGCAACTGCCTTCGGGCGATGAAAGACTGGAGAATGATGTCGCTGAGACCCGGGCACTGATTCAATAGATGCCGGAGTGCTTCTCCCGAAACCTCGTACACCTCGCAATCACCCCGGGCAACCGCTCGAAAGATTGCGGGTGTGCCCGTCAAATGCGAGATGTCCCCGGTGAATTCTCCTTTTCCGTGAACTGTGATCGTCCTTGGCTCGTCGCCGGAGTAATCGAGTATTTCCACTTTTCCCGACTCGATGATGAAGAACTTAAAGTAGTCCTCGCCCACTGACACCAGCGTCTCGCCGTCGTTAAAATGCTTCGGCGTGAGCGTGGTACAACTCGCCGCTTGGGCGATCTGAGCCGCATCGAGAACCGGGAACGCAATCGACTGGAGAGTATGTTCAGCCATGCAGGTGTTCGCTCCTGTTCTCTGGACCCTTACAACAACTCGATGACGTTTTCATCGGGCAGGCCGTTTCGGCGTGTTCATTCGGAGGCTTCATCATCCATAACTATTTTCGCTCTTTGGATCTGCCCGCGCCCCGGGGCGGGTCAGACTTCGAAATAGCTGCTCCGGGCACTGGATCCTCCCTCACTATCCCGTATCGGTGGCGAGAAGACATCACGAGATCGAACCATCTTTCGGTAACACAGAAGTGGTATGCGGGACCACCCCTGTCAGCCATGGATGAAATCCTCCTTGCGTAAGTCCAAGCGTCGCCATTATCGCCGTAGATTTTTCCCCGTGCTTGTTTCAAAGCCCCGAGGATGAAATCCTGCTCACGTTCCAGACCATTTCGGGGCACTCGCGTCTATGTGTCCGCCGACAAGCCGGTCGCGTTGGTTCGGAGCTTCCCCGTCTTTTCTCACGGCAAAGCAACTTCCAACGATGCGGATGGCCCAGGAGTCGAAATCGGGCAGTCGGCCGCGCCTACCAGCGCATCTTCAGCGTTGAATCGACCTTCGGCAAGCCTTCGATCCTGGTAACGGACGGTCGCCCTCCCTATCCGTACGGACGATGACCGGATCTGAGGTGGCGAATCTCACCCAAAGGCCATCCCTATGCGGCGGGCCAGCGTACCTTTCCCGGCGGTTGCGTCGCCGAGATCGACCCACTTGCTAGCCCGCAAACGGCCGGTCGCGGCTCTCAATTCCCGAAAGGAACAGCTCCGCATTCTACCCGCGACCAGGTTCCGTTTTGCGGACTTTGCTTAGGAGAAGCCTCTAAACTAAGTAGCCGAACCCAACCTCGCCCTTTTTTCGTCTAACAGGTATATCATGGCGAGTTCAGTTTTTACTCCAATCCGCAATGCCCGCACGCTTGCAGGGTTTGTTTTTCAAACCGCTCCGATGTTTTGGAAGCGCCTTTCCGAAGATCGAAGGCGCGTCGTGGAACCCTCGCCAAGCGTTCCTAACATTGCTGCGTGGCCCGCTGAAGGAGTGCATGCCGCCTGGATCGGTCACAGCACCGTCCTGATTCGCGTGGACGGCTTCACCATTCTCACCGATCCGGTATTCAGCACGCGCGTCGGCATCAAGATCGGACCGTTCACGCTGGGCATCAAGCGGCTGGTTCAGCCGGCTCTACACTTGAAGGAAATGCCGGTTCCGGATCTGATCCTCCTTTCGCACGCGCATATGGATCATCTGGATCGGCCGAGCCTGCGGAAACTGGAGAATCGTGGTACGACACTGATCACCGCGGCTGGCACCAGCGATCTACTGCGCGTCAAGCGTTACCGGGCGGTTCATGAATTGCGATGGGAGGAATCATGCCAGGTGGGTCCGGCGAAGGTGCGTGCGTTCGAAGTGAAGCACTGGGGAGCGCGCACGCGCACGGATGTTTACCGCGGATATAACGGGTATCTGATCGAAGCCGGTCGCTACCGCATCCTGTTTGGCGGCGACACGGCGTTTACCGATTCGTTTCGAAAAGTTCGCTCCGCAAAGCCGGTGGATCTGGCGATCATGCCCATTGGCGCCTACAACCCGTGGATTCACGCGCACTGCAATCCCGAACAAGCGCTCGCGATGGCCAATCAGGCGGGCGCGGAGTTCGTGCTGCCGGTGCATCACAAGACATTCAAATTGAGCAGTGAACCGTATGGCGAACCGATCGAGCGGCTCCTGCTGGCGTCTGGTGCTGCCACAGGTCGCATCGCGGTCCGCGAGATTGGCGACGAATTCCATCTCTGCGCATCCTGCTGATGGCCGTACGCGTTCGCCCCACATCTTCGTTCCCGGCATGGCAGCAACCCGATCCCGCAGCAGCAGGGGTGGATGCGGCTGAGGTGGTGGCACTCCTCCCGCAATAACGAAACCCGGGTGGTTGTCAAAAGAGTTCTTTGCTTGCCAGGGCCGCGCCTTCCACCAGAGCTTCAAACTTTGCCCACATTACGGATGCTGGTACGCGTTCAATCACGTCGACTTGAGCGAATCCACAATCCGTCCCCGCGATCACATTCTCCGGACCTACGATTTTCGCATAGCGGATGATCCGGTCGGCGACAACCCTGGGATGCTCAACCGTTACGGTGTGATGCGTGATGACTCCCGGAATCAGTATCTTTCCCGCCGGCAATCGGCCGTTCTGCCAAACCCGCCATTCGTGTTCATGCCTGGGATTGGCGGCTTCAATCGAATAGGCTCCGGCGCGAACCTGCGTAATGAACCCGACGACTTCTTCAAGCGGCGCGTCCGCCACATGCGGAACATGCCAGCTTCCGAAGCACACGTGATAGCGCACGCGATCCTCGGGAATGCCGCGAAGGGCGTGGTTCACCGCATCCACGCGCAATTGCGCCCATTCGCGGTAGCGTTCGGGACTCTGCTGAACCAGATGATCGTACATGTTGGCGAGCACCGCATCGTCCACTTGAAGCAGGAGCCCCGATTGATAGATCTCAAGATATTCCTGACGCAGCGCCTCGGCCAGCGCGAAAATGTACTCTTCGTCTGTGGCGTAGTATTCGTTCACGCCGTCGTAGGCCGTGCTCGCCGGGGCGACTGCGGTGAGAAACGCTTCTTGGACACTTACATCAGATAGGGCCGACCGAAAATTGTCAATCCCACGGCGAACGGCGGCATGATCGCGATATTCAACCGGACCGATACAGGCTTCGGTCGGGCGGCCTGTGAGCGCGCTCGGCATCTCCCGGCCGATCGCGTCCCGGAAACGTTCCAGATCCCGCCCCAGCCACTCCACCGGACGCAGTTGGTTGGGCCGCATTTCGAATCCCGTCATCCGGCTCAAAACGTAGCTGGACCAACTGGATTTTCCGTATTCGCCGTCGCTGATGATGTCCAAACCGATCGCCGCCTGCTTCTTGACGACTTCGGCCGTTGCTCGTTTTACCGTCTCCAGCCTTACTGTCTCGACGTCTCCTGCGTCCGGCCCGATTTCCTGCGGGCGCTCAATTCTTGACTGGGCCAGCGCCTTCAACTCAGGCGTGCGCACCAGACTTCCGACATGCGTAGTAAGGATTCGCTCTTCGCTTCGTTTCATGAGGGTTATTTTCTGAGTCCGCGGGCCTATTGCGTCGCGAACGCCAATAAAACGTTTCCGGGTGTTCCCGACGCCACGCTATATCCGGAGCCAATGAAGACCATGCCTTCCGCGATAGTTGGTCCAATCGACCCAATCGATCCGCCGCGGGCGGCCACTTGGTTGACCGTCGTGAATTCCTGCGCCGTGTCGAAGCTCCACAGCTCCTTACCGTCTGCGGAAGCGAGCGCGTGGAGCTTGCCGTCCGTCCCGCCGATGAAGACCGCGCCCGGAATCGCGCTACTAGCCGCCGCATTCGACTCGCGGTTTCCTGCCTGCGCCAGCCGCGTGGTCCAAAGCTTCTCTCCGGTTGCGAATTGAACTGCCGTGATCGCGCCGCTCATCAGGCCGACGTAGAGATTCCGCTGATCGGCCGAGCCGCCCCAAACCAGATTGGTCCCGCGGCCGCCTTCGCGTTCGGCTAAGTTTGTTTTCCAGACGATCGCGCCTTTGCGATCCGGGTCCAACGCAAACACGATGCCGCTCTTGTTGGGCGCCAGCAGCAGATCACGCCCGTCGGCCAGCGTCTTCAAAATGGGCGATGCTCCAAAGTCCCAATCGGGGCCAGGATGCTCCGGGCACGCTTCGCTCTTCTTCGCTCCGCAACCGCCGAGTGTGGCATCGTTCGGTTCCGCTTGAAACACCCAGCGCACCTTGCCCGTGTTGAGATCCAGGGCCATGATGGAATCCGATGTTTCGGGCGCAGGCTCGGTTGCCGAATCGCCGGTCCCAAAGTAGATGGCGCGCCTTTTGGCATCGACCGTGGGAGAATTCCAAACCGCAACTCCAGAGGGACTCCAAAGCTGGGTGCCGATGGAATTCTTTTTGGTCGGCTTAGGCTCAGCGATGGTGTAAGTCTTCCAGACCACCGCACCCGTCGCGGCGTTAAATGCGGAAACGCTTCCTCGGAACGTGCAACACGGGTAATCGGGGGCTGACGCTGAGAAGCCTTCGGAAGTGGAGACGGGCACGTAGATCCGGCCCTCGTAAAGTGTGGGGGCTGCCGTGATGCGGGCGGCGAAGTGATCCTCCGCCTTCTTGGTCCATAGTAGTGCTCCTGAAGTCGCATCCACCGCGTAGACATTCGCCTGCATGTCGCCGAAGTAGACCGCGTAGCGCGATGAGTTGGCTGCGCCAACCGGTCCGATTGTAACCGCCGTCCGCACCCCAGCCTTGGCCTGATAAGACCAATACACGCAACCGGTGTGCATATCGAGCGAATATACAAAGCCGGTGTCGGACCCGACAAACACGCGGCCGGCCGCGACGGAAGGCTGTCCAAAGGCTGAAACACCCAGAGGAAATCCAAATGCCCACTTGAGCTTCAGGTTAGGGATTTGTGCAGCCGTTAGCTGGGCGGCCTCGGCGCTTTGGAACCGCGTGTTCCGCGCATCGACACCCCAGCCATTCCACGCGGGACCTTTCGACGGATCTGGCATCGAGTTCCCTGCCCCACAGCGATTCGGCATCTGGCTAGCATCCCCTAGTGCCGCGCTTCCCAAGGGCCGGCCTCCCATGAATTCCGCGACGCGGCGCTTCTGCTCGTCCGTCAGATTGGCTGCCTGGGTTTGCATGCTTCCCGTGGTGATCGCGGCGTAGATCCGTTCGGGCGACATTTGCCGAATGGCGGCGGGGGTTTGAGCCCGGCCGACTGCGGCGTTGCCGTGGCATTTTGTACATTCGCGCTCAAACGCCGAGATCCCGTACTCGGTCCCCAGCCTCTGCGGCTGAGCCGCACAGTTAAACGCGCAGTTAACCACGAGAACCAGCATTGATAAGCTAGCTCTCCAAATTGGAAATCTCATCCTGTCTCCTGAATCTTGAATGCGAAGACGATTATCGGCGCGACAGCGCATGGCTAGGATAGCTCGCACGGGTTTTGAAGTCCACGTTCGCGTTTTGATTGGAATCATCAACCCGATTGATGGCTCGCGAAGCTATTGTGCGGCGCGCTGAATTAACTCCCACATCAAGCCGTTGACGTCGCGGACGAACACGTTGCCCACGCCGTTCGCGCGCACGATCGGCTTGCCGCCGGTGCTCGCCACGGTGCCGCCGGCCTTAGTCCATTGATCGACGGCCGCGTGAATATCGCGCACCACCATCGTGAACGCGGGCGATCCTGGATCTTCCGCCCCCGTTTGAACTTTCGCGCGCGGCACGCGGGCATATTCGATGAGTCCAAAATCAAGTGCCGTGCCCGGAATGCTGCCATGCGTGATCCGCCATTGCGCTCCTGGCAAACCGATGAGGTTCGCTACCACTGGATTGGTCCCCAACGCGCCCGTCGGCTGCGCGTTCAATCCGATCGCCTGGCGCAAGAACGCGACTGTCTTAGCTGAATCCTCAATCGAAAACTGCACGGACGCGCCAAGAATGTCGCCGGTCCCATCCGCCACGGAGGCGGGCACCGGATCCGGCTGCTGCAATTCAATGAAGAAGCCGTCGGGATCTCGAACCACGATCTCACGCAGCTTGCTGTTCGGATTTCCGGATGGATTCACAGGTAGGCCTCCGGCCGTCACGATGGCCGCTCCCGAGGCCTTTACCTTCGCCAGCACCTTGTCGATGTCCCGTACCTGTAAGACAAGCGTCGCCGCTCCGATGTCCTGCAGGTTCGGCCGCGCCGGCTTGCGTGGCCCGCCCGTGAACTCCGTCAACTCAAACCCAAAGCCCGCATTCGGAATGCGGAACGTCGCCCCGCGAAAGCTCATGCCTTTCGTCGCCGTGAACTTCGACATGTCCTCATCCAGCTTTTGAGGCTGCTGGGTCAGCGGGTCGCGGGCTCCATTCATCGGCAAGCCCATTACATCGCGGTAAAACGGCACCGTCTTGTCGAGACTTTCGGTGGTATGCGCCAGGTTTTGCAACTGAATTACAGGAGTCGCCTGAGCGCACGCAATCGCGGCAACAAGACTCGCGCCGGCGGAAATCTTCAACACGGTTGTGAACAGCATCTCCGAAGTATATCGCTCCAATAGAATGCTGGACGGCGGTAATAGAATATGGGAATGATTCTGCCAGAGAGCCCGCGCAGGGCCGGCTCTACCCTCCAAACATTCAAGAACTCCGCAAGCATCCGCCGAGCCAAGCTCCGTTCTGCGGGCGAGTTCCTCCAAAGCCGCGGGCTTCTCGCTACGCTTTGCCTGATATTTGCTGGCGCTGCTTCCGCGCAAATGTCGACCACGGCCGGAGAATTCATGGCTGAGCCGCCAACGTTGGTTTCTCTTGGCTTTGACTGGCGGATCAACGGCGACGACAATCGCAACGCGAAGGTCGAAGTCTCCTACAGGAAGACGGGGGAATCGAACTGGCGTCCCGCGCTGCCTCTTATGCGGCTGCAACGCGAGGAAATCGGCACGGCGCCGGGGCCGAACGCCGCCAACGATCCAGCCCGATATCCTCTGTTCCGCTATACCGCAGCCAACATGTTCGCGGGCAGCATTCTGAATCTCGACCCCGGCGCCGATTATGAATGCCGCTTTGTGCTCTCAGATCCCGATGGAGTTATCGGCATCGCGGAGAAGACGGTTACGCTGCGCACGCGTAGCGAACCGCAACCGGCCGATGGCGGACACGTTTATCACGTCTATCCGGTGGGATGGACGGGGCCGAAACAGGAGCCGGCCTTTACCGGGTTGATGGCCGCGTATTACACCGGGTTGGCGCATTATGATTACGAAAATGCGTACCCGCCGCGAGTTCAGCCGGGCGACACGATTCTTGTCCACGCGGGCCTTTATGTGGGCGACCGCTTCCATTACATGAATGGCGCGCCCCGGCCGGGATATTTGGCGATGGGCAACGTCTTCGACGGCACGTACTACCTGACGCAGAGCGGCACACCGGGAAAGCCCATCGCGATAAAGGCCGCGGGCGACGGCGAAGCGATCTTCGACGGAGACGGCTGCCAGAATCTGTTCAACCTGATGGGCGGCAGTTATCAGTACTTCGAAGGCATCACCGTCCGCAATACCAATGTCGCGTTTCTGCTGGGCATTAAAGGCATCGCAGGCGCAAGCGGGTTCACTCTGAAGCGCTCCAAAGTGTACGACGTGGGACGTGTGGTCCAAGACGACTGGTCAGGCTCCAAGAATTTCTATATCGCGGACAACACGCTGATTGGCCGGCACGATCCCAATAAGATGATGGGATGGATCGGCTCACCGTGGGACAAGTTTCCCGCATTCCCTGAGCTGCTTACGTCGGAATACGCGATCAAGGTCTATGGGCAAGGCCATGTGGTGGCGTACAACCACATCGCCAACTGGCACGATGGCGTTGACGTCGCCACCTACGGCACGCCGGACGGCGCGCCGAACGACATTCCCGACCGCGTTCCTCTGGCGATCGATTTCTATGGCAACGACATCCTCAATATGGGCGACAACTGCTTTGAGAGCGATGGCGGGGCGCGCAACATTCGGATCTTTCGAAACCGCTGCTTCAACTCGGCATCAGGAGCGCTCAGCGTGCAACCCATGTTTGGAGGGCCCGTCTACTTCTACCAGAACCTTATCTACAACGCGCCCACCGGGTCGCTGAAATATATCGAGGGCTCCTCCGGCATTTTGACGTACAACAACACGATTATCGGCGAGGGGCGCGCGGGCCCAGCGTCTAACCAGCAGTACCGCAATAATCTGTTCCTGGCGCAAGGCGCCTTCGATCCGGTATTCGCAGTCACGACGTATACCAACTACTCCAGCTCCGACTACAATGGCTTTCGGCCGAATCCAGGCAAGGCCGATTCGTTCGAGTGGAATTCTCCCGCGTTCGGAGTTGCGGCCGCGTTCGGCCAGAACCCCGTCCAACGCCAGTACGCAAGCCTGCGAGACTACAGTGCGGCCGCCGGTCAGGATCAGCACAGCGTCCTGGTCGATTACGACGTCTTCGCACGGGTGTCGAAGCCCGACCCTACCGATCCCCAACGCGTGTACACGCCCGACAACTTCGACTTCGCCCTTCGACCCGGTTCGGCGGCCATCGACGCGGGAATGGAACTCCCAACCATCACCGACGGCTTCACCGGCAGGGCGCCAGACCTGGGAGCTTTTGAGCTTGGGCGGCCACAATTCCACTACGGTCCACGTTGAACTTCTGAAGCTCTATCGCAGCCCGTTCTCAGACCCGCCGGGAATACCTTCAAGAGGGCTTCCGCGGGATCCCGTCGAGGAATTGCCAGGCTTTGGTCCATTGGAACGGGCTTCGGTCTCCAAAGGTGTGACAATATCCTGCTGGATTTTTCGTGAATCGAAGCTTAGCGAATGCAGACCGCGTTCGAACCGCCTGATTTGGCGCAATATACAGCCGAACGGGCGTTCGTGAGCTCGACTCCCGACGACGAATGGTAACAAGAGGCAACCCTTGTGCCAAAGCCGGAAGGACTGGAGAGATTCATGAGGTTTTGGAGCGGGCGGTCCATGGTTTTTCGCAGCCGCTCCGAGACTGGTCGCCGAGTTGCTTTAGCCAAACCGTGGAGGGCCATGATTTTGGAGAGAAGGCTACGCACTCATTTTGCTGACGACGATCGACGGCACTTGTATCTGCAAGAGCTGCCGTGGCTGCGGTAAAAACGTCAGACTTTATGTGGGTCCCCAGCAGCTTAGTCTCCCGCCCGCGGCTCAGGTATCTTATCTTAGCTTCTCTTTGCATCGCCACCGCTTGTGCGGGGGTTTTCACCTTCTATTATCTGAAATACGCAAAGCTCGTCGACGAGAAACTGCGAGTTGGGATCCATGAGAGCGCTTCAACGATCTACGCCGCGCCTCGAACAGTGACGCTGGGCGAGGATGCTAGTGCAAATGAGGTCGCATCTTACCTGCGGCGCTCCGGATACTCTCAATCCAGCAGCAACAGGCTGGGGTGGTATCAGGAGCGCGGGGAGGCGCTCCAGATACACCCGGGTCCTGATGCTTACATCCAAACGGGCGCCGAGCTTCAGTTTCAAGGGGGGCGCATCGCCAGAATCCTGTCAGGGAGCAAGCATGCGAACCTGGCTCAGCTTCCATTGGAGCCGGAGGCGATCACCAACGTTTTCGATCAGAGCCGCGAGAAGCAACTCCTGGTTCAGTTCAACGAAATCCCGAAGGTGCTGGTGAACGCGGTTCTATCCGCTGAAGACAAGCGCTTCTTTCATCACTGGGGGTTCGATCCAGCCGGCATTCTTCGAGCAGCGTGGGTGGATCTGAAGGAGCGGCGGAGGTCCCAGGGAGCCTCGACACTGACGCAACAACTGGCGCGAACAGTCTGGCTCGGGCAGGAGCGCGGTTGGCGTCGTAAGATACCTGAGCTTCTGATCACACTTCATTTGGAGCACACGCTCACCAAGAAGCAGATCTTTGAGGACTATGCCAACACCATCTATCTGGGCAACATGGGGAGCTTCAGTATTCACGGGTTCGGGAAAGCAAGCAGGTTGTATCTCGGCAAGGATCTGAGTCAAGTGACAATCGCGGATGCGGCATTGCTGGCCGGGATGATTCAAGCTCCGTATGCGAGGAATCCTTTCCGTTATCCGGAGCGCGCCAAGGCGAGGCGCAACGCCATCCTCAAAGCGATGCGCGGGAACGGATACATCACGCAGCACGACTACGAAGAGGCCGCCGCGTCGCCGCTGAAAGTTGCTCGGGAGGAAGGGGAGTCGAGCGAAGCCCCGTACTTCATCGACCTGGTAAACGAGACCCTGCAAAGCCGTTTTCAGGATCGCGATTTTCAGAACAATGCTTTTCACGTCTACACCACTTTGGATATGAACCTCCAGAGGGACGCGGTGGAGGCAGTCCGGTTGGGTATTCAGGAAACGGATCAACAATGGAAGCGGCGATCCAAAGAATATGCAAGCGGGGGGGTGCCGCCGGTGCAGGCAGCTCTCGTAGCTTTGGACGCGCAGACTGGCGAAGTGAAAGCGCTGGTCGGCGGCCGCAGCTACGAAATAAGTCAGTTCGACCATGCCACTGCGAAACGCCAGCCTGGGTCTTCCTTCAAGCCGTTTGTCTACGCCGCGGCCCTTGGCGCCGCGCCGGCAGAAGGAGGTCAGGCCTTTACGGCAGCAAGCACGGTGGACGATGAACCCACTACTTTCTATTTCCAGGGACAGCCTTACGATCCGGCGGACCACGATCAGCAGTATGCCGGCGAGGTGACTCTCCGGTACGCCCTGGCTCACTCCCTCAATGTTCCGGCCGTGAAAGTCGCCGAATCCATTGGCTACGATCAGGTCGCGCGCGTTGCGCGGGCGGCCGGACTGAATATGAACATTCAGGCGACCCCATCCATGGCGCTCGGATCGTATGACGTCACGCCGCTTGAAATGGCGGGCGCTTATACGATCTTCGTGAACAACGGCAACCGTCTGAAGGCCGGCTTCATCCGGTCTATCCGCGGCCAGCATTCGGCTTCGATATTCGAATGGCGCCCGGAGCCGAAGCCGGCCATCAATCCTCGCGTTGCCTATGTCATGGAAAGCATGTTGGAGGAAGTGTTGAACTCCGGAACCGGCGCTGCGGTTCGCGCACGCGGATTCTATTTGCCGGCCGCCGGCAAGACCGGAACGTCCCACGACGGTTGGTTTGCCGGTTTCACCTCAAAGCTGATCTGCGTCGTCTGGGTGGGGTTCGACGATAACCGCGACCTCAAACTTGAGGGAGCGCGGAGCGCGCTGCCCATCTGGACAGAATTCATGAAGCGGGCGCACCAGCATCCGGAGTACCGGAACGTGCATGAATTTGCGGTTCCCAGTGGCGTCGTCACCGTCCAGATCGATGCAGAAACCGGAGAGTTGGCGACACCGAACTGTCCGAAGGTGCGCAGCGAAGTATTCATCGCCGGAACACAGCCTGTCGCCATTTGCCATCTGCACGGCGGCGCAGTTGGGCCCGTCGCGCAGGCGGGGCCCGGAGCCGCCCAGACCGCCGGTCACTAACTAGCCGCAAAGGGCCGGTCGCGGGCCCTCAGTTCCGAAAGGAACAAACTCGGCTGGTGGCCGCGACCCAAGCTCCGTTTTGCGGGCTGTTCTTAGCGGCTGAGGCGAGAGACCCTTGGGTGACCCGGCTGCGGGATGGCTATTTCCCGCGGAGAGCCGGATTTCTCAGGGCGAAGCGGCGATTCCGGGCTCTCCAGACGGGAAAGCGCCTGGCACGCAAAAGCAGTCCGAAAGGCCTGCATCGCCAGACAGGACGGACTCGTCTTTACGGCTCCAGGAGGAGGAGTCTTCAGGCCCGCTTCTTTCCGTGGAGCTGGAGGCTTTTGGCGGCTTGTTCACGCATTCATTCCGAGTGAATGCCGTAGCCGTTCAAAGCTTATGTGCCGGCAGCGCCCATGTTCTTGAGGAATTCGCGCAGCGCCGGGCCGATCTTCAGAAATTCGTCATAGCTGATAGGTTTGCGGAAGTAGGTGGCGCCGAGGCTGGCGCTATCCGCCCGATCCTTTGGCGAGTCCGACGAAGTGATCACGATTACCGGGATTTGCGTCCGCTTGCCGCCAGAGCGAAGCCAACGGAGCACTTCGATCCCTTCCACCTTTGGGAGATTCAGGTCCAGCAACATCAGGTGCGGCCAAGGAGCGGTAGGGTCTTCTTCGGCCTTGGCGATAAAATCCATCGCCCGCTTGCCATCGGACACGTGATGCACGTCGAGCGCCAGCCCCTCGATCCGAATCGCCTCCTTGACCAGCAGCGCGTCGGGAAGGTTGTCCTCAGCCAGCAGCAGATTCAGTCTGGCTGGCTCGGACTTCACGGGTGTGCCAGGGGATGGTGAAGAAAAAGGTGGCGCCTTTCCCGAGTTCGGATTCCACCCAGATTCGTCCGCCATAAATCTCGACGACCCTCCTGCAAATCGCCAAACCGATGCCTGTGCCGCCGTTGTGTTCATGATTGAGCCTTTTAAAAACTCCAAAGATTTTCTCCTTATACTGAGGGTCGACTCCAATGCCGTTGTCTTGAATGGAGAAGCGCCAGGCTCCGTTGAGGGCAACGGCTGAAACTTTGACTCGCGGGGCCGCTTCGGTTCTGTATCTGAGGGCGTTTCCGATCAGATTCTGAAAGAGCTGGTGAAGGTGCGCTTCGCCCATAAACACCTCGGGCAGCCGATCGTAAGTCACAACCGCGCCAGTTTCGCGAATCGACTCCGCCAGGCTGGAAAGCGTTTGTTCCAGGACAACGTTCGAATCGACAGGCGCCACATCGCCCGGAATAGCTGCCGCCCGGGTGTAGGCAAGCAGATCCTGAATCAGCTTCGCCAGACGGCGCCCCCCCTCCATCAGGAAGCCGAGAAACATCTGCCCATCGGAATCCACCAGGCTGCCGTACCGTCTGGAAATGATTTCGCTGTAGACCACCACGTTGCGAATCGGCTCCTGAAGATCATGACTCGCGGAATAGGCGAACTGTTGCAAGTCGTCGTTGGCGCGGCGGAGCTCTTCCTCTTTTTCCTTCTGCTCATGAATTTCGGTGCTGGAGGCGATCCACATCGAAATGTTCCCGTCCGGCCGCTTCATGGCCAGCGCGCGGCTCAAATGCCACCTGTAGATGCCGTCGGCCCGCCGGAACCGGTGTTGCAGGTGAAAAGTTTGCCCTGTCTCGATCGATTCGCTCCAGGCGCGAAGGGTGGGAAGCTCGTCTTCGGGGTGAACGAAATCGATCCAGTTCCAGGCGCTACCTTCGAAAGACAGGCCGGTGAATTCTGTCCATTGCCGGTTGAAATAGTCCACGCTGCCCTGCGGATTTGCCGTAAAAATCTTTTGCGGCATCGATTCCGCCATGAAATGGAATCGCTCCCGCGCATGCTCAGCTTCCCGTAGCGCCGCTCCGCGGTCCCGAAGTGCGCTCCTGAGAGTAGCATCCCGGGACTCGATAGTCGTCAGCATTTCGTTAAATCTGTCGACAAGCACCCCAAGTTCATCATCGCCAACCTTGTTCGCGCGGATGCCGTAGTCTCCGGTCTTGCGGACTGACGTTGTTGCGTCGACCAACTGGGAGATGGGTGCCGCGATCACCGACTGAAGTTTCGACGAAAGCAGAAAAGAGAGCAGGCTGGACGCAACCAGCAAAGCCAGGATGCTGGCGCCGTAGATATTCCTTCGCTCCGCAATTTCGTCCAGGTCGTAGACCAGTACTAGGGAACCGATCCGGCGTTCGCTGAGAAGAACGGGTTGAGAGACCAGCAATTCGTCCCCGGTCACTCGCACTACCCGCCCCGCCTCTGCCGGAGGACATGTGGCCAATGTGCCAGGGCGCGCGTATCGGGCGAAAGTAGTCCCGTCCAGGCTGTAGATGCATGCTCTGGCAATATGCGCCCTGGCCCGTAGAGCCGCGAGTGTCTCCGTAGCCGCATGCGGATCGTTGAAAGCCAGCGCGGCTGTGCTGTTGTCGGCTATGATCTGTCCCAGCGCTCCCAGGTCGCGTTCCAGCCAGCTTCGGAAATAGAAGGAATCCATCACGATAAGGCCGATTCCGGAGAGCAGCAGGGCCGCCGTGGTGATCCCCATAATGATCAGCACCAGCTTGCGCCGGATCGGCAGATCGCGAAACGCGCGAAC
>DASXEY010000022.1:0-43208 GCA_036489835.1 Bryobacteraceae bacterium | reverse complement strand
ATCACCAATCCCACACAGGAAACGGGGCCGGCCCTGCAAATGCGCCGAGCGCGGAATTATTTGCAAACATACGACCTCCGCGGACGTTAAATCGCTGATTCAGCAGCCGTCTGCGCCTGCTGAATTTTCGTAGGATTGGATTTGGCCGCCGCGTGCGAGTAATTGATCTCCTGTTCGTCTTGCACCGGTATGGGTTCTCCTAGGCAGCATAGATGGGTTGGTTGCGGCTTTGGGGCTGCGGCGCCGGGGAGGTAATCGAAGCAGGGCGCTCAGCGCGCATCTCCCGCCAGAGGAGGCTGGAAAGTCCTGGATTGGGCGCAACAGTTGGCGGATCTTGCGGCCAGGCCTCCTTCGTACGATAACGGATCCGGATGGAGAGATTCTGCCTTCCCGGGACGGGTTCCGGGGAGCCCCTATCAACAGTCAGGCCGGAGGGACACAATCATGCACCGCGTTCTTCAAGGGGCTGTTCCGATTTCAGCGTCCGGCGAGCTTGGTCGCAGCCCCGCATACGTCGTTCGTAAATTCGGCGCCTTTGTTGATCCAGGTGGCGGTCTTGCCGTCCTTGCCAAGGTTGTAAGCCAGGACCTCCGTGCGGAGCGCTATGCCTCCCTGCTCGATGGCTGCGATCCACCGGGCGCCGGCATTCCAGACGAAGATGTAGCGGCGATATTTGTGCCCCTTGACATATACGTCGCTTGAGTCAAACGGCTCGCCCGGCAAAGCAATATCGCCCATAACCCCACGCAATGCAGGCGGCAGCCCGGAGGGAAGAGCAACATTGACTGCCCCCGGCGGCACAGGGCAGTTGCGGCTCGCGGCCGCCTGCGCCAAGGCGCCAGACACCGTCATCGCCAACACGACGGCCATGATGCAAGTCTTCTTCATCGGACCGGCGGGACGTCAGCGGAATCCCCAAGACGCAGATCGGTCAGGAGGTACTGGAAGTCCCGGATATTCTGGGGTAAGAAATTATCCAAGAGGTTAGCGAGCCCGTCCTCCAGCGCCAGTTGCTCATGATGCGCCGTAACAAGACTGGTCCACTTGCGGACCACTCTGCCATTGAGTTGGAACACCACGTTCGCTTCCTTCAGGAAGATGCTATCGGACAGCGCGAAGTAGCGCGGCGGTGCGCCATAGGCGTAAACACAACTGAAAGAGTGTTTCAACGAGAGGGTCGGCGGTTGTTGCGCATCGGTCCAATGCATGCGCTGAAAGACGCTCGTCCACCGGCTCCGCCACGCGGCATCCGCCTTGCAGTCGTCGTGTTCGAAATGGGGATCGAGCTCAATTTCCGGGGCGTCGGAGAGCCCTTCGATCGGGGTCTTGTCAACCGGTGCACCCGGACTCATGATCCGCACGAACTCGGCGTCCACGGCTGTCTTGGCCTTCTCCGTCCAGGAACTCACGACCCACGGCGGCTCAGCCGGAGGAGGTCCCTGTTGCTCCGCCGCCAACGCACGGAGTCCCTGAAGCGATGTCGGCTCCGGGGGCGGCTGAGGAGCGAGGGCATTGAGGCAATCTCCGACAACGCTCACAAACATCTTTTGATTGTCTTGTAGCGTCGAATCTCCAAGCAGCAGCTTTCGCATGGAGTTGTCTTCCGCCAGAGTGTTCCCGGAGAAACAAGTCTCGGGAGCGGCCCACACCAGATGAAGTTTTCCATTCCGGAGGGCCGCGGCTCTCATAAAGAACCGCGCATTGATATAGATCCCGTGGACCACCGATTTATCTTCGACCGCGTTGGTGTTGGCATCCCTGAACTCGATCACCGGAAGATGGCTTGTCACCGTAACGGCGAGTGTGACCGGCGCGTTCGGTCGCACGGTGATTCCATAGCCCGCGAGGGCCCTCACGATTTCATTCCGCTGCGTGGCTAAAGGGATGTATTGCCCCAGTGAATCGTCGGAGTGCAGATCGAGGGTCACTTCCTTAACCGCGCCGAGAAATTCACCATCGTCGATGGAGACGGCTTGGGAATATTTGTTTTGCGCGTAAAGAGGCGCAACGCCGGGCAACAATACGCAGAAGGTGAAGCGGACAACAGCCTTTAGCGCCATATTCGAAATCGTCCTTCCAGCCCGGAAACGGATTCTCCGGCGGCGAGCAGAGCTGGTAATTGAAGACTATCACGACTCCGCAATCATTCAGAAAACAGCAGCCAGGGCCTATACTGGACACAACGGAGGAGATCAAACGCAAATGCGCCTTGCCGCTTTCTTACTGACGGTCGCGCTTATGCCCGCCTTCGCGCAGAATAACCGAAGCCTCGTCTCTCAACGGTTCACCGGACGCTATCACTGCGGCGGCGCCTGGAGAGAATTCGAATTCTTCGCCTCCCCTGTGATGGGCGTGCTGGGAGTCGCGGATCCGGATGAGGGGGTTACCGCAAGCATCAACATGTCTTTCCACTCTTTCAACGGCGTCGAAACCACCGGCTATCGATTGAAGGGCACGTATGACGAAAAGACCGGGAGCTTCCACTTCGAGCCCGAACCGTGGGTGAGTCACCACCCGGCGGTGTATGAGGCGCTTGGCATCGAGGGGACATTCAACGCGCAGACCGGGAGAATAACCGCACGGATGCTGAATACTAAATGCGACAAAGTGGATATGGTAGCGCGCGGAGAGAAACTGCCTCCCTTGCCGGATCAGCCGCCCACTTTGGTGGCGCCCCGCGACCCGAAGCGCCCCGAAACGCTGGCAGGTGCGACGAACGTCACGAATTATTTGGATAATGCCTCGTATAGTCCGGACTTCGAGTACCTGGTTCCAGCCTGGTATGACCCTCCCTTCACGGTGCACGACGGGGAACCAGTCGACGAGGTGGCCGACCAGATGAAAAAGGAAAAGTTCCTGTGTGTGGGCTCGGGTCGCGTGGCGTGGGATTCCGGCGGAACGCAAGGAACTGCGCCTGGCCGGCAGGACGGAGTCGTCGGGCGTTCTGTCATCGAATGTGTGGGCGATTGCAAGGGCCTTTTCTACCGGCCCATCGTCGCTTCGGCTGTGCACTTCGGCATGACCAAGCCGCTCCCGACGATGCAGATCCTGGGTAGGCTTGGGAGCACACTCAATTTCCAATGGAGGTTTGCGCGCACCAACAAGTCGCAGCCGCCGCCGGATATTTATGTTCATCAGTGGACTCCCCTGGTGGGTTATGGGCCGCTCGATCCCAGCGAGTCGGAAATCCAGCGCCGAATGGCGGCGGCGCCGCCGTGCAAAGCGCCGCGCAACAAGTAGAATGAGACTTTCGGAGGAATGAAATGAGACACTTCCTGCTGACTTCTGCAACGCTGGTCCTGAGCGCATCCCTTGCTTTCGGCCAGGGCCCTTGCAATCCGACTCCGCTCAGGCCGGATGGCCGGCCGAGTTGCCTGGAAACTGGCGCCCAGGTTCTGAAGGCCAGTCTGGACGACGTCTTCGCCAAGGACAACGCCAAAATCGACGCCGCCCGCAAGCGTTACTTTGCGCTGTGGCCGAGCGGTCCCGGAATTGACCAGGCCGAACTGGACTTCCGTCGGGCGCTTCGCCAGAAAGACGCGTATTACCTGGCAATGTCTACCAGCCTTGCCATGAACATCGCGTTCGTGAAGGCGGGCAATGCCCTGGCGATTTTGGGCGGCGATACTGCTTTGAAAGACCTCGACAAGGTCCCCGACACCATCGATGGCGGCATCCGGCCCTACGCCAAGCCTCTGTTTGCGCGGTGGATTGCCGCGATGCGCCGGGCGGAAGACAAAAAACCTCCCTCTGGAAGCTCTGTAGTGGACGGTGCGCAAAACCTGATGCAGTTCGTCGCCAAAATGCTGAACGAGCCTTCGGCCAACCCGAGCCTGCTGATCGACACGCTCCAGGATGACTCGAACTGGCGCAAGGCTTACGAGAACGCCCGAAACTGGGCGGAGCTTATGTCGAGCGGCGTGGATCTTACCAAGTTGTTGATCAAGCACCCCGACGTTTACATCAAATGCCAAATGGAAGCGGATGTCAGTTGGGCGCTAGGCCAGAACAAGCAGGACGATCTGCCCGACCCTGTCGCGGCGACGAGGAAGCTCTACGATCTTTTCGCGCAAAAAGACATGTTCGGCACGAACGAGGTTTTGGCGGCCGCAACTGCGACATTACAGGCGCCGAAGAATTCCGTGGGCGGGCTGGCCACGCGCTCCGCGGTCGAGATCGGCGAATTCGTCGCGTCTCCGTCGCCGAACCCGTACTATCTCTTCCTGAGCAAGGTGACGAAAAGCAGCCCCCGCGCGTATGCGATAGCGCTGTCTTTCGATCCCAACATACTGCTGACCATGCAACCGGCCGCCGCGTTCAGTATGAAAGATAACTGGGACAAGGCCTTGTCGGTTTATAACCAGCTGGTGGCGAAATATGGCGAGGCGAACGTTCTGGCCGCGGCAGGGAAGCTGAAAGACATCCCCAAAGATTCCGAAGGCAAGATCGCGGGGGACCCCCAAAATCAACCCTTGCGTTTCTGGTTCCAGGCGCTTTTGAAGGATTCCAAAGCGGCCATTCCGGACGGCCAGGTGGCACATTTCCGCGCGACCTCCTACGATCCCCGTTGGGTGGGAAAACCGGTAATCGTCCGCGGCACCGTTGCCGGCGTCGATGTCGATACGCATGGCACTCCGCAGTACGCCACCATTCATTTCAAAGACGCGCGCGCGGATGGCTTTGTGGCATTCTCTCCCTACCCAGACATGCTGCAATCCAGCTACGGCAACAATTTTGCCGGTCTGACCGGCAAGACTATAGAGGTTCAGGGCGATGTTCAGAGCTGGGGCCTGGGCGCCGGCGTGCGCATTCTGAGTGTCCGGCAACTCAAGGTTCTGGACTCCACGGAGGCGAGCGCGAATTTCCGCGAATCCCAGCCCGCTTGGCTTAGCGGCGCAATGCCGGCCACGGTCGATGGGCCTGAGTACCTCGCCTGGAAGAAGTTTCCTCCGGGAACGAAAGTGGTTCTAGAGTCGCGGCTATTGTCGGAGGCCAGCCCGGGCACCGACCAGTATACGCGCACCCTCATTTCGCGCATCACGATGCACCTGGATTCTGTCGACGACAAAGGAGCCATCGTGACCGCCACGTCAACTCTTTTTCCAAGGAACGGGCAACCGAGTCAGTCGGAGCCCGACCGGCTCATTTATCCGGCCAGGAAATCGCCGGACCCGAAAGATAACAGCTCGACGACGACGGGCGAAGAGACACTGGTGATCAATGGTAGAAAGATCGCCACCAAATGGGAATCGGTGGCTCGCGCCAACGATCCGATGACGTTCACGAAAACGTGGCGGAGCGATGAGGTTCCTGGAGGCCTGGTGCACCAGCTCGCCCAGCAACACACGGAGATCGGCGGCAAACCGTACCGAACCATCCGTGAGGAGATCTACGCGCCCATCGACGGCGTGATGCCGGTATTGGGCGATGCGACGCCACCCGCGCAGCAGAGCGCCAGTCCGGCGCCGCCAGGCGCTCCCAGAAATGTGACGCCCCCAAACAGGGGAGTTCCTGCGCCGCAGCCTTCCAACGCTGCACAGCCGGCGGGGACGGCGCCGAATGTAGCGCCGAATGCGGCGACGAATCGCCTCGAATTTCAAAAGCGCTTGAACGCAGACGTGAACCGGATCACCCGGGCCAGGGCGGGTCTGGCTCCGTATCAAACCAGAGGGGCCCCTGCGAGTACCGTCCTGCCTGCCGCCGTCACGGCCGCGGCCGCCCGTCTGAATGCGGATGCACAGGCAGCCAGACTCGCGATCAGCGCCGGGAACGATAGCAGCAGCGAACGAAATCTGAAAGCACTCGAAGATTCGCTGAAGATGATCGAGGATTTTCTCGCGAAGTAGGAGCGGAACGGCGGTCGATTGCCCAAAAGTGCGGCTGTTTTGGTTCCTGTTAAGTTCTGACATCAGGCCGCAAAACTTCTTAACGAAAAAGCCCAAACGCCCGGATTCGTGCCCTATCGGTAGTCCGCGGAAAGGTAGCTTCCGGATAGCCGACAATCCAGGACTTGGGGGAAAGCCGGGCCTGAGCTGAATTGCTGCGCCACGGGTGTACATCTCCGCCGCGCAATTGAAGCCCACGGGTACCGGGAACACGGGGGCTCGGGGTGCCCTCGCGGGGCCACGCCTTGGCTAGCTTCCCGTTCGAGATCGCATTTCGGTAACCATCCGGCTCTTTTTCAGCGCCAGTCGCCCTCCAGCGTGAATCCAGCCCAGTAATACGGCGCAGCCCGCAGCGGGTTCCGCAGCAAACGCAGCTTCGCGGTCCGCAGCGCCTCACTTGCCGGAACGCGCCTCACGCAGCAACGATTGATAAAAGCTGGTCATCAGATCGGTGGTAGCGGAATCGGCAACCTGCCAGAGGCTGGCGATGACTCGCGGCGCTCCGGCATACATGAATGCCCGCGCGAGTCCGAGCAACCCTTCGCCGCGCAACTCCTTGCCCAGCGCGGTCTGGCACGCGCTCAGCACGACCAGGTCCGCCGCTAGTTTCAGGTTGGCCGCATCGCCAGCCCGCAGAAATCCGTCTTGCGGACGGCCCTGGCGGTCCACGAGCGAGAAGACGAGCCCTGACAGACGCGGATCGCGGCTGTTCATAATCCGTGGGTTGCGAAATGCACGATGCGGTAATCCGCCAGGTGCGGGTCATTCACCGCCGCCAGACTGGCGTCGAAATCCAACCCTTCCAACCGCGTCTTTGCCGGAGCCAGCGCGGCGATTGCTGCAGCTTCCCGCCGTGTGGACGCCAGCCGGTCAAGCTTCGCGAGTCCCACATCGTTTGCGGACCTGGTCACTTCCGGAGTCGCGGAACTGGTCGATTCCACGCCGTCGACTGCGGCCGCAGCAGTCTTACTCCCCCCAGTCACTCGCTCATCGCCGCTGCCGAACACAGGATCGGTGAACACAGCAACCAGCTTCGGCGCCAGCGCGCGGCCTTTGGTGCGGTCCCGCATTAGCTTTAGTTAGGCTTGAGAGGGAAACCACCGAAACCACGTTGTGATCCTCAATCAGCCGGCGTCCCCCCGCGGCGAAGAGGGCGTCGAACGGAATGTAGGGCAGGGCCCCATCGGGAACCACGACTACTCGCTTTCTCTGCAACTCACCCCCCACAGGTCCGAGCAACATCCGGTGGCTCACGTCCTGATCAGTGGCGCGACCGGCTTCCTCGGCCGTACGTTAACGAAAACGCTCCTCTCGCGTGGCCACAGGGTCCGTGCGTTGGTTCGCGGAGCCGCTTCGGATACCAGACTACATTTCCTGCAGACCCGCGTCCCTCCTGGCTGCGAGGCGGTGGCAGGGGACCCGCTCGATCCCGCTGCCTACGGCGCCGCGCTCACCGGGATCGAGACTCTTGTGCAACTGGTGGGCGTCAGCCATCCGAATCCCTCCAAGGCCGCCCAGTTTCGCATAGTGGATCTGGCCGCCGCGAAGGCCGCCATAGAAGCCGCGCGCAATTCGGGCGTTCGTCATTTCGTCTACGTGAGCGTCGCCCAGCCTGCTCCGGTAATGCAGGAGTACATTGCGGTGAGATCGCAGGTGGAAGCGGCGATTCGCGAAGCCGAATTGAATACGACGATCCTGCGGCCATGGTACGTGGTCGGTCCGGGACGCCGGTGGCCGCTGTTGCTTGCCCCGGTTTATTGGGTTCTGAGCGCACTCCCGCCGACGCGGGAATCGGCGCGACGGCTGGGATTGCTCAGCCTGGATGAGATGGTCCAGACGATGGCGCTGGCGGTCGAACAGCCGCCCGCAGGCATCCGGATTTTGGAAGTCCCACAGATCCGCTCCATCGGGCGGGTAACCCCCGGTTCGCGCCTCAACCAGTAAAGGACCAAAGCAAGTATGATGCCCGCGATCAGTGAAGACTTGAAGCAAGACGAGCGGCCGTGGTCGACGCGCACATCGACGCCGAAACCGTGCATCATGACGTGCAAGCCGCCTTGGCGACGTTCCACCATCCCCGGTACGAGACGCCGGCCATGGGCGCGGTCGTGGACGGCCCGGATGGGGTACAGGAGTCCTGACGCAGTTGCCGACAGCGTTTCCGGACGTCTGGCTGGAGCGCCTGAAAGTGCATCCCTCCGACGATGCGGTCATCGTGGAGCGCCGCTTCGGAGGAACGCAACGCGGTTCCTGGGCGGAAATTGCGCCAGCCGGGAAGAAATTCGCCGTGCAAGCGGTCTTGTCCACTTACGCACGCCGACATAGCCATCGAGCTAACCCAACAAACCCAATTTTAGGAATTGAGCAAAGGCCGTCATCGTAATCTGATTGCCGCTCATCTTGGCCACGCCATCAACCGATCACTGCGCGGCCTGGTGAAGGGGCAGTTGTGGGAAACCGTTGCTGTCTACCGCGTCTCGCCGCCGGGCGGTGGCGGACTTCACAGGCTGGCCCGCCGCGACCTTCGCCAGGATGTCACGCCTTTCGGTAGCGAGCCCGCCTGGGCCTGAAATCTGGCCGTCCAGTACATCGTAATCGTTTTGCAGTCCCGGATCCGTGGTTTCCGGAGCGCCACGCACGGCCATGAAGCCGTTCGCCCGCGGCGGGTTGCAGGCTTCCTCGCCGGCTGACCGCTAGCTTGCTGCGATCGGCGAACGCGGTGAAGATGCCGGCAGCCTTCCCGGAGAGATCTTCGGAATGCCGCTGGAGAAGGAGATCATGCCTTACCGACGCAACGTCGAATTCCAGCCCTCGCCTGGGCCGGGCCGCGTGCAGCGCGGGATGGATTTTCATTTGACTTCAAAATCATTGGATTTACAATGTATGTGGGACGAGGTCTTTGGGTATGAAACGAGTGATCCTTCTGTTGCTGGTTGCGGCCATCGCCGTGGCTATCTGGTGGACGCAGCGTCCGCGTCCGCAGACGCTGGTGCTGACCGGCACCGTCGATGGCAACGAGGTGGTTGTTGGCAGCAAAATCACTGGCCGCATCGTGAGCTTGGCGGTGGACGACGGGCAGTGGGTTAAGGCCGGAGACCTGATTGCCGTACTCGATCAGGACGAGCTGCGCGCCGACCAAGGAGCCGCAGGCCACGCAATCGCGCAGGCCAAGGCCACAGCGCAACAGTCGGTCGCCCAAACGGAGCTGCTGCAACAAACATTACCCACGAAAGTCCGCCAGGCGGACGCGCAGGTGCAGCAAGCCCAAGCACAATTGCAGCAGGCGCAGGCGCAGGTCGCGCAGTCCGATGCTCAACTTTTGCAAGCCCAGGCGCAAGTGGCGCAAACCCAGGCGGCTGTTGCCAAGTCTCAGGACAACTTCAACCGCATCCGGCCGCTGGTCGAAAGAGGCGTCAATCCGCCGCAGGACCTGGTTACGGCCCAAACCGATCTCGACTCGGCCAAGGCCAATGAACGGGCGGCGCAAGCCGGGGCCGATGCGATACAACGCGCGGTGGCAGCGGCCCGGGCCGGGGCCGAAGCGACTCAGCGGGCCGTAGGAGCGGCGCAGGCAGCGCTGGCGGATGCCCAACAGGAGCAACGGCAAGTCCCCGTCCAAGAGCGGCAGGCCGAGGCGATGCGAGCGGCCGAGGCGCAGGCGGAGTCCAATGCCGCGGCCGCTGCGGCTCGCTTTGCCCAGACCAGGATTTTCGCCCCCGCCAGCGGCATTGTGACGTTGCGCGCGGCGCGCCAGGGCGAAGTTGTAAACCCGGGCAATCCGATCGTCACGCTCTTCGACCTGAGCTCGACGTGGGTGGATGCGGACGTCGAGGAAACCTACGCGGATCTCATCGCAATGGGACAGATTTTGCGAGTGCGCCTGCCATCGGGGACCGAGATCAGCGGCCCCGTGATCTACAAGGCGGTGGAAGCCGATTTTGCAACCCAGCGCGACGTCGGTGACGTCAAGCGCGATATCAAGACGGTGGCCCTACGCGTGAAAGTGGCCAATCCCGAGGGGAAACTCCCGCTAGGCATGACCGCGTGGGTAATGCTTCCAGTGCCAGCTTTGCCTCCGCCCCCTCCGCCGGTGAGTAGCGCGAAGGATTAACCGGTCATGGAAGAGCAAGGGCAACTCCAGAATGGCGCTGCGATCGACGTCGAAGGCATCAGCAAGAGGTTCGGCGCACTGCTCGCGGTGGATGACGTCAGCTTCACAGTCCAGGCCGGCGAGATCTTCGGCTTGCTCGGACCGAACGGCGCAGGCAAGAGCACGCTGATTCGCATGTTGACGACGCTGGTGCCGCCAACCAGCGGCACCGCGGTGGTGGCCGGGCACGATATTAATCGCGACCCCAACGCGGTGCGCTCTAACATTGGCGTCATTCCCCAGAATATGACCAGCGACCCCGAGCTCACCTGCGCCGAGAATATCGGGATTCACGCCCGGCTATATGGCATTGGCGGGGCGCGGCGCCGCCAGCGCACGGCGGAGTTGCTCGAAGCCGTCGGCCTCGGCGACCGCGCCAACGCCATGGCCTCCACTCTGTCCGGGGGCATGCGGCGGCGTCTGGAGATCGCGCGGGGCATGGTGCACAATCCGCAAATCCTGTTTTTGGACGAGCCCACCACCGGCCTCGACCCGGTCTCGCGCATTTCGGTGTGGGAGATGATCACACACCTGCGCTCCCAGCAGGGCCGCACCCTCTTTCTCACCACGCATTACATGGACGAGGCCGACCGCCTCTGCGACCGGGTCGCGATCGTCGATAGCGGCCGCATCGTGGCGCTGGATACGCCGGTGGCTCTGAAAGCCTCGGTGCCTGGCGCCAGCCGCATCGAGATTCAGTTCGAACCAGATTTGCCACACGGCGCCGCCGATCTGGAACCGTTGCCCGCAGTCAAGTCGGTGCGGGCGATGGGCTCGGCCACCTATCGCATCTCCAGCGACCGCGGCCCGGCTTCGGCGCAGGAGTTGATCGAGCTGGCGCGCGAGCACAAACTCGAGTTGAAAAGCCTGTCGGTGGAATCCACGAGCCTGGATGACGTATTCCTGCACTATACCGGTCACGGGCTGACCGAGATCGCCGAAGCGGTTCCCGGCGGCCGAAAGAGAGGAAGCTCCCGATGATGCGAGCTTTGGCATTAGTAGAGCGCGATATGCGCAAGTTCCGGCGCAGCCCGGCGTTGATTTTCGCCTCGCTGGTGCTCCCGTTGGTGCAGTTGATCATCTTGGGTAACGCCTTCGGCGGCAACATCAAGGGCGTCATTTTGGGCGTGGTCAACCTGGACCGGGGTCCGGAATCGGTGGATGTACTGGAGCGTCTCCGCGCGGTGGGCGCCAATGCGCGCACTTTCCTGCCCACCGATTACGGTGACCAGGGCTCGGCGCTCAACGACCTGCGCAAGGGGTTGCTGGGCGCGGTGCTGATCATTCCCCAACACTATTCCCGCGACCTGCTGGAACAACACCAGCCACACTTAGCGTTGATTACCGACAACACGGATCGTTCGTCGGCGGGCGCTGTCGGGGCCCAGATGTCCGATCTGGTCGCGTCCATCAATGCCCCTCAGGTTCCGCCCCGCGAGCCGCCGCAGGCGGCGCTAGACGTGGTCGAGGTGTATCCCTACATCAACTACATCAAGTACCTGCTGCCGGGCTCGGTGGCGCTGGCCATCTTCGTCACCGCCATGATCGGCGGAGGCATGCTATTCATCGACGACAAGTCGCGCGGCTTGCACGAAGGCTATATGGTGACTCCGATCACCAAATGGGAGTTGATTCTCGGCTTTAACCTTTCCGGCGTCATCAAGGCGGTGCTGGCGGGAGAGACAGTCCTGGTGCTTGGCGCCGCCGTGGCCCAAGTCCCCAACTTCTTTCAACCGATGCGCTTGCTGGATCTGACCCTGATGGTGATTCTCACTTCCATCGCGCTGATCGGCATGATGTTCTTTATCATGGCGCGGATCAGCGACCCGCTGGTGCCACGCGCCATCTTCGGCGTGCTGAACACGCTGCTGTTTTTCCCAAGCGGCGCCGTTTATCCCATCGCCGGCTTCCCCAAGTGGCTGCGGTGGATGTCCGAAGGCGACCCGTTCACTTATGCTGTCCATGGCTTCCGCACGCTGCTGCTCAAGGATGTCGGCATCGCCGCGATCACCACCGACGTTTTCGCGCTGGCGTTAACTTCGGTGGTGGTGTTGGCGGGAGCAACGCTGCTATTCCGGAGGACATTGTAGCCGTGCCTTCCGCTGCCGCTAGGACGACTGTCACGAAGGTAGTGGCCGCTTGGGAGCCGGCCGCCCCTGGATTGTGGTTTTGCAACTGGAAGATCTGGCTGGATGCGCGTCAGCGTCTGGATCGCGCCCTCGCGCCGCTGGAGCTGCGCGCAAGAGAGTTCTGGCTGCTGGCCATTGCCGGCGCCGGTAACGTCCCGCAGCATGAGATGGCCAATTTGTGCGGCCTCGATCCCAGTTCCCTGGTGGCGGTACTCGACGGCTTGGAGCGCCGCGGCTGGCTGCGCCGGCAGCGCAATCCTCGCGACCGCCGCATGCAATGGGTGCAACGCACTGAGGCCGGCGACCGCCTGTTTACGCGGGCCCTGCCACGCGCCCAACGCGCCGAGGCACAGCAGTTGGCCGTGCTTTCGGCCGCTCAACAGCGACAACTGGTGGCAACCATGCGCAAGTTGGCAACGATTTCGAAATGACGAGAAACGCCATGAAAACCTTCGGCAGCCACGTGCTTTTGAAAAACCTGCGCGCACAACGCAGCCTGACTCGGGCGGCCCTGTGCGAGTTCTTGACGAATACCCGCAAAACGGAGTGGGTCACGAAACACATCCCGGTCCCCTCGGTGGAGTGCGTTGCACGCTTTGCGCTCCTGACCCTGCTGGCGGGCGCAAGTGGTGTCTTCGCACAGTTTCCATCGGCCGCAGGATCTCCCGGGGGATCTTCAGGGGGGACAACTGCGGTTGGTTTGCCGGCCTCAGGCCGCAACAACCAGGGCGGCTCGGTCGGCGCCACCGAACAGCCCGTGCCAGGCACCACCACCAGCGTCAACACGCTGAATCCCAGCGTACAGATTTCGGGACCTTACAGCGGCAGCGCGCGCAGCACCACGGCCATGCCATTCTCCGGCAAGCTTTCGCTTCAGGAGGCGCTCCAGCGTGGCCTGGCCTCCAACCTGGGCGCGATCGGAGTGACGCAGAACGCTCGTCAAACCAGTGCGCAGGTGAAGGTCGCCCGCAGCGCTCTGCTGCCGAACATCAACGGCAATCTCAGCGAAACCGTGCAGCAGTCGGATCTGGCGGCGTTCGGACTGCGCATCCCCAGCGTGCCTGGCTTCCACTTTCCCACGATTGTGGGCCCCTACAACTACTTCACCCTCCAGGCCAGCCTCAGCCAGAGCGTGGCGAACCTGACCACGATCAACAACTATCGCTCCGCCCGTGCCACCGACCGCGCCAGCCAGTACAGCATGCAGGACGCGCGCGACCTGGTGACTCTGGCGGTGGGCGGCGCTTACTTGCAGGTGCTGGCTGCGCAAGCCCGCGTGGACGCCGCGCAAACCCAACTGGTCACTGCCAACGCAGTCTTCGATCAATCCACTGAACAACACGGACAAGGCGTGCTGGCGCAGCTTGACGTCGACCAAAACCAGGTGCGGATGCTCACTCAACAACAGCAGATCATTACGCTGCGTAACGATCTTGCCAAGCAGAAGATCAATCTGGCGCGCCTCACCGGGCTGCCGCCTAATGCCGACTATCAGCTTGCGGACAACTTCTCCTTCAGTCCTGCGCCGGTCCAGAGCGTGGATGCCGCGGTGGCCCAGGCTAAACAACAGCGCGCCGACCTCAAGGCCGCCCAAGCCCAGGTGGAGGCCGCCGCGAAAGCTCTGTCGGCCGCGCGCGCCGAGCGCCTGCCGTCCGTTTCAGTCAACGGCGACTATGAAGTGATCGGGACCAACCCCGCCCAATCGCACGGAGCCTTCACCGCTGCCGGCGCTGTCAGCATTCCGCTGTGGCAAGGCGGACGAACCGAAGGCGACATCGGTCAAGCCCAAGCCGTGCTGGCGCAACGCCAGGCAGAGCTTGAGGACACGCTCGGGCAGATCGAAGCCGAAGTCCGCGAGGCCTATCTCGATCTCGAAGCCGCGGCTGGACAAGTGGAGGTCGCGCGCAAGAATCTACAGGTGGGCCAGGAAACGCTGCAAATGACTAGCCTGCGCATGGAAGCCGGCGTGGTCAATACGCTGGAGGTCGTGCAGGCGCAGCAAACAGTCGCCAACGCGCAATTGGACCTGATCAGCAGCATATTTGCCCACAATTTGGCCAAATTGAGCCTGGCCCGTGCACTCGGCCATATATCCGATGAGCTTCCTAACCTGCTCAAACCTCAAGCGGCTCCATTGCCGTGACTGCGAGAGAGATCTTTTTGCCTGCCCCCCCACCATCAGCGGTTTGGCCGGTATCCGAGAGGGGAGCCAAATCAGACGGCATGCTGACCACAACGCCGATCCTGACGGAGCGCGGAGCCCGCATTCGATGGATTCAACTCGGCTCGCGTAACGGGAACATAGGCGGCAGAAATCGATTACTCCTGAATCACGCAGGAGCCGCACTGATGGACCAGTGGCGATAACGCGCTTTTGTGGACGCACCCCGGGAGGCCTGTGGGCAGTTAAGCTCGGCTTCCCGGAAGTTGATCCCGCCGCTGGAGGAGACTCAATCGGGATCCACTAGCGTTTCACCGAGGGCGTTCGTTTGCTTGAGCAGCGGCAGCGCCAGCGCGTCGCTTAGTCGAATCTTGTCTCCGTAGTACCAATTCTCGTCCCACGAAAGCGTCATGGGCACCAGTCCATCGCGCTGGCCCGCAGCGAAAGCGTCCCTCCGGATGCAGAAGTCGGGTTTCTGGTAGGCTCTCGAAAGCTTGTTCACTAGAGCTTCGTATTGCACTTCGCACTTGCGCCGCGCCAGGGTCACCATTTCGCCTTCTTCCGTCGAGTGAGCCCGGCCTGCTTCCAGCTTCGCCGCCACGGAGTCGTCCGAACCTGCGTCGTCCTTGAACTCCTCTCCCAGAACCGCGAGCATTTCCCCGAGCCGGATTTCGTCGGCGAGAGCCGTGGTGTCCAGGTTGTTGTGCGGGGACGGCTCGCCTTCGACAGGCATCTTCTGGATAGCCGCCATCGTGCTGAAGAGGTTCTTTGCATCGGCGTACAATTCGGCGGCGTCAGGCACGTGCAGCCTCTGCCCCGGAGGGAGCTTCTGATTGATCGCTTCGTACGCTTCCTTGAGACCCTTCACTCCCAGAATGGCGGATGCCGAGAGCATGTCGACGCTGTGCTCCAGCGTAAGCCGCTGTGCGGTGAAGAGGCTCTGGTTCTTGATGATCTCGATCAATTCTTCGCGCCAACGCCGGGCCGCGCCTTGGCCGTGCAGGTTCTCTTCGATGACCGTGAGAGCCGCGAGGTCTGCGGATGTGAGTTTCCGGCCGAGCGCGTTTGCCGCCAGGGTTTGCATGGCTTCAGACACGGGAGAGCTCTGCCCAGGCGCACGCATGTTTTCAAGCGAGATCATCGCGGCCACTGCGCCCGGGGGCGCGGCCAGCAGATTATTGATGCGGCGGTACAATTCCGCTTCCGCATAAGGTTTGGTGGGGCCGCCTTCTGGAAGTGCGCTGAAGCCTTGGCGCAAAGCCTGCCGGCCTTTCCGCCAGCGCGCGTTCGGATCGAAGTTGCTCCATTCGCGCGAAAGAACCGACTCAATGACGATCTGCGCATCGGCATAGGCGAAGGCGTTCCTGGCCATTTTGGGAGTGATGACTCCCGGCGCATCGCCGGATTCCAAGCGCTGCCGAGCCTGATACATCGTCTCCGAGGTTCGAGACGGGTCCATCTGGTCCTGAAGCGTCTCGGCTTTCATGTCTACCTGGATTTTGGGAGCGTCCTTTTCGTCGCTGAGGAGAGTTTGAAACGCCGCCGGGTAGATGGTCCACGTTTTCGTTCCCGCGCGTGAAAGCAGACGTTGCGCCAGCGGCTCATCGACGGTCGCGCGAACGTAGAACGGGCGAATTCCCTGGAGGCTGTAAACAATCCCCGCGGCGCTCTCCTCGATCCGCGCCCTCGGCAGCAGTCCCAGCGTCTCGACGATATGGAGATCCGGGTAATCGTAAATACGTACAGCAAGCGTCTCTTCGATCTCGCGCACATCCGAGACTTCCGACAGCACTCGCGGCACCCGCACCACGGACTGATAGCAAGCCTTGTCGGGATCGGTCACATCCCGGAACTGTTTCAGCGTGTAGACCGAGACCGGCGTCTGATTGCCCAGAACCTCAAGGGCCAGCGCGCGGGCGATTTTCAGCTCTTCGAAGTATTGTTGTTTGGTTCCCTTTTTGGTGCCCAGCTCAAGGCGGAGCGCTTCGGCCCATTTCCAGGCTGTATCGGGCGCAGTGCCCAGCCCTGCATTGGGATCATCCCGGCTGATCTCGATGACTGGCTGCTGCGCTGCTTTTTGCCCTGCCCCCAGCGCGGTGAGCACCTCGACATTGACTCGCAGGAGGGTCTGCGTGGGATCGGTTTCTCCTTCTTCACCCAGCCACACGCTCTCCGGCCGGACAAACGTCGCGGTGCCGGCCGCAATACCCTGAATCTCCATGAGAGACATTGCGGTGATGCAGTTGTCCGCGAAGGTAAACGCTGGAACCAGCCCGACGCCCATGGTTTCCCAATTGCCATTTTCCTTTACTGGCTTTCCGTCGGGGCCCTTCCGATCCCATTCTGCGTCGCGCATGCGCTGCCATTTGACCGGGACCATGAACTCCAGTTGGTATTTGGCCCAGTCGCCGACATTGTTCGTCTTCGAGACCACGCTCGAAAAACTCGAAGCTACAAGGTAGACATAAGCGCAGTGTCCTCCAACGGGGCTGCCCTCATTTACCGCTTGCGGAGGCCGCGACCAAACCTCAAAGCGGACATGCTCCTTCTTACTTCCGTCTGCATGAACGATGGGGCTTTGGAGCGGTTTGTTCATGGCGGCATCCAGGAAATCCGTAAGCTTCGATTTTTCCGCCAGCAGCGGAATGACACGAATGGTTGTGCCGGTGAACTGAAAAGGCCCTGAGATCGCCTCGATCGCGGTGGAAACGGTGTTGTTGTAAGGCGGTCCTTTCCCCAGCGGAGCGGGGCGCTGCGTCGCATCGAACGCCGTGCCCGCCTCATCTTTCCAGATGCCGTTGTCGGCGCGCCAGGCCACGTTAGTGCCTTGAGAATAGTTCAGGTCCACATTGACCCAGCAGGGCATCACCGGCTTGAACTCAGAGACCTTGACACCGTTGACGCTCCAGGAGCGGTTCGCCTCCAGACCGAGCGTCCGGGCGATGGGAAGCGTCGAATCCTCAGACAGCCGGATCGAATGGCCGCCGCTCAAATCGCCGAGTATGATCGCGCCCTCACCCAGCAGGCCGGCTCCACGGACCCCGGTTGTTCGCATGCATCCGTTCGTCAGCGATTGATAACAGATTTTCGAAGGATCTTCGGAGTGGCGGAATTGTTTGAGGTTCAGCGAATTCAAAATGAATCCGGGACCGCCGGGAGCGAACCACGGCGGCATCCGTCCCGCCATTTCCTGGATCACTCCAGGATCGGCGAAGGGGTTGATCGGGGAAATGCGCATCGCCTGCGACAGCCAGTACGCATCCTTCCCGAATCCGCCGAGCGCGGTCGCCAGATTCGATGCGATCTTCCACGGCATCATGGGACTCTCCGCATCGAACGGAACCTGGAGGTTCGACATGGCTGCCCTTTCGATTTCCAAAAACACGCGGGTTTCGAGATCCCCTCCCGAATAGGCCTCTGGGAAAACCGTCGTGGCGATACTCGCGAGCGTAATGGGCGAGGTGGGATTCTTGATCCATCCGCTGTCAACCTGATTGACCTGAGCCAGGACTTTGGGAAATCCGTAGACCGTCCGCCCCACCGGCACGGAGACATCGTCGTTCACGAAAATGTAAGGCGTGATGACAGCCCAATCGTGGAACACCCAGCGGCCTCCGCGTAGTTTGTACCATTCGACGGGCACGCCGAAGTACACCTCCACTTGGGAAAACCATCCGGTGCGCATGACGGACTCGCCCATCTGACCGTAATCGAGCACCACTAGAAATGCGAATGGAAGCGGGACGCGGAAATAGCCGGCCTCCGGGGGCACGATGTTGAGGTAGCCGTTGCAGACCTGCTGGAGCGTGTCCAGATTCGCGCGCAGAGGGAAGAACCGCGCCGACACGCCTTCGAACATCAAAGGCGGCTTGACTCCTAAGTCGTCGTCCGCAAAGGGCGGTAGTTGCTTCGTGAATTGGTCGCGGGTCATGGCTTTATTTAGTCTCGGCTTGGTTATCTGAGTCAGTTCCTTTCGATCACCCATGCAGGCAGAGCTTCGAGGAACCGCTTGTCGCGCGAATCCGGAAGGTGTCCGTATAAAGCCGTAAATTCGTATTGCGCCGCGCCGGCAAGACCCTGCGCAACCTGCCGGGCGTAGTCGATAGATCCGTACGCATTCATGCGATCCAGCACCCATTGGACTTCGGCTTCGGTCCGCGCCTCCCGAGGCTGACCCAGCAAGGAACGTAAACGCTCGCGTTCCGCTTCGTTGGCCTTCGAGATCAGATGAATCAGCATCAGCGTTCGTTTGCCTTCGCGGATGTCGCCTCCGATTTCCTTCCCGTATGCGGAGGCATCGCCTTCCAGGTTCAGCAAATCGTCCTGGATCTGGAATGCGGCGCCGAGAAAAAATCCGAAACGAATGCACCTGTCGAGATCGATTGTCCCCAATCCTCCGATGAGAGTGCCCATGCGGGTGGGATGAATGGTCGCCAGCCAGCAGGTCTTCTTGAGGACCATATAAAGATAATCCGACTCAGCCAGATCAGTGACATTGTCGCGCCGCCAGCCCAGTTCCAGCGCCTGCCCTTCGGCGGACTCTCGCGCCATGCGTTCGGTCTCCTGGAAGATCCGGAGCGACAGATCGGAGCCGAGTATGTGGCGGTTATCCAGCAGCGGACGCATCGAGAGCAGGGAAAGCATGTCGCCAACGTTGATGGCGATGGGGACGCCGTGGGTTGCGTGCATGGTGGGCTTGCCGCGGCGCTGCTCGCTCCCGTCTTCGATATCGTCGTGGATGAGCATGGCATTGTGCGTCAGCTCAATGGAAACGGCGGTGCGGAGAGCGGCCTCAATGGGAGTTCCAAAAGCTAGCGCCGTGGCAATGCACAGGCTGGGCCGGAAGGCGCGGCCGCCCCGGCGGGGATAATCGGCTACCAGATCGTAAAGATAGCGGCGCGGCTCCGTGGCCGGCAGGTAATCGAACAAAAGGGCCCTGGCCGCATCGCCGTACTCCCTCAGGATCGAAGATACTGGGCTTCCGGCAGCCGGATTCATGGCCGGCGCTTATTCCGATTTTATCGGCGGCAGCTCAGTTAACGATACGCTCAATCCGCCGGCGGTTCTTCCGTCCGCGGTAACGATTGGGCCGATGTAGTGTCCGAACGGCTGCTCCGGCATCACCACCACCTTGATTTGCAATACCCCGTGCTTGACGTCGATGGAAACGCTGTCCAGCGGCACATCCGATCCTTCGCTGACAAGCGTGCCAACGGTGAGTCCTTCACATTCAGTACCGGGATGCAGGTGCACCTTGGTGGTGACGCCGGCTCTGCGGTGCGACAGCACGCGTACGGAGACAGCGGGAGCGGCGCTTGCCGTTGGCTCCGCGCATCCCGCGTTCCACATTTGTTGCGGAAAGCCTCCCGGCATCATCGAGGACCAAGCCTCCGTGACCGCCCGCATCGCGGACATCCACTGCTGCATGGGCATCGCCATCGGACCCCATGGATTCCCCCAACTGCTGTAGTTCGGTTTCTCGTCGCCCATGTACCCTCGGCCTTCTGTGTGATCCCGGCTGCTTCGAGCGGCCTCATAACCGCGCCGCAGATATTCGTCTATGACAGTATACGCAGTTCTCACTCCGCATTCCAGAGCTTCACTCAGCGGGTTCGCTGGAGGCGCTTCCGGCCGGGGATTCTTGGCCGCCTGCGTCGCCGCCGGAGTCAAGGAATTGCGGATCGGCCCATCCCGCTCAGGGCGCACGCGTTTATGCCTTGAACCGGGAGAACTCATCTGCCTGCCTTAACGCTTCGCGGCAAAAGCGCCGACGGGCTTGCACCCCGTCGATGTTCGACGGTGGGGCAGGCGGTTTCGCCTGTTGTTCCGGACACGCTAGGGGTGGTCATAACCAACGATGTCCTTGAGCCTCGGCCTCTGAGAGACCGCGTGCGCAGCCAGACGTCCGGACATGACAGCGGATTCGATGCATCCGGTGTCGAGCCCGGTCGCGGTCCAGTCCCCGGCAATCGTCAGATTGTCGAAAGTCATGTCGAGTGGAGATATACGATATATAATACTCCCCGGCAGCGATTGCACATAACGATCCGTTGGATTGATATTCGCCGTCCAGAACTGCGAATCGAAGCTGCACTCGCAGCCCTGTTTCTTCGCATCGCTCGAAGCCAGCGTCTCCCAATCGAAGCCACCGGATGGCTTCGCTGCACGGGGCCAGAGCCAGCCCGCATCTTCATTCAAAAAGCGCACGGCATTCGCGCGCACTCTCTCGCGTTGCGCCCGTTGGAGCTCTTCCGTGACCGCGCCGCCTTCCGGTAAAGGCTCGGGTAACACGCTGCAAAAATACGCGATGGACTTCACCTGATCGTTCCAGGTTTCCTCGGGAATCAGGTGGCTCATATCCGCCCAGGTATCGAACGGTTCGACGAACCCGGAAAGATTCACGGGAGGATGCATCCAGCCGAGCTCCCGCACATCCTTGAGCATCCAGAGTTGGAAGGCCTGCGTGGGCACCGTCTTGACATGGCGCACCATGTCGCGCCAGCCTGGTTCGCGCTCGATCAGCTCGCGAGCCACATCCGGAATGGCGCCGATACTTACGCCGAGAACGGCGACGTCGAAATCGCGCGTAACTTCGAGGGTCTTGGTTCCCGCGCGGCGCGTCTCCCAGATGCCCTCGAAAGCGCGGCCCTCGCGCGACAGCGCACGGCCGTTCACCAGCTGTGCGTAATCGGGATGCGCCGGCCAACTCGGGACCTTGCGAATATCTACCAGGGGCTGATATTCGCCGCCGCCTTTGACTCGCGCCTGCACGTCGAATTCGAGTGTCTGCACAAAGGCCGGCTCGTCGTCGCTCTGTGGAGAGAGGCCGACATTTCTCAGCCGGTGAAAGAACTCGAAGCGGACGCCGCGCTTTTTCAACACCTGATAGAGGGGCGCGAAAACGATGTCGCCCATCCCCGCGCTCATGCGCCAGAAGAGCGCGCCGCGGTAGGTGAAGAACATGCGCATCGCGCCGCGCAGCGCCACGCCGGCGGCCAGACGGGGACGTTTCGTGTCGCCATCCTCGAACGCAAATGCGAGATCGTAAATTCCGCGCATGAACCCGGAATCGAGCGATTGCTCCGACGCGCCGTTCAGCCGCAGCCATTCGCGCCAGTCATAGTCGTTCAGTGCATCGAAGCCCCGCGGATCCAGGGCGAGCCCGCAGCGGGTCGCGCCCCTGAGGATTGCGAGAATCAGGTCGATCACTTGCCAAACGGCGCGCAGTTCGCCATCGGCGGCCACCAGGTTCTGAATCTGGCGCCGCGCGGTCGCCGCGAGAGCATCGAGGAGTTGAATCGGCAGCAGAGCACCGTCGCGAAACAATTGGGGAAAGAACCGGTCGAACGCCTCGCTCAAAATCCCGGCCGCTTCGGACATCACCGCCGTGGTCGCCAATTGACCGTAGCGGAGCAGCCTGTTGATCGCGGACGCTACTGCCTCCGGGCCCGATGCGGTAAAGCGAGGTTTCTGCTCAGGCTGGCGCCTTCCCTCCCCCGGCGAGCGTTCCATCGCGCCCGCCGAACGCAGCAACTCGACAACCAGCATCGCCGACTGGCGAAGATAGGCGAGCACGGTGAACGGACCTTTCTCCGTGGGATCGCCAGGCTCCCCCTGCCCCGGCGGAAAATGGGCCAGCCAGAACGACCAGCCGTCGGGAGTCCGGTCCGCCACGCCGACATCGGGAGCAGGCTTGAACGCGTCGTGCCAGTCAGCGAAACGGCAATCCGGGAAGGCGGCTCGACGCTCCTCGTAACACTCCCGCATCAGGCGGAACGCGTTCTCGTAAAATCCCATCCACAGGTGCAGCCCATGCTCTTCGATGCGGTCGGAGACGCCGCGGCCCGACGCGCCTTTCCCGCCCAGCCGCCATCCCATTTGGTAGACCGTGACTTGATAACGGCCCCGATGTTCGGGCTTGGTTAGCTCGAAGGCCGCGGTCAGCGCAGCGCAGCCGCCGCCAATCACGGCAACGCGCACGGGTTTGGCTGAATCTCTTGCGGACGCTTTACTCAAGAGAATAATGTCATTTCAGCGTGCGTTAATCCCGCACGATTTCGGGAGCCCAGGTGGCGGGGCGGACCACTCCGCTCGGCAGCCTGGTCCGTTCGTCGCCGAAAGCATCGCGAAGTTGGGCGTCGGTGAGGCCGCGTGCCGTGCTGAGATCGGTGCCGCGCAGATCGGTGCACTTGAGAAACGAAGAAACCAGGCTCGCATCGCGCAGGTCAGCGCCGGAGAGATCGGTCCGGAACAGGTCCGCGCGGTCCATTTTCGCCTCGCGGAGGTCGGAGCCGCGGAGATTCGTCTTTCTGAGGACAGCCTGCTCCAGGCTGGCGCAGGCAAGATTCGCCCGCGGCAGGTCGGATTCCATGAGGATCACAGAGTGCAGGTCGGCGCAAGCCAACTGCGCATCCGGCAAGGACGCGCCGTTTACCACGAATCCATCCGGATGCTGACGCCGGAACTCATTCCATCTCTTGGTCCCGCACTCGAGAATCGCGATAATCTCCCGCTGGTGTGCCAATCCCCCCTCCTTAGAATCTCCCGGCTGCCGCCAAGGCAGGGATTTGATTATGCCCGGATTCGCGATCTGGGTCAAGCTCTCCGCGGCCTGTTACTGAATAATCGGAAGGATGGATGCCGGAGTTTTGCGGGCTTCTCAGTAACAGCCCGCAAAACGGAGCCTGATTCGCGGCCACGAACCGGGCTGTTACCCTCCAGATTGAGGGCCGCGACCGGCCCTTTGCGGGCTTCTCAGTAACATCCCGCAAAACGGAGCCTGATTCGCGGCCACGAACCGGGCTGTTGTCTTCGAGATTGAGGGCCGCGACCGGCCATTCGCGGGCTCGCTCAGTAACAGCCCGCAAAACGGAGCCTGGTTCGCGGCCACGAACCGGGCTGTTACCTCGAGATTGAGGGCCGCGACCGGCCCTTTGCGGGCTTCTCAGTAACAGCCTGCAAAACGGAGCCTGATTCGCGGCCACGGACCGGGCTGTTATCTTCGAGATTGAGGGCCGCGACCGGCCATTCGCGGGCTTCTAGTAACAGCCCGCAAAACGGAGCCTGATTCGTGGCCACGAACCGGGCTGTTATCTTCGAGATTGAGGGCCGCGACCGGCCCTTTGCGGGCTCGCTAGTCTTCGACGGTCACCGTCGGTCCCGTGGTCTGTGCCTGGCGGCAGCTTACCTCCAGCCTTCGGGCGAGTTCGACAAACGGGACTGCGTGCGCATCCTCGATCGAGCGAGTGGTGACGGGCTGCCCGCTATCGCCGCCGATCCGAACCTCCGGGTCCAGCGCCAGCTCACCCAGAAACGGAATGCCCATCTGCTCCGCGGTGCGTTTGCCTCCGCCCTGGCCGAACACATCAATGCGCTCACGGCTGCCGGGGGCGATCAGATAGCTCATGTTCTCGACCATCCCCAGAATCGGCACCCGGACCTGCGAAAACATATTCACGGCTTTGCGCGCATCTTCGAGCGAAACATCGGATGGGGTGGTCACCACCACAGCCCCGGAAAGAGGCGCGGTCTGAATCAGCGAAAGCGCCACATCCCCGGTCCCAGGAGGAAGATCGATCAGCAGGTAATCCAGCTCGCCCCACATTACCTTGCGCAGGAATTGCTGGATCACGCTGTGCAGCATGGGTCCGCGCCACACCAGCGGCTTGTCGCCCGGATTCAGAAATCCCATGGACATCAGCTTCACGCCGAACTTCTCAATCGGCCGGATCGCGTCGGCATGCCCCAGAGGAGTCTCGCGGGTGCCCATCATCAAAGGCACGTTGGGACCGTACACATCGGCGTCCAGCAGGCCCACGCGCCGCCCCAGCTTGGTGAGCGCCAGCGCCAGGTTGACCGACACCGTGGTTTTGCCCACGCCGCCTTTGCCGGAACCGATTGCAACTAAGTATTGGACCCCTGGAATGGGAGTTTTGGGTGGTTCTTGAGGGGAAGCCATTAAATCTGATGGTAGCAGGCCGCTATTGCCCGCTGCCCTTCAGATAGCCGTTGACCACGGTATTGACGTAATGCTGTGTCTCGGGATAAGGGGGCACGCCCTGATAGCGGTCTACCGCCGGCTCACCCGCGTTGTAGGCCGCCAGTGCCTTCACCACGTCGCCGTCATACTTGATCAGCAGCTCACGCAGCAGCCGTGCGCCGGCGTCGATATTCTGCTCCGGATTGCTGGCGTCCACGCCCAGAGCCTTCGCCGTGGCGGGCATCAGTTGCATGACACCGATTGCACCCTTGGGAGAAACGGCGGCCGGATCGAAACCCGATTCGGTCTTGGCGACGCTTTCGACAAAAGCCGGCGGGAGTCCGGCGCGGGCGGCCGCTGCGCGAACCAGCGCCCTGGGATCGGTGACAACGGGGGCAGCCGGCGCCTGGGCTTGGGGCGGAACCTGGGTCTGAGGTGGCGCCGGCGGAGGCGAAACCTCGGCCACCGGAGGCGGAGAAGGCGGGAGAGCCTCCTCGGGTTCGTAGGCTGTCACGAAGGTGCTGGGCATCTCGGTTACGCCCTCGCCGCGGTAGAGCCGGACCGTCCCGCCGGCTTCCTCGTGACGGTCTATGTGCAATCTCGCGCCGCTGCTGAGAACAGCGTATTCTCCAGCGAAAACCGGCAGGGCGAGCGAAAACAGACAAACGGCGCGCAGCATCACTGTTAGCTCAGACGCTCAGCGGGCCGGATTCGTGCACCTGGAATTTGACTCCGTGAGTTTGACCCTGCCATCCGCCGCGGACTACTTGGAATAGAGCGGCGCGATGGTTATCATGCCGGCGCCGACAATCCACAAGAAAAGCATCGCCGTCAACAAGATGCGGACCCTCGGATTGGCTCCCTGGAACTCCCGCCACCCGAACAACCCCCAGAGCGTTGCCAAAACCGCCGCGCCTTCCGTAAATCCACCGGTGATCACTGAGGAAACATGAATTGTCGCCACGGCTCCGCCGGTGGTGTAGGCGGCGATCAAGCCGACGCTCCAGAGCATGCCTGCGAACAGTCCGGTAAGATGCACTCCCTTGCCGCCCTTGAAATAACTCCGGAACTGCACCGGAGTGCCGTGAACGGCGAAGGTGACGAAAAATGGCGCGAACAGGAAAGTGGACGCCAATACCGCCACGGCAACCAGCAGCGCGGCGGCATAGGCGCCCAAGCCGTCTTCGCCGGTTCGGCCCAAATCCGTCAGCATCGGCGCCAATCCCATGGCGATGCCGCTGATCACACTCAGGGTGACGCCTTTCGCCGGCAGGGGCGGTTTGACTGCGACAAGCCGCGGATCGGGCGTCAGAGGCTTCTTCACCGCTCTTTGCTCCAGCGCGTAAGTGCTGTAAGCGAAGGCGTTCACAACGATCGCGGCCAGTACCAGTACGGTGCCCACGATCAGGATCAGCACATTCCCTTGGGGCGCAAAGACAAGCGAGGCGACCTGCACCACCAATGCGACTCCCATGGCCACCGGAAATACCACCGCCATCGGAGCCACGGAAAGCGCTCCCACCAGAAGCAGGTTGGAGAAACCAAGCACCAGCCCGCCCTCCAGCCCATAGGCGATCTTGTGGTAGCTGCTGATCAGGAGATTGTCAGAATAGCTAAGCTGGCTGGAATCGAGAGATCCGAGGGTGAACGCGGCGAGGACGGCAGCCAGCAGGATGCCGATGGAAAAATCCCAGTAGAACAGCTCATAGCGCCATTTTCCGGTCCGTTTTTGCAGATTGGCCCAGGATCCGAAGCACACCATGGAGAGGACCAGGCACAACATGGCGCCGGTGAAGTTAGAAGGTAGGAGCACGGGTAAAAGCTATCTTACACTAACCCGGGGGATCCCTTAGGACTGATGGACGCAGCCCCAGGGTTTAGTGCCCTTCGGCTGCCGGGGCCTCGGCCTTCAGCGGGAAGGATGCACCGGCGGGAATGGGAACCAGCATCTGTTCCTTGCGGTAAATCAGAGTGGAGGTGTTGTAGCTGGCGATCTCAAATCCATGCCCGTGCGTAATGGCGTCCGTAGGACAGGCTTCCACGCAGAACCCGCAGAAAATGCAGCGGTTATAGTCGATATTGTAAACCTTGGCGTAACGCTCTCCGCCGCTGATGCGGAGTTCCTCGGTGTTTTCGGCGGCTTCAATATAGATGCAATCCGCCGGGCACGCGGCGGCGCAAAGGAAGCAGGCCACGCACTTTTCCAGGCCGTTCTCATCGCGCTGGAGCTCATGGACGCCGCGAAAGCGTTCCTGGAACTTCACGGGAGCATCGGGGTAATCCTCGGTAAGAGTGGGCCGCATCATCTCTTTGAAAGTGATGCCCATGCCCTTGGCGATCGCCGCCGCGCCGTTGACAACTTCCGAAATCTTGGCCATGTGGGTACTCTCAGATTAGCTCAAATCGAGGCGGCGGGTCACGGCGATCGCCGCTCCGGCGGGCTTTGCCGGATTGAACCTTAATCAGTCGTTTCATAAGTTCACTAACGTATCAGGAGAAACCGCTCCCTGTGGTCACGGCTCGGTGAGTTAAGATACGCGCGGGTCGAGGCGAAGCCACGACCATCCAAAGCCGCGGCTGCCGCTTCCCACTCCTTCTATGGGGCGCGGGCGACAAGATCGCCCACCCCACTGCCGCCGTTTGGAAGGCGGCTCGGTTTTTGCGGGCTCTTACTTGAACTTAGGGGGAGCGCGGCGAAAGCCTAGCATCTTGGAATTCCGCGGCCCCCGGAACAGCCATTCCCAAAGCGTCTTGAGGCGCGGCACAGCCCCGTGTTTTCGATTTCAATGTCCCAATTTCAAGACGCGTTCGGCGATGCCGTGGGCGATTTCTTCACGATCTTCGGGACTCACCGGAAGCTGATCCAGAAACCTGCGGCCCTCGGCATTGGATGCATACGGGTAATCGACGGAAAAGAGGATGCGGCCGATCCCGATCACCTCGCGGGCGCAGAGGAAAGGCGGCAGGTCGAAATAGCCGCTGGTTGTGATGTAAAAATTGTCGCGGAAGTATTCCATCAACCTTCGCTCGAAAAGAGCTTTCCCGCCTTCGCCGGCCATCTCGCCTAAAACCCGGTCGGCGCGAGCGATGTTAAACGGTAAATGGTCTCCCATATGTCCGACGATGATTTTGAGTTTTGGGAAACGGTCCAATACGCCGGAGAGCATGATGCGCAGACAATGCAGCCCCGTCTCGGCATGCCATCCCCACCCGGCCATGGACAGCCCAAATCCCAGGCTGCCCGGCAATCCGCTGAAATATACATCCGCAACGGGCTTGGGCGGAAGGCCGGGATGGACAATCCGCTCGAGGCGCTCATCGCAGCCGTGCGGTCCTCGCCGATCCGGTGAAGATCCTGGACCGGCGCAGTCGAAGGGCCACGCAGAAAAGAGCGGCTGCTCGCGAGGAGTTGGCCGAGGTGCGCGCGAAGATTCGGGCGCTCGTAGGCTGATGTATTGGCCCTCCGGTCACCGCACGACGATCATGCCTCGATACATGCCCATGCCGCAGCCGAAGGCGAGTTCGCCGGCCGGTTGGGCGGGTAGCTTCACGAGCACGGTCTCGCCTACGGGAAGCTGCTTGCGGATGCCCAAAGATGGGAACACCAATTCTGAGCCGCAGTTGGGGGTCGCGTCGCGGGTGAAGGCCAGGGTTAACGGGCGGTTGGCTGGGATCTCGATTTTTGCCGGGTCGTAGCCTCGTTCCGAGATTTGAATTCGGACGGCATCGGGTGGAATGGTCGTCTGGGGCCTTGGCGCGGGCGCGGCGGCGGGTTCCACTCGAAGCACGAACGGGACGGTGATTACATCTCCGGCTTGCTGAAATTGTGCCCAGAGCTTGTACATTCCATCTGAAGGGAAGTTGGTCACGATGTGGATTTCATTCGGCGGCGGACCCGACAGAGCGTGGGTGTGGATGATCGCGGCTTCTTCTATGGGATGCGCGTGGGCGAAGCTGCGGTAGCCTTCTCCGATAATGATCACGTGCGCCCATGCTCCCAGGTACGGTTCTAGCGCATCGAGGGAGCCGGTTAGGGCGAGGGTGATGGGGATATCGTCTCCTGCTCGCAGAGGTTTCGATGAGGTGAGCTTGACTTTTAGTGAGCCAGCGGTTTGGACCAAAGCCGCCGAGGCGCGGAGGGACTGGGGCGGAAGCGCCTGGCCTGCTACTTCGATGTCGAATGCATCGACGTGGGGCGCTTCGCCTGGGAGCGAGTAATCCGCCCAGAGGCGATATTTGCCTCCATATGCGAAAGTGTAAGCGACTTCGTAGGAATCGTCAGAGGCGAACTCGGGATGGATATGATCGAACTCCGCTAGATCCGCAGATGTGATCAGAAAATGAATCGGGCGTTCATGAACGTATTCGAAATGGCGAATGGGTTCCCCTGCGGCGTCGTGCGCTTCGAGACGGAAACGGACTGGCTCGCCCGCCTTGATGGACGCTTGGTTCGCGCTGAGTCGGAGGCGCTTTTGCGCGAGCGAATACCAGGTCTGGCCGGCTGGAGCTTGGACGTGTCCATAGAATCGCGGACCGATTAGATACGGGAAGGCTAGACGGCCGTCCTCGTTTGTGGTCAGAAAATAGGCGTAGGTTCCATTTGGATATTCGGGGGTTTTGGTGAAGCGGCCGTTGAATTCGTCGAGGTCGCCTGACCCGGCGACGTACTCATAATCTTCGGCGAAGGTTCCCAGCGGGTCGGTTGAGCTTACATCTGGGCCGTATTGTTCGGGTGTCAGTGGCGTCCCGTCCGGCAGATCGTGACGCTGGGTGATGGAGCGCAGCCGATAACTCGAACGCATCCGAGTAAGATCTCCGCTGCCATCTGCGTTCGCCCATGGCCCATAGACTGGGTAGCCGTCGAGCGCGAAGCCGATCAGCGGAGAATGCCTGGATCCGATCTGCGCCAGTTGTTCGAGGAGACCGGGTGCGGAGGGATGGGTCAGCTCGGCGCGAGGATGTCCGCCCGCCGTTAGCGTTCCGTCGTCGTTGTAGGCGACGGCGTCGTAGTGCCAGAGATTTGCTCCGTTCCAGGAAAGCGCTTCGAAGTGGTTGTAGATGGGCAGGCCGTTGGCGAATGCTCCGATGACGTTTATTGGAACGCGAGCGTGGCGGCCTGCTTCAGGATGAGGATGGAGGGGAATCGTGAAGACGACTTCGCGCGGGCCTTCCGAGGGCGCCGGAGGCTCCTGCAAGGGACCGAAGTATTTGAGCGAGACTCCCGCGGATCGGACAGTGACGGAGCAATCGTCGATAGAGACAGAGTGCACCTCCGGCAGCGACCGCGACGGGACGGCGCTGCCGGTTGGGCTCATGATCCAGGCGGTGCGCACGGGATCGAGTGCGGCCGCGAATACGAATAGCAGCGGAAGCATCATTGAATTATGCTCATTGAATTACTATATAAACCGGATTCGAGGGTTTGTTATTGGCCGTCACGACGACGTTCACTTTGCCTTTGCCGGCGAGGCTGGGAGGGATGACCAAGTTCACCTGATCCAAGCCGCCGAATTCGCCCTGCGGGCCGGAGTAGGCGACGGTCGCATTGACGCCGCCGATGGTCGCGGTGACTGCCGCGGTTCCGATGCCTGTGCCGTAGAGCATCAGGTAAACCTGTCCCGTGGAAACATTGATCGGAGCCGTTGCCGTGACCGATGCAACGGTCTGGTTGCTGCCGATGACCGTCAGGGTCTGAGCCGCGGCGAGACTGTCGGCGCTGGCTTTGAAGATGCCGGGATAGGTTGCGGCGATATTGATGGCGCCGGTGATGGATGTGCCGCCCGAGGTGATGGTTACTTTGCCCGGTCCGGATGCCGCGGTGGAGGGAACCTGATAATTGACTTGGGTGGGAGACGCGTACAGGATTCCCGCGGGCAATTGAGCTCCAGTGGAATCGGTGACGGTAACGGTTGCGCCACCCAGCGTCAGCGGCCATCCGGAACCGGCCGGTGAGCCCGTCGCGGTGGAGGTTGCTAGCGTCGCATCGAACTCGGCGTAAGCCGAGACCAGAGAACCGGCGGCGAGCGGGCCGCGCTCGAGCGATGCCGAGGAGATATTGGTGGCGCGAGGCGAGACCCCTCCCCCGCCCTCATCGGCTCCGGCTGAGTTGCTATAACTTGCGCCGTCGAGAACGTTGAAGATCGCGGCTCCGTTGACCCACATTCCGACCGGCCCCATTGGGGTGTTGGACTTTGTGGACGGCACCGACGGGTTGCGCGTGATCTCAACCAACTGGCTCAATGACGACGCCCAGTTCATGAAGACTCCGGCTGTCATGGTGGCTTCGAACCAGGGGCCAATGGTGTAGCTGGGAAGATTGTTGGAGTTGACGTAGACACCGCCGGCGTCATAGCGGACGCGCTGCGTGTCGGCAAGCGCGGGCGTGGAGTTCCCGCCGCTCACGGTGACTCCGGAAGGAACGTTCGTGGGCCAGGTGGTGGAGGCTCCCTCAGATGGATCGAAGCCCGTGATGGCGAGCGCGTCCTGTTTCGAACCTTTGGTGTACCAGCTCGCGAGGCGCGGGTCGGTCGAAGCGGTCTGGGTCAGCGCGCCGTTATTGAAGTAGTCGATGGCGTCGCTGGCGACGGTGACGTTGGCGCTGGCGGCGGCTCCGTAATATTGCAGGTTGAAGATGTAGGGAAAGGCCGGCGAGCCATCGCTCGCCAGCGTCACAAAGTACGCGTAGGTGCCGTTGGGATAATCCGGCGTGACGGTGAAGCGGCCATTGTACTGGTCGAGATCGCCTAGCCCTGCTACGTAATCGTAATCCTGAACGTAGCGTCCCAAAGGGTAGCTGGCGCTGACGGGCGGTCCATACTGACTGGTGGTCAGAGTTTGCGAAACGCTGGGTTCGTAGGGGAGCACCCAGACGGGGAGTGTCTGGCGCAGGGTTATGCTGCGCAGTTGGAAGCTGGATTGGATGCGCTTGATGGCACTGGTTGGGTCCATTGGATTCGAATACCCGTAGGGCCCGTAGACCGGATAGCCGTCGAAGGACCACCCCAGGATGGGTGAATGCGTCCAGCCTGTGGTCTTCTCCGCATATTGCGTGCCCAGCCTTCCGGTGGACAAGACGGTCACGTTGTCGTTGAGCTGCGCCCGCAGGCACACGGGGTTGATGTGGTGATGGTACATGCCGCTGCCGGGCTGATGGCCGTTGCAGAGATCGAAGGTTTCGGCTTCACCGAAGGCGGCATTCCGGGTCCAGATGCCGTCGCCCGATGCGCCGCCTGGGGGCCCTCCGCCGGGCGGCTGCGCCGATACTGTTACTCCGGTCATTAAGATCGCGATCGCCGCCAGGTTTTTATTCATGGGCGTTATTCCTTTCAACTCCAGTAAGCCTTACTCATGTTAGGGGCGTGTTTAGGAAAGCGGGAGAATTGTTAGGAAAGTGTAAAATCGCTGGGAACTGTGAAGTTTCCGTTGTATCCATAGGAGGGAGGTCGCCGATGCGCTTGTTGCTGGTGGAGGACGATGTACGCCTGTGCCGCCTGGTGAAGGATTACCTGGAGGGGATGGGCTACTCGGTCTCGCTGGCACATACGGGGCCGGCTGGTCTTGAACTGGCGTTGAAGGAATCGTTTCATGCTCTGATTCTGGATGTCATGCTGCCGGGGATGGACGGGTTCGAGGTTCTGCGCCGGCTACGGATTCACTCGACGATTCCGGTTTTGATGCTGACCGGGCGGGGCGAAGAAGCGGACCGCATCGTGGGCCTGGAGATGGGCGCCGACGACTATCTGCCGAAGACCTTTTCGACTCGCGAATTGCTGGCGAGGTTGAGGGCAGTGCTGCGAAGGTCGGTGATCACCGAGACGCAGGTTGCCGGCCAGCGCAACGCTCCCGTGGCGGTCGGCGATTTGTTGGTCGATCCCGACGCGCATCTGGCGACGCTGGCCGGCGAACCGATTGTGCTGACACGGCAAGAATTCGATCTATTGTTGTCTTTGGCGCGCTCGAGCGGCCGCGTCAAGACTCGGGAGCAGTTGCTGGTGGAAGTGGCCGACCGCGATTTCGAGGTTTTCGACCGATCTATTGATGTTCACATTGCATCGCTGCGGAAGAAGCTGGGTGACGACGCCAAGGCTCCGCGCTGGATCGAGACTGTGCGCGGCGTCGGCTACACGATGAAGCGGCCGGGAGTCTAGATGACGAATTGGAAGTGGCCGCTGTCGCGAAAAATTCTGTCGCTGGCGCTGCTGAATTTGGTGCTGATCGCCATGGTTCTAGCGATTTTCGCGCAATGGCAATTCGGCTTGAGTATCGAGTCTCTGCTGCTGGGACCGGGCCGGGACCGGATCATGGCTATTGCGAACTCGGTCGGCAGGGATTTGGATTCGACGCCGTCTCCGACTCGACCGGAGTTACTGGCCGATTATTCGCGTCGCTATGGCGTGGATTTCTTCCTGGTCGATCCTCGAGGTGAATCGCTTTCGGGCGGGAGTGTCGAACTCCCTGCCGCGTTGACCGAACACTTGGAGAGAAGACCGGAGCGGCGGGACGGCCCCCCTCCTGAGGACGAGCGCCCAGAGGGACCCCCGGGCGCAGGGCCGCGCGATCCGGCGTTTCTGACCATTACGAGAAATCCATTGGCGTATTGGGTTGGCATCCGCATTCCTACCAATGGACCGGACGGTGAAAAAGGATTTCCCGCGGTCCTGCTGCTCCGCGCGAACTCGATCTTCAACAGCAACCTGTTTTTCGATTGGCGCTCGCTGCTGTGGTTGATGGCGGCGCTGGCTGCTGTGGCTTTGCTGTGCTGGTGGCCGTTCGTTCACGGAGTGACCAAGTCAATTCAGCAAATGGATCGCGCGACGGAGGCCATCGCGCAGGGCCGGTTCGATAGCCATGTTACACAGCAGCGTCGCGATGAACTGGGCCACTTGGGCGAGCAGATCAACCGCATGGCGGGACGCCTTGAGGGCTTCGTGAAACATCAGAAACGGTTCTTGGGGGACATCGCCCATGAACTGTGCGCGCCGATCGCGCGGATTCAATTTGCGCTCGGGATTCTGGAGCAAAGGACAGCCAGCGGGTCCCCGCAGCAGACGCACGTCGAGGTGCTGCGCGAGGAAATTCAGGATATGTCGGGACTAGTGAATGAACTCCTGATGTTTTCGAAAGCCGGGATGCAACCGGGCGAAACGCCGCTCAGGCCAGTAGAGCTTGGTCCGGTGGTGCAACGGGCCGTGTCCCATCAAATGCCCGGATCGGGAACGATTCGCGTGGACGTTCCTTCGGGACTTGCGGTTGTCGCCCATGAACCTTATCTTCTGCGTGCGATTTCCAATTTACTAAGGAACGCGTTGCGATATGCGGGGGAAGACGGACCAATTGTGGTAGTGGCGCGTAGCGAGGGGAACCGGGTGCCCGTGACAGTCAGCGATTGCGGGCCGGGCTTACCAGAGCAATCCTTCCATCAAGTGTTTGGGGCGTTTTATCGTCCTGAAGCGGCTCGCAGCAGAGACACGGGAGGGGCAGGATTAGGGTTGGCGATCGTGAAGAACTGCGTCGAGGCGTGCGGAGGAACGGTAGCTTGCCGCAATCGCGAGCCGTCGGGTTTAGAGGTAACGATTTCGCTTGTCCGGGCGGAGGCGCTCCTCCACCCGGATATAAATCCCGGGACGTAGCAAAGCGTTGGGTTTATCGACGCGTTGCGTGTTCCGGCGAACCGCGATGTTCCTGAGAACCAGCAGGCTGGTGCGAGGCGTGGGTCGTCTCTTTCGTCTGCGAGTATCCCTGCTCCTTCAGATTCTTGGCGAACTCGTCAGCCCTCTTCTGGGCTTCCTCCTTCACGAAACCATAGCGTTCCTGAAGTTTGCCCACCAGCTTGTCACGGCTGCCGGCAATCATCTCCAGATCGTTATCGGTGAGGTTGCCCCACTCCTGTCTGAAGCTGCCCTTCATTTGTTTCCATTTTCCTTGGATCTGATCCCAGTTCATGATGACACGAACTCCTTTCAGAATTTATCGAAATGCGGCCGAGCCGCACCCACTATCCTGCAGGCCTTGTGCCAACAGCGTAATCGTCCTTATGTCTGTAAGATGGAGTGCGTATCTATTGCAGGCACGGTAGAGAAGGCGGCAAGAATTGCCGAGATTGGCCGGATGGCAGACTGCTTCCTCGCCCGTCGCAGGCCGTGAACGCGAACCGGGCAGTTGCACAGGCAGCACAATCGTTAGTACGATAGGTCGGCTTACGGACTTTTAGGGAGGGATTTAAAATATGAGGCTTTTGCCGAAGCGGTTGTTACTTGCAACCGCTGGAATTGCAGTCGGTTTAACGATGGGATTCGTGCTTTCGAACCCCGCCGCGGCGCAAGCGCCGACGGCTCCAGGAGTGAAGTCGGGGACGTACTTTAAGAACGTCACGACCAGTACCCTGAAGGAACTGACCCCGGACGATTTTCTGAGCGCGATGGGCGTCATGGCTGACTCCTTGGGATTGGACTGCGCGGATTGCCATCCCGGCGCCGGCACCGATAAGGTGGACTGGGTTTTCGACACTCCTGCCAAGAAAACCGCCCGCAAGATGGTGGAGATGGTGGCATCCATCAACAAAACCAATTTTGCGGGAGCACAGATGGTGACGTGCTATACGTGCCATCATGCTCGTGACCGTCCAGCGACAACCATCTCCCTGGACGCCCTTTACAGTACCCCGAACATGGAGAAGGACGACATCATTACTGCCGATAAGGGACAGCCTTCCGCGGTTTCGATTCTCGATAAATACATTGCGGCCCTGGGAGGGCAGGCGAAGCTGAACACCTTGACCAGCTATATCCTCAATGGGGAAAGCATCGGGTATGAAGGTCTTGGCGGGAACGGAACCTTTACTGTTTATGCGAAGGCTCCAGACGAGAAAACCACTCAGATCTTCTTCAAGGAGCATCCAGATCGCGGAATGAGCAGTTGGACATTCAACGGCAAAACCGGCTGGATTCAAGTGCCGCGCGGGCTGTTGGGAGAATACCAATTGGATGGAGCCAACCTGGATGGCGCCAGACTGGAAGCGCAGTTGGGCTTCCCGGGGCAGATCAAGACGGTGATCACCAACTGGAAGACCGGCTCCATGGAAAGCGTCGGCGACAAGGACTTTCTGGTGGTACAGGGAAGCCGCGGCGTCGGGGCGAACCAGACTCTGGTAACGCTGTACTTCGATGCGAAGACCAACCTGTTGTTCCGGATGATCCGTTATACTCCGTCGCCGGTTGGGCGCGTCCCGACACAGATCGACTACGCGGATTATCGCGACGTCAACGGGATCAAATTCCCGTTCGACTATCAGTTCCTATGGCTGGATGGCCGGTTTAACGCGAAGCTGAAGGACGTGCAGGTGAACGTTCCGATTGACGCGGCCAAGTTCGGTAAACCGTAAAATCGAAGCCTGGAGTTGTTCACAATTGGGGCGGACGCCGGTTGGCATCCGCCCTTTTTGTTCATCGTGCCTGCAAGACGGCGTTGGCTACAGCGGCTTGGCCCAGTGCGAGGCCACCGTCGTTGGCGGGGACGCGGCGGTGCACGAACACTTCAAATTCCCGGGCTCGGAGCTCGTCCACTGTGTGGTGGAGCAAACGGAGATTCTGGAAGGTGCCGCCGCTGAGGCAGACTCGATTCACAGCGTCCGATTCGCGGATGCGCAGGCAGGCGTCGCGGACGATGCGCGCCATGGTCTGATGGAACCGCGCAGAGATATCCGAGACAGGCTGGGCGGCTCGATAGTCCCTGACAATTGCTTGTACAGTCGAACGCAAATCTACCTGAAACGGGATGGCGCCGGTCAACTCGAACGGGTAGGTTCCTTCGGCTGACGAGGCCACCGCCTCCAGCTCGATCGCGGCCTGTCCTTCATATGTCGTCTGGTGCCGCACTCCCAGGATCGATGACACGGCGTCAAAGAGCCGACCGCAGGATGACGTCTCGATGGTTTGAATATGCCGATCGAGCATCTGTTCCACGAATCGGAGCTGGCGCGGGTCGACCTCGGAGAATACGGGCAGCGGAAGGTTGCTCGCCTGCGGCCCGAAGCTATCCCGCACATACGCCAGCGCGCTACGCCAAGGTTGGCGGACGGCCGCATCTCCTCCAGCCAGCGGAATATAGCGCAGGTGGCCTCTGCGCTCGAATCCGGCAAAATCGCACGCAAGAAATTCCCCGCCCCAGATCTTGCCGTCGGAGCCGTAGCCCGTTCCGTCCAAAGCGACTCCGATAACGGGTCCGGTCAGGGCGTTGTCGGCCATGCAGCTCGCGATGTGGGCGTGATGATGTTGCACGCCGACGGCGGGCAGTCCGGATTCCTCCAGCGCGAAGCGAGTGCTCAGGTAATGTGGGTGCAGGTCATGCACGACTACCTCGGGAGAGACTCGGAAAAATCGCTGCAGATGATTGACCGCTTCGCGGAAGAACTCCATGGTCTCGACGTTTTCGAGGTCACCGATGTGCGGGCTCAGGATGGCGTAATGATCCTTGGTGAGGCAGAGAGTGTTCTTCAGCTCGCCGCCACAGGCGAGAATCTCATGGACGGGCATTTCTAAATCGACTGGGTCGGGAGCAAAGCCGCGCGATCTTCGAATTGGATACTCGCGTCCTTCGAAGGTGCGGACGACGGAATCGTCCACGCGGGTCTGAATGTCGCGGTTGTGCAGGAGGAAATAATCGGCTAGGGATTTGAGACGCTGCCAAGCGTCCTCGTTGCTGCTGACAATCGGCTCTTCTGAAAGATTTCCGCTGGTCATTACCAGGGCGTCATAGCCTGGCGCTTCCTCAAACAAGAGGTAGTGCAGCGGCGTATAAGGCAGCAGGATGCCGAGGCAGTCATTGCCCGGAGCTACGCTTGCGGAGAGACCCGCTTCGGCGCGGCGGCGCATCAGGACGATGGGCCGGCGAGGGCTCTCGAGCAGGCCGCGGCCGGCCTCCGTCACATGGCACAAGCCCCGGGCAGCCGCCACATCTTTCACCATAATCGCGAAGGCTTTCCCGCTGCGGCGTTTCCGTTCACGGAGAAAGCTTACCGCGCGATCATTGCTCGCGGCGCAGGCGAGATGGAATCCACCCAGTCCCTTAATCGCGACGATCGCACCTTGGTGGAGCAATCGGCGGGTTCGCTCGAGAGCGTCGTTCTTCGAGTCGAAGACTGGGACGGCGCCCGACCCCAGTTCGTCCGCGGACATCAGAGCCAGCGAGGGTCCGCAAGCTGGACAGGCATTGGGCTCGGCATGAAAGCGGCGATTGGCGGGGTCCTCGTATTCAGTCTGGCAGGCTGCGCACATCTGAAACGATGCCATGGTGGTGTTGGCGCGGTCATACGGGATATCGCGAATGATGGTGTAGCGCGGTCCGCAATTGGTGCAGTTGATGAACGGATAGTGGTGGCGGCGGTCGCCGGGCGTGGTGAGCTCACGCAGGCAATCCGCGCAAGTGGCGGCATCCGGCGGAACGAAGGCGAATCGGCCTTCGGCGGCCAAACTTTCGCGGATCGCGAAGCCTTGTTCTAAGGAACATATGGCGTCCTCGGTCTTTATTTCGGTGATCTTTATTTCATCGATGCGCGCGAGCGGCGGCAGCTCCGTTCGGAGAGCGGTCAGAAAGCGGCCGATAGACTGCTCGTCGGCCTGGGCTTCGATTACGACTCCGCCCGAGCAGTTCAGCACATAGCCACGGATGCCGGCGATCTGGGCAATTCGGTAGACAAAGGGGCGAAAGCCTACACCTTGGACCGAACCCTGGATCGCAATGTGCTGTCGAATTTCAATACCCGGGAGCGGACTCGATTCCATTCTGTCCAGCGGCACCCTCCCATGAGTGTACCTGCTCGCTCAGCGCGTCGAACAACGAGGGCTTCCGCAGCCAGCCTTGAACGGGATATGAATCCTGGGCGTCTGCTATTTTGTTCGATGGGAGCAGTTATGAGCTACATCAGGAGCCTTTTGGTCGGCTTTGCGGCCGCATTGCTTGCGTTGGTGTTGCTGGTTGGCGCAACAATCTGGAGCAGTATGCGGGCGATGCTCTCGCAAACCTCCGGTATCGGAGCGGTAGCGGGCGGATTTACTTTCAACTCCGCGTGGATTTCTGAGGCCACCCTCTTCGTTGCCACAATCGTCGCTTTTGCCATTGGCTTTGCATGGGACGTGCGCCGGACGAAACGGAAGCTCTCTGCGAGATAGCGTCAACTCAAAATCGACCCAACTGCCTCTAGAGCCTGCCGGCAATCCTGACGCGAGACGTCCAGGTGCGTCACCATCCTGATGCGTGTTCCACCGACTCCTGAGAGTTGCACGCCCCGGTCTCTAGCCGCCGCGACGAATGCCTTAGGTTCGATTCCCGAACCGCCGATATCGAAGATGACGATGTTCGTTACGACCTTGGCCGGATCGATAGAAATCCCAGGCAGCGCGGCCAGACCCTCGGCAAGCAGCTTCGCGTGGGCGTGATCTTCGGCCAGGCGCGCGGGCATCCGCTCCAGCGCGACCAGTCCTGCCGCGGCGAGCACCCCGCCCTGGCGCATGCCTCCACCCAGGCGCTTGCGATACAGACGCCCTTGCTCCATCGCCCCTGCAGTGCCTGCGAGCACGGAGCCCACCGGCGCGCCCAGCCCCTTCGACAAGCAAAACATCACTGTGTCGACTTTTGCCGCGATCCGGGCCGCCGACAATCCGGAAGCTGCGACGGCGTTGAACAGGCGCGCTCCGTCCATGTGAACGCGCATGCCGAGGGCGTGCGCCCGATCGCAAATGTGGTCGATTTCCTCGATAGGATAGAGCGTCCCGCCACCCATGTTGTGCGGATGCTCCAGATGGATCAATGCGGTCCCAGCGCTGTGGGGCCCGCCATGGCGCAGCATCGGCTCGATCGCGCGCCAGGTCAAAATGCCATCCGCCGAAGGTACCGCGCGCACCAGGCACCCGGAAAACCACGCGGTCATGGACAGCTCCCAATCCAGAATGTGGGCGCGGTCGTCGCAGATGACTTCTTCGCCGTGCCGGGTGTTGAGCTTGATGCCGATGGTGTTGCCCATGGTCCCGGTAGGAACAAACAGGGCCGCCTCTTTTTCCAGGATTTCCGCCGCTCGCCGCTCCAGCCGGTTGATTGTGGGATCTTCGCCGTAGACGTCGTCGCCGACCTCGGCTTCCGCCATGGCTTGGCGCATAGCTGCGGTGGGCTTGGTGACGGTATCGCTACGCAGGTCTATCATAAAAAGCCGGTTATACGAATTCGGCAAAGACTTCATTTGAAAGCAGGACGCCTCGCGGGGTCAACCGGAGCCGCTGGCCATCGATTTCAATGAGTCCCTGACGCGCGAATTCTTCCACCGCCGGAGCGTACGGCGACCAATCCGCCTCCACTCCCTCATTCAGCCGCAAACCCAGGAAGAAGCGCTCGCCCGGATCGGCGGCGGTGTGGGCGATCATGGGCGATTGGCCCCGTTCCGCGCGTTCAACGTATTCGGTGGCGCCCTCCACGTTCTGCCATCGCGTGACGCCGTCGAAGGAGTGGGCGTCGGCGCCGAAGCCCAGATACGGCTCCCTGCGCCAGTATTTAAGATTGTGCCTCGATTCAAAACCGGCGCGGGCGAAGTTGGAGATTTCATAGCGGGGAATGCCCAATGAAGCTAGGCGCTCCACCGCGATCTCGTAGAAGTCGGCAATGGCGTCGTCGGCGGGAATTTCACCCGCGCCATAGCGCTTCCCCAGGGCCAGAACTTCCGCGCCGAGGCGGCTATCCTCGTCTACCTCCAGCATGTAGACCGAGACGTGGGGCGGCTCCAGCCGAGCGATCCAATCGAGCGAGGTTTTCCAGGAATCCAGAGTCTGGCCGGGAAGGCCTGCGATCAGATCTACATTGAAATTCATTAAGCCGATTTCGCGCAACATGGCGATCTCAATCGCGACGGTGTCCGCAGTATGCTTGCGGCCGGTGCGAGCCAGCTCGCGCTGGATGAAGGATTGCACTCCCAGGCTTACACGGTTGATGCCGGCATTGCGCCAGGCTTGAGCCCGGGTCAGCGTGATGGAGCCGGGCGCGACTTCGAGTGTGGCTTCCGGCCAAGGTTGCGCTGGAATCAACGACAAAAGATTGGCCAGATCGCCAGGATCCATCCGGCTCGGCGTGCCTCCGCCGAGATAGACAGTTTCTGGCGCCCACGGCCACTGCGTGGAATCGAGTTCGCGGCGGAGCGCGGCTACATATCGCGGCTCTAGGTCGCGCGGCTGAACCCCCGAAGCGAAATTGCAGTAGGAGCATTTCTGCGAGCAGAATGGATAGGAAAGATAGACTCCAGGCATCGTCAGAGGTCCACTGTTTCGCCTAATTGCTGGCCGATGGCTTGGCCGATCATCTCCACCAGGGTCTGCTTGGATGCGGCCAGGACGAAAGCTTCGCGTGCATCCTCCCAATCCAGCTTAAAGCTTTTGGAATGCGCCGAAACCCAGATCTGGCGCACGGGAGAGTTGGGGCTAACGACGAACTTCGCCGGAGGGTCCTCGAATTCAATGGCCAGCGCTCCAGAGTTGAAGTCGGCCTCGAAGGGGTAGCGGTCGGAGGCGGCAGAGAGCCGGCGGTACAGATCGCCGAGCGCGGCATCGGCACGGTTGCGAAAAAGCTGATCGTCCATGGGTTGGGGGGCTTATCTCTAAAGATACCAGTATGGAGGCGCTCCTCCCCCGCGCGTGTGTAAACCGTTATAAAATAAAAGTCGTCTTGAAAGACGTGGTGGAGCAAATGGCGACGCCCCTGGTAACCACCCGCTTGGGCGCGGGATCGGTGACCGATTTTGGCGCCTGGATGGCGTCAGAGCAGAGGCGCGTTTTCGCCTTGTGCCACCGGCTTTTGCAGGATCCGGACGAGGCAGATTCAGCCACGCAAGACTCGTTTCTGAAGGCCTATCAAGCCCTGCGCAAAGAGGATTCCAAAGAGTTGGACGACCCGGCGCGGTGGATCACCCGGATTGCGGTAAATTCCTGCCTGGACCGGCTCCGGTCCCGCAAGTGGCAGTTCTGGCGCAAGCGGCCTAAGACCTCGCAAGATGAGGGAGTAACGCTGGCGTTAATCCGATCTTCGGCGCCAGAGGCGGAAGACCGCTATTTCGCGGCCCAGATTTCTTTGCGGCTCGAAGCCGCTCTGGACCGTCTTTCGGCACGGCAACGGGCCGTGTTTACGTTGCGGCACTACGATGACCTGAGCCTGGATGAGATTGGGGAGCTTCTGGGCCTTGACGTCGGAACGGTGAAGGCGCATATGTTTCGAGCCGTGTCCAAGTTGCGCGGGGAACTACGCGACCTGTATGAGGGGTCAAGATGAAGCAACATCTGAGTAACGACGAATTGCTGGACCGGATGTACGGTCTGGGCGAAAGTGGCGGTTCACACCTGGAGGAATGCGAGGATTGCTCTGGACGCCTTCAGGCGCTAGAGCGGAGGCGGTCCGAGGTCGCGGAGTCTTTCGGCAGGAACTCTGTTTCAAATGAGTTTTTGCTGGCTCAGCGGCGGGCCATCTATTCGAAGTTGGGGCAGGCTCCAGCGACTCGCCTGCATTGGGCTCCAGCTGCTCTAGGCGTTGCGTTTCTGTTGGTCACGGGGGTTTTTCTGGTGCGTCCCCATGCTCAGTATCGCCCGGTGCTTGCGCCCGTAAGCGTGCCTGGCGTAGAGCTAAGTAATGAACAGTTGTTCTCGGATTTGTATTCCATGGAGCAATCCGTGGAGCCTCCCGCAGCGGCGCCCATTCACGCTTTGTTCGAAGGGTCCGAGGGTCAAGCGCAGCAGTAAGAGCGGCAGGAGTTTGGAATGAGCAAGTTCGGAGTCTGCAAGATCCTGGTTCTCTGTTTGGCCCTCGCTGGAGCGCTGGGTGCCCAGCCGCCTCGGCCACCCATGGCCACCCAGTACTGGTGGGAGAGCAAGGTGCTAACGAGCCTCAATCTTTCCGAGGCCCAGACCAAGCAACTGAATGCAATTCGAGATTCCTACGTGAGCCGGCTCATGGAGCTTGGCGCGGCTGCCAAAAGGGCTGAAAGCAATCTGGAAGAGGTTTTCAAGCAATCCCCTTCCGACGAGATCAAAGCCGACGCAGCGATCGACCAATACGCAAGCACTCGCGACAGCCTTACGCGAACCCTTTCCAAGATGAGCCTGCAAATGCGCAATGTCCTGACGGCGGATCAGTGGCAGGAACTCCAGAACCTTCAGAACGGGCGCGGGCCAAGACCGGGCCCGGGACGGGGACGCCGGGGTACCGGCCCCCCATCGGCGGGTTCCGCGCCGAACAAGGCCGTCGGTCCTGCGATTCCACAAAAGTAGTCGCCGGCACTTTTGCAGTGTCAGCAAGGCTTTCCCAAGATGTGGTATCCATGGAGTGTCCCTGTCGTGGTTCCCGGGGCGCGGTAGCCAAGTGGTAAGGCAGAGGTCTGCAAAACCTTTATTCGTCGGTTCGACTCCGATCCGCGCCTCCAATCTTTTCAGCGTTTCCCTTTCCTCTCAGTAACTTCGCTCTTACCGATCATTGCATCCTCTTGCATCCGGATATGGCGAATTGCAGGCGAATGTTGGATCAGAATTGGATCAGCCCCTCGAACGCGGCAGGCCAGAACCAGCGGCCCGCCTGTCCGCTAACTGTTCGTCCAAATTGCTGGCCCGTGGTTGCCCTACTTCGGATGAACCTGGCTGCGAGTAGCGCGTCGGCCAATTCCCTGGCGACGACCGGCTCGGCGACTCCGCCCGCCGATAGACTCCGCCCGCCGATAGAGGATGCTTATGTCGTTATGCTCGACACCCTAAGGATCTGTCAGGAATTAAGTAGAACAACTTAAAGCGAGAATGTTTTATACTCGTGGATGGTGAACCACGAGGATGTTGGGCAGCGATTTCGTTCTTTATCTGCTTTTCTGGACGAGCGGATGCGGCGCCTAGTGGCT
>DASXEY010000119.1:0-5698 GCA_036489835.1 Bryobacteraceae bacterium | reverse complement strand
CCGACCGGGATTTCTACTACTGCATCGGGCTTCGGTTTGAAGCCGGCGGCGCGATGGTTCAGCGTTCGTACTGGGCCGATAGCCCCGCGGACGAAGGAATAATGTGGGCCGATTGTCTATGTTCGCTGAGAATGATCGAGGTCCCACGCCTGGTTCACTATGGCAGCTACGAGACGACGTTCCTTCGGCAAATGAAGAAGCGATATCCCAATCCTGAGCGGACGGCCTTGCTTGACCAGCTCATCGCCTCCGCCGTCAACCTGCTCTCAACGATTTACGCCCGCGCACCCCCGTGCCTCCCCGGTAGACCAACGTACCGTTATCCGAGACGGAGAACAGGCCATGATAGGAGCCGCTATACGAATCCACTCCGTCGGCGATGGCAGCAGGCTCGCCGGAGAGAATCATTTTAGCTGGATCAAAAGGTTGCGCCATCAAAGTGGTGCCGCGCAGGAAGATCAGGCGCCCCGCGCCGCCTCCGGGGTCGGAAGCATAATATGCCTGCCGGTCAGTGGCCAGCAGGCGCTGCATGCTCTGCTGTTCGGGCTTGGCATCCAGGGAGCCGACGTAGACCCCACCCTTGGCTGAATCGTTGGAAGCCCGCAGATACAGGAAATGCTTTCCATCCGGCAGAAATTGCGGCCAAAGGTGGACGCTCTCCCCGGGAGCTATGACCGTGAGGGGAGTCGCCTGGCCTCCGGAGGCAGGCACGCGCATGATCGACGACGCCCCCGCTCCGCTCGCGCCGGCGATGATCACCCCGTCCGAGTTCCAGCCCGCGCCCCCCAGTCGATTGGAAGGAAAATCCGCAAGGATTTGCGGCGGTCCTCCCTGAATATCCACCTTCTTGAGCTTGGTGCCGTCCGCGAAAAGGACCCAGCGGCTATCGTCGGAACAGGCCGCCGGCGACTGATTTGCTTCCGCAAGCGCACGCACTTCAACGCCGTCCAGGGAGCGTATGTAATACCGTGTCTTGCCATCTTCGCCGGACGCGGGGAACACCATCCAGCGGCCGTCGGGCGAAACTGCCATCGCTGCCTGGGGGATGAACGTCATTTTGTCGGCGGGTCCGACTTCGAAGCGCACCGCTTGCGCGGGCGCCGATTTCTTCCACGGAGCCCACATCGCCAGCGCCGCCCCGGCGGCCATCACTCCCGCCGCCATGACCGCCGGCCACAGCCACGGCTTCGATTTCGGCTTTTCGGGCGGAATCTGAATTGGGATCGGAACGCTGGCGCTAGTTGAATTCGGCGGCGGCGCTTCCAGATCGATCAACTCCAGCGTCGGCTTCAGGTCCCGCGCGGATTGCCATCGGTCATCGGGCTTCTTCTCCAGACACTTCCTCACTACGCGTTCCAGCGCCCGCGGCGTTGCCGACTGACGCTGGGTCATCGGCGGCGGCGGATCTTTAAGCAGTGCAGCCAGTACGGCGGCCTGCGTGTCGCCGGTAAACGGACGCTGACCGGTGACCATTTCGTAGAACACGACGCCGAAAGAGAAGATGTCGGACCGTTCGTCGGTTTCCTTGCCTTCCACCTGCTCCGGAGCCATATAGTACAGCGTTCCGAGAATCGCGCCCACCCGGGTAATAGGTTCCGTTACAGTTTGGATGTTGGCGGCGGATTCGCCGCTGACCTTCTCTGTGCTGAACTTCGCGAGGCCAAAATCTAGAACCTTGACCCCGTTCCTGGCGATGATGATGTTCCCTGGCTTAAGATCGCGGTGAATCACACCTTTGGCATGGGCGGCGGCCAGCGCGTCGACGATTTGCACGGCGTAACTCAGGGCTCTGTCGAGCGGCAAGGGGCCGCGCTCGATGATCTTCAAGAGCGTTTCGCCTTCGATCAATTCCAGGACCAGGTAATTGGGGCCGATGTCGTGGAGTGTGCAGATGTTGGCGTGGTTGAGCGAGGAGATGGCCTTGGCCTCGCGCTCGAACCGGTCGCCGAACTGGCGGGCGGAGATCTTGATGGCGACGGGCCGCCCCAGGCGGGTGTCAGTGCCGCGGTACACCTCGCCCATCCCGCCCTTCCCAAGGAGCGAATCAACGCGATACGGCCCCAGCATGTCGCCGGGTTGGTGTTGGTTCGGAACTTGGTCTGTCATCGTTGGGTGAGTGTAGCAAGTTTATCCCAAATGACAGACATTGGCAGGATACGGGTTGTGTTGTCGGGCACCCGTACAAAGCTCAGATCGGCACGGCCAACTTGCCGACATCGTGCAGCAACGCGGCCGCGCGCAGTGCATCGAGTTCAAGCTCGGTTAGCCCGAGCGTCTTCCCAACTTCTATGGGCGTAGACTTCGACCCCCGCCAGATGATCGTGGGTGGTCTGATCCTTGGCCTCGATGGCCCGACGATGCAGAGCCGCCACCTCCTCGGCGTGTGCGCGCATGGCCTCGGCCTGCTGTTTCTCACTTTCGAGGCGATGTATATACAGGCTGTGTGTTCGGTACACCAAGTAAAGGACCGGCAGGATCAGAAGCGAGGTTTGTCATCCCAGCGTTTTGCTTAACGCACCCACGGCCCAGGAGATCGCCGCACCCACCAGATAATTCGGAAGGGTCCAAAAATAGGATTCACGCCAGACATCCCATGCCTTTTTCCCTTCGGTGAGGGCGATGACAACCGCGATCGAAATTCCCGTCCACGCCTTGATACCGCACCGCGGGACCATTTTCGGCCTACTCTCAATTCTTTGGGCCACCTCGCGGCTGATCTCACGCTTGGGTGGCCCAGTCCGCTTTCTTGAGAAGGTGAGTCGCCAGCTCCGCGGACGGCAAAGGACTAGCTGCTGCCTGAGGCGCCCGCAGCTTGGGGCTGTGCGGTCGCAGGATGGCATCCCGTGCTGATGCTGAACATTGCCGTTACCGCAACCTGTCCCTGTCCCGTCTGGAAGTTCAGCGCCGCCTCGCCGCAAGTAGTCCCGACGGCAAAGGTGACACTGGCCGAGATCGTCAGCTCGTCGCCCGTTTTGGAGATCGACCAGACAAAGTCGTCGTTTGTCGTCTTGACCTCGCCATTGAACGCCACCGTGGTGGTGTCCACACCGCCGCCTTTCTGGCGTGTGTAGGTGAACCCTACCGTCAGCTTGGCGTTGTCGATCTGTCCGTTATAAGTGCCTGAGATACTGAAGGTCTTCGTTCCGCCCGAGTTCGTCACCTTAAGATCCAGCGTCGCGGTTCCCACGCTGCTGTCCACGAGGTTCGCCTCAACTTCGAATGTGGAGGTCTTCACGCCCCCTACGTCCTGTTGATCGATCTCGTAGGTTATGTTGAAGTCCGCTCCTAGCGTCAGAGTGCCGATGAGCCCGATTTCGCTCGTTTGGTCGTTCTTATTGGCCCTGTAAACCAGAATGTTCTTCGTGGAATCTACGTCCAGACCGTCCGGCAGATCGAACTCCTGGGTCGTGTTGCCATTGGCGTCCGGTTCGGTGTCGTATTCGAAGATCAGGTCCGTATTGCCCGCCGTCTGCTGCTTCCAGGTGCCGGTGAAATTAAGGGTATAAGCGGCTAACAGGTCGTCGTTGGTCTGAAACGTGTAGTCGAAGCCGCTGTCCTGCCGGTTACCCAGAATCCCGTCGATTGTGGATTGCGTCGTTCCGATTGTGACGGTCATATCGAAATTCGTTTCGAGTTTCCACACCGGTCGAAGCTCGAAGCTGAAATCGGCGCTGCCGTCAGGCTTAACGGTCAGCACCGCTTTGTCCGTGGTCAGGGCGGGTTCCACATTATCATCGGCGAAAAAGTTGAACGAATTCTGCGTGTTCGGCTGCGCCAGCGTCAGCTCGTTATTGCCGTTGAAACTCCAGTTCACCGGGATCGTTTGCGTGCCCCCGGCCGTCTGATCGATTTCAATCTGATTGTCTTTGGTCACGGTCCAAGTGCCCAAAGCCGCACCGGCTTTGGTGACATTGCCGGCAAGGTCCAGCACCAGTGTGTCGTTCTGATCGGTAAGTTGAAAACTCATCGGTTTGCTCCTCTCACTGAATTCTTAGAATGCTCCATTTTGCACAACACCCAAATCCGTGCGGCCGTGGCCTGTGCCCGATTGGCCGCGCCCTTGGCCGTACGCCCAATCGAGCTTCAGCGCGAAATTGCCGCGCACAAATCGAATCCCAAGTCCCGGCGCCCACCGGACGCCGGAAGTGATCCCCGGCACCGTAATCTGGTAGGCTCCGGAGATATCCGCGAACAATGCGAGGCGAATATTCTCCCGCAAGAACCATCGCGCCGCGCCAAGTCCTTTTGCGCCGGGAGAAGCGGAAAGTGTCCCTGGCACCGGTATCCACAGTTCATTCTGCAAGCTCCAGTACCGGCGCGCGAGCACGTCGTCCGGCCGGAATCCGCGCAGCGAATCGCCTCCTCCCAAGGAAGGCAGCTCGAAGATGGGGGTACCTCGCGTGGCATCGCGAAAATGCCCCGAAATGTCCGTCGAGATCAGGTTCAAGTCCGAGATTCTTTGATGGGCCGAAGCGTCCAGCGACCATACTGTGAAGGGCTTCGTCAAGGCCGCCGTTTCGTCTCCGAAATGCACTTGCGGCGTGAGTTCGAATCGCCCTGGCCACGGACGAGCCTCGTGCAGCACGTCGATGGTGGCACCGGCATCGACCGTCCACAGGGTCGCATTCGGGAGATTTGTTCCGCTGCCGCTGAATACCAGGTTTTCTCGCGCACCCTGCCCGAAAGCCTGCACATACATACCGTGCCAATCGTTCACCGCGTCGTATTCCAGCCTTCCCTGTCCGCCGGTTTCCCGCTGGTTGGTCTCAACATTGCTGCCCAATAGCCGATTGGCCGTACTGTCGGTTTTTCCCGCCAAGCTGAACGACAGTTGGTGATGCAGCTTGGCGAAGGCGATGTAGTCATTTTCCCAGTTCAGGCTGCCCACGCCGCTGGTATTTTCAGTTCCACCAGTTCCCTGGAAGCTGGTTGTCCCCCAAGGCACGGAGAAATCAGTACTGCTCACGGAGACAAGCGGGCGGATACTTTGCCCGGAGCGATACTGCACGCCTGCTCCGAAGGTCAGATGCGGAGCGGAGATCGCGGGAGAAGCCGCTTCTGGCTGCTCCGGCGTGACTGGCTGTCCGGTAAGCGGCGGCAGACCCTGAGCGGTTTTGGCAGTGGTTACGGGGTTCCCGTGAGCCGGTGCGGTCTCCTTCGGGTCTGGCGCACTGGCCGTTTTGGACGGCGCCGCGTTATCGGGCTTGCTAACGTTGAGAATCAGGGTCGTGGCCAGCGAGGAATCCGAAGTGGCCTCTGCCTGCGTACTTACAACGTATCCAATCTCCTGTAGCGCCGACTGTTCGACGGGAAACTCAAACAGATCCAGATAGGCCAGCCCCTTTTTGCCTCGCAGCTTTCCCAAATCCAGATCCTGAAACATCATGCCCCCCGAGGAACTAATCAGCGCAGGCAACCCGGTCCTGAGGACGGTGGAATAGTCTTCCTCCGGCAGCAGCAGGTTCAGGATCTTGAGAATCTCCGCGGCGGTAGCTGGCTTCGACGGATCCAACGTGCCAGGCATGCGGATCGTGTGGACCAGTTGGACGTCGATCGTTACTTTCGGCGGCTCGCCGGCGCGGCTTGCGCTCACATCCGCTTGCAGTCCGATAGACGAAAGCGTATCGCTGAGCCGCTGGATGATATCAGTCGCCACCCACACCTTCCCCTTCTGCTCTCTGTTCAGCCAGCCGTAGAC
>DASXEY010000116.1:0-22804 GCA_036489835.1 Bryobacteraceae bacterium | reverse complement strand
TTCACCTTCTTCAACGCGATCAGCCGGTCTCTCTCACCTTGTGTCATCAGTAGTTGTCCTTCTTGCATCCCCCCAGCTTGGGGTTGTCAAGAGGACATTTCTACTTTGCTCAAAGAGGACATTATCACTTTGCTGCCACAGCTGATGCACGCTGCTTCCCTCGTGTCGACGGGATTCAGGCCGTTATTACCAGTCCGCCCTACATGAACGCGTTGGATTATGTTCGCGATAATCGTCTCCGTTTATGGTTCCTGGAGCGCGCTTTACCAAAGGAACTTGAAATGGTTGGGCGGAACCGTGATGCGGCATTTACAACCCTGATGCGTGCTGTTTGCCTTCGGCTTGCCCCTGGTATCAAGCATGGTGGTTATTTCATCCTTGTCGTTGGTGATGCAACGCGTGGAAAGGGCAGAAGGGGATACACGGCTCTACTTACGCGGAGGCTCTTTGACACGGAAGCAGGTCTATCTGAGTTTGACCTGGATGCTGTCTATCGAGATCGGATTCCCGACATACGACGCTCGCGGCAGGAGTGTCGCGGGACCAAGACTGAAACAGTGCTCGTCTATCGAAAATCATGAGCCGCAACGATTCTTGGTTCCGGACTTTGGCGGAGCATACTGTTGGCGCGTACAAGCTCATCGATTTCGTCGGTGCGGGCCAAATCGGATATGTATACCGCGCCGAGCATCGCGATCTTCCCGGTGACCCCTGGGCTGTGAAGCTAACCTTCGACAAATTGAAGGACGGTTGGGAGGTCGAACTTCGCAAGGTTCATAAGCTGGGGCTCATTGATGGGGTCGTTCATCTTCACGGCCTCGGCACTGAGCTACTCACCATGGATGGCGTTTCCCATCTAGCTCATTTCACAGTCTGGGATTACATACCTCCCGGGGAAGACCTGAAGACGTATCTAAAGCGAGTTAAATCAGTCCCTACGAGCTTCCTGGTGGCCGTAATAGAGCAGGTCCTTCGCGTCCTGCATGCGTGCTCAGAGAAAGGCGTCCCACGCCACGGCGACTTGCATTCTGGCAATATTCTCATCGGTGAGCCTTCCCCTGCCAGGCTGGACGATGCGTTGCAGCCGCGTGCCCCTATCTATGTCTCCGACTTCGGCTACGGCGCCACGGGCGCCAGACCGCCCAAAGACGACTACCAGGGACTCGCAAATATCATCAACGAGATCATTGAATGTCTCACTTACACGACCGCGAGCGCGACCGATCGACAGGCACTTAAGGCGATCCGATCCGAGATCACCAAACTGCTCCAGGAACAAAGCCGCACTGAGCGTCGACAACCGCTCGAATTACTCCAGCTACTGGTTCACATTAAGAAGAGTACTCGCGCCAGTGGTGCTCAGCCAATGGAAACAGGAGTTCCAGTTGCCTCCACGATTGCGGTTCCGGTTAACGACACGCCCAACGTTGGCTCGTTTCAGGTCACGGAGATGATCGGGGAGCGTTGGGACTGGTGGAAGAAGCTCTTTGTGCCGACGGTTCCCGCCAGGTCGAAGATTCTCGGTCTCGACATCCCGACGGTTGTCACAGGACCGCGTGGGTGCGGAAAGACAATGCTCTTTCGCCGACTCAGCGAGCGCCTGGTCGTGGAATGCGGTGAAGTGACAGATCCGCCACTTACGAGCGGATTCGTTGCGTTTTATGTAAACGCGAATGACATCGCGGACGCTTTCGCTCACTTCCCGGATCATCCAACGGCCGCCGATGAGGAACGCTTAGTTTGTTATGCGAATGTCTGCGTGCTCTCCGATCTTCTCGCGGTGCAGTCTGCACGCACGGGTCGAATGGCAGAGAACGCTACTGATGCACTGCTTGCCCAGGTTCAACGGTGGCTGGTGCCGGAGGCGCATGCTCCGCTCGTTGACGGTGAAGACCGACTCGAACGCTATCGCACCATTCTTGAACAAGTTAAATGGAGATTTCCCAAGCGGTTCGCCGACGATCCCTTTCCTGGCTATCCCGACTTGGCGCAACATCGTTGGCTACCGCACTTTTTGCAAAGCGTACACTCATTCTGTCCGTGGATCGACGGGCGCTTCGTACTGCTGTTTATCGATGACTTCTCGACTCCTCGAGTGAGCCCTTCAATGCAGCGTGTGCTGAACAGGCTCTTTCTCCAACGCTCACCTCATTTTCTGGCAAAACTTGCCACTGAGGCATCCACGACATTCGTTGCAGAAGATTCGAGCGGGAAGAGCCTGGAGGACGGAGATGACTATCAGCTTGTAGATATGGGCGAGGAATCGCTATTTTTGCGGGAATCCGAGCGTCTAGCGTTCCTCAACGCCGTCTTCTCACGGAGACTCGAACCGGACTCTAGAATTCCTCGTGGTGACTTTTCCTTGACGACGCTTCTCGGCAGGACTGCTCTGTCGAAGACGGAGTTCGCAAGGCGCCTCCGGGAACCCGTGGATACACAGTCACCCGACGATCAGCCGCTGATTCCGGCAGACTCGCAGAGACGTGGCCGCTCCAGAGGCAGAGTGCTCTATTGGGGCGCAGACGTATTCTCGGCCCTTTGGTCTGGTGACACTCGGACGATGATCCAGCTCATCACGGACGTCGTGGACCAGGGAGCAAAGGCCACTCGGAATGCCCCAGAGGAAAACCGCATCACTCTTCCCGTGGACGCGGCGACGCAGGATTTGGTATTCAGGAATCGCGGCGGGGAATGGCTGAGTTCGCATGAGCGAAACGAGCCAACGCAGCCAGATCGCGTGAAGGAAGGCGTGGTTCAGCTCCAGAAAACCGACTCGGGGTATCACCTCTGTGGAGAATATGGTGAACATCTTAAGGCGATCGTGGAAGCCTTTGTGGCTGCGGCTAGACGGCTGCTTCTTGGACCGACCTATGTCATCGCGGAAGGCGGGACCCGCAGGGAGGTTCCACGTATGGCGTTTCGCCTGGAGATCGTCGACGAATTTCGGATTGATGCTCTCGCACGCGAAATCTACCGCGACTTGGTGAGATACGGGATATTCATACGCGACAGCCGTGGCAAGAGCGTACGGGGCACCTTCGTTCCGAGGCTCTTCCTGCGACGACTCTTGCTGCCGTATAGCGCCCTTGCGCTATCAAAGCGCGATAGTGTTCCGCTGAAGTGCGAGGAGTTCAAGACGTTACTCCTCAGGCCCGATGTGTTTAAGGCTAGCCTCTCCGCTCGGGCAACAGGCGGGAGTGGATCTGTCGATCAACTGCGTTTGTGGGACAACCTTGGCCAGCCTGGTGGAGCCTCAGACTCGATTTACGATGACCTCGGCGATGGTCGACCAGACGGGAGTAAGGGAGCATCATGACTCTGCCGAGGGAAGACTTGACTCTGTCCCTGCCGGCGTCTGTCTTGGATCTATTTCCTCGCATCCGGCCTTCCGGGCCCGTAGCGCTGGCAAGAACAGACGTCGTAATCCACGCTCCGGGGTTCGAAGATCGAACGATGGCTGTTACGGATACGGTAGGTGCTGCCCTTGGATCAAGAGCGATTCTTCTTGACTATCTTCCTTTCAACTCGAATAATCGGCTACGCGACGTCCGCGACGCACTTGTTGCGTCTGGCGTCGAGGTTCCTGAGGAAGACATCCTCTCGTATAACCGGTTCGAACCCGATCACTTCGAGGAGAGGCTCAAGGCGCGGCTCCGCCACGCCGGCTCCCGTCGGGCTGTGGTTGATATTTCTTCGATGTCAAAGCTGGCAATCTTACTTGTTCTCAATGTGTGCAGGGAACTCGACTTGGAAGTGAGCATTTTTTATGCTGAGGCTGAGAGTTACGCTCCCAGCAAGGAGGAGTTCGAAAAAGCTAGAGAAAACAACGAAATCCATAGGCCCACGCTTCAAGTGTTCACGGGAGTCCACGGTGTCGTCCGAGTGGACTCATTGGCAAGCGTCGCCATGCAGGGGCAGCCAACAGCGGCACTTGTATTCATGTCATTGAATGACGCTCTCACTCAAGTGCTGCTCAATACCGTATACCCAGGGCGGCTTCTACTAATCAACGGTCGCCCGCCCCGGCACGATTGGCGCGAGGCAGCAACTGCTTGGATACACGATCAAGTGCGCCGCGAGTGGGAAGAGGACAATCCCGTCGCATCAGAAGGCCCTGACGGAGCCCCGTTACCTAGGCGGGTCGTTTCGACGCTGGACTATCGGGAGACAGTAGCTCTGTTGCTTGGGCTTTATTGGAACCTTTCGGCACACCATCGCATTTTGCTCGCGCCGGCAGGTAGCAAGATGCAGACAGTAGGTTGTTACCTGGTCAAAGCTCTGCACCCCGACATTCACATCGAATACCCATCCCCTGAGGACTTCTCCCACGAATACAGTTCAGGCATAGGCGATCGCTGGCTCATTGATCTCGGACGATTCTCTGATAGACTGTCTGCCGTCAGCGAAGCAGAGCGGCGGGAATACCTTGAAATCAGGACTCAACCGGGAGCGGCGCCCACGCTCTGACTGTTTTCTGTCACAAAGGCGGCTTAATGACTCCCGACAACAGCTCGCGAGGTCCGAATCTGGTTAGCGTTCGGGCCAGAACCCCGCGTCGCCTGATCGCCAAACGCTCGTCTCTGATCGCCAAACGCTCGTCTCCAAGAGGCGCTGATGATTCCGATGTTTGAACCCCCACCGTTCGGTGAAATCCAGCTCGCCATACTGGCGCCCCCAGTTTCACAACAGGCGAGGCGCACAGAGAAAGATAAATTTGCCAACCTGATCAGATCTCAAATAGGTCAGTGCCAGTTCTTACTTGCGGGGGATGTTGCCGTGGATATCGAGTGGTTAGTGCACGAGCAGCGTCGGTACGAATCGGATGAGGCACCTGATGTGGACAATATCCTCAAGCCGCTCCTGGATACTCTATGTGGTCCAGAGGGCCTGATGATCGACGACTGCCAAGTTCAAGCGGTGGCCTGCCGCTGGATAGACTCGGCCAGCCGAGAAGAAGAATGCATTCAAATCCGGTTGCGCTTTGAACCGGATGAGTGGCTTTCAAAGCGAGCCTTCTGTTTGGTGCATCTCGGAAAGGGCCTCTGCTTTCCACTGAACAGAAATGCTCAACCAGGGGCGGTTCTGCTGTTGGTCGATCAGATTGAAGCGATGTTGACAACTCGAAACAAGCTTATCGAGCGGGGGAAAGACTATTACACCGCGAAAGGGGTAATGTCGGTGCAGCGTTTGTTTCATCGCTCTCGCGTTGGGCGATTCACCGTGATCGAACTCGATTCGCTCAGAGCTGAACTCAATCAGGAGATGACAGCTCAGCCAGCTTGTCCCGGCGCTGACGACCTTGATCGCGCGATGCTGGATTTGCGCACCAGGCTCGCCAGCATCATCAGCCAAGGACTGCCGGAATTGGCCACCGAACGTCCGCATCGCCCGGCACCGGACCCCGAAAGCCCTCGTGAAGAAACGTCGGCCCAGTAGCGTCTGTACTCGTCCTTCGTCCGCGTCTACCGCTCGTTCACTGGGTCGCATACTCTCGGAGAAGGGCTACAAAGATTGAATCGAGCGGATTCGCTCGCTGAGAGGCCCGGCGACCTGTGCCGAAGCCGCGCACATGGGCATCGCCGTCAGCCAAAGTCGAATCCGGCGGCCCCGATTCGGAAGTTCAGACTGGTGGAATAGGCGACCCCGCCTGGCCAGTGATTCCCAGGTTGTCATGGTGCACGGATAGACCAGACAACATACGACTTCTCTAGTGTTCACAAGATTTGCGTAGGCGAGCACCTGCAATAAGTCGGCGCGATGCTGTTCGCGGGCTTCGTCTGCTAGCCCGCGCCAGCCGCCATCCTGCAGTTCTTCCCAATGCCTCTTGTACTTTGCGTCGACGATGACTGTAACGTTCTCCAATTCCAGAATGAGGTCAGGGACTAGGGAACGTTGCGACCCGAGATAGGGCGGTTCCCAGGAGAGCGGCGAAACTGTTTCCCGGCGTCGGCCCGTCTTGAGGAATCCGCCAGTTCTCTGAGCCACATTTCGAACGATCGTTTCTACCCACGCCTCGAAAAACTGGTCCATGGGCATCGTCCAAGGGATGCCGTCGAGGTCGCTGAGCCCTGCCAATCCTCGTTCCTCAACGGTCCAGTCGATGGCTTGCAAGCCTTCCGCGAATATGTCGCTTCGCAACGGTCGCCGTAACCACGCTTCCACTTCGCCCCTGGCTGGCCGCCGGGCGGCGACTCCACGAACTTTGAGAACCAGTGATTCCGCAAAAGCGATCAAGCGGTGAACGAAGGCCCCTTGCTCGCATTGCGTCTCGAGCGAGCGGATCTGCTTTTCGACAGCGAAGCGGATCGCGCCTTTGAGTTGACGGTCATCTCGGAGATCCGGGAACGTGCACGGGACAGATAGGAAATCGCCACGGGACGCATGCCGCGTGGCATACTGCGTCCATTCGACTCTGCCCTTTGGTGCCGACCGTATTTCCGTGGTGACTTCAAAACGTCGATCAAGGCGGTCCAGGAGGGCTTTGAACCTCGCGAGCACCATGAAGGACAACACCCAGGGCGGCACCCGTCGTTCTGAGCGCCTTAAGAGCGGGAGTTTGAGCGGCGCGGGGCTGATCAGCCATCCCATTTCAGCGAGCATCGGGCCGATGCCTGCCCAAGGGAATCTCGGCTGCACGACCAAGCCAAGATCCCGACGAGCCGTCAGTGGCGAAATCAGTGGCACTGCGCCAACGGCACTGTGCGATTCGATGTTCAGCAGAACGTCGGCGCCATCGTAGTCACGACGGACATCAGCCTGCAGCAATTGGAAGATTGACAAATTCTGCTTGATGAATTGATCGGCCAGTCGGGCCGCCTGCGCTTGTGGATCTGCGGAGTTCTTACTGCCGAAAAACTCCACCGCAGATCTCGTGACGCGAGTGTGATCTTGAAGTTCGAGGCAGATCTCCTGTGTCGGCCTGGTTGGGTTCAGGGTCAGGCCGGCCGAAATTCGCGGCTGGAGTGCCCTTCTGCGCGTTCTGGAAACTACAGACTTTCCAGCCACTGCATGTATCCCCGAATGGACTCGGCAAATCCGCTCACATATCCCTGGGCCATGTATTCGGAAAGCAGGGGCGCCAGGCTGGTCCGCAGATTCGTTCGTGCCTGTGCCTCATCCTTCGCGAGGAAATAAGAATGGCCCGGCACAAGCGCCAATGCCTCGTCGGGGGCATGCTCGACGAAGATGGAGACCAACTCCCGGAATGCGCGTTGGGTGAGCTCGCAGCCGTGCTCTTGTACCACGTCCAAACTCGGCCACAGGGATAGGAACGCGAACCGCCGGCGCACAGCTACGTCGACAATGGCGATGCTCCGGTCCGCGCTATTCATCGTTCCGAGCACATGAAGGTTATCAGGCAGGTACAGGCGTTGGTGGAAGGGCTTTCCGAAATCGTAGGGAAGATCTATTTCCCGCCGCGCTTCCGGATCCGGTTCGAAGAGATAGATCGCTTCGCCCAGTATCTTCCCGAGGTCCGCCCGATTGATCTCATCGATGTGGAGGAGGTACGGCTTCCCGGCATCCGCCGCCTGAGCGGAGGCTTCCAGCAGGAAACCCGGCTTCGGAGCAAAGCGGAAGCCGAGCGCGCCGTCTCCGTTTCCTCCAGTCTCAAGCGGAGCCAAACCGCCCACGAAAGTCTCGTAGGTGGTGCTGGGATGGAACTGGACGGAGCGTCCGAAGCCAGCGTATTCATTCGCGAGGATCTGCCGCGCCATCCTCGTCTTGCCGGTCCCGGGAGGACCTTGGAGAACGACGAAGCGGCGGTTCTTCAGGAGTTCCACGACGTGATCGTTGTCCGTCTTCGGCATCAGGTGAGAAAACCAAGCAGACCTTGAGCTCTGTGAATCATCTTGGAATTCTTTGAGGGCGGTGTGGCCGCGTTCTTCGAACATCAGGTCGAGCAGGGCAGTGAGAGCGGCAACGGTTCCAGCGCGATCTTCCGTCGGCCTGAACACACCGTAGAGGACGCGACCATAGCGCTTGAAGACCCGTTCGTAAGGCGACCAAGCGCGTTGGATCGATTCAGGGATGTCGATGTCCACTCGGGTTGGGTCCTGCTTGGCCCACGCCACTTGGTCGCCCGCGCCAAACTGATGGTTCAGCCAGGTGGCAATGGCTTGTATCTTGCGGGCATGACCCGGCCGCCCCAGGATCGTCTCGTCAGGAGCGAGTCCCTGGGTTCCGATCACCATCGCCACGAGGCACGACTCGCCTTCGACAGGAAAAATCACGAAACTCATGCCGCCGTAGGCGCCGGCGTCGGCGTTCGACGGATGGATGTAGGCTGCGTAAGGGACACCCGAGTCGGAGCCACGCATATCGGGGGCGCGGAGGGTGACCGCCTTCTCGGCACGTTTGGAGTACCGACTACCGAAGAGACCAGAGAGGGCCTTCTCGTTCCGTTCTTTCCAGGAATCCAGTGTCCGAGAGTGAATAATCTCCACCAAAGGATCGAATAAAGATGTCATTGCACCCCAATCGCGGCAAGGCTGAACGGACCTATTCATCTTAATAGGGTTCTAGCTCCGTTGGAGTTTGGACTCCAGGTAGATGGGCGTTATCCGGTCTGGCCGACCAAGGGTGCACATTTTCCAACTCACCTAAGTATTAGTTGACAGAGGCGAGAAATCGCCCTGGAACACCAGACAGCGGGCAGGCCGCCAGGCGGGACTCGTTGTGGGTGCTGGACATTGGGTCGAGCAACCACACTTACCGTCAACTGGCCGCCGGAGTCCGCACCCACATCGCATTCGCCAGGTCGCGTGCCCTTGGAGGCGAGTGAATGCACGGAGCGATTGAAACAAAGACTCAAGACGCGATCAGCGAAATCGCGGGACTACTGGCTACGGCGTATCGGAGGAGGGCCGGAATCCGGCTCATCCGCACAGAGCCGGAGCCGCTGCCGTCAACAGAAGGCCTTGAAAACAGGGGTGAAACGAGGCCTCATGAACTGACCTTCGCAGGCCAGAAAAGGGAGGAAACACTGCAATGAGGAAGCAGAGCAGATTACCGCAACTCGTGGATCTGCCGAAGATGAAGGCGCAGCAACTCCAGGCGGTTCACCAGGAGTTGTTCGGGTCGGAGCACCCAGTCGCTAATTGCCAGCATCTCCGCCGGAAGATCGCGTGGCACATGCAAGCCGCGCAGGATGGTGGGCTCCCGGAATCCGTCCGGCAGTACGCTATCGCAGTCGCTCGCGCCACGGAACTGCGGTCCCGCATCTCCGAGAACGCATCCCGGCGACAAGTCGGTGCCGGTCTAGATCAGTCGGTAATGAGCACAGTCCTTCAAACGCGAGATGCACGGCTGCCGATGCCGGGGAGCTTGATTGTGAAGAATTACAAGTCAGAGACGGTTGTAGTGACGGTGCTGGACGGCGGGTTCGAATACGCCGGCCGCCGCTTCACTTCACTTAGCGCGATCGCCGGTGAGATTACCGGCACCCGCTGGAATGGGTATGCCTTCTTCGGGCTGGAGAAGGGGACGCATCATGCGCGGTGACCGGAGAGGAAAGGAAAGCGTGAGCAGCCTCGCGGCGCCGGCAGGAGTCCGCTGCGGGATCTACACCCGGAAATCGACGGATGAAGGCCTCGACCAGTCTTTCAATACTCTTGACGCCCAGCGCGAAGCTGCGGAGTCGTTCATCAGCAGCCAGCGCCAAGAAGGATGGTCGGCGCTGCCGCAGAAATACGACGATGGCGGCTATACCGGCGCCAACATGGACCGCCCGGCGCTGAAACGGCTGCTTTCCGACGTAGAATCCGGCGCCGTCAACTGCGTGGTGGTCTACAAAGTGGACCGGCTTTCGCGATCGCTTCTCGATTTCTCGCGGATCATGGATACCCTCGACAAGCACGGCGCGACCTTTGTGTCCGTGACGCAGCAGTTCAATACGACCAGCTCCATGGGCCGCCTGACCCTGAATATCCTCCTGTCGTTCGCGCAGTTTGAACGGGAAATGATCTCCGAGCGCACCCGCGACAAGATGGGCGCGGCCCGGCGCAAGGGAAAGTGGGTCGGGGGTGTGCCCGTGCTGGGGTACGACGTTGCGCCGCAGGGCGGTTCTCTGGTGGCGAATCAGGAGGAAACGCGGCGGGTGCGGGAGATTTTCGCACTGTACCTCGAACTCGGATCGCTGATTCCGGTGGTGGAGGAACTGGACCGCCGCGGTTGGCGGATGAAATCGTGGACAACTCGCGAAGGCCGGACGGCGGGTGGGAAGTCGATCGCGAAGAATAATCTCTACAACTTGCTGACGAACATGATCTACGTGGGAAAGGTCGAATACGGCGGCCAAGTTTACGAAGGCGAGCACGAACGGATCATCGATGAGCAGACGTGGAATCGGGTGCAAACGGCTCTCAATCGGAATGGCCGGCGTGGCGGCCGGAACATCGGGAACAAGTACTCCGCCCTACTGAAAGGGCTGGTTCGCTGCGGCAGTTGCGACGTGGGCATGATCCACACATACGTCAACAAGAAAGATCGGCTCTATCGTTATTACGTGTGCGTGAAAGCGCATCAGCGGGGCTGGGCGCAATGTGAGACGCGATCCGTTTCCGCCCCGGCGCTGGAAGATGCCGTCGTGGAGCAGCTCCGAGGTGTTGGTCGGAACCCCGCTGTACTGCGCGAGGTCTTGCGGTAGATCGCCGCGCATCGGCAAAAAGCGGCGGCCGAGATCGATGCAGAGAAGACCAGCATCCAGAGTGAACTCAAGAGGATTGCGGAGGAAATGAAGCGGACGGTGTCAGTGGCCGGCAACGCTTCATCGGCGGAGCTTGCCACGGGCCGTTTGGCGGAACTCCAGGATCGGGTGTCACACCTGACGAGCAGGCTGGGGGAGATTCGCCAGCAATTGACCGCGATGGAAGCAGAAGGCGTCGATATCACGGGCGTCGAGGCCACCCTTAGCGATTTTGGTCCCCTCTGGGAACAACTCTCGACTTGGGAGAAGGAGCGATTCATCCGCGCGCTGGTGGAGCATGTTCGGTACGACGGCAGGACCGGAACGGTGACTCTGGGATTTCGCTCACGCGGGATCAAAGACCTGTGCAACTGGGCCCCTGCCCTTACGGAGAAATATGAACGTAGAGAACAACGCAGTTGAGATTCAGTTCCGCCTGCACGCCCGGGTGGCCGGCGCAGGAGCGCGAACAGAAGCGCCGCCTTCCGGTAGCGGGAGTTTACCCCGCGTCGCGCAGGTGCTGGCGCTCGCCATACACTTCCAAGACATGATCCAGCGACGGGAGGCGCGGGATTATGCCGATCTCGCCCGCCTGGGCTGCCTCACGCGGGAACGGATGAGCCAGGTCATGGAACTGGTATGGCTCGCGCCCGACATCCAGCAGAAGATCTTGGAATTCAGGACGACTAGCGGGGCGCGGTTTCCCATCAGTGAGGTAGCCGTCCGGAAGATTGCCAGCGCGCTTTCGTGGAAGGATCAGCGGGAAGCCTGGAAAGAACTTCAGGCTCGGCACCACCTCATTTGAGCTGTCGGGTGGCCGAGACACTACCCAGACGCGCAAACTTGTTTTTCCTCGTAAAATTGTAGGTAGACGTTCCCCCGCCTTGGCAGAGCGAATGCAGCTCCGGCGTCGCCCGGAAGCCGCTGATTCACCTACAGCGAAGGGAGAACGATGCTAACCGAATCACAGCGGATCGCGTTAGATAGGCGCGAATATCAACAGGCGATCGCGCAAGAGATGGAGCGGATTCGGTGTCAGCCCATCCCACTTTCGATGGTAAGCCAGGGAAAGCATCTCGCCGAAATCAAACTCGCTTCTCTGCGCCGTCAATTGGAGCTGGCGACTCCAGAAGAGAGACCGCACGTAGAGGAGGAGATCGCGGAATACACGCGCACGCTGGCGAGATGTACGGCGGAACTCGCGGCGCGGAGCGACGATCTGAATGTTCCAGAAGATCCTCCAGAAGCCGACCGACCGACTGCCAGTGAAGATGTCTCCGAGGCGAACATCGAGACCGTAGTGCCCGAACCCATTGGACCCACCCGGAGAGAGCTCCGAAGCCACCGCTTCGGCATTCTCAAAGCCTATAAAGAGAAAAGGCACGTCGACACTATGGATACCCTCGCCCGGCATCTCGGCGTTTCCCGCTATGGGGATGACCGATTGAATTTAGTGCTGCAAAAACTCGGCTGTACCCGTGACCATTGGGACAACCCGAGCGCGCCGACCCCGCCCAAATAATCTCCTCGTTTTTCTCCTCATTGCTCCACGTTCTCCTCTTCAAGCTCCTAGGTGACAGGAGTTCACATTGGAGATGCGTGGATGACACCTAAAAACAACGAAGCTCGCGAAGTCGAGCATGATCTACTGACTGATCGTCAAGCCCAGAGGCAGGAACTACCCATGTCGCTCGCCTGGTATCGGCGAAAGCGGCTATTTGGCGGTGGCCCGCCGTTCATTCGGGTCTCGAATCGAGTGTTCTATCGTCGCGGCGAACTGCGGCGATGGATTGCGGAAAAAGCGATCGATCTTGGCGGGAGGGCGGCACAGTGAAGACCCAAGCTTCGGCCGTTGCCGTTCCCGCCCGAGTGACCAGACTTTCCGAGCTCTCCGCTCCTCGGCAGGCATTGGTGCACCTTTGCCAATCGATCGACTACGGCCAAGTCGTAGGTCTTCTGGTTCGCGACGGAGAACCGGTATTCAGTCCAGTGCCCACGATCATACAGGACATCAAGCTCGACAGTGAACGGAACGGGCGATTGGAGTCTGAGCTGGGGGACTTCGCATTGCGCGGAGAGGTTTGCCGGCTGTTGGCGCTGATGGACGGGCTGGAGGGACGGGTGGACCGGATTGAAGTCCGGGCTGGCATCCCACGCCGAGTCGTCATCGAGCGGTGCATCTCGGAGGCTCCGCTATGAGCGCCGCAGCGAGCCCCCTAGACCAACAGGTCCTGCAACAAGCCTCCTACCGGGCCAGACTCCTTGCCACCAGCGCCGGCTATCGGCCGCATGATCGGGAGGATCTGCAGCAGGAACTGCTGATGGACTGCGCGCGGCGATCCCCAAAGTTTGATCCCTCGCGCGGTGAGTGGCGTGGATTCGTGGGTGGGATCATGCGAAACCATTCCACCGTCCTTGCGGCCCGAGGGCTGCGCCGTACGGCGGAAGTACTGGCGGAAGATCTCGCTAGAGGCGCCGACAATGACGGAGAGGCCATGCTGGACGTCGCCGATCGGAGACCTCGGCGCAATCTTGCCGCGTCAGTGGTGCTCAAGGTCGATGTGGAGCACGTCCTTAGGGACCTGCCCGCGCCGCTCCGTTCCCTGGCGCTCCTGCTTGATCAAATGTCCGTCCAGGAAGCCTGCCAACGTACTCGAAAATCTCGGTCGCGAATCTACCAAATGATTCGCCAGATCCGGCAAGCGTTTGTCCGCGCCGGTTATCAAGGCAGCCGCCGCCCGCGGAGTGGGAGGCGAGGATGAACGCCAACCCGAACAGTCCGGTAAGGCACGGGCAGATAGCCGCGGAGTTTCTGCAGACTGTGTTTGAGGGCCAAGAGGGCGGCGTGATCGCCCTCTTCACCAAGCCTCGCAAGCACTCGAAGTTCGTATCACTCGCCAACCCCGATTGGGTCGACGAGGCAACAAAATACGCGATTGGGGCGCGCCGCCACGATGATGTTTACTTCGCGATCGGGGTACAGGCGCAGCAGGCGCACAAAGGCCGAGGCAGGCAAGCTGACGTGGTCGCGCTTCCCGGCCTTTGGGCGGACATCGACGTCCGGGGGCCGAATCACTCCGCGACAAACCTGCTTCCGACCATCGAAGACGCTTGGAAGCTTCTGCACGAATTCCCGTTCAAGCCCACGGTCGTGGTCCATTCCGGCGGTGGGCTGCAGGCCTACTGGCTCTTTCGGGAGCCCCGGAAGACGCCAACTGGTGCGGAGAGGCTCGCCGTTCAGCGCTTATCGAAACAGTTCCAGGGCTTCCTGCGGAGCTTGGCATCACGGAAGGGTTGGACCATCGACGCTACCGCGGACCTTTGCCGGCTTCTGCGTGTTCCGAGTACCTATAACCGGAAGCAGAAGACTCCTGTGCTCGTTACGTACGAGGTCATCGATGACGGTCAGCGATACAACCCCTCGGAGTTCGCCGAGTTTCTGCAAATGGAGGCCGATCCGGAACTGAAGGCCCATGCCCAGGGTCCCGCACCGCAGAATCCCACCGCCGAGTTCCTCCAGGTTCTCGGCGGTTGTCCTTGGATGCGCCACTGCAAGGATGATGCGGCGGCGTTATCAGAACCCGAGTGGTACCACATGCTCGCAATCGTCGGGCGGTGCAAGGATGGTGCTCGCTTAGCCCACGAACTGAGCCTCCCGTATTCGAAGTACACCCCGTCCGAGACGGACGCAAAGCTACGCCAGGCAATGGAAGCGGCTGGACCAACGACTTGCGCGTTTATCGAGAGCGAACTGGGCCAAGCAAAGTACTGCATACAATGCAGCCACCATGGAAAGATCAAAAGCCCGATCGTGCTCGGGTTGGCAAAGGCTTCGAAGCGGCCAGCCAATAACGCGTCTATCGAGCCGCACGGGGCAACCGACGGTATCCGGCGGCCGCAGATTCAGACGACTGATCGGTAACTGCGTGACGTCACACGCGAGACACTCGATGCTCTGACCCTCGCGAACAATCCGCCGGTCTTGTTCGCGCATGCCGGCCGCGCTGCGCGGGTGGCCCAGGACGAGACCTGCCGTTGGCTGGTCGTGGAGGCGAGGGACGGAGTGCTTCGCAATTTGATGACCAGGGCGGCGGATTACTACGAATTCCGCCAAGCCCATGTAAGGAGCTGTGCCCCACCGAAGGAGGTGGTCCAGGACATCCTCGCAACACCGCCGGCAGAGTGGGGCTTTCCAGCCCTCCAAAGTATCATTACGTCCCCTGCGCTCCGCGAGGATGGCACAGTGATCCAAACGCCTGGCTACGATCCAGCCAGCCGTTTGTACTACGCGCCGGATCCTACGCTCGTCCTGCCCGATCTTGTCGAGGAACCAACTACGGACCACCGGCAAATTGCCCTCGAAATGATCCAGGACATCCTCGTGGACTTTCCCTTTGTCGACGATGCCAGCAGGGCAAATGCCATCGCGGCGATGCTGACACCGATCTGCAGACCGGCCATCCGAGGGGCGACACCGCTGGCTCTGTTCGATGCAACACGCAGGGTACCGGCAAAAGTTTGCTCTCCGAGGTGGTGACGCTGATCGTCACCGGCCGGGAGGGCGCGCTGTTCTCCGCTCCGCGCACGGATGAGGAATGGCGGAAGCAGCTAACCTCAGTCCTGCTCGACGGACCCGATATCGTGATCATCGACAACGTCAATTACCGCCTGGCCTCGGCTGAACTTTGTAAGGCGCTCACTGAAACGATTCATGGCGATCGGATTCTTGGCCTCTCTCAGACTGTCCGTCTGCCGGTCCGTTGCACGTGGTTCGCCACGGGAAACAACATCCAGGTGGGCGGCGATATGCCCCGTCGATGTTATTGGGTTCGGATGGACGCAAAATGCCCGCGACCCTTTGAAAGAACGGGTTTCCGCTACGACCGGCTGAAGCAGCACGTCCTCGATCACAGAGGCGAACTGCTGTCAGCGCTGCTAACACTCGCTCGTTCTTGGTTTGTTTCGGGGTGTCCGAAGCCGACTGCGAAGCCAATGGGCAGCTTCGAAGACTGGACGACCATCATCGGGGGCATCCTACAGCATGCCGGTGTTGAGGGCTTTCTCGCCAATTCGGACCAGTTGCACAATCAGGCGGACTCCGAATCTCTCCAGTGGGAAGGGTTCCTTACGGCGCTCGACGCAGCGTTTTACGGAGAGGCGTTCACTGTGGCACAGGTCTGGGATCTCATCAACGATAAATCCTATAGCCCCGAAACGCGTCATTCGGCACTCACGGAGCGTGCCGAGTGGCTGCGCGCCGCACTTCCCGAATTCATCGGAGAGGGGTTGGACCGGGAAGGATTCTTCAAGCAGCGGCTGGGCATGGCGTTTAAGGCCCGCATTGGGCGCCGCTATGGCGACGACCAGTATCGCATCGAGCATCCCGGCGACGATCTCCACAGCAAGGTCGCGCAATGGAAGGTGGCGATGGGCGCGTGAAGCCTTACAACATGCGCTGACAAATCGGATATACTTCGGGGCGATCCCGATGAACTCGTCCCTTAATAAACAGATATACGAGGAGTTGAGGGCGGCTGTGGAGCGGGGCTTGGCGACGGGCGCGCTCACGGCCGCAACTCAAATTGAACGGCAACTCACTGTATTTCGAGAGCGGTTTGGTCCAGAGGTCTTGCGGAAACTTGACGGCGAGGCCGCCCTTCAACTGATGCATGGCCGACAGCACACCGAGTCTCGTTGTCTGGCATATTGGCTCGAATTCAAAGACGACGATGAGTTCGCGGGAAAGAGCTTCGGACTTATCGGCGGCGGGTCGGCCTACATGTACGGGCTTTACCAGCGCCAGGACGATGGGGCTTGGATCGGAGGTTCGACAAGGCTGCCCAAAGTCCTTTCGCGGGAAGAGGCGATCACCGCAGCGCGTCAGCAACGGGACGAATTAGTAGCCGGCTCCAGTGTTCTTGCCGCTCTTGATACCCGCGACACCTCGGATTCAGCCTATAGTCAACTGCAAAGCGCGATGGATGCTGCTGCGCCCAAGCTCGCCGGGGTCGGGTGGGCTCATAAGTACTGGTTTCTGTTGCATTCGGACCGCTTGGACGACTTTCACAGCCCTCGCTATCAACGCTTCCACCTGTTCAAGCTGCTTCAAATGCCGCCCGACAACCTGGGGGTTCGGGACGGAGACGCTCCCCGTTTCCTCTGCGCCGGCAGGTTCCTTACGATTGCCCGCGAACTGGGTGTTCCGGTCACCACGCTGGACACTATACTCAATCAGCGTGGCCCGTTCCATAATTACTGGCGCATCGGGACCACCTTAGGAGACAACGGAGAAAGCCAATGGCCCGCCATGCGCGATGGTAACTGCGTTGCGATCGGGTGGAGGGATTACGTCCCGAATCTTTCAGGGCTCATGGGCGACAGGAAGGCGAAGGACAAAGTTCGCGATCAACTTCTGCCGCTTTATCACAGCGATGCCAAGATGGCAGGCCGTAAGGCGGGCGAGATCCTGAACTTTGCGCAAGTGATGGCGGAGAACGACACCGTGCTGGCCTGCGAAGGGCAGACCGTACGCGGCGTAGGTCGCATTAGGGGTCCCTATGACTACGATCCAGAACAGTTTTTTCCGCACAAACGACCAGTGGAGTGGCTCTTGTTAGACGAATGGGAGATGCCGCAGCAGGAGGGGTTGCGAACCACAGTCATGCAGCTCGGCAAGAGCGGTGAGAATCTGCTCGAACTCGAACGCCGGCTCTACGCCGGGAAACAACAGCACGGCACCGAAACCGCTTCACGCCCGCGGAGCGTCGCGCCTCTTCTGGATCTGGACCCCATAGCCAAGCGGGTGGAAAGCATCCTCCGCCGCAAAGGGCAGGTCATCCTGTATGGGCCTCCGGGGACTGGGAAAACGTTTCAGGCCCGCAGAGTAGCGCGCGAACTCGCCGCACGCTCGGCATATGGCAGGAGGTTCGCGGGTCTTACGGAAGCGGAGAAGGAGTCCATCGATGGAGATCGCGGAGTGGTGCGGCTGTGTACCTTCCACCCAGGATGCGGGTACGAGGATTTTGTGGAGGGTCTACGGCCTCAGGAGACGGGTGCGGGGCACATGATGTTCGAGCCTAGAGACGGCATTTTCAAAGCCCTGTGCAGGGACGCATCGAAGGATGGGGAGCGGCGGCAGTTCTTTCTGATTGTGGATGAGATCAATCGCGGTGACGTGCCCCGAATTTTCGGCGAGCTGATCACCATAATCGAGCAAGATAAGCGCGACGTGCGTATTACTCTTCCTGTTACCGGTACAACCTTCCCGGTACCGAAGAACGTTTTCTTGATCGGCACGATGAACACAGCGGATCGATCCATTTCTCTTCTGGATGCGGCCCTCCGGCGGCGTTTCGGGTTCGTCGAGTTGATGCCCGACAGCAGCGTGCTTGCGGGCCGGAGCGTTGGCGGGCTCCCACTGGGTGCTTGGCTCGATGCGTTGAACGATCGGCTGCGGCAGCATCTGAAGCGCGACGCCCGCAACCTCCAGATCGGTCATGCGTACCTTATGGGACAGCAGCCGATCACGTCAGTCGCGGAACTCGCGCGAGTACTCCGCGACGACATCATTCCGCTTCTCGAAGAGTATTGCTACGACGATTTTCCAACGCTCGGCGAAATTCTTGGTAGCCGGCTCGTGGACGTTGAAGCTGGCCGCATTAAGAACGAGCTCTTCGAGCCCAATCGGGAGGACGATCTCATTGGGGCGATCTGGTTTGAACAACTGGGATCACGACTCCTGGCTGGCGGTCCCGAAGATGGTGCCATAGGAATCCAAAGCGGCTCGGGCGCTGAAGACGAGAATGACTCTGAAGAAGCGGCCACTTGAACGTTCCGTCAACTTATCCGTTGAACTTGCGGAATGGGAGCGGGTAGGTCCCGAACAGAGCGCACAACTCCGGGGCACGTCCTTCGCCGGCGATCCAGCCGCCCAGATGCTGGTGAGAAGGTTACGTGAGCGAGTTGCTATCTACGAGGGTTATCAGGGCCTCGAGATCTCCAGCACATCGTATGTCGGGCGGATTGATATCGGTTCACTGCGTATCTCGATTCAACCGAAGCTGCCCGCACTGCCGCTTGCCACTTTATTGCGCTATGCCTACGGCCTGCGCGATGTCGGCATACTCCCCGAAACACAGGCGCCCCTGGAGCGCCACGCGTTCCACGACTTGCTCATTGCCCTGCTGCTCGCGGAAGTCGAAGAGTTGATTCACCGGGGATTGGCTCGCCGCTACGTCCCTCTGATCCAGCCCTTGGATAGTCCACGCGGACAGATTCTTGTCACCCAGCTCGCTCGCCGGGGAGGACTGCGAGAAGCGCGCCTTCCATGCCGGTATTTTGATCGGCGACTCAATTGGCATTTGAACTATGTGCTGCGGGCGGGCCTTGAGATAGCTTCAAAGATGACCGGGGACCCAGACCTTCGCCGACATTCGCTTCGGATCGCCAACTCACTCGAAGAGGTAGAACGCCATAGCCCTTTGGATGACACCGACCTTGATCGGGCGGAGCGCGAACTCACTCGCTTAACCGCGTCGTATGCACCGGCTCTAACCATCATTCGGCTGTTGCACTCGATGCTGGGCGTTAGTTTCGACGCTGGCGAAGTTCACGGTCGCATGCCGGGATTCCTGTTCGACATGAATGCGTTCTTCGAACGCCTCCTCTCGCGTTTTCTGGATGACAACTTGGAGGAAGGTGTCTTGAACCAGTGGCCGATTCGGGGTGTGTTTGCCTTCGCCGTTAACGGCAACCCTAAGCCGCGGCGCGCACGCACGATCCGGCCAGACTTTGCCTTGTTCCGCAGTGGGGAACCGACCTTTCTGGACGCAAAGTACCGCGATGTTTGGGACTTGGGACTACCGCCCGGATGGTTGTACCAGCTTTCGATTTACGCCATGGCGTCGCCAAATCGCAAAAGCGTCCTTCTCTACGCCACGACGAGCCTCGAGGCTTCAGACGAACGTATTGAGGTCAACCAGCCCGTTAGCCGTTCTCAGCCCCCATTTGCCACGGTGATCGTCCGGCCGGTCCCACTCCAACGGCTGGCTGAACTCGTTGATCCTGCGTCGGCGAGGAAACTGACAATCGAACGGCGTCGCTTAGCGCAAGCGCTTGTCGCTTCGTAGCCGATTGCCGCGACGGCGGCAGGTTGTGCTGCCACATCGATAGTCACGGAGATCGGGTCGGCGGGGATAGCGGGGACAGCCTGCATTGCGGCGGGTCTCACAGCAGACTGCACCCAGCGCCCCGACCTATGAGGCGTCCACATCGCCGAGCATCCGAGGCGCCTAAGTCTGTCCCCGCTATCCCCGCTATCGCGGGGGCGAGATCAGACTGAAACAGCCCCAGGTGCACAAGTCGAGAGGACGACGAGTATTCAATACGTAGGGCGGGTAGCCTCCCTCCGGGGGGTCGGCCGGCTTAGAGGAAACAATGACAGAACAACTAGAGATTCACATTTGGGCGATTGATCGGTTGGTTCCGTATATCAGGAACCCACGGAAGAATGACGCTGCGGTGGATCGGATGGCCGCCTCGATGCGCGAGTTCGGGTTCAAGATTCCAGTACTCGCGCGCACCGATGGGGAAGTGGTCGACGGACATCTGCGACTCAAAGCCGCGAAGAAGCTGGGGATTTCGGAGATTCCGGTGATCCTGTGCGACGAGTGGACTCCGGCGCAGGTAAAGGCGTTCCGGCTGATGGTGAACCGTTCGGTCACCTGGGCGGATTGGGACGAGGAGTTGCTCGCTCTGGAGTTGCAGGAGCTTCAGTCGCTGGACTTTGACCTTACACTCACTGGTTTCGATGGGAAGGAACTCGATGACCTGCTGGCGATCGACGACGAGGAGAAAGCAAACGCCGCGCCGCCGCTGCCGGAGTCGCCCGTTAGTCGGCCCGGCGATTTGTGGGTGCTGGGGCCGCACCGCGTGCTCTGCGGGGATTGCACCACCCAGGAAGTCGTCGCACGGCTCCTCGGGGAGCGTCAGCCGCGGTTGATGGTCACCGATCCGCCCTACGGGATCGAGCTCGACACAGAATGGCGCGATCGCGCTGGACTGAACGGCTTCGGCGCTGCGGAGCCGAGCTATATGAAGAATCGAACTGCCGGGCATACGGAGACCAGCATCTCCGGCGACACACGCGCCGACTGGTCCGAGGCATTCGCACTGGTGCCCAGCCTCGAGGTGGCATACATCTGGCACGCGTCGAAGTTCACACGCGAGGTGCTGGACGGACTCCTACGGATCGGCTTTCTTCACCACCAGCAGATCATCTGGGACAAGGGACGAACTGTCCTGACCCGCACGCACTACTGGTTCCAGCACGAGCCGTGCTGGTATGTGCGCAAGAAGAACGCGCCGTGGTTCGGGAAGGCTGGAGAGAACTCGACCATCTGGTCGTCGCCGTCGCCCAAGTTCATCATGGGCGGATCGGACGAAGAGAAGTTCGACCACCCCACGCAGAAGCCGGTGGAACTGATGCGCCGACCGATCCTAAACCATCTACGTCGCGGCGAACTGGTGTACGAACCGTTCCTCGGGAGCGGCACAACCCTCGCTGCAGCCGAGTTGACGCAGCGCGTGTGCTACGGAGTCGAGCTCGATCCGAAGTACGTCGACGTGGTAGTCCAGCGCTGGCAAACGCTGAGCGGCAAGCAGGCCGTGCTCGATGGCGATGGCCGGACGTTCGAGGAAATCAAGGCGCAGAGGGGGGAGGGGTAGGTCATTTCCTCCGGCCTCGCGCCGAATTTGACCACGCGATTGCTCCGTGTGATAATCCGCGAAATTCCAAATGGATTCAGGGAAGGGACGACATGAGAGGACGAAAACCGAAGCCGACAACGTTGCAGATTGCCGAAGGCGATCCACGGAAGCTCGGCATGCACAAGCTGGAACAGAAGCTGAAAACAGAGGCCAGGGGTGATCGCGGATTGCCGCGATGCCCCGATCACCTCCAGGGCGTGGCGCGGAAGGTCTGGAACATTTGGGCGAGAGAACTGGAGAAGATGAATCTCGATTGCCGACCCGATGCGCAGATGCTCGAAGGAGCCTGTATTGCGTACGAGACGATGCTGGAGTGCTACCAAACCATCAAGAAACAGGGGCGCGCGATTCCGAAGCGCGTGCTAGACCCTGAAACGAATCGGCTTGTAGTAAATGGCCTCACGCCGCACCCGGCCGTCGCCCAGATGAATGCCGCGCTGAATCTGATGAGAGCATTCTGCTCGGAGTTCGGGCTGTCGCCGGCGTCGCGGAGCCGCATCGTGATAGAAACGCCAGCTGACAGTGAAGACGAACTCCTGGACATTCTGTCGCAGCCGCGCGAGCGGAAAGAGCCCGTGTTTCCGGAGGTCACGGAATAGCCGTGCCGTTCTCCCCAGCTCACGCTGACGCCGCCTGCAATTTCTTCGAACGCATCCTGAAGCACACGGCGGACGAGTGGTACGGCAAGCCGTTCCTGCTGGCTCCCTGGCAGGAGGAGGCGCTCAGTGCGATCTTCGGCCAGATCGACGAAGCTGGAAATCGCGTCATCGAAATGGCCTATCTCGAGGTTCCGAAGAAGTCCGGCAAGTCAGAGATGGCAGCGGGTTTGGTGCTATTCGTTCTGCTCACGACCAGGACTCCCGGCTGCCAGGTGTACGGAGCAGCCGCGGCGACGCGCCAGGCGCTGAACGTGTTCCGGGCTGCTTCCAAGATGGTCGACCAATCGCCTATCCTCTCTAAGCGGCTGCGCGTCCTTCGTGGAACGCATCGCATCATCAAACGCTCAGACCCTGAATCGTTTTATGCCGCCGTCGCCGCTGATGGCGATTTCGGGGACGGCGTCAACCCAGCCGTGGTGATCGCCGACGAAGTGCATCGTTGGAAAACGCGGAAGCAACTCGATAACTGGGACGTGCTGAGCAACGGCGGTATCACGCGCCGCCAGACGCTTACGATTGCGATCACGACCGCGGGCGTCCAGAACGAATCGCCCTTAGGATCTGTCAGGAATTAAGTAGAACAACTTAAAGCGAGAATGTTTTATACTCGTGGATGGTGAACCACGAGGATGTTGGGCAGCGATTTCGTTCTTTATCTGCTTTTCTGGACGAGCGGATGCGGCGCCTAGTGGCT
>DASXEY010000057.1:0-46996 GCA_036489835.1 Bryobacteraceae bacterium | reverse complement strand
TTTCGATGCCGCTGTTCTCCCAGCCCGAGCCAAAGAAGGTCATCGTCGATGGGTCGGCGACGGTGGCTCCGTCGATCTGCAGCGTGTAGTAATGGAAGCCCTCAACCAACGGCGTCGTGGTTACGGACCAGATGCCGTCGGGCCCCTTAGTCATGTCGAAACCTTGTCCGACGCGAACAGTTATTTTCTGGGCATTCGGAGCGATCACCCGAAACATCGCGCGTTTATCGGGATAAACGCACGGGTATTTCGCTTCTGGGACATTCAGCGCCGACGGCTTACAGTCGGCCGCATTCTGTCCCCAGCATGTTCCACAAATCAAGGCCGTAAATACGAAAGTTGATTTCATGGATGCGTCCTTTCTGTCACCTCGCGCTGCACTGGTAGGATTCGGCGTCAGTCGCCGGTCCCTTGCTATATTTCGGGAACTCGGGATAGGAGCACATCGGCTTGCTTCGGTCGCCGGCGGTGACTTTAACCGACTTGCCGGGAGTTATACCCTTCTCCACCCAATCCGTGAGCAGAGCCAGACGATCAAACGTGTTCGGAAGCGGCTTCGCTTCGAGTTTCTTGCCATCGCCGTCGGTCGTGTAGTTGGTGCCGGTGAGCCCATGCCCGGTCTGCGGAAGTACGTAGAGCCGCGCGAAGGTGTCCACTTTGGAGCGCCCCATTTTGTCGAGAATCGCCTGATAGAAGTCGAGTTGGGTTCCCGGCGAAGCCAGAGTGTCGTTGCTGCCGATCGCCACGATCATCTTCCCACCCCTGCGTGCGAACGCTGAGAAATCCGGGTTGTCGGAATCCAGAATCGCCGACAGCTCCTCGCGGCGAGGGTTGTACTTGCCTTCGACATAATCCAAAGGATTCGCTTGCAGATCACGCATTACAAAAGCGCCCATGCCCAGGACGCCGATCCAGTTATAGGGCGCGGCATTTTCAGATGCGCCTTCCTGCCCGCGGAAGCGTGCGTTCGCGATCAACCCGCTGCCGCTGGGATCGGTGTTCGGCAGCCACATCCCGAACGTCTTTACTCCGTTGGCCAGAGGCTGCGAAAACGCATAGCGGCTGTAGATGAACTCCAGTGTCGAGATCTGGCCGTCGGTGAGGCACGCCTCGGCGCCGGTATCGGCCGGGTTGGGATCGACATTGTTAGGGCAGCGCTTCGCAGCCCAGGGATGACGTCCCGGCCTTCCTTGCCTCACATCGAAAGCCTCGCGGCACGCCATGTAGTTATTGATGACACCATCCACCAAACCGTCCAACTTGTCGCACTGCCGCATAAACTCGCCGCGAATCGCATTCACTTTCGCGGGCGTGAGCCAATTGGCTTCCGGCTTCTCGTGAATCCGGATGAGCGCCGGACCCAACATCAAGGAGGAGAAACCAACGATCGGCACGTTCGCTGCGACGCCGTTATAGTCGTTGGGATAGCGCTCAGCCACGGTCAAAGCTTCACGTCCACCCTGTGAAGTCCCAACATAGTAGTTGTACTTTGGCTTCGAGCCATACATCCGTTCGATCAGCACCATCGCGGCGTCGTGCGTCTTTTTCATTTGCATGTAGCCGAGATTCTTGATGGCTTCTTCGTTCAACGCCCAATCGTCGGCAGGATTCGGTCCTGCCGGGCCTCTGGCCGCAACCGGTCCCGGCCCGGCGCCTTTGGGAGCGCCACGCCCGGGACCGCCGAAACCACCGATCTGATGGCCGGAATCGCTTCCGTATGTCACATAGCCCAATCCGAAAGGACTCCCCGGACCGCCCGTGAGAGCCGGGATCGTCCCGTTCATTCCACCGCCGCCTAACTGTACGGCTCTGCCATTCCAAGCCGGAGGAAACGCGACCTGGAAATTGATCAGTTTTGCGGTAGGAGACTTGTCGACCGGAGCCATCGCGCCATTTACACTGCAATAGGCCGGCGCATTCTTCCCGGCAGGGTTCCAGCGAGGCGGGTTAAGAGTGACGGCGGATACGGGCTCGCCGATCGCGGACACCGGGAGGCTGTCGCCGAGCTTAGCCGCAGTGCAATCCGACTCGGCGATGGCCGGTGAACTCGCAGCTTGAGCCTCGGTTCCTGTGGGCCAGATCAGCGCAACGGCGCAGGCGCCCAGCGCAAGCCACAAACGCGAAGCCTTCATAGGATTCATTTGATTCCTTTCGTCGATACGCGCCACTTAGGATCCTGGCAGAAGCCGCAGTTCCCGACCACGAACATCTTGGCCGCGTCCTTGTCCCCATGAAACTGCCACTTCAGCATCGCCACCGCGACTTTGGCGAAGTCACCGCCATTCGGCTGGCTGTAGGTGCCGCCGTGTCCCGCACCGGCCCTGGAGAGGCGGATTGCGGGCGCCTAAGTGATGCGATTGTAGTCGTCCAAGCCATTCTCATACGCGATGTCTGTTTTGCCGCCGTTGACGTAGAAAATCGGAGAATGGAGTTTTCTCCAGCTGGTCTTTGTGCACGTCCTCCATCGCTTGAGTCCCGGTGGCCAGAGGCATATTGAGAATGCCGCCATTCCAGATCCCGGCCAATTTGATGCGTGGATCCGTCGCCACCGCCAGGGCTTGAATCCCTCCGCAGGACATTCCCATCACCGCGATCTTGGAGGGATCGAGCTTGCCCTGATACATGCTCCCCTTTTGACCGTTCTGAGACATGGCCCAGTTGATGGCGTCGAGCAATTCCGAAGACTTCGTCGCCGGACCGGTGGGCGCGGCTTGTTTCGCATCCCCTTTCGCCGCAGGCGCCGGACCTTGCTGTCCGCGCGCCGGGGTGGCCTGCGGCGGCCCGATGGCGATTGCCAGATACCCATAGGACGCGATCTCCATAAGGAAGTTCCGGTGCGACAGTCCGTTTTTCACGCACGCGCCATTGCCCCACGTGTGGGAAGGCTTGGGTCCTGTTCCAGGATTGCTGGAAATGGCCCCGTGCCTTCCTGTCCCCACGCACAGGCTGCAACACAAAGTAGAGAAAAAATAGCTCATTTCGATCCGTTTGTTTACTGCTTGCACGAATAGTTCGCGCCGTCTTCTGCGCTGCCCGTCCCGTTGTACTGCGCGTGCGTAGGATACGGACACAGCGGACGGCTCCTCCCCGGAAAAGCCCGCCCTGTCGCCATCACGGATTCCGGAGCCTGCCCCTTCTCCACCCAATTCACCGCGGCCGTCAGCAGGTCAAAGTTATCGAGCGTCGCGCTGCCTCCCGAGCAATGTCCCATGCCGGGTGAGAGGAAAAGGCGGCTCCAATCCATCACTTTCGATGAGCCGCCATTGGCTGCGGTCATGCGCTGGTAGTAATCGATCGTATCCTTGGCCGAGAACCACGGATCGCTCAGGCCGTGATAGAAGATCAGCTTGCCTCCGTGAGAGGAGAAACTGCCCAGGTTGACCCACGTGTTGCTGTCCCCGATCCGCGCCGTCGGATTGTTGTTCAACGTTTCCTCTTGCGCATCAATGTCGATGGTAGTCGCTGTCGTGGGAGCGCCCAAGGGGCTGGGGCCGGGGCTCAGCACTCCGGGAATACCTCCGCCCTGCGCAGTGATTCCGGTGTCATAGAAGAAACCGGGATAGACCTGCTTCCCGCGCGAATCCTTAGGACCCGCGAAGCCTTTCTCAATGGCCGCAACCTGATCGGCCGACAGGCACCCTTCGGCCTTCGCCCCGGCGCACTGCAAGTCGCGCGGCTGGAAGGTGCAGCCCGTCGCGTCAAAAATCATGCCGTCCTTGGCGCCATCCCGAGCGTCGCATTCGTCCAGCAGCTTCGTTATGACCGCTTTCTTGTCGCTCTCGGAGAGCGCGGGTCCAGGTTTGCCGCTGGCATCCTTCGGAGCGGCTGCATTCAGCGCCACCGTGATCGCGCGTGTCGCCAGGCCCGAGTAGCCCGTGCGCTGCGCCGGAGAACCCGCGACGATTCCGTCGAAGTACATCGGATAGCGCTGCGACATGAGCATCGCCTCGCGGCCCCCGGTGGAGCAGCCGACGTAGTAGGAATGCGCGGCGGGTTTGCCGTAGTATGTTGCAATGATCTGTTTGGCGATTACGGTAAGACGGCCAATCGCCACGAATTCGAAATCGAGCGCGGCCTGTTGGTCGGTCATGAATGAGCCGTCAAACCCTCCGCCTGAGCTCTGATGTCCCGTGTCGCTCGAGGCCACTGCGAAGCCGCGCGCCAATGCCGGTTTGTCGCCAACGGCCTGATTGCCGACCGGCTCGCCGACGGTGCCGTTCAGTCCGCCACCGCCTTGTTGCAGGAAATCGTTGTTCCAATTCTCCGGCAGCGCGACCGCAAAGCGGATCCCATAGGTCTTGCCATCCGCCCCTATACGCTTATCGACGATTCCGTCGACCCGGCAATGCGCAGGCAGAGTCGGCCCCTGGCCACCGCGTCCGCCGCGAGCCGGCCCGGCGGCTACCATCTCGGCGCGTGTAACCTCAATCGCCGCGCCCGGCATCTGGAACCGCTTCAAATCGGCACATTGGTTGGCGGTCTGCGCCAAGGCGGCTGACGACCCAAGCAAGAATAGTAAGGATTTCATCGTCTCGACTCCTGTTTGCCAAATAACAGAACAACCTTGATTTGCCATCGCCGCGCTATGAGCCAGCTCTCGCACGATCCGGGGACCTTATTTCAGCGACCGGGACTGGACCTGCCAGCTTGAGTCCGTGCAGAGGGTGCATTTGTCGCCGACAAAATATCCCTTGCCTTTGGCGCTGGTATCGCCACGCAGTTGCCATTTGAGCCACGCCACAGCGACTTGCCCGAAGGGTCCGCCATTGTCCTGGTTGTAAGTGCCGCCGTGGCCGACCGAGGGATAGACGCCGTAGAACGTGGGCACTCGCGGAGGCATCACTTCATAGTCTTTCTTGCCGTTGTCGTGCGCGATGTCGCTGTCACCGCCGGTAATGATGATCACCGAGGAGTGAATGCCGTCGATGATCTTCTGATCCTTGGGATCGAACATCCCGCTGTTCCAGATGCCGACTGTAGCGATGCGCGGATCGGCGGACGCGCCATAAGACATCAGTCCGCCGCAGGACATCCCCATCGCCGCGACGTGCGCCGTATCCACCTTTTGATAGAAGCGGCTGGCCGGGTCCTTGGCCTCTTTGTCCATCCAGTTCATCGCGGCGATCAGCGCGGAGCCGTCCAGCATGTTGCCCGCGCCCGCTGGAGGACCGCCCTTGCCCTTTGCAGCTCTGGCTCCTGGACCTCCGCCGGGACCGCCCTTAGGGCCTCCCGGTCCGCCGCCCGGACCACCTTTCGCGGCGCCAGGGCCAGCGGGGCCGCCCCGCCCGCCTTTCGCGTTTTCTACTGGCGGTCCGTCAGCCACGATGACGAATCCATATGAGGCGATCTCCGAAAGATACTCGGGGAATGTCAGGCCGTTTTTAGCGCAGCCGCCTTCACCCCAGACTAAGAGCGGGTACTTGGAAGCGGTCAGGTTCGCGGGCCGGTAGATGGTATGGGTCGCGAGGCTTTGATCCTGTTCAATCACTACTTGCTCTGGACCTGAAGGCGGGTTCCCTTTCTGGGTGTAGTTCACAGCGTGGATGTTCTGAGTGGTGCCTTGTGCGAGGAGCATAGAAACGAATGCGCCCACGCCGAACGTGACCGCCAGTGTTGTCTTGAGGTGCATGGAAAGCTCCTTTGCTACTTCGTGCTGTCGTACATCGTGATCTTGACGCCGCCGTTAGCGACGCCTGGGTTGGAACTCAAATACAGGCCGGTGTTGAGATAAGCATAGGGTCCCTCGCTTCGAGTCTCAAACGTTGGAACCAAGCCGCCGGCCGCGGACGTCGTGTTCCGAACGATGATTATTTCGCCATCGGAGGCTTGCCACAAATACCGCGCATCGATGGCGGGCGGAGCCGAAAGGTTCTGATAATCCGCCCCGCCGGCAAGCACTCTGCCGGCAATGCGTCCGGTTATATCGCCCCCGGTGATCGGTATGATGTTGCGGGTTCCACGCTTGCTCGGGCCGACCCTTTGCGAGGGACTCAGGCCGACGGATTCGACGATAAGTTCCTGGCCGGGCTTTTCCGCGGGATCCTTCTGCCGGAAGTCCCACGGTTGAGGCTTGGCTCCCGCAGGCTTGGCGATGCGGATGACGTTCGCCGCATCCGCGGCGGAATTTGAGACATCGTAGACGCGCAGAGAAAGCGTTTTGGCGCTCTCGTTCAGAAAGCGCCGTGCCACGAACTGGCCAGTGTTGAGCCACTCCATTGCGCTTCCGTTGGGAGCCTCGAAATCCATAACAACCCGGACATCCTTGGCATCGGGTCCAACACCCGCGCTGCGTGAATAAATGTACTTTCCGTCTTCCGTTCTAAAAACCAGCATGTCTTCGACTTCAATCACGCCGTTCGAGAGGGCCAACTCGAAGTCCAGGGCTCCCGGCATGGTCGTGGCCGAAAGCTTCGGACCACTTACCGTTCCTTCGAGACCGACGGCGATCCGGCGCGTGCCGTATGGGGTTGTGCCGAGAGTGGCCAGCCGGTCAAGTTTCGTCTGGACCTCGAAGATAAGCGTTCCGCCCTCGGGGCTTGGAATTCCGCCGGGCATCCGGCAGTCCCAGGCTTTATTGGGAATAACTAGTTTCGCCGCCGGTTGCCCTATCGCAAAGCGCGGGGTGGCGAGCGCAGCGGCCCCAGCAGTCAACAGGAACGCGCGTCTAACGTTCTTCACTTGTTTAGGACTTGCTCCTCGATGGCGGTCCAAGAAGTTGAAGACCGCCGGCAACTAGGGGCGCCGTCCTTCTTGGCGGGAAGCGTGGGCGGCTTTTTGTTACCGTTGATCAAGGCCCTTATTTGCGAGATCTTCAAAGGCACATTCTTAAGTCCCAGAAGCGTATGAGTAGCCCTTGCCACCGGTCGCACCGGTGAATTGTGGGAAGTATGACAAGTATGCAAGCGGCCGGCAATGACCAGTTTTGGTCATACCAGTCCGTCCTGCACGGCGAGCCTATATTATTAGGCCGACGGCATTCATGCGTTTGGGATCGTTCCTATTGGTCGCGAGTGTTGTGTGCGTCGGCGGCCCTGCCGCTTCGTTGCACAAATCCCTGACGCAATACTCGCGGGCCCTCTGGACCCAGCAGCAAGGTCTGCCGCAAGATACGGTTCACGCCATCACCCGACCCCGGACGCCTACCTGTGGGTTGGCGCCGACGAGGGATTGGCGCGCTTCGATGGGTACGAGTTCGTCACGTTCACGAAGGAAGACGACGACCTGCCCGCTGACTCAGTCACCAGCCTAGCGACGGGGCAAGGACGGGTCACTCTGGATCGGCACCCAAGAGGGACTGGCGCTGCGACGGGAAGCGCTTTCGTAGATATGGCCAAAAAGACGGTCTGTGCTGAGCTCTGACTTCCCGCTGGTGTCCGGGTGGACGACTCCGGGGCAATATGGGTGCTGGGTACGCGAGGCGTGATCGCGAGCGGTCATCAAGGCCGCGTCCGCCGCTACGGCCAAGCCGAGGGCTTGATCCCGTGCGTCAATAGTAGTCGGCGCAGCTCATGTAGTACCCGCACCGCTCGCAAAACAGCTTGCACTTTCTTTCGGTCAATCGCAGGCTGCACACTGGGCAGTACAGCATCGGCTCACGGTCGTCGACGCGGCCATCGGCTCGTCGCTGCTTATCGCGCCCACTCGCACCCTGTGAAGCTCCACCTGTGAAACTCCAGCTCTGGTGGCGGCTATAGCCCGGCACGATCAATCCCGGCCAATCTCCCACCCGCAGTATTGCTCTCCTCATTCGCTGAAAGCTCGTTCTTCTTGGGAATTGTGAAAAAGAACCGGCTCCTTCCCGATTTCAGATTCCACCCAGATCCGGCCGCCGTGACGTGCAACGAGCATCTTGCACAAGGCCAGACCGATCCCGTTGCCCGGATAGCTATCGTCTTGGTGCAACCGCCTGAACATGCCGAAAATCTCATCGGCATATTGCATGTCGAGACCAATTCCGTTGTCGCGAACGCAAAACACCCAAGCATCGCTTCGCTCGCTCGCCGAGATCTGAACTTGCGGCCGCCGAATGGCGGGGCATACTTGAGTGCGTTACTGATGAGATTCGAAAAAACCTGAACCAAGTGGCTGCTGGTTGCCGGTTAGACGGCAGTGGCTCGACGCTGATCTCCGCACGACGTTCCTTAATGACCGAATCGAGATCCTCCATAGCTTGGCTGATCACGTCATTGCAGTCGACGAGAATTCGTTCCTTCGGCTCTTCGCCTGCCGCCGCGTAGTCGAGGAGACTTTGATCATTAATTAGATCGGTTTCCTGCGCTTCGCGCCGCGCTCCGTTTTGCGCGAGTTCCTCCAAGCCTCATGCTCACGCATGGCGGCTCGGAACGGAGCCTTGTCCGTTACCGAGTTAACATGGTTGTCGCCGGCCTTCCCTCAGGGTTCTTCAGGGGTGCGGTCTACCGTAGCTGTGAAAATGCTCTCGCGATCGCCCACGGCGACGCGACGAGGCGTAAGCTTGCGCCAATTCTTCGCCGTGCGGGGGACCTCCACGGAGGGATCTGTTCGCCCAGTCACTTTCGAAGTCCCGCAACCCTGCGGCGCGGAATGCGCCGCCCAACACGGCGAACACACTCGTTTCTTTTTCGGGCTCAAACGCCTTACGTTGCCGATGGCGAAAGCCGTGTCTTTCCGAATCCCGGGCAGAGCCTGATCACGCAAAGCCTGACAGCCAGCCAAGCCACTCAACCATGCGATGGGCCGCGGCATGGATATCAATTCGTTGCTCGCCTGTTCGCACGCCTTTAAAGGCGGCGGAAAGGCTGAGGGTGGAAAAATCGCGGTTTAAGACCATTTGCGATGCCCGATTTTCTCTGATAGCCTGACACGGAAATGATTGCACCCCAATTCACCGCTCCGTACATTAACGGACAAACGATCGAGATTGCCGATTCGGACCTCGCACCCGTGGTCAACCCCGCCAATGGCCAGACCGTTTCGAAGGTGTTCATGGCCGGCCCCGAGCACATGAAAAGGGCGATTGACGTCGCCCATTCCGTCAAGGACGCATGGGGCAACACCACGCCTTCCGAGCGCGAATTGATCCTGATCCGGGCGGCCGACGTTCTGGAGTCGATGCGCGGGGACGTGGTGAATCTGCTCATCGAGGAAGGCGGTTCCACCTTCGGCAAATCGCACTTCGAAGTTTCCTACGTCGTCGGAGTATTGCGCAGCGCCGCGGGCGAATGCCGCCGCATTCTTGGCCACACGATTCCGTGCGACATCCCCGGCCGCTTCTCCATGGCGATCCGCCGGCCTCTTGGCGTCGTCGCGGGAATTGCGCCGTTCAACTTTCCTCTGATTCTGGCTGTAAAGAAAGTGGCCTTCGCGCTGGCCGCCGGGAACACGTTTGTTCTGAAGCCGTCGGAGGAAACGTCGCTGGTAGGGCTGAAGATCGCGGAGATTTTCGATAAAGCAGGCCTGCCTCCGGGCGTGTTGAACGTCGTAACGGGATATGGGCCTATATTAGGTCCCGTACTGTGCTCGGATTCGCGTGTGAAGGCTGTGCTGTTCACCGGCTCCACAGCGGTGGGCCGCTCGATCGCGGTCGAATGCGCGCGCCACGGCAAGAAGTTCGACCTTGAGATGGGCGGGAAGAGTCCGCTACTGGTGCTGAAGGACGCCGATCTGGAGTATGCGGTCAACACGGCTTCCTTCGGTGTCTTCATTCACCAGGGGCAGATCTGCATGGCTGGCTCGCGGGTGATCGTTGAGGAGCCCGTCTATGATCAGTTCCTGGAACTGTTTGTCGCCAAGGCCAAGACCCTCCAGGTGGGCGATCCGCATGATCCGCACACGGTCATCGGCCCTCTCATCCGCGCCTCCCAGTGCCCCTTTATCGCAGAGCGTATCGCGGCGTCGGAAGCGCAAGGCGCGCGGGTCCTCTGCGGCGGGACCTATGCAGGCAACTTCTTCCAGCCCACCGTGATCGCTGACGTAACTTCGGAGATGTCTATCTTCCAGGAGGAGTTGTTCGGGCCGGTAGTCAGTGTGATCAAAGCCAGGGACGCGAGCCATGCAATCGAACTGGCCAACGATTCGCGCTACGGTCTGACGGCGGCAGTGTTGACCAACGATCTTCAGATCGCGATGCGCTGTGCCATGGAACTGGAGGCCGGATCGGTGCACATCAACGGCTCCACGATCCATGACGAACCGCACGGCCCCTTCAACAGCATCAAGGACTCAGGCCCGGGCCGCGAAGGCGGTCAATGGTCGATGGACGAGTTGACGCAGTTGAAGTGGATCACAATCCAGCGGGGCCAGGCGCACTATCCGTTCTAGAGTCGAGCTTTCTTTTTTGATGGGTTAGACTTAGCTGTCAGATGCCGCTCCAGGCAGGTCAAAAACTTGGTCCCTATGAAATCCTTGCACCCATCGGCAAGGGTGGAATGGGAGAGGTGTATCGTGCTCGAGACACGCGCCTCCAGCGCGACACAGCCGTCAAAGTTCTGTCCCAAGCCTTCGCGGCAGACGCTGCTCGCGAGCGTTTTCAGCGTGAGGCGCTGGCTGCTTCGGCCTTGAGTCATCCCCATATTTGCGCGATTTACGACGTCGGTGAATCGGCGGGACATCCCTTTCTGGTGATGGAGTTGCTCAAGGGGGAAACCCTTCGCGAGCACATCGGCGGGAAGCCCCTCGATATCCCGGCCGCGTTGGCCCTAGATGATCGTTCTGTTGAAGATTAGCCAATGCTGGGATCGTCCATTCTGTACTTCCAGCGAAAGATCACGGGATCGGCATTGACCTCCATAAAATAGAGGTGGATGCGATCAATCAACTCCTGCTTGCTCGCGACCCGTATGCCGCGTAGCATGGTTCGCGCCATCTTGCTGAACATGGTTTCCACTATGTTCAGCCACGAACCGTGCTTGGGGGTGAAGACGAACTCGAACCGTTGCGGGTGAAGACCGAGGTACGCTTGAGTTTCTTTTGATATGTGAGCCGAGTGGTTGTCGAGCAGGATGCGAATCTTGGCTTGGGTCGGATACTCGGCGTCGAGTTTCCCCAACAGAGCGATGAAGTCCGCGCTAGCATGGCGATCACTGACGATCTCCGTGACCCGGCCCGTATGCAGATCCAGGCCAGCCAATAGCGACACCGTACCCAGTCGTTTGTACTCGCCATCCCGTAAATGGCTCGGGTACTGATTGGGCGCGGGTGGTCGATCGGGCGAAGTCGTCGCCAGCGCCTGAATACCGGGCTTCTCATCGTAAGAGATGGTCACCGTGGCCGGCTCCTTCAAAGCGCCTTCCACCAACCCGGCGTTGACGATTTCGACGTCCTTGTAGACGTGCAAAACTTCGATCATCTTTCTCTCAAACTCCGGATCCCGCCTCTCCACGTAGTAGCGGATCTTGTGTGGTCTGACTTCGCCCTGCGTCAGGATGCGATGTAGCTTAGACCGGCTCAGTTCCAGCAAACTGGGATGGTTGGCGGCCAAGCAGTGCTTCCGCAGGTGGCCCTGCAACAGAGCGTACGTCCAGAGTTCGTAGGAGTAGCCGAGATCCTTTGGCTTCTGGCAGGCACAATGCAACACCCAGGCGACGGCATCATCTGGGATGCGGCGGCTCTTGCCAGGCCGCGGCAATTCACCCAGTGCGGCATCGATTCCGAATTGAAGGAACTTGCGCACACACAACGCAACGGTATGACGATTCACGCCGTTGGCAATTGCGACCGCATTGTCACTCATGCCATGGGCGGACCCCAAGAGAATGGCCGCGTGAAGCACTTTTCGCTTCTCCGCGCTACGAGAGCGCCGAAGATCTTCCAGCTTTTCCCTGTCCGCCGTCGACAGCATCAAGGGTTGTCGCTTCGTAACGAATGGCATAAACCATTCTGCCACGGAAATGCTTCTATTGGGTAGCCTTCAACAGAACGATCATCTAGGTGTTCAAGTTGCCGACGCTTTGGAGGCAGCCCACGCCAGCGGGATCGTGCATCGCGACATCAAGCCCGCCAACATTTTTGTCACCGGGCGCGGCCAGGCCAAAGTGCTGGATTTCGGCTTGGCCAAGCAAAGCCAGACGGCGGACGCAGAAGCATCGACGGAAACGATGCTCACCGAAGCGGGATCGGCCATGGGCACGATCGCCTACATGTCGCCGGAACAAGCCCGCGGCCTCACGGTAGATGCGCGCACCGATCTGTGGTCGTTCGGCGTGGTGCTGTACGAGATGGTGACGGGGTCGCGGCCGTTCGATGGCTCGACGACCGCGATTATCTTCGACACGCTTCTGAACAGGCCTCCGCCGCCGGCCCGCGAGCGCAATCCGAAGGTTCCGGCCGAATTGGAAAGGATCATTGGCAAGCTCCTGGAAAAAGATCGCGCGTTGCGATACGCCTCCGCCGCGGATCTGCGCCGCGATCTGGAGCGGTTGCAGTTGGGCCTCAGCCCGCATGCTCCGCAGGGAAAGCGCCGTCCGCCCCTCAGGCTCATCGCGGCCGCCGCTACCATGCTCATCCTCGCCGCCGGCGGAAACCTGCTCTGGCGCCAACACACGCAAGCCAAACCCCTCACCGACAAGGACGTACTGGTCCTCGCCGACTTCACCAACACAACCGTCGATCCGGTTTTCGACGGCACCCTACGCCAGGGGCTTGCTATCCAGCTGGAGCAATCGCCCTTCTTGAAGATCATGGACGACGGCCAGATGCAGAAGGACTTGCGCTTAATGAATCTGCCGCCTGGGGAACGCATCACGAACAAAGTCGCGCACGACATCTGTGTGAGGGAAGGCACCGCGGCCACCATCGGTGGATCCATCGCTAGCCTGGATAAGAGTTACGTCATCACCCTGGACGCGATCGCTTGCAAAGACGACGCGACGCTCGCCCGCGAACAGGTCCAGGCAGACGGGAAAGAGCACGTGTTAAACGCCCTGGGAACAGCCGCGACGTCCATGCGCGCCAAGCTGGGCGAATCGCTGAGCTCGATTCAGAAATTAAACCGTCCGCTGGAGGAGGCGACCACGGGTTCACTGGAGGCTTTTCAGGCCTTCTCCTCGGGCATGGACGAGATGAACCACGGACGATTTCTGGCGGCCGTTCCTTCGTTTGAGCGCGCCACCGTCCTGGATCCGAATTTCGCCACGGCTTACTACTACCAGGCAATCGCTTCCAACAATGCCGGAGATACGGGGCGCGCGGACGAATACTACGGAAAGGCTTTCGCGTTGATCGACCGCGTCTCAGAATTTGAGAGGGTTGGCATTACGGCTGGTCACTACGACTCGACCGGTGAGCTGGACAAAGAGGCGGACGCATATCGATTGGGTATCGCGAACTATCCCCGCTACTGGGGATTCCCCAACAATTTGAGTGTAAATCTCATAGACATGGGGCGGTTCGAAGAGGGGCTACAGGAGGGCCAGGAGGCGGCTCGGCTGCAAGGGAACGTGGAACCGCCCTATCGGCGGCTTATGGACGCGTACATGTGCCTGGGCCGGCTGGACGAGGCCAAGAAAGTCGAGGAGAAATTGCGGACGTGGGGACTCGGGGGCGCCAGAATTCACCAGCGCTTCCTCGAAATCGCCTACATCGAGGGCGATCAGGCTGCCGCTGCCAGGGAAATTCAATGGTATGCCGGAAAGCCGGAGGAGTATCTCAGCTTCGGCTTGCAGGCGGCGGACCGGAATGCTCACGGCCAGCGCCAGGAGTCGAGCAAACTCTACCAGCGAGCCGCAGAGACGGCGCTGCGAAGTGGGCTCCAGGACGTTGCGGCGGGCTTCGAGGAAGCCGATGCCCGAGCCGGCGCGCTGGCGGGAAATTGTCGAACCATCGGCCAGCAGGGGCATCCGGCGCTGGCGCTCGCGATGTGCGGCGATACGGCCAATGCGGAGAAATTTGCCGCGGAGACTTCGAAGCATTTCCCAAAGGGAACCATCTGGAATGCAGTCCAGCTACCAGAGATTCGCGCTGCGATCCAGCTCCAGCTCGATCAGCCCGCCAAAGCCGTGGAGGTGCTGGCATCCGCCTCGCCTTATGAGCGCGCTTATCCAGATGCTGTGTATCTGCGCGGCTTGGCGTATCTGCGTTTGAATAAGGGCACAGAAGCCGCGGCCGAGTTCCAGAAGATCGTGGATCACAAAGGCGCCAGTTGGGGGAGCACCTGGCTCTATCCGAATTGGGGACTGTACTATTCGATTTCCTACCTGGGTCTGGCGCGAGGCTCCGCGCTTGCGGGCGATTCGGCGAAAGCCCGGAAAGCCTACCAGGATTTCTTCGCACTTTGGAAGGATGCGGACGCGGATTTGCCTCTCTTGGCAGCCGCCAGGCAAGAGTACGCGAAGCTCCAGTGATCGGCAAAGAACCGCGAATCATACCTTGAATATCCCGCCGTCCCGATCCGCACCGCTGTCGTGTCATAATAGCTGAAACCACGTTCGCCTCGGTTAACCATGCCGTTCTGCCGGGCTTCTTCCAGAAGGCTTCCAGGAGCAAAAGAATGGCATCTAAGATCCACCTCCATCGCTATGCAGCCGTATTCGCCGGCGCTGCTTGTCTCACGATCGCGGGCTGGCTGTGGGCGCAGACTCCCGCTGCGACGCCCGCGCCTCCGAAACTAAACGAATCCCCTGACCCCATCCTGAAGCCCTTCGAGTTCCGTTCGATCGGACCGGCTGTCATGATGGGGCGCGTCGACGACATCCAAGGCGCCGAGAAGGATCCGATGATCATCTACATCGGCTTCGCCACCGGCGGATTGTGGAAGTCGACGGACGGCGGCAACCACTGGCATTCGCAATTTGATGCGATGCCGAACGAATCCATCGGCGCCATCGGCATCGCGCCTTCCGATCCCGACATTGTTTATGTCGGCATGGGCGAGGCCAACAACCGCCAGAGCTCATCCATAGGCGACGGAGTCTGGGGCACGCGAGACGGCGGCAAGACATGGAATCATCTCGGCCTGGACCTGACCCAATCGATCGGCCGGGTTGCGGTGGATCCCACCAATCCGGACATCGTCTTCGTTGCGGCCGTCGGTCATTTGTTCGGCGGCAACCCGGACCGCGGTCTCTATCGCACTCTTGACGGCGGAAAGACGTGGACCAAGGCCAAGTACATCGATCCGGATACCGGCTTCAACGATGTGGCGATCGATCCCTCCAATCCCAAGATCGTCTACGCGTCCTCCTTCCAAAGACGCAGGACCTGGTGGGGCTACAACGGCGGCGGACCCGGCAGCGGCTTGTGGAAATCGACGGACGGCGGAAATACCTGGGCGAAATTAGAAGGACCAGGATGGCCCAAGCCGAAGGACGGAATCTACGGCCGCATCGCGCTTTCCATTTTCCGCGCCAAGCCGTCGACAATTTACGCCCAGGTGGAGGCGGGCGCCAGCGCCGGAACGGGGAGCGGAACTGCCGCGAATGGCGGTCCAGCGGCGGCAGGTGGGCGCGGAGCAGCGAATCAGACCGAATCGGCGGCCACGGAGACGCCGGAGCCAGCCGCAGCCGGAGCAGCGGCTGCGCCCGCCGAAGCTCCCGCCGCCGAGAATCCGAATGGAAACGGAGTATTTCGCTCCGACGATGGCGGCATGACCTGGACCTTCATGAGCAATCAGAACCAGCGTCCCACCTATTTCAGCCAAATCCGTGTCGACCCGGTGAACGATCAGAAGCTCTTCGTGGGCGGCACGCCGGGCCAGATGTCTCTCGATGGCGGCAAGACGTTTCGGGGGCTGACGGCATCGCACACCGACTACCATGCCTATTGGATCAATCCCAAGGACCCGCGCATTGTGGCCGCGGGACATGACGGCGGCATCGACATCAGCTTCGATGGCGGCTATTCGTGGGATTATCACAACGACATCGCGGTGGGTCAGTTCTATCAGATTTCCGCCGACATGCGGCACCCCTATTATGTGTGCGGAGGTTTGCAGGACAACAACGCGTGGTGCGGGCCAAGCGCGCTTCGCTCCAACAGCGGACCGGTCAATACCGATTGGTTTACGATCTCGGGCGGCGACGGGTTTTACACCCGCCAGGATCCCACCGATTGGGCGATCGTTTATGGAGAATCGCAGAACGGGAATATGACCCGTCACGATCTGCGTGCAGCCACGCAGAAAAACATCCGGCCGTCGGTTCCGAACACGCCTCCGCTTCCGCCCCGCGACGCTCGCGCCGTTCCACCACCGACCCAGCCGGCAGCGGGTGGGGCCGTTCCGATGACCGATACCCCAGTTCCAGGAGAGACCGTAGCGGCCACTCCGGAGGAGCGCGGGGGAGCCGCTGGAGGACGAGGCGGTGGCGGCGGAGGAGGAGGAACTCCCAACGTACTCAATGCCCCGGCAAAGCTGGATCCCTTCCGCTTCTATTGGAACGCGCCGTTTGAAATTTCTCCGCACGATCCGGCCGTGGTGTACATGGCGGCTCAGTACTTCTTCAAGTCCAATAATCGCGGCGACACGTGGCGGATGAATCCGCAGGATCTCACCAAGAACGTCCCGCGATGGTCGGCGGAGATGCCGATCATGAATGTCTCCGGAGACAAGCCGATGGCGGAGAAGCATGACGGATACTCGGCGAGCTCGCTCATCACCCAGGTGCGCGAATCCCCCGCCAAACGTGGAGTCATCTGGATCGGTACCGATGACGGCAACTTGCAAGTCAGCCAGGATGACGGCGATACGTTCACGAACGTCTATTCAAATATCAAAGGCGCTCCCGGGGGTTATGTGCAGATCTCGCGCATTGAGCCCTCGCGTTTCGACGCGGGAACCGCCTACGTCGCCGTGGACGCCCATCGCCTGGATGATTGGGCGCCGTATCTTTATAAGACGACGGATTATGGAAAAACCTGGACCAACGTCACCGCGAATCTCCCTCGCTCGGGAAATATCAATGCGCTGAGGGAGGATCTGGAAAACCCGGACCTGTTATTCGTGGGAACGGAATTCGGTTTGTTCGCCACACACGATGGCTGCAAAACCTGGTCCAGCTTCATGAACGGAATGCCCAGCGTTCGCGTGGACGATATTTTGATCCATCCTCGCGACCGCGATCTCATCATCGCCACCCACGGCCGGTCGATTTGGATTGCGGACGATATCACGCCCCTCGAACATCTGAATAAAGCGAATTCGGATCTGACTTTGTTCGATCCGCGACCGGCTATTCAGTGGAAGAACGACCCCCAGGCGCAGCGTCACACCTCCAATCGCGAATTCGTGGGGCGCAATCCACAAGGCGGCACAGCCATTGACATCCTTGCGAAAACCGATGTAGGCGCGGGCAAGGTGGACTTCCTTCAAGCCAACCGGGTGGTGGGCACGATGGACGTGATGCTCAAAACCGGGTTGAATCGCTTCCAATGGAACATGCGTGGCGTGGCGGCGCAACAGGGCGGCGGCGGAGGAGGAGGAAGAGGCACTGACGCGGCCGCGGCTCGCGGCACAGGCGGAGGTCGAGGCACCGCCGGCGGAAGAGGCGGCAGGGGCGGCGGCAAGGGGGGCGGGGGCGGCGGTGGCGCCAAAGGGGGCGGCTTGGTTCCCGATAGTCCCGATGCACCCCCGACACAGGGCCGCGGACGAGGCGGACCTGCTCTGGTACCCTTCGCAACCGCTGGAGGAGGTGGAGGCGGAGGCGGCGGTGGAGGTGGTGGTGGCAGAGGCGGAGGAGCTCAGGGAGCTCTGCTCGCGCCTGGAACGTTTATGGTCAAACTCACCGTCGGAAGCCAGACTCTGACGTCGTCCGTCGAGATCCTCGAAGATATCTGGATGCACGACCGGTAATTTAGCGGCGCCAGGGGATCAAAACAGATTCAACTGGTTCGACGAGCGGCGGGTTGGACGCTTGCGGCCGTGGCTTACGCTGCGGCCGCCGAGGGAGGGCGAAAGCGCCAGCTCATGCTCGACCAGCGTGGGCAAGTCTGCCTCGGGGCGCAGATCGGCCTCGACTCGCTCGACGAATTCATTCAGCCTTCGAAATCCCTCCAGCTTGTCGGTGGCGCCGACTCTTGCGGCGTCCAGCGACCTTCTCAGCACATCGATCGACTCATCGTAGGTTTTGAGTGGGACTGGAAAGGGATGCCCGTCCTTCCCGCCGAGCGCGAAGGAATAGCGCGCCGGATCTGAAAATCGTACCGGCGTCCCATGGATCACCTCAGCGACCATCGCCAGCGTTTGCAGAGTACGCGGGCCAAGGTTTTCCGTCAGCAGGAAATCGGCGAAGGTGTGGAGATCCCGTTCGTACGCGACCGCCAGCACGGCGCCCAACCGTTTCAGGTCTACGTCTTCCGCGCGCACGTCATGATGGCGGGGCATTTCGAGATGACGGATCTGGTCCAAGGTGAAATCCGGGCGGTCCTGCGCCATCATTAACAGAGCGTTCTGCGCCGGTCCAGCCTGGCTATCCACCAGGTTCAGAATCGGCCCCGCGGGCTGGCCCAGGATGCCGGTATGGGGTTCCACGACGAAATCCCGCACCTTCGCCGAATGCCAGTGATAGCGGCGCGCGAAGCCGGTGCCGGCGTTCATGCCCTGCTGCACGACGGCCCATTCTCCGCTGGCCGCCACCACGAACGAATGCAGATAGATCTGAAATCCGTCGGCGATGCAGTTATTGTCGATCCTGGCCGTAAGACGGCTCGACCGGACGAGCCCCTCTCCGTCGAGGCCCCGCCTGTCGGCGACCGTCCGCAGCTCGTCCGGCGTCTTCCGCGATTGTTTCCCGCGGCCGCCGCAGACGTACAGCCCCAGCTCCGAAGCGCGGGGGTTGAGGCCGCGTTTCAACGCACCCATCACGGAGGTGGTTATGCCGGAAGAGTGCCAGTCCATCCCCATGACGCTGCCCAGGGCCTGAAACCAGAACGGATCGCTCAATTTAGAGAGGAACGCGGCATGCCCATACTGCAGCAGAATGCTTTCCACGATGGCCGTGCCCAGCCTGGTCATGCGTTCAGCGAGCCAGGAGGGGACATAACCGCCATGGAGGGGCGCGTCGGCAAACCCGGATCGCTTCACACCCTTATTTTCACACCCCTATTTGGGCGACGTGGAGATCCAGGTTCGCGCTACCATTAGGCTCATGAGCGATCGCATCGATTTCGAAATCACTTGCCCGAACGACCACGACCAGACGGTTACGTTCAGCCGGGAAGGATTCGAAGCAGCGTTGAAATCCGACACTCTGGTGTTCCACTGCAATACATGCGATGCGAACTGGCCTCCATCCGGCGCGGACATAGCCAAATTCCGCAAGCAGTTTGCCAAGGCTGAGGACTAGACTTCCCGGGCCGGGGAAACTACTTTTTGGCGCCGGCTCCTGAGCACCAGCAGACTCCCCGAAAGGAGAGTCAGCGCGCTGGCCGCGGAACCGGCATCGATCTCAGGCGCTCCGGCCGGAGTGTCTATTCTCACGGGTCCGCCTGGGAAAATAATGGGAGTGCCAGTTAGGGGCGGAGTAGCTGCCCTCACCGTCGCCAACATGCCTGCAAACAGAAACAAGATCCCAACGACTCTCATTTCCAGGCCCTCCGTTGTGAAATAAAGCTGTCCCGGATTAGCGCCTCATCCTGGCCATCGCGGCCAGAAAAAACGACCCTATTCCAGCAACTTTCATCCCCTATACGGTACCAGAAATGGCCGCCAGGCGTTAGGCCGCCAGAGGGAAAGTCTCGATTTAAACTAATTCGATGAAGGATCTACGACTGGTGCACGCGACTTTATTCGGTGGGCGGAAGAATAATTTCGCGCCGGCCGAACACGCGTGCATCTACCGAAAACGCTCCTGGCCCAATGCCGGCGACTGACAACAGCATCGTCAATCCAAAGATGAGCGAAAGTTTTGACTCGAAGAGGTTCGGCATGGGGGAGGGAAGAAGCGATAGGCAGACGCCTGCGCTATACAGGAGTGTCCCCACCGCGGCGACCGGCGTTAGAAACCCGGCGAACACCAGGCAACCCGCACCCAGGGTCAATAACCCGCAGCACCACGCCGGCGGAGTCAGCATCGGCTGACCTAGCCAGAGACCACCCTGCGCCAGCAGAGCAATGCCAATCGCAGCCCGTAAAAGTACCAGAGCGACACCCGGCAAACCGCCGGGAAACCCCGAATAAAAACGTTGCAGCAGCTTCTCCTCGTTCCTCTTCAACCGCGTCGGGAAGGCGCACTTGTAGAGTAGTGATTCCAAGCCGGCGGCGAATCCCTAAGACTCGGGAGATCCCCGTACCACTTTTGAGTTAGCGACTTACAGCCGCATCCTTTCGCGCCGGACTCCGATTGCGGCCGCCGTGTTGGCTGCGGAAAGGAGAGCCGCCAGCGTATACCTCAAAAGAAGCATGGCAGGAACCCGCCCCCGGGGGATTCCGTTTCCTCCTGCCTGGGTTAATCTGGCTTCAAGTCGCGGTATGTTCGCTTGCTTTTCAGATTGCCCGGTGACGCTGCGCAGGTTTGTTTGGCTCGCCGGCTTTGCCCTGTTTCCCGCAATATGGGCGGCGGATGCTCCGGCGGTTGCCCGGGGAGAGACGGACTTCCATCACACTGAGTGGAACGGACTTGGCGCAGTCTTTGATATCAAGCAGTCCTCGGAAGGCTATCTTTGGCTTACGACCTCGAAAGGCGTCCTGCGCTTCGATGGAGTCCGGTTCCAGTCTGTCGGGGAAGTCACGCGCGGGGCTGCCCGCGATAGCGAGATCGACTCAGTTTTCCTATCCTCTTCCGGAGGCCTTTGGCTCACGACGGAGGGCGCGGGTCTCCTCTTTTGGAAGGATGGGCGCTTGTCCGAGTTTCCGGACAGGCGCTGCACGCCGACCCGGAAACAAGGAAAGATCGTTGAAGATCGGGACGGCTCCTTATGGGTCCAGGCGGCAGCGGGCCTGTTCCATTTGCGCGGCTCGGTTTGCGAGCAAGCCGGCGTCGAAGAGGGTTACCCGGGCGGTTTCGCGGCAGGGATTTTCCTCGATAGCGATGGCACCTTGTGGGTGAAGACCCGGACCGGGCCTCTCTTATTTCGTCGCGCCGGCGAGTCTAAATTTCAAGCCAGCAATTACGGCGAAGGCCCGGCATCCAGCTACGCTTATCTGCATCAGGCCAGCGACGGCTCCATCTGGCTTTCGGACGACCAGGGTCTCCGCAGAGCCACCAGCAAGCCGGGCATCGCCGCATTCTCGCCGCCGCGAAAGAGCTCCAAGACAGGCGCACCCTTCGGGGATTTCACTTTTGCCTCCGACGGTTCGATGTGGGCCGTGACCGCCAAAGGGGTCCGGCGCTTCGATCACATTGAGCAATGGCCAACGCCGATGGCGCTCGAAACGGCCCCAGGCGAAAGCTTCTCACCGGAGCAAGGTCTCAGCTCGGATGCGGTTTGGGAAGTGTTGACTGACGGCGAGAGCGTCTGGGTGGCCACAAATTCCGGTCTGGACCGGCTTCGGCGTGCGTCACTCACGACCGTGAGGCTCCCGCATGCGCAGGAGCACGAGTTCAGCATCGCCGCTGGTGATCAAGGGTCAGTATGGACGGGAAACAGTGATCTTCCTCTGACTCATGTTGCCGCCGACGGCACGCTAACCAGCATTCCCGCGACTCGCCAGACCCTCAGCCTCCGCCGCGATCATAACGGAACGATCTGGTCGGCAGGCGCAGGCTCAAGTGACTTCCGCCTCTGGCACTCCTCCGGCCAAGGCTTCTCCCCGCTCCACTACCCTGACGAAAAATTGGACTCCGTCATCTTCGCTGCGGTCGATCGCAACAACGATCCGTGGATCACCGCAAGCAGCGGTCGAGTCTATCGCCTGTCGAGAAACTCCAGCGGCACATGGAGCGATCAGACCGAAGCGCTTGGGAAGAAGCCCGGAATCCAGGGTGCGATGGCGGATGACCAGGAGGGGAATGTCTGGTTCGCCTTCTCCAACAAGGTAGTCGAGTGGGACGGAGCGAACTACCACATGTATTCCTTTCCCGACGGCAAGCGAGGCGTCTCGGAGAATACGATGTCGGTCCGGGGCGAGCATGTCTGGCTAGGGGGCGCGGGCGGCGTTCAACTGTTCACGCGGGGCAATTTCTACCTGATGCGGTGGAAGGATCAGGATCTGCCGGGCCGCGTATCCGGAGTCGTGGAGACGGAAGCGGGCGATCTTTGGGTGAACGGATTCTCAGGCATCGCCCATGTCTCAGCGGCGGACCTGAAGAACTGGCTCCGCGATCCGAGTTTTGCGGTGTCAGCCGAACACCTGAATGAGCTGGACGGACTTCCAGGGCTCTCCGGAGAAACACGGCCTGAGCCGTCGGTGGTGGAGGCCCCCGACGGGCGCTTGTGGTTCGCCACCACGAAGGGCATCGCATGGCTGGATCCGGTCGCGCTCGAAAAGAACCGGAATCGAGTTCCGCCGCCGGTATTCATCTCCGCGGTTATCTCAAATTCCCAGGCTTACTCAGGTTCAGGCAGCCTTACTCTTCCCGCGTACACCGAAAACCTGGAGATCGACTACACCGCGTTGAGTCTCGCTATTCCTGAGCGTGTGCTTTTTCGCTACAAGCTCGATGGCGTCGATACGGATTGGCAAAACGTCGGCACACGGAGGCAGGCGTATTACACCAAGCTGCGTCCGGGACGTTATAAGTTTCACGTCATGGCCTGCAATAATGACGGGGTTTGGAATGAGGCGGGCGCGGTCCTGGATCTGAGCGTATCTCCGGCATGGTTCCAGACCAGCTGGTTCTACCTCCTCTGTGTCGCATGCGTCACCCTCCTGGTGTCAGGGGCTTATCGGCTCCGGCTCCGCCAGGTGGCCGCGCGCATCGATGCGCGCTTCGAGGAGCGTTTGGCGGAACGCACCCGTATCGCCCAGGAGTTGCACGACACCCTGCTTCAAGGATTCCTGAGCGCCTCCATGCAGGTGCATATCGCACGAGACCGCTTGCCTGAGGAATCGCCGGTCAAGCCCGTGCTGACGCGGGCGCTGGAACTGATGGGCCAAGTGAACGAAGAGGGCAGGAATGCCGTCCGCGGGTTACGCTTGTCGCACAACGCCTCCGTGGACCTGGAACAGGCTTTCGCAAGATTTCAGCAGGAATCCGATATCAAGAGCGGAAAGGAAGTCGCATTCCGCGTGATCGTGGAGGGTCAGCGGCGGCCTCTCCGTCCGCTGCTTCGCGACGAAGTCTACCGGATTGGCCGGGAGGCGCTCACGAATGCATTTCGCCATGCGCGGGCTGGTCAGATCGAGGTCGAGTTGAAATATGGATCGAGCCGATTTCAGCTCTTCGTCCGCGACGACGGCTGCGGTATCGAACAGGATGTTTTGCGCGCGGGCCGGGACGGCCACTTCGGGCTCTCTGGAATGCGCGAGCGAGCGGACCGGATCGGAGCCCGATTCAGGATCTTCAGCAGCGTCTCGGCGGGGACCGAAGTGGAGCTGTCGGTTCCCAGTCGCGTAGCGTTTCAGGATCAACCGGCGGGCAAACCTGGATGGTTTGGCAGAATGCAGCCGCGGATGCGTGCCGCCGCCAGAGCCGCCCTTCCGTGGCTGCGCTAAATACACCAGTTCCCAAAAACCATATCGTATTCCGCGAAAGACGGCCCGCTGTCGCGGATCGGTGACCGATCTTCCAAGCCGCAGCCAAATTTTACATAAGACTCAAGAAGTTACAACGTCGGCATGTTACCTGCAAGCGTGCTGCCTGCCAGGCGGGTACGCCCTATAATGGGTACTACATAAAAACACGTAGTACCGGAATGTGCTTAGAGTTACGGCGGTGCGATCGAGCGAGGCGATCACGCAGTGAAACTTACTCTCTTCCCAATTCCGAATCAGCGCCCACCATCCTGCGGCTGTATTCTTGCCCTTCTTTTTGCATGCTCTTCATTTGCATGCTCTTCATTTGCATGGAGCCAAGGGGTTTCCGGCGTAATTTCCGGTGTGGTCACCTCTCAGAAGGCAGCCATCGCAGGCGCGACCGTCATCATCACCAATACCGAAACCGGCGTTACCGTTTGGACCAGTAAGACCAATGGGAACGGCGTTTACCGGGTTCCCGATTTGCCGGCCGCACGCTATAACGTTTCCGTGTCCGCCGAAGGATTCAAGCGTCAAGAGGTTTCCGGCGTCGAATTATCTGTTGACCAACGGGCTGACGTCCCGATTGTGCTGCAGGTCGGAGAGCTGAACGAAACGGTAACGGTGGAAGGGCTGACGCAGGGCCAGTTGGGATTCGACAGCTCATCGCTGGGAAGCACCATCACCCCGTCTGAATTGCAGAACCTCCCGCTGCCCAGCCGGAATACCCTGAATCTATTGGCGTTGACGCCGGGAGTTTCCTCCGGAGTAGACCTCACCAGCCAGGCCGGCCTTAGTTCCTCGCAGCTTGCAATCAACGGCAGCCGCACGCTGAATAGCGAGTTTTTGATTGACGGCGTCTCGGTGGTCAGCGGTTCCACCGGAGCTCCGCAAACTTTGCCTCCGGCCGATTCGATCCGCGAATTCGATGTTCTGGCATCCGCGTATTCGGCGGAGTACGGGCGGACTTCCGGAGCAATGGTCACCATGATCACGAACTCGGGTACGAATCTGTTTCACGGCGCGGCTTATGGCTACTTGCGCAACGAGGACATGGACGCCAACAATTATTTCAATAATCTGTTGGCGAAGCCGCGCTCTGAGGATCGCTACAATCTGTTCGGCGGTAAGCTCGGCGGGCCGGTGTCGATCCCGAAGGTTTCACGCGGAAAGACCAGAGCTTTCTTCTTCGTAAATTATGAAGGCCTGATTCAGGCCGCGCCCTACAACGCTACTTCAACCGTTCCCTACGGTCCTTATGCGACGGGAAATTTCTCGGCGTCTCCGACGCCGGTCTTCAATCCGGCAACCAAGGCTCCGTTCACGGGAAACATCATTCCGCCCACTCTGATCGATCCAGCGGCGATGAAGATTCTCGGGCTGATCCCTTCGCCCAATTCACCCGGCACGATCAACAAAACCGACAACATCGCGACAAACAACTTCGTTTCCATCGGCTCCAGCCATCCGACCACCAATACCGGTGTGGCGCGCCTTGATGAGACGTTGACGAAAAGCCTGCGCCTCTTTGGGACCTTCGTCCATTTCAATAACTATACGCCGCTCCAGCCCGCTTACCCGGGAAGTCCTCTGGAGGATGGGGTTGGCAACAGTGAAACAACCGGCTACGAATCCACCATCGGCCTGACCAAAGTCTGGAACCCGACGCTCATTACGGAACTCCGCTTCGGATTCTTCCGCGACAATGCCGAGATCGTTCCGCCCAGCGCCGGCATCAATGTTCAGAGCGTTCTAGGGATCGGGACTTCCTACGGCGAGGCCGCCCCGGAAATCAACATCAACGGATTCTCCCAATTCGGCGCCAACAGCAACACGCAGCGCACGCAGATCGACAACAACTACCAAACCTACGTCAACAACAGCAAAGCGCTGGGCAATCATCTGATGCAGTTCGGGTTTCAACTGCGGAAGGATCAATTCGACGACCTGAATCCCACTGGCGACGTGAACGGGAGCTTCACCTTCGACGGCTCAATCACCAATGCCAAGAACAACTCCGGGGACGCCATCAATGCGCTGGCGGATTTTCTTCTTGGAGATGTTAAGACAGCGACGTATTCGTTGGCGCAACCACTGATCGGGAGGCGCAATTACAATTTCGGTTTGTATTTCCAGGACGGCTGGAAAGTCAGCCCGAAGCTTACGGTCAATCTTGGGCTCCGCTGGGAATACGAGTCGCCGGTCACGACCTCCAACAACGAGTACTCACGCGTCGACCCAACCAACGGTGAAGTGCTCTTTGCGGGCAAGAATGCCTCTAGCTCGTTGAACCTGAAAGCCTCCAAGCTCGACTTCGCTCCGCGTGCCGGGTTCGCTTACAGCATCACGCCGAAGACGGTGATTCGCTCGGGGTTCGGCATCTTCTATGCGGGAATCTTCTCCGACCTGGGTGGCCAGGTCCTTTTCCCCGGCTATACCGTTGAGCAGCCGTTCAACAATCTGGGCACCGGAATTCCGCAGCCGTTCAAACTGTCGCAGGGTCTGCCTCCGGTCGCCACCAACAACTTGCAGAACCCACAAGCGAACATCGCCCAATTCGGCACCGCGGCAAATCCACTAACGCTCACCGATTACGCCGGCTTCACGCAAGCCAGCCCGCTGCCTTACACGGAGCAATGGAACTTTGGCATCCAGCGCGAAATTGTGAAAGGCACGATCGCGGAAGTGAACTACGCCGGAACTCACGGCGTGCACCTCCCCATCAACCTGACGGAGAACACGGTGCCTTACAATCCTGCCATCGATGCCGCAGTGGCCTTCACCAACACAAACCTGGCCACGCAACAAGCGCGTCCCTATCCCGGCCTAAGCGCTTACAATTCGATAAACATGGAAGGCGTGTCCACCTATCAGGCGCTTCAGGTGAGCGTGCGGCGCCAATACGGCTCCAACCTCACGCTTGTCGCCAACTACGTGCGATCAAAGTCGTTGGACGATGCAAGCGGCCTTTTTAATTTTTCGCAACCCTCCGGCGTCAATGCCGGCCAGTTCCCGCAACAGTTTCTCGGCTTGAACAAAGGCTTAGGCGAATTTGACCGTCCCAACGATTTTACTGTCGCGGTGCTGTACCGTAGCGGGGGCAATCGCTGGCTGCGCAATTTCGAAATTTATCCGATGCTCACCGCGCATGACGGTCTGCCGTTGTACATTGGGCAGACCAATGAAAATCCCGCGCAAGCCGGAACGAATCAACAGCGTCCCTACGACGTCGACCCCAGCGTCAGTCTTTATACTACGCAGGCTCCCAACGGAACCGGCGTTCAATACCTGGCCGGCCAGCGCCGCCAACTTCCCCTTGGAGCCCGCCGGACCTCTTTTCGCCGGATCGGGATCGTCCCGCACGCAAGTGCTGCCGGTTGGCATCGGCAGCCTGGGCAGAAACGTCGTCCGCGCTCCGGGCCAGTTGGATCTCAATATCTCCGCCGGCCGGTCCTTTGCATTGTACGAGCGTCTCCGGCTCACGATTCGGATGGAGGCGTACAACGCCATCAACCACACGAACTTTCAACCTCCTGCTTCCAGCCTGACGCTCACCACCAATTCCGCGGGCCAGCCCATTTGGAATTCTCCAGCGTATGGGCTGATCACGGCAGCCAACCAGTCCCGGTTCCTACAGTTGGTCGGTAGATTCGATTTCTGATCCTTACCGGTTGCGCATCGTGACATTCGCGTGACACTGCCTGAGACCTAGCCATCTTTTCCAGAGTCTTCGCCGGGGAAAATCTTACCGCGAACCCAATTTTGACGTGGTAAGAATGTTGCAGTCCGTGTTGACTGCTGATCTTCCTAGACCGAAGGCGATGAATCGCCTAGTACTTCTCTCGCCTCGGAGTTTGGACCACCAGTTGCCCATAGCGGCCCTCACCGGTAGTTATCCTTTTGGCTCAGGAAGGAGAATAGAAGCGCCACATCGTCGAGCTGTCATAAGGGAAGCATAGTGGTCCTCGCCTCACAATAGTCCAAGTAGCATATCGGCAAGTCCCGAAGGAGCCCTGAATCGGGCCCTACTACCACAACTCTCCCTAATATGTCTTCGTCGTATATCCCAGGCTCTCCCGTCTTCCCTAAAAGCCGACAATTCTGACCTTAGGAGTTCGAGCGTCCGGCCTGAACTAAAACCGGCGCGGCACGAATAGCCGGAGGTGTGTCCACTCAGGTTGGAGTGCCGAAACCCAATAGGAATGGGCTTCGCACGAAGTGTCGGCTTAGAACATTGCGGAGCGGGTGTGGCGCTTGCATCGTCCTCGGCAACCCGAAGGGGAACGCCTGTTTTGCCGATAGAAGGTATGTCTTCATGATGTCTGTCGAGTTAACTTCAGCAGGGAATCCCCGCATTTCTTCGACGCGCTGGCTGCATCGGATCGATCCGGAGCCAAGCGCTTCGGAGCGGATGGATGGCGCCGCCGGGTTTACAGTACCGCTTCATCAAGATACTAGATCCGATTTTGCTTCAAGCGCTTGCGTAAGTCAGTCCCCGGAGGCAACTCAGACAGCAGTCTACTTTGGTGCCGAAGGGGGACGAGATTTAAGTGGCGCCGACCGTATCGAGCGATCACTCACGATCGGCAACCGTATTCGCTCTCCGAAACGAGAGCATCCATTCTGTTCACGCATTTTGAAAGGAACGTCTCTTTTGCGACTTCATCTTCCGCTTCTTATCCTCCTATTGAGTTCGAGCACTGTGACGAGGGCCGCTGAGCCCGACACGGCGCCTTCTGGAGGAACCATCTCCTCGGTTACGCCCAGCAGCAACGCAGCCGGCGAGATCTTTACTTTGGTCATTTCCGGTTCGGGCACGAGCTTTGTTCAGGGCCAGACAAAAATGAGTCTGGGCGCGGGCATCAGCATCGGCGGGGCAGCGCCAGGGACCGCGGGCCTGGTGACGGTGACCAGTTCCACCAGCGCCACGGCACAAGTGACAATCGCACCCTCCGCCACTCTTGGACCTCAAACGGTGACGGTCACGACGGGCAGCCTGACGGCGACACTGAATGCCGGCTTCACGGTTGTGGCGGCGCCTGCGGCGCTTGGTCCTCTGCGCGCGACGTCGACGCTTCCCGCCAACGCCGCCACGGGCATCGCGGTGAACACCGCAATCAAGGTCGCGTTCAACGAGCAACTGGACCCGTCGACCGTCGGCCCAAATACATTTGTGCTCACCAACTCTTCCTCGGGTTTGCGGACCACGACGTCGATCGATTCGACCGGCGAGGTCGTGACGCTGACTCCGGCGGGCGTGCTCACTCCGAGCACGACTTATACCGTGACCATCGCCGCGCAGGTGCGGAACACCGCGGAAAGCCCGCTTGGCACTCCTTTCGTTTTTTCATTTACCACCGCGGCTCCGACGGTTGTGAGCGGAACATTAACCTTCCCGACAGGCCTTGACCCAACGACCTTGAGTGTCGTCAGCTTCGGCGGGAGCGTAACCACCCCAAACGCAAGCGGTGTTTTCTCAGCTTCCCTGGGTCCGCTCGGAACCAGCGTTGTTGCCGCAATGCTTCCCGGAAAGACTTTCGGATTTCTCGCGGTGGCGCTTCCCGCCGCGGGCGCCGGCTCAAGCGCCACCAAGGCCGTCGCCGCGCCGGCCGCCACCGGGGGCGCGCGGCGCGTCTACAAAACGCAATTGCAGATCACCTCGTCGGCTGCGGCGGCGAGCGATCCGGGCAACCTTGTGATGGATTTCCAAACCACGGCGGAGGCGCTGGTGTTCATGACGCCGTATCTTGTCACGGCGGACCCGGCAAAAGCGCCTTCGATTCTAAACGCGATCGCATCCAATGCGGCCACGGCAACGCTTGCCACGGCGTTGTCGGCAGCCTGGAGCGAAGCCAATCCGTTGACGGATCCGGCGGTTCAATCGGCTGGGCAAGCAGCGGTCACAGTGATGCTGCAATCTCTCGCGGCGGCAACAATCACGGCTTCACACAGTGCACAGCTGCGGGAGTCGAACCGTACCGCGGGGGCGAATGACGGCTCCCCATCCGCATCCGATTCGTCCGGTGGAATCGTCCCCACGGCTGCGCCGGCTACCGTGGCAGTGACGCCGTATTGCTGGACCCAGACGAATCACATCATCAGCACCAGCGGCCTGCAATGTCTCGATCTGGACTACATCTCATTTCCCTCGGTGGGCGTGAATCCGAGCACCGGGAATTACGCCTTCAATACGCTGGATTGCAGTGGGTGCACCACCGGGTGGCTGGCTCGTATCACTCCGATTCCTTCCTCGACAAACCCCGACAGCATCCTGGCGCTTACCGATGCGTATGGAGCGGAGAGTCCCGTTGGCTCCCCATATGACTCCACGAATTGCACCGCAGCCGCCCCTTGCGTAGCAGCCTGGGTCGAGGGCGGGAGCGCACTTCAATACGTGGATCTGGAGCAGGTATTCCTAGCGAGTTTAGCCAGCGCGCTGCAGACGGAGGGCCTGAACCTGGCGTCTGCCGGGCCGGTTTTTTCATTAGCCGCTCCCACGCAAGAAACAGCATACTTGGTGCGGCTTTACAGCGGCGGCATCGCCGATGCGACAGAAGAATCGAGAGTTGCCGCCGAACAATATAGCGACGCAAAGAGTCAGCAACTGAATTCGCAAGCCCGAGGATTGAATCTTCTCAGACCGTTCGCGGACGGGATCGACACCTTTGGGATTTTTCCGGCTGCCGCCGTGAACTGTGCCGTCGGAGCCGCGGTCAAGGATGTCGTGAGCGGCAAGATCGTTCTTAACGGGGCCAACACTCTTGCAGGAAACCAGACGGACCTGAATAACGTAGCCGCGGACACTCTGTACCAGCTCAACTCTTGCCTGCCATCGGCGCTTCTTGGCGATGTCGTGGAAATGATGGGCGGCTTCCAGTACTGGGGCGCGGGACTCGGAACCGGTATCAACGTTTCCGGCGTCGTCAGCAACCTATCCGAACTTCTTCAGCGCAACACGGAGCTTGTGTTTTCGGCAAGCGCTGTCGAATCAGCGATCGTCACCCTGGCTCCGGGCTCGGCGGCAAGCGCCAATCCGCTTCCGGCAATTACGTCGTTGTCTCTAACGTCCGCAGCTGCGGGAGCGTCGCCCATGGCCATCACGATCACCGGGACCTTTCTGTTGTCGAATTCCACAGTGACGTTTAACGGCGTCGCGCACAGCGCGACGCAGACTCCAGCGGGTGGTCTCAGCATCACCCTAACCGCCGCGGATTTGGCAACCCCGGGAACGTTCAACATTGTGGTGACGAACCCGGCCCCGGGCGGCGGCGCCTCGAATGCCGCCAGTTTCTCCGTGACGGCGGCGCTGACGCTATCGGGCCTCACGCTGAGCTCGGGTTCGACGGTGGGAGGGACTCCCCTTACCGGCACAGTCACCCTCTCCAGCGCTGCTCCGGCCAGCGGAGTGGTGGTGGCCCTCAAGTCTAACAATTCAAGCGTGAGCACTCCCGCATCTTTGACCATCGCCTCGGGCCATGCCAGCGCATCCTTTCCCATCACCACCTCAACTGTTTCCGCTGTTCAAACTGTCACCGTCACTGCAACTCTCGGGGGATCCACGAAAACGGCTGTTCTCACCGTCTCGCCAAGCGCTGCAAAGGGCCTGACCCTTCAAAGCCTGACGCTTTCGGTGGGAGCGGTAACCGGCGGAAACCCGGTCACTGCCACGGTGACGCTTTCAGGAGGCGCCCCGGCGGGCGGAGTCGCGGTTAACCTCGCATCTAACAATTCACTGGTGACGGTTCCAGGGTCGGTGACGATTGGCTCCGGCCTGAACAGCGCAAGCTTCGCGGTCACCACCGGGGCCGTCTCGATCATCGAAAGCGCGACCATTACCGCGACCCTCGGGGCATCTACGGAAACCGCCCTCCTTACTATTTCACCCGCGGGCGCGGTTTCGGGTCTTCAGAATCTGACACTGTCCGGGACCTCAATCACCGGGGGCACGGGTGTAACCGGCACTGTGATTCTTTCCAGTCCGGCTTCCGCCGGCGGGACGCTGGTCACGCTGCTGTCCAGCAATCCGAGCGTGCAAGTCCCCCCCACCTTGACGATCGCCTCCGGCATGAACAGCGGAGTCTTTGCGATCACCACCTCGGTTGTGGCCGCCACCCAGACTGCAACTTTGACCGCAAGCCTTGGAGGCTCCTCGGTAACCGCGGTCCTGACAGTGTTTCCTGGGGGCTCCGGAACTCTCAATCCCTCCGACACGATCACGATCACCGACGTAAGCGGGATCACCCAAACCAATTATCCCGAACAGGTCGGCAGGCCCTTCGTGGATGGGGAAATCAGCAATTACCCCGTAGCCATCGTGAACGGTTTCCCGTTATTCACCCAGGCGGATGTGAAGAATCGCTATCCTGACGGCAGCGTTAAATTCGCGATCCTGTCATTTCTGCTTCCCACGCTTCCCGCGAATGGTTCGGTGACTGTTGCGTTCGGGAACCAGAGTACGGGGAACAACACGCCTCTCACTCAGGCTCAAATGCTCGATCCAAGTTTCAATTTCGACGCCCAGATGTTGCTGACGAGCGGCTCTGCCGCGCAGAGCGCTTCGGCGCGGACGATGCTCACCAACGGGAACTTCAGTTACTGGACCTCGGGTCCGGTTGCCACCACGGTCATCCTGGCCGACCACAGCGCGACCGCCGCCTACGACATGGGTTTCGACGCATACAAACCCATCCGGCCCATTTTCGAAGCGACGTTCTGGCCCACCCTCAACCAGGTGAAGGTGAGATACATTCTGGAGGATTCCAATACCCTTGCGCTGGAGGATGTTTCCTACAACGCCACGCTGACGATTGGCAGCACGGCGCCATTGACGGTTTACAATTCCACCGCGAAATGGCCCTCCGGCATTCCGCAGGTGGGGGCTACCCGCTGGACCAAGGTCTTCTGGATCGGCGGGGCGCCAACCGACCTCCAAAACATCAATTACAATCTTGCGTATCTGGAAAGCACGAACGCCGTTCCCAATTTCGATACGACCAAACCGATCACGGCATTCGCGATTGCGAACGATTACACTACGTGGACCGGCGGGGCCACCGACATCTATCAGGCATTTGAAGGCTCGAACGCATACACCTGGGATGCTTTCATGCCAGACACAGGCGGACGCCTGGACATCGCCCCCTTCCCGGCCTGGTATACACGTTGGCTGTACACGGGAGACTATCGCGAGCGTGAAATCATGCTGGGGAACGCGGATCGCGCGGCTGCATGGCCGGTCAATATGCGCGAGGGCGCGACGGGTCTATCCTTCGATCTTACCGGCGCCGTGCCGGCTATCGGCCACGTGTTCTCGATCGCCGCCCGGCCGACTGTGGATTTTTCCCAGGCCTTTACGCAGCCTAGCGCGAACGGCACCGACAGAATCAGGCCGGTGGGTCCCATCACGAGTTTCGAGGCCGGAAACTGGCAATGGGATTCTGCACATTTGCCAGATGCATTTTTCCTCCCGTATCTGGCGACGGGCGATTTTTTCTACCTGGAGCAGATGAACTTTTGGACCGCGTTCTCAGCGGCCTATCCGGTCGCCAGCACGTCGGAAAACTACGGCCGCGGAGCGTCGCTCAAGAGCGGAGTCGTTTACATGGGGCAAGTGCGCTCCGAGGCGTGGGGCTTGCGCGAACGCGCTGAAATTGCATGGATCGAGCCGGATGGCACTCCCGAGAAGACATTGTTCAACCAGTGGATGGCAAGCTACATTGGCGTGCTGGATGGCCTGTACGATCAGACCACGAGCGTGTATTTCGGCAACGCGGATTGGAATTGGGGACATACCGTGAGGATCACCAACCCCAGCGAAACCTACGACGGAATCAATCATCCGCCGATTCCGGGCCACACCGGCGTAGAGTGGAATTACGGGAGCAGTTCTCTCTGCGGAGGGAATTATGGGACCAATGCAACGGTCAGCTCATGTCAATCGGGATTCATGCTGTCGTATCTGGCCTACGCGCTGGGCCGCGCCTATCAGTTGGGGTTTCCCACCAATAATCTTCTCGGCAATGTAGTCGGGCCCTGGTATGTGGCGGTCGTCACGGACCCGACCTATAATCCGTACATGCTTCTGGCGGATCGGATTCCTACGCAGAAGGCCGCCGGTCCCGCATACTACAGCACCATGCCGGACATCCTCAACGGCTATTGGCAGACTCTTGCGCAAGCGACGGCCGCGGGCGCCAACGTCTGGGCCGGACTATCGAGTTTCCCTTTGAGCGACCCGGTCAACGGATATGACTTCCTGGGTAGCGCGGCGATCGCGGCGATCGCGAATTTCACCCCAGGAGGAACGACTGCCTGGAACTGGGTCCATACGAAGATAGAATCCGCCTCTAACTACGGAAGCGTCCCCGACTGGGCTCTTCTGCCAGTGGAGCCGTGATCGTAGGCTCATAAGTAACAGCCCCAGCCGGAGCCTGGGTCGCGGCCACGAGCGGAGCTGTGCGACCGGGCCTTCGCGCTAAGCCGGTCACTTCAGAAGTCGTGGCGAGCTTAGCGAGGAGGTGGGAGAGATCCTGTCGAGCAATTTCCATTCGAAAGGCTGAGCATGAGTTTCCCAGTAGTGTTAATCGGGGAGTCGTTTGGCAAGGCTGTCGAGATCGTGGAAATTGTGATCTTGATCTGATTGAGCCAACTGGCATGGACTGGAGCGTGAATGAGGGTGAGACGAGGATAGAGAGTTCGAAGGCGCTCAACGGCTTTGGGTCGGCCGTGGACCGAGCAGTTGTCCACGATCCAGAAGACTCGATCGAGCATCGTTGTGATGTGGGCGGGTCATCCCCTGCTCGACGAGCCGGTCAAACGGTGCAATGCCATTCTTTGATTCCTAGCGGCCAAAGATCTCTTGGCGTTGTTAACGTCCAGCGCAGCGATATAGGTCTAGGCGCCGCCACGGAAGTATTCATGCTCGACGCGCATGGGAGTGCGAGGAATCGGCTGAGATCACCGAATGCCTTGCCACTGGCGGGCGTAGAGGTCGAGCACGCGACGTGCTTTGGTAGCGAAGTCCGGATCACGTGGAAAGAATCCAACTGCGGTGATAGCACCCGTGGGTCGCTGGCGGTTGCAGGCCAAGGCCTCAACCTGAACGACCAGATGTGGGGGAAAAAGTCCGGGGACGACCTGGATGAGCATGTTCTTCCAATCCAGCGAGGCGGTCGGCAAAGAAACGCTTGCGCCACAGGCTGACCACTTCACGACGTGTCCAAAGATGCCGCAATCTCTTCGTTGGTCATGCCCGCGGCGGCATGAAGGATCATCTTGGCTCGCTGAACGTGAAAATACGGTAACGTATATTTTTCAGCGCGCCTGTCCAACTCCGCTTCTTCCGCAGGCGAAAGGGCAATCGAGAAAGGGCTTGACCTCGGCATGGCAGGACACTTGCCAACACGATCTCACGCCAGAGGTCAAGATTTCAGCCTCAATATACGTTAGTGTATTTATGAAACGGAGTACTAAGTTAGCAGCCTATTTGCCAACCAGGTGCGCGTCGCTCTTTTCGTTTTCCCCGCAGATGAACTCGATCAAATCGGTGTCCGGCATGAGGCGATGGTTCACCCGGACAGTGAACGGCTTGGTATACGCTTTGGGATCCTCGATGGTGACGTCGATCTGCATGGTGCCGTAGTTCAAGCGGCGGAAGCGTTCGGTCATCTTCCCGGAGTTGGTGAGAGGGCTGCCGTCGACATCCAGCCACACGTCGTCACGGAAGCCGGTGGTCTCGACAACAAGAGTGTCTCCATCCCAATGACCCACTGAGTACCCATACCACCAGGGCTGGGGATCGTTGTTAGGCAAGGGGCGTCCATCGGTGAAGATCTGGCGGACGCCTCCCTGCGCCTCGTAAAGAATCACGATGACTCCAGGCGTCTGGATAATTTTTCTCGGCTGCGGATGCCCATGCAGTTGCATCAGCCCCAGGGGCAGGCAATGAGCGTCGGGATTGTCCTTGCTGTTTTCCGACTTGCGCTGATTCAGTACTTCGAGCGCCCACGGCGTCAACGGCGGCAGACATCCGGGGAAGCCCGCACCGATATTCTGGAACGATGCCACGGGGGGGCCGTCGGCGGGTAACGCAGTAACCGTGCAGCCCCGGCCGCCGCCTCTGGCTCCGGCTTGGGGTGCACCAGCGGGAGGCGGTCCGCCAGGAGGTGGTGGTCCGCCAGGGCCCCGGGGCCCGCCTGCAGCAGGACCGCCCTTGGCCGCACCCCGCCCGCGACCTGCGCCAGCGGCTCCGCCGCCGCCACCGCGGCCGATTGCCCAGGTTCCTGAAAGATCGGGTTTGCCGTCGGCCGTCCTTGGAGTGGGCGCAGTGAGATCTGCTTTCCCATCGGGGCCTTTCGGAACTCCGGTGGGATACGCGGGCCACTGGGCGAAAACGGCGATTGCGCCGGCAGCCAGAGCCGCCGACATCACGATTGAATTGACCAGGAGTTTCATGCTTCGCGTCCTATGCCTTGATATTTTAGCTCTCCTAGCTTACCTCTACTGAATGCCAAAAGGGGACGGGACGCTGCGCGTTGCGGAAATGTTTCCGTCTGCAGCTTATAACAGACTGCGCACTCGTGGGCGGTATCAACAGATCCGTTCGTAATCGCCCGGCCGCTTCCTTCGGTCGCGGCTCTATATCGAGCGGCTTTCCGAGCCGCGTCCACAGAGATCTCACGGCCGGGCTCCGCCCGGCTTTCTCGGTCGACGGATGCAATGGCGTTGAGCAAATGCGCGCCGGACTGCTAACCCAGGAAGCCAAGGGGATTGACGCCGAAGTTCGCGATATTCGGGAAGACGGTTGGCAGACTGCTCTGCGGGACTCCAAACCATTGCGCCAGCGTCGAGCCGTATTGATCTACAGCGGTGGTTGGAATCAGAGTGCCCCGAGTGTTAGCGTCGTTGGCTCCGCCGGGCGCGAGCAGCGGGAAATTGCCGTAGAATCTGCCGCCTTTTACGCCACTGCCGATGATGAAGTGATGATTGCCCCAGGCGTGATCGCTGCCATCGGCGCCGCTGGGCGTGAGCGTCCGCCCGAATTCGGACGCGGTGAAGGTCGTCACGGAATTGTCGATGCCGAGCTCCTGCGTAGCCTGATAGAAAGCCAGCACCGCCTGGCTCAACTGCTGCAAAAGCGGCGTCTGGGTTTCGACCTGGAGAGAGTGAGTATCGAAGCCGTCCAAGGCGCAGAAAAAGATTTGCCGATTGAGCCCGAGTTGAGTGCGCACCGCCATGACGCTGGCTACCGTCTGCAACTGCGCCGCGAGCGGATTGCCGGCGGGAAACTGCGTTTTCAAGGTGACTCCGCTCAGCAGCCCGGTCAGAGTGTTGGCGTAGTTGTTGCCTCGGGTCATGATGCCGTTGGCGGCTTGCACCAGTTGCACGCCGTTATCGAACGTTAGCAATTGCTGCATCCCTGCGTTCGCCGAAGCGTTCGAGAGCGGGTTCAGTGTGGCCATGCCGGTGGGCGGAACCGTGGCTGGAAAGGTCTGGACACCGGTGCAGAACAACTGGCAGCCGGAGGTCGCCGTCATGGGCGGGAAAATCGCGCCTGAGTTTTGCGATTGCAGAAGATCCGTGATGCGGCCGCCCCACCCGGAGCTGCCTGTGCCCGCCGGAATGCCTGTCTGCCACTGGCTGGCCTGATCGGAGTGCGAGAACAGCGCGGACGGAACCAGCGCACTGTTGTTGGTCAGATAGACGGCGCGCGTGATGGGTTGAACCAGCATTCCGACATTGGCCAGCACCGCGGCCTTGCCCTGATTGTAGAGGCCTTGAATCTCCGGCAGGCTGGGGTGGAGACCGTACGTGTCGCTCCCATTGGCGATCGGCAGCAGGGAGTTCTGCGGGATCGTCAGGCCGCCGCGATTCTGCGCATAGAGGCTGTAATTCTGCTGCGCGGTGGTCATCGGAATGACAGTGTTGTGACCATCGTTGCCGCCGATCAGGAAGACGCAGACCAGCGCCTGATACCCGGAGGTGGCGGCCGCGAGGGCGTTCATCTCGCCGAATTTGGCCATGCTGCCCGCCGCGCCTAACGCTGTGACGGAGCGAATTGTGTCCTTTAAAAACTCGCGTCTGGATCGAATGTACATAACCGATATCTCCTAATTGATTTCGCGTTCTTAATGCCAGACGTTGTAATAGCTGGAAGTCAAAATCAGATAACAGGCGTCTTCCACCCTTAGCAAAGCGGGCGAGGTGTCGGCGGTGATTGCGCTGACAATCGTAGCCTTCATTGCCGCGGGCATGGCGCCGTGCGTCAGCGTGAGATCAAGAGCGTTGATCAGCGTGGCCGGCGTTGCCGCCAGCGGAACGAACGCCGTCAGATCGACGGTTGTGCCGGGTCCGTAGTTCTCCACGGGGTTCGACCATTGGCTGAACAGAGTGCGCACCACATTCGCCCTCCAGATCGCGTTATTGGGGGTGTGAATCTCGAACTCGCCTCCGAGCAGCGCGGTGCCTGGAACACCGTAGGTGGGCGAGTAGTAATTGAATACACTGTCGGCGTCGAAAAGGTCCTGCCCGAGATTCACCAGATCCCAGGGGAAATAATTCCCATCCGTCATCTGGCCGCCGAAGGCGCGCACCATTCCGGCGATGAACAAAGCCGGCTCCTGCAAATGACCGTCGGAGGCCTGGTCGCTTCCGCCGTTATCGTTGGCGCGAGCCTCGGGATCGAGTAGCACAGCCGTGATGGTGGCCATCATGTCGCCGCGCACGCCTTTGCCATTGTTGTTGAACGCCGCCGCAACCCGCGAGATATAGGCGGGACTGGGATTGCTCTTGACCAGATGCTGGATCAATTGCTTTCCGACGAAAGGTCCGACATTGGGGTGATTGAATATGTTGTCAAGCGCGTTGTTCAGATCCTGGAGCGGCGTGATTCCGGCGGGCGAAACGTAGCCGTTCAACAGATTCTTGGAGCCGGCGTCGTGCTGGGGCGCGTATGGCACCATGGGGCCGTTGCTGGTAATGTAAGCGCCCCACTCGACCGGTTGCCCCGGGGCGGGAGCATATGTCCAGCCGGTGTAGACGCGCGCAAATTCCGCGATGGCCGGCTGCAAATACGTGGCGACGGGCTGACCGGTGCTGTCGTACTGCACGGAGCCGTCGGCGTTCAGCATCTGGGTTCCGATGGTGAACAACTGCATCAGCTCCCGGGCGTAGTTCTCGTTGGCCAGAGTGCCCTCCGTCGTATTCGCCATGGCGTTATTAGCCATGTCGAGATACTGGCCCATGGCGGGACTGAGCGTGACGTCGCCCATGATCTGGCGATAGTTGGTGAACGCGTCGGCCAGCAGCATGTTCTGGAACAGAACCATGTTGTCGTTCCAGATTAGTTTCTGGAGGGAAGTCACGAAGATCTGGCTGAGAGCGAACGCAACACGCTGGCGCAATTGATCCGGATTCGTGACAGCGTTGGTCAGGAAATGGGCCGACATCCCGCCCTGGCTGGAAGTGATGGGTGTGTAGTTGGAGACCTGAGCCATATCGAACTGCTGGGTCAACCACCCCTGAAAGCCGAGCGTTTGGATGTTAGTGGCGTCGGAGGGAGTCGGCCCGAAAGCGGCCTGTTCCAGGAACCTCCGCGCGGCGGCGGATGAGACTAGGGCACCCGCCACGCCGATCGTCACCGGGAAGGCTTTGGACGTGACGCTGCCATTGCTGACGGTGATGCTGCCTGGGCCGGAAGCGCTGGAGAATCCTGTCACGGTTAAAGCGCCGCTGGCGAAAGTGGTCCCGAGCGGTGTGCCATTCAAAGATGCGATCGACGTCGCGGCAAAGCCGGTGCCCGCGATCGTCGTGGTGAAGATACCCAGAGGCAATTGCCCGCTGGATCCGACTCCTGTGATCACGGGAGTGGGCGGGATCAGAGTGACGGTCGCGGTGGCGCTGCCGTTCGGCCCGGTCGCCGTGACTGTATCGGTGCCGGTGGCCGACAGAACCGCGGGAGCCGTGTACATTCCTGTGGCGGTCACCGACCCGTATGTCGCGGCCCAAGCCGTTGCGCCTGTAGAAGTGAATTGCTGCGTCGCGCCGAGACTCAGCGACACGGTCGCGGGTGAAATGGTCTGCGGATTCAGGACTTGCAGGGTGACCTTAGCGGAGGCCGATCCGCCAGGGCCTGTCGCCGTGACGGTTACCGTGTTCGAAGTGGGCATCACAGAAGGAGCGGTGTACAAGCCGGTGGCGCTGACGCCTCCGGCTGTCGTGCTCCATTTTGTGGCTCCCGATGAAGTGAATTGCTGGGTTGCGCCCAATTTGACCGTGGCCGTTGCCGGCGCAATGGTCTGCGGAGGAGGCGGCCCGCTGGCGGCGAAGGTCGCGTTGAATGCCGGGCCCCACAGGGTTCCGGGATTCTCCACTTGGAACGCCAGCGTTCCTGCCGTGGCCTGATAGCCGCCGGTCTTGAGCGTGGTTGAGTTCACAAAGCTGGTGCTGAGATTCACACCCGGGGTTCTGACGATCGCACCGCTCACGAAGCCGGCGCCCGTGACAGTGATCGAGTAGTTGCCGACTGGAATCGGACTTGGGGAAATCGACGTGATCGTGGGACCGGCGGGCTCGACCGCAACGTAGACCGTGGCCGAGGTCTTATTATCCGAGGCCAGCGCTGTAACTGTGATGCCGGCGGTCGGGATTTTCGCGGGGGCCGTATAGAGACCGGCAGCGGTAATGGTTCCGTAGGTGGAATTGCCGCCCTTGATGCTGTTGACCGACCAGGTCACCGCCTTGTTCGTGAGTCCGGTGACTGTCGCAGTGTACGGAACGGTCCCATTTACGCCGACGGTGGTGTAGCTGGGGCTGATCGCAATCGATTGCGCCTTCAGCGCGGCAGGCGCCAGTAGCGCCGCCGCCCACAAGCATAAGCCCAGAGTTTTTTGATTCATCCGCGTTGTTGGCATCCCCATCCTGCTCTTGATCGGTATCGAAATTCCTTTCAAACAGGCCTTTCGATAGTAGTAAGGTGCGAATCTCTAGGCGTTCCGCGGTACAAAAGTTTCTTATCCCTGCCTCTTACCACTTTGGAAAGTTGTGTATTCCACCGCAGGGCTCAATTGGTGTCAGAGGGAACGGCTGCGGTATCATGGCCTACCGGCTCTTCAAATCCGATTCTGCTCATGAGTACACCACACGCTGGTTCAACCTTGGATTTAAACTCCACACGCTTACGGCCTTTCTTGCCCATCCTGTTGCTGCTTTTCATGGGCAGCGGCTGTGCGGCTCTGATTTACGAAATCGTCTGGCTGCAGTTGCTGCAACTGGCCGTCGGCTCCTCGGCGGTTTCGTTGGGAGTGCTGCTGGGGACCTACATGGGCGGCATGTGCCTGGGGAGTCTGCTGCTGCCGCGATTCGTCTCGGCGAGCCAGCATCCTCTGCGAGTCTATGCGCGATTGGAACTGGGCATCGGGATCATGGCGATTCTGGTGTTGTTCCTGATTCCGATGCTCGATTCGGTCTACGCGGCGATTGCGAGCCACGGATTGCAGGGCGTGTTTCTGCGCGCGGTGGTAGCGGCCATCTGCCTGCTTCCGCCCACGATTCTGATGGGCGCTTCGCTGCCGGCGGTGGCCCGATGGGTGGAGGCGACGCCGCAGGGCGTCTCCTGGCTGGGGTTCCTGTATGGAGGGAATATCGCCGGCGCGGTGTTCGGCTGCCTGCTTGCGGGCTTCTACCTACTCCGCGTCTACGACATGGCGGTGGCGACCTACATTGCCGCGCTGATCAACTTTGTTGTAGCGATTGTCAGTTTTGTGCTGGCAAAGCGGACTCCGTTCTATATGCTGGCCGTTCCTGGCGTGGGCTCCGTTCCAACTCCGGCGCGAGCGTCCGGCGGCACATCCTCTCCATGGGATGTCTACGTCACGATTGCAGTTTCGGGAATGTGCGCTCTGGGCGCTGAAGTGATCTGGACGCGGCTGCTGTCGGTGATGATCGGCGCGACGGTGTACACGTTCTCGATCATCCTCGCGGTTTTCCTGATCGGGCTCGGCTTGGGCAGCGGAGCGGGATCGATGCTGGCCCGAAGGGGATCGAGAACAGCGTTGGGCTGGTGCCAGGTGGCGCTGGGAGGGGCCATCGCGTGGGCCGCGTACGCGCTTGCGGATTCGATTCCTTACTGGCCGATCAATCCGATGCTTTCGCCAGGGCCGTGGTTCAACTTCCAGATCGATCTGGTGCGTTGCTTGTGGGCCATTCTTCCTTCGGCGATTCTGTGGGGCGCGAGTTTCCCCCTGGCTCTGGCGGCGGCTGCCACATCCTCTCACGGCGGAGCGGAGCAGGATCCCGGCAGGCTGGTGGGAAGAACATATGCCGCCAACACGGTGGGCGCGATCATCGGGTCCATCGCGTTCAGCATACTCTTCATTCCGTGGATCGGATCGCAGGATTCGCAGCGTTTGCTGATCGCGCTGGCTGTGGGTGCGGGACTGCTGATACTGCTGCAGAACCTGACGCTTCAACGAGTGGTGGCATTGACCGCGGCTACCGCCGCAATCGTTTTCCTCGCGATAAAGGTGGACGAGGTTCCGTGGATGGCGGTCGCGTACGGCCGGCGCATGCTGACTACCACCGACGCCGGCAGACCTCTGTACCGAGGCGAGGGAATGAACTCCTCGATTGTCGTTTCGCAGTTGCCTTCGGGGCAGATTTATTTTCACGTCAGCGGGAAAGTCGAGGCGTCGACGGAACCGTTCGATATGCGCCTGCAACGTATGCTGGGACACCTTCCCGCGCTGATTCATCCCGATCCCAAATCCGTGCTGATCGTGGGATTCGGAGCGGGCGTCACGGCGGGAACCTTCGCGGTGTATTCGGAAATCAAACGCATTGTGATTTGCGAGATCGAGAAGATCATTCCACCGGCGACGTCGCGCTATTTCGGCGATGAGAATTATCATGTGCTCACCGATCCGCGCACGACGATTCATTACGACGACGCCCGGCATTACGTGCTGACAACCGGAGATAAGTTCGACATCATTACATCCGATCCGATCCATCCCTGGGTGAAGGGCACCGCTACGCTCTATTCCAAAGAGTATTTCGAGGTTTGCAAACAGCACCTGAATCCCGGAGGAATCGTGACGCAATGGGTGCCGTTGTATGAGAGCGAACCGGATACAGTGATGAGCGAATTCGCTACTTTCTTCTCGGTCTTTCCGAACGGGACGGTATGGGCGAACGACATCAACGGCGAAGGCTACGACGTGGTGCTGATGGGAAGGAATACCGACGAGCCGATCGATATCGATCAGATGACCAGGCGATTTACGGGTCCGGTAGCGGATTCGCTGAAGCAGGTAGGAATTACGTCGGTCTCTCAGTTGCTGGCAACCTACGCGGGCCGGGCGGAGGATCTGCATCCTTGGATCGCCGGGGCGCATGTGAATACGGACATGGATTTGCGCCTGCAATATATGGCGGGCATGGGTTTGAACTACAACAACGCACCCGAGATCAAGCAGGAGATCGGGAGGTTTGTCCGGTTCCCGGAGGGTCTGTTTAAAGGGACGCCGGAGGAAATGCGGGATCTGGAAGAGGCATTCCGGTAGTGAAGGGTTCGTGCTGTATTAGCTGTATTAAATGAGCAAAACGATATTTTTCTCCAGCCTCGTCTGGGCCGCGGGAGCTATTCTGACGCAGAATGCTCTGGGCGCGGACACCGTGGTTACGCGCTCCAAGGCGGCAACGACGCGCTGGGGACACTGGATCTCAATACCGGGGTTTTTACGCAAGTTTCCACGCAGGCTGTGAACGATTATGAGCTTGGGGAATACGGGGGCGTCTTGTATGCAGCCGGCAACGTGTGCGGTTGCCTCTTTTCGCTCAATCCGCCAACAGCCGCTCCCACGTTCTCGCCGATCCCTTTCGGCTGCAACGACAACGGCTTTGGCGCCGGGCTCGGTGGGCCTGTACCAAGTTGCGATCCAGGTGCCATCGACGGTCGGCAATGGGACTTGGCCCATTCAGGCAATGATCGGGGGAGTTTTATCCCCCTCGAGTGTTGTGCTGACCGTGCATCCGTAATCGCCGCACTCCCGCCGCCTGAGCACGGTATCCTGAAAGTGTCCTCCTAACACCCGCCTGCATGCCTGAGCATAGACACGTCAATCCCTGGATTATAGCCATCTCGGTGATGTTCTGCACCTTTATGGAGGTGCTGGACACCACGGTTGTGAACGTGTCCCTACCGCACATTGCCGGAAATCTATCGGCGACCGTCGACGAGGTCACCTGGGTGCTGACGTCGTACCTGGTGGCGAACGCCATCATTCTCCCGATCACCGGCTGGCTGTCGAATTATTTCGGACGCAAGCGGCTGCTGATGTTCTCCGTGGTTGGGTTTACGGCGTCGTCATTTTTGTGCGGGATCGCTCCGACGCTGCCGCTGCTTATCGTCTTTCGTCTGATGCAGGGGGCTTGCGGAGGCGCTTTGCAGCCGCTGTCGCAAGCGGTGCTGCTCGAATCTTTCCCTCCGGACCAGCGCGGCAAGGCAATGGGATTTTGGGGACTGGGTATCGTGGTGGCTCCCGTGCTGGGCCCGGTGTTGGGCGGCTGGCTGACCGACAGCTATAGCTGGCGCTGGGTGTTTTACATCAATCTTCCGGTGGGAATTCTCTCCATCATCATGGTGCAGATGTTCGTGTTCGATCCGTCTTACATCAAGCGCAGCAAGGCGAGCATCGATTACTGGGGCATCGGAATGCTGGCCGTTTGGGTCGGCGCGCTGCAAATCGCGTTCGATAAAGGCGAGGAACTGGACTGGTTCGAATCGCATTTCATCGTGATCCTGATCAGTATTTCCGCCGCCTTCCTGCTGGGTTTCCTGGTGCGCGAAATGCTGGCCGACCATCCGGTAGTGAACCTGCGCGTGTTCAAGCTACCCAGTTACTCCGCGGGCGTTTTCCTGATGACCGTGCTGGGTTTTGTGCTCTACGGCAGCATCGTGTTGATTCCGATCTGGCTGCAAACGCTGCTGGGTTATCCTGCCATGACCACCGGTTTCACCATGGCTCCGCGCGGGATCGGATCCATGATCGGGATGCCGCTGATCGGCATGACCATCGGGAAGTTCGATCCGCGCAAGATTCTAGCAGGGGGATTGCTGCTGGGCGCCCTCTCAACGTTTCAGATGGCGCGGCTGAGTCTTGACGTCGGCTTCTGGGATCTGTTCTGGCCGCAGGCGATTCAAGGTTTCGGGCTGAGCATGGTGTTCGTCCCGCTGACGACGATCTCCATGAATCCGGTTCCACGCGAGGCGATGGGCAACGCCACCAGCCTGTTCAACCTGATGCGCAATCTGGGAGGTAGTGTGGGCATCGCGACGGTGGCCATGCTGAATACTCGCTTTTCGCAGAAGTACACGGCCATTCTGGGCGAGAACGTGAACGCCACCAATCCGCAGGCGAGGCAGATGTTCAGCGGGCTCCGCGGACTGTTTCTTTCGACCGGGTCCGGCGCGGGCTTGGCGGATCAGCGAGCCTACGCATCGTTGTTTGGAGTGGTGCAGCGCCAGGCCGCGATGCGCGCTTTCGTGGACCTGTTCTATCTGCTGACGCTCGCGTTTCTGGCGATGATTCCGCTGATTCTGATTATGCGAAAGCCGAAGCCGGGTGCGGGACCGGGTCCGGCAGCGCATTAGCGCACCTGCACTCTCAAGAAGCCCCGACCGTCTAACCTCCCAAGGAGGTTCGTCAGCAATGAAACAGTTCTCCCTGATAGTTGCCGCCATGGCGGCGCTTGGGCCCGATCAAGCTCAATCCCAGCCTCCCACGCCGAAGTTCGACGTGGCCGCCATCAGGCTCAGCCGGGACTGTGATGGCGATGCGGGCGCGACAAAGGGAGTCAGCCCCGTCGGGCGGGTAGGTCCTTCGTCTCCAGAAGGCCTAACGATCACTTGCGCCACCGCAATGGGCCTTATTCAGCAGGCATACGTCAGGTACGCGAATGGCCGCCTCAATCAGACCGACGGATCTCCTCCAGTCTCGGGCGGGCCGTCCTGGATTGGTTCTGAGCGTTACGACATCACTGCCAAAGCGGACGGGAGTGCAAGCCTTGAAACGATGCTCGGACCGATGATGCAGGCGCTCCTCGAAGACCGGTTCAGGCTGAGGGTGCGTCGCGAGACCAGGCAGGTCGCCGTCTACGATCTGACTGTGGCGAGAAATGGGCCCAAACTGAGGCCATTTAAGGAGGGAACCTGCACTCCCGTCACGAAGTATCCGGTACCGCCTCCCGAGCCGGGCCGACCACCAAACTGTAATGCGATGGAGCTAATGATGAAGGGACCGGCAGCGGCAGTTGTGGATATGCAATCGAGAACTCTCGATGATTTTTCCAGAATTCTCGGCCGAGTGTTGGGCCGTCTCGTTATCAACAACACCGGCATTCCAGGAAACTACGACTTCCACTTGGAATTTGCGCCCGACGAGGCCACGCCAGGAATGGGAATCCGCACGGCGCCTTCCGATGACCCGGCCGTTGGCCCATCAATCTTCAGCGCCGTTCAGGAACAGCTTGGGTTGAAGTTAGAATCCGGCAAGGGGCCCGGAGAATTTCTCGTCATCGAGAGTGTGGAGCGGCCCTCCGGGAATTGATCGGTTGGGCTTCGGCGCTGTCGGCGGCAAGCTCGCGGCACGGTTCCAGTCCTGGATGTGTATCATTCTATTCAGAGATACACATCGATGCGGACGAGCATCGTAATCGACGATAAGCTGATGCGGGACACGCTTCGCGGCTTGAAGACCAAACGCGAGGCCGTTGAAGAAGGTCTGCGAACCTTGTTGCGCTTGAGCAACCAGGGAGCCATCCGCCGGCTTCGCGGCAAACTCGACTGGCAGGGCGATCTTAACGCGATGCGGAGCAACGGTTGATTCTGGTCGACTCCAGCGTGTGGATCGACTCCTTCAGAGGAACGATCACAGCGCAGACAGAGAAACTTGACACGCTGCTTGGACGCGAGCTTTTAGTTATCGGCGACCTGATTCTCACCGAGGTCCTGCAAGGCTTCATGAACGAGCGCGAATTCAACGAAGTCAGGAAGATGCTGGCTTCGTTGCCCGTCGTGGAGTCGGGCGGAGTGGAAATCGCCATTCAAGCGGCGAGGAATTCGCGGGTGTGTTGCGCACTCTTGGGGAGACAGTTCGCAAGACCGTCGATACGGTGATTGCCAGCCGATGCATTGAGGATGGATATGACCTGCTGCACGACGACCGAGACTTTGATCCATTCGCCAAGCACCTCGGCCTGCGGGTGGTTGCCTGCGGCTTTTGAGGAACAGCCCACAACACGGAGCCTGGGTCGCTGCCGGCCCTTTTGGGTTAGCTAAGTCAGTCGTTTCATAAGTTCACTAACGTATCAGGAGAAACCGCTCCCTGTGGTCACGGCTCGGTGAGCAGCGTTTTCCAAGCCGCGATCCGCTGGAGGGGTCTCGCGGAATACGAGATGGTATTTGCGAAATGGTGT
>DASXEY010000009.1:0-21433 GCA_036489835.1 Bryobacteraceae bacterium | reverse complement strand
CGAGAAGGCCGACGCGCAGTTCATCCGGGCCGAGCCGAGTTCCCCCGATTCGGATAACAATCTGCGCCGAATCATCGAGCAAGGAGATAACGCCCGCCCACGCCTCGCGCAGAAATTGCCAGTAGGCTTCAATGCGGCGGTACGTGGGTCAGTACGCCGAAAATCACCTTCCGGGTACTCTTCCGCGCGCTTGACCTCACCGGTCATAAAGCCCCGGCCAAGTGGAGAAAAGGGCACGAGGCCGATACCCAACTCGCGCAGAACCGCGATAATCTCCGGCTCCAGATTGCGTTCCCATAGCGAATACTCGCTCTGAAGCGCGGAAACGGGATGGACGGCATGGGCGCGGCGGATGTTTTTGATGCCGGCCTCGGATAGACCAAAAAATCGTACCTTCCCCTCCCTGACGAGATCACCGACCGTGCCGGCCACGTCCTCCATCGGCACCTTTGGATCGACACGGTGTTGATAGAGAAGGTCGATGTAATCGGTCTGGAGTCTTTGCAGCGAGCCTTCCACGGCCTCGCGGATATGTTCGGGCCGGCTGGCTGTTTCCGCGCCGACCTGTTTTCCATCCTTGAAGCGAAATCCAAATTTGGTTCCGATGACCACTTTATCGCGGCGGTCCTTGAACGCTCGGCCGAGTAGCTCCTCGTTGGTGAGGGGACCATAGCCCTGGGCCGTATCGAAGAAATTGCATCCCAGCTCGATGGCGCGATGCAGTGTAGCGATCGACTCTCCCTCATCAGCCGGGCCATAAGACTGGCTCATCGGCATGCAGCCAAGACCGATCGCTCCTACTTCTAATCCCTGGCTGCCAAGTTTACGTTTGCTCAAAGTCATGATTCTGCTCTCCTCTCAGATTCGCCGCCCTAAGAACAAAGATACGCGCTCCCTTCCGTATTTTGAATACTTGAAAGTGCGCTTTACTTGCGCGATAGGACGGAAATGACAGCTGACCCTTTTTCCGACATCCTGAAGCTCGTGGACGCCGAAACCGTCATAACGGGCGGCGTCACGGCCGGAGGCCTATGGGCAATCCGCTTTCCGGCAGCGGATAAGGTCAAGTTCTGCGCCATAGTGAAGGGCAATTGCTGGGCCTGCCTCGACGGCGGAGAAGAGCCTTTGCGTGCGGAGGCGGGAGACGTGTTTCTCCTAGCGGCGAAGCGTTCCTTCATCCTTGCCAGTGACTTGGCTGCTGCCCCGGTTGAGGCGACAAGTTTGTTCACCGGCAACGTTGGCAAGATTGCAAGACTTGGCGACTCCGAAGACTTCGTCCAGATCGGCGGCCACGTCCGGCTTGACCCGACAAGCGGCGGGCTCTTGGCCGATGTCCTACCGCCATTAATCCACGTTCGGGCCACTTCGCCTCAGGCGACGGTTTTACGATGGCTCCTCGACCAACTTGTCCACGAGCGGGCGGCGGAGCTCCCAGGAGCAAGACTCGCGTCGGCGCAGCTCGCCCAGCTTATGTTCGTCCATATTTTGCGTGCGCATCTGGAAACATCCGGTCCTTCGGCGACCGGGTGGCTGCGTGCGCTCGGTGACAAGCGCATCGCTTCGGCCTTGCGCCTGATGCACAGCGATCCTGCTCGATCATGGCAACTGGAAGAACTTGCCAAGGCAGCAGCCATGTCCCGGACCACTTTTATTGTGCGCTTCAAGGCCGTTACCGGCGTTCCGCCGCTGACTTACCTGCTCAACTGGCGCATGCGCATCGCTGAGCGCGCCTTGCGAGCGGAAAACGTTCCGGTGTCCGTCCTCGCGCTCTCGCTCGGCTACACTTCCGAGAGTGCTTTCAGCAATGCCTTCAAACGAACGCTCGGAATGGCTCCGAAGCGCTACCGTGAGGCCGCACGAAAACAGCTTCAGGAAGAAAATGGAGAAACCAAAGAAGGAAAAATATGATAGACCACGTTATTCTCACCGTCAGTGATTTCAAGCGATCAGTCGCGTTTTACGCCAAGGCCCTGAAGCCGCTTGGGATCACAAACTTTACAGACTACGAAGGCCACGAGGGGCACCCCGATTTGAAAGGCTTTGGTGACGGCAAACGAGCTTTTTTCTGGCTCAAGGAAGGAAAGCCCGATCCCCAGGCGGTGCATGTTGGATTTGTAGCGAAGGACCATGCTGAGGTAGATGCTTTCTATAAAGCGGCTGTGGCCGCCGGAGGCAAGAGCAAGGAAGCCCCTAAAGCTCGGACCGAATACTATCCCGGCTATTATGCGACATGGGTCCTCGATCCTGACGGTCACGATATCGAGGTCGTTCATAAAGGCTGACGCGAATGTCATAGGCAACAACGGGAGGCCAGCGGTTCTACCTCGGCATCGGGCTGAAGGGAGAGGAGGCGGCGTGACGGGGTGCCGAGTGTGCCGGGTTCCCCAGAGACCTTGAGGATTGCGGCGGTCGCGCTCGAAAGCCACAGCAACCCGGCACAGGTGCCCGACCGATTTCGGTGGTCGATTGGGCAAACGCATGATTGTAAAGGTCGACTGCGGCACCCGGACGAGCTGGATTTTTGGGCAGTTCAATAATGGGGGAAATTCCGGAACCGTGCCGGGGAGCCAAACTCTTTCTCTCCGAATGCCAACGCGCTGTTGGTTGACGCCATCGGTCTTTCTGCGCCTGCCGTAACCCCGCCAGATATCCCCAATTCCGCCATACATTTCCAGACGATCCTATTCTCTCGTTCCGGCTTCGGAGAGTCGTTGTGGTTGGCTCGGTGAGTCCCCTGGGGCGCACCTTCGCCCGACTTCTCCGTCTCTCTGGAGAACGCCCACACGCGGTTAACTCCATCGTCGTCTCGGTTTCCACTTTTCGAACTCTTTGCGTATGTTTACAGCAGAGTGTGTCTCGCACACTCCAGCAGCCACTCGACAGCGGAACGACCTGCTGAGCAGACCGTACTCTTGGCGCCTTATCGCCGCCTCCGCAACCCTCCAAAATAACGCGCTGCGCGCCCGCACCCGTTGGGCTGAATGCAGGCAAGGCGCAGCGGTTCGAAGTCGGGGCGTTTCGGCTTGTATGGACCAGTTAAGTGACGGTGGTCGAGGTCGTTTAGAATCCATCTCCAGGTCTAAACCCACCGTCTGTGTCACCTGTTTCGGCAGCCGTGATCGCAGACCAAATATCGCGTCCGCTGTCGGATTCAAGCTCAGGCGGCGTAATCATGCAATCGTAAGCCTGCAGCCATTCCACCGTTTGCCGCTCGATGTTCCTAATAGTCCGGCCGGTGTTTCTGGAGTACCGTTCGATGAAATACTTGACGAATGCGAGAATGTCTTCCGGGCGCTCGCGCAACGGTGGAACTAAGATCGGAAAGACGTTTAGCCGGTAGAACAAATCCAGCCGGAAAATGCCCGCGTCCACTGCCGCTCCCAAGTCCCTGTTTGTCGCCGCGATCACGCGCACGTCTATGGGGATAGGATGCGAGCCCCCCACCCGTTCAAACTCACGCTCTTGAAGGACACGCAACAAGGCGATTTGCGTCTCCGCGGGAATCTCGCCGATCTCGTCGAGGAAGATCGTTCCGCCATTCGCTAGTTCGAAGCGGCCTAGATGGCGCTGAGTGGCGCCTGTGAAGGCGCCCTTTTCGTAGCCGAAGAGCTCAGAGGCTATGAGCGAAGGCGGTATTGCCGCGCAATTCACCCGAACGAAGGCCCGTTGGGAGCGATGGGACCTTTTGTGAATCGCGCGAGCGATCAGTTCTTTTCCGGTTCCGCTCTCGCCGTGGATGAGAACTGTGGCGTTCGTGGGCGCCACTCTCGTCAGATGCCCAAATACGCGATACAGGGGCTCGGAAGAGCCGACGCTGGATAAGACCAATCGGTATGAGGAAAAAACGGGAGGGTTGAGGGCGCTTTCGACCCAGTGCAAGTCGTACGACGCACGCTTCATGCTGGACTACAAACGGTATGTTGATCTGCATAACCCTGAGATCACGCTCGCCAGACTCGAAGCACTCATCGAGCTGCAGAATGAAAGTCTAGCTAATATTCGACAGCGGACCGACGACCTAGGAGTCGATCTTTCGACGGTCAGCGTGTCCTACCGTGTCGATTGAATGAATAAGGTCCCAAGATGCGGAAACCGCTCTTTTGCCGTTCGCCATCACTGCTACGGACGTGACGTAACCAGCGTGGCCTTCCAGCGTGCGCAGCGGACGGCCCGTGTCCAAGTCCCACACTATCAGTGTATGGTCAGAGGACGCCGAAACCACCCTTCTTCCGTCCGCTGTCACCGCCGCTCCAGCAACGTCCGCAGCGAGGTAGCGCGTCCGTCGTTGCTCCTGCTTAATTATCCCGCCCTGCATAAGGACCGCGAAATTCATGTTTTTTCAAGCGGATCCAGTTTCCAGACCATACGCGTTCAGGGTCGCCCCCGAAACGCCCTCGCGAGTTCCGGCATGGTTTTCAGGAAGCCGATCCGCTTGTGCATCAGCCGAGCCACCACCGGAATCCTCTGAGCCGGGATATCTCCCGCGATCACCCGGCGCGCCAGAGCTTTCAAGCGGCTGTCATGCCCAGGTCGATAAAGGTCTTTGATCTGGTCGGCCCGCAGGAGGCGTTCGCCGCATCCGCAGAGACAGACGGGACGTTCATAAAACTTGCGATCCTCGCGGCGCGAGACCGGCGAACCGTCCACGCTTGCCGCATTACTTCACTTCGGGTGGATTCAGGGTTCATCCCTCCAGGAGAACATCCCGACATTTATCGACACAATTGGGTCGAGACCTTAGTCGCGATAACAAACAGATTTACCAAGATCTTCGGTTCTACATCCAGACAGCTTGTCCAACCACGTTCCGCATCCGCCTTATCGTCGCTTCGCCAACGTAATCCAGCCGGTCGAGATCTTCGTCACGGGCACGGCTCAAGTCGCCAACGGTGTTAATTCCTGCACTTTTTAGTGTCTCGATCATGTGATCTGTTAAGCCGTATGGGTAGGCGCGAGACTTCTTTAGCTTTTCTATGGAATCGTTTAGGATCTCCAAATCCGACTTTTCTAATAATTCCGGATTGGCGATCCCAGCAAGTTGCGACCCTCGAACATGAAATTCGACCGGCTCCTCTCTCTCCCCTTTCCATCGGTCGAATAACTCGGAGGTTAAACGGGTGCCGGGAACATGTTCCAGCAACAAGCATAAATTTACGGCGAATCGTGAACCGCGCCCGCCCGACTTCAACGCTCTAGATGACTCGCGTTTCGACAGGAAGCCAGCGTATTCTAAGATTTCGAATGGCTTTGGAAGGCGGGTTACAATTTCTCTATGAATGAGAGCATGTCGCCTGACGGGAGTTTTGGACCCGCACTCTTGGAGTACCGCCTCCGCAATCTGACGAGCCGGTTCAACCATAGGAACGTATTTCCCGAGCTTGGGGCTAACTTCCTCGAGCAGAGGCCAATAGTAGTTCATCGCGAGACCCAAAAGGGTCTCACCGAGGATAGTCAACCCGATCGATCTATCCGCAGTCCGGTCTGCCAGCTCATTACAGGCAAAAACAAATCCGCGCATGTTGCCTAGCACGCTTTGTCCGACAAAACCAGCAGCCCGGTCAAGCTTCAGCGGTGCAGCAATTTCACGGTTGGCTAGATTAGGGAAGCGCGCCGTGAGAATTTCCGCGAATAAAGCATCGAAGCCAGGTTGCTCTTCATCGCGAACCACATCAACTACGCTGGCATCATTGTAAACATCGAAGCGTTTCCCAAAATTTGTCACACCAGGGTAGATGGTCGCCTTACAGGAAACCGTACTACTCGATATTGTGCGAAAAATATCAAAGAATTCCTCCAGTGATGCCTCCCTTCCGATATGCGCCGCGTCATCGAAGAGAAGAACTATACGCTTTCCAAGGTTCCTTGAAAGACTTGCTATGCCGTATTGGAGTGAGGCAATATTATCTGCCGATTCGAACGTCTGACCAGTATCACGCAATGACAGCTGGATTTGCTGAGACACGAGGCCGCAAAAGATCGCTTCATATTCTTTACCAAAGCTCCTTAGCAATGGCATGTGCCTGAGACTGAGATAGACGCCAAATACGCTCGCAGACGGCAAGAAAGGTGCCAACTGTTGAGATGCCGCAATCATTAAGGCGCTTTTGCCGCAACCTCGGCCACCTTGAAGAAGAACCGGGCCGTGGGCGATGAGTTTATTGATAACCCGTGCGTCGTTGGCAGAAAACCGATGAAACTTGGCAAATTCCTGCGGATCACACTCCTCTGCTGCCAATATAAGGTTCGCAGAATCGATATTTTCAGTTGATGACATGTTCGTCCTGTATGCGCTCGAAGCACGTTAGAGCACTCTCAATCGGCAAAGCAAATAGAATGTCTTTGCTGGCATTAGCTGTCAGGGCAACGCTCGAGACCAGCTCAATAGCACTACGGAGTTGTTCCTTTATTTGGGAGTCATAGTAGCTAGCAGCTGGCACGACGAACTCATGGTGAACAGCTTTTGAACATGTAGAGTAAATTGATGCGGACTGTTGTTTCATGCGAGGTATGAACGAGTCGGGATTTATGAGCCTGAGAGTTCTCATCCAATCTCCGCCACGAGCGTCGGGTACAAGATCAACCAAAGACTGGAAGGCCCGACGCCAAAAGAGATGTTCGTAATAGTCTCCGAGGAGCGCACGTGTCATATCCTTGACACTCCGATCCTGACGCCAGAGATCCTCTACCTTTTTCTCTGAGTGGATGTCTCCAGTCCATTGTATGGACGCAAGATTGCGTTTTTCGTGTGAGAAATCTGGGCGCATCTGCATTTCTCTTATCACCAAGACGCGAAACGGGTCCAGGCGACCAAGCAGGGCCGTGAATGATACCTCTAGCAGGCTTCGCCCAAGGAAGGGTCCGACAAGGGCAAGTCGCTGGGCGTCGATAGGTTCGTTCTGCAATGATTTCATCTCTTTGCAGATACTGGCGAGCGTCACGGCGAGATGATCGAGGATTTCAGTGAGTGTCGATCCCGGTTCAGGCGCTCCACAAACAAGTTGTGCTAGGTCGATCGTCTGCGTTGCCAAGGCTACCTCTTTCGCCGTTCGCTGCGTGAACTCAATAGTGTCGCACGATGAATGCGCGGTCGTCAGAGTTCGCGGATCTTGGCCGCCGGAAGCTGCGGCGCTTTTGTCTTTGATTTTTCCTTCGCTGCCGAGCTGCTCGGCAAGGCACTGTCGCGGCTCGGCGTGGATTATCCGGGTCGGTTCGTCATCGCAGACGGGCTCAGCGAAGCCGCACGTGAGAATCTCAACCATGGCACGCTCAATTAGCGTGTCGTAGTTCGTGGTCGCCACAAAGATCCGACAGGCGCACCTCGCCAAGAAGAAATGGAATTCCTGGGGTTCGCCCTTCGCGAAGACGTCCTCGACCTCGCGCTCAACTTTATCTCTATCCATCAAGGAACATATGTGCTCGAAGCTGCCTCCCTCGCCCAGACCGTATTCTGCGGCCAGATTGCCCGCCAACTCGTTAGCCTGCCGTGGTGACGCAGCGGCTGAAACTCGCCCGCGTCAGTCCGCCGTTCTCAAGGCGTACAGTTTGAGGAACGGCTGTCTCTCCACGTCCGACGTGAACGACCAAGTGGCGGGGCTGGTGTTGCCCCAGGAGTTCTTGCCCACAACCCGCCAAATTGTTGGCCAAGGGCGCGCGCGGAATGGCGTGAGCTGCTCAAATACTGCTTGACCAGTCCTTTGTCTGCCCGGCCCAGATGCGGGTAGCCCAGATGCCGTAACGTCCGTTCCACGCAAGCGTACTTCTCGGCCCGGTCTTCGACCTGAAACTCGGCTGAGCCACCGGCGGCTATGGATGACGGCATTCACTTGAACCACGCCCTCGACTTCGTTCGAGATCATTTTGTCACTTGGTGACAACCTTTCAGACTACGCGGAATACTACGGCAATGTGTATGACGCGAACGGGGAACCCACCGCTGGTCAACACCCGACTCCCAGTGCACGCGGGCAAGCGGTGCTCCAGGATCTGCCGTTGCTGGGTCGTGATTTCATCCTGATTCCAAACTGCAGCTACGGCGGGTGGCTTCGTGCATTCGAAGCAAACGGTCTGGGTGCGTCCGATGAATTGGCGAATACGCCGACCCAGGTTCGTGATGAACTTAAGGAACCGCAGGAGGAATTCGTTTTCGGCTCGGATCAAAAAGTGACGGCCAAAGGACCGAAGTTTTCCGCGCGGTCATTTCGAATTTGGAGCGGCCCTAAATAGAGACAACCGAGACTCACCACGCGTGTGCGCTCGTCGGCGCACGGGAGCCTCCTACTGATTCCTCAAAACCGGATAGACCTTCTCGATGGTCGTCGGATTGGGCGAGCCTTTGCTAGTTACATGAATTTCCGTGACCGGGGACGATGGCTTGAAACTAGAAGCGCTCATGCCACCCTCGGCATTCCAGTCTTCGAAGTTTGCCACTGCCGCGGAAAGTTGGAGGCTGAAATCAGCCGATAGTTGACCCTCATCAAACGGGGAGCCGCAGGCCAAGTTCTGAAACCATCTCATCCATTTCGGTGAACCCGTCGCTGGAGGATTGTCCTGAAAAACGGTGTAATCGCGGAAGTGGCCTTGTACTGAGCCGTTGAATGACAGCTAAAGCACACGCTGAGAGGGCTTCGCGTTTCTGGGTTTTGAGTGCCGGAAAGCTCCTGGCCGGACGTTGTTGATGTGGCCACGCTCCAAGGCGTGCTACAACACTCGGTTGCGAGCACTCGAAGTGGTGCGATCGTTTGCCAGTAATGGTCCCGCTGATTCGGTCATCCGGAAGCTGAACCCGGCGAACCGCTTACGCCACCGATTCGCGCTTTCTGAAACGGTCTGCGATGGGTCGGAGGATGCACTATTCTAGTTCGTGAACTTGGATCGCACCTCCTCAAAGGAGAAGAACACTTTGGCAAAGACTGTAGGCGAGGTTACCGGCCCGGCCGGTCAAAAAATGGCAATGTTTGTGGAGGCGCTGCAATTGGCGCTCGAGAATTCCCCACCTCCTCCCCCGGGGACGGACGTTCAGAACTTTCGAATCGTGGCGGTAGAATTGGAGCACGGCGGCATTGTGGGCAGTACGAAAACGCGCGTTACTCTCGACGTTCAGAATGGCCCACTGAAGTAGAAGAATTTACCGGTATCGACGACGCGAAGGCTATCGTGCCTCCTGGTGCGAAACGCGCCGGGCTTCGCGCGTTCTCGAGTGCTGAGGTGAATAACTTGGCTCGCGCACTGAGTCGAGCGTTGCATCGAAGGCCTCTTCGGCCCGGGTCAGTAGAACCGAGCGACTTATAGCACAGTGGTAGCATATCGCTATGCTCCGTATGGCAACGGTCATTTCGTTACTCTCGACCGTAGCCTTCGCTCAAACATATACCGTGACGGCGCTTCCGTTTCCGAACGGATTCACCGCAGGCGGGATCAACAACTCCGGGCAGGTGGCGGGGTACTCAAGCCCCATGGTGCCGCTGCCGTTCATCGGTAGCCCTGCAGGCGTTATCGCGATACCCTTTCCCTCCGGATGGAAGGGAGTTATGGCATCGGCTTGGGGGATAAACGACTCCGGGCAGTTGGTCTGCTCCGGACCAACCGGATCGGGCTCGCAAGCATTTATCGGCACCCCCTCTGGAAGCACCGCGATCCCCTTGCCATCCGGATGGAGTAGCGCGGTAGCCGTCGCTATCAACGCCTCCGGACAGGTGGCGGGGGCGCGGGTACGAAGGAGGGTATCCCGCTGGCATTTATCGGCACGACCTCTGGAAGCATGGCGATTCCCTTGCCGCCCGGATGGAGCTTCGCATACGGCGAGGCGGTGAACGCCTCGGGACAAGTGGCGGGGGAAGGCATGAACGGGAGCGGCCTCTATCAGGCATTCATCGGCGCCCCCTCTGGAAGCACCGCGATCCCCTTGCCATCCGGATGGACCGGTGCGTCCGGCTACGCGGTGAACGTGTCCGGACAAGTGGCGGGGAACGGCACGAATGCGAGAGGCCTCGCTCAAGCATTTATCGGTACTACGGCAGGGAGCAGCGCGATTCCGCCGCCGTCCGGCGGCGTCACCACCACTATCGCGCTTGGCTCACTAAATAACTCGGGGGTCGTGGTGGGGTCAGCCGATGGGACTGGTTGGATTTGGGACGCTACAAACGGAACCAGGCTCTTGACCAGCCTCGTACCATCTGGCTGGAGTGTGGGGAGCGCTATCAGTATCAGCAACAACGGCCTGATCCTGGCGATGGCTTCATATAATGGCGCTCCTCCGCACTGGGTGGAGCTAACTCCGTCGCTGTCTCCTGTGCTGCCTTCGACCCCAGCGCCATCTACGCTAACTCTGCTCCTGATCGGCGTGATTTTCTGCTTGGGGTGGAGGGTACGAATTTTACAAGCCGCTCCAAAACGCAAATCTTGAAGCCGCGCCTTCAAAAAACCAGCGGCACTAGGACAAGTCGAACACCATACAGAGAGTAAACGCCGCCAGTATTTGCTGGCGAACACAGCGGCGGCGCTGGGCTTTGCGTCTTGTCTCAGACGGGCGCGTTGATCGCACTGGCACTCTCCACGCACCTGTATGAAACCGGCGGCATGAGGCATGCTGATTACCTTCCCGTCGACTGTATTGACGGCGGCAAAAACTGGCTCACTACTTGTTCGCGTAGAGTACGAATTGAAATCACGGGCAGGTTCGGGTCCGTCCCGGCCATGGCTCGGTGTTGGCTTCGGTACAGCAGCGAAAAGAAAAAAAGGCGGCGGTGAGCGATTGAACACTCACGCCGCCTCTTGGCATTGTCGTTGCTGCTGATCTACGCCGCCTGCTGCTGGTGGAAGTTCCGCCAGTTCGCAATGGCCTCTTCCGCTTCCTCGCCAATTTGACGCTGCCCAGCGTTCATTGGTTGATACAGGCCGAAGAAGCTTTGGTTACAGGATTCGCGAAGCCTCACCCACGATAACGGTAACAGGTTTTCGCTCATGAACGTCGCCGCCGCATCCCTATCTGGCGAGCCGCTTCGACATGAAAATATCCGGCCGTCCGGCCCCATTGGCATCCGGCAACACGCCCGTCACTGCATACCCCAGTTTTTGGTAGAACAAGAAGGGATGCTGATTGCCAAGATCGCGGATCTCCTTAAGATATCGAGGGATATCTCCGTAAAGATCTACATCGGACAGGGAGGTCGTGCCGGAAACATCGTCGGTTCCGAGCGTGGCCGTTAATCCGCCGCGGCGCGATGCCTCCGACTCGAAACTCCGCGTTAGTTCACGCCCGATCCCCTGATGTCGATATTCGCGATGGACAACCAGCGGATGAAGTTCCCACACGCGCCCGCTATATAGCGGTACGCCCCCGACCCAGCCAATCGTGATGTTACCGTCCAGCATCGCGCGCGCGAAGCCTTCTGTACTTACACGAGTCACTTCCTGAAGAGCCGAGGCCAAATCGGGCCAACCGCCCGGCGCGTCGAAGTTGTCCATCAACAATCTGGCTGCTGCTCCTAGCGAGGACCGAGAAGCGTCATGAGATGCCCGTCGGGGTCGACAAATGTAGCCCCCCAAGTGCCCGAAAACAATTCGTGTGGTGGAGCCTTGAAGACGCAGCCTCTCGCAGCAAGAAGGCGGTGGAAGTCTTCAACGCTGTCCACGTTAAAGACGACCTCGACCGCTCCTGCCATCTCCTTGAAAGCCTGAGCGAGCGGCTTGTTTAGCGTGATCGTTGTCTCGCCGGCGCGAAAAATGGCAATCTGCCCGGGCTCAGTTTCTCGGACGAGCGGCAAGCCAAGCGTTTCGCCGTAAAACTTCATCGAGCGGGCCATGTCTGTGACGCCAAGCGAGATCATAGAAACGCGAAGTTGTGATTGGTTGGCTTAGGCCATAAGCGTACTGGCGCCAAGCAGGGCGAGGCAGAGTATTGAAGTTGTCATGAGAATAATATGCTGGAATCAGCGCGCTGCTTCTTGCCTGATCTTGCTTATTTTCTACGAATCGCGGACGGCGGCTCGCCGAACTGCGCGCGAAACAATCGGCTAAAAGCCGACGGGCTCGAAAACCCCACATTGAGGCATGCGTCGAGAGCGCTCACGCCGGATTGAAGCTGCCTCCTGGCTTCCGCGAGCCGAAGCCCCGTGACATAGGAATGGGGTGTTTGCCCAAACGCCTTAGTAAAACCCCGGTGGAAATGGAAGGGCGACAAACAGGCAGACCTCGCAACTTTCCCAAGTGAAACCTCCTCGGAAGGGTGAGCATGAATGTATTCGCGACCGACGAGAAGCCGCCGGTATAGCTCTTTTTTGGTGCTCGCCTTCGCAGCCGGAACACGGGCCATTTCCTCGCGAACCTGCTGGTAGAAAGCAAGCAGAGCGTCGGCAAGCAAGAGAAAATCCTCTTCGAAACCGCTCGGAGCCAGCAACTGTCTACATCGCGGAGCCAGCGTGTGAATGTGCCGAACGAATGAACCGTCGCGTTTGTCAGCGTGCAGAGCCGACAAGTAGGGCAAGGACGGCGCGACCCGCTCTGGAGAGTCCAGGGCTCGATTCAATGGCGAGGTGGCGTCAAGTGCCACCCGCTCCACGAAGCCGGGCGCGAAGAAGACGCAGCAGGTTTCGACGGGTTTCAACTCCTCAATATCCATCCCGTACCTTTCACCGGCCGAAAGAACCAGGAAACTTGAACAATCGACGACCAGCGAACGGCCCCCGACAATCCAAGCGACCCTTCCGTCAATGACGGTCTTAATGGATAATGGACCCTCGATTCCCTCAACCCTGTGGCGCTTGGCCCGGGCGTTCAGGACAACGTTGTCCAGTCCTATCAGCGCTCCTTGCGGGAAAAGATGGGGCCGTTGATAGGGAGTTGTTGCCATCCGAAGCCATTCTAGCGATGTCTATGGGAGCGATGTTGCTACTCCTGCCGAGCGGCCTTTTCGGAGCGGCGACACGCCGGGCTCGTCGGCGTACCAGATATGATGAACCGGACAGGCTCGGAGACATTGATCCAGGTGTCGCCGCTGATATCGAGCAAGGACAACGCCTGCGTGATATCGATCAAATAAAGCTCGCCCGTCGGAACGGTGTACGTGTAGTGAAAGAGCGGCTTGTTGCCTCCGCTCTCGTCCGCAAAGCCGTCAAATGTAACGATCGCCGGGGCGAGGTTCGGATTATAGATTGCGAGTCCCCCGTATGGTCCGAAAAACCCAAGCCGGCGGACCCGAGGTCCGATCTGAGCTTTGCGGGGGCTGCGAACTAGGCGCGAAGGTTGGAAAAGTCGGATTGACCGCCGGAGCAGCTTCTGTGAATTACACATCTACCTGCCGTCTCGCCGCGAGACTGACGGTTCACAGAATCATGCTGCGGCGCGATAGTAGTAGTTCAGCGTGCCGCCCAGGCGCTGGCGCCGTTGGACCGCTCCCGCGTTTCCCACATGGCTCGCCTCGGGGCTGATGAGGCGGTTCGCCAGACCCTGGTGGTTGCGCTCGGTATGATAATGCGCGATGAAATTGTGAATGGCGGTCCGCAGCGAGTTCTCTCCAAATAAGATCATTCGCTCCAGACAAGATTCCTTGATGCTCCGTACGAATCTCTCGGCGTGTGCGTTCAAATTCGGCGATTACGGCAGGCGACAAGGATGCATTTCGGGACACCTTAAATTGGCTTCTAGTTCAGCCCGAGGGTGCTGGTTGCCAATCATGGACCGAAGCGACCTTGCCGAATATAGACAATCCACCTTCGCTTAAGCCGACAACCGACCCTGGTGTTGTCATTCGATGGCATGAAGAATTCAAAGAGGGGGAGAAAGCCGCTCATTTCTTCGACGCGGATGGGATGAAGGTTTCCATCAGTCACACAATGCCCGCCAACAGTCCCGCGAACCTGATTTGGATTGATATAGGTCCGGGTTCTCCGTGGAAGACGAAATAACGGTCGCCGCGTCCGCATTTCCGTTTTGGAGGACAGTGAACCTTGGCCCCATACCATTCTTCATTGGACTCCAGTTCGGAGTCGCGGATCGAGAAGTTCAACGATGGGTCGCGATAGTAACTCGCGGGGGGGCGATGCGGAGATTGCCGACATTCAACAAAGGGCGAAGGTGCTTTAGGCCGTTATGCGAAGCGTAACGGGGATTTTGTTCTCGTTGTGATCATGCCTCATGCTGCTACCTTCAGGCCCACAGCCTGGAACAACTGGTTAAGGTCATCGACGACGCGTTGATAGAGTTGGTCGAGTTGAGTGCGTTTCTGCTGTTGGAGGCGGGAGTCGCCGGAGAGCGGCTGTAACAGGCCAGCGGTGAGGGGAGCGTAGATGCGCTCAAAGAGCTTGAGGAACACAAGGCAGATGCAGTAGCCCTCGCGGGTTAGACGATAGCGACGGGAACGCGGCACTTTCTGGACCAGTTGCTTGGCGCGGAGTTTGGAGAGGTCATAACGGAGGGATGCCAGACTGTAGGTTTCAACCGACATTCCCATGGCTTCCGCTGTGAAGGCATGGATCTCGCGCGTGGAGAACTTCACCGGCGGCAAGGTGCGCGAACCGCATTTCGAGATCACGCTGACGCTGAAAGTCACCGTGCTCGCCGGAGCGGGTTCCCTTCACGTGCGCCGCCAGCAGGTCGCCGATACGCTGGGCGACGTTATAGAGAGGATGCTGACGAAGAAGCTGCCCAAGCTGGTCAATACGCCCGCCACCAGGCGCGTGCTCCTTCTTGAACGCCGCCACATGAATCTCGTGCCGAAACAGATTCTCGACGAGATCGAGAGTCGCAGGCCTTCGTTCCCGGCTTTGAAAAAGCGTGGACGAGATCTGGATCGTCGAGACGATCTTTTACGGAACCGATTTCGGAGGAGAGTATATTCGGTTCGAGCTGTTCGAGGGGGACACACTGACCGCCAGCTATGATTTCGAGGGCGAGCAACTGCTGACGAGATACGAGGACGGGTTCGCGGACGTCGTTCATCACACCGGCGGCTGATACACGACCCTGTCCTGCCCCTTGCCGAGCCATTTTCTTCCACTGCGCTCGTTTAGCGTGCGGGATCGTTACCCGTATTACGACCTGTTCATTGGAATGGCGACGCAGGTTCACATAGCGGGCGCCGACGGCGTTCGAGTTTTGAAGAGAGCTTGAAGAGTCTCGTCGATTGATACATTGGAGTCAGGAGGCTTTGCCATGGCGGCGTTGATGTCGCGTCCGCTGCTTCTTTCTTTTTCTATTGGGTTCCTTCCGGCCGCGCTTCTCGCTCGATCCCGCTGCCTACGGCGCTGCGCTCACCGGGATCGAGACTCTCGTGCAATTGGTCGGCGTTAGCCATCCGAATCCCTCCAAGGACGTGTGCATCGCACCGAACGTTCGCGGTTCGACCGGATACGGAATCGAGTTAGAAGCTGGAGCCGGTCCGAGCGGAATTCACAGGATGGCCCTTCAAAGTCGCTTCGGGGCGCGCCGAGGATTGCGACGGCGGAACGGCAGTAGAATGCTTTTCATTGTCAGGCTCGATATGACCGTTCAGGGTACCGTCACCGAACCCGCGGCCTGCCAGCCCGAATTCCCCGTGCTGCTGTTGCGCGAGGCCAGATAAAACACCTGATTGCCGGCGAAGCTGGAGCTGAATGTAATCGCCAGATTCAAATTCAGCGTATTGCCGCTGGCCGTCGCCGAACTCCCCGCGGTGTTGATCGTACATTGGCTGTTTGATAATGACCCGCCCGACGACAGCAAAATGGGCGATCCGGCCGCATAACCGCCATCTCCAGCATTGTCCACAAGATAGAGATAGCCTGTCGTTGCGCCGGTGGGGACATACGCCACGTAGCACGCGCCGATTCCGTCCAGGAGGCTGTTAGTCAATACATCCAGAACCGCCAAGTCCGCATAACCGGCCGTGTCGGTGAAGGTGAACGTGTAGGTCTGGCCCATCGACACGCTTCGCCCCGGAGTAACTCCGCCGACTCCTGGACCAACCACCGCCCCCCCCGGAACATCCCAGGTCCCCAGCGCCTGCCATCCCGAGTTCTGCGTCGGGCTTCGAGCCGCTATGTAAAACACCTTGTTTCCGGCAAACGAAGCAGTGAACGTAATGTTCAGCGTCAGGGTGAGTGTGTTGCCGCTGCCCGAAACCGAGCTCCCGGTGCCATTAATCGCGCACTGGCTATTTGCCAAGCTGCTGCTCGACGGCAATAACATTGGCGTTCCACTCACGTAGCCACCATCGCCGGCATTGTCCACCAGATATAAGTAGCCTGAACTTGCAGTGGCCGGAACCAAGGCGACATAGCACGCGCCGATCCCGTCCAGGTAATTGTTGATCAGGACATCCAGGACGGACAGGTCCGCGAAACCCGCCGGGTCTGTGAAGCTGAACGTGAACGTTTGCGTTAGGCCGCTGCCGGAGCCTGGACTCACGCTCCCCGGTGAGGGGACGTCAACGCTCGGCGTATTGGTTAGCGAGAAGTTAGCTTCGAGGGCCCCTGTCGCCGCCGACACGGCCGAGGCGATCAGAAGATACGGCCCACCCACCACTCCATTCGCCGTAAACGGCGCTGCCGCTACTCCCGAGCTGTTGGTCGTCACCATGATGTTCGTCGTCGAGTTGCTGAACAATCCACTCGGCCCGCTGCCCGGAGCCGTGAAGGTGACATTCAGCCCCGCTACCGGGGTGCCCGTCGAATCCGTCACCGTCACCGCCGGCGCAACGGCGAACGCCGTGTTTATAGACGTGCTCTGCGGCGTCGTCCCGGCATTCACGACCATGCTGCCGGATAGTGCCAAATTGGTCAGCGTGAAGCTCACGCCGGTCAAGCCGGCAGCCGAAGCCGTCACGTTGTACGTGCCGAAGATCGGGTTGGCCGTAAAGGGCGCTGCCGCGACACCAGAGCTGTTCGTCGCTACCACGATCGTCGTCGCCGAGTTACTGAACAACCCACTCGGCCCGCTCGACGGAGCCGTGAAAGTCACACTGACGCCCGCTACCGGAGTGCCTCCCGAACTCTTCACAATCACCGCCGGCGGCGTACCGAAAGCCGTGTTGACGGTGGTGGCCAGCGGAGATGTGCCCGTGTCCGAGGTCATCGTGCTGGGTATTCCCGCTGTATTTGTTAGCGAGAAGTTCACCGCTGTTACCCCGGGTGCCGAGGCTGTTACCGTGTAAGGGCCGCCGGCAGTGGAGTTTGCCGCGAAAGCCGCCGAGGCTATCCCAGAGCTGTTGGTCGCGACTACGATTGTCGTCGATGAGCCGCCAAACAACCCGCTCGCGCCACTTGATGGAGCCGTGAAGGTCACATTCACTCCGGGCACGGGATTGCTCCCCGCGTCTTTCACCGTCACCGCCAACGCAGTGGGAAATGCGCTGCCGACCGGCGCGCTCTGCGGCGTTGTTCCTGGGTTCGCCGTCATGCTGCTGGGCGATCCGACCGTATTTGTCAGAGAGAAGTACACCGTGTTCAGCCCGGCCGCAGTGGCTGTGACGGTGTAGGGTCCGCCAGCAGTCGAGTTCGCCACGAAGGGCGCCGAAGCTACACCCAAGCTGTTGGTCGTCACTACGATTGTTGTCGTGGAGCCGCTGAACAGCCCGCTCGCTCCGCTGAACGGAGCCGTGAACGTCACGTTCACGCCTGCTACCGGAGCGCTGCTCGAATTTGTGACTGTCACGGACGGTGCGGTGAAAAAGGCCGTGTTGATTGGTGCGCTCTGCGGCGTGGTTCCCGGGTTCGCCGTCATCGTGCCGGACGCGCTGGCCGTATTGGTCAGTGAGAAGTTTACGGTCGGCAATCCGGGTACTGCTGCTGTTACGATATACGGTCCTCCGACCGTCCCATTGGCCGCAAAAAAAGGCGCCATCGCCACACCGGAACTGTTGGTCGCCACCGTGATCGTTGCCGTGGTGTTGTTGAACAACCCGCTTGCTCCGGTTGTTGGAGCCGTGAAGGTCACGTTCACGCCCGCTACGGGCTTGCTACCTGCGTCCTCCACTGTCACTGACAGTGCCGTAGGAAAGGACTCAAGGATCTTAGCGCTCTGCGCCACCATGAAGAGCGGGATGCTGACTCCACCGGATGAAGGCCCGCTCTTCGGAGATCTGTGGTCCTACCTGAACACCTATCTGGCGCAGCCGCTGGTTGGCACGCCCGGCGTGACATATTCCTATAACAATGAGAATTTCACCATCCTGCAAGGAGTGATCGATCAGGTGACCGGCCAGGATTACGTCACGTGGGTGACTCAGAACGTGCTGGTGCCCGCAGGCGTCGACCCTTCGATTTTTAACCCCAATCCGGACCCGAGCTCGACGGCGACCCTCCTCTACGGCGGGCCCAGCGATGCGCGTGATGGGGATTATTTCGGGCCTCTTGATTTCGTGGCTCCCGGCGGCTTTATCTCGACGGCGCAGGAGCTTTTGAAAATTCCGCTGGCCCTGCGCAACACCAGCGTTATTCCGGCGGCCGCGATCAGCGAGATGCTGAACGATGGAATCGGCTGGTTTTCCTACGCCGGCAACTTTGGAACTTACTACCAAAAGGACGGAGGCCTTCACAGCGGAGCGACGCCTCCGCAAACGCTGAACACTTGCATTGTCCGCCTCGCCGAAGGCTACGATATCGCGCTGGTGGCCAATACCCAGCCGCCGATCGACGTCGTGAACATCTGCGCCGGCGCGTTCGATTCCCGCGGTTTGCTGGTCACGGACCTGCCGCCGGCGATTTCCACCGTGCTCGGCGCGGCGACCTTGCTTCCGAAGGCGGCGGCAGCGTACTGCTCGATCAAAGGCTTCGGCTTCACGGATCAGGCAGCAACCGACTGGAGCAGTTCGATTACGAGTTCTGCGCTTCCCACGTCCATCGGCGGCATCAGCGTCAGCGTGAACGGGCAACCCTCGTACGTGCAGTACATCAGCGCAACTCAAGTAAATTTCTTGGTGCCGTCGAGCGCCGCGGCGGGGATCGCCGACGTGGATCTGATCACGCCCACTGGAGCGATGAGTTCGACGATCGAGATCGACGCCGTTGCGCCCGGCCTTTTCTGTTACACGCTGAAAGGCGTGCTTTACCCGTCTTCGGTATACGCCACCGGAAACGGGGTGGTTTATGTGGCCGCGGCTGGCGCATTGCCGGGATATGCCAGCCGCCCCGCAGCCGCAGGCGACATCATCGAGTTGTACGCCACAGGATGCGGACCTACGAATCCCGCCGCACCCGACGGAGTTGTGCTGTCTCAAGCGTATCGAGCGGCGAATCTAGCCGCCTTTCAGGTAACCATCGCCGGAAAGACCACCTTCGTGCTCTTCGCTGGTTTAGTCAACCCTGGCCTGTGGCAACTCAATGTTCAAATCCCGACTGGCCTGATCGGCGGAGATCAACCTCTGGTGTTATCCGTGAACAACGTCGCGTCGCAGGCAAACGTGATGATCACGGTTCTGGGCGGGTAAGCCCACAAAAGCTTCTGAATGCTTCTAATTTAAGGCGATTGAGTACTGAGCCGCGATGCCGCGAAACAGCGTCGCGCTCCGCAGAGATCCGGACGCGGCCCGATCGGCAATCTGATTAGGGCCGCGCCGCTCATATACGGTTGAGGTGCAGGCGCCTGTTGAAAATCCACCTGGTCGACGGCACATACGAGTTGTTCCGGCACTACTACGCGCTGCCATCCGCACGCGACCAAGACGGCTGCGAGATAGCCGCCGTTAGAGGCGTGCTCGCGTCGGTGCTAGGCATGATCAAAGGCGGAACCACGCACATCGCCGTTGCCACCGACCACGTCATCGAATCGTTCCGGAACGAACTGTGGCCGAGTTACAAGACCGGCGAAGGCATCGACCCCGGCCTGCTGGCGCAGTTTCCGTTGCTTGAAGAGACCCTAACGGCCGCCGGCGTGGTCGTTTGGCCGATGGTTGAATTTGAGGCCGACGATGCACTCGCAGCAGCGGCCATCGCGGCAGCAAAGGACACCCGCGTCGATCAGGTGATCATCTGCACGCCGGATAAGGACCTCGCGCAGTGCGTCCAAGGTACGCGCATCGTTCAGTTAGATCGCCGGACCCGCGTCACGCGGGACGAGGCTGGTGTAGTTCAAAAGTTCGGTGTCCCACCGTCGTCGATCCCCGACTACCTCGCGCTTGTCGGCGACGTGGCAGACGGTTATCCGGGACTGCCGGGGTGGGGAGCGAAATCGACGGCCGCGGTTCTCGCCAAGTTTGGACATCTTGAATTGATCCCGGCGGACTGGGACGATTGGCATGTTGACGTCGCCTGCGCCAGCACTCTTGCAGCGACGCTTTCACGCGAGCGCGATCGGGCCCTGTTGTTCCGAACTCTCGCCACGCTTCGCACTGACATCGAGCTCTTCGATGATGTGGACGAGTTACGGTGGAGCGGCCCAACGCCCGGCCTGGACTTGCTCGCAGCGCGATTTGACGCGGCGATCACCGCAGCCAAACGGCCTGCGGCGACGCCGGGCGCAGTGAGCCGATAGCGATTCTTGATCTGGCGAAACTATGGGGGCGGTCTGCGGTCTGGACGTTTCCGTCAATGTTGATGTGACGGCGAACCTCGCGGGAGTAATGTCACAGAACGCCGTTTTTGGTTCACTTCGACGGTTTGCCGTTCTAGCTCATGTGGTTTCCGTGATCGGCGAGGCCTCCTAGAACCGGACTTCGTGGGAGCGTCGGCGGATCTCACTTCGGCGCATGCGCGTTATCCGGCAAGTTGACGAACCAATGTTGCGCAAAGGGCCTTTGTGACACGCAAGCACTGCTGGTCGGTCAAGCCGGCAGTGTGAAATAAAACGTCGAGCCTTCGCCGGGCGTGGATTCGGCCCAGATGCGTCCGCCCATCCGGTCAACGATTCGCTTGCACGTTGCGAGGCCAATTCCGCTGCCGGGAACATTATGTCCATGCAGACGCTTAAACGGCTCAAATATCATCGCCGAGTTTCGAAGGCAGCGATTCCCAAACGCTCACGAAGATGAGTTCGCTGCTCCGGCACTTTTGACGAGCGGAAATGGTCTACTTGCCAAGCGCCGAAGCCGAAGAGCGTTTTGGTCGCAGGTTTGCCCTACTGGGTGCGGCGCAGGCTTTTTTACGTTATGATTCCATCATGGTTTCGAGGCCTCGGCGTTGGTGGCCGCTATTCCTTCTGCTTCCGATTCCGATTAGCGCTCGGTGGTTGACTGACATTTGCCTGACGCTTTTCTGCTTTCTGATCTGGCTGGTGAACAGAATCCCCCATTCCGATTGAAGAAGCTAGCAGAACTCGGGTCTACACCAACGGTCGCTAGGGCGGGAAGTTCATGCGACGAACCAAGTCCTGAAAGCGCGGCTCGGACCGAAGACTGTCGAGTTGGGGGTCGGACTTCAGAAAACCCAAATACCAGGAACGCTCAGAATAGGCCTGCTCCAGTCGGGTCAGAGCTTCGTTCTTATCGCCGAGCGCGGCATAAACCGCGGCGATCAGGTACTTCGAC
>DASXEY010000126.1:0-56030 GCA_036489835.1 Bryobacteraceae bacterium | reverse complement strand
AAAACAGCTTGCGGACCGCTTAAAGGCTTGCGCCTCCGCCGATGTCATCGCGTTCTGTTCGTCCGCCCACTGCTCACCGCTTCCTGAGTGAGTTCCAAGCCGTGCGATCGTCAGCGTGCACGTAACCAACACTTTGCCGGTCTGGATGATCTTGTCCCGCTTCTGCCGGCTCACGGCCGAAACCGTGGTGACGTCGTAGTTCCTGGTCCAGCCGCTCGGGGTGAAAAGTTGGTTGAGACGGTCTGTGTAGGCTCGCGGATCGGCGAATGCGATCACCGCGCCGCGGGTGCCGTCGTTCGTGGTGTGAGTCACGCGCCACTTGATTTCCGCGGGCTGAAACGGCTCCGCCAACTGCGTGAACAGAGCGTCGGTATCCGGACCTGGCTTTGCTTCATTGGTCGCCATCGCTGTTGCTCCTCAAAAAACTAAGGCGCCCCGAAGAGCGCCTTAGCCATGTTGCCGAATGCTCGGTGTTTAGAACGGTTTTACGCGGTATTCGCAGTGTTCAGATTCCTTAATGTGCATATGAATAAAGGGCTGCGCTGATACACGGCATTCCTACTGTCCGGTTTGCATGTCGATGCGCGGCGAAGGCGGGTCGGGTGTTAACCGACCAGTAACGGAAGGGTGCGCGGTCATACGACCGGAGGGCACAAAGATCAAATCGGGATCTTACAATTTCGGTTCAACGAACAACGTGGAAAGTGCGTTCCCAGCGCGTGTCTGGGAAGAAGTGCACCAGAACGTGGCCGATCCACGCGAGCTTGTGACCGAATCCTGTTTGTTCAAGTTGCCCCTCTCCGGCCTTGAACGACCAATAGTTGAACAGCGGACGGCCAAGTATGTTGGCGCGCGGCACGAAGCCCCAGAAGCGCGAGTCCAGGCTGTTGTGTCGATTGTCGCCCATCATGAAGTACATGCCGGGTGGAACCACCAGGTCGCCGCCCTGGATATAATTCGAGAAGTTCATGGCCCACGACTCTGTTGACCCAGACACGTCGGCTGGAGGTACTCCGGGGAAATCGTCGAGGAACTCGTTGAAGTTATCCGTCGTCGTCGGCTGCGCAAATCCCACCGGCTGTGCGACACCATTAATAATCACAATGCCGTTGCGTAGATGAATATGATCGCCCGGCACGCCAACCAATCTCTTCACCAGGGGAGTGTACTGCGGTGTCCCGTCGGCGTCGGTCGCATCAATACCAGGCTGATAAACGGGCTTGAGGAACACTACGATATCGCCGCGCCTCGGCTCGCGATACCTTATTAGCGGCGTCCACGAAGTGGGCATCTCTAGCGTTATCCGGTCGACGACCAAGTGATCGCCTATAAGCAGTGTGTTCTCCATCGAACCTGACGGAATGACGTAGTTCTGAGCTAAGAAGGTCAGAATGAAGAGGCCCACCACAAGAACTGAGCAGATGCTGGCCAGCGCCTCGAAAGGAGTCTCTTCCCGATTGATGTTGACGGAAGCTGCGGGCTTCGTTGAAACCGGAGAAATCTTCGTCGTCGGGCCCATCCAAAGGCTCCTCAGGAAGTTTGGCGAACCGCAGGGCGTGCAGCAGTCACTCCAAAAGAATGATTTCATGTACGTTCGACTGTCATCGAGTTTGCGTCTTATCGGAGTCTATCAAATACCTCTGCAACGCGGAGTTTTCTGGATGATTCGGCGTTGCGAGCGGTTGGTCGCCTACACGTCAGTGTCGCCTACACGTCAGTTATTTCCTGGTAAACATCCAACACTGGCTCAGAAGGGTATCTCCGACGGATCAAGAGCTTCGTCGCCAAACTGCGCGTCCATCTCATGATCCCGGCGCGTGGATTCTCCAACACGCCGGCCTGATTCACTCTGCCCGTCGTCGCGGCCCGAGCGTCCGTTCTCTCTCTGGCTGTCGCCCAACAGTGTCAAATCGGATACAACGATCTCGGTGCGGTACTTCTTTTCACCCGATTCCTTGTCATCCCAGGAACGCGTCTGGATCTTGCCTTGGATGAAGAGGTGTGTGCTTCTATTCACGTAATCGCGGACGATCTCAGCTGTGCGTCCGTAAGCGACGAGATTGTGCCACTCCGTCTTATCCGTCCAGTTGCCCTGGCGGTCTTCCTGCCGTTCGGTTGTAGCGAGCGAGAAGCTTGCGGCCAGCGTGCCGCCCGCAGTTGAACGAATCTCAGGCGCCTTGCCGACGTAGCCTAGCAGCAGTGCTTTGTTCACACTCTTTGCCATTGGGGATTCCTCTCATTGTGGTCTTAGTTGCGTACACGGTCGAGCGCATCGGCCTGCGAAATCTCGACATACGCCGCTGATATTGAGATACCGGCGAGTCAGCATGTGCCTGTACAGCTCGACTTCTCCGGCTCTGCCCATGTACATGAAGTTCTCTAGCTCCCGGGCCGGAACGACTAGCTCAAGCGGAGCCCAGTTCGGCTCACCGACTGTAATCGGAATGTGAATCGGATTGGTCATGCGTTTTGTCCCTTGGCGATGGGAGGCATTCCTACATGCGTGTGTTTGCAGCCGACGCAGCAGACGGCGGCGGTTATTCTTCTGATCGCCTCATCAAGTTGTGACGGGAGAGGCAGATCTTCACCTGAGCGGCTATAAAAGGTAGGAGTCAGTTTTCCCCGGAGCGCCCGGTGTTCGTCCTTCCAAAGCTCAACAGACAGCACTCCATCCCTGCCGCGAAAGAGCAGTTTCGAAGCAATCTTTGGCCGTCTACGGTCTGGTGCACTCGAAAGAGTGTGCAGCGTGATCGCCAGCTCACAGGTCTGTACGCTGCGCAGCATCTCCAGGCGTACTATGCTTTCCGCAAGAAAGATCGCGTGACGCCCGTTGACTCCTATCGAGTGAATGGACTGTAGCCACGGCAGCGGCGATCCGCCTTCCGCGACGAAACCGCACGCTCTTCCCATGTCGGACACCGAGCCGCCTGATTCGACGCCTCGCAGCACATAGCGATTGGCCAGGTGCTGGTGTTCAAGCGAAATTCCGGGCGTGCAATAGATGCCGCGCTTCTGGAGCGCCTTGAGCACGCTGCCCGGAAGCGCGAGCCCATGATGAGCCTGGCGTAATGACATGGATTGGGCGAGGCGTTTCTCGGGGACGTCCTTCATGTTGGCTCCTAAACCGTCGCTCGCTCGCGGATGGGCTGACCAAGAGCGGAGCGAATCTCTTCTCTAGTGCAACCTGCCCAGCACTTATAGAAGCGTGGATCTTTGATCTGAATGGAGAGGTTGTCGCTCGAACGATCCCGCCCGGCAGCTGCGCACGACGGGCACCTCGCCCACCAGTTGCGGCTGTCCTTACGCGTCGCCTGCACGTAGTTGAGGATCCGAAACTCCGGGTAGCGCGGAGACGAAGCGCTCGGACCGTAAGGCGCCGGGGAGGCCGGCTTGTAGGCCTCAGGAAGACTCATTCCTTCAATGAAGGTTCTGAGTTGGGTCTCCGTCAGCTTCGGCAACCCATCAAGATAGGTAAGCTGAGCCTCCGGCGTAAGCTCGGCCTCATAAAACCAGTAGCGCCGGTTGGTCTTGCGGTGCACGCCGAGCGGGGCACGGATGGCATTGCCAAACTCGCCGTCTTCGAGCCGGTCCTGGCGCGGGAATACCTCGATCCCTTCCTTGAGACCTCCGCCTTTGACTGGAACGCCGAGCCGGAGCGCGAGGTTATAGACATAGATCCGGCATTCGGATGCCAGCAGCGGCTCAGCACCGAAGATCCAGAGATGACCGCCGCGGCGCGATTGTTCGAGAGCAGCCTCCACTCCGTCCTGCTTCAGTTCCCATTGGAGTTGAAACAGTGCCTCCAAAGCATCGTCAAAGTCGGCGTCAATCGCGACCCACTTCGAGCGCTGTGTTTCCGGATTGATCGCATACAGACTGATGGTGATGTCGCCATTGAGGTGCATGCGGACCACGCCGTCATCGAGCTGTTTCGGTTCTCTGGTCTTCCAATCCCGTGCCGGGTAGTAAGGTACGGAGCCGTTCGGCAGCGCCTGTTCAGCCTGGATTGCGTAGGCTCGGCGATTGACGAAGAGCCGCGTGAATTTGCCTGCCGTTTCCCGATTCACACAGAACTTGGCATACATGGCACTCTGCCTCCTTCTATCGCTGTGTAGTTGTACCGTGGGTCCGAAACTCGGTCAAATTCTCAAGAAGTGGCGGGCGAGGCGTTGTTTTTCGCTTAATTCGCCCGCCAATTCTGACCGCTTTGCTGCTACACGATGACGACCTTGGCAAGGACCGTGGCCCCGACTGTCTGTATCGGGCTTTGGGAGGTCGTGGGTTTGAGGGCGTTGGGCAAAACACGGGTGTTGCGCCCAATTCCCGAAAAAGCGGACCATTCGGCTTGGGCGATACGGTGATTGATCGAGCGAATTCGATGAGCAGTGAGACGCATGACGACTCCTTTGGGGGTGGGGTGAATTGCGTTGTAGGGGTTTAGACGGGCGGGTCAGGCGGTGGCTGGCTGGAATTCGGTGAGCAGAAGGCCGGGCTGCTCGATCAGGCGGAACAGGTCGTATTCGGAGAGAGCGCGGTCGAACTTCTCCGACGTGAACTGGTCTTCGCACCCTTCGAACGACAACATGAACCACTGTTCGTGCTGCCGATCGAAGATGTAGATCGCTCCCGATGCGGCATCGTTCGGAACCATCTGCAGGAGCATTACGCCCCTTGCAGTTTGGATCCACCGCGTGGCTATCGCCTCACCGATTTCAAGGAAGGCGGCGACCGTTTGCTCGACCGAGCCTGCCGCCCGGTCGCGCCAGTTGAACATCTTGTATGCGGATAGTTTTCCTAAGCTCTGTTGCACGGTAGTTCTCCTTTCCTGGGGTTTGGTTTGAGTGGCTGGGAGTTGATTACTGGCGGATTCGATCCCGGAAAGTCAGAAACCACATTCTTCCCAGCGACGCGAACCAGCCGACAACGAGTGCACCGTAGAATACTTCGAGCGCCGGGTCGACGGCAGCGATACGGCTCATGGTTGGCCCGGTCAGGACGAAACTGATCAATCCGGCCAGGCTGGAAATGGAACTGACAACGAACCGGACAACAAACCGGCGCGTTGGAACGGTCTTGACCGCAGCGTTTATTGCGGCAGTTTGCGTTTGCAATTGAGACATGGAACTGCTCCTTGGGTGGAAGTCATGGGCGCTGAAGGGGAGGCTCAGCATCCGGTAGCTGGCGAGCGGGACTGCGCTGGGCAACGGGATGAAGGGATCACTTGAGGGAGTTGGCAGGGCGCAGAAGGTGACCCATCATCGCGGCAACGGGCTCAATTGCGGCCGAGTGGGTTGGGATAAGGGAGGGGCGAACGACAGCAAGAGAAGTACAGGAGCTTTCACGGAGAGCATTTAACCCGAGGCATCACCGCACGAGCTACGCTCGCTGAATCTCATTGAGAGCCTCTGTGCTCTACCATCACGCGCGGGGAACTCCGCAAAAGCATTTGTTCTGGGCGTCGATGTCCGGTGGGCGCTGGCATATTGATTGGCCCCAGACGAATCGAAGCACACCATAAGCCCGGTCAGGCACCTGCATCTAACGCCGGTCACGGGCTCAAATCGAAGAGGCGACTTCAACACGAAGTCTGACAGCAAACCATTGTCTCGCCTCAGAACCTCAAAACCACCTGTCCAAACACCAAAACCTGACGCAGAAGAAAACAAGGGGATAGTCAGAACGCATCTCGCACATTTCGCACCGAGATACGACCGTGCGAATTTAGGCAGTGGGAAGCGATCAGGAAGGCGACAGGATGGCGTCAGGAAGGAAATCGGAAGACAATCGGCACCATTTCAACACGACTTAGGCGCAATAGGCAGTCAATCGGAACGAAATGTCATTACAAGAGAAACTGGCGGAACGACAGCACGTCGTTCGCCGGAGAGTTCGTGAGAATGCTGGCGTCCAGCAGTTCACTCCGAAGTGTCTCGCTCAGAACGAAGCCGATCCGCTTTCCAACGTCGCGCATTTCGAGCGCCAAGATATAGAGGATCTCAGCATTTGGTGTAAGGTACAAGACCCGGTCGGCGGTCCGGTCCGCGGTGAAGATGCTGCGCAATTCCTCATATCGCCCGGAGCCTTTGAGCGTTCTTTCGAATTCGATTGCGACGCATTTTGGTTCTCCGTCGACAGCGATCTCGGCCAATGCATCGAAGTCTTTCATTTTTCCGGTTCCATAAGCCAAGTTCCTCGATACGATTTCCAGCTCCCACTTCCAGGATTTCAGAAGCCCTTTTTGAGCCAACGCAACACGAATGCCGGCCAATTCAACCGAGTGGAGGATCTGGGATTTCCGGATGATCGACTTTGCCGTCGACGGCAGTGACAGCAACGAGTGGCCGCGAAACTCGAGGAATTGGATCCCGAGTGGCGTGATGGCGAAGATCGGTTGCGAGAAGAAACGGTCGTACGTCATACGTCGGATCAGCTCACAACCCTCTAGGCGTGACAGCCTCCAGTACACTGAGCGCCGGCTTGATTCGCTTCCTTCGATCGCGGCCAGTGCGCATACCTGATCAAATGTGATCGCCCGAGCATTGCGAATCAACAACAGGACCGGCACATCCCGGCTGTCTGAAAGTGCGATGTACCCCTTCCGGTATCTCATTCCGTATCTGCTCCTGCGAGAACAAGTCGTCGATCATCCTCGGATATTGACCACCGGCCAACGTCGGTTTCCACCCAGTCTTGCCGTCTCATGAGAAGCATTGCTTCGTACCGGAGACCCCGGAGGCTGACCGATATCGGCTGAACACCGGCAGATCTCCATGCGGGAGACGTGAACGAAAGTCGCCCGTTCGAGGCGTCGTTCATCGTCACTAAATACCGATCTGGTGGGGATTCACTCGACAGGCCGGCAAACAGAAGGTGTGTGCGACCGCCCAAATGGTTTGGACCGCTGCACAGGAATGTCCTCCCCATGGACCGCAGTGGATGCTCGGGTTGAAAACCGCTGTTCAGGTTGAACCGGATCTGGCCGGGATACGCCCAGCACAGTCGCAGCCTGCGGCCGGACTTGAGCCCCGCTGAATTGAACCACGCGGCAGAACGGCGGAAGCAAAAGGGATCGTCGAGGTCGCGTGAGTGCATGGCCCACCAGTTCGTTCCGAAGCTGATTATGCGGATGCGCACGACCCCATTGCCTCGGCTAATCCCTGTACAAGTGCCCGAGTGTGCGCGTTGCGCTCCGCTCCAGGCAGGGAGTGCAGGAACCAAACCCGCCCGGAGAAGTGGGGAGGCAAAGCGAGGTTCCGGTCGCGGAAATAAGTAAGCAACTTGCCTAACTGGCCAACCAAAAGCGCAAATTCAATCTCCTCGTTTGTCCCGTCGCCAAGCTCCTGCGCAACGAACTTCTCCCAGGCGAGTTCGCCATTGGGCCGCTCTGTCGGCGACGCGTACCGAATCCAGAGCGCGTAGAACGGGTTCTCCTTCGCCAGATAGGCGACCAGTTCATCGGTGGTTTCACGAGGCGCGACGGGCGTGGCTCTCTCGGTTCCCTCGGAGTCTTTGGGGCGAGCAGCAGCCAGTAGAACCTGCGTCATGTCGGCAACGATTCGGTCGTTCAATGCCTCCAATGCCTCGGTCCTTTCGGGATCGTGAAGCCGGCTGATAGTCGCCAGCTCGCTTGAAAACCGAGCGGGGAACGGCTGATTTTGCATTTCATAGAACCGCGCGAACATAATGGTCCGGCCGAATGCGAGTGTGTAATCGACCTCGTCCGGGGGGACGGTTTGGCGAACGTACTCCCGCCATTCGTCCGGGCGGGGGAAATCAGTCGGCGATTTGAGCTGCGAATTGTGGTCCATCCGTGTGTCTCCTACGCGCCCTTAAGTGTCTGATTTCGATTCCGTTCTTGGTCGAGTTGGGCGATCGTGTCATTGAGTCGGCGCCGCAGGTTTGCTTCCGTATTTCTCATTGCTTCAGCCTGGCGTTCCAGCATGATGTTTCTCTGCTGCAAGCCGGTAGCGGTTGCTTCCACGCTTTGAGCCTGGACTGCGATGTTCCCAGGCCGATTCTCAACGCCGTTACGGTCGGCGGCATTCACTTTCGTTGTCCGCTTATCGAGGCCTTCGACCGTTCGTTTGAGCTCGGAGTCGGCCTGTTCCTCGCCGGAAGCGGGTTGAGGTTTCGCTGAGAGCGCACGCTCGGCCTCGGCGTTATGGGCTTCGACCAGTCGATTGAACTGCTCCGTGCGGCGGTCAATCTCGATCCGGTCGCTCACGCGGCCGTTCCATAACTGCGCGATGAGAGATGACGCGATTACCTCGCGCTTGTCTGCGGCGCGCCATTGAAGAAGGACGACGGCGACCAACCCGCTCAGCAAGAGCAGCGTCACCACATTCGACCAGAAATAAAGATCGTCGACGGAGTTCTCAACGACAGCAGCCCTACCGGACTCCATCGCCGCGCCATAGTCCTTGTCGCGAGGATTGATCTTCCCTAACGCATAGTCAAAGAACCCCTGACGTTTCGCCGCGGGCTGCGCGGCTCCGGAATCTGGACGATTCACAGTCTGAGCAAAAGATGGCCCGTAGACGCACCAGAGTGAGATAGCAAGGACGACCGTTCGAATGATCAGTGGTGTTCGCATCGTCACTCCCCATTGGCGCCCCCGAAGAACAATCCTGCCGTTCTCCGGCGCCGCTGTTTCCGATTCTCAGTCTCTTTGAAACGTAGATTGACGCCGATTTCCGGGTCGAGATAGCTGTGCATCTTGGGATAGAGGGAAGGTCGCAGTCCCTCAATTTCGAATCGCGGAGCGCGGCGGACATGCAGATGGGAGTAACGGGTGCCCTCCCTGTTATCCACCATCAGAATCTCCATCTGGCCGACCGGGAGGTTCTTGATGTGGTCCTCGCGGGCGCGAGTCTCCTTGATGTCGCTCTCGCTCCCTGAGCCCGTCTCGGTGTATTTCGTCGAGAAGATTCCGGTGCGGCGGACCGACAGGCTCCGGCGTTTGGTCGCGATCCTGGCCGACGCCTTCAAGAACCATTGCGCCGTGTTCTCTTCGGAGACGTTCATGATCATCTTCGTACCTGGCGCCGAGGACACTTCGTCGGCGAATGCCTGACTGACCCGTTGCAGCTGGGGCATGCTCTGGAATGAGAACAGGAAGGACACTCGCGCGCCGCGTGCCGTCTGGAGCACCTGCGTAAATCCCGGATACGCGAACGGAGCGAACTCGTCGAGGATCACCGAAAGCATCGGCTCGTCGGCATCTCGATTGCCGGCCGGCTGCGCGTAGCGCTTGCCCACCATCAACTGAATGTTTTGTAGCAGAATCTTCCCCAGGGCTTCGACGGCGCGCTGATTGCGGTTGGCGTTGAGTGAGACGAACAGGATAAGGTCCTTTTCGAGAACATCGTCGAGCGTCAGCAAATCCTGGTAGGAGCCGGTCACAACCGACAACTCATCCTCGAGAAAGCTCAACAGCTCATTCAATAGACCCTGAATCTTCTCGACACGTTCGCGATCAGCGAGCGAGCGTTGTAGCATCTTCACTGACATCTCGAAGTTGAGGCGCTTCTGCATGGAGATGCCCGGCAGCGAAGCCAGGCGGGCCTTCGCAATCCCGATCTGCTCCTCCAGCACTTTCTCATCCAGTGCCATGACCAGCACGTCGTAGACATTGAAAAGCTTTCCAGTGTATTGCAAGATGCGCACAAGGTCGGAGAGATACGCCTCCTGGTGACCTTTAAAGAAGTCTTCGCGCAGCCCGAACGAGCGGAAGATGAAGTTGACATGCTCCTGGTATGCATCATCAAGGGCGTAAAAAGGGTTGTAGCGAGCGGACTCTGAAGGGTGCGTGGGATCGATCACGCGCAGGTCCTGCAATCGGCCAGCGGCTTCGATATGGGGCAACAGGCGATCGAGAAACTCCCGCTCACCTTTGCCATCAAAGATAATGATGGGCATCCGCCGCATACCGAAGCGCCGAGTAACGTCCTGCGCAATGATGTTTTCAAGGAATGTGGACTTGCCGGCGCCGGTTCCGCCCACAATGACGCCGTGCTTCATGCGCACAACGTCCGGCCAGAGCCAGGGTTGCTTGTGTACGTTGTACCCGAGCACGGTAGCGCCGTCCCGGCGTGCTTCCCCCACGATTTTTGCGTCCTTCGATCCCCAAACCAGGATGGCTGGGTGCGGCCAGTTCTCCTCTCGTTTATTCCTTCGCCCAACCAACTGGGCGAGGATCAATCCACCGCCGAAGAACACAATGGCGGCGTCGAGGAAGATTTCAAGGCACTGGCTATTGTGCAGATGGAGACGCGACACGGCGACATACCAGCCGAACCCGACCAACGCGCAGCCAAGCAATACAAGAACGCCGGCAAGATCCTCCGGTCCACGTTGTCTCCATCCGGGCTGGTCATAGTACGGACTCAAGAGCGCACTCCGATGGAAAAGTAGAGGAATACCCCGGCCAGGGTGCACAGCAGGAGGAAAGCGAGAAGGAGCAGAGGGTTGGGTTTCCATCGGCCCTTCTCGTCGACAGGCTTGAGATCGTCCGAGAGAGATGCAAGAAGAGCCTTCTGCAGGTTCGATTCCGTGTCGCTGCAATAGATGGAGCGGAGCGCGTGGCGCACTTCCTCGGGCGAAATGTAGCCCTGCGCATCCATAACTAGAGAACCGCCTCGACCTTGAGTGGTCCAGTCTGATCGGCACCGAAGTTCATCTGATAGATTTGCGGTGCGCTGCCCGTTGAGCTTCCAATGCTGATAACGCCGGTCGTCTTCTCACCCGGTGCAAGGTCGCGCGCCATACTGTCCGCCTGGACAACCGCGACATTCGATCCCTGTTTGGCTTTGAAAGTCGCGAACGTTTGTGAGGTGATCTGGTGATTTCTGAGGGTTAGCAGCGAGATGGACTGCTTGGTAGGAAGTGGAGCATTTACGTCCGGCGCCGTTACTCGGAATGGAGATTGAGTCTGATTCGCAACCAAATACCGAATATAGATTCGATGCTTTGCCCGATAGACCTGTTCAATGCTGACTTCTACGCGGTTCGGCGCGTGCTTTTCCGAGTCGTGCGCGACGTCCTCGACCCCCATCATCGTCTGGGTCAGAACCAGCGAGGCAATCTTGCGTATCTCTGTGTCGGAGAGCTCAGCCGCGGCCTGAGCTGTCGTATGCGGCTTGGGTGCAGGCTCGGCCCTGACCAGGACGTCCATCGCGGCAAGCTGTCCGGCCGGGTCGAGTTCGTAGCTAAGCTCCCGCGTTGCGGTCCAGACAAAGAGGTTGGTCGACACTCCCTGTTGGAGAGGCTTCACGAGAACCTTGTCCTCATGGCGCTCGATCTGAAAGCTGTCGGGATCGCCGATAGCAAGTGTGGTCACCGTCTCGCCAAATTCGAGAACCGTGAGATGGTTGAGTGCTGTTTCGACGTGCCGAATCTGGCTTTGACTGGTCGTCTGCGCCCCGGCCGCCGCAACCCCAAAGATAAGAGCAAGTGTTATGAGCGTTTTCATGGCGGCCTCCTCGGGCGCAACCTGAGTCAAAAAGCAAAGGAGAAGCCAAGCCAAGGGCTTGAACTTCTCCTCCGCTGGTTAAGAGTGCTCCAATCGAACTGGAACGCTCGGGTTTTCGAAAACCAAAGAGCGCTTTCCCTTGTACTGGAAGAGAAAAACCCTCTTCTCACATTCCGGTCCCTCTCGATTCGCCTTCTGCTCAACGAGAAATGCCCGTTGCTCGTCGTCGAACCAGACGTAGCCGTTGACGGTTTTTGGCATCCGTATTTTGACCCGCTGACCGCCGGTCATCTCCGCAAATACATCGATAACCTCCTGCGGAAACGCCTGGAAGAGGACAGCGCCGGAACCCGAGCCGCCGGTGACGACAGAATTCATCGCCTGCGCCCAAGCCCTTCGGTTCTCCTTGCCTTGCGCCCAGTAGTGGACGAACAAATGCAGGGAACTGAACTGATCCCGTGCATCCTGCTCGTGATCCCTGAGAGCCGCATGCGCTTTGTTGCGTGCCAGCACCGCCGCTCTCTTTCTGTCCTTGTCGTCGCTCCGGCGCACGCTTTCCCATTGCGCCTGAGCGTCTTTGAGTTGCTGTTTGACTTCTTCCTCGCGCTGGATGATGCGGCTGGCAATGTCGCCATAGATCGAATTCACTAACTGACATTCCTCGAACATCTCCCGGGTGACGTTCTCGCCCGTGAACAATCCACGGAAGTCCTCGATCCCCATCTTCTCTTCGAAGCCGTTTCCGGTCTCGTCGGGAAGAAAGCCGATCTCCTTGCGGAGGACGTTGTAGAGCCTTCCTACCTTGTCGGTGTCAGCGACTTCAAGATGAGCAGGCAAGTCCGACACTCTGCGCTCGCGCTTGAAGCGGAGCCAGGGCGCCGGCGTTACCTCCTTCCTGATTTCGCTGATAACGGACTCATCGATCTCGACCTTATGCTTCAAGGAATCGAGCGCATTCTGCAACTGCTCCACGAGCTTATAGGCCAAATCTGGCCGTCCCGCGGCAAGGCAAGAAGTTTTCAGATCGGTGATTGCGCCGATCTTGTTTCCCCGTGCCTTCATCGCAACCGGGCAGGCATTCCACCAGGGAGACTTGGCCTTTTGGTGCTTCGTCTTTTCCTGGTGAAATCTTTCGCCATACCCGATCCGTCCCGCAACGAACTTCGGGAACTGATCCGATGGCATGATGCAGACAGTGTCGAAGTCGAAGTCGCCGCCGTTCCTGCTCGCGGTCTTCGAATGAAGGATGTAGGTTCCCTCCATGCTAAGCTGCTGGTCAAGAATTGATGCGGTCTCCGACTCATCGAGGTTGGTAAATCCGAGCGCCTTTTGGAGCGCCGGAACAAGCTCAGGGTTGGTGAGATGACGAACGGGTAAAAGGTCCTCCTGCATCCGTATCGGATACCGAATGCAAAGGCCCTTCTCCGCCGTCAGGGATGTGATCGCACTGTCTTCCGGTATCCAGTCCGACGCCGAGAGAATTTTCCCCCGATGTTCGAACAGGACGCCGTCGTCTGCGAGCGCAAACGATGGCAGCTTCAGATCTGCGCTTGTGCAGGCACGAAACGCCCAGCGGGCCAGCTTGCGGTTCAGTTGGTTGAAGACGAAGGGAATCTTGATTGCATTTCCGCTCCGGTCAGCCAACAGAATCGCTTCCGCCGAGTCACAACCCTCTTGAGCAGGATCGTCTTTTTGCTCCAGAGAATCAGGGTCGAAGGTGATACCGTCGTCGATCGTCGTAACCTCGGACTTGCCGATTACTTCGAACAGCGCCTGATAGTCGCCTTCGTCCCATGCCTTGCGCATCGTTTTGATTCGTTCGAGCGCTTGCAGCTTCAGTTCAAACTGCAGCGCCTCTTCCGAAGCGTGCTCGATCAAGGTGTAGCTTGATCCAAACTCCGATTTCCGGGAGATCTGTTTGATCCCGAGAATCGCCGGACCCGAATACATGCGGCCTGAGGTGCCCAACTGGGGAAGAAAGCGAACGCTTCCCTTGAGGGCCGGTTTGCAGGCGCTTTCCGGGAGAATGACGTCGACCGCGAGCCTGTCGGCCACGCGATCGTTCATCGCCTTCAATGCGCCTTTTGCCTGCTTCGGTTCGCTCGTGTCGAATGCCAGACGGAACTGGCAAAAGCGGTTGATGCCGATCTTGAGCTTCCGGTAGAGGGATTCGCGCGCCCAGCCCCTGCAGTCGTTGGTGCCAAGGACATGGTCCTTGACCACAGCGATACGGAGGTTGGACTCCTCGACCATCAGCCTGCAGTCGGAGACGAGGATCGCAAAGTACACGATCGCCGCCTCGGGCCAATGCTGAAAGCGCTCAGCTATCGGGCCGGCGTGCGCCTTGTCGACGAAGTAGAACTTGCCATCCTTCGCCGAACCGCTGGCGCCCACCAACTTGTATTCGACCTCGCCGTAGTGAAGGCTCGTCATGCGGTTTTCGACCACAGACTGCTCATACGGCGTCAACTCATACGGCACGCTTACACGAGCTACTCGGATGCCGGGATAGAGCTGCCCAAGGAGTTTGCCTTGGAGCGTATCTCTCCGTCCGAGCCTGGTTGGCTTGCGGGTCACTTCACCGGACGCATCGATCTTGAGTTCAAGGATGAACTGGTGGTCGAGTGCCGCGTTCTGTGCTGTGGTCGCTGTCATGTTCTCCTCACTTGTCTGGCGCTTCAAGACGAAGTGACAAGAGGTGGCTGATTGCCGGTCCTCGCTCTCTTCGCCTGGCCGCCCGGGTTAGGGTGGGGTGTTATCTGAACCAGGCTTCGAGAGTGCAAACCGGGTCAGCGGAATTCCTCATCGCACACGCGATAAGGCGTCAAAGGAGGCGACATGAGCCGTGTTTCAGGTTTGTCTCCTCTTTGAATCCGTGCTGACCTTTTGGCCCTACTTGCGCCCCGCTGGAGCGCTCTCATTTCGTAAGGCCCGCTTTACCAATGTCGGGGATCCTCCCTGTATCTCCGCTTCTGCTTTGTAGGTGAGAACGCTATAAATCACGCCATTCTTCGACTGAAATGCTTTGATCAAAGCCTCACCCTCACTCGCCACTTCAACCCCAAGTTCAGGTTTTTCGATCGACGAACCCTCTTTAGCGAGAAAGTAGCGGGCAACTTCCTCGCTTTGTTGGCGTGTCCGCCGTGTTCTTCTGGGCGTGCCTGTTTGGGGCGGTGCGGGTTGCGCTGGCATAGTTGTGACTGCTGTTGTACTCATTGCTGGACTCCATTTCCGGGCGCTCGATCCTGGTCGGGCGCAGCCAGTATCTGGTCGCGACGTTCGCCGTCGATAGGCCGTTCGCTGTACTCAGCAATCCAAAGTCCGTCGGGATTGACATCGGAGCGCCGGTCCGCGATGAGTCGAATGCGGTACTCGTTCACAAAGTGGTCGGTGGTCTCGGTTCCATTCGAAAGATGGTGGACGTCCTTGACGCCGTACGCGAGATACGTGAGCGGATCGCCGGGGACAATCTCAATCTCACGAAGATGGAAGGCGGACTGGATCTGGCCGTCGTCGATCTTGCCGCGCGTGTCGTCCACTCCCATCGCCTTCAACGTGTAGGCGCGCAAGTTGCGCGTCATCATGTTGAGGCTGGCTGCCCAATGGTCGTCCACGTCGGAAGGCGAGTAATTGAGGTAGCTCGTGAGGAAGCGCTTCACGAACGCCTCGTCCAGGAATTCATCTGTCCCACCCGTGGCAAGATCCGTAACAGCACCCTTCGCGGGTTTGCCCAATAATGAGGCATCGCCATTCGGACCGATGCGAATCACCGTCGGCGGTTGCATGCGCACGAAAACTGCAAACCCAATCGCCAGCAGGGCAATTGGAATCGTCAGAAAGGCGAGCAGCCACGCACGGTTCGCATTAGCGCGGAGGGCCCCATCCATTTCGTAATACTTCGGCCTTGCCAGGGCCGCTTCGTCCGCTGTAACTGTGCTTGTTTTCATCCGTCCTCCTATTCCTTATGGCTTGTGGCGCTTGCGACGCTTTTCGCTGCAATTCGCGCGGCATGGTACGCCGTCCATGTACCGAGGTTGTAGCGATGGACGCTTGGCCCTTTTCTCGATGACGCCGCCGATTTGGTGATGCCCCTGGACTTCGGGCTTCCGCCGCTGGACTGAGCCGGCGAGACCGCGGAATCCTGGGTTGGGACCGTGATTGCTCCACTGTTCTCGTCGCTGGGTTTGTCCGCGCCCATCGCGCCGCTGATCGAACCGCGAATCTGTTCCGCGTGGCCTTCCAATGTGGGGGAGCCGTCACCAAGCGAGAACCCGCTTGCGGCGGAAGACGCTGCAATGGGTGCCGGCTGGGGCGGCGCAGGCTGGTTCCCGCTTGCCGAACTAGTGAGCGCTCGCGCAGACCCTGCGGTCGCCGCGCTGGAAGAGGCTCCAGCTGAACCTGCGCCCGCAGAACTCCCTCGCGCTGCGGCCACGCCGGCTGCTGCTCCCTCGAATCCCGCCGCGCCTGCAGTCAGGGCGGTAACTGCTGTGCCTACCATGGCGGCCGCGGTGCTCCCAACATCGCCACTTACGATCCGCTTGGCGATGAACGGAATGACGGCAATCGCCAGAGAGTAGACGATGCTTACAATGCCGATCAGGAAGGACCCTTCAAGATTCCCCAAGCCACCGAGAAAGTCATTTTGATTGAGCATTTGACCGACCTGGCCCATTTGGACCGCGCTCAAGAGCGCGCCAAAGCCGCCATATAAAACGGGCCAGGCGTTCCAGACAAATATGTTCTCGACGTAGGATTTCGCAAGGCGATTGGCGCCGCCCAAAGGCATAAGAGCGATCACGATCGGGCCGAAGATATAGAGCACACTTCCGTAGAAGATATAAAAGAATCCGAAAATCACCACAACGATCGGATAGAGGAGGTAGGCCACGAGAATAAGGATCCCATCAATCAAACCAGCCATTGATCCGGTGATCAACCCCCATAGTTGCTGAGTTCCATCCTGTGTGAACTGCGTCTGGAGATCACTCGCCCAGTTTTGGAGTACATTTCCTCCGGACCCACTCACCCAGTTACCTGCATTTACGAAGCCTTGATTAACTGTTGTGAACACAGTTCCGTAATTCATCACCACAACCGCAGTCACTACATACTTAATCAAACCGGTCCCCAATCCACGCACGTCACCGCCATGCAGGGCCGATTGATAAACCTGCCATAGAAAGCCCACAAGCAGGACAACATACGCCACGTTCTGCATCCCCGAAGTAATGCCTGTGGAGTCGATGCCTGATTGCGCCTGCGTCAGGAATCGCTCGAACAGGTTCAGCTGCGTTGACTGAAAGAACGCGAGCATCAACTCGGGATGGAGGTGGGCGTACAGCATGTCTGTCACCTATTGGTTAGCGCCCCGTTGATGAGGCCGTTGTTGCTTATGTTGCTGGATGTTGCGAGCTTGGAAGTGGCGCTCTGGTTTGCAAGATCGATTCCACGGGTCCGCATCAATTCGGCCAATGCAGCTTGCGTATAGGCATTCGCGCGCACAACCCATACGTCGGCCTCGGCTCCGAGAATCGGGGCGCTGCCGGGAGCGGCCTGCGAGATCTGCTGGCCCATCTGGTTCGCCTCGTTCAACTCCGCATCCGAGAGGGCATCGATCTCGATCGCCCGCTTCATTGCGTCCTGAGCCTGCGCGTCGGTCATGTCGGTCATCGTCCGTACTTGTGGGGACGCTGCATTCTGAGCCATGACAACGCCGTACACGTTTTGAAACTGTCCCGATAAGACGGGCACATTCGCTGCGTTGCCCGACAACAGCAGCGACTCGAGGTTTTGAGACTGCGGCAATGTGGCGCTCGATATGTTGACGCGGAACAGGTTGCTGATCTGGTTAAATTGGTTTTCAAACTGCATCACCGACGACTTCGCCTGGTTGATGGCAGCCAGTGGATACATGACCTCTTGCTCGTATTTCGCGACGCTCTGCTCATACTGATTGATCGTTCTGAGCGGCGTTGCGATAAAGGTGTTCATCAGTGACTGCATCTTCGAGAGCGCCGCCAGAATCGCAGCCGTGTCGATGCCGAACTGTCCATTCGCGCGAGTTGGGAGCATTGCGAGCACAGCGAGAACAACGACAGCCACCTTCAACAAACTTGGGCGGTACCAGGGCGGCGCAACACTTTTCGTCGCTCCACTGGAATCTAGGTATTTCGCCGGTACTTCGAAAGGGCGGGATTTACGCCGCCAGAAGAAAGACTTGCGCTGTTTGTTCGGGTTCTTCTTTGGATCCGTCATGGGAACCTCCCTATCGCGCCGTCAGCGCGCCGGTAATCAAACTGTTGATGCCGCCCGTCGCAGCGGTCCGGCGCTTGACGAGCACGTTGTCGTGGGCGATGCGCCCGGCCTCCTGCCGCAGCTCCGCCGCGAGCATCTTCTGCATATAGGCCTGGCAGCGAAGATTGGCGACTTGCGCCTGAGCGGTCAGAAATGGGTTCGAACCGGGCGTGCTCACCGCAACCTGGTTCTCCATCTGATTGGCAGTCTGAAGAATGACGTCCGCGCCCTGATCGGCTATGAGTGTGGTCTTGAGATTTTCCTGACCCAGGGCGTCGTCCACGTCCATCATCACGCGGTCCTGCGGCGATGCTGCGTTGACCTGCGGGATTGTTCCGTAGTTCGTGGTGAAGCTAGCTTGAAGTGCCGGAATCTGCGACGAGAGCCGGCTGTGAAGGATGCTTTCGAACTGTTGGGGGCCTGGAGTCACCGCGCTGCTGAAAGATGTATTGAAAATCTGATTCATCTGACCGCGAAAGCCGTTGATCGAATTCGCGACAAATCCGCGAGCCTGATTGAGGGCCGCCAAAGGCGCAAGGGTCGTCTGATAGAGCTTCTGCGTTTGCTGGATCACCTGATTGATCGAGTTGAGCGAGCTGCCAATATCGTTCTGAATCGAACTGAAGATCGAATCGAACACGCTGAGGAATTGCCCGTGAGCATACTTCGGCAGAACGAAGCAGGTTTCGATCAGGAGAATGCCGATAAGTAGCCTCCTGTTCCAGCGAGTCGGGAGGGTCGCTTTGCGACGGCGATTGGGAGCGGGATAGGGTTCACCGTTCAGGAGCAGTTCGGGTTCGAGTTGGGGTCTGTCAATCATTGGCTCATCGCCTCCTGCATCTCTCCCGAGAGCTCAACCGGCAAGGGCGCCAGTTCCGCCAGGCCGCGCGGGTATTGAATGGCAAGTTCTTCGTATGCCTGAATCAGCGGCAGTTGCCGATGCCGACGCAGCCACCACTTGCGAAACGACCGCTCCCGGGCGTAGGTCGTCGTGATCCAATAGTCCACCGGGCTGGGAACGATTCGGATCGCGTGCGTGGATTCAGCCTTTTCTCCGATCGCGATCAGGAACTCAGCGCTATGCCCCTTCTTCGGGTGAGCGAAGGTCTTGATCTGATTCAGCGCCGTCTCATTCAAGTGGACATGCTCGCGGAGCGCGGTCATATCGCCCGGCTGTTTGCCAATGATCTTTGTAGTCGCATTTTTAACGATGCCGGCGCCGTGCTCGTTGGGCTTGTCGGGTGTGCCGACAAAGTCCTCAGGCGTTTGGCTGATTCCCCAAACACTGGCATTCCGTTTGCGCGCGGTGCGGAAGAGCTGCACCACAACGCTCGCGAGGATCGGGGATTCAAGCAGCGCCCAGCACTCGTCGAGCAGAACAATGCTTGGCTGTCCGGTCATCCCAGAAGCGCGATAAGTGGCTGTGTGCGCGATGAGGAGGCTCATGGCCCGTTCCAGGCGCGGATCGTCCTTCAGCTTCTCGACATTGAAGTAGAGCCAGGGATTATTCAGTTGGACTGTGGTTGGACGGTCGAAGAGCCGAGCATAGGGCCCCTCGTCCACCCAGGCGCGCAGTTTGGTTGAGGCCATCTGCGCCATCGCATTGATGTTCTGGTTGCGGTCGCGGTCCTGCCAGTGCGCCAGTTCCGCGGCCAGGTCGCCGAAGAGTGGAATCGGGCTTGAGGTCTTCGCGCTGCAGCGTTTGTACGTCGAAGCGATGGCTTCGAGCAGGACACTATCGAGCAGGTCGATATCAAGATCGGGCGGCGTGTTCTCGCCCAGCATGTGCCGCGTCAGGTTCTTGAGGAACGAAATCTGGTCGTTCGAGGGTTTCGTATCTCCCCTGGGAAGATCCCATGGGTTGATTGTCTGGTCGCTATCGAGCGACATCTCGATCATCTCCCCGCCCATCAGCTCGACCAACGGCTGATAGGAGTCGCCACGTTCGAGGATGGAAATCAGGGGATTCGCCCGGGCCGCCATCAATAGCATCTGCTGCGCGGCAAGAGTTTTGCCGCCGCCGCTTTTCGCCATCAGGAGGCCGTTCGCATCGGAGAGATCGGGATCGAACATCGAGAATGGTATGAGCTGGCGATAGGGCGTCTCAAAAAGGATGAGAGGACTTCTCCGCGTCCCGGTCCACGGCATCTCCACTGGAACAAGATCGGCGACGTTCGATGTCAGCATGTCCTGGTCCCGCTTGTCCGCATCGGCCATCCCCGGTAATGTCCCAAGAAAGATGCGGCGCTTTGCGATTGTTTCGGATACGGCCTTCGCGCCGTTCATATGCGTAAAGGCGTTCAGAACTTCCTGTGTGCGGTTGGCAAGTTCGCGCTCAGACCGCTCAAGATCGCGGAGAGTTACTGCCGGCTGCGAGGTGCGAACTACGACCGAAAGGCTCAACTTTGCTGTCTTGAGAGAAGAAGAGATAATGTCGCGCTGGACCTGGATGAGTTGCGCCTGCGCTACTTCCGCTTCGGGATTGGATTTGAAATTGCCGTTCGCATCCTTCTGCGCCGCCGTCATCTTCTGGAGCCGTTTCTTATAACTCTTGAGCACCTTCACCTGATCGGGGATCACGACCTGGCCGTTGATGACCACAGGAAACCCGAGCGAGGAGAAGTTTTGCAGCATCCCCGGAAAGGTGGCATCCGGCAGTTCTTTCAGGCTCACGACTGCGTACAGGTACCCGTCGATGTTGATGTAGGTCTCAGTCTCATTGAGGATGCTCGCCTGTGTCGCTTGTTCGCGCGCACTGCGGTACTCGATCATCTCCTCTTCGGGCATGAACGGGCGTCGATCGCGCCGCAGGGGGTGCTTCGCATGCTTCAGTTCCTCGAAGAGTTCCTGGGTCGAAAGTCTCCGGGGCCCGAGGCCGGCCGCCTCCATCGACCCCTCGACGCCCCGGAGGATGGATTCGAACTCGGCCAGGTAGGTCTCATGCTCCTTCCGAGTACGCTGGATGGCCTTCTTCTGGCTCAGAGTGAATCCACCAAGGCTGCGGTTCTGTTGAACAGAGTGGTAGAGCTTAGCGTGAATGCGCGGATCCCATATGAAGTAGACGTGGAGCCGGTTCTCAAAGAAAAATCCCCCCTGCTCCTTCTGCCGCCACATCCTGAGCCGATGGGAATCGAGAGCCATGACCTCCGACTGTTCCGTCCGCTGCTCGTGGATGTAACTGTCGAGCAGATCGCCGAGGTGCTCAGAGATCTCGTACCGGAATTGAATGCGCATGCTGACATCGGGTACGCTGCGGAAGAGGGCTTCGAGCATCGACTTGTTTTGGTTGCGATCGCCGTCCGTAGCGAAGTACGCAAGGATTCCCCTCAGCTCGAAACCCGCGACGAACGCTCCGTTGGTGCGGACCATGACGTTGTCGCCCAAAGGAAGGTCACGCAAAGGCAGCAACTCGCAAACGGCGGGCGCCTTCAGTTTCCGTTCGTGTTCCGAGTAGGTCATTGGCATAGAGGACTCCGCGCTGCCGAATCTTCGCCGTGTTGAAGACTTGCCTCCACCATCCCGGCGAGAGGCGCAATCCCTTCATGGAACCGTGAAGCGAAAACAATGCTCGCAACCATCGCTCGTGCCGCTTCGCTGTCGAGTTCGACAGTCATTGTTCCGTTTTGCCTCGATTCGATCGCGACCTGCATAGACTTAGCTCTCCTCGTCGGCAAGGTAAGGTTGTGTCAACTCCGAATCTCGCTCAAGTGCGCACCATGCCTTCGGAGCGAAGAATGAACGGACGAGGTCGGTGAGATAACCGCGTGGTCGTCCATACTTGAAAAGGATCAGGGATGGGACAGCCAACGCCGGGACCACAAACTCCATGAAGATGTTGAGCGGCATTCCGAAGACATGCGCGTTGTCACTCACGAAGTGCGCGAGGAGGTTCATCACCGCAGCCAATGCGAGCACGAGAATCAGGTCCTCGAACTCAAGACCGAGAAACGTCACCTTGGTGTGCAGGTTGCGGTGAACCGGTGTCAAATCGAGACTCATGGCGTTATCCTCCAACTCTGTGCGCTTGCGTCACCATCGACTCGGCCAGGCGCACCATGCCGGAGACCATCAGTGCGCCGAATGCCGCAACGAACTTCCTGATCCACGTCGAGCCTGGGTAGATCTCCGAAACCACGCCGGCCATGTGCAGAGCCATCGCTGCCAACTGCGTGAGTGCAAACATGGGCAGGATGACGTTGGCCGTCCAGTTCACAAGGCTCATCGTTGCCATCCAAAAAGCGTCGGCATTGGTCGCGCCGGCATGTTGTACAAACCCTTCCAGTGCCCGCAACATTCCCGAGCACATCAGCGAAGCGAAGCCGCCATAGAGTGGCTGCTCGAAAGGACCGCCTTTGCTGTAGCGATATACGGCTCCTGCAAAGAACAAGCCGGCCATCGTGGGCATCATGGTATTGCCAGCCCAGGATGCAAGGTTCGTGATGGCGCCATCGAGACTCATAAGTCGTTCCTCACGCCGCCATCGCCTGAAAAAGCGAAAGGAGGCCACTCACACATAGGAAAGAAATCGCGGCGAAGACCAGCCTGCTCCAGGGTCTGTGCCGGACGAAGTTGATCACTGCTCCGACACAAGCCAGTCCCGCCGCGGCCGGCAAAATCTGGCCGGCAATATAGTTCCAGAGAGAGGTCAGCATGTCGGTCATCGCGTACTGGCCTCCCGAATTCCAGCCCTGAAAGAGCTGCATAGTGGCCGAGAGTGACATCAGGAACAGCGCGGCAACGATCGATCCGAGCGGGTTCTCTCCAGTGGCTCCGTCGAGCGTCGCCTTCAGGACAAAATAGGCCGCAATCACGGGGACCAGTTTGGCGACAACGATCTGGTTGACGAAGTTCTTGAAGACCGTCTCCATGCTCGCCAGCCAGCTTGTGCCCACCGAGCCGCTACCGGAGGGAATATTGATTCCTTGCGCCGCAATCCAGGACAGCAGCTCCGGCAGAGTCAAAAGCACAACGGTCCACATGATCCACTTGCCGGTGCGGCCGTTCACATGGAAGTTGATCCCGCCTTCGTGCCGTAGGCTCATTCCCGCGGCGGCCAGCGTGCAGAAGGCCGCTGGCGCCGCGAGATCGAGCAGCAGTTGGAGAAGGTCGAGGAGGAACTGTGGCGTCTGCATCGCTTTGTGCCTTGGCTACTGAATGCCTTGCGCCTGTGTGATAAAGCCCTCGGCCATGCGTCCGAGGCCGGAGATCACCATGAGAGCGACGCCGGAGACGCCCCAGCCCATGTAGCCGCGACCGGATTTGAAGTGCCAACCTGCGATGCCGAGGCAGGCGACAGCGATAACCGGAGCGATGACATTGCAGCCCCAGTTCACAATGTTGAGGACGGTTCCTTCGACCGTAGTGGCCTGCTGACCTTGCACAGCCTGGCCGAACTGGGGAGAGGTCCCGAGATTCTGCGCTTTCGCTGCAAATGGCGCGAGGAGATTGCCCATGAGGATGAGTCCAAGCGTGAATTGGAGCGCGACACGTACCCAGTTGATCGCGTCTGGACGGTGAAGAGTAAGGGTGGACGTCGGAGCGGACACTGGGGAACGTCGCCAGAAGGTGAGTGCGGTTCTCATACGTTTTCTCTCCTGGACCCGGCTGCTCTGGGGCATCCGTGTCGAGCGAGAGAATGCGTCGGGACCGAAACTCGGTCAAATTAGTGGACGAGGACCGAGATGGGAAACAGCGCTATCCCACTTAGCATGAGCGGGTTCGGTGGCCAGACGCGTGCTGATGCGGTCGTATATCGTGCCGATGAATTGGCCCGAATTGGAAAAATCGAGCTAGAATCTCAATCGAGGAGCCCGGTGTCGCAAGCTGTCGCCAGGTCAGGGGCAACGGAATGGCATCCGAACCGCAGTTCAATCCGTATCTTTGCGACCAGTGCGGAACCGCGAATATCGTGGCTGCTCCCGTCCTGTACCAACAGGAAACCCGCACCTATTCCGGTACTTTTTATTCGGGAACAACCCAATCGCATTCCGCACAGGCAGTCGCTCCACCCAACGCCCGGGGATATATTCGGCCCTTTCTACTGTGGGGACCGCCAATGGTTATCTTCTTTGTGTGGACGGTTGTGGGCGCGGGTTCGATTTTTGATCACCCGACATCTTCAGCGCTGCGGCCAGATACTGTCGCTGTTTTCCTGTTGCTCGGCATCGCCTCGGTCGCAGGATTGGTTCTTAGTATTCGGAAAATTGCCCGCTACAATCGAGAAGTCTTTCCCCGCCTTAAGTGGAATTGGGAACACACCTACATTTGCAGACGTTGTGGGAAGTTGCGCCTCATCCCTTCCTAGACTGAAAAGGATTCCAAGCTACACTCTGAGACGCCGGGATCGGTGATTGCTCATCTGCACCTTGGGGCATCGGGATCGATCTTTGCTCATTTCCGACTTGGGCAATCGGGAACGATCTTTGCTCATCTACACACTGGGGCAACGGGATCGTTGTTGACTCAATCTCGAATTGAGCCAACGGGATCGATCTTTGCTCAACTGCACAGTGGGTCATCCGGATCGAACTTGGCTCATCCGCACGTTGGGTCATGCGGTTCGCTCTTTGCCCAAGTGGGAACGGGACGAGCGGGATCAACGCCTTCATCGCCCTGAAATTCAATGTAAGCGACAAGAGGGAAAATGCACGTTGCTAGGGACATATGCCCAAGCACACAAGGTCGCCCAACAAGAAAAAGCCCTGGCCTGAGTAGCCAGGGCAAGTGCCGGAGTGAAATCGTGTGCGGCGATCTACTGAGCGATGGGAACTACCTTGTGAAGCTCGGCAGGAGATTGCTCGTGCTTGGTGAACACGACATAGATCTTCGTATCGGCAGGAACTGAAACGATCACGCGACTGTTGGTGTCGAGGTTCATGACTTCCGAGTCGCCCGCGGTGCCGATGTTTTCGGCCAGCCGTTCGCGCAGCATGTCGTCTTCGGAGAACGCGGCATTCGAGTTGTTGCCGGCCACCTCTGCAAGCACCGATCCGAGTCCAGACGCTGCACGTACCAGGAAGTTCTTGCCCGTATTCTTTCCGTAGACGTTCCCCTTGATTGGGCCGAGATCAAGCCCCGTTCCGACTGCGTCAATCTTCTCCCGGGCACCGTCGATCAATTCAATCTCGTCGAACTTGACGCTCACAAGTCCGCTTCGGTCGGCCTGCTGGAGCTGACCGTATACGCGCGCTCCGGCGGGAACAACGATTCTGTCTCCAATTGCGTAGGTGTATTCAACGACGGCGACGACAGGCGCCTGCAACGCACTCGAAATCTGCGTCTCAAGCTTCGCCTGGATGCGCGTTCCCGGCGTGAGTTCCAGTCGTGGAGCACCAACGTCTTCAGTACTTATCTTGGGTGTGATTCCGGTTTGGTTCTGCGCCTGACTCCGCACGAAGATGAGCGACGGCTCCTTCAGAGCGTTCTGCTGGCTTGAGGGCGCTCCCGCGGGAGGCGCTCCGCTGTAAGGCGCTGGATCTTCCCACTTCTGTTGTGTGTCCGCGAAAGAGGGTACAGATCCAAGGGAACTGGCGACGGCAGGTTTAGCTGCGAATGGCTTGGTGGTTGTGACGTTCTCCAACGAATGTGTGCGCCGGATGTCGCCAGGCCCAAGCTGCCCACTGGTGTTGTCTGGAGCAGGTGCACGCACCGTGTCCATGACGGGCGTTACGCTGCCTTTGGTCGGAGTTGTCTGGTCTTGTTTGGCTTGTTGCAAATGTGACGCCTGCCTCGCCGCAGCCGGCCTTTTGGACGACTTGCCAACGATGGCGGTGAAGACAAAGAAAAGGACTGCAACGGCCAGCCCTCCGCCAAGTAGCATGAGCTTGCCCTTGCTGACGCCTTCCGCCGCTCTCGCATCGGTTCGCGCGGCAAACCTCGGCGGGAATACATCACTTGCATTGGTGGCGGCTGACTCCGGCGCCTGTGTTGGAGCCTGCGTCATTGTCGGCTCCCCAGATTCAACAACCGTTGTGGGTAGCCCTCCGCTTCCGTTCCTGTTGTTGTCAGCGATACTCATGGTCTTGGACTCCTCTCTACTTGCCGTCACCGGAGATGGGTGGAGTGAATGGAAGATGGATAAGGATGGGACGGTCGACCTGATCTGCTTGCGCGATCTGCAAGAACAGCTTCTCTGTCGATTCCTTGAAATTCGGCCGGTCGAATACCACAACGCCATCGGCGCGTTCTCCTGGCTCAATCCGTGTCGCGGTCAACCTGAAGTCGCGGATCTCGAGCTGATCCGAGATGATGCCTTTGCCTTCCTTCTTTTTCTTCTTGGTGGCTTGGCGCCCGGTGATCTGGATCTGCGGAGGCACGATCTCGACGGGCTGATCGGAGCTGTTTAGAACGGAGTAGGAAACAACCGTTTCATTACTCCATTGGCGCATATCGCCGATGGACGTCTCGATCTGCTTGTCCGCCCATTTGGTCCACTTGGGAGAGTTCACTTTCTGCTGCTCGATGAACTCTTCGTCGAGGCTGGAGAGCGACGCTGAACCGGAGCGCGCGCCCGCGTCACCGATGTGATGGTCTGCTTCTTTACGAGGAGTGATCGGCGCTGCTGGAGCCGCAAAGTCGGCGGCGATCAGAAAACTTCGGGCATTCCGGTATTCGATGAGGAAGTCCACCGGCTGCGTCTGGTTGGGTTGACCTGCGCCATCGCTGACCAGCTCAAGCGTTACATGCAGACCGGATTTCGTTGCGATAAGCAGGTTCGACTGCGCGGCATCTTTAGTGATGGGCTTGACATAGACGTACTCTGGCTCGCCCTCGTTGTGTTCTGCTTTGAACTCGCCCGGACTTCCCAGGATGACAGACGTGATCTCCTCCGGCATCCGGATTGTCGACTCGAACTCCGGCCTCAGATGTAGTACAGTCACCTCCCTTGGGTTGATCGTGATCGTCGCCACACGCGCCCCTACTACCGCGTCCGATGCGTTCAAGTGCAGAGGGATCAAGAACGCAATAGGCATGATCCAGCGAAGTTTCATGGCAATGACCTCCTCGATGGCCTAACGGCCGGATATTTGCGCAGTATGTACCGTCTTCGAACTGCTTCGACGTAAGCCACAACATCCGGATCGCTGTACGACAGTTGTTTCCTGCCGATGCCACGGTCGCCGGCATAGTAGGCCGCCGTGACCAGGCGCAGTTCTCCGTGGAACTCCCACATCAGCGCCGTAACATATCGAGTGCCTGCCGCAATGTTCTGCTCCACATTGAACGGCTCAAAGGCTCCAAATCGGCGCGCTGTCTTGGGCATGAGTTGCATCAGCCCCATGGCCCCTTTGTTCGAGACCGCTTTTGGATTCCATCGCGATTCCACGTCGATCAGAGCGCCGATCAACTCGGGTGGCACGGCATAGTGAGCTGCGTATTGGCGCACGAATCCCGCCGCCGGCGCGGGATCGGCCTGTCCAAAGGCAACGCGCGGAAAGACGAGCGCGAGGAGGACTAGCCATCGCATCATGCGGGCGGTCCTCCATGATGCGCGAGACTTTGCGCAAACCGTGCGCCGTCGTCAAGCAGGCTCTTGAATCCTTCGCGCAGCAGCAGGTGTCGGCGGTCTTTCTCGGTTTTGGCTAAGAACGGAAGTAGAACATCGCGATACTCCGCTGTGACATGGTCGGTCCCAAGCAACTGCAAGGCGTTGGCGAAGTCGATCATCTCAGATAACGAGGGCGGCTTTTCCAGCGAGTAGTTGCGAAATGAGAGCGCGATCCCGGCCATCTCCCGATGGAAGCTCTCATCGGCTTCTGGTGTTCTGCTGGCAATGATCTCTGCTTCGCGCTCCGGCGTCGGGTGCTCGACGCGCACATACAGGCTGCGCCGCCGGATCGGGTCACCCAGTCTCCGCTCTTCATTACTGGTGAGGACAACGAACGGAATGCTCTTCGCCGACACAGTTCCGAACTCAGGTATCGAGAGAGTCCACACGGAGAGAATTTCTAATAGCATCGCCTCGAAACCTTCGTCTACTTTGTCCAATTCGTCAATCAGCAACACACAGGGCTGATCGCACTCAAGTGCTCGCATCAGTGGACCAGGGCGAAAGAAATCCCGCCCGTTGAGGTTCGCCTGCACGCTCTGCCAGTTTTCGTGCTGGCCCCTCGAGAACTCCATGAAGAGCCGCTGCTGTCCTTCGTCAAACCGGCCGATGGCCTTGTCCTCGGTCACGCCACGGTAGCACTGCAACCGCTCAACGTGCGTGCCGGCTGCCGCCGCAACCGATATGGCTAGCTGGGTCTTGCCACTTCCTGCCGGTCCTTCGAGCAGTAGCGGCTTCTGCAGCTTGGCCGCAAGGAACACCACCTGGGTCATCACCGGATCGATGAAGTAGCCGGTGGCGGCAAGTTTGCCTGCAAGATCCGTGATTGATTCAAACATCGCCATGTCCTCGCGCATCCGCTGTAATGCCGCCAAGCGGAGCGCTTAACCCGGAGACTGCCTGGACCCAGACATTCGCCAGCGAAGTGGCCTCCAATGCGGCAAAGAACGCCAGGAGCCCGTGTGCCCAGATGTCTCCCGACCACCCCTCCCAGATCGCCATGGTGGTGTACACCACCACGGCCGCATTGAGAATCGTCAACAATACCGCGATCGCGAAGTACCCGGCGCGCCGCCTCATCTGGCCATCCTCCAATGCAGAGACAGCATGGGGCGAACTCAAAACTCGGTCAAATCATGCCTGTGAGCTCACGTCCCGGCTTGCTTGCCCTGCTGCTCCGACTCGCTTTTGAGTCGCTCCCGCCGGGCTTCATATCTCTCGACAGCGTCGTCCACATCCGAGTTGGAAACGATCGCATAGCGTTCGAAGACGCTCCGAGTCTTCCAGCCGCCGATCTTCATGATCACGCCCTCGGCGATCCCGGCACGCCGGTAGTTGCGAGCCGCAGTCCGCCGGAAATCATGGAAGAGCAGATTCGGTACGCCCGCTGCTTCGCGGGCTTTCCACCATGCACCCCGGAAATCCTTCACCCTCTTTCCACTTGACCTCGTGAAGACGTAGTCGTTCGGTCCCTTGCCCTCGATGCAGAGTTCAAGCAGATCCTGGGCGATCTTTGTCATCTTGACCTCGCGCCCTTCCTTGTTCTTTGTTGTGCCCGGGTGGAGACGAATTGTCCAGTTAGCCAGATCGACCTGATTCACCCTTAGTCCAAGCAGTTCGCTAACCCGCCAACCGTACGTAGCTGCCATCTCGACGAGAGTCTGAAACCAGATCTCTAGACAAGACTCCAGCAGCTTTTCGTACTGGGCGTCTTCCAGAAACCCTTTTCGAATATTGTTTTCAGCGAGTCTCGGGAATGCGGGAACAAAGATGACCTTGGGTGGCGTTGTCTTCCGACCGAGATTGAACATCCGCTTGAGTGCGGCGAGTTCGCGATTGATGGTTGCGTTCTTGGCACCCTCGTTCAGACGGAGATCGACGTACCTGTTGACGAGACTGCTCGTCACTTGTGTCGCACGCAGGGATCCGAAAAATGGCTTAAGGTGAAGCTCCCATCGGGATTCCGCATCGTCGATGGAGGATTTTCCATTGATGCGGTAGTCCCGCAGGAGATCTTCCGCGAGTTCCGAAATGAGAATGCGTTCTATCTGCGGTCCGACGAATTTGCCTATGGTCACCTCGGCCAAGCGAAGATTCAAGGCGCGTATCGCCTTCCGCTTGTCGGAGGTTCCGGTGGACTCTCGAAACGGTTCACCGTTGCGATAGAACTTAATCCACCAGATGGAGCTGCCTTTCTGCTGGTAGATCCTGCCTGTACCGCGAGGACGCCTCATCCCGCTCTCCGCGATCCATTACGAATCTCGCTTGGGGCAGAAGTCGCCGGGAATCTTGCCGGAGCTGAAAACATATCTGGGATGGTACGTTTGTTGCTGTCGATGTAGCCGTCGAGATCGCGAACATCGAGCAGGAAGGGCCCACCCTCGTGGTCCTGTACGACTGGGAAGGTGCCTTCCTGGATCAGACGCCTTAGCTTCCAGTCGCTCATCGAGAGATAGTTCGCTGCCTCTTTCGTGCGGATAAGGCGCCGCTGAAGTGTCGCTGTCGGGGGCATAAAGACTCCTCGTCTTGAGTTCTCGCGTCCGCTCCAGAGGTGGAGCAAACGTATCGTGGGGGCGAACGCTGATTCGGTCAAATCAGCGCAGTTCCGCGCGGTTGCACGATGAATGAACTTGTGTTGAGGAATGTCTTGTGAAGGGGTGACCGTGATGGCGGGCACCGTCCAGTCGCCGGAACCCGGTGGTTCCCTGCGTCAAGGATAGGTGTTGCGCTACACAGTCATCGGCAAATCAAACTTTTCGAGTTTGGGCATAGTTTGGGCATAGTCGAACCTTCCAAACCGTCCCACCATTTTTGCCGATTTTCTAAGCTGCTGATGCTTTGAGCTTTATGGCGCTGGGAGGTGGTCTTGAACCATCGCGATCCGTTGAAGCAGCCGATTTTAAGTCCGCTGCGTCTGCCGATAAAATGTTTTTATTCAATAATTTACATGTACATAATTCTACGCTGTGTAAGATACTGTGCAAATAGGCTTACTTCTTCTCACGGTTTCATCTCTTCCTACGTTAATGTGCTTCCCACTTTAAGAGATTGATAGCCAAGATTGCGGCGATCCCACGCCCATTCCCGCTCGCCAGAGAGCAGGGACGACGACCGCAATTAACAAGGATGCGACCTTGATCGCTTTGGTCCACAGTCGGACACATTACTCGGGACAACCCTGCTCCTTTTCACCGGAGAGAGCTTCTCTTAGTTATCAAGGTTGCAATCTGTGGCAGGGTTGCAAGAATGACAGATGAACGATGTCGTGGCTGAGTCCCGGGTTCCGGTCGTTATTGCGTTCTGATGGCCATTACGGCATACGACGGTCACCTTATTGGCCGGGTTTCCCGTGAAGACCTGGGTTCCGCATTTCTCGCACTGGTGCTGGCAGGTCCCGTCGGTCACCGTGTCGATTTGATGGCAACTCGAGTTCGGGCACCATACGTGCCACGTTCCATACATACAGGCTCTGGCGCGAAGAGGATTTGCCAGAATGAATCCCACCGTTCCAAGAGCTGCGGTCAGCTTCGCAATGAACTGTCTTCTTGTGTGCTTCATAGCTTATCTACTTACGAGTCGAGCGCGACTGGCTCAGCCCTGCGGGCTGAATGACTGATGTTTAGGTTTCGCAGTAACTGTCAGGAAATGGAAATCGGGAAAATTGGGAACTGGAACAGCGTTGCAATGATTGTGGATTAATATATACTCGACATCCACCGGACAAGTAAAAGATTCTGGAGTTGTCCTTCCCAAGGAGAAACTCTGTTCCGTGGTTACCTCTCCAAACTCGGACAAATACGCGATCCTGTCCCGCGTTCTCTCCTGGCCGTCCTATCAGCTATTCCTTGTCTGCGTTTTGATCGGCGGAGCCTTACTCTGTGCGGGCAGTTTCGCGTTGCATATCTATGATTTACAGTCGCCGATTGGCCCTCCCTTTTCCTGCGACCTGGGTAAAACCTGCGGGCAAAGGCAGATTGGCTATCTGTGGGCTCCTAATTGGTCGCTTACGTACGCCATTCTCGGCCCGGCCGCCCTATTTCTGATGGTGGAGGCCCTCAAAGGCATTCGCGACGCACTCGATTACCTGTACGAAACCGAAATGGTCCGCGACGAACTCATGAAACCTGTAAGCTCGCACGCTTCGAGCGACGAATGGCAATCGGGAACACGTATTCGCAGTTGGCTGCTGTTTGCCTGCGCAGGGCTGGTTCCTGCGGTGCTCGGATATCGCGAATGGTACGCGCACAACCTGATGCGGCTGATGAAGGGAAGTTGTCCGGAATGCGGGCCTTCCGATTATGACTGGGGCCTGGCCGCCATTTTTAGGGGCGTCCCCGGAGTTCCGAACTGGGCCTTAAACTCCATCTTCGATTTCCTGGCGTTCAGTTGCGAAACGTTTCTGATCGGCTCAGCCGTCTTGTGCTTCCTGTACTTGCTTGACCTGGATCAGGTCCTACCTGGGCCCGAAACAAGGGTGAAGAAGCATCTGTTGCCCAACCTCCGATCGGACGACCCGCGGAGGGGCTTCCAGAAGTTTGAAGAGCCTCTTCAGCTGATGCTCAACGCGTGCCTGACATTCTTCATCATTTGCTATGGTATCCGCATCAATCGTCTCTACATGCGGAGCGCGAGCGCGAGCATCGTCGATTTCGTCCAGAATGACATTCACGGATTGGTCGCGAGCAAGGTAGTTGAATTGAAAGGCTCCGAGTTGCTGGGAGTTCTCTTCAGTGCCCCTTCCGATCCGCAGTATCAGGAGTTTTTAGGGGGCATTGCATTGATGCTGGTTTCTCTGTTCTCGCTCGGAGTCATCAGCCTCACGGTGGGCAAGGCTGCCCGGCATGCAAAGGCGAACGCCGAGGAGTACTACGAAGGCCCCGGAAGCGCGGCCTTATTCGGCTTGACGCTTGAGGAAGAGAAGGAACGCACCAAGAAGATGACGACCTGGCCACTTGAATGGCGTTACTTTCAACTCGACTCTCTTCTGGGAATTATGGGTGTTGCGCTTGTTTCGCTCTATTACTACCGCATCGGGTTTTATATCGTTCTTCTGGTGATCGTGACGCTTCTGGCGCGGTTCAAAAAAGCAGTGGGAAGCTAAGGGCGTCGGACTGGCTTGTCAAGCAGTCTCGATTTGGATTTTAGGTAGCGGTCAAAAAGCGCAAACGCCTTGCGGTCCGGCTACGGATCCAAGTTCAGTGAGGACCCCATGCCAACTTCGATTGAACGTCTCGTTGTTCTGATGCTGGAAAACCGCTCCTTCGACCACATGCTCGGGTTTCTTAAGCGCGACAATCCCATCATCAATGGCCTGATGGGCAATGAGTGGAATTACCCGGTCGGAGAACTGGCCTCCAACGTCCCCGTCTCGGCTGATGCCGGTGATGTAGAGGATCTCAATCCTGACCCAAATCACGAGTTCGCGCATGTCACTAATCAGATATCGAGCACCGGAGATCCGGTTGGAAATCCGGATATGAAGGGCTTTGTGCGGGACTACTATACTGCCTGCAACGACGCAGGTCATGCCACGAAAATCATGAATTGCTTCACCCCGGAGACACTTCCGATCCTCTCTACTCTGGCGAAGCAATATGCTGTTTGCGATCGTTGGTTTGCCTCGGTGCCCGGCTCTACGATTCCCAATCGCCTCTTCGTTCACGGCGCGAGTTCGGCCGGCTCGCTTACACAAGATGCTGTTGCCGCGCCATTCGCTCTGCACACGATCTTCGAAAGCTTCGATGCGACTACGCCTTATGACTTCGCCATCTACACCTCGGGCTCCTCGATCCTGATGGCGAACCGGTACCTGATCCAACATCAGGACAAATTTCATGACTACTCCACGTTTGTCTTCGATGCCACCAACGGCAATTTGCCTGCCTACACGTTTATCGAGCCAGCCTATGACGATGATGGAGAGGGGCTTTTCGCCAACAGCCAGCACCCCGATTTTCCGGTCAATCGCGGTGAAGCGCTCATCCGCGAAATCTACTACGCACTTACCAAAAGCCCTGACTGGAAGAGCACCCTCCTGCTTATCATTTACGACGAACACGGTGGCATCTTTGATCACGTGTCACCCCCGGTCCTCATCCGGAAACCGGCTTACAACAACCTTCCCGACGTCGAGCATTCCGGCACTCCCGATGCCTTCGACTTCAAACGCCTCGGAGTCCGTGTTCCCGCAGTCTTTGTCTCTCCATGTATTGCGCCGAATACCGTGCTCAACGCGCGCGACTACGAACACTCATCGGTGGTAGCCACTGTCCGCAAGCTTTTCTGTCCCGGTAGTCAGCCGCTGAACTGGCGCGAGGCGCAGGCACCCACCTTCGACGACGTCCTGGCGCTTACGGGAAGCGATATTCGAAGCGACGTTGTTGCTCTGCCCGATCCGGTGATTTCAGCCGACGTCGATATCAACGCCGGAGCCGACGAACCCATTCCTCGTTCGCCGACGGATCTCTCCGTCCTGATGGCGGGCGCGATGCAATTCTCACTGCAGCAGCGCGGGCTCGCGCCGCCGGGCGACTATACAACGCTTACGAACTCAACCCAGGTTTCGGCTTACCTCAAGAAGGCTCAGCAGATATCAAGCGGCGCGACAGGTGCCCAATGACCGCTCCCCTTCGATCCAATTTCTCCCTTGGTCTTGTCGCAGCGACCGTCATCTTCTGCGGGGCTACCTTCGCGCATGGCCAGACATTTCATGACTGCAGGAGCTTTTCGACGAATCTGCATGACGCGATCGATTGCAGCGAGGCGCTTTTCTCGGAAGATCCGATTCACTTGACTTTCTCGAGTATGCCTCCAGGGAATGGGTTCGCAATTGGCGGCGAGCTCGAACAGGCGAACCATTATGTTTCGCCCTTTGGGTTGAAACCAGGCTCTGCAATCGTCCCCGGCAAACTCCAGCCTGCGCAGCCCGACTTTACAACCAAGAGCGTTCCCTCGCTTGGCTCACTATGGAGCGCTGATGGGCGTCTCGCCGCCGTATTCTCGACCAACGGAAGCTGGCTCACAACCGGCACACTAACGGTCATGCCGAAGGGATACACCCCGAGCCACCGAACAGATCACACCGGTGTTGAGGTTGGTTGTAACAAGTTCGGTCCTCTTTGCACCAAACAGGTCTTCGGTTTGCACCTGGAAGCTACCCATCGTAGCCTTCAGACAATCTCGTTCTATGGCATCGGGCCGGCTTCGCCATCGGTCAAGTATATTTTTCACCAGAACGACACTTTCGGTTCCATCCGTGCCGCACTTCCGTTGGCCGATTGGCTCAGTCTTGAATCGGGATTTGAGTACCGGCAAACCGATCTTCCAGCTTCTTCCGTCTCGAATTCTGTTTCCGGAAACTTCACGGACGCAACGGCACCGAGTCTCACTTCACAACCCGGGTTTGCGCATCCATACATCGCGCTCCGCACAGCCCCGGTCTTCTATCTTTCGCCGAAAACGGACGACAAAGAAGACCAGCACAGCGGTCCTCTCATGAAGCCATACCTTTTTTTCACCCTCAACAACAGCGCCGAGTACCATTGGTTTGCCGCGCAGGGAGATTCTTCGTCATCCTTCCAGCAGGTTGTTGTCGATTCGGACGAGAATATTCAACTCGCGACTCGTGTTCGTCACTATGTCCAGGTTGCTGACACCCACGGCGGTTTCTCCAAACTCTTTTACTCGACTCTTGCTCGCGCCTGCGGCGATAGCGACATCGATTGGACCAAGCCCAAGGACTATGTGCTCAAGGTTCGCCAGCCATGCCGCTTTGGAGAACTCGATCTGCGCTCGCATGTCGTAGCATCGAGGACCGGCACAGATTCCCTGGTCCCGTTTTACCTTCAACCAACCGTAGGCGGTTCCGACATTGACTCGCGCCCGAGCCTTCGCGCTTACCCTGAATATCGCTTTCGCTCTCCCGATGCACTTTTTGTCCAGACGGATTATTTCGTATCCATCACCGACCCAGTCGGCCTTCTGGTTTTCTATGACGCCGGGACAGTCGGTCCAACGTTCTCAAGCATGTCTTTCGCTCATCTCCGTCAGGACGCAGGGGTAGGAGTAACCTTATCCCTTAAAGGGCACGTCGCAGCACAGGGATATCTTGCTTGGGGAGCTGGTCATGGGCCGACATTCGGCTATAACTTCTCAAAGTTCTTCTAGAGCCATAGGCACTAAATTCGCCCGGGCCGGAGCTTTCGAACGGAACTGCGTATTCGGTCGGGATTCCGGTCCTATACGGCCCTGCGATCTTCGTTAACCAGCGAACCGAGTCTGCCTCGCCGGTTAAGCGAAGAAACTCAAGGGCTGACCTCTCGACGCAATACCACAATAATCGCGAAAGTCTTGTCCTCATATAAGTTTGTAGCTCATGCAATAACTCAAACTCGGTCGGCAACCTCATACTTTTCCTGAGAGTGAAAATTCACTTGACATTCATTGCAGAACTCTCTTAGGATCGCGGCCACTTCCCCAAGTGGAATTCAATTCTCCGTCAAATTCAGTTCAAAACATCGGACCGAAAATAAGATATCGCTATTCATGACATGAAGCATGAGTGCCTTTGTTTCCATGCTCTCGTTCGAGCTCTAAGTCAGATTGGAGTGTGACATTGAAAAAGCTTCTCTTTATTGCCTTGTCCCTCGTTGTAAGCACGCTGCATGCGCAAGACTGCCCCTTGAATTCATCGCCTTGCCTGCCCGGCGATAGAGTTATTGTCACAAGCGGCTCGTTTGACAAGTCGACGGCTTCCCTCTCTACGATCACGCTCACGCCTTTGAACGGCGTCGGCGTAACTGTTTCTTCGTACGGAACTCTGGACGACGCTCATGAGTTCTGGTTCCTTGTTCCCACCGACATCGCTGACGGAGCCTATACGCTCAAGGTTAAGCAAATTGTCAAACCCACAACCCCTGGTGCAGCTGTCACGCCAAGCGATCTGGCTGATCTATCTCCAGGGCAGATCAGCCTGAAAAGCCCTTCAATCACGGCGGTATCGCCGGCCGCCGCGTTTATCGGCGATCAGAATTTCAACAGAGTCACAGTGATCGGCGTCGGATTCAACAGATGGAGCGACGCCGCCCCGGATGACAAGGCCAAAGCGAGCATCCACTTTCAGTTTTCTGAAAAACCTACTCCAGTCGCGTGCACCGTAGGAAACGACAGAAATTGTCTGAAGACAGAATTAGTCAGCGACCGGCAGATCAATCTCGAATTCCATGGTCTCGATAGTAAACGTGAATACTTCAACGGTCCCCTCAAATTCGGCGTGGAGGTCGGCCGTGCTTGGACTCCTCCCGCGGCTCTCTCGCTCGTCGATTCCGGCATTCACATGCCCATGGTCGTGGCCGTTCTGATCTTCATTTTCCTTCTCCTTGTCGTTTTCCTGCTGCTCCTAAGCGGTAAGGCACTTGTTCAGAGAATGTCCGGGAAGTCCTACTATCTCAGTGCTCTCTTCCTCGACGTACCGACCAACACGTACAGCCTATCCAAGTGCCAGTTCTATGCCTGGACCGGGGCAGCGGTACTTGGCTACGTCTATCTCGCGGTCTCCAAGAGTTTCGTTCAGGGAAGCAACGTGTTTCCGGATATTCCGTCTGGATTGCCCGGAATCTTGATTGCGAGCGTCGGCACGGTTGTCGTTTCCTCGGGAATATCAAGCGCCAAAGGAGACAAAGGGGCCGGCAACCCGGGGCCCAATTTGTCCGACTTCATCGCAAGCGGAGGAATCGTTGCACCGGATCGGCTCCAATTCGTCATTTGGACAATTATCGGGATTGCAACTTTCCTGAGCATCGTCATGCTCAGCGACCCCAGCTCAATCAACGACCTGCCCACAATCCCTCCGGGATTTCTTCAGCTCATGGGTATCAGTTCGGCCGGCTATCTGGCAGGAAAGCTGGTGCGCAAGGCTGGACCCACCATCAATGCAATAACGGTGTCCGGTTCACCCGACAAAATCACATTCCAGCTCACAGGATCTGGTCTTTCGCGATCCGCATTATTCAACATCGATCAGCTTCCGATCTACCCGGACACTATCATTGGACCGGATGGCCAACCGGGTCTCCCGGAGATTGTGCAAAGCGACCAGGCGATAAGCGATCCCGACTATGCCCGGATTCTCAAAGTCACCGTCGTCAAGGCGCCACCCACGTGGTTGGCAGGGCCGCACAACCTCACAATAACCAACCCCGATGCGCAACGGGCCACCTGGCCTTTTCAGGTGTTCAGGGTCGATCAGGTGGCAGTCGACAGCACCACGTCGACTCTCACCATCACCGGCGCATGTCTTGACTCAAACCTAAAGGTCGCCTGTACCGTCGGTGCAACGTCGATTGCTGTCACACGCACAAATCCAGTCAACACACCAAACACCTATCAAGGAAAGTTCAGCGGTATTAGCAAAGGCGACGCTGTCGTCGTGACGATTTCGGACAATGCGGGGATGACTGCCACGCCAACGGTGACAGCCACATAGGGTTATTGGGGAATCCGGAGCTTCTTCTCTTCTCGATCAACGCACGCGATAGCAATTGAAAGGTGGGACTTCCATGACGAAGCTCATCGCAGGGTATCTCTCGTCACCTGATGCCAGTGGCGCTGTTTCATTCGCGTTGGGGATCGACAGCGGCACATTCAGCTGGATCGGACAGGCCCCCGCTGCCAACGGAGTCTTTTCCAATATCTCCCGGTTGCATTTCTACAACAATGACGGCAGTGGAACCCTGCTCGCGGTGATCAGCTGCCTACCAGGCGGAAGCTCTGTCAAGCTCGATAGCTCGAATTTTGTGAGTGTTTCGCTCACTCTCGAAAATCTGCTGAGCGGAAATGGGGTCACGCTCGATGCCTATCTTCGCGCCGACAGCAACGGCAATCCCGTCTTTGGTTATACCGCTGATCTTTCCAATCCCGGCTTTTGGATCGGTACAAAGAGTGGCTCCGCTTACAGTACGGACTCCGAGATCATTCCATCGCCCTTTTGGGCCAAGCCCGCGGCAACCGCGTATGCGGATACATTTGCCGGCCTCACGTTATCGAATGGCATTGCGTATAACAACTTTGGCGTAAAGACAAAATGGATCGATGTTCCGAACACTGCAGCGGCAGCCGGCGCACCCTTCGAAGCAGTGTCGGGCACAGACTTCAATTCCGATCACGTTACGTTTCACATTCGGCCCGTTGTCAAAGACGCGGGCGGCGACACTTTGCCGGTGTTGACCATCCGCCGCGGCTATTCCCTTCCAAATAACGGCGAATGGCCCATCGTCTTTCCGCTCGCCAGTAACCCGGCTTTAACCAACACGCCCAGCGACCCGCCACTCTACCTCGAGGCCGACGCCAGTGCTACAAATCCCGGCAGTCACAATACAGACAGCGACATTCATTCTGCGCAGTTTCCTTCTATCGACTGGCTCAATACGGACCCAGATAGCCTCGCTACCCAGGGCGCGGTCTGCCCGCCCAGCACAAGATGGCATGTAGAAACAGGCGGCTTTACCACCGCGAACGCCATGGATTTCTGGAACGAGTGCATCGTAGACCCATATCTGGCCGGTCTGCGCGCGGTCAATGCGGCACTACCAATTTCCTTTCTTCCAACCATTCAGCCCGTGGGATCGCCCACCGGAGGGGGGACGGAGTTCGATTGGCGCGTCTTCACCACTGTCTCTGTGAGCGGCGCGAATTCGGCGGGAATCCCAGTTCTCAAACCTCTTTTCACTCGCGTTCTCCCCGGTGGCTTACTGGACAACGAGGATCAGCAACCGTCGGGACAAATAACGGTCGCTGCGACCCTGACTGCCGTTCGCACTCACGACAAATCGTCGCTTTCTTTTAGCACCACAATGAATTATCTGGGCCCGAGTGCCCTCTTCGATCCGGACTATCTGAACACCCCTTCCGTCGCCCCTGCCAACTATTTCGACATGCAATTTCAAGCGTTCAGCGTAGCGATCGCGCCTGGCACAAGTGGAACCCTGCCGAATGTGCGTATTGGATCGCTCGACCTCGCACTCGGGTCTGCGGGCCCTGGCGCCACTCTCGCCTTCAAGGTTATTTTCCAGCCGAATCCAATGCCGGAAGGAGGCTGGCTGCCCCGGATCAGTGCCAGCTGCAATGGAGTGCCCATTGCAAGCTATGGCCCCGGTGGGCAGGACCCGCCACCGATCACGAGTGGCTACACGTTAGATGCTGCCGCCGGCGCCCAGATTGATCAGGTAAATTTTGTTCAGGCCGCCCCGATCATCATTGATGCATCCACAGTTGCCGCGAATATACTCAACACCTTTACTCTGGATTTTGCAGAGTTGACGATTCCTGCTGGGCAACCACAGCAAATTGTCCTCACACTGCGCAGCACGAATGGCGGAAGCATTCCTCTCAATGTTCTTGTGCTCGATCCCGAGCCGTTTCTTGCCGCACGCGTCATTCTCAACCCGCCCGCACAATCTACTGACAGCGATGACACGCTCATAGGCAACTGGTGCAACCTGTTTCCCGAGGGCCCTGGCTGGCGTCTGCAGGCAGGCGCCTCCGGTTTCAATCTCTCACTGCCGCCCCAAGCGGTGGGAGAGGCCATGGTGAAGGGCTTTGCGGCCGACGACCCCAACGCACCCCAACCCGGCCAGTCCGTGGACTTCCGCTTCTCGCCCCTGATGACCGCGCAGCTGCTGGCGTTCTACAACGCGCAAAATGCCGTCGAACCCGGATGGAACACGCGCCGCGTTCTGGGCAATACCAGCGAGCGTGCTCCAGGCGCGGCACTTGACGCAGCCAATGGCGGTGCGCAGTTTGAGTTGCTCTACGGCCTGACCGCTTCCGTCACCGAGCCGAACCTGAGACTATCTGAAATCTTTGCGCGCCTCGGCTCCCTGCCCGGCCCCCTTCCAAGCATCGACTCGCCGTTCAAACCGGCTGGCTTCACCTCTGCGCAAAGCGGTGCATATCGAGAGTCCGCGACCAATTGGTCACTGCTCTACAAACAACTGCTCGCGAAACCGGCGGTGCTGGAGCTCTGGGACGCAGACCAGGGCGAAGACCTGGTGCTCGACACCGGTGTCGACTTTACAATCCGCTCCAACACGAACTCGAAGTTCCCCGTCCAGCCCGGCTCCTCGAACGCGGGAAGCTTCGATGGCGGCCTGGGATACGCGCTTGATTCTGCCAACGTCGCAACAGAGCTCCTCCTTCAACCCGACTCGGTGGCGGGCAAGCTCGTGCAGCCCCGCTTTACTGCGCTCGGCGGATATGGGACACAGCGCGCCGAGTTTGCAAACGGGAAAGTGATTGTGGACGCGCGCACTTCGCTCGGCCGGATTGAAACTCTCACCGTGACGCTGGTTGGGCGCATTGGGGTCCTCTGGAACCACGCTCTGCACGTCACCGTTTACGAGCGTTCCGTTGAGCCATCGCAGCAATTCGAAGACGAACAGGATGAGTTCCCGGGCAGGCCGCTGTTGCGCAAGACCAGCGAATACGTGGAGATTTTGCAGACCACGCGGTCCTACCCAGAAAGCGCCACCGGAAACCCCGTCACATGTGGATTTGTTCAAGGATCAGCCTTTAAGAGTGTACGGATTCCCGTAGACAGCGCGTGGGGCGCAGACGTGGGCACAGTAGGATGGCAGGTTCCGCTCTGGAAGCCTGGCGCGCAGCCGGTCGCCGTCTACACTCGCCCGCACATTGCGCTCATGGTTGCTGTCGACCCGGCACTCGGCGTTGATGAACTCCATTCGGAGCTCTCCGATCCTGACAGACTCTGTTTTTACACGGACACGCAACTTACCACCACATCTGACACCGATTCTTGGCCTCCGGTGCTTGGCATTGACTTCACCACCCAGGCGCCCTACTCAGATGCCGACCAGGCAAACCTGCTTCGGATTGACGATCTCGATCCGATCGTCGATCCGGGGTTCGGGCAATTTACTTATCACTTTGTTCCATCGCAGACGCAAGTCAATCTGGTGGCGGCGCGCACGCAGGCTGCTGCCGTAGGTTCCAGGCTGACCAACGCGTCGATGATGCGCGGCAATCTGCAATCGGCCAGTGGGCCGCCCCCGGCTCAATTCGACCGCGTCAAGGACTGGTGGACCGGAACACGGGCATATCTTGAACAGCGCGTGCAGCAGGCACAGGCTCTGAATCTCAATGCGCAGGACCTTTCCACATGGCTTACCAACAGCGTGGCGCAAGTGCAACAGAAGTACATGAACCAGCTGTCGACCGATCTCGGAAACATTCAACTCATCAATCAATACTGCGCCACGATCGCCAGCCGCCTGACCTCGGCGCTGAATCGCGCCAACGGACAAGGCACTACTCTGGTCAATAACATCCTGGTCAACTTTCCACAGGACCTCCAGAACAGCCTTCTCAGTGTGGTGGGCACAGACGCGGCCAGCTATACCACAGCGCTCAAGGCGCAGGTAAAATCAGCGGTCGCCGGCGTTCAAACCACCCTTCAGCCGCTGATGGGAGACTACGGCGCGATCCTGAACTCAGCAACGAGCTACGCAGCACAACTGGCCACGCTCAACACGGACCTTGGAAACCTGCAGGACGTGGTGGCCCGAATCAGTGCTGGCGGAGTGAAGGTCGGAGACCTGCTGCCATACATCCAGCCTCTGCTTCCCGCATCGGCTCTGGCCCAGGCCGGCCAGATACGCACCGCAATCGATCTTGCGGCCCAAGCAGTCGACCAGGCAACACAGTTCCTGCTCGGCAGTCAGGGCACCAATCTCGTCGTCCGTGTTGACGCGACGTGGGACGCTGCCATCACGCAGCTCAATCAGCTCGATCCAACCCTGATCACCATACCGCCGGGTATTGTCGCGGCGCTCAACAGCTATATCGGCACACGCGCCAATCCCGGGTCTCTTGCCTCATCCGTCACCAATGCGATCAATGCATGCAATAACCTGACTGCGGCGCTGCCTCAAGCAACACCTTCCGGTATCAGCACCTGGATCAACCAAGCCGGCGCCGGCATCAACGCAGCGATCGACGCGGCCAGTACCGGTACTGTTGCTCAAATCAAACAAGCCGTCCAGGCATACTTCGCTAACAACCTGAATGGGGCAACGATCGCTGCGCAGGTAACCCAGGCCATCAATGCACAGACCGCTTCCATCTCGACGCAGGCAAGCAGTCTCTGCAACCTGCTCGCTCAGAACTTAAACAATGTCAAGCAAGCAATCCTAAATTTTGCCGATCAGCAATTCTCGAACATTCTCAAAGGCGTCACCGGAGACGCGAATCTCTTCCTGGCCTCGCTCAATGCCGCGGGCCAGCAGATCGAATCGCAGTTGGCTCAAGTTGCGCAAGGTGTGCAGCAGACAGCCCAGCAAGTCGCGACCGCCGTTGGAGAACCTCTACGCCTGCTGCGTGCATTCGGCGAACCTCCGCAGGTACCCACCATGAGCTTCAAGGGCCCGGACCTGAATTTTCCTCTGCCCTCGCTCAAGTACGTCTTCAACGATCAACTGCCGAACGTCAATATGACCCCGGTACTTGCCGGCGTGGCGCAGGCTGCCAACGGGCTCGTCAACCAGGCTGGCAATGCTCTCAGCCAACTTGGCATGAGCTTGCCGACCAGCGCTCTTCTCGACCGTTTCGTGCCGGACGTCAATTTAGCGAACTTCGATCTCAACTCCGTCCTGCCTCAATTCGCGGGGCTCGATCTTTCCAGCCTGCTGTCGGGAATCAAGATGCCGGACGCAGCTCGGAATTTCATACACGTCACACACAAGATCGATCCGCAGACCAAACGCGCCAGCCTCGATGCGGACATCGACTTCCCTCTCACAGACACCGCAACACTGATGGACATAGGGCCCGTTGCAGTTCAGCTCAACAGCGCTCGCTTTACTGCCCACGTGCACTGCGACGCAGCTGTGGGCCAGCAGATCACGCAGACTTCGACAGGACAGATTTCCGGCGACTGGGTGCTGCTTATCGGCGGCGTTCCTCTGGTCACCTTCGTCAAGACCGCCCTCACTTTTGACTCCTCCGGCAAGCTCTCCTTCTCGGTCGACCCAGCCAACGTGCAGCTGGCATCGGTGCTGCAATTCCTCGCCGACATCGTCAACAGTTTCGACTTTGGCGACAGCGGCTTCTCGATGAACGCAACCGCACAGCCGTTGCTGGTTCAGTGCATCCTCGATCTGCCGCTGCCCGATATGTCCGGCGGCGCGTTCGGCATTCAGAACCTTGACCTCGGAGCCATCTTCGAGCTCGGCGTAGATGCCAATAGCGCATTCTTTCTCGGGGTTGGAGCCAATCTAGGCCGTCAGACCTCGCCATTCGATCTAACCATCTTTGTCCTCGGCGGCGCGGGATGGATGGAGTCATATCTACGCTATTCCGGCGGCGCAGTCACAGGCGAAATCAACATCGGCATCGCGGCCTCGGCATCGCTCGCAATCTCGCTGGGCCCCATCGACGGCTCGGTCAGCATCTACTTCGGCCTCTTCGCAACGCTCGAGATCGGAAATGGCGGCGGATTTCAACTTGGCATCATGCTGCTTATCGACGGCCGCGTGAATCTGCTCGGCATCGTGGATGCAGACATCTCCCTGTTGCTGGAAGCCGAGTACAGCTCCGGCGGCGGGCTCACCGGCCGCGGGGTGCTCAGCGTCAGCATCAAGATCTGCTGGTGCTTCACCCTCGACGTGCACACCGGCGTGCAGTATACATTTGGCGCTTCCGCTTCAGCGCCTCCGCCGCAAGAGCAGGCGAACATGCGTGCCCTCTCGCCCAACACAGGCAGCACAGCCAACACGTCCAGCACGTCCAGCACAACCAGCACGTCCAGCACAACCAGCACGTCCACCACATCCACCACACTCGCCAACCTAAACGACTATGACGACTACTACCAGGCTGCAGACAGCTACATCACGATGCTCGCCTGAGCTTCGCTCGACTGTGGAGATCTCTTATGCCCGATTCGATTGCCATCGTCTGCACCGTCAATGAGCTTGCAGATCACGCGACAGACACGACCCGCCTTTTCGCCGCCAACATTTCTGTCGGCGTTACGGTCGACCCCACTCTGCCTCTGGCGCAGTCCACGCAAAACCTACTGTCGCCCTGGCTCTGGACCCTCAGCGGCCCCTTGCAACTCTACGTCCAACGCGGCACAGCTCCAGTTCCGGGCGTCACGGCGCAGGCAATCACTCCCTTTCATGTCAACCCCACCGATCCGGCTTACTTGCTGCTCACTAACCGCATGAAGCAGGAATTGCAGAACGCCGTCGACCTCACGACACAGTTAGCCACAACGCCCAATCCAGTGGACCTGCTTCTTTGGAATCCATCCGACCCCGGTGCAAGCAGTGCTTCCCAGGAAAACGGGCAGGGCCAGGCTATCCAACCGTGGCCGCTTCTGCTCTCGCACGCATCCACTTACCCGGCTCCATTGCCCCATCTTCTCAATCTCGTGCTCTTTTTCACCATAAACGCCACCCAACTCAATGCAGGCGATCTGCTGTTCGTCGCTCCCGTCTTTTCCATCGGCGGAGTTTCGTACAAGCCTCTGAACACATCAAGTCCTGTTGTTGTCCCGCCCAAGACGGGTATGACCGGAACCGTGGCCCCGGGCTATTGCTGGACGTATCTGCCGGCAAGCGGCACAAATTCCTTCCCCGATCTGGCGGTCTACCAAAACGGGCTTACCATTCAGGCAAAATATGTGCCGCAACCCCCTGCATCCGGACCCGCGCGTATTGACTTGCAGTCCATGTGGATCGCGGCGACGCAGGAAGATGGCAACGAGGATTGGCGGTCGACGCTCGAGCAGCGCGCCGCAGACAGCTTCGATCTCGCGCAAAAGATTATCGACGCCTTCCGGGGCAACAGCCAACCACCCTATACTCCGACCTCCGCGCCAACGCCGGACGCGCTGGAGCAGCTTCGCATCACAGTGCTCTCGCTGCTGCGAGACACAGCCGACTTTGGACTCCGTCTGTTACCGGACGGCTTTTCAACCTTCCGCTATGTAGTTGACCGCGCCGTGCGGGCCAACGGTTTAACGTTCGACATTGGTGCGGCGGAAAAGTCACTCGCGACCGCCGATGCCACAATCGCCGTGCAGTCATGGCAGAACACGCTTCAGCAGTTTCTGATGAAGTCGTCAACGTCCACCGCAGGCGCCTGGTCCCTCGCGTTTCAGGACGTGCACACGTGGAACACGCTTACGCCGCAGCCAGAGCCCCAAACGCTCGGGCGTCTGCTCGACACACTCGATGCCCTGCAGACAAAGCTCGCAGACGACGCGACACTCGGCCAGTGGCTGCTCTCCAGCTGGAACAGCAACCTCACCTGGACCATCGGCACCTTTGTGGAGGACCAGATCAATCAGCTCTCCACCTCCCATACGCTGCGCAAACGCATGCTGCAGGCCAACCTTGGCGGCCAGTCTTCCAGTTTGGCGATATGGAAGGAAATCACCAAGATCGACCCGACCAGCGCCCTCAAAGAACGAGCCCAGATTAACGGCAACATCAGCAATGTGCTCACCGCGTACTATCACATGCGCATCGGCGACAATCCAGGCGCTGACCCGTCGCTGGCCGCAGAGTATGCGGACAGAAAGCCGCGCCTGGCACCTGCTTCTTCGGCCAACCCCCTGCCGCTTCCGCCGGACATGATTGCATATCTGGCAACGGCCATCCCGAGCCTGGCAGCCTCGGCTGCAAAGAATCTTTTCCCTCCGGACGACACTAGCGGCGCCAATCCCGTACCCGTTGTTCAGGTCACCGGCAAGGATCATCCCGTACTTCTCCAGGTCCGTACCACCGCACCCCTGCCGGATGCCAGCGATCCCCTCCGCGGCATTGCCGGCGTCTGTGTTCTGGCCAAAGAGAATGTGAGCGGCACTTATTGGAGTTGCCTCAATGCATCCTCCGTGGCTGTGGTGGACCCGGCCAACCCCGCCAATCCGAAGGTGGTCGCGAACGGATACTTCGTTCCTCAGCGCCTGACGATGCGCAATGGATTGCTGCAGTCCGCGGTCTCCTACAACAATGATCCGCTACTTTCTCCCTCTCCGAAGAACGCGGCGGCAAAGGACATCAGCCGGCAAACGACCGCAAATACCAACTATCAGCCGCTCTTTCAGTTTCTTTACCAGCCCAATGTGGCGAATCTCACCAATCCCAACACACTCGATGCCTGGGCTCGCATTGCCGGGCTCAAATACGGCTGCCAATATCAGTTCGTCTCCTTCGCCGTGCACAACAGTGGCGCTCTGCCGATTGCGCTCACTGACCCCTCAATCCCCGGATATCCCCTCGTCCCTAAAACGCCGCAAAACTTCTCCTTGCCCACGGTCGCGACTACTGTCTCAGTCACTTACAATCGCCGTATTCCAATAGGCGGACCACGTTGGCAGCCACAGTGGGTAGCCAGTTCGGACGAGGATGGCGACCTCAGCCAGTCTACTCTCCCCGCCTTCCCGGATACTGTCAATCCATTCGCTCGCGAACTCGATCCCTTGCTCAGCACCGGGGCCAACGGCAAAACGCTTCCTCTTCTCCTCCTATGGCCGCCCGCCGTACCACCATCGGACCCAAAACTGGATCCATCCAAGTTCTCCTTCGCAATTCGTCCACCTGCGATTCATCTCGACTCTTGGGACCGCTGGATACGCCCGGCAGGTCCGTCGAATCCTGCGCCAAGTCCACTCAACAACCTTCGTAAAGCCGTATACGCAGACGTATTCCGCGCAACGCCCAAAGGCACAGCGGCCGACTTGCCCGGCAGCGTTGCTGCAAAGACCGCATCCTCGACGCACGCACAAGACACATCTCTGAACGACCGCGCAGTCACCGCATTCTGGTTCCGGCTTGAACTCCTGCCAACACCGGTCCCCGCGGTCGTCATCGATTACTTGATCGACTTGTCGATGACCTACTCCGACGTGGGCACAACACCGAGTTTCAACGACGGCTTCAAGCAAGTGCAGGCCAACTCCGTACCTGTTCAAGTAATCACGGGAGCGTCTGGCTCAACAGCGTCGATTGCCGGCGACGCATCCCAGATCACCGTCACGGTCCCCGCCGGAACAGTCTGGAGGTTCTCCATCGCTTCGGCGGTCAACAATGCAACAGATACCGCTCGCTTTGACGCCATCACTGGGAATCCGCTTTTCGACACCCAAGTGGGCACCACGCCAGGTGGTAAGACGGTGGTTCAGGTTCTGAAGCCGATGCAGATGCTGATCGAGGCCGCTAAGACCGCGAGCATCACTCCGGAAGCCGCTTGGCGTGCCTTCAACCCAGCGTTCTCCGGCAGTACGCTCAGCGTCTCGCTCACCGCACCCGCAGGCGGCGACTGGCCGCTCGTGCGCCGCGTCGATGTCACGCGTCAGGTGTGGCGTTGGCTGGGCCGTCCATACAACACAAAGCCGTTTCCGTTCATCGCGAGCGCTGGCTTCAATAATGTCACCGTCATCGTCGACCCAACGAAGCCGAGCCAATTGCCAGACCCAGACATGTCTCACGCACTCCAGTGGGAGGCCGAATCCTTTGCCGGCCGAGTCGACGGCGACTCTACCGTCAGCACCTCAAAAGTGCACTTCCTTCAGGGAAGCACTACAGCTACGACAGTGACCGTCTATACAGCCGACCTTTCGACGGATCTGCGTGCGCTTTACTTTCGCTTCGGGCTGCGCATCTATAGCCGCTACGACGGCCTGACGAATTTCAACCCGTTCACTGCTGGAACGAACTCGACTTCTTCTATCGCCGCCAGAATCGCCTTCAAGAGTGCTGGTTCCCCTGATGGCTATACGACATGGAAACGGATCTTCTTGCCATCCCGCGTCCCCGCCAGTGCAAAGGTATCCAAGCCGAAGATCCTGGTCGCTATTCCGCTCACAACAGCGCTCGATGCGAAAGGCTACCCCATCACGAAAGGCTACACGCAACCTTCCGGCGGCCAACTCATAACAAACACCCCTCGCACAGACCTTCTCGTCATTGCCAACGAACCCTGGCACCAGACCGCAGGTCTCGCCGAAGAGCTCACCGCATCCATTGAGCTCACAACGACTCTTCATGCGACCACCAATCCACCGATCATCATAAGACCGCAGATCGGCCCGGATCCCATCCTGTCTGGATCTGCGCTCGATCCCGCTCTTGCTCAAACCTTTCAGGCCACTAACAGCGGCGTCATCACTGGTGCCCAATCTGTCGGTACGCCCATCGGCGCCACCTTTGACGAAGTTACCGACGCGCCGCTGTTCGCCAACACATGCTTCCACCTTCGCCTGCCCCAGAATCCCGATAATTCAGACAAGCTCGCCGGTTCGCTCGATTGGGTGATGGCAAAGCTGCAGTTCAGCCGTACGATCGATCCGGCAATGTACGACCCGACTTTGGGAGCTCCCCCTCAATCTCCTCTGACCGAAGGAACATGGGTAGAGATTTTGCCAAGTTCGGCTCACTTCAACTCGGGCGCAGGGTCCGTCGCTGTCAATGATCTCGTGTTCCAAACCGGTACCGGCGTCACTTTGAGCACCAGCGCCAATCCGACTGCAACGATCACACTCCAGCCCAGTGCAAGTTCGGGCAATCAGCTTGAGCTGTGGGCTTTGCTTATGCAGAACATCGCCGACGCAGCTGGCCAGCCAGGCGAAGTCTACGTCGGGCTTGTCTGTATCTCGGGAAGCTCCGTCAACCTCTCTGTGACTCCGCCCAATCTCGCTCAAGCGGACCATCTTTATCTGCTCGAAGTACAAAAGACGAGTGACGCAAAAGCAGTCGAGGCAAAGACTCCGCCGGTCGATTGGCTCGATCGGCTCTTTCCTCCATCCACCACATCCCCCACTAACGCGGCATACCGCGTTGTTCGTCTCTCGAACAGTATCAATCGCTATGTGCCTTCATGAACATAGGACCAACCCCGCCTGCTCACGACCGCAGGCGGACATTAACGCGCGGAAGGATAGAGAAAAATGGCAAACGGCATTTCGACCTCAATGCAAACCGGCGCTGACGCTGCATGTCTTGCGGGCTACGGCATCACCTTCGTCTTTCGCTACTACTCAGCCACAACCAGCATTCCGACCAAGCGCCTCACACTCGCCGAGGCACAGGCACTTGTAGGCGCTGGAATCCAGATTGGCGTCGTTTATGAGGACGACCCAACCAGCGTGAACTATTTCACCAACGGACGAGGCGTTCAGGACGGAGGCCGCGCATGGCAATACGCGCAGCAGATTGGGCAACCAGCGGGCAGCGCCATCTACTTCGCTGTCGATTACGACGCTTCCGCAGCCGACCTCGCGGCGATCGCTTCCTACTTTCAGGGAGTCCAATCCGGACTCGACACAGCCAGCGGCGGAGTCTCCGCATACTCAATCGGAGTGTACGGGAGTGGCCTCATGTGTCAGACCATCAAACAGGACCTGAACCTTGCGAAATACTCCTGGATGGGCGAGTCTTCCGCATGGCAGGGCACGGCCACCTACGCCGGATGGGATGTCATGCAAGCGCCTGGCACTTCCCCTCTTTGTTCCCTTGCTGGCCCCACACCGGGTCAAGAGGCTGACTACGAAGAGTGCCACTCAGCAGGCGACTTCGGCGGTTTTACAGTGTGATCGTCCCAGTCGAATGATCTCCATCGCCACAGCAGCCCGGCCAAGCTCAAAACCCAGTTGGAGGGAGTCAAACCATGCCCGTTCTAGTCGATACTGCTGATGATTGGCAGAAGGTCTCCCAGATCGGCGGCCCCGTTGTCGATCCCATGATCATGCGTTGCGGCGAAATCTTCCTACTTGGCGCCAATGTCGCTCCCGGTCAGGTACTTCCTCCGATACCTCCCGGCACGATCGGCCAGCCCGACGTATGGCAACTGCTTGAAGTCAACTTGCAGGGACTCGCAACCTTTTTTGACCGCATCGTCCTGGATGACAAAATTCCGGTCTTCGACTACACCGAGTCCTTTATGGTCGATGCCAATTTCAACAAGACCACGCTCGGTCAAATCAATGTAGGCAGCGAAATCCTGGTCGAAGTGAACGTCAATCACGAAGTTTATCTGAAAGTAAAATCAGCCGCAGAAGAGAAGTTAACCCAACTCTATGCATCGGGCAATTACGGCGTCAATCCCGGAGAGGCGGAGAACATCCTGGGCGAACTCGCCACCGCGGGCTACATATGGTACCCCTACATCCCTGGCATCCCTTTTCAGAAGAATGACGAGCGCCAACTCGCCGGATACATCCTCGCCGGTCTGGTCTTCGGCGGGTACGCGCAGCTCGCCGGCGCCGATCATCTGATGCAGCCTAAACGCTCACGACTGTTTCTCGCCACGTCTTTCAAAGAGTATGGCCCGCGCTCTGAAGAGGCGGATCTGTTCTACGCTCTTAATAACATCCCGGCTCTAAAAACAGCGGAAATACCTTTCACACCAACCTTTTTCCCTTTGCTGTTGCACGAAAGCAGAACTCCGCAAGAGATGATCGCTAGCTCCCTCAGGCATCGCAACTCTTCCGAGGTGAAAGAGTATCGCGAATGGCTGCGCACGATCCTCGATGAGTTTAGCAAGAATGGGCGCATCCCGATGCAGGTCACCCGCGAAGTGCAAGGCATCCTCGATGCGGTGCGCAATCGATCCGAGTCTTTCCGCTTTCCGAATATGGACTTCAGTGTTAGCGTGTCGGCACTCACCGGAGCTCTTGAACCAGAAATATCCGTTGAACTCACCGAACTTGCACGATCGGCCTGGGGATGGTTTCTCGAGCGCCTGCCCGGTAAGCGGTATCGCAAACTCCTGACGCGAGCCATCATACTCGACAACGAATACCAAGACTTGACTCGCCGCGCCAACACAGTTTGGAGGGGACAGGGCTGAACGCCTCTCGCCACTCGCAGAACTACGCTGGACAAGCTAAGTGGCTTGCGACTTTCCACGTCTTTTCTTTCTCACCCCGAAAGCCAACCCTTGCACGTGAAGAACGCCACTCTCGATGGATCGTCTTTTCGCTCCGCCCCTTATGCGAAATACTCCTAGATGCCAATGCCGACTTCCATCCCTTGGGTTCGCGAAGGTTGCGGCGACTGCGCAACATCCTCTTCTATGGGAGAAACGCTTCTCTCCGGCTGATGCGCACTTTCGCGAGAGATGTCTCGGCTGAGCACTTCTTTCAGTGCGTTGCGATCATTCGTGAATATCTGGGCATCCCATTGGCCTCGCGAAACTGCAACATAGGCCATGCGATTGTTGAGCAGGTCCTTGGCACCGAGTTCCGTGTCTACGTGGATGAGAACGCGGTCGGCGGTTTGGCCTTGGCTTGAATAGCTGGTGACGGCGTAACCGTGATCCAGATGCGGATGGCGCTGCGAGTCGAAACTCATTTCGCGTCCATTTTCCAACTTAAGAGTGATGGCTCCATTCGGTGAGATGCGTTCGATACTGCCAAGCTCTCGATTTGCAATTTTCAACTCCTGGTTCGGCGCAGTGAACTGGATGCGGTCGCCCACGGAGAATGCGCGCTCCTGCTCTCGATAGACAGACACTCCCATCTGCCGGCGCGGGTCATACGTTTGTTCGGTTCCGTCTACACGTATCACTGTCAGCAAGTTGTTTTTCGAGTCAATGCTTGCTACGCGAGTGTACTCGCCCTTCTCGATACCCGTTTCTTGAGAGCCGCGCGAGTATCGCAGAATGTCATTCACCTGATATTGCTGGGCCCATGTCCGATCTGCACCGGTCATCTCCTGACGCGGTACAAGCGTTATCACAGAATGCTCAGCGCGATTCACCACGCCACGAGATTGCAACTCTTCATGAATCCGTTGATTGATATCAGTACGCGACCGGTTGTCGGGCGAGACGACCATTGTGCTTTCGGGCGAGCGAGCATATTCCTGAGCGATGGCGTCAATGCGCTCCCCACGGCCCGCTATCTCATGAACTCGCCCCTGGCGGTCAAGGCTCGACAATGCCGTTCCAACATCTCCCCGCGCCAACTCCTCCACAGCCCGCTTCAACTCCGGGTCTCGTTGCCGAACGATTTCATCGAGCTTCGCCGTCTTCATACCCGCTTCCTGGAGTTGCGCGAAGGGACGACCCGCTTCCACCGCTTCATGCTGGCGTGTGTCGCCCACCAACAGCACTCGGTCATTTGGATGTAACCGCGCAATGAACTCGTGCATCTGGCGGGTCGAGGCTAATGATGATTCATCCAGCACGTAAAGCTTGCGTTCGCCGGTGTTAGGCTGTTCTCCTCGCGCAAGGTGCCGCTGCAGCGTCGATGTTTCGATCCCAGCTTCGGCGAGCTTCTGCGCAGCACGGGATGTGGGCGCGAATCCTTCTACGCGGTAGCCATCTGCTTCGGCACCTTCACGGACGACTGACAGCGCAGTGGTCTTCCCGGCTCCGGCGATTCCATCGATCCCAACGATCTTTTCGCGCGACTGAAAAATCTCATCGACCGCTTGGCGCTGCGAGACATTCAACTCCGGGTGACGGTTCTCGATGCCAATGTGTAGTTCCTGTGAGACCAGCATTGGGTCGCGCGGTCCACGCACGGCGCCCTCTTGCATCCGGCTAATGATTTCTTTTTCGAGCCGGACCATTTCAGCTGTCGTATATTGTGGGGCTGCCCGCCCTGCATCATCTTCGAGCTTTCGGAATTCCCCATTCGCCACACGTCGGTCAAACTCTTCGCGCGCCTGCCCGTAACTTAACTTCCCCATGCCGCGATCCAACACAGATTGCAGGATGCTTCGCTCGTCCCGAACCGCAGTACGCTCAAAAGTGTGATTTCTAGCATATGTTACTGCCTGCTGCATCGCCTTCTCCGAGCTCTCGGCACGAAGGAGACTATGCTCTCTTGCTTGTGCTACCACTCGGTCGGCCTGGTGACCAAATTGTGCGGCCAGTTCCCGATGGCGTTGCAATACCTCTTGAGGCGAGTGCAATTCCTTGTTGTCTCGCGTTCGATGCGCAGCGACTTGTGCTGCACCAGCGCCGTCTCTTCCAATCTCTTGCAAATGTTCTTTGATTTGCTCACGGCGAGGACTAGAGGCGTCGAGATATTCCTGGGTATACCCTTTGATTTCTGGCTGTCCGTGCTTGCCGGTCTGAATTTCGTAACCCAAACCCTGAAGCCGAATTGCAAGCTCGGAGCGATACACGCTCGTCACATAATGCTGGGACTGAAACAGGCTACGCTCCTGGAGTGCACGCGTTTGGCCATTGTCGCGCTCGGTGACATTGAAGATGACCGCATGAGTGTGTAGTTGCGGCGCCGCGTATCCTTCGACCGGCCGAGCCGTGTCGTGCTCGAATGTCGCCGCAACAAATCTGCTGGTCGTCTCAGGCGCGTGAACGTTCCCAATGCGGGCCTGAGTGTACCGCTCCAACTCACTCAAGGCGACGCGAACACTCTCGCGGTGGGCATCCCGTACGCGGTCATCTCCGCCCACGAGAGCAGTGAGTGACACGGACTTCGGCGCTGAAAATGTAGCGTCCCATCCGGCGCGATGCTCTGCACTGGTGATCTGCTTGCCGTACTCATTCTCGTAAGTTCGAGCGGGCTGATGTTTGACAAGTTGCGCACCGCTCTCAGGGTGCCGCCCCTCACTCAGATGGGCAAAGTGATCGGCCCGAACGGGCCCGATAAGATTCCATTCCTCTGCGAGTTTGCCCTGCCATTCGCTGTTCGCTCGCTGGTCACGGCTCCAGTAGTTCTGTTCCTCGGAAGCAAATTCACTAGAGTGGTAGGTCTGCGCCTGTCCGGAGGACAGCGTTTTCGAGATGGTTAACATACGGTTTCAACTCCAAATTGTACGCGGCAGCATCTCGCTACTGCCCCGACCACAAAGGCCACGGCCTCGGCCTCGGTCTCGCGTACCGTCTTGGTTGTGGCGGTGCGGCGTTCCGCCTTGTGCAACATCTCGTGCGCCAGTTCATGCACAAGGGTTGAGAATTCCTCGGCGGAAGACTGACCCGGAAGTAAAGCGATCTTGCCTCCGTAGCTCATGCCAAGGGCGGGCGCGATGCTCTCTTTGAACTCCAGCGCAATGCCCTGAGCAATGACAAAATCCACAAGGCGGTCGCGATACTCTCCGGCGCTGCCGGAGACGCGCTCCGAGAATTCGGGAAGCTCTTTGCCCTCGGTCTGGCTCACATCGAAGACATAGGCGGTGCGGAATCCAACCAAAACGTCCTGATTTTGAGTGCGGATGTCCTTCTCGGCTTCCTCATCCTTCTTCCGTCGAATCCCGATCACGGGCGCGAGAATGCGAATGCCGCGTTCACCCTTCTTGACCTTGCGCCCAAGCTGGTTCCACGCATACAGGCCAGCAACGCGGGTTGCGTCCGGCTTCTGCCGCGCAATTTCCAGAATGTTGCCAAAGCTGTAATTGTGAAACCGTCCCATTGCGGTGAGGTAGGCGGTAAGGGCGTCGGAGTGTCCCTGCTCCAACTGCTCGATGAGGGCTTGCACGTTGGCCGCGATTACTTCTTTCGCGGTCTGCTGCTTGTTGGTGTTGGCGGTCGACTTGTTGACGGCTGCGGCGGTGGTGTTCATGGGTACTTCCTCCTTGAGCTTCTGCACTGGCTTTTGCCCTTAAATCGGGCGGCGGCGTGTACATACATGCCGAACGCCTCCTGGCGAAGGCGGGGGGTAGCAAGCGCAAGGGGAGGGGGATCTCCCACTCTTGAAACGAAGCGAAGCGGGAGTGGAAAGGGCGAAGGGCTGCACAAGCGAAGCGCGGAAGCCTGGGGAAACCCCTTGCGGGCGCGAGGGGCGGAGCTCCTGAGCGTACTTAGCACTTCCGTTACAAAACAGACCGGAGACATGGTTTACAGCGGAGCGCGACGGCTACATTACCTCAGCATGGGGCGACGCACGACGATGTTGTATGCCCTGGAAAGAGAGTCGAATCTTGGATCAACGTTTGCAGTTCTTGTCGAGTTATCAGAGGGAAGAGATGTCGGTAGCGGACCTGTGTCGCGCGTATGGGATCTCGCGTCCAACGGCCTACCGTTGGATCAATCGCTACAACGAGACGGGGCCAGAAGGACTTGTGGATCGCAGCCGTCGCCCGCATAGTTGCTCCCACGCGACGCTCGAGCCGATCGAGAACGCGATCTTTGCGCTTCGGGCCAAGCATCCGTCCTGGGGCGCGCGAAAGCTCAAGGCAAGGCTGGAGATGCTACAGCCAGACGTGGTGTGGCCTGCGGCCAGTACGTTCGGCAACATCTTGAGCCGTGCGGGCTTGACCAGTCCGCAGAAGAAGAGAAAACGCACCACGCCATGCTCAGAGCCGTTTTCTCTGGTCACGGGTCCGAATCAGCTTTGGTGCATGGATTTCAAAAGCTGCTTCGTCACCGGCGACGGCAAGCGCTGCGATCCGTTCACCATCACCGACGCGCATAGCCGTTATTTGATTCGTTGCCAGATTGTCTCGAGTATGGACCTCAGCCAGGTCCGAGCGATCTGCGAAGCAGCCATGCGAGAGTACGGAGTGCCGGCACGGATCAGGACAGACAACGGCGCACCATTTGCGGGCACCGGGCTACTGGGGCTGTCGAAGCTCTCAATCGGCTGGATGAAGCTCGGGATCGTGCATGAGCGCATTCAGGCAGGCCGGCCGCACCAAAACGGTCGCCACGAACGGATGCATCGCACGCAGAAGGAGGACACGACAAAACCGCCCACGGCATCCCTTCGCGCACAGCAGAGCCGCATCG
>DASXEY010000125.1:0-138750 GCA_036489835.1 Bryobacteraceae bacterium | reverse complement strand
ACTGCAAGCCCTCGGCGAGCCACCCCTGCCCCTCCTACACGACCAAATCGATCCCAATTTTTCGCTGGCCTCCAGAATGCCTCGGGTGAGCACGCTCCTGGTCCACATTGCTCACCTCCGAATCACCTGTGAGATAAGCGGGCTAACCCAACTGCTTCCGGCGCGGCAGGCTTCCCACAACGCCGTATCTTGGGAGCGATCCTTCGCAGCGAGGGAATCCAGCCCATTCTCCGAGTAGCGCGTCAACCATGATCTAGGCACCAGAGAATCTACGAGCGTTCGCCGACTTCGTACGGAGGCGGGCCGCCGCGCTGTTGAACGGCCGCCTGCGAGGAGCTTTTGGAGTATCCCTCGACTTCGTCGGGGATTGCCGCATTCTGCAGGCTTACTTAGGCCAGTTGATGGCCTTTAGCGGTACGCGGCAGAGGCCGGAGTCAGACCCTGCAAAGAGATAGGTATCATCGAGAAAGAGAGATGTTACGAACTTGGGAGAGTTGTCGACGAGGGGCGCCCAGTTCTGGCCCTTGTCGCTCGATTGGAAAACACCCCAACTGCCGGCGGCTAGAATCCGATCCTGTGACGGAAGGACGGACGTCACCGGCGCGTCGGCGGGGAGGCGATGAGGGGTCCAGGTTCTGCCTTCATTGAGCGACATGTCGACAACGCCATTGTAGGTCCCTGAATACAAGACTGTCCCCAGGCGCGCCAGGACCGTAGGGTTTCGCAGGTCCTTGGAGAAATAGCAACTCAGTTCCTGAGCACCGGTGCAATAGCTCGACGAGATAAAATCGACGTCCCCGACCATTTCGAGAGATTGACCGCGCACAAGAATCGCTCGGGCTAGGATTGTCGGCTTCATCCTCGTCCAGTTCTTTCCGTTATCAGTACTGATAGAGGCCCCCCCCACAATGCCGACCCCGAGCGTTGTGCCTGAACACCCGAGGCTTGTGAACTCCTCAGCGTCGTTATATGCAGAGCCTGTTGCATTCCAGGAGATTCCATCAGGGCTTAGAAGCACACGTCCTTTATCGAATTCGGTGGCGGCAGCTAGCTGCGAACCACAAGAAACCAGTTGGTGAATACGATCCTTAAACTTCGCCAAGGGCTTCCAAGTATCCCCTTCATCCGTAGAACCGAGAATCTCATTATAGCTGGCCGCAAAAATGCTCGATCCGATTTGAGCAAGGGCCGTTATGTCGGGAGGCGAGGTCGGCAAGCAGTCCCAAGCCGCGGCCTTGGGCAATTCCTTAGGACCGTTAGTGGTAGGCGGAGCCCCGTCGGGAGCCGCCGATGGCGTGATCACGGGGCCTGGAAAAGCATTCCGGGGCTTCGGAGATCCGCCCGTCATGTTGCGCTCGAGTGTTACTTTGAACTCGCCTCCATCCGTGACACTTATGACTTGCGCCACGTAATTCGGAGCGCTCACCCGCAGCGTCTTCTCCTTGTAGTTTATATACTGGCACTTTCCAGAAACGTTGGAGACGACGGATTTTCCTCCCCCGATCTTCACCGTCACAGTCCGCTGATCCTTGGTTTCCACGCATACCTTGACCGCTCCTATCGAGGCCGAGGGATAAGCGGCAAGTACGATCAGACCCGTTATTTTTCGTGTTCGCATGTCAGCTCCAAAACCTGTTTGTCGGTAAGCTTGTAAGATTCGCTGGAATCTGTTTGCGCATGGCAATGTCTTCCGTTCTGCTCGTAATCAGCAGAGATGATAATGACGTCAGTGGGATTCGCTTGCTCGCAATAAGCGGAAAAAGAACCGTCCGATAGAGTCATTACTTTTACCGGATCCCCCCGACAGATTCCCTCCGCAACCTTTACCGAAACATCTGGGATTCCCCTGCCCGATAAATGAACGGCGCCCTTCAGATTGTCCCGATGAGTGTGTGGGGCAACGTCGGGAGAGGCCGACGTTGTCGGTTCCTCCTTCAGAAGAACCGCTCGCATCGCCCACCACAACCCAATCCCGATCGCCGAGACCAGCACCAGCACACACGCCCATCCGATCACCCCCTGCATCACTCGCTGGTGCGGAATCGGGGTCGCCTCCGGCGCCGGGGCGAAGATGCGGATCAGCCCCACAAATACAAACAGAATCGGCCCGCCGATCAAAGGAACCAGCCAATTCCCCGAAGTGAGGCGCATGATCAGAACAAGGCCAGCCACCAGCCCCACCGCCCCCAGCAGGTACTGACCGAGGTTCCATTTATGCACCGCGAGTTCAAAGACCCGCGTTCCCAGATCACCTGGTGCGCCGGAGGCATCTGATGGCAGCGCGTTGTCTTTCTTGTCTCGCAACTCGCGTCGCTCCGGCATTCGATGGCTGCTAGTATAGAACAACACGCGAGCGGCAAGAAACCGGAAATCGCGTGGCTGCCGTGGACCTGAACCGTGCGTTCCTCGATATGAGGGCTCTTCGTCACGCAACCTGAAATTAACGCGTGCGTTCGCTGAAACCTGCCCGTACGAAGCAATTGTGCATAGGGCGTTGAACAAACCACCTCCGATCATCCTACTGCCTTTCGCGAGAAGCTTGCCGGGGGCTGGGCGTGAGACGGGCGATCTCAAACTCTTGCTCCGGTTGCATTGTCGGCGACTCGGAGAATGGGTACCGCCCCCACGAAGTCCGCTTGTGGGAAACGCCGGAACGGCCGAGATTGGCGGCGCTGCCTAGGACAGCGTGCCCTGAAGCTGCTACATCGCCGCCAGCGATTCCTTGACCGTCGGCCGCATTCCAGCTTCCACGTCTTTGCGGCGCAATGTATGGAAAGCCCTCAGCACGGTATTGGCCTGCGCCAGAGCCGCGACCCGTTCCGCGAACGCGTCCAGCTTCGATCCTGGAATCGCGTACAACGCCACATCCGGAGTCAGCACATCCAGATATGCGCGAGCGCCGCAGCATCCCAGGCTCAGCGCCGTGCGCCCCGTATTGATCGCCTGCGGAATTACCCCGCACGCCGGACGTCCCATCGCCGGAGGCAATCCATTTTCCAGTTGCTGCGAGGCTTCGGAAAGAATCAGCGTCTGATCCGCCTTCACGAACAACAGCACCACGTCCGGTCTTACCGGGATGGAAGACAGCGGCCCGTACACCACCACCTTCGCCGCGCGCTCCAGCACCGGAATGAACGGCATGTCCTCCGCCCGCACATACCCGAGATCGCCGAAAACCTTCAGGGCGTCGCCCAAATCAGTCTGCACCTGCGGCCCGTCCTCCATATGGTGCGTGTACATGCCGATCGAACACAGGTCATGGTCTTTGGGTAGCGTGGCGAAGACTTGCGTAGTGGCCTCCTGCCAGAAGCGGCAGCCCGCCGGAGCCGCGCCCGAGTAGGTCTTCACGCCGTCGGGAACGCTATCCGCGAATGCCACGCCCACGGGCGCCTGCGTCAGATGCAAGGATTCAGAAAGGGACTGTGCAATGGTTGCGAGTGAAGTCATCTGTGCTCCAGCATACCCAATTCATCGTTTCCGTTTTCCGAACTCCTCGAATCCACGACGCGCGTCAGCAGTGGTGCGAGCAATGGCGTTCACCTGCGCTCCCGCTCGTAGTGCCGCCTCGAAACTCATGCCATCGATGGCGTAGAACAGCTTCTTCGTTAGCTCCAGAGCCGATCCCGACTTCGCGGCGAGCGCCGCGACATACGTGTCTACCGAAGCATCGAAATCGGCGTCAGGAAACACCCGAGTGATCATCCCCAAATCGCAAGCTTCGCGAGCGTTTACCGGCTCGCCAGAGGCGAGCAAATCAAAAGCCCGCTTCTCCCCCACCGACCGCCGCAGCAAGCACATGACGATCGCCGGCACGAAGCCAATCTTCACTTCCGGAAATCCGAACTGCGCCGATTCCGTGGCCAGCACAGCGTCGCAGGCCATCGCGAGCCCGCATCCGCCGCCCAGCGCACGCCCCTTCACTGCCGCGACTACAGGCTTCGGGCAATCGCGCAGCGCCCGATACAAATCCGCCAGCCGCTCCGCGGATTCGAGAAATTCGAGCGCCCCGTTCTCAGATGATTGCGCCATCGCAACCAGATCCATCCCAGCGCAAAAATCCGCCCCCTCGCCCGCAATCAGCACGACGCGCACCGCCGCATTGAGTGAGACCCCGTCGATCGCAGCGCGCAATTCCGCGATCGTCAGCTCATCGATCGCATTGCGCTTCTCCGGCCGGTTCAGCGTGACACGCAGCACGGCTCCGGAGCTCTCGAGCCTGATCAAGCGTCGATCTCCATATCAAGCCTCGGTCTCCATATCAACCCTCGATCTCCATTCGCAGCAAAGCGGTCGAGTACGTCTTGCCCTGCGGATCGGCCTTCAGCGCCATCGTCCCGCCGCCGTCCAGAGCCTCATGCAAAAGAAAGTTCAGCGCGCCAAGATTCGGCAGTTCGAACCTCTCGACCGCGCCCAAACAAACTCCGGCGAAATGTTCTTTTACCCGTTCAGCGGTAACCTCGCGAACCAGGATCGGATAATATTCGGGCTTCAAAGCAATCAGTCCAATATTCGACGTATCGCCCTTATCGCCGGACCGCGCATGCGCCAATTCGATCAGCTTTCGCTTGGCCACAGCATCACCTCCGGTTGAACCTCGGTCTTCGCGATCAGCGCCGGCCAGTACGCCACGATCTCCTCCACTTGCGGCCGGCCGCTGCCCAAGCCTGAGACGACCGGCGGACCATTCAGCGCCAGCGGCGGAATCTCGCGAGTGAATCGCTCGATAGCCGCGCGATTTTCGCCGCGCACTCCGAATCGCAGCACCACCTCGGCTAAATGGGGCTCAATCTCTGGTGTAGGCTCCGCGGCGGCGATCCCGTGACATGCGTTCGCGCCTAGAAATTCCGCGCGTACCGCATCGAAGCGCAGTCCCAACCGGTCCAGCCTCTGCCTCAGAATCTTTTCCGCCGCCCGAGCCTTCTTATACGCATCCGGCCACGCATACACCAGCGACCCGATCGACTTGAACCCGGCCGAATAACTGATGGATACCTTATAAAACGGAGTCGCGGCCCGTCCCTTGATGCCGCTAAAGCGGACGCGGTCCGGACCCGCCTGATCCAGATGAATGGTGGTGAAATCCGCGATGCAATCCGGCGTGATGTATTCATGTGGATCGCCCATTTCGTAGAGCAACTGTTCCGTGACGGAGTCGACTGTGACGCGCCCACCCGTGCCCGCATGTTTGGTGATGACGAAGTCGCCGTCGGGTTCGGCCTCGATGATCGGATAGCCGATATCGGCCATCTTCGGAATCGTCTCCCAATCCACCTGGCAGTTGCCGCCAGTCGATTGCGCCCCGCATTCCACCGTGTGCCCCGCAATAGTGCCGGCCGCCAGTCGATTCCAGTCGTCGGCTTTCCAACCGAACTCGTGAATCATCGGCGCCAGCGCCAGCGCCGTATCCGTCACCCGCCCCGTGATCACGATTTCGGCGCCCTGTTCCAGCGCCGCGGCCACCGGACGCGCTCCGAAGTAAACATTCGCGCTCTGCACCTGCGCGCGAATGGCGGAGAGAGGCTCGCCGGTCTCCATATTTTTCAACTCGACGCCGCGCGCCAGAAAATCATCGAGCCGGCCCATAATGTCGTCACCCGCAACCACCGCAACCCGCACCGCGATTCCCTGCCGCTTAGCAACCTCCAACACCGCCTCGCAGCAAGCCTTGGGATTGACGCCGCCCGCATTGGCGATCACCCGGATTCGCCGCTCCTTCAAATCCGGAAGCACGCGCGCGATCATGTCCACGAAGTCGCGAGCATATCCCAGCTTGGGATCGCGCGCCCGCTGCTTTTGCAGGATCGACATCGTGACCTCAGCCAGATAATCGAGCGTCAAATAGTCCAGAGGCCCGCGCCGCACCTGCTCCACCGGCGCTTCCAGCGAATCGCCCCAAAACCCTTGACCGTTGGCGATGCGAATCATACGGCGTACTTTCCAGCGTCCAACATGCGCGCCGCGATTTTACGCCGTAGCGCGATGATGTCCACAGTATCGCGCTTGCCGAACCGCCGCAGAATCGCCAGGTTCGCACGCAATTCATCGCCCTCCGAGCACGCCGCCAACACCGTCCGCGCCGAAATTTCGACGGCGTCCATAGCTTCCGAAGCAAAAACCGCCGCCATGTTTAAGGCGTTCTCGCGTCCGCACTTCCGGGCCCGCAATTCCGCTGACTCCAGCGCATAAGCGTTCATCAGGACGTCCGTAATTCCAGCCAGGACCTCCTGCTGATCCTCAAGCGCAGCCCCGAACCTCTGATACGCCGCGCCCAAAAGAAACAGCCCGATCCTCTTCGCATTGGCGACCACGTCGTTCGAACCCGCGCCCGGCCCGCTCAAAATCTCCGCTTGCAGGCGCTTCACCGCATCCGCCAGCGGGAGCGTTCCGCGCTGCGCCCTCTTCAGCAGCATGCCCGTAGCCAGCAGCCGGTTGATCTCATTGGTGCCTTCGAAAATGCGGTTGATGCGCGAATCGCGATACGCCCGCTCCACCAAATAATCCTGATGGTAGCCATAGCCTCCGTGAATCTGCACCCCTTCGTCCACCACCAAATCCAGCATCTCAGAGCCGAAAATCTTGATGAACGAACACTCCGCCGCGTATTCTTCAATAGCCTTTAAAACGCGCTGGCTGGCATCCGGGGCCTCCCAAGAAAATCCCTCGAGCCGACCCTCAATCTCGCCCACCACCCGATACGCCATGCTCTCGTTGACATACATGCGCACGGCCATCGACGCCAGCTTCTCCTGAATCAAACCGAATTCGCAGATCGATTTACCAAATGCCTTGCGCTCCTTGGCATAGCGGATCGAGTCAGCCAACACCTCGCCCGCGCCGCCATGCGCGAACAATCCCAGCTTCAGCCGTCCCAGGTTCAAAATATTGAAGGCGATAATGTGGCCGCGCCCGATCTCACCCAGAACATTCTCCACCGGAACTTTGACATTGTCGAAGTACACAGCCGTGGTGGAACTGCCCTTCAGTCCCATCTTCTTCTCTTCCGCGCCCGGAGCAACACCCGCCCACGCCCGCTCCACCAGAAACGCCGTAAACTTCTCGCCGCCGACCTTCGCAAAAACGGTGTAAAGATCCGCAAACCCGCCATTGGTGATCCACATCTTCTGGCCGTTCAGCACGTAGTGCGTTCCATCCGCCGACAGGTCCGCCCGAGTTCGCGCCGCCAGGGCGTCCGATCCCGCTTGCGGCTCCGTCAGCGCGTATGCCGAGATCATCTCCGCCGACGCCAGCTTCGGCAAGTACTTCTGCTTCTGCTCCTCCGTGCCGAACAGCAGCACCGGCAGCGATCCGATTCCCGTCTGCGCTCCATGGCACGTCGCGTACGATCCATCGCGAGCCAAGCCCTGCCCCACCAGCACCATCGACGTCAGGTCCATTTCCATCCCGCCGTATTTCTCGGGAAGGAACACGGCCGTCAGCCCCAACTCAGCCGATTTCCGAAGCACCTTCTTTAAGACATCGAACTGCTGATGTTGGATCTCGTCCAGATGCGGAGCGATCTCCTGATTCCAGAACTCGTCCGTGGTTTTCGCGATGGCGCGATGCTCTTCCGTGAAATCCTCCGGAGTGAACACCTCCGCCGCAGTCTGCGATTCAAGAAGAAAACCTCCGCCGCGCATTATTGCAGCCTCTCAAATATTCCGGCCGCGCCTTGACCGCCGCCGATGCACATCGTCACCATGCCGTAGCGAGTTTCACGGCGTGTCATCTCGCGAAGAATGGTCGCCGTGAGTTTCGCTCCAGTACAGCCCAGCGGATGGCCAAGCGCAATTGCGCCTCCGTTCACGTTCACGGTTTCCAGATCGAGCCCGGTTTCGTGAATCACCGCCAGAGCCTGCGCCGCGAACGCTTCGTTCAACTCCACCAGTCCGATTTCCAGGAGCGTCAATCCCGCCAGCTTCAGCGCCTTGGGAATCGCGGTCACCGGACCCATCCCCATAATCTCCGGAGGCACGCCTGTGACCGCGAAGCTAACGAAGCGGGCTCTCGGATGCAGCCCCAACTCTCGAGCCTTCGTCTCCGACATCACCAACGCCGCCGCCGCGCCATCACTGGTCTGCGACGAATTCCCCGCCGTCACAGTCCCGGTCGCATGAAATACCGGCTTCAGCTTCGCCAGAGCCTCCAGCGACGTATCCGCGCGAGGTCCTTCGTCTTTCCGCAGAATCGTTTTGCGCGTCACCGGACGACCGTCCTCAATCGCGGTATTCTCGACTTCCACCGCCACGATCTCGTCATCGAACTTTCCTGCCGCCTGGGCCTCCAGAGCCTTCTGATGGCTCGCCAAAGCAAACCGATCCTGATCCTCGCGTGCGACTCCATACTTCTGAGAAACCCGCTCCGCCGTGAGCCCCATGCTCATGTAAATTTCAGGCAGATGATCCACCATCCACGGATTGGCGGAAAATTTGTTCCCGGTCATCGGGACCATACTCATCGATTCCGTCCCTCCGGCAATAACAATCTCCGCGCCGCCGGCGCGAATCCGATCCGCGGCCATTGCAATCGATTGCAATCCGGAAGCGCAGAATCGGTTGATGGTGACGCCCGGAACCGAATCCGGCAGACCCGCCCGCAGCGCCGCGATCCGAGCCATATTCAATCCCGCTTCGCCCTCCGGCATCGCGCATCCCAGAATCACATCGTCGATATCCGCCTTCGCAACCTGGGGATGCCGCTTCAGCAAATCTTGAATCACGAACGCCGCCAGATCGTCCGGACGAGTATTCTTCAACGCCCCACGTCCGGCCTTGCCCACGGGCGTGCGAACGCAATCGACAATAACCGCTTCTCTCATTAAGAATTCTTTCCGCAACGACTCAGCCAACGTTTCCACTCGGAGACCGGCAACCGGCGATTTCGAAAGCTGCGCTGAGCCGCGACTGAGTCGTGACTCAAGAGGGAGCGGTAACGTCTGCCCGTACTGTGGAATACCACTCCCTCACAGTCGCGGCTCGGAATCGGGAGTTGTACCGCTAGATCGGGGCCTTCGCTCCGATGCGACCGCTTATCGTTCAGTCCGCCAAAGCCCAGAAGCCTAGCAGAGCCGCGACCAAAGGGAGTGGTTTTCCGCGTCATGATCAATTCCTCAAAGGCTTCCCGGTTTTGAGCGTATATTGAATTCGCTCCTGAGTTTTCGTATTGCCGCACAAACTCAAGAATGCCTCGCGTTCCAAATCCAGAATGTACTGTTCCGGAACCGTTTGCTCGCCGGTAAGCCGGCCTCCGGAGATAACGTGGGCCACCTTCTCCAGCACAGTGACGTCGTAATCCGAAATATAGCCACCCTGCCGATAACTCCAAATCCCCAGCTTTAGCAGCGCAAACGCGGCTTCGCCCCCGACCTTTACCTGAGCCCGCACTGGCGGCGTATAATTGCGCGCCAAATCCAGCGCCAGCTCTTTCGCATCGGCAATCAACCGATCGGGGTTCATGGAAATCCGATCGCCATCCCGCAGGAATCCGAGCTGCCGGGCTTCCTTGGCGCTGCTCGACACCTTCGCCTGCCCGATTCGTTCCACAATTGCCCGCGCATCGCCCACGCGAAGAAGCATCTCCTTGCAGCCGCCCGCGGCGGGAAGCACACCCACTCCGACCTCCACCAGGCCGATATAAGTCTCGGCCGACGCCTGCATCGCCGCCGCGTGTAGACAGATTTCCGCTCCTCCGCCCAGGACACGCGAAAACGGAGCAGCCACCACCGGTTTCTTCGAATACTTCATCGCCAGATTCATCTGCTGAAAACGGTGAATCATATCGCCGAGCTCGTCCCATTCGCCGTTCTGCGCGGCCAGCAACACGAACATCAGATTGGCGCCGGCGCTAAAAACTTCGCCCTGATTGGCCACAATCATGGCCTCGAAGTTCTTCCCGGTTTCTTCCAATCCGGCCTGGATCATGCGGAAATGATCCTCGCCGATCGTATTCATCTTGCTGTGAAACTCGACGCACAAAACGCCGTCGCCCACATCCACCAGAGACGCCCCTGGATTCGTCTTGACGCGCTTCTGCCGAGCCAAAACAATACCCGGCTCCTCGAACCGCCGGTAATCGCCGGAAGCAAAATCGAAATAGGTGACCGCCGAGCCCGCACGTCCATAGAGCGATGGCCGCCCCTCTCGACGCATGGCCGCAATCGGTTCCGGCAAGGCGCGGCCATTCGATTTCAAACGGTCGCAGACATCTTCAAAACCCAGCGCGTCCCACAGCTCGAAAGGGCCGCGCGCGTGAGCATAACCCCAGCGCATAGCTCGATCGATTTCCACAATGCGGCTGGCGATCTCCTGCGCGCACTCCGCCGAATACAGAAGATAGTCGCTGAATAATTTCCAGAGAAATGTTCCCGCGCGATCGGTCCCCAACACCAGCGTCCGCAACCGCTCCCCCAGATCGCGGATGTGCTTGGCCGCTTCCACGGCCGGGAATTGCGGCTGCCTAGCCGGGTGATGCTCCAGCGTCTTCAGATCGATGGCATGGAACTCGCGGCTCTTTCCCGCGCGTTTATAGTATCCCTGGCCGGATTTTTCGCCCAGCCACCCGCGCTCCAGCATGCGCTGATGAAACTCCGGCAACTTGTAGCGATCGCGCCAAGGGTCACCCGGAAGCGCGTGATACAGATTCTCGCCCACGAACGCCGCCACGTCCAGCCCGACGATATCCAGCAAACGGAACGTCGCGCTCTTGGGCAGACCGATCAGCGGACCGGTGAGCGCGTCCACTTCTTCGACGGTGTATCCGTCTTCTACCGCGATCTTGGCGATCGTGCCGAGCAGAAAAAATCCAATGCGGTTGCCGATAAAGTTGGGAGTGTCCCTGCACGGCACCACCCCCTTGCCCAGCCGCCGATCGGCGAACCCGGATACAAAATCGAGCAGCGCCGGATCGGTCTCCGGGCCGGGAATCACCTCCAGCAGGTGCAAATACCGGGGAGGATTGAAAAAATGTGTACCCAGAAAACGGCGGCGAAAGCCAGCCGAAAAACCCTCCGCAATCCGGCGCAGAGGAATCCCGCTGGTATTGGTAGAAAGGATGGCATCCGCGCGCGCGACATCTTCAACCTTCTTCCACAATCCCCGCTTGATCTCCAGGTTCTCGGTGACGGCTTCAATAATCCAGTCGCAATCGGCGATCTGCCCAAGATGTTCGTCGAAACTACCCGGCGAGATCAGCGCCCGATCCGAATCCAGAAAGAAAGCGCCGGGCCTTTGCGTTACCGCTGCGTCGACGCCTTTGCGCGCCGCCTCCACGGTCAAATCCAAAAGCAGCGATGGAATTCCAGCATTCGCAAAATGAGCGGCTATCCGGGAACCCATGGTGCCTGCTCCGAGCACGGCCACGCGAGAGATTGTGCGCATCGACTCTTCTTAGTCTACCGTCGCTTGCGCTGCGATCTGGCAACCGACGATCCTGCGGCGGCTGGTTGCGCCGGCGCAAAAGCATCCTCTGGCGCGCGCAGCAGCAGAAAAAACAGCCAGATCAGCGACGGCCACATTTGCGCCAGCAGACGGCTGACAGTCGTCGAAATGTGCCAGTCCAGATTGGCGGTGGTGATCAGATACAAGCCGTACTCCGCCGCAGCCGTCGCCGCGATTGGAATCCACAACCAAAGCCTGCCTCGAACCGCAGCCGCGGGCACAAAGCGGAATGCGATCGCCAACACTGCCGCCAGCAGAACCGGATGCGTCCACGGGCTGCCCGCATCGAAGATCGCTTTGCCGAAGCCGAGCGCGGCTTGCCACCATCGGCCCGCGCCAGCGATCTTGTCTATCGCCTCGGCTGCCGTCCGAGGAAACATGTCTTCACGCCCCTGCACGAAAAACATTTTCAACACTGCGGTGGCGAGAAAACCCGGTAGAGCTCCCACCACCAGCCATACAGCGCCACGCGAGCGGAAGCGCCACAAACCTACGCCCAACGCGGCCAGCGAGAACGGCCAGCCTTCGTTCTTGATCCAGCAGGAAAGCCCGATCGCCAACCCGGCCGCCGCCACTACGCGCGGCTCCGCGTGCTCGCCTGCCGCTTCCAGCAAGACCAGCGCGCTCAAAAACGCAAGGCTCTGGAGCAAATCTGAATATTGCGCGGCCGCCTGCGACGCAAACACTTCCGAAGCCAGCAATACCAGCCACGCCAGCAGCCCCAGCGTCACCGATCTGCGGCTTGCCAGGCTCGCGCCCAACAGAATCATCGCCCCCGCGGCAAATAAGAGCGAGACGGCGATGGGCGTCATCTCGTCGAAGCCTCCGGCTGTCGACCACTGGATCGCGATGAAGCCCGAAAGGAAAAGAGGATAGCCCGGATGGGTCGAGCCGGTCATGTGCCCGCCCATCTCAGACGAAACGGCGCGGCGCCAGGAATCGCCGCCCGACGCCAGATAGCGCGCCCGCAGATTCCAAATCGACATGGCGTCCCACTCGCCCGCCGGATTGGCGCTCGACGCAGTTTGAAAATCCATCACGAAAAAAACCAGCCCAACGCCGACGGCGATCCACAACGCCCATACATATGGAAATCGATTTTCCAGCGCTGCGCCCGCAGTCGAGCTTGCCGGCGTAAGCTTCCACCACAACCCGGCGCTAGCAGCCAGTAACGCCGCAAGCATTCCGACAACAGCGCCGCGGCTTGCCGAGCCTGTCACCACCAGCGCGAAATACAACACCGACGCCAAGCCAGGGCCAAGCAGTGTACCCAGCGAAAGCTCCACCAGCAGCGTCGCCCAGCGCGGCCCGTTCCACGCGCCTGCGGTGAGAGCCCGAGCCACAAACCATCCGCAAGCCAGCGAAATCGTCAGCGGGACAAGCCAGAGCATTTACGATTTGCGGCGGAATAAAATCACGCCGTTGCCCAGATCCGCGGCCATCGCGTAACCTCTCGCCGCGCCGGCCGAGGCAAAATCCGCGGGCTTGGAAAAGTTGCCGACCGCCCATTCCGGAGGCGCCTTCCCGTCCAGAAACACAAGCGTGTCGGGAGCCACCGCGTACTGCGCCGCCAGAAACGCCGGAGCATAGGCTGCCTGTCCTGGATCGAGATCCGTGAAATAGCCCAGCACCGCCGATGCTGGAACACGCCCGGCAAGCGGAGCAAATCGCGTCTGCGCCCGTTCCCCTCCATACGCGTCCGGATATTGTTCCGCGTAGCTCGCCGACACCTGGTAAGAATTCAGAGCGCCCCACGCCCCCAACACCGCAACCGCCAGCGACGCCGCGATCATAAGCGAGGGATTCGTCGGGACGGACATGATTGATGGAAAGTATACCGCGCCGGGTATGCCGGAACCCTAAACCGCTTCCCTCGGTCGCGGCTCTGTAAAACCGCTATGAATATCAATCCCCAGTCAGAGCCGCGACCAGAGGAAGCGGTTAGGAATTTCGAGCTAACCCGCGATTCGCCGCGCCCGCACGAACACCTGCCGCAGCATCGCTTCCGTCAATTTCCCAGTCGAAGTGTTTTGCTGGCTGGGATGGTAGCAGCTGATCAGCACAGGCGCATCCGGCCCGGTGCGGTGCTCCACATCATGACCGAACCGGAAAGCCGAGCGGCTGGCAATCCTCCCGCGGTCGCGCAAAATCCTGAGATACGTATCGAAAGCCACGCGTCCCAGCGTCACCACCACGCGAAGCTCTTTCAATAGATCCAGCTCCCGCTCCAGATACGGACGGCAATTCGCGAGTTCCGCCGGAGCCGGCTTATTATCCGGCGGAGCGCAGTGTGCGGCTGCCGCGATGTAGACGCCGGTAAGCGTGAGCCCATCGTCGCGCGAATTGCTCTCCGCCTGCGACGCAAATCTGGTTTGATACAGCGCCCGATACAGAAACTCGCCGGAGCGGTCGCCTGTAAACATCCGGCCGGTTCGATTGGCTCCGTGTGCTCCCGGCGCCAGGCCGATAATCAGAACCCTAGCCTGCGGATCGCCGAAGGAGGGCACGGGCCGGCCCCAATACTCCCAATCGAGATACGCTCGGCGCTTGACCCTGGCGACCTCGCGGCAATATTCGCGCAACCGCGGGCAGCGCTCGCACGCCGTCACCTGGCTCATCAGCACTGGCAAGGATTCCGTCATGCGGCTTCCAACTGGCGATACAAGGCGGCCAACTGCGGCACGCTCAACTGTTCCGCCCGCAGACGCCCCTCCGCCAGCGCGTCCATCCGCTCCTTCCCATAGGATGGAGCGAGATTATTGCGCAGCGTCTTGCGCTTGTGTTGGAAGCACGCCGAGGCAAACCGCAGGAATGCGCGCTTATCCGGAAGATTCCACTCTCCCGCCGCGTCGCGAGGCTCCAGCAGCACCACCGCGCTATCCACTTTGGGTGCGGGCCGGAACGCCGTGCGCGGCACGTCGAACAGAATCTCGGCGCGCGCGTGAATCTGCGTCAGTACGCTCAGATAGCCGTATTCGCGGCCTCCGGGCGAAGCCGCCAGCCGGGCTGCAACCTCAGCCTGCACCAGGAATACCGCTCTCGCCCATCGCGTACCCAGCGCGAAAACCCGCTCCAGAATGGGTGACGTGATGTAGTAAGGAAGATTGCCGGCGATCGTAATCGGCGCGCCCGTCTCCGGAAACTCCGTCTTCAGCACGTCCCCTTCAACCAGCTCCAGGCGCCCGGATTCCACTGCGTCGCGGAACTTCTGTTGCAGGTAGTGAACCAGCACGGGGTCCACTTCGATCGCCGTCACCTTCGCCGCCCGCTCCATCAACGCTTCGGTGAGCGCGCCTCGGCCCGCGCCAATCTCAATCACGCAAGCATTGTTGTCGGGTTGGTTTTCAGGAACGGCGGAAGAGGCGATGCGGTCTAAAATGGATTTCCGTGTGAGGAAGTGCTGCCCTAAACGGCGCCCCACTTAATCGCGGCGCTCCATTTCACTACCGCTTCCTATGGTCGTGGCTCGGAACGAGTTCGATTCAGAGCCGCGACCAAAGGGAGCGGTTGGGCTCACGCTCACGGACTCGCGAATACGGGCCACTAATCTTTAACGTCGATCTGGCTGGAACTCAGAACCACTCTGCCCGACACGGGACGGCCAAACTCGGTTGCGGGCTCAAATGGCGTAAGCAGCAACAGATTCTCCAGCCGGTGCCGGCGTTCCGCATTGTGGAGTATATCCGAGCCGCTGATCATGTCGATATCCACCACTTTTCCCCGATTGTCCACGGTCACACCCACCACCGCGTCACCCGACAATCCGATGGCTGCGCTTCCAGCCACGGTGGCTTCATGACGGCAAAAAGTAGAGGCCAGGCACGCCGCGTGCGCTTGCTCATTACTGGTGGTCAGCATGGTGGACACATCGAAGCCGCTATCGACGTGCAACGGGTACGTCGGCACCAGCCAGGTGCTGAACAGCACCACGGCCGTGCATACGCCGCCGGTCAAAGGCAATACCAGGGAGCGCATCGTATCGCCCGCGCCCAGGCTGGCGCGCTCACGCCAAGCCGCAAACATCTGACGAAAACTGCGCCGTTCCACAAACCGCTGCCGTTCGCGCGAGGCGATCACGCGCAGGGCGACCGTCAACCCGGCGGGTGGAATGCGGGTGGGCAAGCTGCGCAGAGCCCGGCGTAATCTTTCCTCGGCCAAGTCCACGGCTTGGTGGTGCGATGGTGTAGATTCGTGACTCATACTACGTTCATTCCTCTTAATCGGCAGGCTGAAGGGATAGCCGCAACGCGGGCGATGCTTCCAGCCTGGCCCCTAGACTTCTGCGCAAAGCCTCGCGGCCCCGCAGAATCCGGGATTTGACGGTTCCGAGTGAAATCTCCAGAATCTCGCCGATCTCCTCGTAACTCAAACCTTCAATTTCACGCAGCACCAGGGCTGCGCGGAAAGACGGACTCACCTCCTTCAGTGCGTCCTCAATAAGCCCCCGAGTCTCATGATCGAGCGCAATATCGTACGGCGAGCGTTGCGGATCTTCCAACCAATCCACGCACCCCACCGCTTCCCCTGGAAGGGGATCCAAACCCACTTCACGTTTCCGGTGCCGGCCGAACCAGCGCCGCTGGTTGCGCGCCTCATTGACGGCAATCCGGTAGATCCAGGTCTTGAGCGAACTCTCCCCCCGAAACCAGCCGATTTTGCGGAAGACCTTGAGGAAGACTTCCTGCACCGCATCGGCAGCGTCGGCTGGATCGTCCACCAGGCGAGCCACTAAACTGTATACCGGCTTCTCGTAGCGCTGAATCAGGATCTCGTAAGCCGATTCATCGCCCAGGCGGAGCCCCGCCAGCAACGCGCTCTCCTCACACTCAGAGCCTGCGGGCCCCGGCACTCGGAGGGATGCTTCGAATTGGAAGCCAACGGTGGTATCTGCCACGCCTAGCACTTATCTTACCAGGATCCTCTTCCCTCAGATGGACACCGCATCCCGGCGAAAGGTTCCCCCCCAGCGACAATGAGCGTAACCTCAACGACAAATTCCGTTCAATCGCCGCTTTGAATCCAGCTTCTTCTTTTGTTACAATAAAATACGAAAGCTTTCTTAAGGATCACCCTACTCCATGGCTAATAAACCGCCCTTCGCTCAGGCCGCTCAGGTCGAGCACCCCAAGTTTGGGCTAGGCAGCGTACTGTCTTGCACCGAAGAGTACATCGTCATTAAGTTCGACGATCATGGGGAGAAAAAATTCGTCCTGTCCATCGTCCTCCCCAATCTCAAGAAGAGCGATCGTCAACCGCCCGCGGAGAAGCGGCGCAGCTCCAAGAAGAAAGTTGCCCCAGCCGCCGCAGTTTAGTGGCGCGCGGGCTCAACCCCGCCCTGACGTTATTGACAGTCCGGCCTTGACGCACTATATTATTGAGTGTTCTACGCTCACTAAAGAGCGGTCTTGCTCGTCCTGAGTACTGAATATGATTAAAGTCGAAGGCCTTACCAAGCGATACGCGCGCAATGTCGCGGTCGATCACATCTCTTTCCAGGTTGAAAAGGGGCAGATCGTAGGATTCCTGGGCCCGAACGGCGCCGGGAAGACCACGACCATGCGCATGCTCACCTGCTTCATGCCGCCCACCGATGGCAGCGCTGAAGTGGCCGGCTTCGATATCCTCGAAAGCCCCATGGAAGTCAAGAAGCGCATCGGGTATTTACCTGAGAGCCCTCCGGTCTATCCCGAAATGGAAGTCATCGAATACCTGAACTTTGTGGGCCGCATCAAAGGCGTCCCCAAGGCTAACCTTCCTAAGCGCATCAACGAAGTCATGGAAAAGTGCGCTATCGCCGACGTCCGCAACAAGGAAATCGGGAAGCTGTCCAAAGGCTACCGGCAGCGCGTGGGGCTGGCGCAGGCGATTCTCCACAATCCCGACGTTCTGATTCTGGATGAACCCACCTCCGGCCTCGACCCGCACCAGATCATGGAGACCCGCGATCTGATCCGCGGCCTCGCGGGCGACCACACCATTATTCTTTCCACCCACATTCTGCCTGAGGTTGAGGCCATGTGTGAGCGCGTCATCATCATCGCCAAGGGCAAGCTGGTTGCCACCGACACGGTGGCGCACCTTACCAGCCGGCTGCACGGTTCCGAAATGGTATCGGTCGAAGTCGCGCCCCGTTCGCCCGGCTCTGACGGCCAAGTGTTCCTGACCCAGGTCCAGCAGAAGCTGGAGCAGGTGGCCGGCGTCAGCCGCGTACTGCACAAGGAATCGAAAGATAGCCGCGAACGCTTCACCGTGGAGAGCCTCCAGGGCCGCCAGATCCGCCCCGAATTGGCCCGCGCGATCATCGAGTCCGGCTGGAACCTGAATGAGCTGCGCTCCGTCGGATTGAGCTTGGAGGAGATCTTCCTGCAATTGACCACCGAGCACAAACCGGACGATGCGATCGCGGCGGAAGCGCCGGCGCTTATTGAGACCAGCCCGTCCTCAGGTAGCTCGACGTCCGGCAGTTCCACAGGAGAATCGCAATGAACGTCTTCACTATCTGCCGCAAGGAACTGAGCTCGTACTTCCGCTCTCCCATCGCTTACGGCGTCATGTTTTTCTTCGCCTTGATTACGGGCTACTTTTTCTACATCGCCACTTACAGCTTTGTCGCCCAAGGCATGCGCGCCGCCATGATGGGACAATCCCAACCCATGGACGTCAATGAATGGGTGGTCCGCAGTCTGCTTTCAAACGTCGGCGTGATCGGCTTGTTTATGACGCCCATGATTACCATGCGGCTGTTCGCCGAAGAGAAGCGCACCGGAACCATCGAACTGCTGGTCACCTCGCCGCTGCACGATTGGGAAATCATCCTGGGCAAATGGGTGGCCGCGGTCATTCTGTATGCCGCGATGCTCAGCATTTCGCTGATCAACCTGGTGAGCCTGTATCTCTACGGCAAGCCGTCCTGGAAACCCATGCTGATCGGGTATCTGGGACTGCTGTTACAAGGCGGCTGCATGCTGGCCCTGGGCTCCTTCGCTTCCGCCTGCACGCGCAATCAGATCGTCGCTTGCGTGGCCGGCTTCGGAATCAACTTATTGCTCTGGGTGGTCGGTTGGGTTTCGTCGCTCGATAGCACCGTAATCACGCGCACGGTCGGCTATTTGTCGATCGTCGATCACGTGGATTCGTTTTCCAAAGGCGTCCTCGATTCCAAGGACGCCTTTTTCTTTATAAGCATGATCTTCCTGGGCCTGTTCCTTACCGGTCGAGCCATGGAATCGATCCGGTGGAGGGCGTAATGGCACAACAAGCGAGTAAGCGCCGCGCCGCAAATCTGGCCACTGGCGTCCTGTACTCCATCATCGTCATCGGGTTGCTCGGCGGACTGAATTTCCTTGCCAACCGCTATAACAAGAGCTACGACGCCACAGCGAACAAAAAGTTCACCTTGTCCGACCAGACCGACAAGATCGCGAAGAATTTGAAACAGGACGTCACCATCACGTACTGGGGCCAGCCCAGCGGATTCACGGAAGCAAAGGATCTGCTCGACCGCTATCAGAACCTTTCCCCGAAAATTACGGTGCGTTATGAGGACGTAGAAAAGAACCGGACTCAGGCCCTCGCCGCCGGCGTTAAGAATCCCATCCCCAACATCTTCGTCCAGGTAGGCAACAAGAAGGGCGAGGCCAAGGGGCTGACCGAAGAGGACATCACCGGCGCAATCGTGGGCGTCCTCAAAGGCGGCGACCGCACCGTCTGCTTTACTCTCGGCTCCGGCGAGCATTCGCTCGACGACACCAGCAAAGACGGCTATTCCACGGCCAAGCAGCAGATCGAGAAGAGCAACTATAAGACCAAGGAAATCAAGTTGCTCCCGGATCCGGCCATCCCCGCGGACTGCACCATCGTGGTAGTCGCCGGACCCAAGCACGATTACCTCGCTCCCGAAGTAGCCTCGCTCAAGATGTATGTCGAAAACGGCGGCCGCGTGCTGTTCCTCCTGGACCCTCCGTTCAAGTTTGCGGCAGCCGAAGTGGACGATAACGACGCCCTGATGAACGTTCTATCGGGGTGGGGCGTCACTCCGGAAAAGAATCTGGTCCTGGATTTGAGCGGCGTGGGCCAGTTGTATAACGCCGGCCCGGAATTGCCCATCGTCACTTCTTACGACAACCAAGCCATCGTACGCGACATGAAGGACGTCTGGACCGCTTTCCCGCTGGCCCGGTCGCTGGATGTCAAGAACGGCGACAAGACCATGGTGGACAAGCTGTTTGAGACGTCCGACGACAGCATCGCGACAAAGAATCTTTCCTCGGGCGAAGTCCGCCCCTCTAAGGATGACGCCAAGGGCCCGTTCACCTTGGGCGCGGCCGGAACGTACACCACCGGCAAAGAGAATGGCAACGGACGCTTCGTCGTGGTGGGCTCCTCCGGCTTCCCCTCCAACTACGTGTTCAGTTTCAACGGCAACCGCGACCTGTTCCTGAACATGCTCAGCTGGCTGAGCTCGGACGAAGATCTCATCTCCATCCGGCCTAAGGAACCCACTGACAACCCGCTGAACATGAACGCCCGGCAGGTCAGCCTCATGTTCTATTCCAGCGTGTTCGGACTTCCGCTGCTGATCATCGCGTTCGGCGCGGGGGTGTGGTGGAAGCGGAGATAAAGTCCTCATGAAGCTCACGCGCCTGATCATCGCCGCCGTGCTGATGGCCGGGCTTGGCGGCCTGGTGTGGTGGTCCAACAAGCAGGAGGCGGCCAAGGAAGGCAAGCCCGCGGCGGATGCTCCTCCCAAAATCATCTCGCTGACCGAGGGCGATATTCGCCAGATCGAGCTGGATCATCGTGACGGCGAAAACACCGTCATCAAACGCAACGATGCCAACCAGTGGCAGATTGTCGCTCCTAAGCCCTTGACGGCCGATCAGGGAACGGTAGGAACCCTCACTACCGCAGCCTCGTCGATTACGGCGGAGCGCGTGGTCGACCCCAACGTTACCGATCTGGCTTCGTATGGCCTTGCGCCTCCGGTTGTAACCGTAAAAATCACCACTGCGAACGGCAAGACCACCACTCTTCTGGTAGGCGAGGACACGCCCACCGGCTCAACCTACGCCAAGATCGAGGGGGATCCGCGATTGTTCGACATGAGCAAGTCGGTCCGCGACAGCCTGGACAAGTCCTCCAAGGATTTGCGCGACAAGCACCTGATGACCTTCGATCGTAATACGGCCAGCAAGGTGGAACTCAATATCGCCAAGCAGCCTCCCATAGAATTCGATCGCGTGGGATCGGATCAGTGGCAGATCGTCAAGCCCAAAACGATGCGCGCGGATGGCACCCAGGTCGAGGATTTTCTCAGCCGCCTGAAAGACGCGGAGATGGATGCCACGCTTTCCGACGAGGGCGAGAAGCAATATACCACCGCGTTCGCTTCCGCGCCCGTCGTCGCCACCGTGACGGTGACCGATCCTTCCGGGAAGCAGACGCTGGAAGTGCGGAAGTCCAAGGACGATTACTACGCCAAATCCAGCGTGGTCGAGGGCATTCACAAACTCACTGCGGCCGACCTCACTAAGTTCTTCGACAAGAAGGTGGACGACTTCCGCAACAAGAAGATTTTCGATTTTGGGTTCAACGATCCGTCGAAAGTCGAGATCAAGGACGGAGCCAAGACCGTGGCTGTGGAGAAGTCCGGCGAAAACTGGACCTCCTCAGGCAAAACCATGGATTCCGTTTCAGTTCAGTCCCTGATCGACAAGCTGCGGGACATGTCGGCATCGAAGCTTGTCGATACGGGATTCACCACTCCCGTGATTTCGATGACCGTGGTCTCGGATCAGGGTAAACGCACGGAGAAGGTCGACATCGCGCCCGCAGGCAAGGATTTCATCGCGCGCCGCGATGGCGATTCGACGCTCTATCAGCTCGACGCCATGACCGTGCAGGATCTACGCACCGCCGCCGGCGATGTAAAAGCGGCTCCGCCTCCGCCGCCCGCACCGAAGAAGTAGCGAATGTAAGCCGAGCTTCATGTTTGACCTCAGTTCACTAACGTATTAGGCAACCCGCTCCCTCTGGCCGCGGCTCCGAAGATGCCGCTCGCCGGGCCGTGACCAGAGGGAGCGGTCTTCCGGGATTCGAGACCGCATTCATGAAATGGAGCATTTAGTTCGTGCCGGTCGGCCTCCTCACCGATTTCTATCAGCTCACCATGGCGGCCGGCTACTTCCAGGCCGCCAAAACCCGCGAGCGCGCAACCTTTGAATTATTCGTCCGCAAGCTCCCGCACAACCGTAATTTCATTCTTGCGGCCGGCCTCGCTCAGGCCGCCGAGTATCTTCTCGATTTGCGCTTCACCTCCGAAGAACTCGACTATCTGCGTGCCCTGCCCCAGTTCCAGCGCACTCCCCCCGAGTTTTTCGAAATGCTTGCGGGCCTGCGTTTCACCGGAGACTTGTTCGCCGTTCCGGAAGGCACTCCCATGTTCGCGGGTGAGCCGTTTCTCACCGTCCGCGCCCCGCTGGTAGAAGCGCAGATCGCCGAGACGTATTTGCTTTCGACCATCGGATTTCAGTCCCTGATCGCGACCAAGGCCGCCCGCGTAGTCAAAGCGGCAATGGGCCGCGATGTGGTGGAATTCGGCACGCGCCGCGCGCACTCGCCCGAAGCGGGGGTGCTCGCCGGGCGAGCGGCTTATATCGGCGGGTGCGCCGGAACCAGCAACGCCGAGGCTGGTCTGCGCTACCAGTTGCCGGTCTTCGGAACGGCTTCGCACGCCTGGGTGATGTCGTTCCCTACCGAACACCAGGCCTTTGAGCAATTGCAAAACCTGCTGGGCGAAAGCGCCGTCTACCTGATCGACACCTACGATACGCTCGAAGGCGCGAAACGCGCCGCCGCCCTCGGTACGCCGCTCTGGGGCGTGCGGCTCGACAGCGGCAACCTGGTGGAATTGGCGCCAGTCGTCCGCGGCATCCTGGATAACGCCGGCCTTCGCGGCGCGAAGATCATGGCCACAGGCGATCTGAACGAATACAAAATTCAGGAGCTGGTAGCCGCAGGCTCGCCCATCGATGTTTTCGGAGTGGGAACGGAACTGGCCACTTCAGCCGACGCCCCAGCGCTCAGCGTGGTCTACAAAATGGTTGAGCTAGGAGGCCGCTACACGCTCAAGCTCAGCGACGACAAGGCCACGCTTCCCGGCACCAAGCAAGTATTTCGCTATGCCGATCATGACCTGCTGGCGCGGTCGAGTGAATGCCCTTCCTGCCCCGGCGGCAGCGGCGGCACGCTTGACGCCGGAATCGAAGCGCTGCTGCATCCAGTCATCCTGGGAGGCCGGCTTCTGGAGCCTCTTCCCAGCGCCGCCCACATTCGCCGGCATGCCTCTGAGTGCCTCGCAAAGCTGCCCATCCCGTGCCACAGCCTGTTCGAATCCCAGGCTTGGCGAGTGCTGATAAGCTCAGAATTACAGGCGCTGCATGAAGAGGTTCGCCGCAGTGGGACATGGGGAGCCCATCCGGATGACAGTCTTCTTTGATGTCGACACCCAACTCGACTTCCTCGATCCCTCCGGCGCGCTCTACGTTCCCGGATCCGAGGCCATCGTAGACCGCGTCGCGGCTCTCAACCACTGGGCTGCAAGCCACGGCATCCCCGTAATTTCAACCACCGACGCCCACACCCCCAGCGATCCCGAGTTTCGCGATTGGCCGCCGCACTGCATCGCCGGAACGCCGGGCCAGCGCAAGCCGCCGTCGACGCTTCTCGAAAAGCGTGTAATCGTTCCCAACCTCCCCGGCCTTCCCGCCCTCGATTCAGCGCAACAGATCCTGCTCGAAAAGCAATCTCTTGATTGCTTCACCAACGTGAACCTTCCCGCCTTGCTCGGCCGCCTGGGCGCGCAACGCTGCGTGGTTTACGGAGTCGTCACCGAGATTTGCGTCCGCTATGCCGTGTTCGGACTGCTCGAAACCGGTCGCCGGGTCGAACTGGTCACCGACGCAATCAAGGAGCTCGACCCCGCGGTAGGCGCGACGATGATCGTGGATTTCATCGCCGCCGGCGGCGCGCTCACCACCACTGAGCGCGTTCTGGCTGGGGTGTAAGATTGGTGCATGGCCACCAAGACGCTCCTGACTGCTGACGATCTGGCGCGAATGCCCGACGACGATTCGGTGCAAATCGAACTCGACGAAGGGGAACTGATCACGATGCCGCCTGCGGGAGAGGAGCACGGCCATGTGGAAGCGGATTTACTGGTGCTCATGAGCAACTTCGTCCGGAAGCACAAACTCGGCCGCGTCTACGGCGGGGATACAGGATTCCGCCTGAATGACCGAACGGTCTTCGCCCCCGACGTCGCCTTCGTCCGCAAAGCCCGAGTCGATGCCATCCGCAGCAAGAGCTTCGCGAATGGCGCTCCCGATCTGGCTGTCGAAGTATTTTCTCCATCGGACGGCCCTCGCCAGACGACAAGCAAGGTCAAACGGTACTTAGATCTGGGCACCCACACTGTCTGGGTCGTCTACCCGAAGAATCAGAAAGTCGAAGTCTTCGAAGCCTCCGGTGCAAAGCGCACGCTCCATGGGAACGACCTTCTGGAAGCCCCGGACTTGCTTCCCGGCTTCTCCGTGAAAGTCGCCGACCTATTCGATTAGCAGGACGCCGGGAAAATCACAGGACCGCGTTCCTGCGGTCGCGGCTCAGAATCGGCAGCCTTTCGGAATCGAGGGCCGCCCCGGCCCTTTGCAGCGACTCCCTACTCATCCGAATACCACGCGCGCCACTTCCGCTGATCCGGAAACAGGCGCACCAGCAGCATCCCGGCAATGAACCCGCCGACGTGCGCGAACCACGCCACCCCGCCCCCGCTGTAATCGCTTTCTCCCAGCGACATAAACCCGCTGACGAATTGAATGGCGAACCAATACAGCAGCAGAACCGCCGCGGGGATATCCAGAGTGGTGAAGAAGATCAGCCAGAAAAGGCTCCGGATGTGCGAACGCGGAAAGCGGATCAGGTATGCTCCCATGATCCCGGCGATCGCGCCGCTGGCGCCGATAGTAGGAAGGTTCGAAGACGGATTCGCAATGATCTGGACGACTCCCGCCGCGATCCCGCACACCAGGTACAGGATCAAATACCGGATGCCTCCGACCAAGTCCTCGACATTGCGCCCGAAGACCCAGAGGAACAGCATGTTGCCCAGAATATGCAGCCATCCTCCGTGCAGAAACATGGAGGTCACCAGTGAAGCCAGATTCAGGCGATCCGGGACGATGCCCCACTGCGTGACAAATTCGTTGAGGGCGCGAGGCGACAAAGAAGCCTGGTATAGAAATATCGCGACGTTCACCGCGATCAGTCCCGCCGTGACTTTGGCTGTAGCGTAGACGCGCTCGGAGGAGCGCAAAGGAATGAGAAGCATGCGTGCCTGCGCTCTCGCGCGAGGGTGGGCCCTTGAGCACAGCATAACAGAGCCTACCGCCGCTCCGACGCCGCCGGCGGTCGGGACACGAGATATTATTTAAAAACGAGGAGTTTGAACCCATGCGAGCAGCGAGCGTTCTGACTGGCATTTTCCTCATCGCGTCCATGGCTGGATTGGGCCAGCCCGCGCCGAAAGAAGAGTTCGAAGCCGCATCCGTGAAGCTGTTCACGCCCGCCGGTGCGTTCCCTTTGCGCACGGATGGCGGCCCCGGAACCTCCGATCCGGGCCGGATCACCTATCTGAACCTCTCGTTCCAAGACCTGCTCATGGCCGCCTATGGCGTGAAGAGGTACCAGATCTCAGGCCCTGAATGGCTCGGAATGCAACGCTACGTCATCACCGCGACAATACGGCCGGGCGCAACCAAGGAGCAAGTCAACCAGATGCTCAGGAATCTTCTGGCGGACCGTTTCAAGCTGGCTCTTCATCGCGAAAGCAGGCCGTTCCCGGTTTACGAACTGGTGGTGGCCAAGAATGGGCCGAAGATGAAGGAATCGGTGGCGCAGCCCACTTCACCACAAGATGCCGACCCTCCGGCCGCGCCGCCTCGCCCGACGTTCACTCGAGACCAGGACGGGTTCATGCGTTCTTCCGGTGGCTGGACCGGCATCCAGGGAGTGGTCATGGCCAGGGAAGGCGTTCGCCTGGTTTGGGGCGGGAACCAGACCATGGCGCAGTTGGCGGACTACTTGAGCACGGCCGCCAACCCGGTTATCGATAAGACCGGGCTGACCGCCAAGTACGACTTCAGCATGCAGTACGCACGAAGCACGGCCGCGGCACCCGCCGATAATCCGCCTTCCGCTCCCGATCTCCTCACCGCGATTCAGGAGCAACTCGGGTTGAGGCTCAACTCCACCAAGGGCCCGCTCGAGTTTCTGGTGATCGAACACGCCGAAAGAACGCCGGCCGAAGATTAAGACCCGTCTTCCATCCCGGCACGGCGCCTGTGCCCGATCGCCCACTCCGGCCTTCTTGATGCGGGACCGGGGCTTCCGCCACAATCTTCGGCGAAATCTCGACGCCGATGGCCTTGGCGTTGAACTTCGGCTCAAAACCGGCGAAGACTGCGCTCGTTTACTGCTTTACTGGAGGGAATTGGTACAGATAAATTGGGTGCAGTTGACGGCCTTCCGCCTGCACCACCTGGGTGGGCTTCCATCCCGGCACGGCGTAATCGTGGGAAACTACGCGCGCGCCTGGCTTGAGGAACTTCTCCAGGCGAGGCCGCAGCTCTTCGTTGAGCGAAGTGGCCAGGTAAATCGTCACCACGTCTGCGCCGGTCAGGTCGGTCTCGAGCAGGTCGCCCTGGATCACCTGTGCCCGATCGCCCACTCCGGCCTTCTTGATGCGGGAGCGGGCTTCCGCCACAATCTTCGGGGAAATCTCGACGCCGATGGCCCTGGCTTTGAACTTCTGCACGGCCGCGATCAGAATCCGGCCGTCTCCGCAGCCCAAATCGTAGACCGTTTCGCCGGGACGGATGTTGGCCAGTTCCAGCATCCGGTCCACCACCCGCGTCGGCGAATTCACGTAGGGGGCCAACCGGTTTACATATTTAGGATCTTGCGCGAGCGCCGGCAGCGCAATCAGAAACGCAAGCGTAATCGGCCAGCGGATCATGCGGGACTCACTGGGAGGCTCCTGGATTGGCCGTCCGCCCATGCCTCGATTTTACAATACGCGAGACCAGATCGGTCACGCTAAACCACAGATCGCGAGGCCGGCTGATGGTGTACTCCGTCCCGCGGAACAACTTTACTGCGTGGCTGACGGAATCCTTGAACGGCATATCCTGGGGATACAGGTTGTAATTCACATAAAAAACCGGGAAGTCCACATCCGTCAGCAGGGGCCGGATCTGATCCTCGGCCACCGAATCGTCCATCATGATTTTGGGGCCTGCAATGATCACCGCGTCCGGATGGTCCCCCCCGGCTGCCACTTCCCGTTTGATTAAATCCGTCAAAAACTCGCTCTCGCCGTGCTTTTGCGCCAGATGTTTCACGTCCACGGTTCCCAGCTTGATGTGGTGGACCGCGTCGCCCAATGCAGGAAAGTCGATTTTGTCGGCGCTGGATTGGCGATAAAGCACGCGCTGCTCCTGAATATTGAACGCCACCAGCGAGAATTTGCCGAACTGGGGTTCGCGGGCAATACGGCGCAGCATAGTCACCAAAGCGATCGTATCTATAGGACGCAACGCGGCCGCATCTGAGTACTGCGGCGCGAAATTCACCAGCACCTTGATATTGAGGGGCGGCGCAGCTTGCGCCCGCTCCACCGGCGGTTCCTCGCCGAACTGCTCCACGGCCATTCGTTCCACCGTGCCCGGAGGCAGATTCAGCTCGATTTGCTTGTCCTTGGGCGGCAGAACCGCGTCCGAGTCCCAATAGAAGGAGCAAACCCGTTCGCTGCGGTCGCGCATCAGCCAATCCACGTGATAGCTGCCCTCGCCCAGATCCACCATGCCGCGCAGATTGGCGTCGCCTTTCGCATCATCGGCGATCTCCGGCACATGGATGTGCTGAAAGAAATAGCGCGGCTGATCCTTGTGGAGATCCGGAGTCACCCGGAACAGGATCGTGAGCTGGTTCTCTGGTCCCGAAAGTTCGCTCAACGGCACGCTCACATCAAATCCGCCGTGGAAGCGAAGATCGAAGCCCAACTCAGGTTTGTCCGGGGTCACGGTACATGCCAGATCCTTCCGGACTTCGCGGGTTTCCAGGATCGCCAGGTCGGCGGCGGGAACGCGCAACGCGACTCCCATCGGCGCCTGGGCCTGCAATCCCAACGGACACAGTAGAATAGCCGCTCCCCGCAGGGGCGTCAGCCATCGAAATGGAGTCTCTGCGTTCACCATTCCCGCTCCGGACCCTCCCTCACCCATCGGAAGAGCACGTATTCAGTATTATGAGACAATCTGAGAAATCTTCAATACCCTGCGCGAATGATCGTCTCAAAAAAGAGGATCAAAGTTGAAGGATAAGTGTTTCCGGCGGCGGAACGGGATGAAGGAACCACATTCCGAGCCGCGACTCTAGGGAGCGGTAACCCACGGCATGGCAGCCGATACCGCTTCCTTTGGTCGCGGCTGGGTTTCGAATTTAGCGGTTGAGGCGGCCTACCTGCCCCATTCGCTCAACTGCTGGAGCACCTGCTGGGCCGCCTTCTGCCCGGCGCTCTTCTTGGAGAGGCCCTGCGCCTGGCTGACCCAGTCCTTGCCCAGCCGGACCTCTACGGTGAAGGTCTTGGAATGCTCAGGCCCATCCTCGTCCACCACCACATACCTCGGAGGCGGCAATTTCAGCGCCTGGGCCATTTCCTGGAGCGCGCTTTTGTGGTCGCAGACCGAAGCCTCCAGGCCCTCCTCGGCAGCCGGGATTCCACCCACCACCCGATCTTCGATGAAGCTCCGGGCCATCTCCAGTCCGGCATCCAGATACAGCGCGGCGATCAAAGCCTCCACGGCGTCGGAAAGAAGCGCTTTCTTGTTGCGCCCTCCGCTCATCTCTTCTCCGCGGCCCAAATACAGGAATTCTCCCAGGCCTAGATCCTGCGCGACCTCGTGCAGGCGGACGGCGCTGACCAGGTGCGCTTTGAGTTTGGAAAGACGGCCCTCGGGATAGCCTGGATTATGGCGAACCAGGTATTCGCTGACCGCGAAACCCAGGATGGCGTCGCCCAGGAACTCGAGTTGCTCATTATCTCCCTCGGGAGTTCCCATGGAAGGCTGTTCGTAAATGTGGGATGTGTGGGTGAGGGCTCTGGCAAGCAATCCACGATCGTGGAAAGAATAGCCTAACTTCCGTTCGAGAACCTCAAGATCCACGCTCATAAAAAAGGCGAGCCGGAGCAAGAAAAAAGCGAGCAGGAGAAAAGCCGGCCGGAGCAGGCCGGCCGAGCCTTTTTTCGTCCGCGTTCATCCCGCTGGATGCGCGGCCCTTGGTCTTGCAGGTGTTTTTCAGTCTCCTGGTTTATCGCTACATTGGCTGGCCGCTACTTGGCATTCTTGAGGCCCGCATTCGCGCGGTTCATTTCCTGATCCGCGAACTGCTTCACTTGTGGATTGAGATCCGGCGTGGCCAGCACCTTCGCGAGAATCGCCTTCGCCCCGGCGTAGTTCTTGGTCTCGTTGTAGGCATTCCCCAGGCGCACCATCACGATGATATCCGGCATGGTCTCCAAGTCGACCGCGGTCTTGAACTCTGTTGCCGCCACATCGTATTTCTGGCGAGCGGTGGCAATCAAGCCCAGGTCTCTGTGCGCCTCCGAAGTCTTATCCTTCTTGAAGGCTTCCCAATCGGCATCCGAGATCTTCACGCCTTCCGGCTTGGTAATGGTGGGAAGCATCTCCAGGGCCTCGTTCACGTACTTTTCCGCCTTGGCCAGCTTCATGTCCTTGTCCAGATCGTTTTTCCCGGTATGCTGCGCCAGTTCCCCCGCTACCAGCAGTTTGGCCTGCATCGCGGAGCCCGACTTGGGATCGGCTTCAATGGAAAGGTCGCCGTAGGAGATCGCTTTGGTGAAGTCCTGCATCTGGTCGGCGGCTTCGGCAGCTTCGTAGAGCGCCTCGCCCTTGAAGATCGTGTCCGCAAAATTGGTGACCAGGGCGTCCACAGCGGCAATCCTCTCAGCGGGACTCTTGGCGTCGGAAATCTTCTTGATCGCCGCGGCTTCCTTGGCCGAAATACCCTTACCCTTCGGGACGGACGCAGGAGGCAGTTGCTTATCCTGCGCCGGCAGGAAGGCCGCCATTCCCGCAAGGACCGCAGTCACCGCTATCATTTTCATTTTCATCCTGAAACTCCTTACCTTCATTTCTTGTTTGTAAATGCCTGGTTGATACCTTGCTCCGCCGCCTGGCGCACCTGGTCGGGCACACCCTCGACGGTCAAAACCGTCTTGTAAAATTCAATCGCCTGCTGGCGGCCGTCTTGCATGTTATCCGACAGCCTTCCTAAGTAAAGCAGGCTCCAGGATTTGGTGCCCGGATCGGGATCCAACTCCAGAACTTTATGGAACAAACGCTCCGCAGTGTCCGGATCCTTCTCCAGCAAGGCTACACGCGCTAAACCATAATACGCCTTTGCGTGCATCGGATTCTGGTCGGTCTCCTGGAGAGCCCGAAGGAACAGCTCCTTGGCCTCCGGCGCCTTGCGGCCGGTAAAAGCCTGCTCGGCATCATCCAGCGTTTTGGCAGCGCCGGTCAACACCGGCGGAGGCGCGGGAGCCGCAACCGAGACATGCACCGTGCGCACCGCCCGCTCCGTCAGGAATTGCACGTTAGCCAAGCGCTTCTGCTCGCGCTTCACGTCGATCTTATCCACGATATCGGGGAAATACACGCGCAGACTGGTTTCCTGGTTTTCGTAGGCTACCAGTTGCTCGGCGAAGGCCGGCGTCAGGATATAGCCTTCCCGCATGGCCTGCTCCGCCATCGCGGGCTTTTTCGCAATGCGGCTTTCGACGGCCTTGATGAAGCACTCCGTCGCCAGTTCCACAAATTGGTTGCGCGCGTAGACTTCGGCTACCAGGGGCGCATTCTGCGTATAGTTATACAGCGCCGCCTTGGTCTGAACCTCGGCCGCGTATTTGATGACGATCGGCTCCAGAATGTAATGCAGGTAAGCGTGGCGGATGTCGTCGGAAGGTATTGCCGCGGCGGGCGTGACGACCACATTGTAATCGTCCATATACGTGAACGCCTGCACCTGATTGGGCGCGCCCAGCGGCTCTGCCCAGACGAGAAAACGGTGCCCCAGGTATCCGCTGGAATCGTTGCGCAGATATCCGTTGGTTTCGAGCAGCGCACGCCGCACCGGCGGCCCGAGTTCCTCGATGAAGTCGTCGTATTGGGGCTGGAGCTCATGCCAGAGTTCATCCAGATGAGCCTCCTTGTAGAAATCGGCAAGGAGCGGAGGCAGTTCGTCCAGACCGGCCAGGTCGGCTGGGCGAGGCAAATCCGAACGGACGGGCTTGAACTCGGGCGGTCCCGCGGACAAAATCGAAAACTCGACGTAACGGTTCAGCTCCGCTTCAGGATCCCTGGGGCGAACGCTCTTGAGCAGGGACCGCAGCGGCCCCAGCGAGGTCAATTTCTGTTTCGCCAGACGGTCGCGCACGATCTGGCGCAACGGATTGCCACTGGGCGAATCGATTCCGGTGTCGTATCCCGAGGCGTTGGCCGCGGCCAGCACGACAAATAAAGTGGGATTGGAGTCCAGCGCTCCGGTTGGCTGCTGTTTGACGGCTTGCGGGAACAGCGGGCCTGCGGTGAGAGCGGCAAGAAAAACGAGACCCGCGTGGCGCATGAACATCAGTATATCTTTCCATTCGCCACATGGGTATAAATCATATGGCTGTTAGTCATCGGGACCGAGTACATCCAGCGCGGCCTGCATTTCCGCACGGGCGTGGTCATCCCTTGTTTTGGCGATCCCCTCACGATAGAGCCCCCGGGCATCGCCGAGCCGCCCCAGCTTTTCCAGGGTTTGCGCTCCCTGAAAATATGCGGCCGAGTAGCCTGGGTCGGCCGCCGCGACGGCCTTAAACTCAGCAATAGCCATTTCCAGTTCTCCCGCCTTCACGTACTCCATCGCCAAACCGTAGCGTGCGAAAGTGCTGGCGGGATTCTGTTCCAGTAACTGCTTTAAGATGTCGATGCGAGTGGCGTCCAAACTGTTAGCATACCGCTCTGTTAGCATAGCGGCGTGGCCTGTCCGTTTTTCGCTCCCCAAGGGAAGCTGGAGCCTTTGGCCTGGATCCACCTTCCCAGGCTGCCCTTGGGCGACGCCTGTTTCGGTTTCTGCAATGCCGCTTTGCCGGGAGCCGGCGCGTCCTTCACTCCACCGGAAGAGCATCAACGTGAGCTCTGCAATAGCGGATACGCGCGCGGCGTTTGCGAGCATTTCCCTGCTTCCGGCGCCGCCGACGCCGTGCGCTTTTCGATTACCGAAGACAGCGGCGACCGCCTCCGAGTCGTCTACATCCTTGAAAGGGATCACGCCCCACTCAGACACGGCATTCTCGATTTCCCGAACCCGGAGGCACCGGCTTCGGATGAACTGCTGCTGCGGCAGGCGCGGGTCTTTGTGGAGAACTATCTCACAGCGCGGAATCCACCAGCATATCTTTCGGCAGGATTTCCGTAGCCTCGAAAATGCGCGGGGCCAGCGGTCGAGTGCCGCTCTGAAAGCACTTCGCCACCATGTCTTCGACGAACCCTTCTTCCTCTTGATCCAAGCGGCATGAAATGGCCAGAGCGAAGCTCATCTCCGGGATGGCGATGCGATAGCCCTCCGGAAAAGCTTCCTCCAGCGCCCCGCGCAGCAACAGCCGCGAGGGTCCCCAGCCGTCAGGATGCATCAGCGCCCCGGCGAAGATTCCGTCGCCGGATCTGCGGCCCACCCGGTGGGTGAAGATGTCCTTGGTTGACGCCCGGAGATTCGCCATCGCCGCAGCCTTCCAATCCACGTTCTCGCCTTCCCAAAGCGCGCACATGGGCCGGTCCAGGTAACGCATCCCGCCGCCCTCGATATCCAGGGCCCAAGTCAACCCGATGCCTTTGGCAGCGAGGACTTCAAATGGGCCGGGCCATCGCCCGCCCGCAAAAAAACTGGCGGGAGCAAACATCGGAAATAGTTTACGGATATCCATGGCGGGAGGCGCAAGGTCCAGGCCCCGCCGCAGATTCCTGACTTGATCAGTGAGCATGATTGGCCATCGAACTCCCGCGCCAAGCCAAGCGTAGGGGAAAGTCCCGATTTCTTCAGGCCGAATCGCCCGTTACGCCTTGTACATGTACTTGATGTTCGACTTGTATACCAGCAGGTTGGGCTCGCCGTCGCGGTTCACCTTCAGGCAGGTTTTGTCGTACCACTCGATGATGCCCTTGAGCATTTCGCCATCCTTCAGCACGATGGTCATCGGCGTTTTGGCCTGCATCTGCTTCAGGTAATAGAAATTTTCGGCGTTGGTTTGTTCGGGCGGCAACACCTTCTTGGGCGGCCCTTCCTTGCGGATAGGGGCTGGGCTTCTCTGTTCCTTTACCTCATTCATTGAGGGCCGGATCAGCCTACGGTTTGCGGGGTCCACGGGAGTTGCTCCTTGAGCAAAGAAAACGCTGTTAACTCTTGGATAGCACAGCGCTAGCGGGAGCGCAATTGGACGGCCAGCGCGTCCAGCGCCAGGGATTTCTGGATATTGCGCCGCGCCAGCTCCACCAGTTGATCCACGCGCTCCACAGCGGCCCTCAACCACTCGAAGGAAACCTTCGCCGCCACGGCGCGCAATTCGCCTGCGACGTCCTGATTGCGGATGTCGGCTACGCCGTGCGCAAGCCGGGCCACATCTCCCAGCAGCGCGTAAAGCACTTCCAGGTACACTTCGATCTTTTCTGACCGCCGGGATGCGATCGACTCCGAGTGCTTCATCCAGGAAGTGAAAGGCTCCAATCCTCCGGCGACTTTCAGCAGAGCCAGCATCGCGCCGCGGCGGCGATCATATGCTTCCAGATCCATCGACACCGCCACGCCGGGCGAGCCTTCCGCCAGCGCGAGCCTGCGTCCGGCGTCGTCAACCTTGCGCGATGACAGAAACGCGCGCATCTGCGCTTCATTCAATCGCCCGAAGTAAAACGGAACCGCGCGGGAGCGGATCGTCGGCAAAAGGTCGTAGGCGTTACGAGCAGTCAGGATCAGCAGCAGATGCGGCGGCGGTTCCTCCAGCGTCTTGAGCAGCGAGTTGGCGGCCTGTTCGTTGGCCTTGTCAATGGAGTCGATCAAGAAGATCTTCCACGCTCCGCGCAGAGGTTTCAGCGGAGCGCGCTCCTTCAACAGCCGCATCTGCGCGATGGTGATTTGCCGCAGAGGCCCGTCGGGGGCGAAGGTGGTGAAATCCGGGTGCGAGGAAAATACCAGCGGATCGTCATTGCGCTTATCCGACGCCCATTTTTCGCGGTCGGCGATCAGCGTCATGTTGGATTCCAGGCTGAGGTCGTCCTGCTCGATTTTATTGGCGTCGTTTTTCCCAGAAGCGCCCAGCAAAGCTGCGCCGAAACGCCGCGCCAGCGTGGCTTTGCCAACGCCTTCGGGACCGGAAAAAAGCAGCGTCTGCGGAATGCGCTCGCCGCGGATCATTTCTTCCAGCGCCGCGACAACATCGGGATTTCCTTGAAACTGATTTTCATCCATGGGCCGGAAGCTCGTAGACTGAAACTTACCATGCCCGCCTCCGTCGCTGCATCCGCGCTTGCCGTTCCTTATTCACGTGTCCGCGAGTTGGCCGAGATCGCCATACGCATGGACGGCGTCTACAAGCTCTATTTCGGTGAGTCGAATCTGCCCACGCCCGCCTTCATCAAGCAGGCAGCGCAACAGGCTCTGGCCGACGGCTTCACGTACTACACCGAAAATGCGGGGCTGCTTTCGCTGCGCGAGGCGCTGGCCCGCTATTATTCAGGGCTGCACGGAGTCGAGCTCGACCCCACTTCTGAGATCGCAGTGACCGCTTCCGGAGTGCAGGGGCTCAGCGTGTGCCTGCGCTGCCTGGTTGATCCTGGCGATGAAGCGCTGGTGCTGACGCCCGCGTGGCCCAACGGCTCGGCGATTCTGCAAATGTCGCATGCGGTGGTGAAGGAGATTCCTCAGCCTTTGGTGAACGGCGCTTATGCCATCGATTTCGATGCCCTCGAAGCCGCAGTGACTTCGCGCACGAGAGTGCTGCTTTACACTTCTCCGTCGAACCCTTTGGGATGGGTGGCGACGGAGCGGGACCAGGAACGGCTGCTCGAGTTCGCGCGGCGCCACAAACTGTGGCTGGCCGCCGACGAAGTTTATGAGCGCTTGTACTACGGAGACTCGCCGGCCTCGCCATCGATCCTTCGCAAATGTACTCGCGAGGATGCCGTGGTGGTAATCCAATCGTTTTCGAAAGCCTGGTGCATGACCGGGTGGCGTCTGGGATGGTTGGTGGGCCGTCGGGATTTGATCGAGCGAGCCAGCCAGCTCAACGAGTTCATGGTTTCCTGTCCGGCCGGCTTCGTCCAGAAGGCCGGCGAAGCCGCGCTGGTTCAGGGCGAGCCTTCGCTGTGCGAAATGCTGGCTCGGCTGCGCGAGAATCGGGATCTGTGTCTTGCTGCGCTTGCTTCTATGCCCGGCCTGACCATTCCGATTCCGGAGGGTGCTTTCTATCTGTTTCCTCAAATTGACGGGTTGACGGATTCTTTCGCGTTCTGCAAACGTCTGCTGCTGGAGACGAAGGTGGGCTTGGCGCCCGGCGTGGCGTTTGGAGCCGGCGGCGAAGGGAGCGTGCGGATTTGTTATGCGTCCGATCAGGAGACACTCCGGGAAGCTCTGAGACGGTTGAAGGATTTTCTGGAACGGGTCGACTGACCGCTCCCTTGGTCGCAGCTCTGTGGGTCGCGGCGAATCAGAGCGCCGAAGCTGAGCCGCGACCGCAGGGAGCGGTCAACCGCGCTCCAGCATTCCCGAGGCGAAATCCGGCATACTTGAACGCGTGGTAAATTGCCTCGATTTAAGCGGCCGCGTCGGTGTGGTGATCGGCGCGACCTCCGGCATTGGACGGGCCATCGCGATCGCGCTCGCCGAGCACGGCGCTGATGTTGTTCCCACCGGCCGGCGCAAGGACGCCGTCGAAAGCGCCAGCCGGGAGATCGGAGCTCTCGGCCGCCGTTCTCTGATACAGACGTCGAATGTGGCGCATCGTGGTTCAATCGACGTTCTCCGCGATACCGTGCTCGCACGGTTCGGACGCGTCGATATTCTGGTCAATGCCGCAGGATTCACCTTTCGTAAGCCGACTATTGAGGTCACGGAGGAGCAGTGGGCCGGGTTAATGGACACGAATCTGAACGGACCGCTGCGGGCTTGCCAGGCATTTTATGAACCGCTGAAGGCGAGCGGACGCGGGCGCGTCATCAACATCGCGTCGCTGGGATCGTATTTGGGATTCCACGAAGTCACCGCTTATTGTGCTTCGAAAAGCGCGCTGCTCTCGCTGACACGGAGTCTGGCGGTCGAGTGGGCTCGCGACGGCATTATGGTCAACGCCATCGCACCTGGCATCTTTCCGACGGAGATGACGCGGCACATTGTCGAGGGGACTCCGCGGGGGCAGGAGTTGCTGCTACGCACTCCCATGCGGCGTTTTGGCAAGCCGGAGGAGGTCACGGGAGCGGCCGTGCTGCTGGCCTCCGACGGCGCCAGCTTTATCACCGGGCAGTGTATTGTGGTTGACGGAGGATTTTTGGCCTCCGGGGTTAATCAATGAGCCAATACCTGACGAAGCTGACAATTCTCCTGATGTTGCCCGCTGCGCTCTGGGCCGAGAACGGCTCCGATGCATGGTTGCGGTACACGGCGCATTCGAATGCTCCGCTCACTTTTATGTTCGCTGCGCCATCGTCGCCCGTCAGTGAAAGCGCCTTCCGGGAGTGGCGGCGCGGTGTTGGCGCAATGACTGGACAAGCTCCTGGGCTAGTAGCCGCTCCGCAGAAAGGCACGGTCATTTTTGCGATTCAAGCCGATGCGGCGCTTGCGCCCGACGCCTACCAGCTGAAAACCGAAAACCGCATCGGAAATCGCGTGACGGTCGTGACTGCGAAGAACGACCGCGGCCTTCTTTATGGAACCTTCGCACTGCTCCGCAAAATTCAACTCGGCCAGAGCATCGACAATCTCGACGAGATTCAAACCCCTTACGCGCCGGTTCGTTGGGTGGACCAGTGGGACAATCTCGATGGCACGATCGAGCGCGGCTACGGAGGGCGGTCCATTTTCTGGGACAACATGCACGCCCGCGTCGATTTGACCCGGGCTGGCGATTACGCCCGCCTGCTGGCGTCGCTGGGCATCAACGGGTGCTCCATTAATAATGTCAACGCGAATCCAAAGCTGCTGTCTCCGGAAATGATTCCCGACATCGCCCGCATCGCGGATGCCATGCGTCCCTGGGGCGTGCACATCTCGCTCTCCATCGACTTCGGCAGTCCGCAGAGCGTGGGCGGCCTGGATACTTTCGATCCCGCCGACCCAAGGGTAGCCGCGTGGTGGAAGGCTCGGACGGATGAAATCTATCGCGCCATTCCGGATTTCGGCGGCTTCGTTCTGAAGGCCGATTCCGAGGGCCGCGTTGGACCATCCACCTATGGGCGCACTCATGCCGATGCCGCGAACGTTGTCGCGCGTGCGTTGAAGCCGCACGGCGGGCTGATCTTTTATCGCGGCTTCGTGTACGACCATCACATGGATTGGAACAACCCCAAGAACGACCGGGCTCGCGCGGCTTATGACAATTTCAAGGAGCTGGACGGAAAGTTCGACGACAACGTGATCGTGCAGATCAAGAACGGGCCGATCGATTTCCAGGTTCGTGAGCCGGCGTCGCCTCTGTTCGGCGCTCTGGAGCACACCAATCAAGCCATCGAACTTCAAGTGACACAGGAGTATTTCGGCCAGGCTCATCACACCGTTTTTCTGGTTCCGATGTGGAAAGAGACGCTGGATTTCGATATGCACGCGAAAGCTGGCGGGCAGACGCCGGTGAAGGCGCTGGTCGCGGGCAAGGTGTTTCAACGGCCCACCGGTGGATTCGTCGGCGTGGTGAATATTGGGCTCGATGACGATTGGACGGGCAATCATCTTTCGCAGGCGAATCTATATGGATATGGCAGGCTTGCGTGGAATCCTGATTTGAGCGCGAAGGCAATTGACGATGAGTGGGCCAAACTGACTTTCGGCGACGAGCCGAAGGTGCTGCAAGTGGTGTCGCAGATTCAGCTCAGTTCGTGGCGGACGTTTGAAAATTACACGGGGCCGCTGGGATTGCAGACTCTGACTGACATTACCGGCAATCATTATGGAGTGAACGTTGAAGCGTCCGAGCGCAATGGCTGGGGGCAGTGGCATCGCGCCGACGATAAGGGCGTCGGGATGGATCGCACGGTGGCTACGGGAACTGGCTATGTTGGACAGTACCGGCCGGAAGTCGCGCGGGTATATGAATCGCTTGCATCGATGCCTGACGATCTGGTGCTGTTTTTCCATCACGTGCCGTACACGTATGTTTTGCACTCGGGCAAGACGGTCATTCAATCGATTTACGATTATCACTATGATGGTGCGGACGCCGTCGAGCAGTATGCGCGCGATTGGAAAACGCTCGATGGAAAGATTGACCCGGAGCGCTATCACGCAATTTTGACCCAGCTTGAATATCAGGCTGGCCAGGCGGAAGTGTGGCGGGATGCGGTTTCGAATTGGTTCATGACGGCTTCTAAGATTCCCGATGCCAAGGGTCGCGTGGGCCATTATCCGGGCCGGATTGAAGCGGAGGCGATGACGCTTGACGGTTATACGGTCGTGCCGGTCACGCCCGCCGAGGATGCGTCCGGCGGGAAAGTTGTCTCTTGCGAAGCGAAGTTCTGTCAGGCGAGTTTCGCCTTCGGGAACCGCCCCAACGCTGCGTTTGACCCGAAAGAGAAACAGGATCCGCCTGTTCCCTGCGACATCCGGGTTGAATACTTCGACCAGAACACCGGCACGTCGCACTACAGTGTCTTTGTGAATAATCGCATGATTGACGAATGGACGGCGGATATGCGGCTGCCTTCGGCGCGCCTGGATTCAACTTCATCCACGCGTAGGCTGATTGCCGGCGTTCCGCTCCGCCCAGGCGACACTATCCTCGTCGAAGCCACTCCCAACGGCCGCGAGACCGCCGCGCTTGATTACGTCGAGATTGTGAAGCCTCAGTAGATGTACTGGCTCGGTCTTGACATCGGCACTGGCGGATCGCGCGCTCTCCTGATTGACTCGCAGGGCAAGCAAATTGCCGCAGTCACGGCGCCGCATGAGGACATGCGGATGGACCAGCCGATGTGGGCGGAGCAGCGCCCTGAAAACTGGTGGGATGCTTCCATTGCCGCCGTTCGCGGCGTACTCGCGGAAGCCGGTGTGAGCGGTGCGGACGTTCGCGGCGTTGGACTTTCAGGCCAAATGCATGGCCTGGTGATTCTGGATCGTGCGAACGCCGTCATTCGGCCGTCATTGATCTGGTGCGATCAGCGGTCGCAGGCTCAAGTCGATTACATTCACGCGAAGATTGGGCGCGAACGCGTGGTGGCCTCGATTGCCAATCCGGTGCTGACAGGCTTCACGCTTCCGAAGCTGTTATGGGTTCGCGATCACGAACCGCAGAATTTTGGGCGCGTCCGAAAGCTGCTTCTTCCCAAGGATTATGTTCGGTTCCAGTTGACTGGTGAATTTGCAACAGAAGTTTCCGACGCATCAGGTACGGCATTGCTGGACGTACTGCACCGCCGCTGGTCGGAGACGATGATTGACGGTCTCGGGCTCGACCGCGATATTCTTCCGCGCGTGTATGAGTCGAGCCAAGTGACTGGCGGGATTTCGGCGGAAGCGGCGGCGCTCACAGGGCTCGCCGAAGGAACTCCGGTCGTGGGCGGAGGAGGCGATCAAGCTGCGAGCGCGGTGGGCAACGGCATCGTCGAGCACGGGATTGTCTCCTGCACTTTGGGGACGTCCGGCGTCGTGTTCGCGCATATGGATCAGGTCGCGTACGACCCGCAGGGCCGCGTCCACACCTTCTGCCACGCGGTGCGCGATAAGTGGCATGTGATGGGCGTGACGCAGGGCGCGGGATTGAGTCTGCAATGGTTACGTAATCAGCTCGCGCCGGGTGTGAGCTACGATGCCCTCACGGCCGAGGCCGCTACGGCGCCCGCCGGATCGCAAGGCCTGTTCTGGCTTCCGTACTTGATGGGGGAGCGGACGCCGCATCTTGACGCCCAGGCTCGCGGGGGCTGGATCGGGCTCACGGCCAGGAACACTCGCGCCGATTTGATTCGCGCAGTGATCGAAGGCGTGTCTTACAGCCAGAAGGATTGTCTCGACATCATTGAAGAGTTGGGCGTGGCGGTGTCGTCGGTTCGCGCATCCGGCGGCGGCGCGCGCAGTCCGTTCTGGCGGCAAATCCTGGCCGACGTTTTTGCCAAGCGGGTCGCGAGTCTTGAATCGCAGGAGGGTTCGGCTTACGGGGCGGCTTTGTTGGCCGCAGTGGGGACGGGCGAATATGCGAGCGTTCCCGAGATCTGTCGCGCTGTGATCCGCGAACGCGAGTCTCTGCTGCCACGCCCGCGCGAAACCGCGCTCTACGCGAAGGGGCATCAAACCTATCGCGCATTGTATCCGGCGTTGCGGTCTGCGTTCATGGAGGTCGGCTCCACGAAAGCATTTCTGGATTCGTAGCGCCTGGGGGCCGGGCCGGCCCTGTGCGGGCGCATTAGGATTTCGCCCGCACAACGGGGCTCGGCTCGGCGAAAGCATTTCCAGGTTCGTAGCGACGGGGGGCCGGGCCGGCCCTGTGCGGACGCATTAGGATCTCGCCCGCACACCGGAGCTCGGCTCGGCGAAAGCATTTCCAGGTTCGTATCGGCGTGGGGGCCGGGCCGGCCCTGTGCGGGCATATAGGATTTCGCCCGCACAACGGGGCTCGGCTCGGCGAAAGCAACTCCAGGTTCGTATCGGCGTGGGGACCGGGCCGGCCCTTTGCGGGCGCATTAGGATCTCGCCCGCACAACGGTGCTCGCCTCGCCGAAAGCATTTCCAGGTTCGTATCGGCATTGGGACCGGGCCGGCCCTGTGCGGGCTTCGCGCCGGTGCTATCCTCTTCGGTAGGCGGGATGGCGGTGCCAAAAACAGCGTGGGCGATTGCGGGCGGGCTGGTGTTCGTCTCCACTCTGGCTGCGTTCCAGATGCCTTGGCGGGTTTACGTCAGCCTGGAAGGCTACGACAATGTCGGCGTGCCGGCCGATTATCAGGAGAAGACCGAATGGGTCTTCGCACGGTTGATGTATCCGGTGCATCCCCGGGCGCGCTTCAGCAGAGGCGGATTCGGGTTCGGCGGCGGAGACTGGCGTCAGGGCGGCACCAGTTGGACCCAGGATTATCCTCGCGCGGACAGACACTTTTCGATGGCGCTGCGGCGGCTGACTCGGCTCCATGTGCGATCGGTGGAGCAGCCGGTAAACCTGGATGACGGCGACGATGTATTCAATTGGCCCTGGCTCGCCGCCGGAGAAATGGGCGATTGGAAGCTCACCGATTCTCAAGTGGTCAAGCTGCGCGATTACCTGATGCGCGGCGGTTTCCTGTATCTGGACGACTTCTGGGGATCAGAAGAATTCGATCGCTTCAACGAGAGCATGAGCGCGGTTTTTCCGGACCGCCCGATCGTGGAGATAGAGGACTCCGATGCTATTTTCCATTCGGTCTACGATCTCGACGACCGGTATCAGATTCTGGGACAGTGGGCGCTGGGCCGCGGCGGCGGCGGGCAGCGCGACCGCTGGGTGGGCACCAAGGCCCATTGGCTCGGCATTTATGACGATCACCAACGGCTGATGGTGGCGATGTCGTTCAATTCCGACGTGGGCGATTCGTGGGAGTGGGCGGACGATCCGAATTATCCGGAGAAGTTCTCTGCGCTCGGTATTCGCATCGGCGTGAACTACGTCATGTACGACATGACGCACTAAGTAAAGTCGAATTTAAATCTCAGGGTAGAACTCAAAGAAGGCGTCGAGAGATTGTTCGAGCTGCCCGCGGATTTCCTTTTCGCCGCCTTCGAGTAAATGCAGGGTCACTCCCGCGGTATTGCCGTTCTTGAGGCGGATCGCGCCGTCAGTCAGCTCTTCGATTTCATCGGCCGGGACCAGCCGCAATCCGTACACCAGCGCAAGTTTTGCCATGCCTTCATTGTTTCTCGAAAACCTGCTTGACGTCGATCTCGCCTTGCTGGGGAATGGTCAGATGGGTGAGGATGGTGAGGGTCCTGCCGTCGGAGGAGAGCGACCAGGATTCGCGGGACTTGATCTCCGCCGGGCCGTTCTGCTGAGAGCTTTCGATGATCAGGGCGCCGCCTTCCCATCGCGCGGTGCCTTTAGCCTCGCCGTTGGACACTTTATTGACGCAGACTTTGCCGTCGGTCGTGTATCTAAGCTCCGTGGTGCCTTCCCGCTGGGCGCTCTTCGTGTAGGTGGACATCGAAAGAGAGATGCCATCCATCTTGATCTTGCGCGTCACTTCTACCGGGGCGGGCATCAATCCGTACTGGCTCTTGGCGAGATTCAGCTTCCAGTCTCCCGTCAGGTTGGGAGCGGCGAAGGCGGAAGACAGCAGCAGGGTGGCAAGCAGGAATCTGATCATGGCGGCAGTATAACAGTCACCGCGCAAAAGGCCGATCAGGGAAACGCCTTACGTGAAGACACACTTCGGGTGTGCGGATCGTTACGCGGTGGGCCGATCACGCGCGATCGGGCCCACCGGAGTGGAAAACATGAGTTACTGCGATTGTTCGTAGCCGATTTCGGGGAACCGGACTCTTCTCAATCTCCTCACGCTCTCAAAAGATTCGAATCTTTCTCCTGTCCCGCTCTCCCGTATCGATTGAGCGGCAAGCCCGCCTTGTTAGGGCGGACGCGGAATTCACTAGTACAACGATCTGCTCGGCCGAGCAACGTACTTACGACTCAAAGATAGCGGTGGGTATTCGCGCCGCGGAGGAGAGCAAATGCGAAGTAGTTGAAAGCGCTTGTGAAACACTCGCGTAATTTTGTGAACGGTCAAATGGGGTATCATTTTTTCTGAAAGGGAACCATGGCTAAAAAGATCGATCCACTGAATAAGAAGACTTACGGGGCGGTAAGCGCAGTCCTCACGGTTAGCGACATCAAGGCCGCGGTGAGTTTTTATACGAAGGCTTTCGGCTTCGCCAAGCGCGGGATCATGAATGGACCCGACCGCACACCGATTCACGCCACACTCACGCTCCGAGACACCACCTTGATGCTTGGGCCGGAGAATCCCCAAAGGGGCAACCCCAGCGCCAAAACACTGGGCGGCTCACCCGCTACGCTGTATCTAACCACAGAGAATGTGGATAAAACGGTCGCCAAAGCCCTGAAGCTGGGGGCCACGCTGAAAATGCCGGTTTCCGATATGTTTTGGGGAGACCGATGCGGGACGATTCTGGATCCGGATGGGAATAGCTGGATGATCGCCACGCACGTTTCCGAACCGACGCCTCAGGAAATGGCCAAGGCCATGAAGGCGATGTTTGCCCAAGCGAACAGTGCTCCCGCGTCGTAAGCCCAGGCTTGCGGCGATGGCCCATCGCCGGAGCTACAATACCGCCATGCGATGTTTTCTCTTTATCGGCGCACTCACGCTGGTGAGTGCCTCTGCGGCGCCTTGCGACCGCGCCTGTTTGAAGGCGACTCTGGATCAATATCTCAACGCTGTCATGGAGCATAATCCGGCTGCCGCGCCGCTTTCCCTTGGATTCCGGCAGACGGAAAACGCGATGGTGAAGCGGACGGGCACGGGGCTGTGGCAAACCGCGAAGGCTCTGGGCAAGCTGCAGCGCCGCTATTTCGATCCGGAGAGCGGGCAGGCCGGATACTTCGGCACTCTGGAAGATGCCAGCGGCGCCGCAATCGCCACTCTGCGATTGAAGGTGGACGACCGTAAAATTACCGAGGCTGAATGGGTGCTCTCGCGCAAAGGCGATCCCGGGCTGGGGCCGCTGGGCGGAGGGCAGGCAAACGCCGCTTACAACGATACCGATTATCTGATCGCGCATCCTCCGGGCGAGCGCGTTGTACCGAAAACCGAACGCATTTCGCGGGCAGACCTGGTGGCCATCGCCAACAGCTATTTCGACGGGCTTTCGGCGCACGATGGGACGATTATTCTGGCGCATCCCGGCTGCGTCCGCGTGGAGAACGGATCGCTGACGACGCAGCGTCCGATCCAGGGCGGCGGCTCCAGCGACTGCACCTCCAACGGAGCGATGGCGAACATCTTCGCGGTGACGGCCCGGCGGTATCCGATTGTCGACGAGGAGGCGGGCGTGGTGCTCGGCCTGGTGCTCTTCGAACGCAAGCCGGGCGTGGCCATGCGGCGTAATCTATTAAGTGAGTGGTTTTATATCGAGCAGGGGAAAATTCGCTCGATTTACGCCTCCATGTATTACCCTGATCCAGAAGCGATGGCTCCGAACTGGCCGCCGTTCGACGGTAACTGGCCGGTTGCTCCGCCGCCCAAGTAATGTAAGCTGGGTCACGCACGCAGTGAAACGTTTTCTGAAGGGTGGTCACTCTTTTGCAGGAGGGATATGCCATGTTCACGAGTATGCTTGCGAGGATGAGTGCGCCTATGTTTCTTTTGGGCGCGGCGGGCGTCTTGCACGCGGGCGTAATTACTTTGGAAAACACGATTCCAGTTGGCCCGCTGTACCTTCAACCCCCGGTTCTTACGGGCGCGGCTCCAGTTTTTGGGAGCGGAGGCGGAGTGGTTGTGGCGGATGCTTTTACTCCAACCGTCAGCGCGGATCTGTTTCAGATTAGCGTCGCCGTGGATTACGAAGATTTTCCGACGTTCGGTGTGACGGGGACGGCTCCCATGCTGCTGACGTTATTTACGGATAGCGGCGATGCTCCGGGCACGCCGATCGAGAGTTGGACAGTGCCTCTGAGTCCGTCCGATACCAGCTTGACTGTTATCACCGTGACTTCCGTGACTGACGCGCTGCTCCTCGCAGGGCACCAATACTGGCTATCGGAGGTCCCGACGGATCCGGTAGGCACCGGCATTGGATGGGGGCTGGCTTCATCCGGCTATCCCGGCATCGAACTACCGATCGCCGAGAGCACCACGGGGATGAACAGCGGGTGGATGCCCACATCGCCGAACATTGCCAATGAGTTCAGTGTCACGGGCAGCGCGGTTCCGGAACCGGGGACCTTCGGGAGCGGAGCTCTCATTTTCATCTCGCTGGTTGCGTGGGCTAAGGTGCGCGCCCATGAGTCCCGCTCCTAAGCTTGACAGCTCACTTGTTATCTCCTATTTGACGCTACGGAAAGCGGTGGGCGTTCTTGGGATACTGCTTCCTTTTCTGGTGTCGTTGGGCGCCTTGCTGATTTTCCACACTCGGCTACAGGACTCCATCAGCGCTTATTACTACACCGGGACCCGCAATGTCTTCGTCGGGACTTTGTGGGCCCTTGGATTTTTTCTTTTTGCCTATAGGGGATATGAACGCCGCGACGAAATCGCCGGCAAACTGGCTTGGATATTCGCCGTGGGAACCTCGCTGTTTCCTACCGCGCCAGAATGCGAATCTTGCACCTATAGCCGCATCGTGTCCGATTTGCATTGGACTTTTGCGGCGCTCCTCTTCCTGACGCTAAGTTACTTCTCTCTCTTCCTGTTCACCTTAACGGATCCACTACGAACTCCCACGCGGCGAAAACTGCAGCGCAATAAGGTTTACAAGGCCTGCGGCTATACAATGCTTGCTTGCATTCTTTTGGTTCCCGTCGTGAAGCTTATTCCAGCCGTCGCCGCTGCCGCCGGGGATTATGATCCCGTGTTCTGGCTGGAAGCAATCACGATTGTTGCATTCGGGATTTCGTGGCTGACAAAAGGAGAGGCTATACTGGGCGACCAGGGACGGAGCCCTCAATTTTGATGAAATTTGGCGGAAGGCGGGCGGCGCTGCTGGCTGGGGCGCTGTATTTAACGGGTTGCTCAATTGAACGCACCGGACCGACGCAGCACGAGTCGCAGACGGTTGATCGCGATAGTTCCGAGCTGGTGCGAGTCAACTTGGATATGGGGGCGGGCACTTTGAGAATCGCCGGCGGGACCGATAAACTCGCGGCCGCGGATTTTCATTACAACGTGCCTTCCTGGAAGCCCGAGGTGCGGTATAGCAGCACAGGCGGTCAGGGCACACTGACGATCGGACAGCCGGGACATGGAAGCTCCAGCAGGGGGCATACCGAGAACGAATGGGATGTCCGCCTGAACCGGGAAGTCCCGCTCGAAGTGGAGGTGCATTTAGGCGCGGGCGAAGCCCATCTCGAACTGGGAGCGCTGAGCCTGCGCAAGGTGGATGTGGAGATGGGCGCGGGCCAACTCGATCTGGACCTGCGTGGAACTCCGACGGCGAGCTATGAAGTTCGAGTCCAGGGCGGCGTCGGCGAGGCCACCATCCGGGTGCCATCGAGCGTGGGCGTGGATGCGAACGTTACGGGCGGGCTCGGCGAGGTGAGCGCAACGGGCCTGCATCATGAGGGCAGCCGCTATTTCAACGACGCGTTGGCCGGCTCAAAGGTGGCGATTCATTTGGATGTTCAGGGCGGGGTGGGGAGCATTCGACTGATCGGGTATTGAGGGCGAAATGACCGGGTTCTTGGGTTTTCTGGCGGCGCAGCGCACGGGGATTGCGGTCCTTGTGTCGATACTGATCGCACTCGCGCTGGTGGTTAACTGGACGCTCTGGATGTTCGGCTTGGGCCGCTTCAAGAGAGACCCCAAAGATTCAAAGCTCCGATTCGTGCTGGCGAACTTCTTTGTCGCGATCGTCAACGATTTTCGGCACTTCCTTGCGCTTGTCATTGCGGTCTTATTCGCATCGACTCTATTCATGGCCATGCTGCCCGGCCTTTGGAACACGGATGTCAAGACCTTGAAGGAAGGCCTGGAGGCCGCTGCCGCGGCGCTAGGTGGATTGATGGGGTCGATTATCGGCTACTACTTCGGCGAATCCGCGGCCACGCGGAAATCTCCGGATGCGAACCCTGGTCCCCAAGGACCACCGGCGGAGCAGATCCCACCGGCGGAGACGGCAGCGCCCGAGCCCGGCGTCCATCCTGCGAAGACTCCGCCGCCTGCGTCAGAATAGAGGGAGGAGATTAAAATGGTAGGGGTACCGATCGCAGTTCAGGTGAAAGATTCAATTTTCGATCCGGATTCCGACGACCGCACGGTCCGGGTGAAGCAACAGGCCGGCAAACGCCCGTTGTACCGGGTCTTTCTCTACCTTGACGGCCCAGATCTTCCTTTTGTCGACAGCGCCACCTATGCGCTTCACAGCTCTTTCCCTGATCCGGTCCGGACCGTAACAAGAGGTCTTGCGAATCCACGCTGCAAGCTGGAAATCTGGACGTGGGGAACATTTCGAGTCAACGTGACTATTTTCGACCGGAATAGCCATTCTTACCCCCTTTACCACGACTTGCACTATGACGACGAGTTCTCCGAGGCGAATGTAAAATTCCTGCGGGAACCTTTGGCCGCCGGCTGAATTTCCTCGCCTCTATGGCAACAGCACGGAGCGGTGGATCCAGAGGATGTTGTCCCAACTCAACACCTTCTCTGTGCCATCAAAAAGCTTGGCGTAGCTGCCGCCGGAACCTTTGAAGGAGAACTCCTTCACGCGGTCGGCGGGGGTGGTGGTCACGTTGCGCAGAATGTCGAGCACTTGTTCCTGGCGTGAGATCTGATAGAAGCTGGGGTTCTTGGCGGAGTAGAACTTGGTGTCGGCGGGGTTGCCTTTGTTGCCGGCGCCGCGCTCGTACTTGATGTGCAACTCGAGATGCTCGCCACTGGCAGCGGCGAAGTTCCAATCCTGCGAGTCTTGCATCGGACCTGTGGTGTCCGATGTAGACCGCTGCATCGTATGCGTGGCGGCTTGAAGATAATTGCCAAACGGGCCGGGCGCATCGGCGGGATCTTCAGTCAAGCCGGCGATGACAAGCTGTACGTTGGCGCCACTGGGATCCTTGACGGGAGCCACGAGATAGACCAAGCGATTCGAGCCCTTGCCGATGGGGCGGCCGTCGGGGCCGTTGATGGTCACGCGATCGATGAACACAGCGCGGAGGTTGCAATCCTTCGCCGCACCCTGCGCGGCTACGTTGGGCGTGAAACCCGCGGGTAAATACGCGGCCAGCGCCTCGGCGGGAACCTTGAGGTCGAGCTGGAAGCGGGTTTCGGAGCTGACTTCAACCATGTTCTCGGCGTGGCTGGGAAGCACGCAGCAGGCTGCAATCAGCGCAATGCGAAGCGCAAATCTATCGATCGACATTGTTGTTACTATACTGCATATGTTCGCTGGAGTCGCCGCCGCGCTACTGGTTTCGATGACGCTTCTCGCCGCCGATGCCGACATCAGCCGTGAGGACGCGAAGAAGCTGAAGAGCCCTGCTCCGTTCACCCAGAAGTCCATCGCCAACGGAAAGCAGAGTTTCTCGGAAGCTGTACCGGATGTCATGGAGAGGACGGCAAAGCGGAAGCGAATATCGTCGCCACGGCTACGAATTTGACAGAGCCCAAGCAATACAAGAACGGCACTTCCGACGGCGAGATTTTTCGCAGTATCAAAGACGGGGCGGGCGATCAGATGCCGGGGTTTAAATACCAGGGACTGAGCGATTCGGAGATTTGGGATTTGGTAAACTTCGTTCACAGCCTGTGGCCGGAGGCGACGCGGCCGCCTTTGCAGGAAGGCAAGAAATAGCAATACGGGAGTTCATTCCATGATGAAACAGAAGCGCGAGCAGCGCCCGTCGCGTAGAAATTTCCTGGGTCCGCTTGCGGCCGGCGCGGCGGCGGTGTCATTGATCAAACCCGGGAAACTGCTTGCCGCCAGCGCTCCGATTCCATCGATTCACCTTTCGCAGGATTTCATCGATTCGGTGAATCAGAGCACGCGCATCGGCTCTTTCGAAGGCAATGGCATGACCGGCGCGGAGGTTTTCGCCAAGGCCTGCAAGGACGAAGACCTGGCTGCGATGTTCTGCTGCCCCGGCAATTATCCGATCATCGGAGCAATTGCGGCGTCAGGCGTGCCTTCGTTCGGTGGACGATCGGAAGGCTCCATGGTGTCGGCGGCCGATGGCTTTTCGCGAGTGACCGGTGAAGTGGTGGCGTGCTCCGGCACGGAAGGCCCGGGCTTCACCAACATGATCATGAATATCGCGGTGGCGCATCGCGCGCGCACGCCCCTGCTGGTGCTGGCGAGTAACACCACGATTGCCAACGACGATCGCGAATATTTCATCCAAACGGGCTATCAGCAGCCGACCACCGAGGGATTGAAGAAGTACGGCAAACGGCTGATTGACGGGAGCCGCATTCACGAATACGCGGGCTACGCTTTCCGCCAATTGAAGACGGGCGTTCCCGGGCCGGTGCATCTGGATTTTCCGGGCGAGGTTTACAACGCTCGCTTCACGATGCCTTCGCAGATCAAGGAATTCTACGGCAAGGAGAAGTACCGCAGCGAGCCTCGGCCGCATCCTGCTCCGAAGGAGATGGAAAAGGTCATCGACATGATCGGCAAGGCCGAACGGCCGGTGATTGTGGCGGGGCAAGGCGTGTTCCTGAAGAAGGCTTGGGAGCCGCTGATGAGGGCGGCGGAGAAGAATGAAATCGCAGTTGTCAGCTCCGGGCCGATGCGGGGGCATTTCCCCGACGACCATCGTTTGTCCGCGAGCTTGTCGCCGGGAGTTTTCCGCAGCGCGGATCTGGTCATCTTCGTGGGCCAGTACAGCATGCCGACGCATCAGGAATGGAAGTTCGGAACCGAGGTGAAAGCGATTCGTGTGAATCCGGCTCCGGAGGATCTGGGACGCAATTGGCCTCTGGATGTGGGCATCGTCGCGGACGAAGCCGCGTTTCTGGAACTGCTGGCCGATGGAGTGCCCAAGCGCAAGCGCGATATGTGGGTGGCGGAGGTTGCTTCGGAACGCAAGAAATACGAAAAGCAATTGCTGGACTGGTATGACCTGGGCGTGAAAGCGAGCAACGACACCGGCACGCTGCATCATGAAGTGCTGTGCAAGGAGGTCAACGATTTTCTGTATAAGGGCAGCATCGATCCCAAGCAGACCGTGACGGGCTGGGGCGGTTGGACCATCGGCAATGCGGGAGCGCGCTGGCTGCGGGCGTATCGTCCGGGGCAGGAAGTTAGCTGTCCGTATCAATTTTCGGCGGTGGGTCCGGATCTGGCGATGATGGTGGGCGCCGGCGCAGCGGTGCAGTTGGGCGTGGGTCCGCAGGCGGCTTATAAGGGCGCGCCGGTGCTGGTGATTACCTCGGATGCGGGCATTGCGTACAGCATGTTTGAGCTGGATACGGCCGCGAAGTACAAGATCCCGATTGTGTGCGTGGTTTACAACAACAACGCCTGGGGCATGTTTACCAGCGCGAAGGAACAGCGTTCGCTGCACATGTACATCTTCCAGGAGAATTTGCGCTACGACAAAATGGCGGAGGGTCTCGGCGCTCGCGGCGAGTACGTGAGCACGCAGGCCGATTTCAAGACGGCTCTGAAGACTGCTTATGATGCCGCGTCGAAAGACCGCATTTCTACGCTGATTAATGTCCAAGGAAAGAAGGAATTTACGGCGCGGACTCCCTACGCTCCGGGGAATCAGATTAATTCCGAACCCAGCGTGGGAGCACTTGGGCATTAGGGTTCTTCCTTTGGTCGCCGGCATTCTTGAAGAGTACGCTCAGCGTGGCGTTTTCCGCGGGTTCAGTCATGGACTCGCCGCCGGGGGCGAAGCCGGATTCAAGAAAGCCGGTTTCAAAATTGTCTGGCACTATGACCGGGAGATGGATCTCACTCTCGATGAGCGATCCAAGACCCTGACTTTTACTGCTTTGTTGCCGGCCCTGCCGGCCCGGTCTGCAATGTATCGCGAGTTCAAGGAATTTCTGGAATCCCGGCATTCTCCTGAATTGCTGGAGCACCGGCGCATCGATCCCAAGAAAGCTCACGCAACCTGCCGCAATAGCAAAGGTTCGGTATCCCTTACCTTAACCGTCCGAGCCGGCGGCTTCGAATATGGGACGCGAAAGCTGGTCAATCTGGTCGACGAAATCTTCAAGGATTTTCTTTTCGATCACCATCAGGACTACCTGGTGGAGCGCCACTGGCTGGATCTGGACCGGTATTGACAATGCTGCGCCGGAGGGCTGTGAAGGCTTCGATCGCGCTTCCAATCCTGCTGACGTCGTGCAGAAGAAAGCTCGCTGAAAACTCCTTCGTCGTGGAGTCCGCTCGCGATTCAGTTTCCAGGTTTGGCATTTTCGAAATCGCTTTGCGGGCGGAGCATCCGGTTGAGAATCCATTTATCGATGTCGCCGTCGACGCGGAATTCACCGCTCCGGATGGAGCCAGGATCGCCGTGCCCGGGTTCTACTATGGCGGCGGCCGCTGGATGATTCGCTATCGGCCTTACGCACCCGGACGCTGGGAATACTCGTGGAAAGTTCGCGCGGACCCCGGCTCTGCGAGCCAAGGCGGCGGTCACGTCAATTGTGCCGGAGGCGACGACGCCAAGGGCCGAGTGCGGCAGAATCCCTCAAATCCGATGCGCTGGGTTTTCGAAAACGGAGATCCTTATTTTCCTATCGGCATTCAGGAAGGTGTTGCTGCGGGCACGCGGTCGCTCGCCATTGACGGCGAAGGACCGGAGGGGCCTCGCCGCGATGTTTCCATCGAGGAGTATTTCAAGATTTATAGCGATGCTGGGTTTAATCTGTTCCGGTTCTCGCAGAGGAACTCTTCCTACGCCCTGTTCGACGATCTGGATCACTACGATGAGGCCGCCAGCATTTTCACGGACGGATTGCTCGAGGTGGTTCGGCGCAATCGGATGCGGGTCATTTTCGGTTTCTTTGGGTATTACGACGAGTGGGCGGCGGGGTCAACCCGGTGGGCCCGCGAGGCTCGGCGAATCGGCCGAACCCTTTGGGGCGATCATGAAGCCATCAACCAGCCCAACGATTTGGCCACCTTTGAAAAGGAAAAGCGCTTCGTCCGGTATTCGATCGCCCGATGGGGCGTCTACGCCGATTTCTGGGAACTGCTGAATGAGCGGAGCGCTTCGGACCAATGGACGAGCGCGATGGCAGCCTACGTTCACTCGACCGATCCGGACAAGAAGCCTGTGTCGACGAGTTGGGAGAAACCTGGATTGCCTGAGATCGATATCGTTGCCCCGCATTGGTACGAATCGGAGGGCGAGTTCGATTCCGATCTGCGGGTGCGGCAGGTGGCGGGAAAGTGGAAACGCGCCAGGAAGCCGGTGATCGTCGGCGAGCAGGGGAATAGCGGGATGAACTGGGATCCAGGGTCGGCGCTGCGCATGCGAATCCGCGCGTGGACGGCACTGTTTGAAGAGCTCGCCTTGGTCTTCTGGAATACGAGTTGGTCGAAGGCTGGGATGAACGGCGGCCGGTGGGAGCCGGGGAGCTCCAACATATACCTTGGTCCGGAAGAGCGGGGTTTCATCCGGGCGCTGAGCGATTTTACAGGCAGGCTCGACCGGGACGTGCGGATCGCCAAGATTTCGGTCGAGGGGGGAAGCGCCGCGCGAGCCTATGCTTTGAAATCGGCGCGGCTTACCGCCGCCTACCTTCATCATTATGGAGACCATCACACGCTTCTGGAAGGCGCGAAAGTCATCCTGGCCAGTCCGGAGATCCCGGGGGCTGTGGCGGAATGGATCGACCCTGCCACCGGCGTGGTGATCGGCCGCCATCCCATGCCTCAAGGAACGGCTACTTTGGACGTGCCGGGGTTTAAAGTAGATATTGCTCTGCTGATCATGTGAACGCCGGCGGCCGTTATCGTCCCAAGAACCAGTGGGATAATAGGATTTCAGCCGAAGATGCCGCGATTGGAAGCGATTTGGGACAAGCAGAGCCGGAGTCTGATGCTGCTGATCAGCGTCGCGGCGATTTGCGTCACCGCGCTGGTGGACTGGTGGACCAAGCCGTATGTTTCCTTGGGGTTTCTCTATCTGTTCCCCGTGATGCTGATGGCCGGCTTCCTGCCACGGTGGATGGTGGCCCTGGCTGGCGTTGGCTGCGCGATCCTAAGCGAAGTCTTTAGTTCGCTGCCGCATGAGGGGGAATATATTCGCCTGTCCTTTGAGGCGCTGGCAATCACCGGGTGTGGGCTGTTTGTCGGCGAACTGGTTCGGAATCGTAGACTTACCTCAGAGGCGCAGGAAAGATTACGGATTCTGGTAGAGACCAGTCCGGCGGCCATCGTGACCATCGACGACCGTGGATTCATAGAACTGGCGAATGGCGCGGCCACCCAGCTTATTGCGCCGAGGGACGGACGCCTGGAAGGGCATCCGATCGCTGCGTTTCTGCCGGACCTCCATCACGCAGTGCGGCGAGAGGGTGGACCCCAGTTCCGGGCATCCATGCAATGCCGGGGGCGCCGCGATAATGGGGAATCCTTCATGTCGGACGTGTGGTTCTCTACTTATAACGATCGTGGCGCCCCGAAACTCGCGGCGATTATCGGAGAGGTTTCTGAAGAGGCCCCTTCGACGATTCCTATCAACGCCTGGACCGACCAGGTAGAACGCAGTCCGTTGAACAGCCGCGAGATAGAGGTGCTGCGCTTCCTGATTCAGGGCCTGGCTAACAAAGAGATCGCGGGTAGGATGGAGATCTCCGAAAGTGCAGTCAAAAACACCTTCCAGCAGCTTTTCGCAAAGATGGGGGTCCGGAGCCGCAGCCAGCTCGTCCGCGCCGCGCTGGAAGGATATCGGGACCTGCTTTGAAGGTACGCTATTCAGCATATGTAATCTTACGATTACCTCCCGTATCCAGCAAAATGTTTAATCGAACCGCATAATCTTTTTGATGTCCGGATAGCTAGCCGTCCGCCAGAGACCGTGGTAGAGTCGAAACAGACTCACCGAAGCGTGCGGAGCGGTAAATGATTCACGGGCTAGTCGACTTTTCACTCAGCAACCGTTTCCTGGTCCTGACGGCAGCCATTCTACTGCTGGTTTGGGGGGGAATATCCTTCCATAATCTTCCGGTTGAGGCCTATCCCGACGTCGCCAACAACTACGTAACAATCATTACGCAGTGGCCGGGACGGGCAGCTGAGGAAGTGGAGCAGCAGGTTTCGATCCCGATCGAGATTATTATGAACGGGGTTCCGCACCTCCAGAGCCTCCGCTCAGTTTCCCTAGCCGGCTTGTCCAGCGTAAACATGATCTTCGATGACGATTCCGTGAATGACTGGAATCGCGAGAAAGTGGTGGAGCGCTTAACGCAAGTAACGCTGCCAGCAGGACTTACGCCGCAAATTGGAACGGACTGGAGTCCTGTAGGCCAGATCTATTTCTTCACGCTGCACAGCACTAATCCGAAATACGACGTGATGGAGCTGAAGTCGCTCGAGGATTGGGTCATCGAGAAGCAGTTCAAGTCTGTAAAGAACGTCGTGGATGTGGCCAGTTTCGGCGGTCCGACGCGGGAATACCAGGTGCGTGTCGATCCCGAGAAACTGATTGCGTACGGCCTGAACATAGGGCAAATAGAACAACAACTTACCAACAACAACGTCAACGCCGGCGGGAACTTTATTCAAGCCGGTTTGCAGCAGATTAACGTTCGCGAAGTCGGGCTGGTGAACGACGTTCACGACATCGAACGGACCGTGATCACCACCAAAAACGGTACTCCGCTGCGCATTCGCGATATCGGCGTGGTGGAACAGGGACCGAAGATGAGGCTGGGCCAATTCGCGCGCGCCCGCCATCTGCCTAATGGAAAGATTATCGACAACGACGACGTGGTTTCCGGGATCGTGCTGCTTCGAAAAGGCGCGGAGTCCGACGCGACGCTGGTGGACATCCACACGAAAGTCCGCCAACTGAACGGCGAGGGCGAATTTGAAGGCGAAGGACTGCTCCCACCCGGCGTTAAGGTAGTTCCCTTCCTTGACCGCAGCGACCTGGTTCATCTGACCACGCACACGGTGCTCCACAACTTAACCGAAGGCATTGTCCTGGTGTCGGTGATCCTATTTGTGTTTCTGGGAAATGTCCGTGGCGCGCTGATTGTCACGCTGACGATCCCCTTTGCGCTCCTGTTTGCGTCCATCTGCCTCCAGATTGCGGGCATTCCCGCGAACCTTCTGTCGCTGGGCGCGCTGGACTTCGGAATGATTGTCGAAGGCGCGGTGGTGATGATCGAAAACATCGTGCGCCTGCTATCGCATCCGGGAGAACACGAGGACGAGACGGTCAACGCCAAGATCCGGCGGGCGGCGCACGAAGTGCAGCGGCCGGTGTTCTATTCCATCGCTATCATTATTACTGCGTACTTGCCGATCTTCACGCTGCAGGCGGTGGAAGGACGGCTGTTCAAGCCCATGGCTTGGACTGTGGCGTTCGCGCTGCTGGGCGCCCTGATCTTCTCCATGCTGGTGGGTCCGGTAATTGCCGCGGTGGTGTATCCCAAAGGCACCAAGGAGTGGCACAACCCACTGATGGGTCTGCTTACCAGGATGTACGCCAGGATTCTAGGCTTGGCCATCCGCTGGCGCTGGGCCACGGCTGGGTTGGCCGCGGCCATTCTTATTGCGACCATCGTGGTGAGCAGGGGCATCGGTAGCGAATTTCTGCCGCACCTGGATGAAGGTGCGATCTGGGTGCGCGGAACTTTGGCGCCCAGCACGGGGCAGAACCAGGGAATCGCGATTGCCAACGAGGCTCGCATCTTGCTGTGCTCCTTTCCGGAGGTTCCACAATGCACCAGCCAGACGGGACGGCCCGACGATGGAACCGACACGACCGGCTTCTTCAACACCGAGTTTTTCGTCGATCTGAAGCCCAAGGAAGACTGGCGTCCAGGATTCCATCAGAACAAGGAAGAGCTGATCGCCGCGATGAACAAGGAGTTGGATAAGATCCCGGGAGTGATCTGGAACTTCTCTCAGCCGATCTCCGACAACATGGAAGAAGCGGTTAGCGGAGTGAAAGGCGAGCTCGCGGTCAAGCTGTACGGAACGGATTTGCGGACGCTGGAAGGGACGGCCCAAGAGATCATCAACGTGATGCGCGGGATCCAAGGCGTTCAGGACCTGGGGCTGTTTCGCGTCATCGGCCAACCCAACTTGAATTTCACCGTGGATCGCGACAAAGCCGCCCGCTACCAGATCAACGTCTCGGATGTGCAGGATGCGATCCAAACGGCCGTTGGGGGCAACGCGCTGACCCAGGTGCTTCAAGGCGAACAGCGCTATGACCTGGTGCTCCGCTACCTTCCGCAGTACCGCGACACGAAAGAAGCGATCGAAAACATTCGCCTGCTGGCGCCGGGCGGGGAGCGTGTGTCCCTGGCGCAACTGGCGAAGGTGGAAACCGTGGACGGCGCGGCGGAAATCTACCGCGAGGGCAGCCAGCGCTATGTCGCGATCAAATATGGCGTCCGCGGCCGGGATCTGGGGAGCACCGTCGAGGAGGCTATTAAAAAGGTCACCCAGCGGGTGAAGCTGCCTACCGGATACACGATCAATTGGGCCGGCGAGTTCGCCAGCCAGCAGCGCGCCCAACGTCGCCTGATGATGATCATCCCCCTGACCCTGCTGCTGATCTTCTTCATCCTCTATACCATGTTCAACTCCATGAAATGGGCGGGCCTGGTGTTGATGAACGTAGCCATGGCTCCGGTGGGAGGCTTGTTGGCGCTGCTTTGGACCGGAACGAATTTCAGCGTCTCCTCAGGCGTCGGATTCCTGGCGCTCTTCGGCGTCTCGGTGCAGACGGGCGTCATCATGGTGGAGTATATGAACCAGTTGCGAGCGCGCGGCCACGCCGTCATCGACGCCGCCAGGGAAGGCGCAGTGCTGCGCTTCCGTCCCATTCTGATGACCATGCTGGTGGCGTCCCTGGGCTTAGTGCCCGCGGCTACCTCACACGGAATCGGATCGGATTCCCAGCGGCCTTTTGCGATCGTGATCGTGGGTGGTCTTATGGCAGTGCTGGTCATGAGCATTTTTCTACTTCCCACACTGTATGTATGGTTCGCCCGCGAAGGCGACGTAGCTCCCGAGCCTACCGTCCCGGCTCACGAAGAGATCTGAGGATCGCTTCGTCCCCAGTCGCCCTGAGCCTGGGCCGCGGCACCTGGAGCAGAACTGTTCCTTCGGGAATTGAGGACCGCGACCGGCCCTTTGCGGGCAAGCAAATCGCGGCCGAAAGCACCTTCGCCCCAGGCGGATATCAAGCCTCGACGGGGAATCATTCGGTTATACATCAGGCGCTCAATCACTTGTGGGGAGACAATCCTTAGATTGGGAGTGAATCTCAAACGCCAATGGGATAATAACAACTTCAAAACGAACCAATGCCGCACATGGAAGTGATTTGGGACAAGCGGAACCGGACTCCAGTGTTGGCGCTGAGCGGCGCGTTAATCTGCGTGACAGCTCTGGTGGATTGGTGGACTAAGCCCTACTTTTCCTTGGGCTTTCTGTACCTGTTCCCGGTAATGCTGATGGCCGGGTTTCTGCCTCGGCCTCTGGTTGCCCTTATGGGAGCGGCGTGCGCAATCCTGAGCGAAGTCTTCAGCTCGCTGCCAACCCAAGGGGCAACCATTCGTTTGATCTTTGAGACACTTGCGATTGCCGGCTGCGGACTGTTTGTGGGCGAGCTGGTGCGGAAGCGGAGACTCACGCTTGAGGCGCAAGAGAAATTGCGTGTCTTGGTAGAGACTAGTCCTGCCGCCATCGTGACCATTGACGACCGTGGATTCATCGAACTGGCGAACGGCGCTGCCGCCCAGCTTATCGCGCCACGGGATGGCCGCCTGGTGGGGCATCCAATCGCGGCCTTCCTTCCGGATTTGCATCATGCCGTGCGGCGGGAAGCGGGTCCGCAGTTCCGCGCCAGCATGCAATGCCTCGGGCACCGGGACAACGGCGAATCCTTCACGGCGGATATCTGGTTCTCGACCTACTACAACGATCGGGCTGCGCCGAAGCTGGCGGCTATCATCGGGGAGGTTTCGGACGACGGGACGGGGCAAGGAAGCACAGGCGTCGCTGTGGACCGTCTGGAGCGCGCTCCCTTGAACAGCCGCGAGATAGGCGTTCTTCGATTCCTGATTCAAGGCATGACAAATAAGGAGATAGGGGCGAGAATGGGCATTTCCGAGAGCACGGTAAAGAACATTTTTCAGCAACTCTTCGCGAAGCTTCGAGTCCGCAGCCGCAGCCAGCTTGTGCGAGCCGCTCTGGAACAGTATCGGGATCTTCTCTGATCGTTTTTAGGGAACTCGCCTGAGGAACTCGCCGGCACAACGGAGCCTGGGGCGGCGGGCCTGGCGCACTCCCTTCCGGTTTGGGCCGCCCCGGCCCTGTGCCCGCTTTTGAGGAACTCGCCGGCACAACGGAGCCTGGGGCGGCGGACCTGGCGCATTCCCTTCCCGTTTGGGCCGCCCCGGTCCTGTGCCGGCTTTTTAAGGAACCCGCCGGCACAACGGAGCCTGGGGCGGCGGACCTACGCGTTCCTTTCCGGTTTGGAGGGCCGCCCCGGCCCTGTGCCGGCTTTTGAGGAACTCGCCTTGCACAACGGAGCCTGGGGCGGCGGACCTACGTGTTTCCTTTCCGGTTTGGAGGGCCGTCCCGGTCTTGTGCATGCCTTTATGAATCTTTCACGTGCCCTGAAAGACATCCGCAATTGAAAGATTAGTCGTCTCATTCCAGGCTGGAGCCAGCAATTCCCGCTCGGCGCCCACCCATCCGAGGATCAATCGAATGACCCAACCTCTCAACAACAAGATCACTAGCCCCAGGCTCGGGATCGCTGTAATGTCGAAACAGACCCCGTAGCGTCCAAGAAAAACAACTCAAGCGTTGTAGGAGGACCGACTACAGGGCCGCCGGTACGGAATTTCAAAATGATCCATGGACTAGTCGACTTTGCGCTCAGCAACCGCATTCTGATCATCGCCTTTGCTGTGCTGCTCTTCATTTGGGGAGGGATCTCCTTCCATAACCTGCCGGTGGAAGCGTATCCGGACGTGGCCAACAACTACGTCGAGATCATTACACAGTGGCCGGGTATTTCCGCGGAGCAAATTGAACAGCAGGTTACGATCCCAATCGAGATCGTGATGAACGGCATCCCGCATTTGAGTTCCTTGCGGTCCTTCTCGCTCTTCGGCCTGTCAGACCTCAAGTTGACCTTCGATGATGAATCGGAAAACGACTGGAATCGGGAGAAGGTTCTGGAGCGGCTTTCAGGTGTGACGCTTCCGCCGGCGGCGCAGCCTCAGATCGGCACTGACTGGAGCCCGGTAGGGCAGATTTATTTCTTCACGCTGCATAGCACCAATCCGGCGATCGACGTGATGGAACTGAAGTCGCTTGAGGACTGGGTGATCGAGAAGCAGTTCAAGTCGGTACCCAACGTAGTCGATGTCGCCAGCTTCGGCGGTCCGACCCGTGAGTACCAGGTGCGCGTCGATCCCAATAAGCTCATCGCCTACGGACTGACGATCGCGCAAGTGGAGCAGCAACTCACCAACAACAACGCCAACGCGGGCGGCAGCTTCATCGAAGCCGGTTTGCAGCAGATCGACGTCCGGGAAGTGGGTTTGTACAAGGACGTCAACGACATCGAAAACACGGTTCTCTACACCAAGGGCGGGACGGCGCTGAAAGTCAAAGATATCGGCGTGGTCGCGCAGGGGGAGAAGATCCGGCTGGGCCAGTTCGCCAGGGCCAGGCATCTTGCCAACGGGAAGATCGTCGACAACGACGATGTGGTGTCGGGGATCCTGCTGTTGCGGAAAGGCGCGGAGTCCGACGCGACGCTGGAAGGCATCCACAAGAAAGTCCGCCAATTGAATGGCGAAGGAGAGTACGAAGGAGCTGGGATTCTTCCGGAAGGCGTCAAGGTAGTCCCGTTTCTCGACCGCAGCGATCTGGTGCATTACACCACCCACACGGTGCTGCATAATCTGACCGAGGGAATCATTCTCGTCGTCGTCATTCTGTTCCTGTTCCTGGGCAACGTACGGGGGGCGCTGATTGTCGCCCTGACCATTCCGTTCGCTCTGTTGTTCGCGGCCACATGCCTCCAGCTAAAAGGGATTCCAGCGAATCTGCTGTCCTTGGGTGCGCTCGACTTCGGCATGGTGGTGGATGGCGCGGTGGTGATGGTGGAGAATATCGTGCGCCACCTTTCCCGTCATAGGGAAGGCGACAACCGAACGCCCATGGAGAAAATCAGGGCCTCGGCGCATGAGGTTCAACGGCCGGTATTCTACGCCATCGGCATCATCATCACAGCCTATCTTCCGATCTTCACGCTGCAGCGCGTGGAGGGCCGCCTGTTCAAGCCCATGGCCTGGACGGTGGCGTTCGCGCTTTTGGGCGCGCTGATGTTCTCCATGCTGCTGGCTCCGGTACTGGCGAGCCTCTTCTTCCCGAAGGGGACCAGTGAGTGGCACAATCCGGTGATGTCGTTCCTGACCAAGCATTACCGCAACGCGGTGGGAATGGCGATCAAGTGGCGCTGGGTGACCTTGGGTGTGGCGTTGGCCGGATTGGGATTGACGGTGTATCTGGGCGGCTGGGTGCTGGGCTCGGAATTCCTGCCGCACCTGGATGAGGGCGCTATATGGGTGCGCGGGACGCTGGCGCCTTCGACGGGGCAGACCGAAGGAACCGCCATCGCCAATAAGGTGCGCGTCATTCTGTGTTCCTTTCCGGAGGTTCCGCAGTGCACCAGCCAGGTGGGCCGTCCGGACGACGGAACCGACACGACCGGCTTCTTCAATACTGAATTCTTTGTGGATCTGAAGCCCAAGGAAGAGTGGCGTCCCGCGTTTCATCAGCAAAAGGACGAATTGATCGCAGCCATGAACACGGAGCTTCAGAAGATTCCCGGCGCGATCTGGAATTTCTCCCAGCCAATTGCCGACAACATGGAAGAGGCCGTCAGCGGAGTCAAGGGCGAGCTGGCTATCAAACTTTTTGGAACCGATCTCAAGACTCTGGAGGCCAAAGGCGACCAGATCGTCGGAATCATGCGCGGGATAAAGGGAATCCAGGATCTGGGGCTGTTTCGGGTGATCGGCCAGCCTAACTTGAACCTGACCGTCAACCGCGCCAAGGCTGCCCGCTACCAAATAAATGTTGCGGATATTCAGGACGCGATTCAAACCGCGGTCGGCGGAAACGCTCTGACGCAGGTTTTGAAAGAAGAGCGGCGATACGATCTGGTGCTGCGCTATCTGCCGCAATTCCGGGATCAGAAGGAAGCGATCGAGAACATTCGCCTGTTGTCGCCGAGCGGTGAGCGCGTATCGCTGGCGCAGCTCTGCGATATCACGATGGAGGACGGCGCTTCGGAAATCTATCGCGAGTCCAATGAGCGCTACGTCGCGATCAAGTACAGCGTGCGCGGCCGCGATCTGGGCGGCGCAGTGCAGGAGGCTCAGAAGAAGATCGCCGCTCAGCTTCCTTTAAAAGCGGGATGCACGCCTGAAGCCGCCTGCCTTCCGATCGGATATCACATCGATTGGGCCGGCGAATACGAATCGCAGCAACGCGCGCAAAAACGCTTGGCGATCATTATTCCGCTGACGCTTTTGCTGATTTTCCTGATTCTGTATTCGATGTTCAAATCCATGAAGTGGGGCGCGCTGATTCTGCTGAACGTCTTTATGGCTCCGGTGGGCGGATTGTTGGCCCTGTATTTCTCCGGGACGAATTTGAGCGTGTCATCGGGCGTCGGGTTCCTGGCCTTGTTCGGCGTCTCCGTGCAGGTGGGCGTCATCATGGTGGAGTACATCAACCAGTTGCGCGTTCGCGGGCATACGATTATCGATGCCGCCAAGGAAGCGGCGGTGCTGAGGCTGCGTCCGATCATGATGACCATGCTGGTCGCTATGCTGGGATTGCTGCCGGCCGCGACCTCTCACGGGATCGGCTCCGACTCGCAGCGGCCGTTCGCGATCGTCATTGTGGGCGGGCTGATGGCCGCACTGCTGATGAGCATTTTCCTGCTGCCGACCATGTATGTGTGGATGGCCGGGGATAACGACATTCTGCCGCAGCCGGAATCGAACGAAGAGATTTAAGCCCGCCTTTTGCGCTCCGCGCGGCGAACTTCGGCCTCGTCCATTCCGAAGTGATGCGCGATCTCGTGCCACACCGTGTCGGCCACCATCTGCTCCAGTTGCTCCCGCGTGCGCGAGAGGCGTTCATGCGGACCCTGGAAAATCGTAATTTTGTCGGGCATCGCGAACCCGTCGAAAACGGAGCGGGTCGCGAGCGGACGGCCTTGGTAGAGGCCCAGGATGCCGGGCCTCGGAGGCTCCTGCTCGACCACGATTGCAACGTTTTTCATTTGACGGCGAAAGCGCCGAGGGATGCCTCGCAGGGCGTTCTCGACCAAGGTTTCGAACTCGGCAACCGGTAGCATTATTCCCAGCGAAATACTCGTGAGGAAAGCGCCGTACAAATCACGAAAATGACGATCAGCGCCGCGACATCGCCAAGGTGGGCCGACCATGCCTCCCCTTTCCAGATCCCCTGCAGCAGCGATACGGCGTAGGTCAACGGCAGCACGCGTGCCGCGGCCTGAAGCACCGGCGGCAGGGATTTGAGCGGCGCGAACAAACCGCACAGCGCGATCATGGGATAGAGGATGGCCGCGCCCAGAGGCTGCGCGAAGCGCGCTGTCGGCACGATGCTCGCGATGAGGAAGCCGATGGACAGGATGCTCCACGTGCTGATCAGCAGCGCCAGGGTGAATCCGAAAACAGGAACGTTCACGCTGATCGGATAATAGCGTTTGCCCGCCAGGACCATCAAGACCATTGTGACCGCTGTCAGGGCGAGTTTCGCCATCACATGGGCGGCCAGAATTGTTTGGGGCCGCAGAGGCGTGGCGCGCAGCCGTTTGAGAATGCCGCCTTCCCGGTAAATCGAGATGATGGTGACCAGCGACAGAACCCCATTGAGCGCGATCATCACGGCCACCAAAACCGGCAGCCCGACGCGCACGAACCCGGCGGCGGCAAAGGAGCGCGACATCGCCTGCCCGCCCACGAATCGGCCCGCCACGACGAAGATCAGGACGGGAAATAAGATTGAACCGAACGCGCCCATGGGCTCACGCAGGAAGATCTTGATCTCCAGCCAAGTCAATTTCCAGAGTCCGTGGAACATGGCGTCGTCTCCTTTACGGCGGGCTCAATCACGAATGGAATGCCCGGTGAGCTTCAAAAAGACGTCCTCCAGACTGGGCACTTCGGTGCGGAAGTCAGTGACGCGGATGCGATTCTCGGACAGGCAATGGATCACTTCAGTGACGAAATCGTCACCGCGCCCTTGAATTGTGAACCGGGAATCCTGACGCGCCACTGCCTGAACGCATGCGATGTTCCGCAGCCGTTCTTCGGCAAGCGAATCGCCCGTTGCCAGCACCACCGTTCGTACGGGGCAGTGGCGGCGAACCAATTCTTGCGGACTGCCGATGTCGATAATCTTTCCGTGTTCGATGATGGCCACGCGGTCGCAAAGGCGCTCGGCTTCTTCCATCAGATGGGTGGTCATGAAGACGGTTTTGCCGCGGTCGCGGATGCCGCGCACCAAGTCCCAGATTGCCCTCCGCGATTGCGGGTCAAGGCCGGTGGTCAGCTCATCCAGAAATACCACTTCCGGATCGTTAATCAGAGCCAGCGCGATGAACAGCCGCTGTTTCTGCCCGCCTGAAAGCGTCATGAACCATGCGTCTCGTTTGCTCGCGAGGCCGAGCTGTTCAAGCAGGCGGTTCCCGTCAAGCGCGGTCGAATAGAGGGAGGCCCATAGATCAATCGCCTCCCATACCTTGATCCTCTTCTGAAGCTGCGCTTGTTGCAGTTGTACTCCAATGCGGTTCTGCAAGCGATACACGTCGCGGAAGGGATCCAGGCCCAGGATCTTGATCGCGCCTTGGTCGGGCCGGCGCACCCCTTCCACGCATTCCATCGTGGTTGTTTTTCCGGCGCCGTTGGGGCCGATCAGCCCGAAGATTTCACCTTCGACGACTTCGAAGGAGACCTCGGCGACGGCCACTGTGGTCCCGTAGGTCTTGCGTATGCCGGAAACCTGGATGACCGGACGAGGAGTGCCGGAAAGGCCCATTGAATACGATGAGGATAACAAAGGCGGAACTCCGTAATCGCTTGAGGCCGTGACAAGATCGAGATAGCCATGTTCTGGACCCATCGGAGTTTTTGGATTCTCCCGATTGTGATCGCCGCGATTCTGGGCAGTCTGAGTGCCATCGTTTCGCACACCCGTTTAAAAAACGTCTATAAGCGCAAATTTCAAGAATCGCGGCGGGAGCGGCTGTTTCTGGCTTCGGTCGGTTTCTTCACGACGGCGCTGGTGGTGCGAGCCATCACGATTGCCATCCATCGCGATATTGGGCCGTTCCATGATGTTTCCATGAACGGCCGTCACATCCATCATCTGGTCTGGGGCATCCTTCTGCTTCTGCTGGTGGGCTATTTGTGGCTAGTCGAAGTCGGAAGCGGCGCGGCTGCGTCTTCGCAATGGAGCGGCCGTCTGACATCCATGCTCTTCGGAGTGGCCGCCGCATTGACGCTGGATGAGTTCGCGCTGTGGCTGAATCTGCGCGATGTATATTGGGAGCGGGAAGGACGTGAAAGTTTCGAGGCACTGGCGCTCTTCGGAGGACTGCTGGCCATCGGAATTTTTGGACGGGCGTTCTGGCGCGGTGTTGCCGCGGAAACCGCAAGCATCTTTCGACCGTCCTCTCGAAAAGGAGGCGCGGGATGATGCGGGCAATCGTTATCGCCGGTCTGATCGCGATGCAGGCCCGGGGACAGGCGCCTGCGCCAAACCCTGCGGGAGGATCTCTTTCGGGCCGCGTGACCAATAGCGTTACTGGCGCGGGCATCGAGGGCGCACGAGTGCGGGCGTGTGTCGTGCTGGTCGCATGTCTTGGTCCGGATGCGAACCTTGAAGCCCTTAGCGATGCCGCCGGCGCTTTCCGCATCGACGGGATTCCGGACGGCCAATACATGATCGATCTTGCGCCGTTGCAAGGCTTCATGCCGGCGTTTGTCGCGCAGTTGGGACCCTCGCCGACGGTTCGCGTCTCCGGAGATACGCGACTCGATCTCCAGATGACCCCCTCGGCAAGCATTCGCGGAAGAGTGCTGGATCCGGAGGGGATGCCGGCAGCCGGGGTGATGGTCAAGATTGATGGGCAGGGCTGCAAGGACTGCGCTCCCTTGGATCTGAAGGAGGCGGATGAAGATGGGGAATTCGTATTCGAGAACGTGCCTCCCGGTTTCCCGGTTATCTTGTCGGCGACGCCGAAACCGCAGGCGAACGCCGCGGACGAAACCAGGATCGTGACCACGTACTACCCGTCCGTTATCGACCTGAAGCAGGCGACGGTGATCAAGCATCAGGGCCTGGATCTTATCGGCTACGATATCCGGCTGCAAACGGCGCTGGGGCGCGCGATTCGGGGAGTGGTAATCGGCGTGGATGGAAAACCGGCGCGTGCGGCCATGGTCTCCGTCAGCAAGCCGTTGTCGGGCATGGTAGCGATGATTCGCGGCGCCTGGTACGGTTTGCCGGATGAGGTGACCGGGGCAGAGCCCGGCCAAACCCGGAGCGATGGCAAGTTTGTGTTCCCGCCGGTGCTGGAGGGCGATTGGAGGGTGCGGGCGGTTCAGCGGCAGGATGACGATCTTGCCGGCGGCGCGGGTGCAGTGGAGGTGAGCTTATCGAAAAACGACATCGACGATCTGGAGATTCATCTGACGCCGCCGTTCGTCGTGGAGGTGACCGCGGATTGGGGCGATTCGCCTCCGGCGAAACCTCCTCTGACCTTAGCGACAGTCAGGCCCTTGGACGTCCCCCAGGTCGGGGTTCCGTTCCTGGCGGAATCGGGGAAACCGCAACGGCTGGAAGTGTTCCCCGGGCGGTATTTTATCGCTCCCCCAGGTGCGCTGACGCCGGGATTCTATGCGGCGGCGGCGATATTGGAGAATCGCGATGTGCTGGGGCAGGTGGTGGAGCTATCCGGGCCGACCTCGATCCAGATGATTTTCAAGAGCGGCGGAGGCGGCTTGCGAGGCACGGTGGAGAAGGGCGCAAACGCATTGGTGATTCTGATGGCGGATCCAACCAGCACCGCTCAGCTTGGCTATGCCGGAAGCTGCGACGCGAATGGAGCATTTTTCGTTCCCGATCTTCCCCCGGGCGAATATACGGTGGTGGCCCTTCAGGGACAGCCCGGCGATCCGCTCCGTCCGGAGTTCACCAGCCTGCTGACCGCGAACGGGAAAAGGGTCAAGGTGGAATCGGGCTCAACGACGCAAGTGGAGCTGCGGTTGGCGCGCCAGCCTTAGGTTTTCCAGACTTTGGGAATCACCCGGGGAACAAGTACACGGGCGCCGGTGTCTTTAAGGTATCGTTCGGGATATCATTCATCTATGCGTCCCCTCCTGGCCGCTCTCGTTGCTGTCTCCGCTCTGAGTTTGGCGCAGCCGCCGGCTGCGTGGGAGGAGCCGCTCGCTCAACAAAGGTGGGGCGAGGCGGAAGCTCTCCTCAAGCAGGCCATCTCTCAGGGTGAAACTACGTCCGCCCTCCGCGGACTTGTCACGGTCTACCGGGCAACGGGCCGCTTTAGCGATACCGACCCGATCCTTGAACGCCTGGTCGCCTTGGATGGGACGGCCGCGAACCTTGAGGATCTTGCCCGGGTGAAGGCCGGGCTCGGCCACCTGGACCTTGCAGAATCATTGTACCGGCGCGCGCTCGCGCTTCCCCCCGACCCTTATGAGGATCCACTTGCGTCCATCCCCATCCGGCAGCGCCTGGCGCAGGTTTTGGTGGCCGAGGGGAAGTTCCCGGAAGCCGAGCTGGAGGCGCTGACGGCGATCTCCCTTCGGGCACGCACGGCTGGCGCGAAGCATCCCGATCTGGCCGGCGATTACACGGCTCTGGCGAAGATCTATCAGACGCAGAAGAAATGGCCGGACGCCGCGACGGCTTGGGAAACCGCCGCCGGAATCCAGGCGGCGGCTTACGGATATGAAGACCTGCGGATTGCCGGCACGCTCGACAGTCTGGCGGAGTGCGAGTTCGAGTTGCAGCAATTCGATCAGACCGAAGCCACGCTCCGGCGGGCGCTGGCGTTGCGCGAGTTGAACCTTGGACCATCGCATGCCGAGGTGGCGAGAACAACCGATCAGTTGGCTTTGGTTTTCTACAAGGCGGATCGGTTTATGGATGCGGAGCCTTTTTACCGCCGTTCGCTGGATATTTATGTTGCCCTACTGGGACCGGATAGTCCGATGCTCGCGCGGAACTACGATAACCTGGCGGTGACGGAAGCACGGCTCGAAAAGTACGAGGAATCTGAAAAGCTCTATCGCCAGGCGCTCAAGCTGCGGGACGGGGAGAACGCAACAAGTCTTCGCAACCTTGCGGTCATCTTGGTAGCTAGGGGAAAGCCAGTTGAGGCTGCGCCGGTGTACAGGCGTGCGCTGGCGGTCCTGGACGCCCCGAACAACGAAAATCCGGATTTGTTGAAGGCAGTCCTTTCGGAATATGCCGATGTCCTGCGCGATCTCAAGCGGCCGGCCGAGGCAGCCAAGTTGGACAATCGGCTTAAGGGCGATAAGCAAGTTCCGCAAAGCAAGGGGCCGCCGATCGCCGCAAAGCAATAGAAGCCGTCAGCGGGGGCTGGGATTGTGTGCGCCATCGTCGGCGCGCCCCGTGGTCACGCGCTTGCCATTGGGCAGAGTAACAACGTCCGTCTTTGCCAGGTTCGGCTGGTCCTTGGCCCGAAAAGCCTCAACGGTGACGGTGTCGCCCGCTTTGAGGGATTGCTTGGTCCAGCCCAGGCGCTGAAGGTAATTCGGCGCCACGCTTTCCAGTTCCCAATTCGTCACCTTTCCGCTGGCGTCCGCGACGTCTACCCAGAAGTGTACATGCGGGTTCATCCACGCCACCTTCGTAACTTTCCCGTGCAGCACAACCGGCTTGGAGGAATCGAATTCCGCCGCGGCGGAATGATGCGCCCGTAACAAAGTCGCGGGGAACAGGAGCAGCGCGGCCAAGATGAGTCGGGGGAGCATTCGTCGCCACTATTATCTCTTCACTCAGACTATTTGTTAGTAAATGGAGCAATCGGTCTCAAAACGGAGCCCGGGTCGCGGTCACACGATCGGCCTTTTGCGGTCTCGTTGGGTTCAGCAGGAGCGAAAGGGCCGTGGCGGGGACGCTCGGTACTCGGCGGACCGTAGCCGGAATGCCGCACCGCCATGTAACGGCCGTTCAAAAAACATGGCTCGATCGCCCGCGACTGCCGACTGCGCCGGGCTCGAATGTGTTTTATGCAACCCGCCCAGGTTCTGGGTTCTCGCCGAAGTGAAGCGGGCCATGTTCGACGAGCTGAGCCGCGATCCAAACAGGCCGGAACGCGGCGCGCCGCAAACATTTGGGACGCGCGTCAGATCAGCGACAACTCTAAAAGTTTCGCGGTGTGCAAGGCGCCGCTGATGCTTGAGGGCCGCAAGGCATCGCCGGATGCCCCACCATACCCGCGTGCTGCAGATAGAGAGTGGCGGGATAGCAAAGCGTTCATCATCCTTCCAGGGAAACATGCCGATCGTCTCGGGCCAGTTCAGATATGATGTACGAGCGGGAATAAATTCGGGAGGCAGGAATGGTTATTGACGCTCACGCTCACGTTACGGCGCCGGAGAGCTTGTATGTATACAAGGCGGGACTGCTGTCCCATCGCGGCGGCCATGGACGCGGCAGCGTCGGAGCAACGGACGAAGACATTCTTAAGGCTCTCAATGCTCCGGTCTTCGGAGGATCGTCGCATCTGGCGCAGTTGAAAGAAGCGGGAACGGACATGCAGGTGATCTCGCCGCGCCCCTATCAGATGATGCATAGCGAGAATCCAAAGCTGGTGACCTGGTTCACGGAAGAGTGCAACAACATCATTGCCCGCCAGACGAAACTTCTGCCGCAAACGTTTCTGGGCGTGTGCGGATTGCCGCAGTCGCCGGGAGTGAGCCCCAAGGCCGTGCTGCCGTATCTGGAAAAATGCGTGAAAGAGCAGGGCTTCGTGGGATGCCTGATCAATCCCGATCCGGGCGAGTGCGGCGGGGTCGAGACTCCTCCGCTGGGCGACCGCTTCTGGTATCCGCTGTACGAAAAGCTGGTGGAATTGGACATTCCGGGGCACATTCATTCGACCGCGTGCCGGTCTGAGCGGCTGACCTATTCGCTCCACTTCATCAATGAAGAGAGCATCGCCATTGTTTCGCTGCTCAACTCCAGCGTGTTTTCCGATTTTCCGACGCTGCGCCTGATGCTTTCGCACGGCGGCGGGGCCATCCCTTATCAATACGCGCGTTTTGAAGCCAGCGCGATTCGCCGCGGCTTGCCGCGATTTTCCGATCGCATGCGGCTTTTGTATTACGACACGGTGCTGTATTCGAAAGAATCGCTGGAACTGCTGTTCAAAGTGGTGGGCGCGGACCGATGCCTATTCGGGACAGAGAGGCCCGGCGTGGGCACTGTGAAAGATCCGAGAACCGGCAAGTGGCTGGACGAGACTCGCCACCTGATTGAAGCCTTTGACTGGCTGAGCGCGGAAGAGAAGAAAATGATCTTCGAGGACAACGCCAAGAAGGTCTTCAAGCTCGATGTCAAACAAGGAGTCAGCGCATGAAACTCCGCATCTGGTTTAGCTGCCTGCTGGCCGCGCTGTTCGCAACGAACGCGCCGGCGCAGCAGAAGATCACCATCAATTATCCGAACCGGAGCGGGTCCAACTGGCCGCTGTTTCTGGCAAAGGAGGGCGGTTACTACCAGAATCATGGTCTGGATGTGACGCTGACCTTCGGAGTGATGCCGGCGGGCATCGCGATGCTTGTTAGCGGCGAAGGACAGATGGTGAATTCGTCGCTGGAACAGTTGATGCAGGCGGCCTCGAAGGACGGCTCCATGGTGCTGGTGGGGAGTTCGCTCAATCGCGGCGTTTTCGCGCTGATGGCCGCGAAAAACATCGGCAGCATCAAGGAACTGAAAGGCAAACGAATCGCCGTCGGACAGCTGGGCGACGCCCCCTATGGGTATTTGGTTGCGCTTCTATCGAAAGCCGGATTGTCGGCTCGGGATGTGACCTGGATTCCGGTGGGCACCGATGTAAACGGACGAGCCGCCGCTCTGGTCGCGGGCCGCGCGGATGCGACGCTGCTGACTGCGCCGGCATATTTCAAGGTCGAGGAGCAGGGTTTCAAGACGCTGGCGAATCTCGCCGACCATCCGGAAATCTTCGCTTCCACGGCATATCTGATGAAGAAAAGCGTGGTCACAGCCGATCCGAAGCTGCCTGAAAAATTGATTGAAGCGCAGGCGGAAGGGATCAAGCGCTTCTATGAAGATAAAGCGTTCGCCGTGCAGACGTTCCTGAAATACGACAAGACCGCGCAGGCTGACGAAGTGGCTCGGGTATACGATCTCTACGCCAAGCCGCAGGCCTTTGAGCGCGTTCCATTCGTGCTGGCGCCCGCCGTCAAATCCGTGCTCGACCAGCAATCCGACCCACAGGTTGCAGCGCAGATGAAGGCCTACGACTTCCACAAAGTCATCGACAATAGTTACGTGGAACGGCTGGTCAAGGATGGGTTTTTCGAAAAGACGTTCGGCCCGGCAATCAAAGCCGAGGAGGACCGCAAAGCCAAATCGGCCTTCCGGTAAGCGCGAGGCACATGGTTAAGCTGGAAGTCAGCCATGTATCCAAGCGATACTGGCTCGAACGCGAGGGTACCGAAGCGCCCGCGCTGATCGATGTTTCGCTGTCAGTGGCCGATGGCGAGTTCATGGCCATCGTCGGCCCCAGCGGCTGCGGGAAAACTTCGCTATTGAACATCATTGCGGGACTGTTGCCGTATGACGAAGGCTCCGTTTCAATCGACGGCCGCAAAGTCCATGGGCCGGGAATCGATCGAGCCGTGGTGTTCCAGCATTCGAGCTTGCTACCTTGGCGGACCATCGCCGGCAACGTCCGCTACGGGATGGAATTGCAGCGGCGGCTTGATAAAGCCACCATGGCGGAACGCTCCGAATACTTCATCAAGCTGGTAGGACTGAGCGGATTTGAGCGGCACTTTCCTTCGGAGCTTTCGGGCGGGATGCAGCAACGCGTGAACCTTGCAAGGGCCCTGGCTGCGGACCCAACGGTATTGTTGATGGATGAGCCGTTCGCGGCGCTGGACGCACAGACTCGCGAGTTCATGCAGGCCGAGCTCCTGAAAATCTGGGCCAAGGCTCGCAAGACTGTGCTGTTCATCACGCACCAGATCAATGAGGCGATCTATCTGGCGGATCGGGTTGTGGTGATGAGCTCACGGCCGGGCCGCGTCAAGGACGTATTCGAGGTGCCTTTCGGACGCCCACGCACGCTGCACTTGAAGCGCGAGCCTCGGTTTCTGGAACTCGAAGATACAATCTGGCAATTGATCGAAGAGGAATCCAAAGGCGTGAACGCCGTGCTGGCGCCTGATTGACGATGAGACCGAAGCAGACTTTCTATCGACGCCACGAGGCCTTTATTCTCGGCGGAACAGCGGTGGCCATCACCATCGCCGTGTGGCAGGCGCTTTGGGCGGCGGGAAAAATTTCACCGCTGTTCTTGAGCGGCCCGTCGGCGATTGTCAAACAATTTCGATATGGGTTGACCCAGGGGACGCTGCTGGCCGACATGCGCTACAGCGGAACCAATTTCTTGCTTGGATTCGCGGCAGCGGTGGTGGCGGGAGTCGTTGCGGGGGTGATTATCGGCTGGTACCGGACCGTGCGATTGATCTTCGATCCGTTTCTGAACGCGCTGTATGCGACGCCGAGGATCGCCATGGTGCCTCTGATCATCATCTGGTTCGGCGTCGGGATGTGGTCGAAGGTATTCATCGTGTTCATCTCGGCGTTCTTCCCGATTCTGGTGAATACGGTGGGTGGAGTGAGGAATATCGATCGCGATCTGCTGCGTGCGGCCCGTGCGTATTGCGCGTCGGATTGGCAGATTTTCACGACTCTGGCTCTTCCCGGATCGGTGCCGTTCATTTTAACCGGAGTGCGCCAGGGAGTCGCGCTGGGATTGATCGGAATGGTGGTTGGCGAGATGTTCGGCGGAAGCCAGGGGATCGGTTTCATGGTGGCCTACGGAGGCGCGAATTTCGCCACCGACACGTTGTTTGTCGGCGTGTTGATTGTGGCCTCCGCCGGAATCCTGCTGACGTCGCTGGCGGAGCGCCTGGAGCGGCGCTTTTCGCGCTGGCGGCCTGAGAGATGACGCCTGAGAGATAGAGGAGACAAATGGCAGAGATTGTTTTGGGGATGGCCGCGTCGCACGGGCCCTTGCTTTCAACCCCGCCCGAACAGTGGGACCTGCGGGCAAAGGCGGACCGCGAGAATAAGAACCACTGGTATCGCGGGCGAACCTACGATTACGAGTCGCTGCTGAAGGAGCGCGCTCCCGGATTCGCGCGCGAGGTGGAGGTCGAAACGCGGCGAGAGCGTTACGCGCGATGCCGGCAGGCGATGGAGGTTCTGGGCGAGAAGTTCAAGCAGACCGCTCCGGAAGCGGTGGTGATCGTGGGCAACGATCAACGCGAATTCTTCGATGAAGATTTGACGCCGGCCATCACTGTCTACCGAGGCAAGGAGATCAAGAATGTTCAGTTCCTGCACGAAGGCTCGCCGGGATTGAACATTGCCGAAGTGGGAAACGCCCCGTCGGAAGGCGCAATGTACCCGGGCGCGTCAGAACTGGCGGATCATATTCTGAAATCGCTAGCGGAAGAAGATTTCGATCTGGCGCAATCGTCATCGACGCCCAAGAGCGGGTCGCGGCACGGCATTCCGCACGCCTACGGATTCCTCTACCATTCGATTCTTGGCGACGCGCCTCCGCCCAGCGTGCCTGTTATTTTGAATGTTCATTATCCGTTTAATCAGCCCAAGACGCATCGCTGTCTAGCGTTGGGACGCGCGCTGCAGCGGGCGATCCACAGCTTCAAAGGCTACTCGCGTGTGGCGATGATGGCTTCGGGAGGGCTGAGCCATTTTGTGATCGACGAAGATCTGGATCAGAGGGTGCTTGCCGCCATGCGGATTCACGACGAAGAGGCGCTGGCGAAGATTCCGGAGAACATTTTCAAAGTCGGCACGGCCGAAATTAAGAACTGGTTTCCCGTGATCTCCGCGATGAATGCCGAGGGCCGGAATTACACGCAGGTTGATTACGTACCGTGTTACCGGTCTGAAGCCGGCACTGGAAACGCGATGGCGTTCGTGTATTGGGATTAACATGGACGACTTCGTAGCAAGGCTCAGCCGCCTCGATTCCTGCGCGGTTTCGGACGCCATGGACAAGCTGGGGCTCAAAGGCGCGGTCACCGGAATTCGCCGCTTCTCATCGGAGAAGAGAATCGCGGGGCGGGTTCTCACCGTCAAGCTGGATCGCGCCGAAGGACGCTCTAATACTCGTCATCTTTGTACGGCCGCGATCGAGGCAGCCTCGCCCGGCGACATCATCGTCGTCGAGCAGCACACCGGCCTGGACGCAGCGTCATGGGGCGGGAATCTTTCCATCGGGGCGCAGGTACGCGGCGTGGCAGGCGTGATCGTGGACGGCCCTGTCCGGGATATCGACGACAGCCGCAAGCTGGATTTTCCGGTCTTCGCGCGGGATCATACGGCGAAAACGGCTCGCGGACGGATTGTGGAAGTGGCCACCGGCGAACCGATTGACGTCGGCGGCGTGACGGTTTCGCCCGGCGATTATGCGGTTGCGGACGGCAGCGCGGCGGTGTTCGTCGCGCAGGCCGAGATTGGACGGGTGCTGGAGACAGCCGAGGCCATTGCCGCCCGCGAAGATGCGATCGCACAGGCGCTGCGCGAAGGAAAGCCGATCAGCCAGGTGATGGGCGCCAATTACGAACACATGCTGAAGAAACAGTCCACCTAGGTCACGACATGACGAACGACGAAAATATTATTCGGGCATCGAAGCTCGACACCACAGCGCTAAGCGACGCCATGGACAGGTTGGGTATCGGAGGGCAATGCCTGGGGATCAAGCCACTTGACCATCGTTTCCGCTTGGCCGGCCGAGCGTTCACGATTCTCTACGGGCCGGCTGGGATGCCTCCAGGAACCGTAGGCGATTACATCGACGACGTGGAGCCCGGCGGCGTGGTGGTGCTCGATAATGGCAGGCGCGAAAACGCGACGGTGTGGGGCGACATCTTGACCATGGTGGCGCACACTCGTGGGGTCTCGGGGACCGTGATTGATGGAGCCTGCCGGGACGTGGCGTTGTCGCTGGAGCTCGGCTATCCGATCTTCAGCCGCAGCTATTCCATGCGCACCGGTAAGGATCGAGTGCAGGTGGAAGCGATGGGTGGCCCGGTAAACATCGGCGACGCGCGTGTGGACGCGGGCGATATTCTTCGCGGCGATGCCGACGGGGTGGTGGCGCTGCCGCGCGCCCATGAGGATGCGATTCTAGCCGCGGCAGAAGAGATAGACGCGGTGGAACAACGCATCCGCGTCGCGGTGCAAGGCGGTCTCAGCCTGCGCGAGGCTCGTGCGCAGCACGGTTATCACAAGCTGCAAACCAGAGGCCGGCCTTAGCCTTTCGATGGAGAGCCGTTTGATGGCAGCGGCGTTGCGAACCAGAATCGGTGGCCGTCCAGGTCTCGGGCTCCGTATTCGCGCTGGCCGTAGGATTGGTCCGTGGGCTCGGAATCGATCCGAGCGCCAGCCGATTTCGCGTGCCTGTAATGAGCGTCGACGTCGTCCACAAAGATCACCAGGCCGGAACTGGCGACATCGGTGAGGGCCGCAAGCCCCTTTTCCGGAACCACGCGGTGAAGCCAGATGGTCGTATCTCCGGCCTCAACCTCTCCGTGAACGGCGAGCCCGGCGGCGTCCCGGGACACACCGCCTGCGCGAAAGCCAAATGCGTTTACCAGAAAATCGTGAGACGCCTGGATGTCCTGGCAGATCAACAGCGGAATCGTTCGTGATGGCATGGATGTCATAATTATCTCGCATCACATAAATTGATCTCGTCTCGGCCGGCCGAGTGCTATGCTGTTAGATCGCCCGACCCTGAAGGCTTCGAGCCATGATCCTGAATCTGAACCACCTTCATGCCAAGTCCGCGGCCGCCAACGCGCAGGCCGTTGTGGAGACTCTCTACGCTCTCCTGGAAGAGCGCCTCATTGAGCAGAGTCAATTCGCCCGCCTCCGCATCCAATTGGATTGGATTCAGTACAAGCAGAACTTTCGCGAAGTGGTATCGGTAGCTGAAAATCTCGACGAACGCGGCGAGCGGACGATCATGGACGTCCATGTGGACACGCGCCAGGTGGTCGCGGGGTGTCTGCGAAAAGAAATTCTGCGAGCCATGGCTCGGGCGCGCGCGGACCAGAGAGAACGCGATGCGGCCCAGGACCGGATCGCTCTTGAGGATTTCAAATCCTTCCGCCACAGTATTGCGTGGCGCTTTAACGGCCTGTACTGGCGCAGGTTAAATGATTGGGAGCAATCCACAGGCAAAGGCTACGAACAGGCGCTTCCCGGCGGCCAATCCGACGGGCACCAGCCCGAGGCGGTCGCGGCCAGCGCAGCCGATTTCTGGACCCTGCTGCGCGACATGGAGAGCAAGAAGCAATTGCCCCAAGAGATTTTTTTGCTGGAGATCGGGGTCGGCTCGGGAGCGCACTGCGCCATGTGGCTGAACTGCCTCCGCGCACTGGACAAGGAACGCGAAACCAATTTTTACCCGAAGCTGCGCATGCTGCTGGGCGATTACTCGCTGGCCACGCTGGATAAAACCAAGCCCGCGGTCAAAGAGCACGCGGATCTGTGCAGCTTCGTCGTGCTGGACGCTCTGAATCCCTTGCAGACGCTTTCGTTCCTGCGCCACAAAATCCTGCACGTTCACTCCACTAACGTTTACGACAATCTTCCCGATGAGGAAGTGCTGCGCCGGGACGGGCATCTGTACTTCGTTCACGTGCGCGCCTACATTCCCATGCAGGACGCCCTGCGCATCGCCACCACGTTCGACCTGCCGATTGAGAAGATCCAGCCCATGGTGGAGCGGCTGCTCGATAGCGGTCCGGATGGCTTCGGCGATCACATTCGCGGCGTGATGTTCTGGCAGGAAGTTTGGCGCTCCGTTCGATTAGAAGAACGGCTGATGAGGGCGGATGACTTTTCGGACTCGCCATTTCCGCAAGGGTTGGACGCCGCCAAGCTGGAAAGCATGCTCGAAGACGCCCCCAGCGACATCCGGTTTCATTTAAGCTCCGGCGCTCTCGAAAGTTTCAGTAACACTCTGCCGCTGCTGGGTCCGCGCGGCTACTTGCAGGTGCAGGATATTTTCGTCACCGAATTCGACCAATACCGGGTAGGCTTTCACGGACCGGGGAAGCTGGACGGCTCGGTTGTGAACTGGGTGAACGGAGCCCTGCTGAGAGAGGTCGCCGAGCGGGCTGGCTTCGACGTGCACTTCGCGCCGTTCCCGTACCGCCAGGGATCGAAGACCTCGGTTCTTTATACGACACAACGGGAGTAGATTTGATGACTCTTCCCATTCTTCCAACAGCTATTGTGGGCAGCTACGCTATGCCCGGCTGGTTGGAACGGCTCAAAACCGAATATTTCGCGCGGCGCATCAGCCGCCACGATCTTGATGAGATCCATGACGCCGCCGTAAAAGCGGCGATCAAGGATGAAGAGATCGCCGGGCTGGACATCGTCACCGATGGCGAACTGCGCCGCGACAACATGGTGGATTATTTCGTCGAGCGCCTGCCTGGCGTGCAGATCGACCGGTCCTCCAAAAAATTCTATTACGATTTCTACGACGGAGTGGTGCAGGGCAAGTTGCCCACGGCATCGCTAGGCCTGGTTCCGGATTTCCGTTTTCTGCACTCCAGCACGGAGCGAATGCCGAAGATCTGCATCACCGGTCCGCATTGCCTCACCAAGCGGATTCGCAATCAGTATTACCCCAGCGAAGCCGCGCTCGCGACGGATCTGGCCAAGGTGATGAACCTAGAACTGAAGGCTCTGGTCAAAGCCGGGGCGACTCTGATTCAGATCGACGAGCCTTATTATTCCGGATTTCCGGAAGATCTGGATTGGGGCGTGCAGGTTCTGAATACTCTGGTGGAAGGAGTGGACGCCCACATCGCCGTGCATATCTGCTACGGAAATCGCTACGGCAAGCCAAGTTGGGAGGGCAGTTACCGCTATCTGTTCCCCCGGATTCTGGACGCGAAGGTGCATCAGTTGACGCTCGAATTCGCGCGGCGAGGCGGCGAAGATTTGGATCTGTTCAAGGAGTTCCCTTCGAACTTCGAGTTGGGCCTGGGCGTGATCGACGTCAAGAATAACGATGTGGAGACCCCGGAGATGGTGGCGGAGCACATTCGCAAGGCGCTGGAAGTGATGCCCGCGGAGCGGATCTACGTGCTGCCCGATTGCGGCTGCTTCCATCTGCCTCGCGACGTTGCATTTGCGAAAATCCAGGCAATGGTGGAAGGAACCAAGATCGTGCGGAAGGAATTAGGGAAGTAGCGTGGGACCAATTCTACAGTCAGCGAAGAACCGCTCCCTTCGGTCGCGGCTCAAAGTCGGGGCGCATGTTCATCGTTACCTGCATGGCCGCGACCAAAGGGAGCGGTTTCTCACATGACATCGCCAGATCCAATTCGTGAAGCATTCGCCGCCAAACGCTTCAGCTACATCGTGGAGCTGGTGGCTAGCGCCAAAACACCCGAAGAACAGCTATTTGAGATCGGCGGCCAACTGGCGCAGGTCCCGGGCGTCGTTGCGGCGGGCATCACCAGCTTCGCCGGAGGCTCGGTGGGTCAAGATCCCGTTCGCGTCGGCGCGGGCGTGCGAGCGCGCGGGCTGACTCCGAACGTCCATGTCACTTGCGTCAATCACAGCCGCCAGGAATTGATTCGCATGCTCCAGGAGCTGCACTCGCTGGAGATCGAGAATGTTTTCGCGATCACTGGCGACTATCCGAAATCTGATTCGGGAGCCAAGGCGGACTACGATCTCGATTCGGTCCAACTGGTGGAACTAATCAATGAAATGCGCCAGAAGCAGGGCGTGCCATTTCAGATCTCAGTGGCCGTGTCGCCGTTCAAGTACACCGAACCCGATTGCGCGTATCAATACCTGAAGCTGGAGAAGAAGATCGCGAACGGCGCGGATTTCGCGATCACGCAGCTGGGCTACGATATTCGCAAGTTTCGCGAGCTGAAGCGCTATCTCGACGAGCGCGGCTTGAAAACGCCGGTTTTCGGCAATGTGTACATCCTGCCGGCCGGAGCCGCTCGCAAGTTCTCGAAGGGTGAGCCGCCGGGCTGCTGGGTTTCGCAGGAATTGGTCGATGTCGTTTCGGAAGAGGCCAAGGCCCCAGACAAAGGCTTGGCCGCGCGATTGGAGCGAGCCGCCCGCACGGTTGCGGTACTGCGCGGGCTGGGCTATGCGGGGGCGTATATCGGCGGCGATCATTCGGCCGCCAGGATCCGCGGAATCATTGAGCGGTCTGAGGCGATCGCGGCCAATTGGGAAGAATACGCAGAGCAACTGGTCTACGGGCCCAAAGGCGGATTTTATTTCTTTGATTCGCCCAAGACGCCGCCGAAGCCGCGCGAGTTCGCGCAAAAGGTGATGGATGTCATCGAACCGGCCAACACGCCTGGACCGCTGCGGGCGCTGGTCACCGGCGCGCTTCGCTGGGTGGACCATCATCCATCGGCGGCTCATGCATTGGAGCGGGCCGAGTATGCCTTCAAGGCGTCGACATTCGGTTGTCAGGCTTGCGGAAACTGCGTTCTGGGCTTGACGGAATATGTGTGCCCGATGACGTGTCCCAAAAATCTGCGCAACGGTCCGTGCGGAGGCACTTTGAACGGCCAGTGCGAGGTCTATCCGGACCGCGCCTGCGTCTGGGTGAAGGTGTATGAACGCGCGCAAGCGGCCAACCGCGTCGAGGATTTGAAGGTTTACATCCCGCAGCGGGATCGTTCGCTTGAAGGAACTAGTTCGTACATCAACTATTATCTGGGCCGCGACAGCCGTCCGGAGCATCCGCAGCCGCTGATCACGATCGGCAATGCATCCACAAAGACTTGATCCTTGACCACGTAACTGTCGCAGGCCGTGATCTCAAGAGCATGCAGGCGCGGCTCGCCTCTATCGGAATCCAGTCGGAGTACGGAGGCCGGCATAGCAACCACGCCACCGAAATGGCTCTGACCAGCTTCCCGGACGGATCGTATCTTGAACTGATCGCGATTCAGCCGGATGCCGATGCCAAGGCAGTCGCAGCGCATGGCTGGTCGCCACAAATGCAGGGCGACGCCGGTCCGTGTGCGTGGGCTCTGAGGGCGACGCGTCTTGATAAGGAACTGAAACCGGAGCGAGGCGGTCGCCAGCGGCCGGATGGAGTGCGCCTGGACTGGGAAACCGCCAACGTTGGCTCGAAGCCAAGCGGCGAGTTCTTTCCATTCCTGATTCACGATTTCAGTCCTCGCGAGCTGCGGGCTTTTCCAAGCGAAAAACCGACGACCCAGGATTTCAGCGGCGTGGCGCGAGTTGTGATCGCGGTGCGGGATCTGGCAGCGCCTGTGGCAAGATATCGCAAAGCCTTCGGGCTCCCGGCGCCGGTCGAGCGGGTGGATTCGGAGTTCGGAGCGAAGTTTGCCGGGTTCGAGAATTCGCCGGTTGTGCTGGCCGCCCCGTTGTCCACCTGGCTTACGGCCCGTTTGGACGAATTCGGCGAAGGGCCGTGCGCCTTCGTTCTGCGCTCGAAAAGCAAGCCGTCCGGCATGGCAATCTCATGGTTCGATGTCGCCAAGTTAGGCTGGCGGCTGGGGTTCGAGGCGCCCTGAATCCGAATCTATTCCGCTTGCGTCAAAACCGATAGAGGAGCCTTGGAAGGAAGCTTCTCGGGAGGTTGACTTATGCTGAAGAGATTTGGAATCCCGGCATTGGCATTGATCGCGATGCTGATGCTGATGACTCCCGCTCCGGCGAGCGCCGCTGTGCGGTTTGGCGTTGGCATCGGAGTCGGCGTGCCTTATCCAGCCTACCCATATTACGCAACGCCCTATCCATATACTTATCCTTACGCTTACGGCTACCCATACGCTTATGGTTATCCCTACGCGTATGGCTATCCGTATGGATATTGGGGTGGCGTCGGCGTATATGGCGGCGGCTGGGGCGGCTACTACCGAGGCGGCTATGGCGGCTATCGTGGACCGGTCGGCGGTGGAGTGGTCCGCGGCGGCGGTGGCGGCTTCCGTGGCGGTGGCGGCGCGGTCCGCGGCGGCGGCGGACGCCGGTAATGGAACCTGCCTAAAATGAGTAGCTTACCCCGAATAGTGGAGTGAACTGCTCAAAGATGCCGCGGGCGGTGTTGTGAGGGGCCGGCATGATTTGCTGCCTGGGAAATGTGGTGATGTAATCGAGAAAGTCCAGGCGCAGCAAGATGTGCCCCTGAATCCGGTACTTTACTCCCCCGCCCACGGCAGTGGCAAATTTCCATTGGTCTGTTGTAGTTAGCGTTGCAATATTGGGGACCGGCTGCGGATACGGAGCCGGTCCCGCGATTATATAGCCCTTCATTCCCAATCCGGCTGCCAGGAATGGCCGGAACTTGTGCTCACGATTGCGAAAGTGGAACAGCATGTCGTAAGTGATGGCCTGCGATTGCCCCTGAATGTCCGTCCTGACGCCGTTGGCCAAAAGATAAGGATGCCCATCCTGATAGAGATAGCGAATCTCCCCCGAGACGTACCGGTAAAGATCCTCGCCCAGGACAACACCGGCCGCGAAGCGATTGCGGATGCCGGCTTGCACATCTACTCCAGGTCCGAAGATCGAGCCGTCGCGATAGATGCCGTAGCCGATGGCGCCGCCGAACTCATAGGTATTCTGCGCCCAGCAGCAACTTCCGAAAAATAATAGGGCGGCTACCGACCGAAAGCCCACAACCAAAGTACAACCCAAACCAGAGCCGGGCGCAAGCCATAGGATGGGACGCATAGAATAGATCTGTAGGTTTCCGTGCGGGTTGTATTTCGTTGCTGGGCCGTAATTCTGACGATTGCGCCGCTTGCCCCGCTCTATGGAGCTGATTTGACTCTCAGCGGACGTGTAGCGGACGAAGACGGCGCGCCCGTCGGCGACGTTCACATATCGGTGCGTGTTGCCGGGGCTTCGCAGACTCTCGCGCAGGCTCAAACCGGGCCCAGCGGGGCATTCGAAATTGTGCTTCCGGCGCCGGGCGATTATCTGATCGATGCGGAACGCCAGGGTTACTACGCTCTCAAGAATCATCCCGTTCCTGTTGAGACGTCCCAGGAATTGACGCTGACGATCAGCGCCGTCAAGGAAGTGTTTCAATCCGTCGACGTGAATGAGCAGGTCTCGCCCGTGGATATCGCGCAGGCCAGCAATCAGGAGCGCCTGACCGGCACGGAAATCAATAACCTGCCGTACACCAACGGCCATAGCCTGCGTGAGTCCATGAATCTGATGCCGGGCGTGCTGCTCGACCGGAGCGGCGCGATGCACTTCAACGGATCGCAGGAAAACCAGGTGCAGTACCTGCTGAACGGCTTCAACGTCACCGATCCTATTTCGAACCAGTTCGATACGCTTCTGGCGGTCGAGGGAATTCGCGAGCTCGCCTACAGCTCAGGGCGCGATTCGCCGCAATTGGGGAAGGGATCGGCGGGAGTCCTGAATATCAGTACGGAGACCGGGACGGATGCCTTCCACTCCACCGCCACGGATTTCATTCCCGGACTATCGATTCAGAAGGGATTCCGGATTGGCAATTGGTATCCCCGCTTCGGCGTGTCGGGTCCGCTCCTCAAAGGTAAGGCGTGGTTTTCGGATAGCTTCGTTTCGGAATACACCGACACACTGGTGAACGGCCTTCCCAGCGGCCAGAACACAAACAACGGCTGGGCCGGCAGCAACCTTCTTCATACGCAGTGGAATCTTACGCCGTCACAGATTCTGTTCGCGGATTTTCTGGTGAACATCAACAATCAGAACCACGTCGGCCTGGGTGCGCTCGATCCCGTATCCACCACGTCGAACACGCGCACGCGGCAGTACTTCGGGAGCATCAAGGATCAAATCCTGCTGGGCCACGGAGCGGTTGCAGAATTTGGATACGCGCACAACGACTTTGACGATTCGCAGACGCCGCAGGGTTCCGCTCTGTATGTGTTTTCACCGGCGGGGCGCAGCGGGGACTATTTCGTCGACGCACAGCAGCGCGCCACGCGCGACCAGGGATTGGCCCACTTGTACCTGCCCGTGTACCATTTCGCGGGGACGCACCAAATTGAAATTGGAGCCGACGCGGATCTGCTGCGCTACAACGCCGCCATCCATCGCACCGGCTATGAAGTTATCGGCCTCGCCGGCCAGCTTCTCTCCGAAACAACGTTTCAAGGCACGGGTGTATTTCATGTGCCGGACGCAGAGATGGCATCCTACATATTGGACACTTGGCGAGTCGCGCCACGATTCCAGCTCAGCCTCGGCCTACGCCAGGATTGGGAGGAGCGCACCGGAGATCTGGCGTGGTCGCCGAGGGCCGCGTTCTCCTGGTCGCCAACTAAATCGGGCCGCACCAGAATCGCCGGAGGTTATTCGGTCACTCGCGACGCTGTTCCGCTGGAAACGCTGGGGCGTCCGCTCGACCAAGCCGCGCTTACCACCGAATTCAATAGCCTGGGCATTCCGGTGGGACCCGCGGCGCTGACGACGTTCACGATTCCGAACAGCGGGCTCCAACTCCCCCGCGCCGCCGCCTGGAGCTTGAACGTCGACCACAGGGTGACGCAGCACATTTTGGTAACCGCGAAATACATGCGCCGGCGCTTGACCGACGGCTTCGTATACCTGAATACACTCGATCCCGAAGCGCCTCCCTCGGCGCTACCTATTCCGGGCGGCAGCGCGCCGGGGATCTACCAGCTCGAAAACCTTCGCCGCGACGATTACGATTCTGAGCAAATCTCCGTCAGGCAGACCTTGTCGGGGCAATACGAATGGATGTTTTCCTACGTACATTCGCGCGCGGTTTCGAACGCCTTCCTGGACGGCAATCCGTTGGACCCTTTGCAGGTTCTGCCGTATTTCGCGCCGGCGCCGTGGAACCCTCCGAACCGGGTGCTGGGCTGGGGCTACCTTCCGCTGCCCTTCAAGAATTGGGCCGTTGCGATCCTAGCCGACGCCCGCAGCGGTTTCCCGTTCTCCATTCAGGACCAGAGCGGCCTGGTTGTGGGCTCGGCCGATTCGCATCGCTATCCGCTCAATTTCGATTTGAACGTGGCGCTGGAGCGGGTGGTCACTCTGCGAGGCTACCGCTTCGCCCTCCGGGGCGGAATCGACAATTTGACCAAGCAGGCCAACCCGACAGCGGTGGAGAACGTCATCGGAGCTCCGCAGTATCTTCAATTCCTGGGACAGGAGGGCCGGCACTACGTCGTGCGTATCCGTTTCTTCGGACGTGCGGGAACAAAGTAAACCCCGCGGGGGCCGATCCGAAATCTGCCTGTAAGAAACTTCTCCTGGTGGAGACTACCTCATCTTTGAGCGAACAGGACGACTTATATCAACGGGCTGCCGAGGAATATGGCGCGGCTCTTAGTCGTCTGGCGCGTGGGTACGAGGCGGACTCCGATAAACGGCGCGACCTTTTGCAGGAGATTCACCTTGCGTTATGGCGAAGCTTCGAAGGATTCAACCAGCGCTGTTCGCTTCGCACGTGGATCTATCGGGTAGCGCACAACACGGCGATCTCCTGGGTCACCCGGCAAAAGCGGGGCAGGCCTCAGATGCTGGTTAGCCTGGAAGAACTCGACGCGACGCCGGTACCGCATGACGCCGACCGGCGCATGGCGCTGGAGCGGCTCACGCTGTTGGTGCGGCGCCTGGAGCCGCGCGATCGGGAAGTGATTTTGGCGTACCTCGAAGGTATGGATGCGGCGGCCATCGGCGAATTGACGGGACTATCGGCGAGGAACGTGGCGACCAAGGTTCACCGGATCAAGAATCTTCTCGCGCGGAACTTCAACGAAGGAGCGGGGCATGCCGGATGAGATGAACCCGAACGATGCGAGGAATCTCTGGCAGGGCCAGGAAGTGGAGCAGGTGATCCTGACGGTGGATGAAATCCGGAGCCGGTCGGATCGCTTCGAGCGGCGCATGCACAGGCGGAATGTGCGTGAGTACATAGCGGGAGCGTTGGTGGTCGCTCTTTTTTCCGGGCAGCTTTGGCGCTCCCATGGGTGGCGGCTCACGCCGGCCGTGCTGTCGATCGCGGGCACGATTTATGTGATGTTTCAACTCCATCGGCGAGCCAGCGCCCATCCTCTTCCCACCGATGTGGGCTTAAGAGGGTCTATCGAGTTCCACCGTGTGGAACTGGAACGGCAGCGCAACGCCGTACGTTCCGTGTGGCGCTGGTATCTACTTCCGTTCGTGCCTGGGCTTGTATCCGGGCTGGTGGTGACAGGAATCGATCATGGAATCAATCTACGGTTGAACGGAATGGGAGTTTTTTTCGTTCTGGTCTTCGTGGGCATTTGGGCGCTGAACCAAAGGGGCGCGCGAAAACTTGACCGCAAAATTCAAGAGTTGAAAGCCATGGAGACCGACCGTGAATAGAAATAGAATAGGATTGATGAGCGGACAGGTTACGCTCATCGCCGCCCTTTGGTTTTACTTTTCAGAGACAGCGACGGCGCAGACCACCGGCGGGATCGCGGCGATCGACGGAAAAACAGCCAATCTAAAGGAAGAATTCAAGAGATGAAACAAATGTTCAACAAACTAACGACCTGCCTGGTGTTTACGGCAATGGGCGCCTTCGCCCAGACGAAGCTGTCCTTCGAAGTGGCCACCATCAAACCTGCCCAGCCGATGGACCAGGCCAAAATGCTGGCCGCATTGCAGAGCGGCGGAAAGCTGCCCGTCGGGGCAAGTATCGACTCCGGCCGGGCGCAGTACTTGTACCTCGATCTGAAAACCCTGCTGACGTACGCTTACGGCGTGAAACCTTACCAGATCACCGGACCCGACTGGATGTCTACGACCCGCTTCGACATCATGGCGAAGATGCCGGAGGGATCGAAAAAAGAAGACGCGCCCAAAATGCTGCAATCGCTGCTGGAAGACCGGTTCAAGCTGGTGACGCATCGCACCAGCGCGGAACATCCCGTTTTGGCCCTGGTGGTGGGCAAGGGCGGCCCGAAGCTGAAGCCCTCCGCCGAAAAACCGCTAGCCATTGATGAGAGCGCGCCCATGAAGCCGGGTGAGCTGAATATGGACGGTCCAGACGGACCCGTGCGCGTCAAGGTCGACCTGACGACCGGCAGCTCGGTAGTCGATATGGGACTGAAGGGCAAAATGTCCTACAAGGTAGATGCGCCGACGCAGACGATGCACATTGAGTTCAGCATGACCACGATGACTGGCTTTGCGGAGATGATGACCCAACTGATGACGCAACTCGGCGGCGGAGTAGCGGGGCGGCAAGTCGTGGACATGACCGGCATCCAAGGCAACTACGACGCATCGCTTGAAATCTCGCTGGCCGAAATATTAGCGTTGGCAAGATCCGCGGGAATGGATATTCCGGCGCCGCCGCCAGGGGCAGCCGGTGCAGCGGGCAACGGACCGGTGGCCTCCGATCCCGGCGGAGGCACTTCGGTGACGGATGCCGTGCAGTCGATGGGGTTGAAGCTGGAATCGCGCAAGGCAGTGGTGGATCAATTCGTCGTCGACCACGTGGAAAAGACGCCCACCGAAAATTAATAAAGGACCAACATTGCCACTTGCAGTTCTTCGCACCGGCGAAATCCACGAAATCCTCGTAAAACGCGTCGATCAGCAGAAGCAAGCAGCTGGGATTGTCGTGGGTGTCATCGACCCGGGGGGCCGCCGCGCCGTGGCGTATGGCAACCTGGCCAACGGCAGTCTCGCTCATTCAGATCCGGGCACGCTCGATGGCGATTCGATCTTCGAAATTGGATCCGTCTCCAAGGTCTTCACTTCGCTGCTCTTGGCGGACATGGTGAACCGCGGAGAAGTCGCACTCGACGATGCAGCCGCCAAATACCTTCCCGAGAATGTCAGGATGCCGGAGCGAAGCGGCAGATCCATCACGCTGCACGATCTTTCCACGCACACCTCCGGACTTCCGCGCCTTCCCAGCAACATGAAGTTTAAGGACCCACGCAATCCGTACGCCGGCTACAGCGTGGACGATTTATACCAGTTCCTTTCCGGCTATGAGCTGCCACGCGACCCCGGTTCCGAACTCGAATATTCAAACTTGGGCGCGGGACTCCTCGGCCATGTCCTGGCGTGCCGCGCCGGAACGGACTATGAGAGCTTGATCCGAACCCGCATCACGCAACCGCTCAACATGCCGGACACGGCGATTACGCTTTCTTCCTCGATGATCCAGCGCATGGCGACTGGTCACAACTCGATGCTCGCGCCTGTCCCCAACTGGGACCTTCCCACGCTTGCCGGTGCGGGCGCACTGCGTTCCTCCGCCAACGACATGCTGACGTTGCTCGAAGCGTTCCTCGGCTACAAGGACTCGCCTCTCGCGCCCGCCATGAAAGCCATGTTCGAAGTTCGCCGTACCTTGGGCAAGGCCAACATCGGCTTAGGGTGGTTTATTTTCCCGGCTGACGGCCAGGAGACCGCAATGCACGACGGAGGCACCGGCGGCTTCTGCTCATTCGCCGGGTACGATCCTAAAGAGCGTATCGGGGTCGTCGTGTTGTCCAATGCCTTTACCCCCGCCGGTGTCGCTGATATCGGCCTTCATCTGCTGAACCCGAAAGCGCCGCTTGCCAATCCCGAGCCTCCGATGCCCCCAAAGCAGCACACCGAGATTCCTATCGATCCCGGGCTCCTCGATAACTATACCGGCCGCTATCAGGTGACGCCGAGCCTCATTTTCGAAATCACCCGCGACGGCGGCCGCCTCTTCGCACAGGCATTCGCACAGGCCCTGGCCGGGCCTAAGTTCGAAGTGTTTGCAGAAGGTGAGAGGAACTTCTTCGCCAGAGTGGCTGACCATCAGATCGTCTTTGAAACCGGTCCCGAGGGCCGAGCCACTAGTCTTATCCTGCAGCGAGCCGGCCGCGAGCCCATGCCCGCCGCCCCCCGATTGTCCTGATTCGCGCCTTCAGAATTGTGAAACAATCCGTAAAAGGAGGCGGCGCGTGCGAGCTCTACTTGCCATAGCCGGGATTGCGGCCACCGCATCAGGATTGGCATTTGGGCAGGACGCTGCGCCGAAGCCTCGGTTCGAAGTAGCCTCCATTCGGCCCTTTATGCCGAGGCCGGGCTCCGCGGGAATCGCTCCACCGCAAAACCCGGAGCATCTCGTCATTTCCTCAAGTCTGCGCTTCTTTATTCAGCGAGCGTATGGGATCGAGGATTATCAGATCGGAGGGCCGGGTTCACTTGGGACCGTCTGGAGCATAACTGCGAACGCAGCACCAGGGACAACCCAGGAGCAGGCGAACCTCATGCTCCAGAGTCTGCTGGAAGAGCGGTTTCATCTGACATTCCACCACGAGATGAAAGAGTTCAAGGCGTACAATCTGGTGATCGCTAAGGGGGGGTTAAAGCTGAAAGAGTCGATCCCGACGGATGGCTGTTCGATGGGGGCTACTTCGGTCGCGGGTAAGAATTGCGGGCCGGTGTCGGAAAACTTCGGAATTGCAAAGGCCTCGGGCGAGGGCAAGGGGATGATGATGACTTCGCCGCAGGGGCTCTCGGCGGCTCGAAATCTCGGGATGCCGGACTTTGCAAGCGTCCTCCGCAGGCAGGCCGGAGAGATCGTGATCGACAAGACCGGGCTCAGCGGCGAGTATGACTTCCGCCTGCAATACTCGACGATCGACCTTCGCAGCGGCCTGCCTTTTAATGACGACTCGCCGCTGCCGACCATTTTCGATGCGCTCCAACAGCAGCTTGGCTTGAAGCTCGATCCCACGAAGACGATGGTCGGCATGATGGTGATCGATCATGTGGACGCGACGCCGACGGATAATTGAACCGCCACCAGATTCGTGAGTGGATCAGCGGGTTGCGCACAGCGCTACGATCCCTGTAAGATCGCCCACGAGGTCTTCTCATGCTCCGCTCCGTCTGCGTGTTGCTCTCGCTCTCCGTGCTCCCCGCGGCGTATGGCCGTGTCGTAGTGAATTCGGGCACCACCATCCTCATCGATTCGCGCGAGCCCGCTCCGCTCCAAAAGGCCGCCGCCGATTTTGCCGACGATTTTCAGCGCGTCTTCGGCCAGCGCGCCAAGATCGTGCACAACCCCACCGAAACCGGAGCGTCGGTCATCTGGATTGCGCTCGAGGGCGCTCGCCCCAAACAGGTCGACCGTCCCTCCGGCTGGGAGCAGCTCCATATCCAGACCGTGACTAATCCGGGTTCGGGATCGCCTGCCCGCGATGGAGTGGTTCTGACTGGCTCCGACGTTCGCGGCGCAATTTATTCGGTCTATCAATTCTCACAGCAGTTCCTGGGCGTCGATCCCCTTTATTTCTGGACCGATCACACGCCCGCGCACCTCACCGAGGCTGGCGTGCCGGATCATTTCTCACTGACCGAAGGCCCGGCGTGGCACTTCCGCGGCTGGTTCCTCAACGACGAAGATCTGTTCACGGGCTGGAAGCCCGGGACCACCGACGGCACCGGAATTTCGCTCGCCACCTGGGACCATATCTTCGAAGCGATCCTGCGATTGAAGGGCGACATGGTGGTCCCCGGGACCTGGATCTTTCCCTACGAGCCGCAGATCCTCGCCGCGGGCGAGCGCGGCCTCATCGTCACGCAGCATCACGTCAACACGCTTGGCCTGGATACCTATCGATGGCCCAAAACCAAGCTGATGTCGTACCTGTCCGATCCGAAATCGCTTGAGGCGGCGTGGACGCGCGCGGCCAATCAATATCCCAAGAACATGGAGATCCTCTGGAGCGTCGGGTTCCGCGGCCAGAACGATTATCCCTTCTGGCAGGACGATCCCAACGCGCCCACTACCGACGCCGGCCGGGCAGCGATCATCCGCGCGGCCATCGACAAGCAGATCGAGATTGTCCACAGCTTGCGTCCGCATCCCGAAATCCTGATGAACGCCTGGCGCGAGGCCGCAACCTTTATCCATGAAGGCGTGCTGAAGATTCCGGATGAGGCCACGCTGATCTGGGCCGATAACGGCCACGGCATTCTGGACGATCGCGGCGCGATCGCCAAAGGCCAGGGCGAGTATTTTCACACCGCGATGTACGATTACATGTCGAATCACTATAGCGAGATGGTTCCGCTGGAACGCATCCAGCGCGAGCTCGGGCGCGCCGCCAAAGCCGGAGCAACCCGGTGGCTGCTGATCAATACCGCGAACGTTCGGCCGGTGGTGATGACCACCCGTGCGGTGATGGAACTGGCCTGGAATCCAACCCCGTGGACTGCGCCGGATTCAGCCGAGAGCACCAAGTACCTGGACCGATGGGCGCGGGAAGAGTTTGGTCAAGGCGCGGCGGCTGCCGTCGCGGCGTATTACAAAGCTTACTTCGCGGCTCCCGCCCGCTACGGCCAGGCTGAGGACGCCACGGCCGGCGATAATCTCTACATCACTGCCGCGCGAGGGTTGCTGCTGACCGCACTTGAAGGCGAATCGCCGTTGTTGACGCGCCTGGATGGACGCATTCCGCATAAGGATGTGAATGAGCTCGCCACGAAATTGCTCGACGCAGGGCGCGCCGCCGATCAGCGTTGGGCACAGGCTCGGCTCCTGGCCGATAAAGCGAAAGTGCTGGCGCCCAAGGATCGGCTGGATTTCTTTCAAGGAAGTATTTTGACCCAGGTGGATCTGCACACTCACTTCAATCGTATGGTGATGGATCTGGCGGAAATGACGCTGGCTACAGAGAAACCTGTTAAGATCGCCAAACTGCACTCCGCGATGAAGGAATGCGAAGCCGCCGCCGTCGCGATGCACGCGGCCGAGTATGGCAAATGGAAAGGCTTCTACACGGAGGGCGATTGGCTATTGGATACTCCGCGGACGCTTGCGCTGGAGCGGACCTACCTCGATCAACTGGAGGGCCGGCCCGTGTCGGAAAACGCGATCATTCGCGCCAAAGACAACGGGTTCGCTTATTTCCGCATCACCGCCTACCAGGGTACGCAGGCGATTCAATTTTGACTCGTGGGCAAAACAGAACCTCGTATTTTTGTTTTACTTGACAGGGCCTCGTCCATTAGAGTACGGTATTAAAGATACCAGTAGGTCTAAAGGGCTATTTACAGGGAGGTGTAAGTGGAACTGAAGTCATTGCGTGGAATGCAAGCAGCCGCGTGGATCCTTGCCGCGACGCTGCTGCCAGGGTTTGCAGCGGCTCAATCGAAGACGCCCAAGCCGAGGCTAAAGCTTCCTGCTGTTTCCCGGAGCAAGGTGCGCGGCGGCAGCAGCACGCCGCTAGACCCGAGCCCAATCCCGACCGGCTGGACTTGCGTCGGCAACTGCGGCACCGACGCCGCCGATGGCGTGGTGACCCTTTCGCCAACCGGTAATGCCGCCTACGAGTGGACATCCACTTCCGGCGGCACCGATGGCGTGGGTGCCCTTCCGACGGGTGCGCTGGGCAGCGAGACCGACGGCTCGACGCTCTCCACTACGATCTTCACGGCGACGGCCGGAACCGCCTTGAATTTTTACTTCAACTTTGTGACCTCCGACGGAGCCGGATTCGCAGACTACGCCTGGGCCGAATTATATAACTCGGCAAACACTCCCGTGGCTCTGTTGTTTACCGCCCGAACGGAAACCAGCGGCAGTATTATTCCGGGAACTGGATTACCTGCCCCTCTGGCGACCCTGACTCCTGCCTCAGTGCCGATCATCAGCGGCGGCCCGGCCTGGTCGCCACTGGGCGGATATTCGGGCTCATGCTATGCCGCTGGATGCGGTTACACGGGCTGGGTGAAAAGCAGCTACACGATCGCGACTGCCGGCAGCTACTATCTGAAGGTAGGGGTTGTGAACTGGTCGGATGAAGCTTACGACACCGGTCTTGCGATGGATGGCGTTACGGTGGGCGGCGTGCCCATCACTCCTCCGGTCACACCCACCACGACGCCGGCGCCTTCGTCGCTGCTGCTGATGGGTTTCGGACTGGCGGCATTGGCTGCCTTCTTCGTGGCCCGCGGCAAGTTCGCGGCAATCTAATTTTTCTTCAGTCTTAAGAATCAGAACCGGGCTCCGCAAAGGGCCCGGTTTTTCTTTGCTCTAAAATGCTGTTCCCGTTCAACCCTCAAAGGCTTGTCTCGATCCTGATCGCGTTGTTTTCCTCGGGATGCCTGGCCGCCCAGGATCGAACTGTGTCAATCACCGTTGACGATCTGCCTTATGCGGGAGATCTTGCGGCCGCATCTCCTATCAGGGTGAATCGCAAGCTCCTGGCTGCTTTCAAGCGTCACCATGTTCCCGTCACTGGTTTCGTGATTCAGAAGCGGGTTGAAGATATTGGTCCAGCGGTGGGCACGGCGATTCTTAAGGAATGGATCAGCCAGGGATTCGATCTCGGCAATCACACGTATTCGCATCCGGATACAAACGATCTGTCTGTCGAGCAGATCGAGGAAGAGATCGTGCGCGGCGAAGCCACGTTCCTTCCGCTGATGCAGAGAACAGGAAAGGCTCAGCGGTTCTTTCGTTTCCCGTATAATCACACGGGCGATACCGAGGCGAAACACGATGCCATCGCGGAATTCCTGGCACAACGGGGATATAAGCTGGCCACATGCACGATCGACACCTCCGATTACATCTTCAACAACGCCTATCTCCGGATGCTCGCGAAGAAAGACGACCCGTCCGCGAAAAAGCTGCGCGTTGCATATCTCGCCTATACCAGCGCGGAAATCGACTATTACGCTGGACTAAATCGGAAGGTTTTCGGTTATGAGCCGCCGGAGGTTATGCTCCTGCATGACAACCTGCTGAACGCCGAACTTATCGACCAGATCCTCGCAATGTTTGAACAGAAACGATACAAGTTCGTGTCTCTGGCGACCGCGCAATCCGACGCGGCTTACGGGACGCCGGAGTTCATCACCAAGTCCGGGCAAATGTGGGGCTACCGTTGGGCGAGCGAGCGGAACGTCAAATATGACGGACGTCTGGAGCCGGATCCTCCCGCGTGGATTTCGAGTTACGGCACCAAGGACCCTGTCGCTTCAGCGCCATACGTAGTAAACTGAGGGGCGGTGTTTCCCAATCTTGACCGTCGTCAATTTCTCGGCGCGCTCGCTGGGGCTGCGGGCGCATCTCTCTGCCGAGCCGATGCCCCGCCCCTGACTGCCACTAAGCTTACCGACTCCTTCCTCCAGATCACGGGCGCCGGATCGAATGTCCTCGCCGTGATCGGCTCCGACGGCGTTTTAATGGTGGATGGAGGCGCGGCCGAGCATTCCCCCGAACTGCTCAAGTTCGTGTCCGCGCAAGCCGGCGGCAAGCCGGTTCAGACTCTGATCAACACCCACTGGCATCCCGAGCACACCGGGTCGAACGAAGGTCTTGGCAAGGCCGGGGCAAAGATCGTCGCTCACGAAAATACCAAGCTGTGGCTCAGCACAGAAATCGACTTCGGCTGGCAGAAGAAGACTTTTGAGCCTTTGCCCAAGGTCGCGCTCCCCACGCAGACGTTCTACACCTCGGGCAAGATGACCTTCGGTAAAGAGCCGATCGAATACGCCTTGATGCCGCAGGCGCACACCGACGGCGATATTTATATCTTCTTTCCAGGCCCCAATATTCTGGTCGCGGGCGACGTGGTTTCGGTGGGAAGCTATCCGATTCTGGATTACACCACCGGCGGCTGGATCGGCGGAATGGTGAACGCGCAGAAGGCTCTGCTCGGGATTGGCGATGCGGACACGCGCATCCTTCCTGGCAGCGGTCCAGTGCAGACTCGCGCCGAAGTGCAGCCCCTGTTCGACATGTGCAGCACTCTTCGCGGCCGGTTCACGGATCTGATGAAGAAGGGGATGGGTCCGAAGGAAATGATCGCCGCCAAGCCCACCAAAGAATACGACGAGAAGTGGGGCGATCCGGAATTATTTATTACCAATGCTTACAGAGGTTTGTGGGGTCACGTCCGCGAGTTGGGCGGGATTGTCTAGGAAAATCGGGAGAGAGACTTAAGATGCGTCACCTCGCAGTGGCTGTTAGCTTCGCGCTGGCTATGTTCGTGTCGGGACCTTTCCGCTTGCCCGCCCAACAAGCGAAGGCAACCGCGCCGGTTCCCGATCGGGCCATGCTCGACCAGTATTGCGTGACGTGTCACAATCAGCGCGCAAAGACCGCCGGCCTGATGTTCGACACCATGGATCTGAGCCATGCCGGCGCGGATGCCGCCGTCTGGGAAAGGGCCGTGCGCAAGCTCCGGGGCGGCATGATGCCTCCTCCAGGTTCCAAACGTCCGGATCAGGCCATGGTGGATTCCTTCCTCAAATCGCTGGAAGCCTCTCTCGACCAGGCTGCGGCCGCGAATCCGAATCCCGGCACCATTACTCTGCACCGGCTGAATCGCGTCGAATACGCCAACGCGATTCGCGACATGTTCGCAATCGACGTGGACGCGGCCGCGCTGCTTCCCACGGACGACATCAGCAACGGGTTCGATAACATCGCCAGCGTCTTGAAGGTGTCGCCTTCGTTTCTCGATCAATACATAACTGCGGCTCGCGCGGTCACCTTCGAGGCCATCGGAACGCCCCCGCCAACGAAACCCGTCACGGTCCCTCTGACGGCGACGCCCGGCGAAGATTCGGGGGATCTCCCGCTAGGCGCGCGCGGCGGAACGGTGGTCGAGCATCTGTTCCCTTTTGACGGCGAATACGAGTTTCGGGCCCCCGGCGGCGGAGCGGTTCTGTTGCTGGATGGCGTGAAGATTCCGGCCGGCCGCGTCACGATAAAAGCGGGGTTGCATCAAATCGCCTCGGTGACCCCGGCGCGCAGCTTCGTTGAATCCGAGTCCCTGCTCGAGTCGCTGATTCCGGGCGGAGGGGGCGGAGCGGGTTTCGGTGGTGGCGGTGGCGGGGGAGGCCGTGGAGGCCGCGGCGGCCGTGGAGGCGGAGGACTTCAGGTCACCGGCCCCTACAACCCCACGGGCGCTCCGGTGGAGACGCTCAACCGTCAGAAGATTTTCGTGTGCCATCCCACAAGCGCCGCCGATGAAACTGCGTGCGCAACCAAGATCTTCGCGAACACCGCGCACCGGGCGTACCGCAGGCCCGTCACCGATAAAGATCTGACCGCACCGCTCGCCTTCTTCAAGGAAGCCCGAGCCACCGGTGATTTTGACGCCGGTATCCAGAGCGGCCTCATCGCCATCATCGCCAGCCCCAAGTTTCTCTATCGCGCCGAGCCGCCTCCCGCGAATCTCAAGCCCGGCTCCATCTATCACGTCAGCGATCTGGATCTCGCCTCGCGCCTGTCGTTTTTCCTGTGGAGCAGCATTCCCGACGATCAACTCCTGGCGATCGCCGAGCAGGGCAAGCTCAAGGATCCCAAGATTTTTGAGCAGCAGGTCCGCCGCATGCTTGCCGATCCGAAATCGAAAACTCTGGTTACGAATTTCGGCTTCGAATGGTTGAGAGTGCGGGAAGTCGACAAGCTCGATCCGGACGCCATCATCTATCCCAATTTCGACAACAACCTGCGCACGGCCTTCAAGAAAGAGATGGAGCTGTTCCTTGAAAGCATCTTCCGCGAAGACCACAGCGCGCTGGATCTGCTGACAGCGAATTACACCTTTGCCAACGAACGTCTGGCCGCGCACTACGGAATTCCGGATGTCCGCGGAGATCAATTCCGGCGAGTGATGCTGCCCGATTCCAGACGCTACGGGCTGCTGGGCAAAGGCGCGATCCTGATGGTGACCGCTTATCCCAACCGGACCTCGCCGGTTCTTCGCGGCGCGTTCATTCTCGAAAGCATTACCGGCACGCCGCCCTCGCCGCCTCCGCCGAATGTGCCTCCCTTCAAGGAAAACAAGGACGGCGAAGCGGCGCACACGGTCCGCGAGATCATGGAGCAACATCGCGCCAACCCCACCTGCAACGCCTGTCACGGTGTGATGGACCCGCTCGGTTTTTCGCTCGAAAATTTCGACACCATCGGGGCCTGGCGCGCGAAGGATCGCTTCGCCGGCACCGTGATCGACGCGTCCGGCAAACTGGTGGACGGCACCCCGGTGAGCGGTCCTGACGATCTTCGCAAGGCCTTGATGAAGCGGCCGGAACAGTTCGTTCAGACCATGACCGAGAAGCTGATGATCTACGCGCTGGGCCGCACTCTGGAGCCTTATGATATGCCCACCATTCGCAAGATCGTTCGCGACGCCGCTCCAAACAACTATCGTTTCTCATCGCTGGTGATGGGCATCGTCACCAGTCCGCCGTTTCAGATGAACAAAGTTCAGGAAAGCACTGCCCCGACAACCCAGGCTGCTGCCGGGCGTCCGTAGGTTAGAAGGAGACCGAGAATGTTTATCACCAAAAAATACATTCCCCGCCGGAAGTTCCTGCGTGGCATGGGAACGGCGATGGCTTTGCCGTTGCTCGACGCCATGATCCCGGCGCGAACCGCCCTGGCCCAGACGGCGGCGAATCCCACTCCTCACCTCGGGTTTATCTATTTCCCGCACGGGGCGATCATGGGCCAGTGGACGCCCGCCAACACCGGCGCGGGTTTCGAGATCTCGCCGATCCTGAAGCCGCTCGCGCCCTTCAAGAATCACCTGACGGTGGTCAGCAATCTCGAAAACAAATGGGCCACCGGTCCGGTTCACGCGCTTGCGCCCGGAACCTGGCTAAGCTGCGTGCGTCCGCGCGCGACCCAAGACCCTTGGGGTGGCCCGACCATCGATCAGGTTGCCGCGCAGCACATTGGCCAGGACACTCCCCTGCCGTCGATCGAGTGCGCCATCGAAGGCCGCGGCGGAGGCGGAACCTGCGACCGCGATTTCGGCTGTAGCTATTCCGGCACCATTTCGTTCCGGACTCCAAACACGCCTCTGCCGATGGAAACTGAACCCCGCAAGCTGTTCCAGCGCCTCTTCGGTCAAGGCGACACGGCGGAGGAGCGCAAGCGGCTGGCGCATCAGTATTCGAGCGTTCTCGACCTGGTATCGTCCGAAGCCGCCGACCTCCAGCGCAGCCTCGGCGCGCAGGATAAGGCGATGCTCAGCGACTATCTCGAAACGGTTCGCGAAATCGAGCGCCGCGTCGAGAAGATGGAAGCGCACGATCTCTCGCACGTGACCATTCCGGAAGCTCCCGCCGGAACGCCCTCGGCTTTTGAGCAGCACATCACCCTGATGTTCGATTTGGTGGCGCTGGCGTATCAGGCCAATATGACCCGGATTTTCAGCTTCATGATGGCAGCCGAGGTCAGCGGCCTCACGTATAACCAGATCGGAGTCTCCGACGCCTTCCATCCCCTCTCGCATCACAATAATGAGCAGGCGAAGAAGGACAAGCTGGTCAAGATCCAGACCTATCACACCGATATTCTGGCCAAGTTCCTGGCCAAGCTCGATAAGATGCCGGATGGCGACGGCACCATGCTGGATCATTCGCTGATTATGTACGGCAGCAACATGAGCAACAGCAATGCGCACGATCATTACCCGCTGCCGACTGCGCTGGTCGGAGGCTGGAAGCGCGTCAAGGGCGATCAGCACCTGATTTACCCGGAGCGGACGCCGCTGGCCAACATGCTGCTTACCGTGCTCGACCGCGCCGGAGTTCCCATGGACAAATTCGGCGACAGCACGGGGCCGTTCCCGGAGGTTTAAATGCGGACGATTCTCTCCATCGCAGTTTTGGGTTGTACAGCCGTTTACGCGGCGGACCTTGTTCGCGAACCGTCTCTGGCCGAGGCTGTCAAGAACGGCGATCGCGCCATCGCGATAGCGATGCTCGACAAGAAGGTCAACGTGAACGCTCCCGAGGGAGATGGCTCCACCGCGCTTCTTTGGGCTGCGCACAACGGCGATGCCGACCTGGTCGAACGGCTTCTGAAAGCCGGAGCCGACGTGAAGGTCAAGAACGATTTCGGTGCGACGCCCATGTCGGAAGCGGCCGTCGCCGGCAACACCGCGACTATCGAAGCGCTGCTAAAAGCCGGCGCGGACCCTGATTCTCCCAACGCCGACGGCGTGACCGCGCTGATGGTGGTCGCGCGCAGCACCAACGTCGCCGCGGCGCGGGTATTGCTCGATCACGGGGCGCACGTTAACGCCAAGGAGTCGCAAAAGGATCAAACCGCTCTGATGTGGGCCGCCGCTGAGAAACAGGCGGAGATGGTAAAGGAACTGATCGCTCACGGCGCGGACGTGAATGCCCGTTCGATGGTAATTGAAGAAATCGCCCAGGTAAGCGCGGAGCCGCGCGCCGGGTACCGCTCCTATGGCGGTCTCACTCCGTTGATTTTTGCGGCCAGGGAAGGCTGCGTCCAATGCGCCGTGGCCCTGAAGGAAGGCGGAGCCAACCTGAATTTGTCGGATCCTGAAGGCGTCACTCCCCTGCTCACCGCTTTGTGGAACGCGCACTTCGATACGGCGTCCTATCTGATCAAGGCCGGCGCGATGGTAAACAAGTGGGATTGGTGGGGGCGAAGTCCGCTCTATCTTGCCGTCGATTACAACACCATTCCGCACGGCGGCCGCGCGGACGGTCCTTCGCTCGATGAAACCACGGCGCTGCAGGTCATCGAACAGCTTCTGAACGCCGGAGCCAATCCGAATCTGCAATTGAAGCTTCTGCCGCCGTTCCGCAACGTCGGCTCGGATCGAGGCGTCGATAGTTTGATCGGCGTCGGCACAACTCCATTGCTGCGAGCCGCCAAGGCGCAGGACGCCCCCGCCATCGCTCTGATGCTGCAGCATGGTGCACTGCCGAATCTCCCCAATAATCAGGGCATCACTCCGACCATGGCCGCAGCCGGGTTGGGATCGGTTGACGCCGACACTCGCGGGCTCTACACGACCTCTGACGTTCAGCAGCGATCCATTGCTTCGCTCGATCTTCTCCTCAAAGCCGGGGGCGAAATTAACGCGAAGGGCTCGCGCTCCATGCAGACCCCTCTCCACGGAGCGGCGTTTTGGGGTTGGAATGACGTGGTTCAATTTCTGGCCGCTCACGGCGCGGATATAAACGCCAAGGACAACCGGGGATTGACGCCGGTCGATTCCGCCATGGGCCGGGCCGGCGGCAATAGCCGCGGCGGCCAGCGGATCGACGTGCACCAGGACACCGCGGAGCTGCTGGCCAAGCTTGGCGCGACCACGCCGATCATCGCTCCGCCGAAGAAATAGTCCTCGAATCCGCCCAAACATCCTCTGCCGAGGGTATACTCACTTCCCCACAGCGGGTCTAACCTGAAAGTGGAAGGAGAGCCCAATGAAACATCCAGTGCGAGCTTTTACATTCGCTTCCGCCGTCGTCTGGGGATTGGCTATGCTTCTGGTCGGTTTGATCCACATGGCGAACCCGTCCTATGGAGGAGAATTTCTCAGAATGATCAGTTCGGTGTATCCCGGCGCGGACACCTCGCCCACGTTAGGCCGAGTGCTCCTGGGAACCCTGTACGGGTTTGGGGACGGCGCCGTCGCCGGATATCTGCTGGCGCTTTTGTTCACGTTCTTTGGAGAGGACCGCACACACCAAGCCGCCCACTAAGATCCGCTTCTTAGGGGTAGGATGGAATTAGATGGCCCACGCGCATTCTCACTCCCATCACGGGCATTCCCATGCGCATGGGCAACGCGGGACGGCGCTTTTCGTCTCCCTGATTCTGACTGCGGCCTTCGTTGTGGCGGAAACCGCCGCGGGATTGCGCGCGGGTAGTCTGGCGTTGCTTTCCGACGCCGGCCATAACTTTACGGACGCATTTGGCCTGTTGCTGGCGGCGGTCGCTTTTGTTGTGCAATCGCGACCCGCCAACCAGGTCAAGACTTATGGCTATCACCGCACCGGTGTGCTGGCGGCGTTTATTAATGCGCTCCTATTGGTCGCGCTTTCGCTGACTCTGTTTTACGAGAGTTACCAGCGCATGTTGCATCCGCAGCCGGTCGCCGAGAGCATCATGGTCTGGGTGGCCGGCGCGGGCTTGGTTTTGAATCTCGGCATTGCGTGGGGGCTCACCGGTCACGGCGCGGGAGACGGCGAGGACATCAATGTGCGCGCCGTGTGGATTCACATGCTGGGCGACGCAGCCAGTTGCGTCGCCATCATCGTTGGCGCGGTCGTAATCCATTACACGGGATGGCTGGCGCTGGACCCGCTGCTTTCGATCGTGATCGGCGCGGCCATTATCTGGACCGCGTGGGATATTTTCCGCGACTCCCTCAACATTCTTTTGGAAGGATTGCCCAAGGGCCTGAAGCTGGCCGACGTGGTGGGCCAAATCCGGTCTATCGAAGGCGTTATGGACGTGCATGATGTGCACATCTGGAGCCTCGGCTCAGAAGCCCATGCGCTAAGCTGTCACGTCTTGATTGAAGATATGCCGCCGTCGGCAAGCGATTCCATCCTGCGCTGCGTGAACCGAGTGCTCGCCGACCGCTTCGACATTCACCACACAACGCTTCAGTTCGAACACCTCCGTTGCGCCCTCGCGGAAGAGCCTTGCACCGCGGCCCGGCACCAGCATTGACAAGATACCCGCCGTAGGGGGTGTACCCCGGTTGTGGAAATTGGCGTCATACTGATTACATGAGAACCGTGCGGCTGAGCTTGATGTTTTGGGCGCTGTCGGCGATGGCGCAGTTCCCTTTCCCCGGCCAGAACCCCGGCGGCTATCCGGGCGGGGGTTATCCGGGCAATGGCTATCCGGGCAACGGATATCCTAACGGGCGCGGCCAACGGCCGCCACAACAACAGCAACAACAACAGCAGAATTCCCGCTCCAACCGGGCAGCCACCATGAGTACCGATGGGATGCTGCGCCGGGTCGCCGGAAATCAATTGGTGATCGAGGCCGACGACCATCGGGTGATCTGGTATCGCCTCACCTCTCAAACCACGACCCAGAAGAACGGCGCAAGCACGGACGTCGGCAACTTCCGTCCTGGCGACCGGGTGAATGTCGAATCTACGGAGAACGATCAGGGCGACTACACCGCAACCGCGATCGAATGGGAAAGGGCGGGAACCGCGGACGATAGAGCCGCGGCGCAAGAAACCTGGGATATGCCCGGCGTGAACGCATCCTCCGGCGCGCCCTCAGGCCGGCGCGATTCCTCCCGCAATCAGGACGACGACGATCGTCCGATTCTGCGGCGCAAGAATAGCGACGATGCGGCCACTGCATCGTCAACGCCCCCACCTCCGGCTACGCCACAGGGCCAAACGCCGGCTTCAACCCAGGCTTCGACGCAGGCTTCAACCCAGGATCCCGACGGGGCCACCAGCTCTACCCCGGCTACCCAGATGGCCCCGCCCGCTGCGCCGGCCGATCCTGACGACCCCGGCCGTCCGGTGCTGCGCCGCGGAGGCGCGGCCACCGCGCGCCAACCCGTCAGCGGAGCCCCGGCTTCCGCCTCGACCACCGGCCCTTCTGGCGCGCCCCCGAACAGCCAGACGGCAAGCAACACCACAAGCCCAGCGATTGGAGGCCGGCCCCCAGCCTCGCAGCCGATTCTGCCGCAGGAAGACCCGTTGATTTCAAAGGCCCGCGAAGCCGCGTACAACTTTTCCGCATCTCTGCCGGATTTCATGTGCCAGCAGATCACCACCCGCTTTGGGAGCCCAAACCCCAGGCAGGGTTGGGACACCCTCGACATCGTCACGGCCGATGTGGCGTATCAGAACGGCCAGGAAAGTTATAAGAACATCAAAGTCGGCAACCGGCCCACGGTTCAATCCATGGACGAAGTCGGAGGCACGCGCTCCACCGGCGAGTTTTCCTCCATGCTGCAGGATTTGATGAGTCCGGCCACGGGCGCAATCTTCCGCCGCACCGGGACGGATTCAATCAAGGGGCGGAGCGCAATCGTCTTCAGCGTGGAAATTCCCCGCGAACGGTCCCATTGGAGGATCGAAGCACCCTCGCAGTTGTACTATCCGGCCATCCACGGCAGCATCTGGGTGGATAAGCAAACCTCCCGCGTACTGCGGATCGAGATGTCGGCTTACAATCTGCCGAGGCTGTTTCCCTTCGACACGGTCGAGGCCGCCACCGATTACGATTTCATCCGCTTGGCGGCGGCGGAGCAGGAATACCTGCTGCCGGCCGACGCCGAAGTCTTGAATTGTGAGCGCGGCAGCACGGCATGCTCCCGCAACCGCATTGAGTTCCACAACTACCGGAAGTTCGACTCCGCCATCAGCATTAAATTCGGCACCGACAACTAGAGCGGTTTCATCGGTTCCTCCAGAGTGCCGTCATGCTCACGCATGACGGCTCGGGTGAAATGCTCCAGCCGACGCGGAACCCTCGAGAACAGTACTGTAAACCGGCGGCCTGCCGTTGGAATCCAGCCGCGTAGTACTTCTAGACCCGATACTCTATGGCCGCCGCGCCTCGCAAGGCGGATACTGTTTTCCTCTGGCTAAGTTCCAAGGAGGAACAGATCAAAATGACGAAACATACGAGACTGAGTCTCGCGCTTGGCTTTTTGGCATCGGTGGCAAGCCTGCACGCCGCATCCACGTGCACCAGCGACACCACCCTCTCGGCGTTGGTCGCCTTGGGGTCCACGGGCTGCGTGATCGACGACAAGCTTTACAGCAATTTCAGCTACGTTCCAGACGCTGGCGCCCCGGCGGCTGCACTCGTTGATGCCGCAGTGGATGAGAACCCGGCGGTGTTCCTGACGGGGTGGACTTTCACTTCCTCGACCGGCTCATTCGACGCGGATTTCACACTTGGGTTCACGGTAACGGTGATCACTTCCGGTCCCGGTTCGTGCCCCACTTGCTTGATTGTGTCCGACACGGAGCAGATTAACTCCGGAACAACGGCGCCGGGGCCGCAGAAGGGCTCTGTATTGCTGACTCCCGGCGGGACCATCCCCCTGGATAATATAGCGGTGGGCGATGAGACCGGGCAAATGATCTATTCACCGGGGGTTTCTTCGGTGACGAAGCTCGCCACAATCGACGGGTTATCCACCTCTGCACCTCTAGTGTCATTTGAATCCGACATACACGAGAACATGGAATTCACCACCACCGTTCCTGAGCCGGCGACTCTCAGCCTTCTGGGCCTCGGCCTCGTAGGGTTCGGACTGCTGGGCCGCAGGCGCGCAGTCCGGCCGTAGCCAAACCCGCAAGGGGCCCGGTCGCGGCCCTCAAGTCCGCTTGTGGCCGCGACCCAGGCTCCATTTTGCCGGCTGTTATTTCGGTCGGAAGGGCATCGTCCTCAAATTGCGGGTTCTACTTTCTACTGTGAAAGAAGGCCGCGTGTCAGTTTGCAATTATTTGGCGTGGAACTTTGCACGCCATCTGGCGCCGCTGACTCACCCGTACAACCGGGCAGCGGCGGCTGCCTTGTGCCTGGGTGATCATCTTTCGGTTCTCGGATTGCTGCTGATCGAAGAGTTTCGGGTGGCGACCACTCATGTGGCCATCCTCGCGGGCGCATCCAATCCGGCCTTGGTACGATTTCCGAGCTTAGCCCTCTCGAACTCGACGAACGCCCTTGACGATCTGCATCATCATTCGCCCTGACGGCGTGGTCGATGACCCGGTCAAACTGCGGAATCCAGCCTCGGAGGGTACGCCACCCTTACGCAATTGATCGAGAAGCCGATGGAATCCGGTCCCAGCGTCGCCCAGAGGCTTCTCCCGATGATGCGTCCGCACTGCGGGAATGCTCGATTTGGCGCAGAACCTCCAGGTCGTACCTGGTCCTCCGGCCACGGACGAACGCGGCCGTCCTCTATCGACCCTTTAGCTTGACATATATCCGTAATGGATATAGCATCAGGACATGGGTAAGAAGAAGACCGCGCAAACTCCCCTAACTCCTGCGGTGCTGCACGTCCTGCTAGCCCTTTCGACGGGGGTGCGGCATGGGTACGGAATCATGAAACAGGTGGAGGCGGACTCGCAGGGCAAGGTGAAAATGGGCCCGGGGACGTTGTACGGCTCGATAGCGCGGATGACTGAGGCGGGGTTAGTCCAGGAAAGCGACAGGCGGGTCGACCCGGAAATGGACGACGAACGGCGGATCTACTACCAGCTCACAGGCGCGGGGCGAACGGCGCTGGAAGCGGAGTTGAAGCGGTATCGCGGCGTAGTGGCGGTGGCGGAAGGACGTTTGGCGCATGGCCACTAACATTGCGGGCCGGCGCTACCGGACGTGGTATGCGATGCTGCTGCGGCTGTATCCGCAGCCTTTCCGTGAGCGGTTCGGCGAGGGAATGGCACAGACATTTCATGACCTATGCCAGGAGCGTCAGGGCGCCAGACGAGGATTGTTCGGATTCGCGCTGTGGATCTTTTGCGAGACGTTGGCGGGAATCGTTAAGGAGAACACAACTCATATGCCGCAACTGGGAAAGACGCTGCTCCGTGTGGCGCTGGGGGCGCTGGCTGTGTTGATGGCGCCGCTCGTGGCATCGCAATTCGTGCAGGACTGGAAATGGCCCGTGGGAGCTTTCGTGAGGGTGTATTTTCTGTTCTTCGCAACCGGGATGGTGTTTGCTATGGTCGCGAAGAGGATGGGCGCGTGGTCGTACAAGGCGGGCGTTGGTGTGGCCCTGCTGGCCGGGTTCGCCTTGGGGTGGTCTAACATGGTCCAGGTTGCAGACTCGGGAAATCCGGCGAACCTGACGTACTACAGCGTGCTCGTTGTGGGCGCCGTTGGGGCCTGCATGGCGCGGCTGAAGGCGCGGGGGTTGGCCCTCACGTTGTTCGCGATGGCGGCGACGCTCGCGCTAATCGCCGTGACGCTGCCTTCGGGCGCACCGCCTTACCTCTCGCGCAACATGGCCATTGGGCATGGTGTCTACACGGCGTTGTTCACTGCCTCAGGTCTCCTGTTCCGGCACGCGAGTTTCTCGGGGTTGTCCCAAACTCCTGAGTAACCGCCCAACGTAGAGTTTCCGGCAAGGCTGCCAATGACCAGGCTCTCACCAGGCGCTTCCGCAAACGGATTTCGTCGCTTGCCGCCAACAAAATTGATGGATACGGTTTTGCTTGGCACCTTCCGTGGCCTGACACCATTAGTCCTTCATGTTGAATATCATTGGGTTGCCACCGCCAGGATCGCGCCCTACACTCATGTGCGAGGGACACTTGCCCAGTCTCGCGCAGGTAATAAAAGGGCAACTTCGGGCGAACAAACGTTGTCTTTCCCTCAACAGTCCTCCCATGGTGGCCCGGCCTCAGATCCCATTTTGCTGCCGAACTGAACAAGGGATCGCGGGTCCTCCCGCAGAACCCCGGTCAACTGGTGGACGGGGTATTTGATGTAGCGCGAATGCTCGCCATGCTTGCCGACGCCGTCAGCGACGCGGTCGCTCAGGGTTGCGGAGGCCTTTGGGCCACCGGACATGGAGTACGAACGCGCCGTTGGACAGATGTTTCGTGCGCTTCCCGCACTAAGCGGTATCTGCCAGTATCGTCGGGACACCTTGCCCGAAGACGCCCTTTACGTGGCTGTATCGACACACCCGGGATCCAGTGAGCGACGCGCTCTCGCGAGTGAACCCGTTCTATTCGCCGGCGAACTCTCCGGCGGCTGCACGGTTGTCATCGTCAAGACTCAAGGAAATGATCATCTTTGATCGGGCGCGATTGCGCCGTTAGTGCGGGTGGGATGGCCCGGGGGCCATGTCGCCGCAGCCATTGCGGTTCAATTTCCGCCAGATGGTGGGCTGTGGGATCTAAGTTGGTAACGCTGATCCCCTTCGGCCTTTCTAAAGGCATATGGGGACAATGTTAGCCTCAAGCGGAGTCGCTGGTAGCCCGAAAACAGAAGGCAACCAGTGCTACACTCAAGCCCGGAGCAGAATGGAAATTCCGGAACAAGACATCACGGGACGCAAACGCGCGAGCGCCTCCATGTTGCTGAGCGCTATCGTTGATTCATCCGACGATGCCATCATCAGCAAGGACCTCGCCGGCGTCATCACGAGTTGGAACAAAAGCGCCGCGCGTCTTTTCGGCTACACAGCCGAAGAAGCCATCGGCCAGACCGTGGCCGCGCTGCTTATTCCCGATGACCGCCAGCAAGAAGAACCGGACATTCTCGCCAGACTCACCAGGGGAGAGCGCGTGGACCACTTCGAAACGGTGCGCCGGCGCAAGGATGGCTCGCTGATCGACATCTCCCTCACCATTTCCCCGGTAAAGGATGAGCACGGCCGCATTATCGGCGCATCGAAGGTGGCGCGCGACATCAGTCAACGTAAGATGTATGAGCGGCGTCTGGTTGAACAAGCCCACCTGCTGGAGTTGACCGGCGACGCCATTCTTGTACGCGACGGATGTGATCGCATCCTCGACTGGAATCGAGGAGCAGAGAAGATGTACGGATTCACACGCGAGGAGGCCGTGGGCAAGATTTCTCATGATCTTCTGCGGACCGAGTTTCCGGAGCCGTTGCCGCGGATTCGGGAGATACTTTTACGGGACGGTCACTGGTCGGGAGAACTGACGCATGCGGCTCGCGCTGGATCCCGCATTGTTGCTCTTTCGCGTTGGGTTGCCGAGCGCGATGAAAGAGGCGACGTGATCCGCATCTTGGAATCGAACAACGACGTTACCGAGCGCGTGCGCGTACAGGAAGAGGTCCGGCGCGCCAATCAAGACCTTGAACAGTTCGCCTTTTCGGCCAGCCATGACCTGCAGGAGCCGCTGCGGACGATTAAGATCTATTCTGAGCTTCTCGCGGAGCGCCTTGGCCCCACGATAGAGGGCGAGCCGGCTGAATTCCTGGATTTCCTGCGCAGCGCAGCCACCCGGATGGAACTGCTGGTGCGCGATCTCCTCGCCTATGCGCAGGTGACAAAAATCGCGGCACCGCTGGAGAATGTCGATACCGGCCAGACCCTGGCTGAGGTGCTTGCAGACCTGGAGGGCGCCATCACGGAGAGCAGGGTGAGCATCACCTGCGATCAGCTTCCCACACTGCAGGCCCACAGCACCCATATACGCCAGCTCTTCCAGAACCTGATCGGCAACGCCATCAAATTCAGAAGCGAGGACCGCGCGCCCACGGTGCATATCACCGCGGATCGCCAGGGGCGTTCCTGGCTCTTTACCGTCCGCGACAACGGCATTGGCATCAAACCGGAGTTTAAGGAGCAGATCTTTGGATTATTCTCGCGCTTGCACAACGCCGAACGCTATCCCGGCACCGGCCTGGGCCTCGCCATTTGCCAGCGCATCGTTGAGCGCCATCACGGCCGGATCTGGGTCGACTCAGAACCCGGACGCGGATCGGCGTTCCGCTTCATTCTCCCCGCCTGACCACGCGGGCGTCAGGCGTCTGCGGCATATCCTGGTCGCCGACGACAGCAAGTCGGATGTCTTCCTGATACGCGAGGCGCTGCGGAGATCAGCGATCGAGGCGCAGATCCATGTCGTGGACGACGGCGAGAAGGCGATCGGGTTTTTCGAGCACGCCGACGCCGATCCGGGCGCGCCCTGTCCGGATCTCGTCCTGCTTGACATCAATATACCTCGTTATAGAGGAGGCGATATCCTGCGGCACCTTCGCGGGAGTTCCCGGTGCGCCGGCGCGCCCGTCCTTATCGTCACGTCTTCGAACTCACCGCACGACCGCAAGGAAATGGAATCCCTCGGCGCCAACGGCTATTTCTGCAAACCCTCCGAATTCTCTGAGTTTATGAAGCTCGGGCCGATCGTGCGCGAAATGTTGGCGAGGAACCCAAACCGGCAAGACCCCGAAAGTTAATCCGTTGCCGCAACACTGCGCTTGACTTGAAGGGCCGGAAAGGAATTCATTTTATGCTCATTCGGATCCAGCCCGAACAAGGCGCCAAAGCCCGCAGTGGTGCGAAAGCTGAATGTTCGAAGGGCCGTGGGCGTCGAACGCGCCGCCATGCGCCTATCCCCCGTTCCTCTCTCGGAAGGGAAGGCCGCGGGGATTGCTTCCATATACGCGTCCCGGATCAAACTCCTATCCAACTCCAGACTCCTAATAACAGCCCGCAAAACCGGAGCCTGGGTCGCGGCCAGGAGCGGAGCTGTTACTTTCGGGACTTGAGGGCCGGGACCGGTGCTTTGCGGGCCAGCTAGCCTATTTTCATCGCTCTCGATGGGCCGCAGGCGCGGGTTGACTCCCATAGAGACAAGGCTCCCTTCCGGGCCGCCATGAGTAAGCATGCGGCGCTCTATCGTAATCAAGAAACCGCCCTAGCGTCCGCGGCGATTCAGCGCTTCGAGCGGTGATGGGATCCTTCGCCCGCTTGGCAGCCGAGCGTTCCTCGGGAACTTCACGCCCTCGATTCCGGCTTGAGTGAAGTGGTGGTCGCGATGCCGGAAGTGGCGTCGATCCCTGCGCGATAAGGAGGGACGCGAAAGGGTGACTGCGGATAATGCTGCACCCATTTGGATCGCCTCCGGTTTCCCGCCCGCTTTCTTCTACCAGGTCCGTGTTCCGGCGCATAGCCGGCGGAAATCTAAAAGGTATCGAGATATGATTCAATACTCTAGTGGACCACTCATCCGTCACCCGCCGCCGTATTTTGGCTACTCCACTGGCGGCTGCGTTTGCCGCGCGGACTTCCCGCGCTCAGGGCGCGCCGCCGAACATTGTTTACATCATGGCCGACGATCTGGGTTACGCCGACCTCTCATGCTATGGCCGCCGCGATTACAGCACTCCACATATTGACGGCCTCGCCGCGGAGGGCGTGAAGTTCCTGCAAGCCTATGCCAACTCGGCCGTCTGTTCGGCGACGCGTACCGCCCTTATTACCGGACGCTATCAATACCGCCTGCCAGTCGGTCTCGCCGAGCCGCTTGCTACTGGCGCCACAAACGTCGGTCTGCCGCCTGAGCATCCTACGCTGCCATCGCTGCTCCGTCAAGCCGGTTACGGCACTACCCTTATCGGCAAATGGCATCTCGGCAACCTGCCCAACTACAGCCCGCTCAAGAGCGGCTACGATCATTTCTGGGGATTCCATAACGGCGGCATCGATTATTTTACGCATAAGCCCGGAGTGGGCCCCAATTCGGCAGTCGATCTTTGGGATGACGACATGCCGATTGAAAAGACCGGCTACTTCACAACTCTGTTGGGCGACCGCGCCGTCAAAACCGTGACAGACTATGCCCAGCAGCGCAGGCCGTTCCTCATGAGCTTGCACTTCAACGCGCCTCACTGGCCCTGGGAAGGCCCTAACGACGAGGCCGAGTCGCAGCGCATCAGGTCCCTCATGGACTACGACGGCGGGTCACTCAAAACCTTTGCTGCAATGGTTGGAGAGTTGGATAAACAGGTCGGCAATGTGCTTCAGGCATTGGTCAGCACTGGACTTGCCGCAAACACCATCGTGATCTTCACCAGCGACAATGGAGGCGAGCGCTTTGCGGATACTTGGCCCTTTACCGGCAAGAAAACCGAACTCCTGGAAGGCGGTTTGAGAATTCCTGCTGTGGTCCGCTGGCCCGGTCATATTAAAGCCGGCAGCGCCACGCAGCAAGTCGCCATTTCAATGGACTGGCTTCCCACGCTTTTGGCTGCCGCTGGAACGCGGCCCGATCCCGCCTATCCGTCCGATGGGATGAGCCTTCTTCCGGCGCTTACCCAAAACGTTGCACCGGTTCCGCGTAAGCTGTATTGGCGCTACAACGAGAAGTCGCAGCACGCGATGCGCGACGGCGATCTGAAATATCTTAAGATCCGCGAGAACACCTTCCTGTTCAACGTCGTCGACGATCCGCTGGAGCGGGCCAACCTTAAAAATCGCCAGCCGGAAGTGTACCGGCGCATGATCCAGGATTATGAGAACTGGAACGCGACGATGTTACCGGAGCAACCTCGCCTGAGTGGCGGTTTCACTGCGGACCAGCTCGCGGATCACTTTGGCAACGAAGCCCCGTCCTTTCCACCCGCGGCCGTCCCGCAGCCGCCCAAGCAGTAGCGCGGTTATATTCGCGCTAACGGTGAGGCCAGTTTATGACACTGGCATTTCGATAAAGCTCACAAGGCGTAAGTTGGGCCTCTCGTAAACCTATCGCGCCGCCCTCGCATTGCTCAAACATTTCACGACAGACATGTATTCGCGAACGTGTTGTAACCGAGCGTCCGTATTCTGGCAGTACGGAAAAGGGCGGCGAACTCAATTCTGAGCCGCGATCGGGGGGGGATGTGAAGGATCGCAAGATATCGTTCTTGTGGCAAGACAACAGTGAAGTCCGGCGATACCGGACGGGAGTGTGCCTGCATGGCCACACGTTGCATTCCGAGGAGTGCCTTTCGTTTCTGCCACGTTACCTGCATCGGATTCCCGGAGTTTCGCAGATCGTCAGCGGTTATCAGCGCGGCGCCCAGCCGGCCGTGGATTTCTCCCGCGCCTTCTGGACCCCACCCCTTACCCCCGCGTCCGCTTTTCAACTGGAACGCGAGCAAATTGCGAACCTGGATTTGTACCCGCAGGTTTCGCTCACTGACCACGACAACATCGAGGCCGGCATAGCGTTGCGGGCGGCTGGCCATACTGAGGTACCGATCTCGCTCGAATGGACCGTTCCGTATCGCCGCACGATCCTGCACCTGGGCATTCACAACCTGCCCCCAGTTTCGGCGCAGTTTTGGATATCGGCGATGGCTGACTTTACCGCCGCCCCGGAGGAAGACCTCCTGCGCGAGATTCTAAGCGGTCTTGCGAGCATTCCGGATGTGCTGATCGTTCTGAATCATCCCTTCTGGCTGGAGGAGGGAGTGGAGGATGCCGGTCATCGCCCCGCCCTGGACAACTTCCTGCGCGAATACATCTCCAAGCTCCACGCGTTTGAGCTGAACGGCACGCGCCGGTGGGTTGAAAACGCTGCGACCATCGAGCTGGCGATAGCCTTCTCGCGGCCCGTGATCTCGGGTGGCGACCGTCACGCCTGCGAGCCCGCGGCTTGCCTCAATCTTACGAATGCCGCGACGGTTTCCGAATTCGCCGGGGAGGTGCGGGATGGCGAAAGTCCGGTTCTGTTCATGCCCCACTACAGGCAGCCGATGGAACTCCGCCTCCTGGAAGCGGCCTGCGACATTTTGCGCCTGTATCCCGAGTACGCGGACCGGAGCCGCTGGATCGACCGGGTCTTCTACCGCGGCGACGACGGAACCGCCCAATCCCTCGCGATGCTATGGAAAAATCGAGAGCCGTGGTTCCTGAGACCGGCAACCGGGGCTTCCCAAATTCTGGCGGCGACGCACATCCGTGGCGCCCTGCGGTACTTTTTCTCGCGGCCGGCGGAGGCTCTGCCGTGAAGCGGGCGCGGGCGCGGCTTGCCGGTTCGCTGGAAGGTCTTTCCCCGAAGACGGTGGCTTTGGTTCTCGCGCTCGGCTTGGTGCTGGGAATGTTTCCGATTTACGGTTGTCCCACGATTCTGTGCGCTTTGGCGAGCCTGGTACTTGGAATAAATCTTCCCGCGCTCCAACTTGTCAACCAACTTGTTACACCTTTGCAGCTTGCCATGTTGGTGCCATTCGCGCGGCTGGGAGCGCATATCATGAGATCGCCGGGTCTGGCCGCACCGTTCGAGGGGGGCTTGGGCGCCGTCGCGATCCACGCGGTTGCCGGCTGGTTGTGCATCTCCCTACCGCTCGGAATTCTGCTCTACCTCGCGCTGGGTCGGGTGCTCCCCCGACTTCGGCTCAAAGAGGCACTGTAAAAATCGCGTCACGCCCCAATTTTGTCCTGTCTGCACGGCGCTGAAGATCCCCGGGAGAGGCTGCGGACCATCAGACCCACTTGCTCTCCTCAACTCGATCGGCATTCTAACGTTCGTGGGGCATGGTCCAAAGATTGCCTTGCACAATCACACGGAACCTCATAGCCAGCGCTTCGCCGATGCGGCCACGGGCCCGGCGTCCCTATAAAGAAATTGGCCAAACATCCGCGCCAGGAAGAATTACTGGACTGCGCCGGCATGCTGTGCCATGACTTCTAAGACTTCACCCAGTTGACTATGGTAGTTGGCCGTGTGGTTGTCCGGGGCGACGGCTTTCTCAGCCAATGCATAGGCAGGAGCTTCGCGAAGCCGGCTTCCGCCGAAACACGAGCCTGCTTCCAGCGGCCCCTTCGATCAGCTTTTCGGCAACCCTCGGCTGAGCCATGCACGCATGGGTTGACAGCAGAAAAGAGAACGAGCCATCTCACGCTGCGCACCCAGAATCGCCACCATTGGTTGCGATTCGAAAACGAGAAGATGAAACTCCGGTTGGAGCCGAGGGATCGTCCGTGGCCTGCAAGTGTCAAGGAGTCGGCATGTGCGCCGGAGGGCCGGACTGCGGCCCCTGATACAGTGTGAGCATGGGCCAGAGCGAAATGTTCACCTTCACCGGCACGGCGGGCTACGTTTGACGGAAGAGATTCTTCACTTCCCAACTGGATTTCGCTGGGGCACGGCCACGGCTGCGCATCAAGTGGAAGGCGGCAACACCAACAACGACTGGCATGCTTGGGAAAAGGCCGGCAATGTCCATGGCCGCCAAACCGCCGGCAAGGCCTGTGACTGGTGGAACAACGCCGAGGCAGATCTGAAAACAGCCCAGACGATGGGACAAAACAGCCACCGCATGTCGGTGGAATGGAGCCGCATCGAACCCCGCGAAGGCTACTGGGACGATGCCGCCATCGGCCGCTATCGCGCCATTCTCCAATTCATGAGAGCGCACGGCCTCGAACCGATGGTCACGCTGCATCACTTTACCACTCCCCTTTGGCTTGTCGATCGCGGCGGCTGGGAGAATCCCGCCATCATCCCCTTGTTCGAACGCTTCGCGGGAAAGATGGCACAAGCTCTCGGCGAATACTGCAATCTGTGGATCACCCTCAATGAGCCCGTTGGCTATGCGGTTCTGGGCTGGCTCTGGAGCATGCCGCGCAATGAAAAGCAGCCCCAATCCACTTTCCCTCCCGGCAAGCGAGATCTCCGGCTCACCTTTCGCGTGATTGAAAACCTGTTCTTCGGCCATGCTGCGGCTTACCGGGCGTTGCACCGCGAACTGCCGCTGGCGCAAGTTGGCATCGGACACAACATGCCCTATGTTGTCCCCCGCAATCGCAAATCCCTGCTCGACCGGATTTCCACCGTGCAGCCGCTGAGATTGCTCACCTGGGGAGGACTCGAAGCCACTGAGCGCGGACGCCTGCCCCGCCTCATCGGGTCGCGCTACGCGAAGGAACTCGAGAACACAACCGACTTCATCGGAGTCCAGTATTATCAACGCCTCACCCTCGCCTTCAATCTCGCCAGCCCCGGAACTCTCTTCTCGGAGCCCACGATAGCGGCCGGCGCCCAAGTCAGCGATCTCGGCCACAGCGAGATTCACCCCGAGGGGCTGTATCGGCTGCTGCTCCAGGCCTCCCGCTACGGCAAGCCGATCTACATCACGGAAAACGGCGTAGCCGACGCGCAGGACCGGCACCGCCCTGCTTTCCTTGTCAATCACCTCAGGCAGGTCTGGAAGGCGATTCGGGACGGCGTTCCGGTGAAGGGCTACTACCATTGGTCGCTGACAGACAACTTCGAATGGGCGGAGGGTTGGAACATGCGCTTCGGCCTGATTGAAGTGGACCCGCTGACGCAAGAGCGCAGGATGCGTCCGAGTGGGAAACTCTACAGTGCGATCTGCACTGCCAATGCGTTGGCGTTGGCGGCTCAAAACGGCCACTTGTAAGCTAACAAGGCAGATTCGACGGAGCCCCTTCGCGCCTCCTAAGGAACAGCCCGCAAACGGAGCCTGAGCCGCGGGCGCGAGCGGTGGCGACTCGGGCCGCCAAATTCAGGCGGCGGTGCATTCCCCTCCGGAGTCCGCAGCTCCTTCCGCTGCGCCTGGATCGATCTTTCGCACGGCCCGTTCAATCGGAGCGCTGTGTTGAACGCCTCTGCGCAACTCCTTGTGAAGCTCTTCTATCAGGCTCTCGAGGGCGCTCAGATTACCCTCTGTATCGGTCAGGTGCCGGTTCATATCGTCAAAGACGATCCCCAGACGCTCGCTGGCGACGCTCGCCAGTTCGATCTTCCCCTTCAGGTAAATCAGCCGCAAAGAACGGATGGATTTCCATATGCTCCGCTGAACGCCGTCGAGCGCGTGAAGCTTGCCCTCGACGGCCGCAAGCGCCGCCAGCGCCCGCTCCACTGTATTGCGCGAACAGCCGTAGAGGTCCCGCATCGCTCCGGACTCTATGCCTTCCTTCTGTCCTGTATCCCCGGCGGCTGCGCGGAGGGTCTCCACCGCGAAATCCGTGGTCATCTCGATTTGCAATTTTGCCGAATTGAGCGCAAAGATCACCGAATTGATGTCGGAGTTCAGGCGTGCAAGCGGCGTCGTGAGATTGTCGCATCCCTCTCGAATATCGCTGGAAAAGGTTTGCAGCCAGTCGAGGACTCTCCCGATGCCGCACCCCGTGGTCCCCAATTGTTCCGCCTCGACGGTTCCGTTCAACGACAGCATCCGGATGGAATGAGAGAGCGACGCAACAAAGCCGGCTTTCGATCGTATCCCTTCGTTGAGGCTCGAATACACCTCAAGCTCATTGAAGAGTCGAGCCAGGGCGGAGAGCGCTTCCTCGCACGCGACGACAACGCCGCGCGCCGCATCGGCGGCCGTTCCTTTCCGGGTGGAATCCCCATCCGTTTGCTTTTTTTCATACCCGCCCCGGCGCTTCATCAAAGCAGCCTCACGACTGCGAAGTTCCCGCTCGAAGGCAGAGTGCATAAATGCCCGGTAGTCGGCGAAGCCCAATTCGTGCAACCTGTCATCGAGTGCCGCTCTGCTCTTAACCATTCCAGCCGCCTTCCCCGCGCCGGCATTTTCCGCGGAGGATTCCAACTCCCCTAACTCCCGATACAAGTTCCTGACCACGGGAAACAACTCCGAGGACGGCTTGAATCGCACCGACAGATACCCTCCCTCGATAGGCGAAACCAGCGCGACTACCCAGTAATACCGGCCGTCCTTTGCGCGATTCTTGACATAGGCGAGAATCTCACGTTCGGATTCGATCTCGCTCCAAAGGAGCTGAAAAATGACACGAGGCATGTCCGGGTGCCGGATAATATTGTGCGGTCTGTTTCGAAGCTCCCCCGCCGGGAAGCCGCTCACGCGAACAAAGATCTCGTTCGAGCTTCGAATGCGGCCGCGCTTATCCGTCGTCGAAAAGAACAGTTCCTGAATCTCAAAGACGCGGGATTCATCGATGATATTGGGTCGCGTCGCCTGGGGAGAAATCGGTGGCATCCAGGATGCATAGTGTCAAATCAGCGGCCTTTTTCTCAACGGCGTCGGCGGCGAGGCGAACCAACCTGGCTACGCTCGGCCTTGACCGGCTCCGCCACTGCCTACGAGCGGGCGCCTCTCGGGCCCAGCGGCTAATGGGGGAGAGCGGGAGGCTTAGCGTACCCGGCTCGGCTCACCCTCCGCCAGCGCCAATTCGGTGATCCGCAAATCCGCGCTGGTCAAGCGCGAAGGAAACATATCCTTTAAACGATCTTCGTGCACGGGAATGACGCGGCTGACGTCGCCCCCTGCCGCTTTCACCATCGCTTCGCTGGCCATGATGAGATTGAACTGGCTCCCGGTCGCAAGACCCACAGGCACATAATGCGGATCGTTGGGATCTTCGCCGCGCAGATTCTCCGCAGTGTACGCCAAGTCTCCGCAAAACACCCAAGTCTCCCGCGCTCGTACAGTCACCCACATCGATCCCCACGTGTGGGTGTCGAACGCAGCATGCAAGTCGATGCCGGGAAGCACATCCTCCCGGTCTCCATTCACACACACAAGCCGGCCTTGCCGCGCCAGATCCACTGCACGCAGGATGTCGCCGGGGTCGATGCCCAACATCAACCAGCGAAAGCGGCGCTCCAGCGACATTGCCCACACCCATTTCGAAAGCTCGCGTTCCTGAATATAAAATTTGGCGTTGGGAAAATCCTCGATATTCCCCATGTGATCGAAGTGCGCGTGCGTAATGAAAACGCTGGTAACATCTTCGGGTGTCAGGCCGCATCCAGCAAGGACTTCGCGCGGAGGATGCCAGTTTCGGACGCCGTACGTGTTCGCCAGTACCTCGCCGTAAGCCTTGTGATTGTATCCGACATCCACCATGGCTACGTGGCCCTGCCCTTTGATGACGATGTAGCAGTACGGCAGCCTTCGGTAGCCCTGATTGTGAGCTCCGTAAATCAGACCGCTCAAGTGATAGTTGGGGACGTGAGCGAACTCCATCACCCAGATCGAATAGTTATTCATAGGGTTGTTTGTAGGGTTGGCGGCGCCGCACAGCACCCCTGCCCAAACGCGACCATTTCGAAACCAGGCAGCGCGCCTGCCGCGTGTTGCAGGTGCGCATAGGCGGCGCGAACCGGCAGGAGGACGGGGGCAATCTCGATGCGCTTCCCGCCGGAGAGTGCGATCGCAAGGGCGTTCGATAGAGCTTGAGCCGCCTGAGTCAGGCAAAGGTGATGCACGCGGGCACGCTCGGTTGGGCGGATGCCTCGCAGTCGATCAAACGCCGCCCGGTGCAGTTCCGCCGCGGCTTCGAGCATCGGATGATCGGGCACCGCACTCCTTCCTCCGGCCGCTGCCAGAACCAGGACCCCGGCGATCTGCGCAGTCACCTGCCGAAGATCTTCAAAGCACTCCCGAGTTTCCAGAATGTAGCCTGCTGTTGCATCGTCGACTTGGTGACTCTTCATTTGAACATCATCCTGCCCCGATCTTCGTAACAGCATGGTGGAAGGACGCGCCTGCTCATGGGCGCGAGGATCTCGCAGAACCGCAGACGAGTCGTGGCGGAGAAAGGCATGACGTTTCAATGATTCTATCTCCAACCGAAGGCTCAAGTACTCGCCTCTCCCCACCGGAACTAGTTTGGGCGACGCCGGGCATCACCGTCTGGTTCGGATTACCTGGTCTTGGAGCTCGTGGGGGCCACTCGCTGCGCGGACGCCTGCCCCACGATGAGGCGGGACAAATTGCGGAGGCGCTGGAGGCTGCACAAACGGTTTGAATACGACCCTGAATTGCTGGAAGCGGAGTCGCTGCTTGTCAGCGGCGTAACCACGATTGCTTGCCGTCTGCCGTGGAAGAAGAGTCCGGAGTTTCGGGAGCCTGGCCGCACCAAGGTCGACCGGGCCCGCGAATACTTGCAGGCCTATTGCACGGAGTTTCCGGCTGCAGGTGGGGCTTACGCCGCAAGCCTTCCTTTTGCAAGCTCGAATTGAGCAGCAGGGTACTGCTCAGTTCCGCAGCCTCCATGGCGGAAACCGCACTTCACACCGGGCTTGCCGATCAAACCACTTCACGCGCCAGTTCAAGAGATTCACTGGCGTGACCCGGGCTAATGCTTGTGCGGGAGAAGGCCCTAACGAATCCGGTTCAAGGGGGTATTCGATGTGCTCGCGCACCAGCCCAGCAGTCCGGCAAATGCCCGTAAGAGGAGTTCCACAGCGCGAAAGGGCGAAGGAAAGAGCATCCAAGCCGCTTTTGATCTTCGCGGAAGAGAATGGCAACAGTGTGGCGAGAAGGGCTACCAAGTGGCGTTATCGAGGCGGCCAGAAGCAGATGGAGAGGCGACTTCGTCGGCACATTGATTGTTCGGCCTTTGGCGGCCGCCTGTTCCGCCCGTGGTCAGCTGCCTCGGCGGCGAGTTTGCGAATCGCCGACCTTCCTATAGTCGACGACGAGCCGGCCTCCGGCGCATCCTGGAACCGGGCCCGGAACTCCTGCAAGCGCAAGTTGTAAAAGGCGAGGAAAGGCGTTCCAGCACCCCATCGCCTTCAGTTTCTGCCATTTCGCAATCTTTTCAAATGGCAATCAAACCGTTCATTTTGGGTCTCTTGTTCGGCGAGGACATCAAGCTCCTCTATCGACGCGGGGCCTAGGCGTATCGGGTGCACTGAATACGGTATGAGCGATAGCCCGGTGGTCGTTCGGGAGGGGCCACGGAACGGCAGGATCAGAAAACGCCGGCTAGGGTGCCAGAGGCGGGTGACTGCCGGGTCGAGGAAATATGCGCAAAGCTACCGGGAGTACATCACATAGTGCTCATAGGCTTTTTCTACTTCTGGATCTTCCGCAAGATGTTGCTGAAGAATCCAGATGCCTTCGCCGTTTGCAACGAAGATCAGCCGCCGGGCGTCGTCCCTGCCGATTGCGGTCACTCCGTCGAATTGGCGGGCGACTTTCGGATGTTGCGGATCCGAGAAATCCATAATTGTCAGCGTCTGAGGCGGTAGAGGCGTAGCGATGGACGTGGCGCTCGCCCCGGAATTGACAAGAGCCGCGGTGCCGGCGACCACCATGATTCCTTCCGATGTACCGGCTGGAGAATATGCCACGTCGGTCAGGATGGAGGGTTTCGCGGCTTTGGTTACGTCGATTAGCGTTACACTCGTACCGGCCGCGTGTTCTGCATAGAGATAATAGCTACTGTAATGTTGGGTGCTCAGGAACCGCGTAACGGGCCCGCCGATCGACGGGAGATGGCCGACTACCTCAATTTCGTCCTTGGGCGGAGCCGGGGGTGTTTTGGTCTTCTTGTCCTTGGAGTATGCCGGAGACAAACAAACAAGCAATCCTGCAAACCCTGCAAAAACTCGCGAAGACAAGCGACGATATCGTTGTGGCATTGGAACCCTTCCGTATCGTTTTTAGCATCGAACCCCTCGCATTGCGCCTTAAGATTTCCTGACGTTTTTCTGACGCGCCAACCCACAGGCGAGGTGTAAAAAGGATGCCGCCCGGATGACTTCACTCCGTCCCAAGCGGGTCCGAACTCGTCTGACGCTTTGGTACGTCGGGTTGATGGCCATCGTCCTGGCGCTCTCCTGGAGCCTGGTGGGTTTGTTTCTGTTTCTACAACTACGGGGCCAGGTGGATCACTACGCCGTCCAGAACATTGAAACGGTGGAAGGCCTGCTCTTCTTCAATTCCAATGGCCAGCTTGAATTGCGAGAGGATTATCACAATCACGCGGAATCGAAACAGGTGCTCGAATGGCTGCTGGAAGTCCGGTCTCCAGAGGGTGAGGTTTTGTACCGCAATGAACGTCTTGGCGGTCAATCCCTGGGCGGCGCTTCGTTCCCTGGCGAAGGCGTCGGCGGATATTCGATCCGTGCAGGGCATCTGGCGGACGGCACGCGCGTTCGTATGGCCAGCCGGCGCCACTCTCTCGACGGCCGCGTACTGATTATCCGGCTAGCGTACAGCGAGGAGCCGGTGTGGGCCAGGGTGAAGGAGCTAGCGGTGGCCTCCGCTCTGGCGTTGCCCCTCGTATTAGCAATCGCGGGGTTCGTTGGGTATTGGCTCGCTCGCCGCGCGCTCGCGCCTGTGGAACAGATGACTCAGCAGGCCGAACACATCATGCCCGGGCATCTCCACCAACGTCTACCGGTAGGCACAACAGATGACGAACTCGGACATCTGGCAAGGGTGTTCAACGACTTGCTCACCCGGCTGGAGCAATCGTTTGAGCAACTCCGCCGCTTCACCTCCGACGCATCCCATGAATTGCGGACGCCACTGACGCTGATCCGAAGTGTAGGCGAGGTTGCGTTGCAGAAGAACGGCACCGTCGAGGAGTATCGCGACACGATTGGCAGCATGCTTGAGGAGGTAAACCATCTCACTTCACTCATCGAAAATCTGCTGACGATCGCGCGGGCAGACGCCGGCCAGATCCCTCTTCGCCGTTCTATATTCGGAGCCACGGAACTGGCGAAAGAAGCAGGCGGCCTCTTGGAAGTTTTAATCGAGGATAAGCGCCAACAGCTGCAAATCCTGGGAGATGACGCGGTGAACCTGGAAGGAGATCGCCTTCTGCTAAGGCAAGCGCTGGTGAATATCATTCACAACGCCGTCAAGTACACGCCCGCCGGAGGCTCGATTTCCGTTCGCGTTGTCCGAGACAAAGACGATCGCACCGGTCTTGAGATTGCCGATACGGGCCCGGGCATTCCGGCCGAGCACGCGGCGAGAATCTTTGATCGCTTCTACCGAGTCGATCAGACTCGAACAGGCAGTGGCAGCGGGGCAGGGTTGGGACTTTCCATCGCTCAATGGGCCGTACACATGCATGGCGGAGAAATTCAATTAGCGAGCTCGAACGCCGGATGCGTGTTTCGGATCTGGATGCCGGCAGCCAATCGCCAGCAAGTCAACGGCGCAGGCTGACGGCTTGTTACTGCCGGGCTTCACGCACGACGAACCCGACTCCCCGCACGGTTTGGACCAGTTTTCTCTCGAACCGCTCGTCGATTTTCCCGCGCAGGCGGGCGACATGAACGTCGATCACGTTGTCCAGCGGTGTATGCCGGCCCACTTCCTTCCAAACATCGCGAGCCAACATTTCCCGTGAAACAACATGACCCTGGTGGCGCACCAAATATTCCAGAAGATCGAATTCACGCGGCGTCAGGTCGAGAGCTTGTCCGCCGCGCGTTGCCATGCGGCCCAACACATCCATCTCGAGGTCCGCAACGCGCAGATGCAAGCTCACGTCGGGTGAACCCCGGCGGGAAAGCGCCCTGATGCGCGCCAGGAGCTCCGGAAATGCGAAGGGCTTTACCAGATAGTCGTCGGCCCCTGAATCGAGTCCAAGAACGCGATCTTGAACCGTATCCCGGGCAGTCAGCATAAGCACCGGGGTCTTGAATCCGCGCTGACGCATAGCCGCCAGAATCTCAATGCCGCTGCGGCCCGGTAGGGTCACATCCAGCAGGACCAGATCGAAGGGTTCTGTCTCGACCAGATAAAAACCCTCTTCTCCCGTATGCGCCAGATCGACGGTGTGCTGATCGGCCTGAAGGCCATCCTTCAGGGCTTTGGCCAGCTTCTCCTCGTCTTCAATCACCAAGATCCGCATGCGCCCTTCTTCCAGTTTATAGAGCAGCAGGGCCGCTTTCCCTACTGAAGAGTTTCTGACGCTTTTCTGACGGGGCCGTAAGGAAAGCTTCAGAAAGTCTTCAGTGGTGTCCTCGGCCAATCTTCGCTAACAATGGGACTGTACGTGAAAGGAAGAAAACCGTGCTCGCCCCAGGTCCAGCGAAGAAGGTGACGATTCACCTTAACGTCGATACAATTGCGCACCATGACTTTCTGAGCGCCGAGATTCTATCTTTTCTTTTTGAGCACGGTGTTGCCGGAGCGACGGTTACCCGTCCTGAGGCCGGCTTCGGATCGCATCATCGCATGCATACTCCGGGCGGCGGCATCGACACCGACCGGCATATGCCAATCCAGATCGAATTCATAGAGGCGCGGGCGAACTTCGAAGCCTTCCTCCCGCGGCTGGAAAAGCTGCTGACTGACGGAGTCATCGAGGCGCATGACACGACGGTTCTTAAGGTCGCCGTGGCCGACAGGCGCGAGGATGGCGGCAGCGAACGACTTCGATGAATTTTGGATACCCGCCTTTGCGAGTACTTTTCGGGCTGGGGATTGGGATTGGAGCGGTATGGGCGCAGGCTCCGGCGGGTATCTCACTCACCCAAGCGCAAGACATCGCGGTTCGAAATCATCCTCGCATCGCCTCGGCTGCTTTAACGGCACAGGCCGGAGAATCGGTCATCAAGGAAGTCCAGGCAGCCAAGTATCCCACCCTTTCGGGTAATGTCACCGCCGTGGGGGCGGAGCCAAATACAGCTTTATCCGCAGGCGCTGTGACAACGTCAAGTGTGTTTAGCCGTGCGGCCACGGGTCTGGTTGCGACTCAGTTACTGACAGATTTCGGACGTACAAAAAGCCTTGAGCAGAGCGCCAAGCTTCGCAACGCATCCCAGAATCAAAATGTGACCAACACCCGGGCGCAAGTGTTGATCGAGGTTCAGCAAACTTATTATCAAGCGCTGGCTTCTGAGTCCGTCCTCAAAGTCGCACAAGCAACGCTCGATCTTCGTCGCGTGACCCTCCGTCAAGTCAGTGCACTGGCCCAAAGCGCCCTGCGGTCGACGCTGGATGTGAGTTTCGCGCAAGTAAATGTCTCACAGGCCGAGCTGGATTTATTTCACGCCGAAAACGACGCGAGAGCGAGCCATGCGCGTCTTTCCGCCGCCATGGGTTACGAGGGCGACCAGCCATTCTCCCTGACCGATGAGCCGCTCCCCTCGGCACTCGATCCGGACGTGGACGCGCTCATCGGCAAGGCCATGAACGAGAGGCCGGATCTGCAGGCGCTTCGCCTCAATCGCGATGCGCTGGACCGTTATGGGGATGCGGAAAAACGGCTGCGAAATCCAACCATTACCGCTGCCGCGGTAGCCGGCGTGGCGCCCGTACGCGAGGACCGGCTGAGTGAAAGCTATAGTGCCGCCGGTGTGAACGTCAGCATCCCAATTCTGAATGGTGGACTTTTCAAAGCCCGGCGCGAGGAAGCGGAGTCACGCGCCGCCGCGGCGAACAAAGATGTTCAGGATTTATCCCTCCAGATCGCGCGTGATGTGCGCATCGCCTGGCTGGACGCCAATGACGCGTTCAGGCGTTTGGACGTTACCGCGCGCCTGGTCGCGGAGGCGAATGAGGCTTTGCGATTAGCCCAGGCGCGCTATGACAACGCATTGGGCAGCATCGTTGAACTCAATCAGGCGCAATTAAACCAAACCTCGGCTGAGATCGCGGCCGCAAGCGCCAAATACGAATACCTGAGCCGCAGAGCAGCACTCAACTATGCCATGGGGGCCCTACGATGAATTACACGGTACAGAGGCGCGGGCGGTATCTTTTGATCGCGGCCGCGTTGGTGTCCTCTGCGGCGACGATGACATCCTGTGGCCGCAGCGCTGCGACGGAGGTCCAGCCGGCCGCGAATATTCCCACTGTCGCGGTGGTAAACGCCACACGCACGGACCTCTCCAGCGACTTAGTGCTGACGGCGGAGTTCGCACCCTATCAGGAAATCGATGTCATGGCCAAAGTCTCTGGCTACATCCGCGAAATTAAGGTCGACATTGGCGACCGCGTTCAGGAAGGACAGCAGCTTGCCTCGTTGGAGATTCCCGAAATGCAGGATGACCTGACACGCGCGGCGGCGGCCATTGAGGAAGCGAACGCCGATTTGGCTACGGCTCGGGATGAATTGCAACGCGCGGAGTCGGCTCACGATATGGCGCATTTGTCCTACTCACGCATTCTGGATGTTTCGAAGCGTGAACCAGGCTTGGTCCCACAGCAGGAAGTTGACGAAGTGCATTCGCGCGATCTGGTGGCAGAGGCGCAGGTCTCCGGGGCCAAGTCGCACATTACAGCCTGCGAACAGCGCATTCGCGTTTCTCAGGCAGAGCAGGCGCATGCCAAGACGCTCTATCAGTACGCCGTCATCGTCGCCCCTTTCGCGGGCGTTGTCACCAAGCGGTACGCAAACACAGGGTCGTTGATCCAGGCCGGAACGGCTTCCCAGACCCAGGCGATGCCCGTGGTCCGCCTTTCTGAAAACGGACGCCTCCGGCTGGCGCTGCCGGTGCCTGAATCCGCGGTTCCTCTGATCCATCTGGGCGAGCCGGTGGACGTCAAAGTATCCGCGCTGAACCGAACCTTTCCCGGGGTGGTCGCCCGGTTTGCCGATAAAGTCGATGAGTCCACCCGGACGATGAAGACGGAGGTTGACGTTCAAAACCCCACTCTGGTGCTGGTGCCCGGCATGTACGCCGAGGTGGATCTTATCACGGAGCAACGCAAGAATGTGTTATCGGTCCCGGTGGAGGCCATCGATGGCTCGGGAGACGCCGCGCGCGTCTTCACGGTCCAACAATCTGGAACAATCCAGATTGTCCCGGTCCACCTTGGCATCGAGACCGCACGTACGATCGAGATCCGATCGGGAGAGCTGAAGGAAGGCGATAAGGTCGTGGTCGGATCGCGTTCCGGCCTCAAGGACGGCGCCCCGGTTCAACCCAAGATCATCGCCCTGGCCACCGATTCAGCGCCAAAACAGTAAGGGTAATCCATGTCGCGATTCGCCATCAACACACCATATCTAATCCTGGTCATCTGTCTGATCGTTGCGATTCTAGGCGGAGTGAGCGTCTATCAGATGCCCGTGGATATGTTCCCAGCGATGAACATCCCCGTTGTCGTGGTGGCGACGTTTTATTCGGGGATGCCCCCTGAGCAGATTGAAGGCGATATCACTTACCACCTGGAACGGTTTTTCACGCTTGCCAGCGGCATCGATCATATTGAATCGCGCTCGCTCAACGGCGTCAGTATCATTCGCGTCTACTTCCAATCGAATACGAATGCGGATATTGACGCGGCCACGATTGCCAACCTGGCTGTCTCAGACATGAAGGATTTGCCGCCGGGGACGTTGCCGCCAGTAGTGCTCAAGTCCGACGCTTCCAGCCTTCCCGTTTGTCTGGTCACCATGATCGGCGACGGCATGACGGACGGCAATTTAAAGGACATTGCGCAGAACTTCGTTCGAAATCAGCTCGCCAGCGTACCGGGCGCCTCCATTCCGCAACCGTTCGGCGGACCTTGGCGTCAGATTCAGTTCTATGTGGACCCGTTCAAACTGGAGGCTCGGCAGATCAGCCCAATGGACGTCGTGCGATCCCTGAGTCAGGCGAACGTCATTCTTCCGGCCGGCGACGTCCAGATCGGGAATCTCGATTACAACATCTATTCGAACGCGCAGTTCAACTTAAAGGATGCCGGCCAATATCCCATCAAGATGAACGGCGAAAATCCGGTTCTGATGTCAGACGTCGGCCAACTCAAGGATGCCCACGCTTTGCAATACAACGTGGTCCATGTGAACGGGCAACGGTCCGTCTACCTTCCGGTAATGAAACAAGGAGGCGATTCGAACACCATCGATGTGGTTGATGGTGTCCGTAAGACGGTTGCGCATCTGGTGGATGTGCCGCCAGCAATGAAAGCAAGCGTGGTGTTCGATCAGTCGCGCTTCGTGCGGACGGCGATTGAAACGCTTTTGCATGAGGGGGGAATCGGCATGTTCCTAACCTGCGTGATGATCCTCATGTTCCTGGGCAGCCTCCGCGCTACGGTTGCCGTCTTCTTTTCGATTCCGTTGTCAGTATGCGCTACTTTCTTCATCTTGCAACTCGGAGGATCCTCCGTGAATAGCATGGTGTTGGGCGGACTGGCTCTGGCGCTGTCGCGCCTGATTGACAATTCCGTCGTTGTACTGGAGAACATCTTCCGCCATCTCGAAATGGGAGAGCCCCCACGAGTCGCTGCCGAAACCGGTGGAAAAGAGGTCGCTCTACCGGTACTCGCGTCTACATTGACAACGGCGGTAGTATTCTTTCCGGTCACGCTGCTAGCCGGTGTCAGTAAGTTCCTGTTCTCGGCGATGGCTTTGTCGGTGGTGGTTTCCCTATTTGCCTCTTACATTGTCGCGATGACAGTGGTGCCCTTGTTCTGCGCGCGTTTCCTTAAAATGCAAAATCACGGGCAACGCGGCGATGCGAAAACCCTTGGTCTGGGAGCGCGTTTCACTTCCGCGTTTAATGCGGGTTTCGATCGCATGCTCGGCATGTACCAAGTGTTGGTCCAACGAGTCCTGCGCACCCCGGTAATCGTGCTGATCGTGTTCTTTCTGGCCTTTGGAGTCAGTCTTCTTCTCTACGGTCGACTTGGATTCTCATACTTCCCGCAGACCGATGCAGGCCAATTCGTGATTACCTTTAAGGCCCCTTCGGGAACCAAACTCACCGTCACTGAGTCGGAAGTCGCCCGCCTCGAAGGCTTAATAAAGGACACTGTACGCGCAGAGGACCTCGGCATTACTGTCGACAACATCGGCGTGGATAATGGCTTCTCCGCAGTTTACACCTCGAACGCGGCAATGCATACCGGCTTTATCCAAGTCGGTCTGCAGCCCAACCACCGGGTTGGCAGCTATGAGTATATTTCCCGGATCAAGAAGCGCATTGCTCAGGAGATGCCGGAAATTACGCCGTTCTTCTCGACAGGAAGTCTGGTGGATGCGGTCGTCAGCATGGGTGCGCCAGCTCCAATCGATGTACAGGTGGTGGGCGCAAGCCTGGATGCGGATAATAAGGTGGTCCAGGATATCGCCGGCAAGCTGCGGTTGTCCTCCCAAATCGCAGACGTGTTCATGCCCCAGGATCTGGATTATCCGTCGCTGCGCATCGATGTCGACCGCCTTCACGCCGCAAAACTGGGACTGACTGAGCGGGAGGTGCTGACCAACGTGATCACTTCACTGACTTCGAACCAAATGATCGCTCCCAACCTGTGGATCGACCCGCGCAACGGGAGCAACTATTTCTTAACGGTTCAATATCCGGAGGCTCAGATTCGCTCCGTGCAGGATTTGCGTTCTATTCCGCTTCATGCCGATGGCGCCGCGCAGCCAACGCGCTTGGACATGATCGCCAATATCGAACGCATCCAGGCGCCCACGGAGGTGGATCACTACCAGATCCGGCGTAAACTCGACGTCTATGCTCGCCCGTCAACAGAGAATCTTGGAGCTGCCGCGGATTACGTTCGCAACGTGATTGCGCACGAAGATATTCCATCGAATGTGACCGTAGCGGTTCGGGGAAGCGCGGAGGCGATGAACGCATCATTCAAGAGCTTTGCGATCGGCCTCACTCTTTCCGTGGTGCTGTTGTATTTGATCCTGGTGGCGCAGTTCCGTTCCTTCGTCGATCCGTTCATCATTCTACTAGCGCTCCCGCCCGGCATCTCCGGCGTACTGATTGTGCTTGTCCTGACGGGGACGACGCTAAACGTCATGTCGTTGATGGGGGTGGTGATGCTGGCTGGAATCGCGATGTCCAACAGCATCTTGATTGTCGAATTTGCACATCACTTGAAGATGGAAGGCAGGGGCGTGGGCAATGCGATTATCGAATCCTGCCGGGTGCGGTTGCGGCCCATTTTGATGACATCCCTCGCGACGATCATCGGCCTGCTGCCCATGGCAATGAAGATGGGCGAGGGCAGCGAATCCTACGCGCCTCTCGCGCGTGCCCTGATTGGCGGGCTGCTAGTTTCGGTGGCGCTCACTGTCTTTTTAGTGCCGGCGGCGTTTTCCCTGGCATACTCCGACCCGGTCGGCTCGAAACCAAATCCTGCGGTTACTGGCTCGCTCTGACTTCGCGGCCTCGCGTCGGCTGAATCGGTCTAGCATTGTCAGGGTACAGCTTACTGAAGATATCGATCTGGCCTTGGGAGATAGCGACCGGCGTCTTCAATACAAACCAAGTCACGCCCTCGGTGCAGGGCGGCGTAGTGAGCGAGCCGCTGTACGTGAAGTACCCGGTCTGTTTTGGAAGCAGATCGGCTGCATTGATGGCAATCGCGCCGGCCTCTTGCTCGACGTCCTTCACCTTTGGGAGCCGTGTCCAAATATCCTGAATGGTTTTGTTCGGCGGCCCTTTCTCCAGGGGAATCGCGACGACTGCGAGCTTGCCGTCCTTGTCAGCGTGAACCAGATGGACCGCCATGGGGTATGACTTGCCTTTAATCCGCTCCTCGCTTGGATGGTGAAAATGGAATTGCCTCAGCTCGTAGCGGGCCCCCGCCACCGTCATGAAGCTGCCCGGCGAATAGTTCACCTGAATCGAGTGGCCATTGTCGATGATCTTAAGCGGAACTGCGCTGTAATCGAAGGCGAGGACGGGCAGGCTCTGAAGCGCAGGATTGCGGATGTCAATCGGCGACTGCTCCATGCCGGCTTTGCAGGTCCGGTACTCAGGTTTCAAGTCGCCCCAATGATCAGGCCCTTTCGCGCCTTGGTAGCTCCAAAGAGGTGCAGCCTCTTGGGCTACAAGTCGCGACGCCGTCGCGGCCACAATAAGTACGTAGGTCAAGTAGTTGGTTGTCATCTTTTCTTTTCCCGGAAGCTAGCCGGTCGAGGGCCGGCCACCGGCTGCGACCAGCCCACATACACCCAGTTTACGTTTTGCTGAGGATTTCCGAACCCATGCTGATATCTGCGCAGACGGAGCTTGCCGCGAATCGTCCGCGGTTTATACGAGCGATACCACGGGCGGATCGGTTTTACATACCGGCTGCGTCGACGACCCTAAAACGTAGATCAGGCGGGCGGGCGAGAGCGTTGGCAAATCGCCCCCAGTAACAAGGGAGATCCAGCTCGCGAGTCCGGGCGTCCTCCGCGTTCGAGTTACGCTGGACAGCCGCAAGGCTGCAGGAATCGAGACGAGCCAAAGGAACAACTGGAAAAGCCGCGAAGTCACTTAATGAGGGGTGCTTGCGCGACTGGGCGCTGTACGCTATTCCTGTCGCAAGGTCGAGGCTGGGTCCAGCCGGATGACCCGTATCACCGGGATCGCCGCGGCGGCGATTCCCGCTGCCAACAGCAAAGCCAACGTTGCGATCATCGATGTGAGATCGAACGGCTGAACCCGGTAAAGCAAGCTGGTCAGCCATCTTCCCGAAATCCATGAGAACGCGGCGCCAGAGATGATTCCGCCGGCGACCGCCGGCACGATACGCTGCACCACCAGCCAAACGACACGCCCCGGCTCCGCGCCAAGCGCGATCCGCAGACCAATCTCCCGGCGCCTGCCGGCTACAAAGTGCGCCAGGATTCCATAGAGGCCGATGGCGGCCAAAGCAATAGCGAAGGCACCGAATCCGGAGGCGAGCGCAACCAGCAAGCGTTCCTGCCAGAGGGAGCGGTCTATGTCATCCGTCAGCGCCGCGACTTCGTAGACCGGCATTTGCGGATCGGACGATTTTACCAGTGCCTGCACACGCTGGATCATCTCCCGCGGATTGCCGCGCGAACGGACGTGCAGAACGAACGTGTCCGGATACTTTTTCGGGCCAAGCCCATACGAATACATCACCGGCGGTGGAACCTCGCGCAGGGAACGATAATTCGTGTCGTTGACGACGCCTACAATCTCGTAGCCTGGTTTTGCGTACTCTTTGCCCATCGAGAATTGCTTCCCCAACGGGTCATCCTGGGCGGGAAAAAACTTCCTCACAAATGCCTCGTTCACGACGACACGAGAAGTCTTGCCGTCTTCCTCCAGATCGCCTTCCTTCAACTGACGGCCAGCGATAAGGTGCATCCCCATCACGCGGAAGTAATCAGGGCTGACGGACATAGCGCTGGTATTCGGCAGGCCGTCCCCATGTTGGCCGGGAAAGACAATCCAGCTCACCAGACCGATACCGCGCATCAAGGCCCGATTGGAAATCGCGGCGGCATCCACGCCGGGAAGCGCTCGAACAGCGTCGAGGAGGCGGCGCTCGAATAGCCAAGCCTGCTGGCCGTCATAGCCGCGACTGTGAGGATCCATAGAGAAGATGGATACGTGACTCGGGTCAAAACCGGTTTTCAGGTTCCGGAGATTCTCAAGGGTGCGGGCCATCAATCCGGCCCCGGAAAGTAAGACGGTGCAAAGAGCTACCTGCAATGCACAAAGCCAAGCTTGGAATCGCGCATGACGTGGATCGCTCATCGAGCTCTTGAGCGCGGTTGACAGATCGTAGCGCGAGGTCCGCCATGCGGGAACCAGAGCGGAAAGAATCGCGACCAGCGCGCAGATTCCGATCGAAAACACAAGCACACGAAAATCCGGGCGAAAGTCGATAGTGAGGGTTCGCAACTCGGCGGGATCGTTGCCGATGCCGCGTGCGGGCGGCAGCAGGCGAATAACGAAAGGAATGCTTGCGTAAGCCGCCCCGATTCCCGCAGCTCCGCCGACGGCGGCGAGCAGAAGGGTTTCGATTAGCCGCTGCCGTGCGATGCGTCCGCGGCTGGCGCCCACGGCAAGACGCACTGCGGTCTCTTTGTCACGAGCGGCGGCGCGTGCCAGCAGCAATCCGCTCACGTTGGCGCAGACCATCAGCAGAAGCAAACCTGCACCGGCCAGCATCAGAAGCAGCGCGCTACGCGATTGATCGCGCAGCGGCGACAAACCGTAGGTGAGCGAGTGAAGCTCCAAATGCCGGTTGCCGGGAAGGTCGTGATTTTTGGGGTCCGCCGCGAACGCTTCTTCCTGATAGCGGATCCAGAGCGCGGCGGTTTCCTGCTCAGCTTGCGCGGGAGTGACGCCGCGCCGAAGACGGGCCGTGATCTCGATGGCGAAGTTATCCAGGCTTGGGTTGGTCATGCCGGAGAAATCGGTCGAGTTCTGGAACGGGACCCAGACGTCAGGGCTGCTGTCGATAATCGTCCCGCTGAATCCCTCCGGCGCGACGCCGGCGATCCGGAAAGCGTGGCCCTTGATGCGAATCGTCTGACCGATGACGCGTGGGTCGCGGCCGAATGCGCTGGACCAATAGGCATAGGAAAGCACGGCCGCGTGATCGTCACCGGCTTGTAGCAGACGGCCCAGCAGAGGCCGGACGCCAAGGTCGGTGAAGAAATTGGCGGTCACGCAATATGGGTGAGCCCGCTCCGCGGAGCCGCCTGGGCGCTCAAGGGGCAGAATCCACTCTATGTGACCAGCGGTTTCTGTCAAGGTGGTCGATTTCGACGCCAGTAGTTTTAAGAACGGGTAGTCAAAGTATGGGTACAGAGGCAGCCGGGGGCGGATCAGAAAGAGCTGGATCAGGCTTTGCGGATCGCTCACGGGGAGAGGACGCAGCAGCAGCGTGTTGACGAACGTGAAGATCTGCGTGTTGGCCGCAACGCCCAGTGCGATCAGCAGACACGCCGCGGCGAAGAATCCAGGCGAGCGCCGGAATTGCCGGGTCGCATAACGAAGATCATTCATGAAGTGGCGGCCATCCCATCCGTCAGGTTATCTCACGCGTCATCGTCGATTCCTTGGGCGCGCCGAAGCGTGCACTCTCCCTCGATCCCGCACGAATCAGGACCAAGGTAGAGGCGCCGTCGGCCGAGCTCAAGTTTTCTTCGAGCTTATTCTGCCTCTGCCGTTATGCGGCTGGCGCTGGCCCTTCCCAAGTTCATTCAATCGCCGACGTAGGCCAATCATGGACCGCACAGGCAACCGCCACTGCATGGCTTCTGTCTACAAGATTTTCTGGTATTCTTTATCTCTAAGAAAGGCGTCGCCTCCGACCGCCGGGACTTGTTGTGTGGTCTTGGTGTTCGTTGGCGGGCTGTGCGACGAAGCACAATACTCTCATATGGTGAAGGTGAGCGTCTATTCGCGGAGGAAACGAAATGACATCCCAAACTAGGATTCGGCTGGCAATGTTGGCCTTTAGCTTCTTACTGCTCGCGCATTCTGCAACCGCAGCGTGTACCGGGAGCGGAGGATTTAGCGGGGGCACTTTTTTTCTACCGCCGGGTGGCGGCGGCGGCGTGTCGTTCAGCTTTTCGGCTGCGTCAGGGTGCACGTATTACGTGGCATCAGATTCCTCTTGGCTCACAACCTCTCAGTCGACCGCCGTGGCGAACAGCGGCCTTTCCGCGAGTGTCAGCTTCTCAGTGGCCGCGGACGGCGGCGCTGGCCGCTCCGGGAATCTCACGGTGTACGTGAACGGATCCTCGGTAGGCAGTGAGCAAATCATGCAGAATGGGGCGGCCTGTGTCATTTCGATCACTTCTGGCAATCCAGTGAGCGCCCCCGCTACGGGCGGTAGCGGCTCTTTCAGTTTTGGCTACGGTAGCGGCGCTGGCGAGTGCAATTATGGAGATATCAGCTCGACGGCCTCATGGTTGTCCGTTTCCAGCTACGCTCCTTTTTCAATCGGCTACAGCGTTGCGCCGAATACAGGCCCCGCGAGATCGGCGTCTTTGTCCTTTGCCTTTCCCCCTGGCGGTAGTTTCACGGTGAATCAGGCCGGATCAGGGCCGAGTATCGGCGGTCCGACGTCTCTACCGTCAGGCACAGTCGGGGCTTCCTATGGACCGGTGGGATTCAGCGCGAGTGGAGGGACGCCTCCCTATACTTGGTCCGCCTCGGGGCTGCCAAGCGGGCTGAGCTTTAGCACGGCAGGGGTATTGGGTGGGACTCCAGCTAGCGCGGGCAACTCCAACCCTCAGTTTACGGTTACCGACTCGGCCAAAAATTCGGCTAGCGTCAATCTTTCGTTGTCCATTAATCCGGCCCCGATCCTGACGATTCTTACAACGTCTCTGCCGCCTGGCACGCAGGGGACTTCCTACGGGCCAGTGACATTTTCGGCCAGCGGAGGAACGGCTCCCTACACATGGTCGGCGTCGGGGCTACCGGGCGGGCTCAGCTTCAGCGCGGCAGGGGTATTGAGCGGGACTCCCACGAATCCGGGCGGTTCCACGCCTCAGTTCACGGTCACGGACGCGGCGAAACTTTCGGCTAATGTCACTATTTCCTTGACCATTAATTCGCCCCCGCTGAATATCGGCACCACGTCTCTTCCAGGGGGCACGGCCGGTAGTTTCTATGGGCCGGTGACATTCAGTGCAAGCGGCGGAACGCCTCCCTATACGTGGTCGGCGTCGGGACTCCCAAGCGGGCTGAGCTTCAGCGCGGCTGGGGTATTGAGTGGGACTCCTGTCAGCGCGAGCGGTTCTACGCCTCAATTTACGGTAACCGATTCGCTCAAAGGATCGGCCAGTGTCAGCCTTTCCCTGACGATCAGCCCTTCCCCACCGAATATAACTGGTCCCACCTCTCTGCCGGCCGGCAGTGTAGGGATGTCCTATGGGCCGGTGACGTTCAGCGCCAACGGGGGGACCGCCCCCTACTCGTGGTCCGCCACCGGCCTGCCGAACGGACTCAGCTTCAGCGCAACGGGGGTATTGAGCGGAACTCCGGCGAGCAGCAGCCAGGGCAACTATAACCCCAAGTTCTCCGCAACCGATTCCAACAGCGTTACTGCCTCCATTACGCTGGGGCTTACCATCAATCCGCAGCAGCTCCAGCTCACGCTGGCGGTCTCCCCTGCCGGCTCCGGGACGGTAGTGGCGAGTCCAAGCTCAACCACCGGGTCTTACAGTCCTGGAACCTCCGTTCATTTGACGGCAACGGCGGCTGCAAACTATTCGTTCACGGGTTGGAGCGGGGACCTCGCCGGATCGACCAATCCGGCGACGCTGGATATGAACGCCGCGCATTCGGTAATCGCCAACTTCGTGGCGACTACTCCGGATACGCTCACCATTACCACGCCGTCCGTCGCCCCTGGACTGGCGGGCGTCATCTACAACACGGCCGCGTTCGGCGTGAAGGGCGGCCTCGCGCCGTGTACTTGGTCCGTGATTGAGGGCTCCTTACCACCCGGGATGAGCTTAAATGGCGGAGGCGTCCTCAGCGGAACTCCGCAGAGCACTGGATCCTACAACTTCACGGTGATGGTAGTGGACAGCCGTACGCCTCCCGTTAGCCAGACGACGAGCTTTACCATTGTCGTCACCCAGCCCACTACGCTGCTCTCGGTTTCCTCGCAACAGTTGAACTTTTCCTATAGTCCCGGCGATCCCAATCCGCCTCTTCCGCAGAACATCGGAGTCCTGAGCACCCCCGGTCCAACCACCGTGACGGTTGGTTCCGCCACCACCAGCGACGGCTCAAGCTGGTTGAGCGCCAGTCAAAACTTCAGCTCCACCGGAATGACACCGGGAACAATTACGGTTTCCGTGAATCCAAGCATCCTGGCGCCAAATAATACGTATAGCGGGCAGATTACCATCTCCGCGCCCAGCGCCAGTCCGTCCAGCGTGACTGTGAGCGTAACCTTGCAGGTGGCTGCGCAGCAGACGCCGCAATTATCGGTGACCCCTTCAGCTCCCTCCCAGCCGCCCCAAACCTTTGCCTTGCCGCAGGGTGGGCAAAGCCAGGGCTCGATATCGGTGGGCAACACTGGAGGCAGCACGCTCAGCTACACCGCCGTCGCGAATTCGGATAGCGGCTGGCTGAGCCTGAGCGCGGGCAAGGCGGGAACCGCCACCCCTTCGACGCCCGCTACCGTTTCGTTCGTCGTGAATGCGGCTACCATTTCGGCTGGGCTCCACCAAGGAACGATTACGGTGACGGATAGCTCCGGCAACTCCCTGACGTCTCTCGTGGATCTATTAGTCAGCGGCTCGCAGCCAAGTATGCAGCTCTCACAAACCGGCTTGACGTTTAACGCGGTTCAGAGCTCTAGCATAGCTGTGCCGCCGCAGTATGTCTCGGTTTACAATCTCGGACCCGGATCGATTTCTTGGTCTACTCAGATCCAGTATGCTTCGACCACTGGCTGGCTGACTTTGACCCAGCCCACTGGGAACAGTTCTGCGGCGACGCCGGGCGAGTTCCAGGTTTCCATAAACCCGGGCGGGTTAGCGAAGGGAACCTATTATGCTGTTGTGAACGTCCTGTCGGCTGGAGCAAACAATTCTCCGCAGAGCTTCTCTGTACTGCTGAACGTGGTGGCTCTCGGGGATCTGGGGTCAACACCCCAGGTTTCCAGCGGCGGCGCGGTTCTGGCGGCCACGGCCGGAAGCGCCACTCCGGCGACCCAATCGATCAATCTATTCAGTCCGGCGGGCCAGAATCTGGCGTATAGCACCACCGTATTTACGGCAAGCGGGGGTCAATGGTTATCGGTGAGTCCACAAACCGGGTCGCTGGGCTCAAACGGCACATCGATCACGCTCCAAGCCAGCGCGGCAGGCTTGGCGGCGGGCATCTATACCGGAACTGTGCAAGTCGCGTTTAACCAGGGGACGATTCTCACTATCCAGGTTGCGGTAGTGGCGCTGCCTGCCGGCGCGAGCCCCGCACTCCGATCGAGTGCGGCAATCCCAGCCGCCTCTTCTTCCTCATGTACCCCAAAGACGCTTACAGTGGTGCTAAGCGCGCCGGTGGCTGGGGCTGAGCTAGCAGTGGGACAGGCGACGAGCCCGAATCTGGCGGCGCTTATCTTTGACAACTGCAACAACCTGATCACGTCTACGCAGAGTCACACCGTCGAACTTATGCAGAACGGCTCTTTTGTAAATGGGGTCAACTTTTCTTACGATTCCGACAACGCCCTGTGGACGGCCACTTGGGCGCCCGGCACCGCACAAATGGGGGCATCGCTTAAGGTGTACGCTTCGATAACGGTTTCGGGCGGAAGCGGAAGTTACTCCGGAACGTCTGCCCCGGTGACGGTCAATATTCTGCCGGCCGATACGAGTGCCGCTCCACAACCTTCTGCGCCATTAAACGCCGCCAGCTACGACATCAGCACTCAAGGTCAGGTCACACCCGGCGGCTACACCTCGATTTTCGGCTCGCGGATGGCCGATGGCGCACCGCCCCCTGCGAGTTCGCCGCTGCCGCTTACACTCGGCAACGCGCAGTTGTTTTTGGGTACTCAGGCGCTGCCTTTGCTCTCGGTCAGCGGGGGACAGGTAAATGGACTGATCCCGCAAGGTCTCGCCGCCGGGACGAGTGTCCCGCTGCAAGTGCAACGCGATGGCAAAGACTCCGTGACCGTCAATGCTCAGGTTGTCGAATTCCAACCGGGTATTTTCACAACTTCTCAAGCGGGGCTCGGTCAGGGAGCAATTCTGAACTTCGAAAGCGGGACGGTCGCGGGATCGGGATCGGGCCAACAGGCCGTCAGCCCGGGTGGCTACATCGAAATTTACGCGACTGGGTTAGGCTCGGTTCAGGCGGCCGACGGCTCGAATACCCCTCCGCCTGGAAACGGACAGCCTGCGCCCTATCCATCGCCATTATTCCAAACGACCGCCACCGCCACGGTGACGATCGGCGGAATAAACGCACCCGTTATATTTTCGGGCTTGGCGCCGGGTTACGTGGCATTGTATCAGGTGAATGCACAAGTGCCCGCGAACGCCCCGGCGGGTACCGCCATTCCGGTCGTGCTTACCATGACCGACAATGCCACGGGAAGTCACGCGTCCTCGCAAGCCAGCGTCACAATCGCCGTGAAGTGATCGCATCCTAGCAGCGCGAGCAGGTCAGTGGATCTGGAAAAAGAAACCGGCTTCCACTTTTCCGATAGTGTCGTTCGAGAAGGGGCCGGAGGTGGCCTTGTAAATTTTGGCTTCCGCCCGAAAACCAAATTTTCCGGAGCCGCCCAGGTAATAGCGGAGCCCGGCGCCGCCGTTGATGGCGAAGGAAGTTCCCGCAGGGAAGGTGGCGGGCAGGGAGGAAGAGGAACCCTCCGGGGTCTGCGTGCCGTTGCCCTCAAAGTAATGCAGCGCGCCTGCGCCGACAACCAGGTAGGGAACCCATGGCTTCTCATGAAAAACAGGTAGGCGGATATGCACTCCCGCGTGAACATCGGCGACACTGATATTGAACTTGTATTGGGTCTCGCTCGCGTCGGTATAGGAATGCGGTAAACCGGGGAAGTAGCTGAACTCGAAGTAAGGAAGCACGTAGCGATTCTTAAGGGCGTAGGTAATATTTCCGCCGCTCATGACGTTAAACCCACTGATCCCGTAACTGGCCCCGACAAACGGCCCCACTTCCAGGCTGCCCGAGCGCACCACCGACGACTGCGCAAAAGCCGCGGGAGCGAGAAGCATCAGAGCACTCCACTGCAACAAAAAGCCAAAACTACCCCGGTTGATGGTCACGCAAAACCTCCGTTTTTGAGTTGATCAAACGACAGGACTTTCGATTATACACGATTGCCTGAGATGGTTACTTAAGCCGCTGGTTGGTCGCCGGGGTGTCATCGAGAGCGCAGCGGAATCCGACGTTGAGATTCTCACTCTTGGGAGGGAGGAATCGGAGCGATAGTCTCAGATGGTCCTTCCAATCGCTTTCAAAAGAGCCCCCGCGAACGACGTGTTCCTTACCCGTTGTGGGGCCCTTCGGATCGACTGCGGGAGATTCGGCATAGTAGGTCGGGCTGTAAAAATCGGAGACCCATTCCCAAACGTTGCCGGACATGTCATACAGCCTGAAGTTGTTTGGCTCGAACATCCTCACGGGGGCAACCCCCAGATAGATGTCATTGCCTTTCTTGCCGTCGAAATTCGCTTTGTCACGGCTGTTTTCGCTATTGAGGGGATAAATCTCGCCGGAGGCCCCGGCGCGGGCGGCGTACTCCCATTCGGCCTCGGTGGGCAGGCGGCCACCGGCCCACTCGCAGTATGTATTCGCGTCCTCCCAGGTTACGCGGACCTGTGGGAGCTCCCCGATTTTCCAGCTGTCGTAATCCGACGGCGCGCTGGGCAAACTTTTCTTAATTTTCCGCTCCTCTCGAAAGAGCCTGAAAGAGCTTACCTTCACTTCGTTTCGTCCCAAATAGAAGTCCTTACTAAGAGTGACCTCGTGCTGGGGCTTTTCTTCGGGTTTGCACCTGGAATCGGAGGGAACACAGCCCATCTTGAATGTTCCATGGGCAATCCGAACGTACTCTTCATGGTCGGTCTTGTTACTCGGAATCGGAACCGTCTCGATACGCGTCTCTATCTTGATCTCGGGCTTCGGCGGCGGAGGAGGCGGCGGTGGCGGCGTGACAATGGCCTCGTGAAAACAGAAGGCGCCCGAATCTCCGGAAAGGTCTTCGAAAAAGGGGACCTGACTGCGGCCGGGTTGATTGGCCACGTCCTGCTTGGCCTGCTTGAAAAGCTCGGAGAGGCTGAGACCCGGCTTGCCCAGGAGCTCGGCGACAGTTCTGGTGAACAGACTGGTGGCAGAGCCGGATTCGGTGACGGCCACCTGGCCCGGCTGTGCCGCCATCGCGAAAAGGATTTTCCCATTGTTGCTGAGATCCGGGACGATCAGCCCGCCGGGTCTACTGCCAAGAATTTCTTTGTCCACCGGGTGGGGCCCTTCGATCATAACGATCGTCAAACTGGGATTATGCGTGCTCAGGTCGTCCAGAAAACGGCCCAGGCTGAGGGCGCTGGTGACCTCCCGCGAGGGATTGAAGTCGGAAGGCAAAATGAAGTCGTCATCGAGCCCCTCAGGGCCCTGCACAATGTGTCCCGAATAGTACAAGAAGACCACGTCACCGGGCTTGATCTTGTCCACGAAATTCTTTTGGTCGCTGTAAAAGAGATCCTGCATCGCGCGGTTCTTTAATGGCGTGACCAGGAAGCCCGCGCCTTCAAGCGCACCCTGCATGGCTTTCGCATCGGCCTCAGCGGTGGGCGCGGTGAGCAGGCTTGCATACGTTCCATTACCCAGAACGAAGGCATAGCGCTTATGCGCCGAAGCTGTATCGCATGTTTGCGCCAGGCACACCGCGGGGGCCAGGAGCAGGATGACGATTCGCATGATTACCGGCTGGACCATTCTAACTTGATCGAATAGACGGCTGAGGAGGAGGAGTTGTGGAGCTTCACCAGGCGGTAACGGTTCTGAAGCGATGGAGCCTCGATAACATCAATGCCGGAGGTCTCTGATTTGACCGTGATTTCGCAACCAGGAAACCTTCGGCCGGTCCAATGCCCACCCTTCGGGTCTTCGTCGGAGCCGCCGATGATGAGAATGCCGTTGCTCTCAAGCCCCCTCAGACTAGACCAGCTCAGCGTTCCTGTCCTCGGCAGATTGTAGTCGGGCGCCCTGCAATCGACAATCTCCGGCAGCGGTGGAGACTGGACCGCGACAGCCTTCGCCGCGCCAGCCTGTGGCTCTGATTGTGGCGGCTTCGCCTGGGGCTGCGGGGAAGGTTCATGCGCGGACTGCGGATCCAGCGCCGTCCGGCCAGCCAGCTGAACCGCGCTGCCCGAAGATTTCTGCTCTTTCGGTTGCGGCTTTTCCACTTTGGTCTCTTGCGGCGTCGTGGCTTTGGCGTTTTCTTCGACTGGAGCTGAGGGAGTTTCAACCGTCGGGACGAATTGCCCGGCACTCTCATGCAGATCTTGCGGTCCAGGCGCGGGCCGCTTGTGCAGCGCACGCGGGAGAATGGCCGCAAATGCACAAACCGCCGCGATCGCCATGCCGATGGCGATCCGCTGTTTCCGCTTGCGGCGGAGAGATTCGGAGGACTCCCGCTCACGCTCTTGCTGAGGCCGCTCGAGTTCCGTGCGCGCCCAATCAGCCAGTTCTCGCACGCGCGCATCCTGGAGATCCGGCGACAGAACGGAGGCTCTTTCGAGAACGGCGCGAGCGTCGCCCTTGCGATAGAGCCTTTCAAGCTGCGTAACTTCCCGGTCGAGCGTCTCGCGCTGTTGCTGTAGGTCCCGGGCGCCGAGGGCGGATTTGAGATCTTCCTCGAGGATCGCATCATTGCGAAACTCCACCAGCAGCGTCTGGTACAGAGCAATGGCATCGTCAAACTTACGGGCCTGGACTAATCCTCCGGCACGGCGGCGTTCGGTGGCGTATCGCTCCCGGCGGGCATGTTCATCCTGAGCCTCGCGAGCCTCCTTGAGATCTTCCTTGAGAGTTAAGTCGTCAGGAAACTGCTGGAGCAGTCCTTCAAGGGTCAGGATGGCGGTCGGGAATTGTCCGGATCTGCGGAAAGCGCCCGCACGCTGGCGGCCCTGGGCGTAGGTTTGGCGGTGCAACTGGGCAGTTTCGTGCTCCACCTGCTCGGACCGTAATTGGTGGCGCCGGGCATCGAGGTCGGCAAGAAGTTGAAGAAGTTCTGGATTCTGGGGGTCCGCTGCAAGGCCTTCTTTAAGCGTACGTTCCGCATTTTCGAACTCTTGGCTGCTCTTGAGTTCGCGAACCTTGATGGTCGCGCGCAGCAAACGTGCCCGTTGCTCCCGGTCCTGCGCGGCCAGCACATCCGCACGAAGTTTAAGCAGGTCGGCACTGCTCGGGGAATTCTGGAGCCCTGTCTCAAGAAGGCTGAGGGCCTCCGCGAACCGGCGTTCCGCATACAATGTCTTCGCGAGAGCGATTCGCTCCGCCAGGGCCTCGCGGTTTCTTTGCTCGGCGGCCGCGTCCCGCGCGGCTTGCTCTAACTTCTGGATCTCC
>DASXEY010000097.1:0-139824 GCA_036489835.1 Bryobacteraceae bacterium | reverse complement strand
CAACAGGCTATGCAAATGTGGAAAGCAAACAACGCTTCCCACATTCGCACAGCCTCGGCGGCGACGAGAATATCTCGGAGCTTAACCTCAACCGAGAATCTCCAGTTATGAATGGATGAGAATTCGGGGGCACGTCAACTGCACATGTAAAAACTAAAGTCTTCGCTTCCTTTAGGCCCTAAGGGCCGAGGAACGCCGATGATAGACGTTTTCTTTCCCTTCGATTCCCCAGGTCCCCATAAGTTTGGTTGGGTTTCGCTCCATTTTAGGGCCTCCACGCCCAGGTCGATGGAGACGCCGAAAGCGGTATCCGTTCCATAGTTTTTCACCGCGCATTTGTACCCCATCCCATGAACTCCAGCTTCAGGCCAGACGCCTCCCCCGGGGCTATACAATCTCGCCAAGCCATCCATCTTTAGAGGTCCTAAAAACCATAGTGAACCTTGGAATTTGACTGGGAGCATCACGTTCTCACAGGTGATCGAAAGCTGAACTCCCGAATCTTCCATGCTCAGGGTGGAAGGTAAAAGAGGCTTGGCGTTCATCCACCGCACTACCAGTAACGTTCCGATGGCGAAAACAGATGCCGTCGCAACCGTCGATAGTGCGCGCAGGGGAGGGTCAAATCGGAAAGACATGAACCCTCTATAGGCCCCGAACGTGGCCATCAACCACGCGACCCACATCAATATGGAGGAAGCGGCCACGTTGATCTTTCCACTGAGACTGATCGAGATAGCGATGACGCAAGCAATCCCCCACAGGATCGGATTTGAGAGGAACTTCTCAATGGAATCAAAGACAGCGATCATGCACACCTCCGCGTCCGCCAATTCTTATTGGTCGGACTGAGGATATGCCTGGAGGCTCTTCGTGTCATAGTCATGCATTAGCTGCGAATTTCATGCCTCCTAAACTGTTGTCGAGCTTGATAGCATCGACGGCAGCTATTGCAAGGAGAATCGGCGGGGCGGGAAAACGAAGGGGGCAAGGAGCGGATCTTACGGCTTGGTTTCGCCCAGACCTGAACGCCTCTTCTCCAGAAACTCCCGAATCGCGGAATCGCGCTCGAGGCCGAGCGCTACATCGTAGGCGTGGTGGGCTTCTTCGCTGGCTCCGGATCGAGCCAGCAGTTCCGCGCGCGCCGCCCAATACGGCTGATAGTCGCGGAGGCGCGCATCTGCGTCGGCACTTGGAAGAGCCTCGAGACCCGCGTCCGCTCCCCGAACCTCGGCGACGGCCAGAGCCCGATTGATGCCGACCACAGGTGAGGCCGTGATGGCCAGCAGCGCATCGTAAATCGCCACCACCTGTTCCCAGTTCGCGTTGCCGGTCTGACAGCGCGCCACATGCGCCGATTGCACCGCGGCCTCCAGCTGATAGCGCCCGACCGCTCGCAGACGGCTCGCCTTCTGCAGGAGGAGCTCGGCCTGGGCGATCATGGCGGCATCCCATAACGCCATGTCCTGCTGCGCCAGAGGAACGTATTCTCCGCGCGCGCCCCGCCGCGCCGGTCGACGCGCCTCGGCATGCAGCATCAACGCCAGTAACCCGAGCGCTTCCGGTTCCGCAGGCAGCAACTCCGCGACGACCCCCGCCAGGAACAGCGCTTCGCCGGTGAGATCGCGGCGGAGCAGATCGGCGCCAATCGCGTCGCTCCACCCTTCTGTGTACGCTGCGTAGATCGCTTCCAGCACGGCTTCCAGCCGGCTGGCCAGCTCGGTGCGCTCGGGAACTTCCAGCGGAATACCCGCCTCGCGTATTTTCGTTTTCGCGCGTACCAGCCGTTTGCTCATCGCCGCGGGCGAGGTGAGGAATGCCGAGGCGATGGTGGCCGCATCGAGGCCGACAATCGCCTGCAGGATGAGCGGAGCACGCACGCTCGCATCGATGGCTGGATGCGCGCAGGCAAACATGAGCGCCAGGCGTCGATCCGGAATCTGGCCGCCGTCCGGCCCGGCGCTGATCACGGCGGCGATCTGATCCAGATCCTGGTCGACGACTCCGCTGCGCTCGCGGCGCCGGTCGGCGTCGATCCATTTCCGGCGGGCCACGGTCATGAGCCACGCCTCAGGATTGGATGGAACCCCCTTCGCCGGCCAGTCCGCCAGGGCCGCCGCAAACGCTTCGGACAGAGCGTCTTCGGCCGCAGCCACATCCCGGGTTCGCGAGGCCAGAAACGCCACCAGCTTGCCGTAGCTCCGGCGAGCGACTTGTTCGGCTGTGCTCCGCGCCCGCACTGCTCCTTCATTCATGCGATACCTCTATAAGGTTGACGATCCGGAAGGCGTGCGTTGGACATCGGAGGGGAAAGGGACTTCACCAGAGTCGCATTGGGAAGGGCTGGGTTGGTCCACGGGTTGTGCAAATCGCATTCGGAGGGCGGCATTCATGTTTCCGGTCGTGTTTCATCCCTGGTGGCTTTTTGTTCTGTCCGCTGCCGTGTACGCCTTGTTGGTCTTCATCACAGTTGGAAGAAGGAAAGAATCAAAGGCCTCACCGCAACACGAAGAGCCAGACTCAACGCGATCGTGAACGCTATGGCCTGCCGTAGGGAAGTTTTGCCTCTCTTATAATCCCCCCAGCATGGAACCTCCCGGCCCGCGCGCATATCGCCGAATGCCACGGCCCCTGCTTTCTTTGGCCATCGTTGTTCTGTGTGGCTGTGCGCGCGACCAGCTGGTTGTTCCCCGCCCCGTTATTTCCCTTCCCGCGGACGGCCGCGGCCATACCGTTGCCAGGATCGTTCGCCGTAGTCACGGTGCGCTCGACCCTGCGTCGATCACCTCTGGCTCGCCTGAGCTTCGGTTCACGGCCGAGGGGGGCCGCTCCGTCGATGCGATCGCCCGCGCACCTGTTCTGCCGGGACCGGCGCAGCTCGTTTTCAGCTGGCGCGATCGCCGCTACATTCTGAAGGTCCGCTACGTTGACGACGACGCCGACTCGCACCAGGATGGTTTGCCTGACGCCCTTCACCTCCACACTTCCGAGGACCGCGCTGCTTTTCGATCCTGGTTTGTGGCTGTGGCTGAACAGGAGGCTTCCCTTCCTATCGATAAGCTTCCTGTCGAAATCGACGACTGCGCCGCTTTGTTGCGCTTTGCTTACCGCGAGGCTCTTGTCGAACATAACGACCGCTGGCTCGCCGCTCAGCCCGCGCCGGATCGCTTTGCCTCGCTGGTTTCGATCGCCCAGTATCACTACCCGGAGACGCCGCTGGGCCTGAATCTCTTCCGGGTGACGCCGGGTGCGTATGCTGCGGGCGATCTGAGCAGCGGCGCTTTCGGCCAGTTTGGCGACGCGCACGCGCTGCTGGCGTTCAATGCGTATGCCGTTTCCCGTGACGTTCGCGCCGCGCTTCCTGGAGATTTGTTGTTTTTTCGTCAGCTGGAGCAGAACTCGCAGTATCATTCGATGGTTGTCACGGGACCGCATGCGGACGCGGCGATCTATCACACCGGTCCCATCGGCAAACAGAAGGGCGAAATCCGGCGCGTTGCGATGGACGACCTCCTTCACCATCCTGACGCGCGCTGGCGCCCAATTCCGGGCAACACGAACTTCTTAGGGGTCTATCGGTGGAACCTTCTGCGCGACGGAGACTGAGTTTCGCCTTTCCCCTGGCGTTTTTGGTGTTGCTGGTTGCTGCGCAAGCGCCGGCCCAGACAGGCCGCGCTGTCTCCTTTAACCTGAGCACGAACCGGACCTTCTCGCCGGATGAGAAGCCGACGATCCACCTGTACGCCCATGACGTGGACGAGCTGGAGTTTCGGGTGTACCGGGTCAACAACCCTGAAAAGTTTCTCACCGATCTGCCCGACCTGCATTCGTTTGGGAACGCGAACCCTGGCGGACCGAAGGAACAGATCGACGAGCGCACGTGGCTGGAGAAATTCCACGACTGGAAGCGCCACCTGTGGTTCCTTGTCCGCCAGTTCTTCCGCGGCCAGTTTTCGATGGAGAGCCGCGACTACTTCCGCGCCAAACAAGCCAGCCTGGCCAAACGCAGCCGCATCGTCGGCGTCGCAGAGTTCGCGCAGATTCCGCTGCTCAACGATCACCAGCTCGTCGCGCGCTGGCACCAGGAGATGCCGCCCACTTATATTTCGGATTCGCAGGACCTGCCCATCGACAAGCTGCCTGACGGCCTTTATCTTGTCGAAGCCACCGACGGCCACTACAAGGCCTACACGCTGCTGATGGTCAGCCGCATGGTCCTGATCACGCGGACCAGTACCGGCAATATTCTGGCGTTCGTGGTGGATCGCCAGAGCGGCGCGCCGATCGCGCATGCGCAGGTGGTGTATGGCATCGGACGCAAAGAGCAGGGCCGCGCTACCACCGATGTGGATGGCGTCGCCGAACTCCACGGCGTGGTGACCAACCAGGCGGACGCGGATAATCTGTGGGTTACAGCCAGTAGCGCTGACGAATTCGCCGCCGTCACGCCGACGGCCTGGTCGTTTAACAACTCCGAGACGAGCAAGTGGGCTTCGTATGTCTACACGGACCGCCCCGTTTACCGGCCTGGACACACGGTTCACTGGAAAGCAATCCTTCGCGCCCGCGTCGAAAACCACCTTGAACTGCCGAAGATCCCCTCCATGCACGTCCGCATTTCGGACGAGCAGGACCACCCTATCTTCGATCAACAAATGACTGTCAGCGCTGACGGCACGCTCGCTGGCGACATTCCCATTCCTGCGAATGCTGCGCTCGGGTATTACACGATCCGGCTGGGCGACAGCGACGCCGAAATATCCGGCAGCTTCCACGTCGAGGAATACCGCAAGCCCGAATATCAGGTCCGCGTTACCGCGCAGAATCAGCGCGTCCTCCAGGGTCAGTCCAACCAGGTGGTCATCGATTCACGGTACTTCTTCGGCGAGCCGGTTGCGTTCGGTAAAGTGAAGTACCGCATCTATCACTCGCCACATTATTGGTGGGGCGATGATGAGGATCAAAGCGGCGACGAGAACGCTGGCGGCGACGAAGACCAGTCCGGCGACAATGACATGTACGGCGCCGATGAGCAGGCAGAGCAAACGGGCAAGCTGGATGCTAACGGTAAGCTCACCATCAACGTACCGACGAAGGTCGACTCGTCGCAGCGCCACACGGATCAGGATTATTACATCGAAGCCGGCGTGACCGACGAAGCCAATCGTGAGATTAGCGGTCGCGGCCATTTTCTTGCGACCTACGGGACCTATCGCATTCACGTTGAGCCAGCCAGCTATTCCGTTCGCGCCGGATCGAGCGCCAACTTTACTGTCACCGCCGTCGACTACGACAACAAACCCGTCCAAACCCGCGTCCATCTCAGCCTCACCTGGCGTCATTACTCAGACGGCAAGACCACCACGACGAATGGCGGATCCACCGACGTCACCACAGACGCGCGCGGCACCGCTTCCGCCGCCATTCCTGTCGATCAGTCTGGCAGCGCTGAGGTCCTCGCTACTTCCGCCACGCCGGAAAACCGAACCGTGATCGACGAAACCTGGCTCTGGGTCTTCGGCGGCAATGAGGCCGACTGGTTCTCCAACGGCGCCCAATCCGTCCAGATCGTCGCAGATAAGAAGATCTACACTCCCGGCGACATCGCGCACCTCAGCATCATTTCCCAGGTCGCGCCCTTCCACGCGCTCGTCGTCGCCACCGGCTACTCCGTCGAATTCCGCAAGGTCATCTCCTCCGACGGTATGACCGTCAACTTCGACCTGCCCATCACCACCGATTCGCAGCCGAACCTCGACGTCTCGGTCTTCTTCCTCAAAGATGGCCAGCTCTATCAGGCAAGCCAGCAAATCAAGGTCCCTCCCGCGGAGCAGCAACTCCAGGTTGAGATCAAACGCGCCAAGGATGTCTTCCAGCCACAGCAACCAGCCGATTACGACGTCTACACGCGCGACTATCGTGGGAACCCGGTCAGTGCCGACCTGAGCTTCGGTGTCGTCGACGAAGCCATCTACTCCATCTATCCCGACTCGAGCGGCGACATGGTGAGGAACCTCTACCCCAACCGCTTCAGTTTTACTTCCATCGACTCGTCGCTGCAGTACTATTTCTCCGGTTCTGCCGGCGATAAGTCACCGGAGCTGGCGCAGCGCTCCACTCGTTATCGCCCACAACTCGCCCAGGTGAAACCTGGCAACGATCTGGTTCAGCCGAAGATCCGCAAAGCCTTTCCCGACACGGCCTACTGGGCGCCCAGCATTCATACCGACGCGCAAGGCCATGCCCACGTCAAATTCACCTTCCCCGATTCGCTCACCACCTGGCGCGCCACCGTCCGCGCCATCACCAACAGTTCACAAGCCGGCTCCGCCATCGATCGCGTTATCGTCCGCAAGAATGTCATCGTCCGCATGGGGACGCCCCGCTTCCTGCGCAAAGGCGACCAGATCACTATCCCCGTGATCGCGCATAACTACCTCGATCAGGCAAAGCAGATCACCCTCTCGCTCGACATCAAAGGCCTCGACGTTGTGGCCGGGGCGACGAAGCAAATCAATGTTGCCAGCAAAGCCGACGGAACCGTCCTCTGGCGCGTGAAGGCCTCGAGCATCGGCACCGCCGACCTTATCGCAAAGGCTCTCACCAACCAAGAATCTGACGCTCTCGAGCTCAGCTTCCCCATCGAAGCTTCCGGTGTGAAGCAAACCGTGAGCCACAGCGGCGTCGGGACCAGTGCTTCGGTCTCCACCACAATCGACTTCCCTGCTAACACGGATCCGGCGGCGCATGATCTTCACATCGAGGTCAGCCCATCTATCGCTGGAAGCCTCTTCTCCGCCCTCGACGACCTCACCAGTTATCCGTGGGGATGCACCGAACAGACCATGTCCAGCTTCCTGCCCAACGTCATTGTTGCCGAGACGCTAAAGAAACTGAACCTCACCGGACACATTGACCCCGCCGACCTCACATCCAAAGTCAACGCCGGTTTCGATCGCCTCGCCGATTATCAGCACGATGACGGCGGCTGGGGCTGGTGGAAAGAAGACGACAGCCGCGTCTTCATGACGGCTTATGTTGTCAGTGGCCTTGGCGAAGCCGCGCGTTCGTACCCGCTCACTTCGCCGCGCCAGCAGATGCTCGACAACGGTCGCCAATATCTCCAGAAGCAACTCGCCGCGCATCCGAGCATGATTCCCGACCTCCGCGCCTACGTTGTCTACGCGCTCTCGGAATCCGGCACTGACACCCTCTCTGACCAACTCGACACACTGTGGTCGCGTCGCAACGATCTCTCTTCTGAAGGCCTCTCCCTCACGGGCCTCGCCATGCTCCACGCGTCCGATTCGCACGCCGCTGACGTCGCCAAGCTGCTCGAGAGCAAAGCAAGCCAGGAAGGCGAGCTGGCTTCCTGGCCATCGACTTATAATCCAGTCCTCGACCTCGAGTACGACGACAGCGCGCAGAGCACCGCCTTCGCCATGCGCTTCCTGGCGCATGCTGACGCGCAAAGTCCGCTGCTGCCCAAAGCTGCCGAGTGGCTCATGCTCAACCGTGATAATGGCTATTGGTGGGACTCCACCGAACAGACTGCCATGGTCATCTTCGGCCTGGTCGACTACCTCGCCGGATCGCAGGAACTCAACGCCGACTTCGACGCTGACATCCGTGTGAACGGCGCGAGCGTTGGCCATCGCCACTTCGCCCCCGCGGATGCGCTCGCCGGTTCCACTTTCGACATGACCGTTCCCGCCGCCACAATGGCATCACACAACACCATCGAAATTGCCCACACCGGCAATGGGCGCGCGTACTGGACCGTCGAGGGCACGTACTTCTCCACCGAGCAGAAGCTCTATCAACAAGGCAATCTGTCTCTCAACGTCACCCGCGACTACTTCCGCCTTACGCCCCGTAAGGACAAGAACGGCAACGTCGTCTACAACCTCGATCCGCTTAAAGGCACCGCGCAAATTGGCGATGTGCTTGCCGTCCACATTGCCATCAGCGGTTCGCCCGCAAAATATCTCTTCATTGAAGACCCTATCCCAGCAGGCACCGAGTTTCTGCAGAACGAAGACAGCTATAACATTGTCGCGCGCCCAACGGATTGGACCTGGTGGTACACCCGCCGCGAATTCCGCGACGATCGCGCCGTTATTTTCGCCACCGACTTTAACGGGAAACAGGAGTCTTTCTACCTGCTCAAAGTCGTCAACCCAGGCAGCTTCGAAATCAGCCCTGCTCATGTCGAACCGATGTATCAACCCGGCATTCAGGCCACCAGCGACGAGCTGCATCTCGACGTGAACGATCCATCGGGGGTCAATCCATGACCTCATCCCGGCCCACACTGGCCTCCCGCGCCTTATCGCGATTCAGCTTCCGCGTCGTTGCTCTGCAATGGGGCGACAATCTGTTCGTGATTCTCCTCGCCGCGCTCTGGCTCCAGATCCCAGACTCCCACGCCTGGCAATTCGCCTTCTCCATGCTTTCGGCCGGCGCACTCATCATAGGCTTCTGCTGGATCCAGATCGCGACGTTCGCCCGGCTCCGCCCGGCTCCTCAGGCCGCAAATTTCTGGTTACGCATGCTGGGGTTCGCCCTGGTTTTTATCCTCTGGTATCTGCTCGTCCAGTGGATCAGCTCCGGCACTGACAGAATTCCCGACTACGCTTACCTCTGGAATTCCAAACTCTCCCACGGTATGCGCATCACTTTCTCGACCGCCCGGGTCATCACCGGTATGACCATTCTTCTCGACGTCGTGATCTGGGCGATCACTGCCCTTCTCCTTCCTATCGCCATCACTGTCAGCACCGAAGGCCTTCTCCGTCCCTCGTGGAAAAACGCCCGCCGCCCCTATCGCAGCATCCTCTATTGGATTGCTGTCTTTGCATTCTGCCTACTGACCACGCAACTCACCTCGGCGTTTATCTCCTGGCAACCCGGCAAGACCATCTCGGGCGAAGTCGCCAGCGTCATCATCAGGCTCGCAATCGTCTGGACAACCGACATCCTGCTGTGGTGTCTGCTGCTCGCCTTCACTGCTGCGTGGATGGAGCGCGTATCCTCGCCCGTCATCGAGATTCCAGCACCATCTTAGTGGCTGGCTCCGGAACCGTACCGGCGCGCAACCAGGCCCGCACCTGTTCAAGCCCATTCCGCGCAATCAACGCCTTCGCCAGCTTCGCGGCCTGGGCGTGCGCCCTTTGCGATTCCGCCTGGCTCGCCGGCTGCGCCAACTCCGCGTCCAACATCAGGGTATTTGCGATCGACCCATCTCGGTGCTGCAGCGGCGCCCCGTTCACAAGCGCCTCCACAAGTCCTTCACGAAGCCACAACGGGGCCTGCGCTGAAGCCTCACTCTCCACCAGCACATGCAGAAATTCGTGCAACAATGTCTCCTCTTCCCTTCCGCTCCTCTGCAATGACGGCTCCGGTTGAAGAAAGATCCGTGCGCCGCGCGTCGACGCCATGATCCACCCAGGCTCGTGCGTCGACTGTCGAAACAACTCCGTTGTCGGATACTCCCAAACCTCGGGCTGCACTTTCGCTCGCGGCGGGTAGAACGCCTCGGCCTTTTCCCAAGCGGCATTTCCTTCTCGCAAAAAATCCGGAGCATTCGTTGTCGTCCACAACGTCCAACCTGTTCCGCGAGCAGACTGCCACCCGCGACCCTGCGCCGTCACACCGATTCGACTTCCCGGAAAATAGAAATCCAAAATCTCCGCCGCCGAGTGCCCCGCACGCGCCATTTCGACTGCGCCGGCCTGGCACAACCCAACCCCATGCCCATACCCACGCCCATCAAAATGCAGAACACCATTGCTGAGCGTTACCGTGTACCAATCGCTACGAAGCTGGTTCCACCCCAGCGCCCGACCGACCGCAAGCCGCAGGCTGCCGGCCGCCACCGGAACGCGCTTCCCGCCCCCTGCAAACTCCAGGCGAACAGCACGTCCTGCTTCCGTCCTCTTTACAATTCGCACACCATCGAGATGCGGTGGTGCCTTCCATCCCTCGGTCTCGAAAACTTTTCGCATCTCGTCTACCGGGATGTCCGCGTGCCACTCGACCGCTCCATGGCGGGTGCACCACGGATCCATGTGCGAAAGCAGGTATGGGGCTCCGACCCCGGGCCAAACCTGGCCGGCGGCCTCGCTTCGGCCGCCACAGTTTTGCGCATAGAAAACCCTGGCCTGCCGCCCACCAAACCACAGAGTCTCACCGGCAGTCTGAAGGATCGCTCGCTCCACCAAGGGAGAGGGCGAACCGAATTTCAACGCCTGACAATGGGTGCTGTCGCAGAGATCAAAACCCTGGCGCCGATGCCGATTGCCATTCTCCAGCGCAAACGTTCGCACGACGACTGCCATCGCCTTCAGCGATTCGAGCGGATCGCCGGGTCCCGCTTCTCCTTTCAGCGCGAACGCCACATAGCGCTCGCTGTCCAGCGTTAACAACACGCGCATTTCACCGTGTGCAATCGTCAGTTTCCACACACCCGCCGCGTTAATCTCCTTCGCATCCCCATTTGGGTTCATACGAAACGAGCCGTCCAGTTCCACCTCTCGGGCTCTTTCGCCCGACGACAGAATGATCCGCTCGTCGCGCATCGTCGCGGTCAGTGGCTTCGTCACGGGCTTCGTGCTGCATGCAGCGCACAGTCTTACGGACTCGCTCTTGCCTGCAGGCGTAACGGTGAGGGACGACACTTTGTGCGCTGAAAACACCTCGACTGTCACCAGCCTCGCGTCCGGCTCCCGCACTTGCGCGCGCGCGCCTCCTCCGCACAAAACCACGGCTCCCAGAATAAAAGCCGCGCTCCTCATTCCGCCGCCGCCCCTTCCCATTGAGCCAGGAACCGATGCGCCAGCAGAGCTGCATCCGCGCCGTTGCCCCGCGGCACATAGATCACCACCACGATTCGCTCCGTGCCTCGTCCTGCGATTCCTGCAAACCATCCATGGGTCCACGACTGGCCATGGTCGCTGGCCGTTCCGGTCTTTCCGGCGATCGTCAACCCCGGCGTCGCCGCGTTGTGCGCCATTCCATACTCAACTGACCCCTCCAGCCCTCTCCGCACAACTGGCACCGCATCGAAATTCCGCGCGAGACGAAAGTACGCCCGTGCCAGTTGCAGCGGTGTGACCATGACATCCGCCAGCCCCAGAACCAAGAGCTGCAGCTCCGCTTGATTCGCCGGCCTCCGTATCAGGCCAGCCGAATCATCCACAGCAAATCCAGGCAGGCTCCCCAACCCATATGTGCGCAAAACATCCGCTGCCTGCTCCGGAGTCAACCGCGTCGCCAGATTTGCAAACCATGTATTGCACGAGTACGCCAGCGCCCGCTCTGCGTTGAATACGCTTTCGTCTCGAGGATGCGTGCAGGCCAGGTTGCGTCCTGCAATGTGCAGGTTTCCCCGGCAAACCACCGTCGTTTCCGCCCGCACCTTTCCCTGGCGAAGCGCGGCCTCCAGAAACAACGGTTTCAGTGTTGATCCCGGAGCGCTCGCGATCCGGGCCGCCTCTTCCGCCCGCAGCACCGCAAGCAACCGACCATCGTGACCGTCAAGCACAACCGCAACCGCGCGCGTGTGGACAAGCGCAGCGTCGAGAGCGCGCTGCGTTCCATTTGCGCCTCCTTGCGCGCCAACCAGGAGCGCCCAACAGAGAATCGCGAAGATCGATAGCCATCCGGCGCGCATCGCTTCCACTTTATGCGGTTGTCAGTTCAACTCTGCCGCAGCTGCATTCCCGTTGAGTCCCAACGTGGTTCCATTACCGTGCGAATAAGGGAGCGTCCGGAACCGAACCTTCGGGAGGAATGTTGAGATCAGCGATGGCGGGCTCATAGCGCGAACCTGTTGCCATCAACTCTTCGATCTCCTCCACGGATCGAATGCCGCCTCGGGCCCCCGTGCCTGTGCAGTTCAGCGCTGCTGCCGCACAAGCAAAGTCAAGCGTCCGCTCGAGTTCCCATCCCCGCAGAAAACCATAAATAAACCCAGCGTGAAAAATATCACCCGCCCCCGTAGTATCGACCGCGTCCACACGCCACGCCGGGCGATAACGAAATACCCTGCCATCCCAGGCCACTACGCCGTCTCTTCCCAGCGTTGCGGCCGTGAGCGTACAACCAAAGCGTTCCTGAACCCTCGGCAGCGATTCCGTGAGGTGAGGACTTCCCGTAAGCCGCTCGGGAATATCACGGCTGACGATCAGATAATCGACCTTCTCGATCAGCGCTTCCACTCCCGGATACAAGTCGTCGAGATCGGCGACCACTGGAATCCCGGCCTCCCGAGCCCACTCCGCAACCGTGATCGCCGCTACCGTATCGTGGCCGTCCAGGTGAACCGCGCGCGCGTCTGTGATCCATTCCTTCTTAAGATCTTCAGGGCGCAGCGTCAGCCGATCGTCGCGCTTCCAGAGAACGGTGCGCTCTCCGGAGTCCTCCACGAGAATGAACGCCTGCTGGCTTGCACACCCGGGAGCGGTGAGAATCTTCGCATCAACGCCCAGACGGCTGAATTCTGCACGATGCAACCTGGCCGCGTCATCGTCGCCCAGCTTTCCGACGTAGCGTGCGCGCAATCCCCAGCGCTGACACGCGACCATCGCGCTTGCCACTTGCCCCCCTGGCAGAACCGACGCGGAGCGAAACTCGACCTTCGATCCCGACGCAGGGAATCGCGACAGGGGAATCAGCGTGTCAGTGGCGTTCAGTCCAACGCCGATGATGTCAATCGATGGCAATTCTGTTAACCGGTTGATTCAATGTTATGGTACGCGCACAAAATCCCAAATCTAAATCTGCCGTGTCGCTCCCGGTTATGCGAATCGCGTGTTCTTCCAGAGGATCCATCCACAGCCGCCGAGAACGGCCAGCAAGATGATCACGAGGGCAATCGCGAACGGGGCACGCATCTCGAGTTGCGGAACCCTGGCCCGGACCCCGAACCACGCAAACACCCCAAGGGCCGCCGCTACAATCGCAAGATCCCACCAGCGTCGTCGCTCTACACGGCTGTCCGGATCGGCGCCGCTCGACGCGCTGAGTGTACGGTCGAACTCCAGGCCGTAACGGTCGCATTCGCGGCGTACCGCTCGCACGCTCGATGCCGATTCGGCAGCAGAAACGGTCGCTCCCGCGATCAGCATCGCTCCGATAATCATCAGCCCGGATGCCGCGAGAGCCAATACGCGGGTCGAACTCGAAACATGAGATAACTCCCTGAAGACCAGAACGCCCCAGGCAAATCCCCAAAGTTGATTTGTATTCGAAAGTGGAATCGCGCGGCTGATGCCCACATATTTCGTCGCGTATTGCTGAAACAGGTCGCCGATCACCCAGCAGAGTCCACCCAGCAGCAGCCATAGAACCGACCCCTGCAGAGCATGCAACTCATTCCACAGGGTGTGGAGGCTTCCCGGCAGCACAGCGGCCAGAAAGAGCATGGTACCCACTTCGCCAAACGTGAAAATCGTGACGAATGAGAGTGGGTTCATGCCGGTGAGGTAAGCTTTGCGATACGGCACATACATAGTGCCCCACAGCAGCCCCGCTCCCAACGCTGCGGCGATACCCCGTATTGCGAGCCCCGGCGTTCCCAGTGAATGAACGGAGAGCATAGAGAGCAGCACCGACCCAACAACAATCGCGGTCGCGCCGCCCAGGACTCTGGCCCAATTTCTGGCAGATGCGCCATCCAGTTCGTGAAAGAGCGCCCACCCCCAGAAGATCCCGACGAGGCTATTTGTGTTCCAGAGTGGAAACGCGATTGAAAGCCCAACGTCGCGAATCGCAAAGATGGTGAGCGTATTCGCGACTGCCCACAGCGAACCCGCCAGCACCGCCCACATCATCAGGTGGGGTCGACGCCGCAGATCGCGCACCACGGCGCCCGTTCCCTTCATCGCCACTGGCAACGTCCACCGCGCCAGGAACACTCCCAGAACCATGCAGAACGATATGGCGAACGGTGAATTTCCTGAAACTACCAGTCTCGCCGGCGCTTCTGCGGCTCCCAGCCAGGCCCCAGCAGCGAAGGCACAGGCGGTGCCGAGTCTATGACGAGCATGTAGAGCGACGCGCGGTTCTTCGGCCGCAGCGTCAGTCGGTACCGAGTTAGTTCCGGGCCGTGAACTCAATCATGCTCCGCTGGATCGGCTGCTTCCATCCGAATAACCTGACGGGTTAACCTACCAGTCGATTTGTGCGGGAAAGTATTCCGCAATCAGATCCTCATAATAGGCGCGAACGTCTTCAAGCCGCGGTTTGGCCGCACCTTTGGAGTAAAGATCAAAGGGATTAAACCTCCGGACCCAGGCAAACATTTCATCATCGTGCTTCGACATGAGGTGGCGGTAGGCCTCATGACGGTGCGCTGGATAAAAGGAGTGATAGCGCAACATATACTGCGCCGGTTCCGGCAGATATTTCTTTGTAACTCGATAAATATACTCGTCGTGCCCCCAGGAAAGGTGCACGTTTTCCAGTCCGCAGTGCGGCTCGTAAATACCATTGAGCGTTTGATACTCCGGCACATGCGCGTCAGGGTTCGCAGCGAAGAATTCGTGAAAAACGATCTGGTCAGAGTAAGCGCAACCAACAGGAAACGTATCTCCCACTACAGCCCACTGCGGCTCTCCATAGAGACACAACACCTTGCCCAGATCGTGCAGAAACCCAGCCAGCACGAACCAGCGCGGATGGCCGGCTTTGCGAATCGCCTCCGATGTCTGCAGCAGATGCTCAGTTTGCGAAAGGTCGGTGTCCGGGTCGCTGTCATCCACCAGCGTATTCAGATAATCCGCCGCCTCCCATATGCTGCGCTTTCCCCTTGCGAGCGAGCCATACTCGCGCTCCTTCTCGAGCACAAAAGCCAGCGTCTGCCGGGTGTGATTCTGCCGGTAAAATTCCGCGATAGGAGAGTCCGCTTCCTGTTCGAAATTACGAAACTGCGACTGATCCCTGCCCTCCCGATAGCGCCCAGCGACAAAATCGTCCCACTGATCCACATGCTTCAGAGGCTGCTGCGAAACTCCATGGGCTGCGCTCATTCTCTCCTCCTCATCTACCTACGTTATCGCTAACGTTTACCATTTCCGCACATTCGATCGCAAGGCCTGTGACCGCTTCTTTTCCAACAACCCGATCGTTGACCGGTTCGCCCAATCGCGCCCACCTCCGATATACTTCGCCTGTTCGAGGAGGATTTATGCTGCGCGCGATTTTCACCGACAGCCACTTTTGGGTCCCCTTCACGGTGTTGCTCCTTGGCATCGGCCTGCTCATGCACCTGCTTTGATCAGCTTTTCATCTCTTCGGCGTAACCGAGGAGTCGCGGATCACAAGACGGGGGTCCAAAACGATGTGCTGCGGGGGCCTGCCGCCGTCCCGCATTAGTTCCAGCGCCAGGTCTCCCGCGCACTCTCCCAGTTGACCGGTCGACTGGTCGATTGAGGAAAGCGGAATCCGCAAAAAATCGGAGTAGCGGATATTGCCGCACCCCACAAACGCAACGTCGTCGGGAATCGATAATCCTGCCTCAACCGCCGCTTGCATTGCTCCAATCGCGGTCAGGTCGTTATAACAGAAAACCCCGTCGGGCCGCGGCTTCCGACGCAGGAGCTCGCGCATCCCCGCATAGCCCGCAGCTTCGCCTGCTTCTTCCACCCTGGAATTGGCAATGAGATATCCACGAGGAACTCTGCGCTGCTGCTCGACCAAGGCCGCCTTGTACCCGCGCAGGCGATCGATACCTGGAGAGAGCTCCGGACCCGCTATGTGCGCGATGCGCCGCCTTCCTCCGGCCAGCAGGTGTTTGGTGGCCATCATGCCGGCCCGGTAATCATCGGTGCCCACAAAACTCGCCCGCAGGTGGGGAAAGTTGCGGTCGATCAAAATAAAGGGCGTGCGCTGGTCTTCTACCCCGTAAAAGCCCCGTAGTGCCGTCTGGCACGATGCAATCAGCAGAGCATCGACGCCACGGGCGAGGACTGTGCGGATCTCCTGCTGCTCGATCACCGGATCCTCCTCCGACGATGCGAGAATCAGTCCATAGTTGTGCTTGCGCAGAACACCGTTCAACGACTTCGCAAATTCCGCAAAAAAAGGATGGAGCAGATCGGGAACCACCAGGCCCACAATGTTGCTCTTGCCGCTGGCTAGTCCGCGAGCCAGCATGTTCGGCCGGTAGTTCAGCTCCGCAATTCGCTTGAGTACCCGCTCCCGTGTCTTCTCGCTGATATCCGAAGCGCCGCGAAGCGCCTTCGAAACCGTAATCAGCGAGACTCCCAATTCGCGCGCAATGTCTTTCAGTCGGACTGCCATGCCACGATCTCTCCGAAATGACGCTCGCCGGCCGTCGGTTTGGTGAGGATCGCATTATGTCACAGCGGTAGCGCTTAACGGTCCGCCAACCGGCTATGCTTGCCGCGATCCAGCCGCCATAAATCCACAGCCAGTGCAGTTTTTATGGCCATTTTAACTGGGAATTCATCCGAGTCTTTTGCTTTTGTCGACCTCCCTCTTGCAAACTACGTTAGCGATACCGTATCTTGTTCGCCATTGATGGTATCGTTACACCCTCGCAGCGCTGCGTCGATCCCCACAGGCTGCGCGGGCCGGCCACTCGGTCAAACGCGGAAGTCCCAAACGGCTATGTTCAGTGACAAACGAGCCGAGTCCACACCTCGGCCGCAATTGATATGAATTTCTTCAGGAGACACGAGCGATGCAGAGATTCTCGGTAAATGCCCTTATCGCAGTCTGTATTTTTACCTTCACCGGCCTTTTTGCGCGGCCCCTTGCTGCCCAGATCGACACCGGCGGCGTTACCGGAACCGTAAAGGACTCCTCCGGCGCGGTCGTTGCCAGCGCCAAAATCACACTCACCAACGACGGCACGGGCGTCAGCATCAGAACCGACTCCACCTCCACGGGCACTTACTTCTTCGGAGGGCTGCACCCCGGCTCTTACACTCTCGAGACGCAGTCGACCGGATTCAGAAACTATGTCGTCCATGGACTCGACATCCATGTTCAACAGGTTCTGACCCTCGATATCCCACTTGCCGCCGGCGGCGTGCAACAGCAGGTCACGGTAACCGCCGCCGCACCCCTGCTGCAGGCGGAGAACGCCGCGGTCGGCCAAACCATCACAACCCAGACCGTGAATGATTTGCCTTTGGCGACACGCGACTGGGGTTCTCTAGCGCAACTTTCCGCCGGCGTTACAACCGCTCCGGCCGGCCAGCCGACCCCGGACTCGGGCAGCACAGCGAGCGCCTACTTCTCTGTCGACGGCGGCAATGTCTGGCAAAATGACTTTCGCCTCGACGGAATCAACGACAACATCGAGTTTTACGGCGGCAACTACACCGGCACCAATGCGGCCATTGTTCCGCCTCCCGATGCGGTCGAGGAATTCAAGGTGCAGAATGGCGATTTCAACGCCGAGTTTGGGCATTCCACCGGTGGGGTGGTGAATGCAGCCGTCAAGGCAGGAACCAACAGCCTTCACGGCGACCTGTGGGAGTATCTCCGTAACGACGCCTTCAATGCCAATTACTTCTTCAACAGCGGACATCCCGTTCCCGAATATCGCCAGAATCTGTTTGGGGGAACCGTAGGCGGCCCAGTCCTCATCCCGCATATCTACAAGGGGAGAAACCGCACATTTTTCTTCTTCGATTATCAGGGAGGGCGCTACGTCATTCCTGTTCCCGCCACCAGCACCGTTCCGACCACGGGTATGGCCAGCAGCGGATTTACCAATCTGCAGGATCTTATCCTTGATAACAGCGGTACCGGCACAGATGCTCTGGGCCGTGTATTCCCGCATGGCACCATTCTTGATCCAGCTACGACACGCGTCATCGGCGCCGGCGGCGTCGATCCAATCACCGGCTTGTCCGGCACGCCGGGAAGTTATGTGCGCGACCCCTTCTACAATTGCACCGCCGGTGGTTGTCCCGCGGGAAACACTCTGCCAGGAGGGCCGCTCACTGGCGTCACAGACTTCACCAGCGCAGGCCAGGAAGCGCTGCTGAACGTCATTCCGACGTCACGGCTCGACCCCAACGCGGTTGCTCTGCTGGGAGTATATCCGGCAGCCACCTCCAGCGGCCTGGCGAACAATTTTCTCTACGTACCGAAAGAGACCCATACCACCGATACCTACGACATTCGTATCGACGAGGACATCAACCCGAACAACATCATCTTTGGCGTTTTCGACCGCAGCCTGTATAGCACCGTGGTTCCATCCAGTCTGCCGGGCATCGCTGTCGGCGAGACGGGCGGCCGCAACGATACCCTTCCCGCGTATGCATGGGCCGTTGGTTATACACATATTTTCACGCCCACGCTGACTAATGAAATGCATGCCGGGATGGTGCACAGCGATAAGCTGCAGCAATCCTTCTACGGGAATACCTTCGGAATTCCTGCGCAATTCGGCATTCAGGGCGTACCGCAGGTCGCTAATAACGGCGGCCTGCCTCCCATCACGATCAATGGACTGACTCATCTCGGCGTGGGCAATTACACGCCGACGCTGCAATATGTCTATAGCATCGAGGGCGCCGACTCCGTTACCAAAGTCGTTCGCAATCACACTCTCAAGACCGGATTTCAGATCGACGACCTGGAGGGAGATATCTCGCAACCTCCGCAAGGTCGAGGCGATTTCAATTTCAATGGGCAATATACTGACATTCCCAACAAGAACAGCAGCCTGACCGGCCTTGGCGATTTGCTCGTTACTCCCACCACCTCTTTGGTGGGCGGCGTCAGCGACGTAGGCGGTATGAGCAGCTACTCCGGATCCAATATCGCCGCTACCGATGACCATCGCTGGTATTGGGGTGCTTACGTCCAGGACGACTGGAAAACTACACCTAATCTCACGCTGAACCTTGGTCTGCGCTGGGATTACTTCACGCCTTATTCTGAAGCTCATGGTCACCAGGCTAACTTCGTTCCGGTAGGTGGTAACGGCAATTCCGGCACCTACTACATGTCGAAACAAGGTTGCGCGGTCCCCCGCTCGGCGGCCTTTGACACGCTCCTAGCCAGCAGCAACATAACCCTCGACTGCGTCTCCAGCGGGACCCTGGGAAATGCCCAGGCCACTAATTTCGCTCCACGCATTGGCTTCGCGTATCGCATTACTCCATCCCTCGTCGTCCGTGGAGGATTCGGTACAGCCTATGGAGCCCTTGGCAATCTTGGCTATGGCGGCACTCTGGGTACAAATTATCCTTTTGTCTACGTCTCAACCTTCAACAGCCCCGATTCGCAGCATCCTCTCCTTCTCTCCAACGGCCAGCCAGCGACTATGGAACAGGCCTTCACCACCGTCAGCCTCAGCGATCCCACGATTAACAGCGGCATGGGTCTGAATCTCTACGGACGGCAGTACAACTTCCAGACTCCCTATATCCAGACGGAAAATCTGACCTTCCAGGATCAGTTCACCAAGCATGACGCAGTCCAGGTAGGATACGTCGGCACACAGGGACGCCACCTCGACAATCTCGGCTATAACAACTCTCCTTCTGAGATTCTGCCTCCCTCGGCAAACCCTCAGAATTATGTGCCGTTTCCCAACTTTGCTCGCAACGCTACGTACGAGACCACCAACGCCGGGAGTAGTTACAACGCTCTCCAGGCCACTTTTGAGCACCAGACGAGTTACGGCCTATACCTGCTGGGTAACTACACGTGGAGCAAATGCCTGACCGATCAACATACGCAAGCGGAGCAGAATCAGCAGTACCGCGCTGAGTGGCTGCCTGGTTTTGGGATCAATGCGGATTATGCTCCCTGCGATACGGATGCAACCCATCTGGTTCAGACCGCGGGAACCTATAACCTTCCTTTCGGTCGCGGGCGAACCTTTATGAGCGCTGCCAACAAGGCTACCGACGCATTGCTCGGCGGTTGGATTGTCAACTTCATCTACAGCTATCAAACCGGCCAGCCCTTCACGGTTACCTGCCCTGTCGCCACTTCCGAGTTCGGATGCTTTGCTGACGTAGTAAAGGGTCAGAGTCTCTACGCAGGCCCTCATAATCATACGCAGTGGCTCAACCCCAGCGCCTTTGCACAGCCGCCTATCGCCGCCACAATCGGCCAAACTAATTATTCGGTGCTGGGTGGTGGTCAGGAACAGGTACGGGGCCCGGAATTCACGAATCTCGACTCGTCGGTCCTGAAGAACTTTCCCGTCACGGAGTCGGTCTATTTCCAGTTCCGCGCCGAAGCGTTTAACACCACCAACACGCCGCCCTTCGCTCAGCCCGGCAGCCTGAACTTCACTAACCTTAAGGGTGGATTCAGTGCGATCACCAGCACCAAGAACAGCAACCAGAACAACGGCGCGCGAACGTTACAGTTCGCGCTGAAGCTGTTCTATTGAAGGGTTGTTGTATTTAGCCTCCGGAGGAGAGAAGTGCAGGTCAGTTTCGGCTCTTGGAACCTGACCCGTCGCCTCTCTCCTCCTTTTTTTGCGTCTCTATCGCGGGGGATTGCATTGAAGCGTACGGTAAGTCCGCCCAGGCTTGCCAGCCGCCGCCGAGTGCACTGTAGAGCTGTACGAGAGCCAGCGCTTCGTTTTGTTGGGCCCCGATGAGGTTCAACTGCGCCGCGTAGAGATTCGAGCTATTTGTGAGCACTTCCAGATACGCTGTTGAACCGCCCTGATAGCGGATGTTTGCAAGCCGAACGGCGTCCTGGGCAGCTTCCACCAGCTTCTCCTGCTGTTCGCGATAGGCTCGTTGCTTGTTGAGCGCGATTAGTGCATTGGAAACATCGCGAAAAGCCCCCGCGATCGTCTTCTGATAGTTCAACACCATCTCTTGCTTAGTTTCTTCCGAGAGCTGCAGTTGACCGCGGAGCTTGCCGCCCTCAAACAGAGGCTGCACGAGGGAGCCAATGCCATAGATGGTTTTGCCAGCGGGATCGAAAATGCTTCCCAGACTATCGCCACCAACCCCACCCGACGCGCTGATGGAAAGGTTGGGGAAGAACTGTGCACGGGCCACGCCGATCTGGGCGTTGGCGGCGATCAACGCGGCCTCCGCCTGCTCGATATCCGGGCGCCGCTCAAGAAGCTGAGACGGCAGGCCGGTGGGCAGATCCTGAGGGGGAGGCGCAAGGGCGCTGGCGTCCTGATGCGCAACAGGTCCCGGATTCTGTCCGAGTAACAGGGAGATGGCGTTCTCCTGCTGCTGGATCTGCTGTTCCAGCTGAGGAACCTCCGAGGTCGCCGTATATAGCAACTGCTCGGCTTGACGGACATCGGAAAGCGGCACTGAGCCGGCTTTCGCTAACGTGTTCGTAAGGTCCAGCGAGTTCTGCCGCACCTGGATGGTCTGTTTCGTAATGGCGAGTTGACCGTCGAGGGCACGTATTTGTAGATATGCCGTCGCTATCTCTTCGACTAAAGTCAGGCGAACGGCCCGCTGCGCCCAGGTCTGCAGTAAAAGCTGCGCTCGCGCGGCCTCGGTCTGTCTGCGGTAAAGTCCCCAGAAATCCGGTGTCCACGAAGCCCCTACATTGAAAGATCCTTCAACCAGCGGATTGGGGATCTGGGTGCCGACTGAAGAGGGTATGGTGGCTCCAATGCCCGTGCCGCCGACGGTAAAGGATGGGAACTGCTGGGAGCGTGTAATCCGTACCTGCGCCTGCTGCTCGAGAATGTGCTGGGTCGCAATACGGACGTCGTAGTTATTGGCCAGAGCTTTGCGAATCAGATCCTGAAGTTCCGGTTCTCGGTAAACCGACGCCCACTGCTCATCGCCGAGAGATATCTTCGAAACGGACGACGCGGCCGCTTCATCTGCGCCCCGAAAGGCAGGCGGAGACGGGTAATTCGGCCTGCTGTAATTGGGACCGACGGTGCAGCCCGCGAGGCTCGTCAGCACCGCGCCGCTGGCCAGACTTGCTGCGATCATGGAGGAGATCCGCCTCATGCCTGCCCTCCTTCCGTTTGCGTCCTGGACGGGGAAGGTGGTCCACAAATTGAATCCATGGTGGTTCCTTTGCCTCCCCGCGCGAAACGGTGGGAGAGAAACTCCACAACGGCAAAAGTCACAGGAATAAAGATAAGGCCGAGCACGGTGGAGAGCGACATGCCACCGATGACGACGGTGCCGAGGATGCGGCGCGAGACCGCACCCGAGCCTGACGCAGTCCAGAGCGGCAGGCAACCGAAGACGAAGGCCAGCGCGGTCATTACGATGGGTCGGAACCGGAGCCGCGCCGCATCGAGCGCGGCATCGCAGATGCTCTCGCCTCGGTCAAGGTTGAGCTTAGCGAACTCAACGATAAGGATGGCGTTCTTGGCTGACAGCCCAATCAACATGACAAGACCAATCGTTGCGAAAATATCGTTTTCAAAGGAACGGGCATGAAGCGCAACATACGCGCCCAATATGGCAACGGGAGTACTAAGCAACACGCTGAACGGAAGACTCCAGCTCTCATAGAGGGCCGCGAGGATAAGGAACACGAAGAGCAACGAAAGACCAAAGACCGCCCATGACGGCACGCCCTTTTCCGCCTCTTGTTCCTGGAAGGACATACCGGAATAGTCGAACCCTGCGCCTGCCGGCATAGTTTGGTGGAAGACTTCTTCGAGCGCCTTGCGCACCTGTCCGGAACTGTACCCTGGGGCGCCTGTAATGTTGATCTGCGCGGCATTGAATTCGTTGAAGCGGTAGATGAACTCCGGTCCTGCCGTTTGCGTGACCTTAACCAGGGAGCTCAGCGGCACCTGGCTGCCATTGGCGCTTCGGACATAGAACTGGCTAATGTTCGCGATATTGGTTCTGGATGTCCCCTCCGCCTCGACGTAGGTCTGCCATTCGCGACCAAACCGATTGAAGTAGTTGACGAGATATCCGCCCATAAACGTCTGCATAGTCGTGTAAATGGTCGATAAATCTACCTGCTGCTGCAGGGCCTTCTCTTTATCGACATCGGCATACAGTTGGGGCACTGCCGGCTGGTAAGACGGAATCGCAGCCGCGATCTCAGGGCGTTTGGAAATAGCGCCCAGAAATCCAAAGACATTCTTTGTAAGACTGGCAGGGTCGTCGGAGCCAGATCGATCTTCAAGAATCATGGTGACGCCGCCCGAAGTGCCGATACCGGGGATAGACGGAGGTGGAAATGCAAAGGCAATGCCGTCGGGGTTGGCGGCAAGCTGTTTCTGTAGCTTGCTTTGGATGTACGCCAGCTGTTCGTCTTTACTCTTGCGCGCAGCCCATGGCTTGAGGTTTACGAAAAAGAACCCCGCATTCGTGCTTTGTACCTGCGTAAGAAGTGAGAAGTTTGTTACTGCGATCACACCTTCGACGCCCGGTGTTTTCAACAAAGCTGCGGTGATTTTCTGCTCGGCCGCGTCGGTACGTTGCGCAGATGCGCTGTCAGGGAGTTGCAGGGCCAGGAACATATAGCCCTGATCCTCGGTAGGAATGAACCCTCCAGGCAGAGTGCTGCCCAGATAGACAGCCAGAACCGCAACACCGACCAGGGCAATCATCGCCAACGTGGATTTGTGAATAAGGACGCGGGAGAGACCAACGAAACCATCCGTCGTCCGGGTAAAGTACTTATTGAACAGCGCGTAGCCGCGATCGAGCAGGCTTTTCCTGCGACCTTCCGGCCTGGGCTTGAGCAGGAGCGAAGCGAGTGCCGGAGAGAGCGTTAGCGCGTTGAACGCCGAGATCAGCACTGAGATCGCGATCGTGACCGCGAATTGTTGATAAAGGCGCCCCGTAATCCCCGGAATGAAAGCCGTGGGGATGAATACAGCAGCAAGGATGAGTGCGATAGCCACAACAGGGCCGCCGACTTCTTCCATGGCTCTTTCTGTCGCAGCCGTCGGGGTCATACCCTGGTCGATCAGGTGTTCCACGGCTTCGACGACGATGATGGCATCGTCGACGACCAGACCGATGGCCAGCACCAGTCCGAAGAGCGAGAGCGTGTTGATGGAGAAACCGAGTACCGGAAAAATGATGAAGGTGCCAATGAGCGAGACAGGCACGGCAAGGAGTGGGATCAGCGTCGCACGCCAGCCCTGCAGAAAAACGAAGACCACGATGACGACGAGGCCCAGCGCTTCAAACAATGTGAGGACGATTTCATGGATGCCGGCCGTCACGGCCTTGGTGGTGTCCAGCGGAATGGCGTAGTTGATGCTTGGTGGAAAGGTGGCCGATAGCTCCTTCATGCGTTGCCGAACGGCATCCGCAGTTGCGACGGCGTTTGAGCCAGGAAGCTGGTAGATGGCCATGACTCCGGCCGGCGCCTGATTGTACCGGCCCGAGATACCGTAGGCCTGGTCGCCTAACTCAACCCGCGCGACATCTCTCAGGTGCAGGATGGAACCATCCGGATTGGCGCGAAGAATGATGTTACCAAACTCCTCCGGTGTAACCAGACGGCCCTGGGTGCGTACCGTATAGGTAAACTCCTGCCCTTTCGGGATGGGTTCACCACCGATTTGGCCTGCCGGGTTCACGTTGTTCTGGGTCTGGATGGCGGAGATAACATCTGTGGCAGTGACGCCCAGCTGAGCCAGTCGATCCGGATTGACCCATACCCGCAGCGCATACTGGCCGCCAAACACCTGCACGCGCGACACGCCTTTGACGCGGGCGAGCTGGTCCTGCAGGTTAATGATGGCGTAGTTGGTCAGGAAATCCTGGCTGAGGTTGCCGCCAGGTGAGTTGACGGCGACGAGCATTAGTGGCGAGGTAAGAGCCTTCTGCACAGTCAGCCCCGCGGTCGTAACCTGAGCGGGCAACTGGGACTGGGCCTGATCCACACGCAGCTGCGCAAGAACCTGATCGATGTTTGGATCGGTCTTAACATCGAAATCGACAAACAACTGCATCACGCCGTTGTTGGCGCTGACCGAGTTCATGTAGATCATATTGTCGACGCCGTTCATCTGTTGTTCGATGGGCGTCGAAACGGCCTGCGTGAGTGTTTTGGCATCCGCGCCGGGATAGGTCGCGGTCACCAGAATTTCCGGCGGAACGATGTTAGGAAACTGCGAGATAGGCAGCGTGAACAGCGACACCGCACCTACAATCACGGTGACAATAGCGATGACAATCGCCACAATCGGGCGACGGATGAAGAATTTTGACATGAAATCAGTTCCCTGCTTTAGGCTGCGCGCGTATGGGCTGCGGAACCACCGAAGCGCCTTCGCGGAGTTTTTGCAGATCGTCGGTGATAACAAGGGCCCCGTTGCTCAGGCCGTTTTCCACGACCCAGTCACTTCCTGACTGCGGACCCAGCTTGACATTGTTGACGTGTACCTTATTATTCGCACCCACTGTATAGATTTGCTGCATTCCCTGAAATTCGCTGATCGCGATCTGCGGTACCAGGATGGCATGCAGCGTCTGAGTCTCGGCACTGACTCTGCCAAACTGGCCAGGACGCAACAAGTTTCCGGGGTTCGGGAAGGATGCCGCGATGCGAATCGCTCCCGTCTGCGCGTTCAGTTGACGATCGACGAAGGCAATGTGGCCCTTGTACGGATAGATCTCGCCGTTTGAAAGTGTGAGCGTGAGCGGAATGCCTTTGGCGCCGTGCAGCAGATCGCCGCCGCCTTTGGTCGCCCGCTGCGCGAGGGCCAAATACTCGTTGTCGCTGATGGAGAAATAGGCCTTGATAGGATCAAGCTGCGAGACCGATGTGAGAATAGAGGAAGTGCTAACCAGATTGCCCACCTGCGTGGTGGCCTGCCCTGCAATCCCGGTGATCAGCGATCGGACTTCGGTAAAACTCAGATTTAGTTTGGCCGTTTCAACTGCGGCCTGTGCCGATTTCACGGCTGCTTCGGCCTGCGACTTTTGCTGCAGTTCGTTATCAAGTTGGCTCTTTGCAATGGCTTGCGCCGCGGCCAATGGAGTATCGCGCTTCACGTTGATCTCCGCCAGCCCCAGCTGCGCCTGGGCCTGACCGAGCTGGCCTTCCGCCTGGTCAAGCGCGGCCTGAAAAGGACGAGGGTCAATTTGAAAGAGAACCTGGTTCTTCTGGACCAGCGAACCCTCCCGATAATTCTGACTGACAAGGTACCCGTTGGCTTGGGGCTGGATCTGTGCATTGACGTAGCCGTCGAGAGTGCCAACCCAATCGCCCCTCACCGGCACATCACTTGCTTCGACCCGAACAACGCTGACGGGCATGGCTGGCGGCGCAGAGGCACGCGCGGCCGCCGCATTCCGGCCACAGCCTGCCAGCATTCCAGTTCCGGTCACGAGCAATCCGGCAAGGAGTTGGATAACCTGATGGCCTCTTGGATGCTGCCCACTCATGCTGATTCTCCGCGTCGAAAGGATTTTTGGTTTCTGGGAGGCAGTCGCATCGCGAGCTCTGCCGTGCAGAAAAACGTGTTCATGTTCTGATGAATTGACGTGCGTTTGGATTCCGAAATCAGACCACCACACGAGAAATGTGACGGATTCAATCTTTTGCGTGGGGGTACTCGCTCGAATAATCGGGAATCGCGCCCGTTCCACGAAAAATGTTCACCAGGAATTCCTTTGTTGGATTGAAGCCGGGTTTCGGGGTATGACGACGAATATGACCCGCGTTTGGGGGATGGATTAACCTGACCGTCACAAGGCGACAACAATTTCTGGGATTGCAGCCCAAAGACATTTCGCGACGCAGCTAAACGATGCAAATAAAGTCGCAACGTAGACTGCTTCGATAATCTGCCGCGTGGTCCGGCCCGCCCGTAACAGGGGCGCAACGTCCTCGGGCGTAACGCTTCGGCGGTCGCGGGTCGCCTGGCTACGAAGCGCGCCACGATACTGCTCATCTACAGAAAGCGCTGGCGTCTTCCGATTGTCCTGGTGAACGGACAAACTGGCTCCGCCCTACCGGCGTGCATCCTGAAGAAGTAACCGTGACTGTTCGCACAGTAGAGCACTTCAACGAAGCAAACAGCTTCTCGTACTACGGATACACAACCTTCGTCACAGTCGCAGTAACGTCAAAGAGTCGACCCCTCGGCCTCCTCCTTCTTCTGTCACTTCACCGCTGGAGCCGGTGTTTCAATGCGAGGCAGCATCTCGTTGCGGGTAGCTGCGTTGTAGGCAAACCAGGCCTCGATCATCGCTCCCTGCATCACGTCGCCCTTTTGTACGCGGTCGTACAGGTCCATGTTGGAGTGGTGCGTGCGGCTGCCATACTCCAGCGGATCCTGCATGAAACCGATGCCATCCAGCCCGATCCAGGAGAAGCTGGTGGAATCTGTGCCACCTGGTTGCAACGTAGGGCCGGCCGTGAGACCGGTGACAGCCTCGATGCCCAAATCTTTGACAGGCGAAATCCAGGACTGGAAGATCGCGGCAAGTTGCGCGTTCCCAAGGGCAGATACAGCGCGGAATTTACCCGAGCCGGAGTCATCATTGAAGTAAACGTCCAGCTTGTCATACTCCGGAGTCTTCTTCATGGTGTCGCGTTGAGCGAAATGTTGTTGTACATACGCCAGTGACCCGTATAGTCCCTCTTCCTCGCCGCCCCACAACGCTACGCGAACGGTGCGCGCCATCGGCTTATGCAGCGTTGCCAGAATGCGTACCGCCTCCATGGCCACAGCCGAGCCCGTGCCGTTGTCAGTTGCGCCCGTGCCACCCTGCCAGCTATCGAAATGGCCGCCCACCATCACCACTTCATCGCCTTTTGTTGTGCCGGGAATCTCCCCGACCACGTTGAATCCCATCAGGTCATCCTTCTGATATTCGGTCTCGATGTCGAAGGTGAGTTTCGGCGTGATGCCATGCTCGAGAAGCCGGCAGATGCGGTTGTACTGTTCAGGCGTAATCGCTGCCATCGGCGGTCCAACGGGATCTTTGGGATCCTGAGAGCCGCCGTAGGATGCAAAGATCGTGCCACCGTCGCCGTTGTATCCGGGCGTCAACGCCACAGCGACACCCTCCTCTTTCAGAAAGGCATTTACCTGGTTCCGCAGGATGCGGCCGCTCGGCGCTGCAGTGGAAAGCGTCGCTGGCGTGTATTCACCGGGCCGAGGCGCAGTAGTTCCGGGGCGGCCACCAAAACCAGTGTGCGAAGGATCCGGCGTCTTCGTACGCGCCTCGATCTCATCATCGGTCAGGCGGTGCGCTTCTGGATCCGTATGCATAGCCAATTCGCGCGGATCGAAGATCAGCACGATCTTGCCTTTCAGTTTGCCTTTGTATTTAGCAAAATCTTCCTGGGAGTGCAGCGGCGCCAACACGGCTTCGGCCGTTACCGGCCCGTTCGTCCCCGGCGTCCACGCCAGGGGGAACCCGATCAGCGAAGCGTAAGCGGGCGACTCCAGAGCACCGTAATATTTCTTGATCTGCCAGCCATCGCCGAATGGGCCCCACTTCTCCAGGTGAACGTTCTGTAGTCCCCATTGCTTCATCTGCTGCATGGCCCACTCCGCAGCCGCTCGATGATTGCGGCTGTTGTTGACACGCGGTCCATAAACCTCGGAAATGTAAAAAAGGTTCTCCATAACCTGTGAGTGCTGAAACGCTTCATTCTTGATCTGAGTCAAAGCGGCCAGATCAACCTTGTCGCCGAGCTGTTCCTGCCCCGGTGCGGCTGAAGTGAATAGCAGAGTCAAGCTGCAGGCGGCTGCAGCCAACCTGAATGGAAGCAGGGTCACGGTATTATCTCCCCTTCAAAAAGTGAAGTTTGCTCGACGACAGTTGGATAAAAACCTGGCCCACTGAGGGTATGGCAGGCTGGTCCACAAAATCTTTGAATTGCGAGATGGGACAAAGCTATTGAAATTGGAGGCACAATGCAACGTGAAACGTGGGCCTCTGGTTCCGGGATTCGCTGCTGTCCGCACCTTTCCGTAGCCTGGAAATACAGACTGACTGCGCGCGGCCCTCCGCAGCGCGGAGCCGCTGGCCAGAAACAGACAACGAAAGCAGGTCGCCGCGGCTCAACCGGTTCTTTGCCCAAGGCCGCAGCAAAGGGATGTGCACCTACTGCGCCAAATGTAGTGGCGCCCGTCAAGCTGTTCAATCAACTGACACGACTGCATCGAAGGAATACTGCCTCCTGTGAACGGGTACGTGATGGTTTATGGACATGGCTAATGCAAATGACAATGTGCGGGTCGGCTATTTGGGAAATGTTCAGGGCAGCATCAATAAGATGAACCAGGTTATCCGCTGGAATTTGCATGCCACGTATTAAGACACCCGGACAACAATTCGCCCTCTGCGTTTGCGGAGCGAGATCACGTTGCACTTCGTGACCGGAAGCGCATACACGCTGGACAGCCGTTTCAGCCGCTGGCTATTTAATGGATACGACGACCCATCCGTTGATGGGGGCCTGCACTCGCTCGAGCCTCTCATGCCAGTACACCGGGCTTAGAACGGCGTGGTGGTAAATATTCTCGACCTCACAGGATTCTCCGTGACGATGGGGGAAGAACGTCTGCGTCTTCCCGCCTGATCGTCAAGAGAATCCCCTGTCAAAACTCAATTTGAGCCGAGAACTGCAGCTCGCGCGCCGGCAACTGATTCGTGACACCCGCCAGCGGTTGCCCGAAGGTGGAACCAGGAGGAAGTGTAGCTCCATTGCCCCAGGTTCCATTGAAGCCCACCACATTCCGATGGTTCAGCGCGTTGAATGCCTCCGCCCGCAAATTCGCATAGACACGCTCCGGCACGATAGCGACGCGTTTCCCCACAAACGGCTCCACGTCGTAAATCGCCGTCCCTCGCCCGGCGTTTCTTCCAATGACCGCGCCATTTATAACAGGCCGATCGGTCGTCGCACCGGTATCTCCGCTGTTCGTCGTCCCCGTTGTGTAGTTGAAGGGTAATCCGCCCGCCATGGTTGCGAGGCCGCCCATCGTGAAACCCCATGGCCCCGCATACACTCCGCTCAGTACGAGGCGGTTGCGCTGATCGAAGATCGCGTTCCCACGCTCGGCTGCCACTGGGTTGCGGGCATCGTTCGGATTCTGGCTCGGCACATCGGGATCCACCGTATCGATCGCATGCGACCACGTGTAGCTCCCGAGCAGCGCCGATCCGCCGCGCGCATGATGGCTCAGGTTTACATCCAGTGCGTCATAGTAAGCCACACCGTCGTTCACGTCACTTTGGATGACGCTATAGGGCGGGGTCGGCCCTGTGCCGCACGTCCCCCCGTTCTGCGCATACCACGCGACCCAATAAGGCCGCGTGCAATTTGCCGCCTGTGCTGTCCGGGTCATCCCCTGAGCAGTACGGATGAATGAAGTTGGCGCATCCAGGTCCAGCGGCCTCTGAATTCCCAGTGTGTGGGATCCAACGTAATCCGTCGCCAGCACCCACGACGGCGCCAACTGCCGCTCCACGCCCAGCGTCCACTGCTCATTGTAGGGATTTTTCAGCGCATCCGGATATCCCAGCAACTCACTGGTCGGGAAAAACTGGTTGTAATAGCTCGACCGTCCCGGCCGCAGGTAGAGGCTTCTGATCGGCGCCACCGCTCCAGGCGGAAACGCCGGCAGGGGCACGGCGCTCACGCTTGTCGGAAAACCCACCTGTCCTGCCTGTGCCGTGTAATTGAATACCCCGGTTGGACCCGTCAGCGCATAGTTTGCCTCCGAGTTATCGACGATTTGCGAGTAATAAATTCCGAACCCACCGCGGAAAGTCGTCGTCCCTTTGCCGTTCAGGTTGTACGCAAAACCCACTCGAGGCGCAAAGTTCCTGCGCGCGTCTGTGAACGTCTGCAGTTCATAACGCAGCCCTGCATTCAGCGTCAGATCGCTCGTCGGATGCACGTCCCACTGCGCAAACACGCCCGCAAGCGTGTCATCGACGACATAATTGGCGTTCCCGTAACTTTGCGTATAACTCTGCACATTATTGATGTTGTCCAGATATGTTGAACTTTCGCACTGCGCCAGGGTCAGGTTCTGGCCGGGCTGTGGGCAGGACTTATAAACCAGCTGCCCCAGGGTAATCGGTCCGCCAAACTCCTTGCTGTTTCCGCCGTTCCGCGCATGGATTACGTCGAACCCCACCCGCAGCTCGCTTTTCCGCAGCGTCTTCGCCAGGCTGTCTACCCCTTCGAATTGCCGGTTCATCAGCAGCGCCGACTGCGAGGTCCCCGTGGTAAACGTGCCGCCCGAAGAAATCGGCACAGAGTACTGCGTTCCATATACCATGGGCGAAAATTGCGTGATCGGCGACGCTAACTGAAACTGCACTCGCGCCTCATTCACCATCGTCGGGCTCAGCACCGCCGTATCACCCAACTCCGCTGTATATGTCTTGCGATGAAATACGCGCGCCACGGTTGGCAGGGTGTTGCCGCCCACAATCCCATTTGGATTGGTGTCAAAGAAACCGTCCGCTCCCAGATGCAGAAATACCCGCTGCGCCTCGTTGATCGTGTGATCCAGGCGCAGAAATCCCATCCAATCCCGATAGTGCCCAACGAAATTGCCCGGCGCCACCGGCGAAATCACCGGAGAGACGCGGTCCTGATAGCTATACTCGCCCGATCCCAGGAAGAACGTCTTCAACCCCAGGGGGCCGCCTACCGTTGCCGCTCCCTGGTCCAGCGTATCGTTTGTGATGTCGTTCCCGCTGGTCGCGTTCGTGGTCGAAAATCCCGACAGCTTGGCTTCCGGTTCCGAAGGCCGCCACAAGCCCAGCGCATCGCCATGGAACCGCGAACTACCTGAGCGGGTGACCATGTTCACGACCGCGCCTTCGCCAAATCCGTAGTCCGCCGCGAACGCGTTCTCCAGCACCGTCATCCCGGCAACCGCATCCAGCGGCACATTGGTAAAGATCGTCTGCCTGCCCCACATGTCGTTGCCATTCGCGCCGTCAATCTCGAACCATGTCTGCCGCCGGCCCGTTCCGTTCGCGGTAATCAAATCCTGGTTCATGAAGATATCGCCCTGGTTAATCGCCGGCCGGTTCGCGGCATTCAGCAGTGGCAGCCACGTGATCCGGCGATTCAGTAGCGGCGTCGCCTCCATCTGCTGGGCCGCCAGGCGATCGCCCAGCTGCGGCTCATCCGCCCGCACCTCACCCGCCGCTCCTGTCACCGTTACTTCGGCATGCACACTCGGAATCTGCATCTCAAGCCGCACGTCCGCTGTCGCGCCCGCCGCCAGCATCAGCCTGCCTGTCGCCGCATCCGCCAATCCCTGATAGCTCGCCCGCACCAATACCAACTGCTCTGCCGGCAATCCTTCTGCGGCAAACGTCCCCTGCGTTGTCGTCTCCATCGACCTCAACGCATGCTGCTGCTCGTCTTCCACCACAATCCGCACTCCCGACAATACCTGGCCGTTCGGGCCCGTCACCGTTCCACGCAGAGCTGCGGTATCCGGACTTTGAGCGTACAGACCACCGGCCAACAAAAGCAGCAACATTGAACCACACAATTTCGACATGTCTCTCCAGGGATTCTGATCGGATTGAAATGATGGGAAACGATTTCAGTTCTTAGGAGTACGAGAATGAGCCGAGTACTACCATAGGTAGTAGCTCCTTGCTTTTGCCCGTGAACCACGCAGGTTCCTGCACCTCGCCGCCCACCCTCTCCTCACTCCACAACCCGGTTTCGGCTTATCATCAGAATCGCCCCGCAGAATCACTGCATGACAGAACCTAACGCATCTTTCGGCCCCGGCCCAGATCAGGGGCGCGCCGCTCATAGCGATCGGGCGTTTACTATGCCCGCCAGCGGTCTCGGTCGTCGGGAGCGCGAGGTTCTGTCGGTTCTCCGAGAACTTGGCAGCGCCACCGTGCAGCAGGTTATCGACCATCTCAGCGCCAGTCTCGCCTACACCACTGTCATGACGACGCTCGATCGTCTCTTCCGCAAGGGTTTCCTGCAACGCAAAAAGCAAAATCGGGCTTTTCTCTACTCCCCAACCCTCTCCGCCCGCGACTTTGAAGGACAGCGCGCCGCCAATATCATCCGCCGCTTCTTTTCCGAATCCGACGTGGGTCCCGAAGTGCTGGTCTCCTGCCTCGTCGACGCTGTCCATCATTACGACACTGAGCTTCTCGATCGCCTTGAATCCAGCATCCAGGAGGCCCGCGCTCAGTCTCAACTGCAAAAGTCTGAATCAAGTCAGTCGGCCTCGGAAAACGAGGACGCCCGATGACCCTGTCTTTTACCCTGCGATTGCTCTGTCTTCTCACCGTCCTGTCGGGCTTCATCTACGCGGCGGCTCAACTGCTCCTCTCCCTCAATGCGCGCTTCATCCTTAGCCGTCTCGAAGCCGCCACGGCTCGCCGGCGCGAATGCATTCTCTATCTGGTCCAGATCGCGCCTTTGCTGCTGGCAATCATGATTGCCAATGCTTTCTGTCTTCCGGAATACCTGCGCTATGAACCCACGCGAGAAACCGAGTCCGTTGGCTGGCTTTGCCTTCTGCTCGCGGCGGCAGTGGTTCTTTGGTTCGTATCCACGCTGGTCAGCGGCCTCCGCATGGCTCTCCGCACTCTCGACTACGTCAGGGCCTGCCAAACTTCCGGCCACGTTATCCGGCACACGAGTCAATCCACTCCTGTCCTCGCCCTCGCGGAGGCCAATCCTCCCTTCGCGCTCGTTGGATTTATGCGTCCGCTGATTCTCGTTTCAGCCGATTTGCTCGAAGCGGGCGGTCTCGACGCAGACGCTCTGCGCGTTGCTCTTGACCACGAGCGCTCCCACGCCGAGCACCACGACAACTGGAAGCTCCTCTCTCTCAGTTTTCTCCCGCGGCTCCCTGTCGATCCCTGGCTGTGGCATTGGCAAAGGGCCGCCGACTGGGCTGCCGACGACGATGCCGTACGCGGCGACTCGGCCCGTTCCCTGCTGCTCGCCCAGGCCCTGGTATACACAGCTCGCGCAGTTCGAAATTCTCGTCCTTCAGTCATCTGCGCCACGCTCACTTCCGCTGAGACTGGACTCGCTGTCCGTGTCGGTCGCCTTCTTCACCCACCTCAACCTTCCCGTCCGGCCCCGGCCTCCCTGCATCTCGGATTGGTGGCATTGCTGCTCCTTCTGGCCGGCGCGGCAGTGATCTCGTTTCCATGGACCATCTACAGTCTTTTCGAGCGCATCCTGCATTTGGGCGGCGTCTGAATACATGTATCCTTAAACCTCCTGTGAATCGACCCAGATTCTTTTTGCTTCTTGTATGCGCCTGCGCACTCACCGGCTGCGGCCGTTTCGGCCGCAACGCCACGACCCAGTCCGGCCCGCAGCGGATCATCTGCATCGGCGAGGCTTATAACGAGATGATTTACGCACTGGGCGCGCAGTCCAATCTCGTCGGTGTCGATTACTCCAGCACCTATCCACCGGAAATTAAGAATCTGCCTACGGTCGGCTATCACCGCGCTCTGAGCGCTGAAGGGATTCTTTCGCTCAAGCCCACCCTCATTATCGACGACAACAACATCGGCCCCGATAACGTAGTCCGGCAATTGCAGGCGCTCAAGGTCCCCATGAAGACGTTCCAGGCAAAAGACGACTCCGTGGAAGGAACCAAAGCGCTGATGCGCGAGATGGGCGCGTTCTTTCACAAGGAGCAGCGTGCCGAAGAACTTTGCGCCCGCATCGATCGTGAAATGGCGGAAGCCGCGGCCGCCACCAAGAAGTATTCGACAACTCCGCGCGTGGCCATCATTCATTTTGGACGCGCTTCCAACGTGTACCTGCTTGTCGGCAACGGAGGTGGTGGGGACGCCAGTACCGCCGGCAAGATGGTCGAGCTCGCCGGCGGGAAGCTGGCTCTCGATAGGCCAGGGATGCAGCGCATGATCTCTCCGGAAATCATCGCGCAGAGCAATCCGCAGGTGATTCTGATGACCGAATACGGATTTGACCGGCTCGGCTCAGCGGAGCAGGCGAAAACACTGCCGGGGGTGGCCGAAACCGACGCCGCCAAGAACAACCGGATCTATCGCATCCCCGAGCACCAGCTGATGTACTTTGGGCCGGATACCGGCGAGAACATCGTGAAGCTGGCGCAGCTGATCCATCAATGAACTCCCGTCGAGCGGACTGCCTCTGGCTGGCGCTGTTATTCCTGGTGATGATCGCGACAACCGCGGTTTCAATCCGTTTCGGAGCCATGGAGTTTTCCGCACATGACATGGCCGCGGCTGTCTGGGGCAAACTCTCCGGACGCGGCGATCTCCCGCTCGATCAAAGAATCTTTATGCAGCTGCGCGTCCCGCGCGCGATTCTCTGCCTGCTGGTCGGCGCGTGCCTCGGAGTGGGCGGCACCCTCATGCAGGCGCTGTTTCGCAATCCAATTGTCGAGCCCGGCCTCGTCGGCACATCCAGTGGAGCGGCCTTCGGCGCGGCTCTCTTCTATGTTTTCGGTGCGTTGCTCAAAGTGAATCTTGGCGGCTGGACACTTCCGCTGGCAGCGTGCACCGGCGGCGTCCTTTCAACCTACTTAGTTTTTGCCCTGGCCCACACCAGGAACCAGGGCCGCAGTTCCATCCTGCGTCTTCTGCTCACCGGGTTAGCCATCAACGCGCTCTTTATGAGCGGCATTGGATTCCTGTCTTACGTCGCCCGCGATCCGCAGGCGCGTTCCATCATTTACTGGAACCTTGGCACGCTCTCCGGCGCGGACTGGAACTCCGTGGTTGTCGTAGGCGCGGCCACGGTCGTCGGACTGGCGTTTGCCGTTGTCTGCGCAAAATCCCTCAACGCGCTGATGATCGGCGAGGACGAGGCAACCGCGCTCGGCGTCAACGTTGCACGCCTCAAGTGGATCGTGCTCACCATCAATGTGCTCATGGTCGCTGTGGCCACCGCTTTTACCGGAGTAATCAGCTTCGTCGGTCTGGTCGTCCCGCATATCCTCCGCATCCTGCGCGGTCCGGACAATCGCTTCCTGATCCTGGGCAGCGCCTTGCTGGGGGCAACGTTGCTCAGCGTCGCCGATCTGATCGCGCGCACGTTGCTGCGTCCCGCCGAACTGCCCATCGGAATCGTCACCGCCGTCGTCGGCGTACCGGTGTTTCTTTCGCTGCTTCGGAGTCGGGAGTATCTGTCCTGATCCATGCTCACCGCGACTGATCTCGTCTTCCGGGCCGGCAGCCGTGCTCTGATCGACCACGTCTCTGCGCGTTTCGAGCCCGGGCGTCTCCATCTCATCATGGGAGCGAACGGGGCAGGCAAATCCACCTTGATCAAGCTGCTCACTCGACTCGAGCGGCCCCACCAAGGGCACGTTCTGTACGACGACGCAGACGTGACGCGCTTCAGTGAACGCTCTCTGGCGCAACGCCGTGCTGTGCTTTCCCAGGCCGTCGAGGTCGCCTTCTCCATTCCGGTTCGCGAGTTAGTGTTAATGGGACGCTATCCCCATTTCGGAGCGCGCCCCGGTGCCGGCGACCTTGAGATTTGCGACGAAGTCATGCGGTTCTTCGACGTCACCGATATGGCTGATCGCAGTTACGGCACACTCAGCGGAGGCGAGAAACAGCGCGTGCAGTTTGCGCGGGTGCTGGCGCAGATCTGGCGTCCGCTGGGCGATTCAGCTCGCTACCTCTTCCTCGACGAGCCTTTAACGTTTCTCGATATTCGTCATCAGATCGATTTCATGGAAAAGGTACGGACCTTTGCGTCGCAAACAGATGTGGTTGTTGTAGGTGTGGTGCACGACCTCAACCTGGCTGTACGGTTCGCCGACCGCCTGCTCCTGATTCACCACGGAAATATCCTCGCCGATGGAAGCACTGCAGATGTGCTCACGACAGAAAATCTGCGCACCGCCTTTGGGGTCTCTCCTGTGCTGTTGACGAATCCAGCTACCGGCAATGCACACCTCGTGGTTGAGAGCAGAAACGGCGATACCTGAATTGGCCCGATCTCAACCCAGGATTCCTCGGGGTCCAGTTGCAGGGATGATTTTGGACGGCATTTACCCGCCGACCGGCGACAATCGAAACTTTCGTCTGTTCTCACCAACTTTCCGCCCTGTTGGATCGTATAAGGAGTGAGAGGGCGATTTGCTGGCTCCTGCTGGCCCTCTCGACTGCCCCGGTCGCAGTATGCAGCGATCCGGGGCTTTTCCTTTGCGATCTGCCCGTTTGATGAACGCATCGGCGGCGTCGAGTTTGTGGATTAACCGGCTACTGCTTTACCTTCGTCAGCGGGCCCACCATTCCATTGGGCGGTCCGGCCAGCGACCCATCGTTGTTCAGCGTCAGTTGCATCGTGTCGTCGGCGCATTTCACGGCAATGTTGCTGCTGCTCTGCGACCACTGGCAGTTTTGGCTCGACATGCCAATCGTCACCAGCGCCTTTCCGCCACTCTGGAAATCGATTTTCATCATCCCATTTGCGTCCGCATAAGTATTGCCCTGAACACTGTTGCCGCATCCCAGACAGCACACCAACAGCAGACCCGCAGCCATCCCTGTAAACTTCAGCTTCATTTCCTGCCTCCGATATTGTTTTTTGGTTTTACGTTCCTGGAATCGAGCCGCCGGCTGCAAACCAACCGCTCACGCCCGCCTGGATTCGCGTGTTATGAATTGGTCGTGGTAGCGGGGTGTGTTGCCGCAACCTTCGCGCGCCCCGCGAGAAACAGCTTCAATGAGACCCAACCCAGATATGCACTCACCAGAAGGGAGAGGTACGCACCCATGCCCACGGAAATCGCGTTCATCATCTCCTGCTGTGCCTGGCGCTCGAGGTCACCGAAGGGTCCGGAAGCAGTACCGCCAGTTGCGCTGGAAATCGTGCTGCGCACCATGATTCCAACGAAAAGAAGAAATACCAGCGGCAGGAATCCCCCCAGCGCCGCCCGCTTGTCCTTCCAGAAAAACCGAACATAGGGCCCCGCCAGTGCCACGAACGCAATCAAACCGTAGATGCCCGTGCTCGGCGCGCTTCCTCCACCGGACATCACCGCCTCCCAGGCGTTCGAAGCATTCACAAATCCCAGTACCTGCCAGAAGGTGAAGCTGATTTTCGCAAAAGGCGTCGTTACCGAAACCGCGCTCAGGAAGAACCACGCGATCAGCAGCAACCCAGTTGACACCAGCAGCGGCACGCCGAACTTTGCTACCGCGGCCGAGACTACCGCTCCGCCTTTTTGCCGCGCCGCGTTCATGACCGCTTCCGCCTGTTCCTTTGTCACCTGTTGCTCCGGGACCTGCGTCAGCTGGCTGATGTTGCCGTCCGCGCCGAACTCCACATCCGCGGACATACCCGCCGCCGGCGACACATCCGACCGCCACGCTGCGGTCGAGAACGAATATTGTTGCCCGTTTACGGTGACCACACCCTGGCCGCCCGCACCGCCCTGCAGTACTTTGCCGCGTATTGACATTGTTTACCTCGCTTCTCTCTGGTCCAGGCTCGCCGGGTGTGGCAGAATGTTCTTCTCCTTCCAGCAGGCCTGATGGTTCCGCAACCCTGCCTCAATCGCCCATCGCGTGTCCTGACGGATATCTAAAGAACTCTAAAGGGGCGCTAAGCTCGTGAACTACAAGAGCGTTGGAGGCGGAGTGGAAGAGACGGGCGGACGCCTGTGGCGCTTCGATCGCTATGAGTTCGACGAGTTGCGACGATCTCTCCGCGTCGACGGGCATACGGTCGATGTCGAAGCCAAGCCTCTTGACATCCTGCTGCAGCTCCTGATGCACGCGGGGGAAGTTGTGACCAAAGAGGAATTGCTCGAGTCTGTCTGGCCCGGCGTCATGGTCGTCGACGGGTCACTCGCCACGGCCGTCTCCAAACTCCGCAAGGCCATGGGCGACGAGACGAGTCCGGCTGTGGTCACCGTTCCGCGCGTCGGATATCGCATGGCGGTCCCGGTCTTTTGTAAATCGGTCGCCGCCCCTCCCGATCCCGAGCTTTATTTACAGCCAGAACAATTTGTCCCCGGTCGGGAACAATGGCAGCTGGTTCGCGCTCTCGAGCCTTCCGGCGCCGGCGAGGTCTGGATCGCCCGCAACCCCCGCACCCACGAGCAACGCGTCTTTAAGTTTGCCAGCGATGGCATTCGTCTCAAGGGACTGAAGCGTGAAGTCACGATTGCGCGATTCCTCCGCGAATCCCTGGCAGATCGGCCCGAGTTCGTCCGCATTCTCGAATGGAACTTCGACACCCTTCCCTATTTCATCGAAAGCGAGTACGCAGGGCCCAATCTTGCCGAGTGGTCCGAAACGCAGGGTGGCCTCGCTGGTATTCCTGCCGCTCTTCGCCTGCAGCTTCTTATCGATATCGTCCACGCGGTTGCCGCCGCCCAGGGAATTGGCGTCCTCCACAAAGATCTGAAGCCTGCGAACATCCTTGTCACCCCATCGAAGCTCGGCTCAGGCTGGCAGATCAAAATCGCGGACTTCGGGAGCGCCTCTCTCTTCGACCCCTCGCGTCTCCAGGCCCTCGGCATCACGAACCTCGGCTTCACCCGCACCACTCGCCCCGACGACGACTCCCTGACCGGAACCCTGATGTATCTAGCGCCTGAGGTCCTCGGGGGAGAGACCGGCAGCGCCTCCTCCGACGTCTACGCTCTGGGCGTTCTTCTCTATCAGCTTCTGGTCGGAGATTTCCGGCGTCCGCTTGCACCCGGCTGGGAAGACCAGATTCACGATCCGCTGCTTCGCGAAGATGTGGCTGCGGCCGCGGCGGGCGATCCCGCACGCCGGCTCAGTACCGCGGCCGAACTCGCTGACCGCCTGCAGAGCCTTGATGAGCGCCGGGCCCGCCGCGATGAACTGGACTCCGCGAGGCTTCGCGCACAGCGCGCCGAGCGGCGACTCGCCGAATCCAGAGCACGCCGTCCATGGATCGTTCTGGCTCTGGTGGCCCTCGTCGCCGGTCTCGCCGTCAGTCTCATCCTCTATCAGCGCGCCCGCCGGGAAAGAGATTACGCCAGCCGTCAAACCGCGATCGCCTCGTCGATCAATCAGTTTCTATCGGATGACCTGCTCGGCCGCAGCAACCCCTTCCTCAGCGGTAAGGCCAGCGAATCCCTCACCGACGCTATCAAACAGGCGTCTCCCTCCATCGACAGCCAGTTCAGCACGGAGCCTCTGATCGCTGCGCGGCTGCACCAGACGATCGCGCGAGCCCTGGACAACCGCACCGACTATGCCGATGCTCTGCCCGAATACGAGCGTGCCGCGGCGCTCTTCCGCCAGGTACAGGGACCGTCGTCGCAGGACGCCATCATTGCCAACTTGCAGCGAGTGACCGCCGTTGCGCGCAGCTACCAAAAGGACTCCCAGCCACTGGCGAAATCGATCCTGGCCTCGCAGGAAAAGCTGATCGCGGGCCTGGACCATCCGCGCCCGGAACTCCAGGTATGGGTCGCTTCCGCACGCGGCATGATCGCCCTGATCGACAACAACGCCGCGGCTGCAGCGCGCGAGTTCCAGATGGCTGTCGATCGCTCTCGCGTGTTGCCTATGTTCGACCAGGCTGCCCGGCTCACTTTTCAGCAGCGTCTTGGCTTCTGCTACATCCGTCTCGGTCAGGGAGCGAAAGCCGAAGAGACGTTCCGGTTTCTTATTGCGGCGTTTACCGACCTTGCCGGGCCGGAAAGTCCCAACGTTCTGCGCGTCCGCCTCAACCTTGCTCAGGCGTTCATGATCGAAAACAAATTTGAGGATGCCGTACGCGAGACCACTGCGGTCTATCCCGACTTCGTCGCGCGTCTGGGTCCGGACCACGAGCTGACTATGCAGCTGCTCTCCACGCGCGCCCAGTCTGAAGGCAGCCTGGGTCTCTGGAAAGATACGGTGCGCGACGACATGACCATCTACAACATCGCTGTGCAGAAACAAGGCGCGCGTTCCTTCTTCGCCGTCGCGACCCTGTCTGACGCATCGCTCGCCATGTGCCGGTCGGGAAATTTCATCGAGGGTGAATCGAACGCTCGTAAAGCGTACGACGACGGCGTCGCAGCTTTTGGCCCCCGAGCAGGTCTAACCGGCGGAACCGCGTCCACGCTTGCGGCGTGTCTCATCGGCCGCAATCGGCTCGACGAAGCGAGCCGGCTGCTTTCTGGAATTGACGTTGCCGCAGTCGCCCAGCTCACCGGCGACCCCAACACCGGAGCGGGCGTCACCCTGCTCCAGGCCGAGATCGCGTACCGGCAAAAGGACTTTGGCACAGCACGCAAAGACGTCGATGCCATTAAGCCGGTCTTCACTCGTGCGGACGCCGAACCATACCAGCGACGGGCGTTGGAGGCGCTGGCTTCAGCCCTGCAACTTAATTCACCTCATTAGTCGCCGCCAACGGCACGAGCTATTGGCTCGAGTCGTTAACAGGTCCGGCTGCCCTGATAAACAATGGATCGACGCCGGCTAGTGCAGCAGGGATTCCCAATTCGCTGGAACCTTTCCTGCCGGTCCGGGTGCGGGTTGATCCTGTGGGTGGGAATGCGGCGGAAGCAACTCGACACCCCGGATCATCCCCTGCGTCTCATAATCGAAAAACCAATCTTCCCCCGGCTCGAAGCTAGCAATGATCGGGTGCCCCGTTTCCGACGCATGCCTCGACGCATGCTGGCTCGGAGAACTGTCGCAGCATCCGATGTGCCCGCATTCCGCACACCGGCGGAGATGAAGCCACCAACCCCGCGATGATGCCAGGCATTCCACACACCCATCGCCGCTCGGCTTCGAAGCGGGATTGATCCCGCGGCGGTCTTTTTTCATTTCGCATCGTCCTTTCGCTCAAAATAAAGTTACGGCACCAGCAGGATCTTCCCGATACCACCCTTCTCTGCTGCTCTATGAGCCTCGGCCGCCTTACTCAGGGGTAGTTTCAGGCTGATCGGGATAACCAGTTTGCCATCGCGCACCGCTTCGGCCATGAACTCGAGCGTTTGCCTGTCGAACTTCGAGAACACTGTCACCACTTTGACCGTTGGATACTGCGCGGCGTTCCGCGGCGCGCCCACAACCGATGCATACACTCCTCGTGGCTTGACTCTCGCGATCAGCTTCTCGCCGGTTTCACCGCCTACCGCATCCGCCACGGCGTCGAGGGGCGGAAGGTTCGCAACTGCGGTGTCGTCGTCGGTTGCGGCCATCTGATCCGCTCCAACGGTCTTCGCGTTATCGATCTGCCTCTTCAAGACCCCCGCAATTACAATCGCACCGCGAGTCTTCGCAGTGAATACCGCCGAACGCCCGACATTTCCAGCGGCCCCTGCAACCAGAACCGTTTGACCCTTTTTGATACCCGCTGCAAACAGAAGCTGGTTGCCCGTCGTTGTCACAAGTGGCAGCGCCGCCGCCTCGATCAAATCGAGCCCCCTGGGAACTTTCGCCAGATTCGCGGCTTTCACAACACAAAGTTCGGCGTAACTGTTATCCGCCATAGCAAATACCTGGTCACCGACGGAAAAGTCTTCCACTCCCGGCCCCGTCGTATCTACGGTTCCCGCCATATCCACTCCTATAAGTCCCGGGAACTGCATAGGGTAAAAATCTTTTGTTAATCCAGCGCGTCGCTTGTAGTCGACCGGATTCACGCTCGCGGCAGCAACCCGTACCAGCACTTCTCCCTGACCCGGAACCGGATCGGGATATTCTTCGAACCTGAGTACTTCAGGACCGCCGTATTGATGGACAACTATCGCTTTCATCTTTCGTCTCCTCAGCTCGCAGTAGTATTCGCTTTCTGTCCGCGCCGAAAATGAAGCCTGCGGAGGCTAGATCCCTCGCTCGAAGTACTTCTTCACCTGGCCCGCTCACCGCTTCTCCTACGGGTGGAAGATGAAGTCCTTCGCATTCACCGCCACATGGCAGGAGTTTCCGCAGCATTCAAGGGACTTTCGTTGGAGAACGCGATTCCGCCCGGGGATCGCAGACACCGTGAGCGCCAGCGCAATCAGCCACGGAGACCGAATTCTGACGAACTTGTCGGAGCCCTCCGCTGACGCAGTCGGGAACGTTCTTTCTTTTCGCGGATGCGCGCCGGTTTAGCGGTCGAGGAGGCGAGCAGACGGTCCACTTCGCTTGCCGAGGGCATAGAGGTTTGTGCGCCGGCGCATGTAGTGCAGAGCGCTCCGACCGCAGCGCCATAGCGTCCCGCCTCTGCCAAAGACATTCCCCGGAGCAGACCAACCGCGAGTCCGGCATTGAACGCGTCGCCTGCGGCGGTGGAATCGACGGCTTTGACTTTGAATGCGGGAATCATGCGTCGGAGTCCGTCAGCGCCGGCAATATAGGCACCGTGACTCCCCATTTTGACGATCACCGCGGCAGGCCCGCTGGCCAGAAGCAGTTCTGCGACAGAGGCAACGTTGGCGGGAGTCAACTCGCCGGGCGCGAGCCCGCAGAGGGCACAGGTCTCGGTTTCGTTCGGCGTCAGATACGTAACATTACGCAATACTTTCCTGGGAATCGGACGCGCCGGCGCGGGATCGAGCATCACCGGAATCCCAAAGCGGCGAGCCATCGTGCAAAGATAATCGACCGTCTCCATAGGGATCTCCAGTTGCGTGAGAATCATCCCGACCGAACGCATCTGAGGAAGAATCTTCTCGATGTCGCGCGGCAGCAGACGGTCGTTGGCTCCCGCAACCACGCTGATGCTGTTTTGCCCCGTGCTATCGACGGTGATCAGCGCAACCCCGGAGGACATGCCCTTCGCTACGGAGACACCCCGAATCCCCGCCCGCGCGTCACGAAGGCCACGACGCAGCCTGATCCCAAATTCATCGTCGCCAACCTTGCCGATCATGTTGACGGGATAACCCAAACGAGCAACCGCAACCGCCTGATTGGCGCCTTTCCCTCCATGAAAGCTCTGAAATTTGTCACTTTTCAATGTCTCGCCGGGCGCAGGGATTCGTTTTCCGGTGCAGACGAGATCGAGATTGATGCTACCGACAACGACGATGGGCGAGGGCATACGATACGGCTCCAGGAATTCGACGATGGGTTGTCAGAGAAGAGCTGTTTCCGCCCAAGTAAATGACATTGCGCGTGAAATATTTGAAAGCTTTGACGTCTGGGCCGTGTTGAATTTATTCCGCGCACCGTACACTGTCAAGCTTTACGCCTGAATGGCGGGCTGCAATAAACAATCCGTCGTTCAGGTGTGGATCAATCGGCCACGCGATGGAATGTATCAACCTGATCCTGGGAATGTGTCTGTGGAACTTCATCAGGTGCGTGTACCTGCATATTGATTCATCCGTTTGCATCAAGAATTAATAAGAAGGTGGGGCAGCTGACAAGAGAGGCTCGAGCCGGTTATTAAAAGCTTTCAACTCCGTCATTGAAGACAGTGGCGCCGAGTTCCTGGGTCTGTCGATGAAAGTCTGACGCGGCCTCACAATTGCGAAGTGCCCATGCCTTGACAGAGCTCCGAGGCAGCATTAGTGTTGGGTCCTTCTGGATGATCAATGGTTTCAAACCACCGTCTCACATCGTGAAGAAGCTGTGCCGCCGTCGATTGCCGGCGCTTGTGTTGTTCGGTCTGTGCTCTGGTGCGCTTGCGGCACAAACCGCGCCGGATTTGCACTTTGCTTTTTCCTCGTCCCAAGGCTCCAGACCGGTGAGCGATGCCGCAGGGCCGACCGCAACGCTGGCCGGCTTCTGGTCCTACGTGCCAGGAGTGACCGGGGATGCGGTGCGATTCGACGGCTACACTACCCGGTTGACGATCGCAGCGACTCACTCGCCGATCGCTGGCCCTGATGGCTTCACAGTCGAAGCCTGGGTGGCGCTGAATACACTTCCGTGGAACTGGGTTCCCATTGTCGATCAGGAGTTGAACCGCCAGGAAGGATTCTTTTTCGGTATCGACGCGTTTGGGCATTTTGCGCTGGCGGCTTCGATCGACGGGCAGTGGAAAATGCTGGTTTCCAGGCAGACTTTGCCGCTGAAGAAGTGGGCGCACATCGCCGGTACATACGAAACCAACAACGGTGAAGGTAGACTCACGATCTTCCTGAATGGAAAGCCTGCCGGCCAGATCGACGTTCAGGGAATGTTCTCGCCTGCGCAGACAGACATTCTGATTGGGCGCGTGCGCGAGGCCACACTTCCCTTCCCTGAGGCAGTTGTGAAACCGAAATTTCCCATCTGGTACTCGCTGGATGGGATTCTCGACGAGTTGGAAATCCGCGGGCACAGCACCGGCGCGGAAGAGATTGGTCAGGATTATGCTGCCGCGAGGGCGCCGGCAGGCGAGGTGCTGCCCTGGCCGAAAATGCCCTCCGGACCGACGGGAGCGGGCCGCTTCGGTGCGGTGTACGCAACCCTGCGCTATCAGGACACGTGGGACAACCTTCGACGCACAGGGTCCGATTCAGATGTTGTGGTGCGGTTTGACGCGTCGCCCATCCGCCTCGTGTTCTGGCAGGGCACCAACTTCATCCCCGCATGGGTGACAGAAAACGATAAGTGGTACACCGATGAATTTGTGGAGATCTGGGGCAACGACGCATGCGCTCCCGGCTGGGACTGCGAGCCGATGTCAGACAAGCAGAGCCGCTACTCCCGGGTCAGCATTCTGGAAAGCAGCGACGCGCGTGCTGTGATTCACTGGCGTTACGCGGACACCGAGGTCGAACAATACGCCGGGGCATTTCCGGATCCGGACACAGGGTGGTTTAACTGGATCGATGAGTACTGGACGGTTTATCCGGATGGTGTCGCAATTCGAAAGCAGGTGCTGCACGAAGGCAGCGCGAGCCGGCCGCATGAGTGGCAGGAAACGATCGTGCTGCACCAACCTGGAATGCGACCGGAAGACGACATCCACTGGGATGCGTTGACGCTGGAGAATATGCAGGGCGAGACGAAAAGCTATACGTGGCACCCCAAAATGGCGGGAGAATTCAGTCCCGCCAGCGGGCCTGCGGGCGTTACCGGGCCGGAGCACCCCAATATCCAGGTCGTCAATTTGAAATCCGAGTGGAAGCCGTTCGAGATAACGAACGGGCAGGATGCGAGCGCCGATATCTACGGCAACGAGGATACGTATTTTGGGTTCGAGTGCTGGAATCACTGGCCCGTGGCGCAGATTGCTTCGAGCGATCGCCCGTGTGTGTCCAATGATCGTGCCTCTCACAGTTCGCTTTCTCACCTTTACTGGAAAATGTACAGCCGCGACGCCAACGGCGAAACCAAGATCCTGATGGACGGTCTCACTACGCGCAGCGCGTCAGAGCTGCTGCCGTTGGCAAAGTCGTGGATTACACCGCCGGAAATGGAGATGACCACCGCGGGGTATACCAGTCAGGGATATGATCCGACGCAACGAGCGTGGGTGGTCGCCAAAAACGGCGACCGCGAGCCACGATCCCTGCAACTCACTTTTGCGGCCAGTGAGGCATCGCCCTTGTTCGATCCCGCCGTGGTCATAAAGAACTGGGGGGATGGAGACGCCCAGCTGCGGGTTGATGGCGGCGCGGTGAAGTGGGGCGAAGATTTTCGCGTGGGACACGTCCTGCACCTGGAGGGAACGGATCTCGTGATCTGGCTGCGGAAGGAGTCCGCGCGGTCTTTGCGGATCGAGGTGAGCCCGGCGCGCTAGGGCCTCAGCAACCAGAGCGCAGCCCGTGCCTTCGCGGCTATGACACGGGACCTGGCTGAGGCGCCTTTGACAGCAGCGTACCTGGGTGGCGCGACTGATTCGCGTACACGAAGCTCTGTTTTGAGAACGATGTGACGAACGGGCTGTCTTTGTCGCCGACCCGAGTCCAGTACACAGGCGAGGGAGTATCTTTTGGAGCCGATCGGCGAATCGAAAGCTCCGCCAAATCGGGATATCATCTCATACGAATGTTCCGGGAACCTGGCGCGGATCCCTACGAGCCCGATCGGAGGAATTCCAGCGATCCGGAAAAGCTGCACCCATGATGATCGAAGTGACAGCGAAACTCGAAACCACGGTGAACGTTCGTACAGGTCACCCGTCGTCTGCGGTCGGCGATCACCCCATCAAAGTCCTCATCGTCGATGACCATCCCGTAGTGCGCATCGGACTTCGTACCATGCTCGAAAGCGAAGAGAGCATCGTTGTGGTTGGCATGGCGGAATCGGCGAAAGAGGCCATCACCGAGGTTGAGCTACTGCGCCCGGAGGTGGTTTTGATGGATCTGCGCATGCCGGAGATCGACGGCGTCCAGGCGATTGCCGAACTACGCCGTATTCAGCCGGATCTGCGGATTCTTGTTCTCACGAACTACGAGGCCGACGAAGATATTCTCGGCTCGCTGCAGGCAGGCGCGATGGGTTATCTCCTCAAGAGCACGCCGCAGGGGGAAATTATTCGTGCGGTGGAGATGGTGCACAACGGCCAGCGCTGCATCCCGTCCGATATCGCAAGGCGGCTCTCATACACAGTGGGGCGGGTGGAGCTGAGCCAGCGGGAGCTTGAGGTGCTGGCCCTGGTAGCGCGAGGGCGCAGTAACAAGGAGATCGCGCAAACGCTGTTTATCAGCGATAAAACAGCGCGCAATCACGTCTCCAGTTGCCTGGTGAAGCTGAATGCCCGTGACCGGACTGAAGCGGTAACAACGGCCATCCGCCGCGGGCTCATCCGGGTTTCCGAGTAATTACGCTGCGGTCGGCCAGGGTTATCGCGAATCAAAGTGCGGAGTGTTAGTCCGAAACACTTCCCTGAGTCCAATCAAGAGGCGATCACGGAGAGTATCGCGAACATCCTTTGCGCGGATCACGACGTGGGTACCCTGGCCCGGCGTGCTGACAATCTCGAGGGTTCCAGCCACATCGCGGGCTCGCTTCTGCATGCCGAGAATCCCAAAACCCGCAGTCTCCTTAGCGACTTCAAATCCACTCCCGTTGTCTTCTATGCTCAACTCTACATAATCGGGTTGGCATCGGAGCGTGACAATTAACCTGGTCGGAGCGGCGTGATGCACCGCATTTGCAATGGCTTCGCGCCCCACGTGCAGCAGCGTATCCGCCAGCCGCAGACTAATCTGGGAAGGATTACCATGCAGTTTGTTGGTTACCTGAATCTTGTCTCCCGCGATTCTGCGTGCCGTTTCCGCTAACAAGCCGAGCAAATCCTGCTGCGCGAGCGGCGAAATGGAACTGAGTACTGCGATCGTTCTACTGGCTTCCTCGTGGCAGTTACGGACCAGTTCATAGGTCACGCTCAACTGCTCGGCTACGCGCCGCGCATCGACGTGATCGGCGCGAACGACGCCGCTGCGGATCCCCTGAATTTGATAACCAATGCCCGCAAAGCTCTGCGCCATGGTGTCGTGGATCTCATGCGCCAGCCGCTCCCGTTCCTGAACGATGAGGGTCGCCTTCCACCGCTGCATACGGAAGTAGACCAGTTGCAGCGCCAGAGCCAGGAGCAATGCGCAAACGAACAGCGCCGCGGTATGCCACGGCGTCCACCAGGGACGGTTTGGAGGAAACTCGGGCTGCTCCACAGAGCCGGCGTGGCTGCGCATTTCCTCGTAGTCGCTCCAGGTCGCCGGGGCTATGCTGATGTTCTTCCACATGGCACTCGCGTTGAGAGAACGCAGACCGATGCGGCCGGACTCGACGCAGGAAGGCTCATAGAACGCGAGCCAGGCGGTTCCCTTTGTGGACAGGTTCTGGACGGAGACGGCGAGGTGGCAGCCGACGGCGGTGACGCGCAGCCGGTACCAAATGGAGGGATGAACGCCGCCGGGAACGACGACGGGGCGCGACTCCGCCCATCCGAAATGGGAGCGACCGACGACCATTGTATTGTCCAGCGTGCGCAGGCCGATATAGTAGCCGTCGTAGGTGTCCACACCTTCCATTTCATTGGTGGTGCGCACCACCATTCCCATATCCGCGTTATTCCCCTCAAAGCGGATATCGGAGCGAAGTGTGTAGTCTCTCCAGGTGCTCGACCCGGTAATCAGCTTCGCCCCCCGTTCGTAGGAATCGTTGTAGACCACGCCGTCGGCAACTTTCCAGTTCCCGCCAATTGACTTCCACCCGTCGAGGCTCCCGGCCTGTAGTTCATAGCTCTGCGTAGGGACGGCACGGGCAGCATGACGCCACCGAACCCATACCCCGGCGACCACAGCCACACAGAAGAAGGCGAACGCGATGGCCACCGACCATTTCCAGATGACGCTCAGTCGTCCCAATCCGGTTCCTCCCTTACCCGCAAGCCGCTTAGCGCGATGGTAGCCGCACAGGACGTATAGCGCGAGGCTGGCAAGGGAATTAATGGAGTTCTCGTTTGAGTGGGTCTCGTATCTGATTCTTCTATCAGGGCACTTCACTAACGTGGCGAGGCAAGGGCGAATTCCCGGCGAGCATCGAATAGTACATCTGCACCACTGCGGATTGGGTGCTTCGTCATATTGCGGGTTGTCGAAAGAAGCAATAGGATTTGGGCCGCACAGCTTGGCGCGTAAGAACGCGTGGCCGAGTGTAACCGTTTGCAATCGCCTCCGCTCCGGACGATTGAGAGACTCGGCGATTGCAAAGCCTATACCGATCACCAGGCGAAGTTCATGAGTTTGATTTCTCGGAGGACATATGAAAAGACAGGCCATTCTGTTGCCGTTCATCCTGATGTTTGTGGCCGTCTGCAGCCATGCGCAATACACAACCAGTGCGGTCAATGGTGTTGTGACCGACGCCACTGGAGCCATTGTCGTCGGAGCTGATATTTCAGTCGTTAACTCTGCGACGGGAATCAGCTACCGCGCCGTGACCGACAACATGGGGTCATTCCACGTGACGCAGCTTCCCCCGGGCACCTACACCATGGAGGTATCCAAAGCAGGATTCCAGACTCAGAAAATCCAGCCATTCAAATTGTTCGTCGATCAGCCCCTGCAGCAAACTATTGCCTTGCAGGTGGGCACTCAGACGCAAACGGTTTCGGTTTCAGCCGCAGCTTTGCTGCTCGATACCCAGGCTTCCAATCAGCAGCAGCTGATTGAAAATCAGCAAATTGACAGCATGCCCCTGAACGGCCGTGACTATCTGCAACTTGCCGAGCTTTCCTCGGGCGTGGTACCTGTCGTGAACGGGATCTCGTCTCCCGCTTCCGGATGGAGCGCGCAGGGAGGAACCGTGGCTATCGTCATTGGCGGACTGCGTGAAGACGATAACAGCTATCTATACGATGGCATCGAGACGCGCAATGCCTGGTACGGCGCTGCCGGCCTGCTCCCGGATCCGGATATGATTCAGGAGTTCCGGGTTGAGCAGTCGGGCTCATCCGCGCAATATGGGGTGGGCGGCGCGTTCGTGAACGTCGTCACGAGGTCGGGCACCAACCAGTTCCATGGAACGGCCTACGAATACCTGCGCAATAACGACTTCGACGCACGCAACTACTTTGACGTAGGAGCGGCGCCGGCATTCCACCAGAATCAGTTTGGAGCCAGCGTCGGAGGACCCATCCGGCGGGACAGGATGTTCTTCTTCGCGAACTACGAAGGATTCCGGCAGATTCAGCCTAACGACCTCTACAACCTTGTTCCAAATGCAAATCAGATTGCCGGAAACTTCACCGCCGATAATCAGCAGCTTTATAACCCCTACGTGCTTGATCCCTCGACGCCGACCGGGTATGCCATCTTCCCAGGTAACCAGATTCCTCAGCAGTACTGGAACTCCATTGGGCAGAAAATACTGGCGCTTTACCCTGCACCCAACGGCTCTTATAACAACGGAACCGCGAATTATTACAACGTAGCCTCCACGGTTAACAACTGGAATCAGGTGAGCGGCAGGTTCGACTACACCATTTCCAGCAAAGATACCGCGTTTGTTCGGTTCACGCTGAACGATCAGACGGTGACGACGCCGGGGATGACCCCTGCCAATGAGCAAATCTATCCCTCGTTCCCCAAGAACCTCGCGGTGGGCTATACGCACTTTTTCTCGCCGACACTGGTCAACAATTTTCGTTATGGCTGGAGCCACACGGCTGTGGGCCTGCAGCGCGGTGACGGCTACGACAAGGCAGATGCCAATCCGCTGGGACTGATCAATGAGGACGATCAGCCAGGATCGGACGGCCCGCCGCAGATCGGGGTTTCCGGCTACGGCAATCCAGGATCCACCAACGCTACAGACCTCGTCCGCGAAGGTCTGAATATGTGGACAGACTCCCTCATGAAGCAGAAGGGAAGGCATCAACTCACGGCAGGTGTCGACATCCGCTATGAGCCGATGTATCTCTACGAGGACTGGTCGGCAACTTCGATCGGCTTCAACGGGGTCTATAGCGGCGATCCGGTCGCCGATCTCCTGCTGGGGGTACCCGATACAACTCGCACTGCACTCGGCGACCCCACCATGAACCTAAGGATGTGGTACCAGGCGTATTACGTCCAGGACAACATGAAGGTGACGCCGCATCTGACCCTGAACGTCGGCGGCCGCTGGGAGCATCGGTCACCACCCACGGAATTAAACAACCGCGTAGGCAGCTTCGATCTGGCCACAGGACAGGATCTGACCTATCCCGACACCAAGGTTCTGGGGCTGGGCAGAAACATGGTGAAGCCGATCTGGACGAATTTTTCCCCACGCTTCGGCTTCAACTGGTCTCCCTTTAACTCCGGGGCCACCGATATCAAGGGCGGATTTGGCATGTATTATCTACAGGCCAACATCAACCAATACGAGGTGGAAGTTGACACCACGCAGTTGTATGAGGTTGACAGCTTCAACAACCCGGCGATTGGCAAGCCGCTGTCGTTCACGCTGAGTGACATGTTCTCACCCACCATGACCAACGGAAACTTCTCCGGTGGCGGGCCCACGGTTTCGTTTATCCAGGCCGACGGAAAAACACCGTATGCCTATGAGTGGAATCTGACCGTCGATCACACGATGCGCGACTGGCTGTTTGAAGCCTCCTACATGGGAAGCGCCGAGCGGCATTACGAAGAGCGCAACGAGATCGATCCGCTCAACACGGCCGGCGTACCGGCCATCTGGCCGCAGTACAGCGGCGTGCAGGAGAACCAGGAGACGGGTACTTCAAACTACGACGCCCTGGCAGGCCGGATCGAGAAGCGGTACCGCTCCGGGTTCTCGCTGATGGGGAATTACACGTGGTCCAAGTGCCTTGGAACACCTTACCAGGACGAGTTCGCCTGGCACGTCAATATGCACCTCGACTATGGCCACTGCACCGAAGACATCAACCAGATCATGTCGGTAAACTCCATCTACGAGCTCCCCTTTGGCCGGGGAAGGCAGTTTCTGAATCGTAACGGTGCCCTGAACGAGATTGCGGGAGGGTGGAAAATCGCCGGGATCATGACGCTGCATACCGGCCCATGGACCACGCTCGGCAGCAACCAGAACATCGGCTTCTTCGACGGTGGACTACCTGACATTCTGGGTTCGGTCAATAATCATTCGTTGCATGGCGGGTTGGGCCGGCACGGAAGGCTGGGACCGTATTTCAACACGCAAAACGTGATGAATCTGAATGCTGTGGGTGTTCAGGGTGATTCAACGACCCACGATCTTGAAAACCCAGGCTCGGAGGACTTTGATCTCTCTGGATATAAGGACTGGAAATTCGGCGAACGCTATGTCCTTACTTTCAGGGGAGACTTCTTCAATGCGTTTAACCGGGTGAATTTCGGAACGGTATCCAGCTACGATCTGGCCAGTAATTTTGGCGACGTTTCCAATGCTGGACCTGCGCGGGAAATTCAGCTGAGTGGGAGGTTCTCCTTCTGACGCCGATCCGTAGACTGTAATGGTGCCGTCCCAGGGGAATGACATCCGAACCGTCGCTCTTGCCATTGTTCTCTGTCTGTTTGGGAGCGGAACATCGGCAAGGGCGGCCGGCCTGCAAAAGGCGCCAGTCGCAATGCAGGCTTCTTCTCAAAAGCGATGTCCTACGAGCAAGGCCGTGGACCTGACGCTCAGCAACGCCAGTGCGCTGATGGAACAGGGGCAATATGCCTCAGCCGCAGACGCGCTTTATTCGCTCGCCACGCTGCATTGCGACCCGCGGGTGGCCTTGTTGTATGCCGCTGCCACTGAGGCTGGCGGCAATATGCCGGAAGCGGAACATATCCTTGAGCACGCTCATAATTTGTGGCCGACCAACACCAGCATCGCCGCCTCTCTGGCGCGCGAATACCTCGGCGACCGGCACCCCGACAAAGCAGTTGGGGCTTTGGCGCACTTCCATCCAACAGCAGCGACACCGGCACAGGAGATGGAGATGGCTGCGACGGTTTACATGGCGGCCAACCGCCTGATCTCCGCACAGGCCATTGCGGAGGCTCTCTACAAAGAGCATCCATCACTGCCGAGCTTGTTGTTGCTGGCCAACGTGATGCAGATGGAGGGACGCTATCCGGATGTAAACCGATTGCTGACGAGCCAGCGAACCGCTTACGGCGATGCTTCGCGGTTTCTTATCACACTGGCGGAAAGCGAATTTGACGCAGGGCTTTACGCTGGTGCGCGCGATGATCTCCAGAAAGCGATTCAGATGGACGCCGGATCGTGGCAGGCCCATTACATTTTGGGCAACGTGTTCGCCAAACTCAGCGATCCTGATCGAGCGATTGAAGAATATCGCGCAGCCATCGCTCTGGATCCCAAACAGCCGCGTACTTATTTTCAGCTTGCGCTCACGCTCCGCGCCAAACGGGATCAGCCGGGCGAAGAAGAAGCTCTGCAACAAGCTCTGACGGCCGACGATCGCTACGCGCCGGCGCATTGCGAGATTGGGCGAATGTTGTTGGACGAAGATCGCGCCGCGGATGCGGTGCCCCACCTGCAGGTGGCCGCTCAGCTCAATCCGAATTCTGAAGATGCCTGGTATCTCCTCGGACGGGCCTACGCGCGCCTCGGAGAGAAAGACAAGAGCAAAGCAGCGGTCGCGCAACTGCTGGCGGTACGAAAAGCGAATCGCCCCAAACTCAAGAGCGACGCTCCGCCAGGCGCGCTCAATCCCGATTCATAATCATCAACGCATACGATTCGAAGGAATCCCTGCTGTTGTCGGAGGAAAGCTCGCAATGAGAAGGTTCGCAACGGGTCCGGCCACATGTCTCGCCCTGGTTATCATCCTGCAGTCCGCCATCTCGCAACAGAGGGCGCCAGCCACACCGCTGATTACGCACAATCCCTATTTCAGTGTCTGGTCGACGACCGACAACTTGACGAATTCGAACACCACGCACTGGACAGGCACCCCGCAACCAATCGCCGGCATTATCCGCATTGACAACAAGCCGATGCGCTTCATCGGAGAAAGTCCACGTGAGGTTGCGGCGATGCAGCAGACGGCGCATTCGATTACGCCAACGCAAACTCACTATGAGTTTCGCGCCGGCGGTGTTCAGCTCGGGCTAACCTTTTTCACGCCCGCGCTGGTCAACGATCTCGACCTTCTCTCGCGTCCGGTCACCTATGTGGCTCTGGACGCACGATCGTCCGATGGAGCCCGGCACGCCGTGTCAATCCTTCTGGATGTAGACCCGGTGATTGCGGTCGACGACCGGGGAGAAAAAGTCGTAGCTTTTCGCAATCAGACCGCCGCGCTCAACGTGCTGTCAGCCGGGTCTGCCACTCAGAACGTCCTCAATCGTTCCGGCGACAATCTGCGCATCGACTGGGGATATTTCCATCTCGGTATCCCGAAGGATGAGCAGGCTGCGCTGGCGATCACGCCCCATGCGGAAGGGGAGTTCGCGGCGCACGGAAGCCTTGCCGACAGTGACACCATCGAACTGCCGGAGTCCGCCGACCGCAGAGCTCCGCATCTTGCCGTTGTATTCGATTACGGTTCCGTCGGAGCAGAGCCGGTCAGCCGCCACCTGCTCGTCTCCTATACCGAGGGCTATGCGATCCAGTATCTGGAGCGGAACCTCCGGCCCTACTGGCAGCGCAATGGGATGACGGTGGCGGAAATGCTGGATGCAGCCGAGCATCAGTATGCAGACCTCCGGAAGCGCGGCGCAGCATTCGATGCCGATTTGACGCGCGACCTGGCCAAAGCAGGCGGGGAGCACTATGCGGAGTTGGCGATCCTTGCCTACCGGCAGACGCTGGCCGCGCACGATCTGGCTGCCGATGTCGACGGACGTCCCATGTTTTTCCCCAAGGAAAACTTCTCGAATGGGTGCATCTCGACAGTCGATGTACTTTATCCTTCGGCTCCGTTCTTCTTGTTTCTGCAGCCGAAGCTGCTGGAGGCGCAACTACTCCCGGTACTCGAATATGCGGCACTGCCGCGCTGGAAGTTCCCCTTCGCGCCCCATGACCTTGGGCAATATCCGCTGGCTAACGGACAGGTGTACGGAGGAGGCGAGAAGACTGAAGAGGATCAGATGCCGGTTGAAGAGAGCGGCAACATGCTGATCCTGCTGGATGCTCTGGCGCAGGCGGAGAACAACGCACAACTTTCTGAACAGTACTGGCCGCAGCTCAGCAGCTGGGCACATTATCTGCGCGAAAAAGGTTTCGATCCGGAAAATCAACTCACCACCGATGACTTCGCAGGCCACGTCGCGCGCAATGCGAATCTTTCCATCAAAGCCATCGAAGCTCTGGCCGCTTATGCCGACCTGGCGCACCGTCTGAAAAAGGATGACGTTGCGAAGGACTACATGGAAACAGCGCGAAGTTTCGCGATAAAGTGGGTCGGGATGGATCGGGAAGGCGATCACTACAAGCTGGCCTTCGACAGCCCGGGTACCTGGAGCCAAAAATACAACCTGGTGTGGGACACGATCCTCGGCTACAAAATATTTCCTGCGGACGTGCGTGAGACGGAGCTGGCGTTCTACATGAAGAAGATGAACGTTTACGGCCTGCCGCTCGACGATCGCGCAGACTATACCAAGCTGGACTGGTCCGTGTGGACGGCGACGCTTGCCTCCACCCCGGCACAGTTCACCACGATTCTGGATGCGATTGACCGTTGGCTTCATGAGACGCCCAGCCGGGTGCCGCTAACCGATTGGTACGACACGAAAACGGGGAAACAGATTGGGTTCCAGGCACGCAGCGTGGTCGGCGGGGTTTACATCAAGGCACTGTCTGACCCTCAACTTACCGCAAAGTGGCGCGCCGCAGCGGCTACTCCATAGCCCGGTCAGGAGCGACTCTTTCACGGATGCGAAGTCCTGACCCGGTAAGCTCCTGCCGCCCCTTTTTTTGTGAAACGCCAGCCACTCCCCGGTCACCATTCCCATGCCATGGTGTCAAACGCGGAACAATGCTCGGTTTTTACGTATAAACCCCTCAAACAAGAGCTGTTGAATCGACACCGTACTGTGGTACTTTGAGTGATCTGACGGGCCGCGGCCCCAGCCGCCGGACTTTCCGTCCTGACCCACCTCGGTTTTTGTTTGCAGAGACCTGCAGTCCTTTTGTGCATCCGTCCCAGGAGTTGGCGATATGGGGGTGCAGCCCTCGCTTCGACACATCGGCAAGTACGAGGTCATTGACGTCATAGGGACGGGCGGGATGGGCATCGTTTTTCGCGCCCACGACCCAGCCATCGGGCGCACCGTTGCCATCAAGATGCTCCGGCAATCCGATCCCGGAGCCACTGCCACTACAGGGAATTTTGACCGCTTCTTTTCCCGCGAGATGAAGTCCACGGGGAACCTGCACCACAAAAACATCGTTACCGTCTACGACAGCGGCGAACAGGATGGCAACCCATACCTCGTCATGGAATATCTGGAGGGCGACGCCGTCTCCAGAATCATCGCGGAGCGGCGTCCTGTCCCGATCGTCGAAAAGCTCGACGTGGTGGTGCAGATTTGCGACGGGTTACAGTACGCCCACGATCGCAATATCATCCATCGCGACATCAAGCCGGCGAACGTGATCCTGCTCGGCGATGGCACGGCCAAGATCGTGGACTTCGGCGTGGCGCGCGTAGCAGGGGGCGAGAGCACGATCGTCCAGGCCGGCCAGCTTGTCGGCAGCCTTTATTACCTGTCGCCGGAACAAATCAATTCTCTCCCTATTGACGGCCGAAGCGACATCTTCTCCACAGGCGTCCTGCTCTATGAATTCCTCACCAGCCAACTCCCGTTCAAGGGGGGTGATGCCGCCTCCACTTTCGTCAAAATTCTTACGGATGAGCCGCCACAGCTCGCCCAGCTGGTGTCCGACATACCGCCGGCGATGCAGACGGTGCTCAATCGCGCGCTTGCCAAGAACGTCAACGACCGCTACCAGACTGCTGAGGAATTCGGATTCGAGATCCTCGCCGTCCAAAAACAGTTAACTTCCGGCATCATTGCCGACTGTATGAAGCGCGCGGAAGCTGCGATGCAACGCCATGATCTGGAGCGCGCACGCGTCCACTTCCTCGAAGTGATCCGTCTCGATCGGCAGCACGAGAGCGCCAACCGCCTTCTGCGCGACGTACGCAAAGCGATCCAGCAGGAACAGCGATCGGCGCAGACGGTGCAAATGCGGTCTCAGGCTCAGGTTGCTTTGGCCGGCGGACAATTTGAAGAAGCGCTGGCCTGCGCCGATCAGGCTCTCAAGCTCGATCCCTCTGACAAAGAGTCGGTTCGGCTGGTGGATGAAATTCACTCCGCCATCACCCGCGCTCGTGCCGTTCGCGAAGCGCTCAACCGAGCCGAGTCCGCTCTGTTTGCCGGCGACTTCGACGAAGCCAGGGACGCGGTGGAAGAGTCGCTGCGTCTGGACCCCGCGGACTCCGAAGCGCGCGCACTCGGTTCGGTCGTCAACAAAGAGCTGGCTGAAAGAACGCGACGACAACGGGTTCAGGACTATGTCGACCAGGCGCGCCGCGGCATCGCGAAACGGGATTTCGGCGATGCCGTCGATGCGCTGCACCAGGCGGGAGAGCTCGATCCTGCTGACTCCAACATCAGGGAGCTCCTGCAGTGGGCGGAGCGCGGCCAGGAACAGGAGAAACGTCGCAGGTATCTCCAGGAAATCACCGATCAGATTGAGAAGGCGCTGCGCAACGGCGACTTCTCGTCCGCCTGCACCATCTCTGAGATGGGTCTGCAGCGCTTTCCCGACGATCCCACCCTTGCGCGCCTGCGTTCTATCTCTGAAAAGCAACGTGACATCGCGGCGCGACGCCGCTTCGTTCAGGATCAGAGTCTCGCCATTAAGATCCTCACCGACCAGGGCAGGCTGGCCGAGGCCATCGAAACACTTGCCCTCGCGCTCAAGAAGTATCCCGGCGAACCCAATCTCGAATCGCTGCTGGCTCTGACCCGCTCGGAAGCGGAGCGCCTGCGCCAGGAACGTGAGGAAGCGGCCCGGCGCGAGGAGTTGCAGCACGCCGAAGATGCTGCGCGAGCAAAGCATGCGCAGCTCGTCCTCAACTCATCCATCGAGGTGCGCCGCTCGCTCGACGCACGCATCGCACTGGACAGGATTTCCAGCGATGCGACGGAACTACGCAGCGCAATCGAATCAGGAGACCTTGACGAACACGCGAAGAACGCGGCATCTCTCGTGCTCGAGGAAGTGGACGGCCGGCTGCGTGCGCGCGACCAGGCGATTGCTGAACTCGAACTGATCCGCGGCCAGATCGAACGGGTACAGAATGTCGCCTCCCTGGCGGACGGCGATAACCGCCTGCGCAGCATCCAGGCGACCTTCCCCAACGAGCACCAGATTCAGTCCATGTGCAGCGAGATTGGCAGCGCGCTCTCGCGGCTGCGCGAGGAGCACGACCGACGAATTTCTTTGCTCACCTCGCTCGCTCAGCGCGTCGACTCCACGCCAACAGGCGAATTGATGGGATTGCAGCAAGAAGCCAGCGAACTGGCCGCCGGCTTCGCCGACGACGCACGCATTGGGGTATTGCTGCAGCAGATAGAATCCTCCGTGTCGACTCGTCTTGACCGCCAGGCGGCACACGCGCGCGACATGGACAGACTTTTTGCGGACCTTTCGCGCTCCCGTTCGCTGGAGGAACTCGCCCGAATTGTCGACCGCAGCCGATCCATCGCGGATCTTGACCGTTCCGACGAAAATCTCGCCGCCCGCGCCACGCAATTGCAGGCCGAAGGATCCCGCCTGCGGGCTCTCCTTGAATCTCTGCTCGCCGAGATGAATTCCCTGGCCGCGAAGGTGTCGGCCGCCCCTGCAATCGACAACGCAGAGGCGCTTATTCCACAAATCCGTTCCCTCGCCGACCGCCAGCAGGATTTCCAGGACCTGCAGGAAGCCGCCACTCGGCTGCTCGCACAGATTCATGGCCGCCGCATCGAACACGACCTGATCGTGCAGGAACTGGAAACCGCACACGCGACGCTCTCCACGCTGGAGGCCGAGGACGATCTCTCTGCCGCAGCTGCCCGTGCCTCGGAGTGCCGCGTGCTCCATCATAACGACCCCACCATCCTCGCGCTCTCAACCCAAATTGAAACCGCGGTCGAACGCATCTTTCGGGACCGCGCCGAACTGCGCGAACGCACCGCCGCCTGCGATGTCGCCATCAAAACCGCTGACCAGCAGCTGCGCGCGAACAATCCGAACGCCGCGCTCGAAACGCTCCTCTCGGTAGAGGCCCGCAATCCCGACCGCACCGAGCTGCACCAGAAAATTGTTGTGGTGCAAAAGCAGCTGGAACAAGTACGAGCCGATCAGGAGCGCAGGGAGCAGGACCGCATTGCCAGGGAGAAAACTGAAGCCGACGCGCGTAGTCGTGCGGCGGCCGCAGAACAGGACCTGCAGCTGGCTCAGAGCCTGCTCGCCCAGAACAAATCGGAAGAATCCATCCAGATTCTCCGCACCGCCCAGGAACGCGATCCTGATCACGAGGGGCTGCGCGCGGCACTACAGGCTGCCGAGGCCGAACTCGCCCGAAAGCGCGCTGAGCAACAACGTCAGGACCAGGAGCGTATCGCCAACGAGAAAGCCGAAAAGGAACGGGTTGCAACGGAAAAAGCCGATGCCGAGCGCAGAGAAGCCGAGCGTATCGCAAAGGCCAAGGCCGAGGCTGAGCGCCGCGAGCAGGAACGAATAGGCAAAGAGAAAGCCGATGCGGAAGCATTCGCACGCCAGGCGGCGACGCAGCAGGCGATTCAACAGGCGCGGCAGTTACTTGCTCAGCAAAATGACGAGGCCTCGCTGGCAACCCTGCTCGCCGCCATGGAGCGCGACCCCGCCAGCCCTGCGCTGCGTACGGCGCTCGACACAACGCGGAAGGAAATCTCCCACCAGAGGGCCGAGCGCGAGCGCGTTGCCAACGAGAAGGCCGAACGCGAGCGCCGGGAGCAGGAGCAGCTAGCTCGCGAGAAAGCCGCTGCCGACCGAAAGGAGAGCGCGCGGCTCGCCAAAGAACAAGCCCAAGCGGGGAAGAAGGAGAAGGAGAAGGAACGCCTCGGTCGTGAAAAAACGGAACGCGAGCGTCTCGCCAAAGCGAAATCCGACCGAGAGAACAAAGAGAGCGATCGCCTTGCAAAGGAGAAAGCGGCCGCCGAGGGCAGCGCCCGTCACAATGAAGCAAAAACGGTTGAGCCAGTTGCGACGCCAGAGGAACGCCCACAATCCGAAATAGCTTCGACTTCGTTGCTCCGCCGCCCGCGCGTTTTGGCAGGCGTCACCGCCGGTCTGCTCATCCTCGTTGTTGGCCTTTGGTTCGCCCAGCGAATGATCTTTGCACCCGCACCGGTGCTGCCGATCACCGTCATCAAGTCTCCGGCCGACGCCACGCTGATCGTCGATGGCCAGGCAAGGAACTGCTCAGCGAATTGCGCTATTCAACTCGCCCCCGGCAACCATAGCATCACATTGGACAGCCCAGGCTTCGTCGCGCTCCATTCATCACTCAGCATCGCCCGAACCGACGCCAAGCGGATTGTGACCCTCGCCCTAGAGCCCGCCACCCGTGCCACTCCATCCGCACCGTCATCGCTGCCCGGCTCCGCACTCACCATTCTCGGCAACCTCGGCGCTGCCGCCGTCTCGCTCGATGGAAAGCCTGTGGGGGATCTTGCTTCCGGGCGCGTCGACCTCAGCCAACTCACTCCGGGTGCTCATCAGATCATTCTTGCCAGAAACGGCCAGGACCTGCGGCTCTCCCTCCGCATCGCCCACGACGGGTCTGTCGCCATCGACAACGCCACTGGGTCCGACCAGGATGCAGTTATCGCGGCGACGACCTCCGGCTCAGGCGTCAGCCTCTTTTGCCGCTGCGCCGGTGCTGAACTGCAAATTGACGGGAAACGAATCCGGCCCTCGGCGCACAATATCTATCGAATGCCCGCACCCGATGGATCGCAGTTCAGTTTGACGCTTATCCACGCCGGCCAGAGTCAGAACATAGCCCTCCAGGCTCCCGATCCGCGGCAGGCGCTGATCCTCATCAGGACCCTACCGGAGACCCAGCCACTGCTGGCCTCGCAGAAGCCGCCTTCGGCGCCGCTCGTATCCACTCCTGCATCGAACCCGCCGTCACCCATCACGGCCCCAGCCACGCAGCCGCCAGCGTCCGCGCCCACCGCAGAACAGCACCCGAGTCCTACAACCGTGATCCCGACTCCTGGTCCCAGCGCGCCGACGCCGGACCTTGCGGCATGGAACAATATCAGCAACTCCTCGCAGATTGCCGATTTTCAGCAGTTCCTGAAAAGCTATCCGGAAAGTTCGCATGCCGCCGAGGCCAGGCAGCGGATCGCTGCTCTCCAGGCAAAGCTGGAGCAACAGCAACAACAACAGAAGACCCAGCAGGACGAAAAGCAAATCCTCGCAGCACTCGAAACTTATCGAACGGCCTACCAGACGAAGGATCTGAATACTCTGTCTGAAATCTGGCTAACCGTGCCGCGCTCGGACCTGCAAAAAACTTTTAAGCTGGCCGATCGAATTGAAGTCAGCCTGACTCCTTCTACGCCAGTGATCAACGGAGACAGCGCCACGGTTACTGCCGGGCAACGCATTGTGATTGTGGTGCACGGAAAGGCAGTTTCCCAGAACTATGCAACCATTCTCTTCTCCCTCGAAAACATTCAGGGCCACTGGCTGATCGAAACCACGAAATAAATGCCGTCTCGGAGGGCAATATGACGATATCTCGAGCTGTTCTTCTCCTGGCTGCCTTTTCAAGTCTGGCGCTGCACCTGACAGCGCAGACATGCTCCAGCACCACAACGACGAGCAGTTTGGTCTGCACATTCCCGCAACTTTTTGGTCCTGGCGGCCTCACCCTGAACCAGCCGAACCACAAGGCTCATTTCAAGACAGCTTCGCTGACCACTTTCTCTCCTCTCAGTACCTCCATTGGCGAGGAACTCTCGAACCTGCCGCTAGGTTCTGCCGGTTCGGCCATAACCTTCTCCTTCACTCCCGAACATGTTCCTGTTCCCAGCGAGGACAGCCTCGGACCCATCCTGACTGAGCGCGCCCAGGTCATCGGGAAGAATCATGTCGACGTCGGCGTCGCTTACCAGTATTTTGATTTCGCCGGAATTGACGGCCTGCAACTCCGCCGCTTCCCGGCCATTCTCGAACACTCCGTGTTTGAGGTTAACGGCATGACGCCCGACTACGAGAACGACTATATAAGTACGCAGAACAGTGTTGGGATTCATCTGAATCAAACAGTGTTTTATGGCGTAATAGGACTCGGCAACCGACTTGACGTCTCCGCCCAAATTCCCATCGAACAGGTTCACCTTCACGTCATTTCGAAGGACCATATCGTGCGGACCGTTCAATGCGAATTTGACGCGTCATGCACCGATGCCAGCGGAGCGTACATGGGTGAATATCATTACTTCGGTCCGCTCCCGACCAGCCCCGCCGAGGCGCTCGCCGCCGTGAATACAACTTTCACGAATGGCGGCTCCGCCAATGGTATCGGCGATGTCATCCTCCGTGTTAAGGGCGAGATTCTCAAGGGAGAGAAGGCCACGGCCTCTCTGGGAATCGCATTTCGCGTACCCAGCGGTGACGCCAACAGCTTTCTTGGCTCCGGCACTTTGGGGGTCGCTCCCTTCGGCGTATTCACGTATCGTGCCCGCGTTTCCCCCCACATCCGGGTCGGCTATCAGTGGAACGGAGACTCCATTCTGGCAGGAGATCCGACAAGTACCACCGGACCAGCAAAGGCCAGTTTGCCTCCAGCCATTCTGTATTCCGGGGGGGCTGACATACGAGTATTAAACAGGCTTACCATTGCTGCCGATCTGATAGGTGAGCGAGTTCTGGGAGCAAATCGCCTTAAGCTTGCCACTTACACTGACTATTTTCAGAACCCACTTCCTAACATTCAGTCATTTATCGGAGATTATAGTTCCGATTCTGTTGGAGTAGGAGCCAAGATCCGCCTTGCCCGCGAACTTGTCTTCACCGGCAACATCACGACACGCGTTGACAGCGGAGGCCTTGTTGCTCACGTCGTCCCCCTGGTTGGGCTTTCATATGCCTTTTGAGCGCTGCTGACGCGGCCCAACTTTCTCGATCGTTCCGTCCCGCGTCCATCGTTTCCGGATGGCAAATCAGGCGGAGCAAGGCCGTTCGATCGGGTCGGGCCGAGCGCTACCGGGACCGCGCTCAAAGCACTAAAGAGAATGCATCACTTTTGCGGGAGTTCATTGTCAGCATGAATGGAGTTGTAGGAGTCCGGGCACCGGACGCGTCACGCTCCCATTTGATCTTTCTCAGGCTCCTATCAGTTTGTAGCCCACAAAATTATGGTCGAGCGGGACAAAATGGAGGACACCATCAAGATCTTCAGTGATGCGCCGACCGTGACACCGACCGCGGCTTCGCCGATGATCATGGGAAGGCAGTGGAGACACTCAACGGACTTTCCGGCAAGGATTTCGACAAAGAATACATAGACCGGATGGTGAGCGATCACACCACAACGCCCGACGCTTTCACCAAAGAAGGTAAAGACAACAAAGATGTGAGTTTCGTACCGCAGAGCTGAAAGGAAAAACAAAGGTCGCTGCGCAGAAGAATATGGCGTTCGAGCTGAAAAAAGCTCCAATTACGCGCGGAATGCTTCAGCCCGATTCACTGGAAGGCTATGGTCAAGTTCCGGATCCACTTCCCCGTCCCCTGACACATTGCGGGTAGCTCGCGAGGAACCTGTTCGGGTTCAAAGCGATTCATCAGTTCGCCGCACCTCAGCAGGCTTCTCTCAGCAGCGAAGCCAATGCGGCCAACTCTTATGAGTGCATTTTCTTACCTGGCTGCCCCCCAGGCAGCCATATTTACTGATTCCGCATGGCTTGTATAAAGCATGTGCCAAACTACCCCGCTTTATACCCAAATTATAGTGGATGCTCTCGCACCACATCGAGCCACATGGAACCGCGCAATTGCTGTGTCCAGCGACCCCTGACATTGCAGGGGCCCCAGCCATTAACCGAAACCGATCGCGCCGCGATCTTCGAGAGTGTCCGAACTTCTGCCGATCGGGTCATCGCCGGCAAGGGCGCCACCAACTATGCCGTCGGACTTGCTGTCAGCGCCATCCTTCAGGCCATCCTTTCCGATGAAGGCCGCGTGCTGCCGGTCAGCTCGCTGCTTTGCAATTATCGCGGCCTCAACGAGGTCTGCCTCGCGATGCCGGCCATCGTCAACCGCATCGGCGTCGACTGTATCCTGCCTGTTCCTCTCAGCTACGCGGAGCACGAAGGCCTCATCGCCAGTGCGGCCGCGATTCGCGCCGTCCTTCAATCTCTGGGATTTTAAGATGAAAAAGGTGAAACCCTACGCCACGCCCTGCGACGCCTGAACCGGCTCAAACAGGCCGGCTTTGGTCTCTTCCGCCATGTAGTCGACCACTGCCTTCAGATCGCCGGTTTCTTCAAATTTCCGCAGCTGCCGATCCGCGCCCGTGCCCATTTCCAGAATCGTTCGAATGTACTCGATCGCGTCGCGGCTGCCCAGCTCTTCCACTTCCGGCTCAATCAGCGCCAGATATTCCTCCATCAACTCGCGAACCGGAACCTCTTCCTGCCTGCCGAAGTCGATCAGCTTCCCGTCCAGCCCATACCGCACCGCGCGGAATTTGTTCTCCATCAGCAGCGGCCGAGCATATTGCCGGTAGTCCTGGTTCGCCGCGTGCAACCGATAAAGATAAGCCGCCGTCGCCTGAATCAGCGCCGCAATCGCCACCGTCTCCTCAGCCCGCAAAGGAATATCACAGGCCCGCACCTCCACCGTGTTGAAAAAGGGATGCGGCCGAATGTCCCACCAGATCTTCTTCGCGTTATCGATGCAGTTCGTCTTCACCAGCAGCGCAACGTAGTTCTCAAACTCGGAGTAGCTCGAAAAGGCATCCGGAATTCCGGTGCGAGGAAAATTCTCAAAAACCTTCGCTCGATATCCCTTGTACCCGGTATTCAGCCCAAGCCAAAAAGGAGAGTTGGTCGCCAGCGCCATGATGTGCGGCAAAAAGTATCGCATCGAGTTCATGATGCGGATCGCAGCCTCGCGATCCTCCACCCCAACGTGCACATGCAGCCCGAAAATCAGGTTCGCCCGCGCCACCAGCTGCAGATCCTTCACCACCTGGTGGTATCTCGGATCCGGGTAAATCTCCTGCGTCCGCCAGTCGGCAAAGGGATGCGTGGCACCCGCCACCAACACCAACCCATGCTCCCCGGCCAACCTGATCATTTCGCGTCGCAGTTCGTAGATTTCCTCGCGCGCCTCGCTGATCGTCCGGCAGACTCGTGTGCCCACCTCCACCACCGAGGTGTGCATCTCCGCCTTCACCCGTTCCTCCAGCCGCATCTTGCCCTGTGCCAGCATTTCCGTCGCAATATGCGAGCGCAGATCGCGCGTCACCGGATCGACGGTCTGATATTCCTCTTCAATGCCGAGTGTGAAAGAAGGCCGCATGGTGCCTACCGTTGTATGACGGGACTGCCCGACGAAGCAATAACTTTCAACGCGTGCGCAGGAAAATCCAACGACCAACCTTATTCAGTCGCCGCAACCGTCGCTACCGGCTGCCCAGCGCCCGCCTTCGACAACGCGCCTTTCCCTGCCTTCTTTCCCGTCGACCCCTTCGCCGCCGGGGCAGTCGTCTGCTTCACAACCTTCGCCGCCGGTTCCGGCTCAGGCTTCCCAGTCACCTGTGTGCCGCCTCCCAGGTACGCGCTCCAGTGGAACTCCGGAACCTTCGGCTTCGCCGCCCGCAGCTTCTTCACCGCCAGTTCGGCTACCGTCTCCACAATCCATTCAAAGTTTTCTTTGCCCACAGAGTGCAAATCCGCATCCGGCGCCGGATTCATAAAGTCGATCGCGTACGGCACTCCGTCTTCCACCGCAAACTCCACCGTGTTCAGGTCGTATCCCAGCGCCCGGCATAGCCTCAGGGCATCCCGTTCTACGCGCTCCAGCAGCTTCTTAGCCGCCGGCGCAGGATTCAGCACATACCGCTCCGCATGCGGCCGCCGCGGATCGTAGTACATGATCCGCACCTTTTCCTGTCCCACCACGTAGCACCGGAAGTATTCGTTGAAATTTACAGCCTTCTGCAACATCATGCACAGATCGCGGCTCTGGTCGTAGGCCCGGAAGAATTCCTCTCGCGAATGCACGTGGTAAACGTCCCGCCAGCCGCCGCCATTCACCGGCTTCATGAACGAGGGAAATCCTACGTACGCAAACACGCCATCCCAGTCCAGCGGAAACTGCAGGTTCCGCATCGACCGGTCCGTCGTGCCCGCCGGATAGTGCTTGTGAGGCAGGATCACCGTCGGCGGTGCGGCCACGCCCAGCTTTGCCGCCAGCGAATAATTAAAAAACTTGTCGTCCGCTGACCACCAGAACGGATTGTTGATCACCGTCGTCCCATGCAGCACCGCATGTTTCAAAAAGGCCCGGTAGAAAGGAATATCGTGCGAGATGCGATCCACAATCACCGACCACGCCGGCGGCTTGTCCAGGCGAATCGCGCCAATCTCCACAAACTCAGCGGAAATTCCGTCCAGATTCATCCCGTTGATTTTCTCCACGAGCGCGCCGGGGAAAGTGTTCTCCATGCCAAACAACACGCCGATTTTCTTCACGTTGCCGCCTCTCTTTGGGTTGTCGAAAGCGGTGCGCGTCCGGGCTCGCTAAGGGCCGCGCCTGCGGGGGATAGTTCCACCTTAGCCGACCTCTTCCGCCGTTGCAAAACCCGCTGCGGAAAAGTCCCGTCAGCCCACCTTTTCCTTCGCCGCCAATACCTCGTAGGGCCGCATCATCTCGTTGTCTTCGTGCTCCAGAATGTGGCAGTGCCACACATACCGTCCCGCATACCCCTCGAACGGAACCAGAATGCGCGTCATCATCCCCGGGTCGGCTCGCACTGTATCCTTCCATCCCGATTCCAGCGGCTCCGGCAGTTCTACCGGCCCTGTAAACCGCAGCACGCCCTTCGTCTGATAATCGAAAACATCCAGGGGCCTCCGATCCAGAATCTTGAATCGCACCAAATGCAGATGAATGGGGTGCGAATCCTCCGTCAGATTCACCAGTTCCCAAATTTCCGTCGTGTTCAGTACCGGCTTCTCCGTCACCGGCGCATGCCACGGTGTGTTGTTCAGGAACATTCCCATCGACCGCTGCACGTCGTCCAGGCGTTCGTCGAGCGTCAGCCGTCGCGTCCGCACCGCGTCGCTTTCTTTGGGCTGGATCACCGGCACGTGCAACACCGCCGGAACAGCACCCCCATCCACCCCGCCATGTTTCGCTACTCGAAACTCCATAATTTCGAACGAATCGCTCAGCAGCTTAACCGTCGTCCCCGCCATCGGCCCAAAGTCCACCACGATATCCGCCCGCTCCGCGGGTGCCATCGGCAAACGTTTTGCACTCACCGGGCCCGCCAGCAAACCCTGGTCGTTGCCGATCACCTGGAAGTTCGCGTGGTTCGACAACGCACACCGATAGAACCGCCCGTTCGATCCGTTCATGAAACGCAAACGATACTTCCGTGGCCCCACTTCGAGATAGGGCAACAGCTTTCCATTGACAAGGATCGCGTTTCCAAAAACCTCTGGCACCCAGGGCCGATCCGGAAATTCGGAAACCGGATAATCCAGTTGGCCATCCTGCGTCAAAGACCGGTCACTGATCATCAGCGGCAATTCGTACTTCCCCGACGGCAACTCCAACGCATCTTCCCTCGGGTCGCGGACGATGAAGAATCCCTGCAGCCCCGCATAAATGTTCAGCCGATTAATGCCCATCGCATGGTCGTGATAAAAGAGCAGCGCCGCGTGCTGTGCACAGGGATAAAAGCAGGTCTGCGTGTTCCCCGGCGTTGTCCAGTTCTCCGGATAGCCGTCGCTGTCTGCCGGCGTCCGACCGCCATGTAGATGCACAACCGCGCGCCCTTCCGGCACGCCCGCCTCCGCTTCCATAATGGTGTGATCGATTGGCAGGAAATGCCGCACCGGCAACTGGTTCTGCCACTCCACCATCACCGCGCGGCCGCTTTGGGTTTCGATCGTCGGTCCGGGAAAGCTACCGCCAAAGCCCCACATCCGAGTCGGCGGCAGATCGCGGTGTACCTTCACTCGCATTTCCCGCATTGCGATCCTGTAAAACGGAATGCTCTCTTTAGGATTCTCCGGATTGGCCCGCACGCCGACATCTCGCGCCAACGGCGGAATCGGAAGCGCGTCCACAAAAGGAGTCAGCGTCGAAGGGTCCAGCGCAGCCGCCTGCTCCTCTTCTCCAAACCCGTTGTCTCCTCTGACGCTGTAGGCAGCGGCAGCCAACCCCGCGTTACGCAGAAATCTGCGCCGCGAAATACTGAAGGAACCGAACATTTCTTCCCATCTTCTCCTGGAAGGCAATAAAAAAACCGGCTCTCCGCGTTTATGCGAAGAGCCGGCCGTCGACTGGATCGTTTACCACCGGCCTTGAGGCTCGCCCGTGCCCGGATTCAGCAGCAACAAATTATCGTCGCGATGATCGCCGAAGTGGTCGCCGCTCTGGCTGAAGTCGAACATGTTGGTCACCGAACCGGCAATCGCGTCAAATGACCCATTGCCGATCCGTTTCCCTCCCAGCCAGTTGTCCTCGACAAAACGGATAATCGAGGACTGATCCGTCAGCGTGTGGTCCACGAAGTTGTGCTTCGCCCAGGGCGAGATCACCATCATCGGAAGCCGCGGTCCATAGCCGCAACGTCCCTGCGCGTGTGCAGCGCCGCTCGGCCCCGGCAGTGCCGAATCCGTCCCCGTGCCGCACTGGCCGGTCCCGGTCAGCATGTCGTCTGCCGTCGTCGATTGGTTCACGATCTGACCGAGCTGATGATCGTACCAGCCATCCGAATCGTCATAGTTGATAAACACAGCCGTCGAGCTCCATTCCCGCGACTGCTGCAGCGCGTTGATCACCGTCACGACAAAGGTCTGCTCGTCCAGCGGATCCGAATAGCCGGCGTGCGCGTCCTGAAAGCCAGGCGCCTTCAGAAAGCTCACCGCAGGCAGGTTCCCCGCCTTCAGAGCGGCGAAAAAGTCGTTGGTGTCGTACTGGTGGTTAGCCGCGTCCGTCTTGCCGATCGAATGCACCGAGGTCGGTCGCGCATGGGTCGGATTAGCGGTCGAAGTGTAGTACTGGAACGGCGCGTGGTGCTGGATATAATCCACTTCCGTTACACCCGTTACCGCCGACATCGTCGTGCGATTGCATCCTGTCGTCCCGTTGGCGTTCTTCACGGTCAGATCGAATCCGCCCTCAAACCAACCCCACGTCACGTCCGCCGTATTCAACAGATCGCCAATATTCTGGCCGCTCATCTGGATCAGCGCTCCCGTGGTCGTCGAGCAAACGTCGCCGATCGGATCCGCGTCGCCGATATCGCTAAAGCCACCCGCGCCATCGCTCACCACTTTGCTGCTCGCCGCCGACTGGTCGGAAACACCGTCGGTCTGCCCCGAAATCAGATTGATTGCGCCCACCGTCGAAGGTCCAAAAGTCGAACCATACGAGTTGTCATTGAGCGCATAGTGCTGCGCGTAATTCCACAGCGCTGTCACCGTGTTGCCGTCGTAATACCCCATCACCAGCCCGTTGCTAGTTTGCGAATTGGGCGGCGGTCCGGGTACACCCGTGTACTTCGGAAAACCATCCATCAACCCGCCGTGGAAAGCTTCCTGCTCCGGCGTGTAGTTATGGTCCTGATCCGCGGTCGCCACCTGCGATCGGTCTAGCCGGAACGGATTCACTGCCCCCGTGCCGTTCAGAGCCGTATTCAGAGCATTCGGGTTCGCCGTCAGCAACCCGTTATTCAGCCCATTCACACTGGGCGTCCCGGGCGCCGGATAAAACTTCGGCTCCCCTGAAGTATTTTTTGCATAGGGATACGTTCCAAAGTAGTGATCGAACGAAATATTCTCCCCGAAAATCACCACTACATGTTTGATCGGGGTCGACGTTGAATCCGACTGGGCATTCCCAGCTAACGGACTCGCCACTGTTCCGAAGACCAACAGGGCAGACAACGAGGTCGCAAGGTATTTCTGCATCACCACTCCTCCACGCCGGGGCAGGTATCTCCGCTGTCTTCTGGCATCGATTCAGTTGTTGCCGTTGCTGGGAAAATTGAATCGTTGCCGAGATTCCGACGGTCTAGTCGGAAAAGATCCGAAAACCCGGTCCATACTGAAGTAACCGGCGCAGATGCATGCTGCTTTAAAGATTGATGAATAGGACGAGAATCGAAAAAAGTTGTGCAGCAATCAATAATTTCAGGTTAAACATCGCCGCATAACGGCCCGCAGCGATCCACTTAGCGCCGCTTCAGCGCTTCCAGCTCATCCAGCGTGCGCGGCCAGTCCTGCTTCAGTAACCGCGACAATCCTCGATCCGCCAACAGCTTTCCACCCGTCTGGCAGCGCGCGCAATAATCCGTCTCGTTGTCCGCATATCGGATCCGCTGAATCTTCTCCCCACACCGCGGGCAAGGCTGCCCAAATTTTCCGTGCACCGCCATTTCCTTGCGAAATGCCGTCACCTTTTCCGGAAATCCCTCGCCCGTTTCCTCTCTTAGCCGGTCCATCCATAAGCGCAGCGTAGCCTGCGTCGCCTCCCAAAGCCGCTTCCACTCCTCATCGCTCAGCCGATGCGTCAGGGTCACCGGTGACAACTGCGCCGCATGCAAAATCTCGTCCGAATACGCATTCCCAATCCCACTCACCAGCCGCGGATCGGTCAGCGCCCGCTTGAGCGTTCGATTCTCCGCCGCCAGCGCTGCTCGAAACTCCGCCAGACCCGCCGCCAGAACATCAATTCCACCCGGATCCGCCGCCCGCAACCCCTCCTCGCCCGCCAGTACGTACAAAGATGCCCGTCGTTTGGAGCCGGCCTCGGTCAGCACCAGCGACCCCGACGAAAAATCGAAAGCCGCCAGCGCATTCCGCCCCGCCAGTTTCGCCCCCGCGGGTTTCCAATGCAGCCGCCCCGCAATCATCAGATGCAGCACCAGCCAAAGATCGTCTTCCAGCCCAATCGCAATCCGTTTGCCAATGCGCCGAAGCTCGCGCACCACGCGCCCCTCCACGCTTTCCAGCGGTGGCCGTGCCGTACGCAGAAGAGTAAAGCTGGCCAGCCGAACCCGCTCCAGCTTCTCTCCCACAATGCGCTTTTCGAGCGCACTCAGGTACGCTGTGATGTCAGGCAATTCGGGCATCGATTCGTATGGTATCTCGCATCCCACCCGCCTCAGCCACGAATCCAACCAACGCTGGCAAAGGCACAGCCCCAGTCTCGCGTCTAAGAGTTCAAATGATGGAATTCCATATTTCGCGTGCGGCTCGCGACCGCTACCAGGTCAGCGATACGCTGTTCAATTTTGTCGGCAACGTCATCTTTGGCGACCTTGCCTCGTGCCGCGAACTCGCCTACCGCATGACCGAGGCCCGCGCCGCAGCCGGAGACAATGAGCCCGTTAATCCCGGTGCCCTCTACGCCATGGGACTCATCGACGAAGTCAGTCACCTCCTCGTCGACCAATATCGCCGCAGCCGCGATCCCCACGTCACCAGGGCTGCGCTCGAATGGTTTGCCGCGCGCGTCGGCGAACACAACGTTGAAAAACTCCTCCGCACCTTCGTCCAGGAATTCCCCAATGTCGCCGTCTACCGAGGCGAAGTCCCGCTCGACCGATGGCTGAACAACTCCACCGAAGGCCTGGCCCACCGAGAAGCCGTCCTCGAAGAGCTCATGCTCCTCTGGCTCGCCAATCAGAATCCCGCCTTCCGCCCCTTCCGCGAACTTTACGATGACCGCAGGCTTGCCGAAAGCACCGCCTACAAACAGGTCACGGCCCAACTCGGCAGCTACTTCGCCACACGCGCCGACACCGGCATGGGCCGTGGCAATCTTCTCGATCTCCTGCGCGCGCCCATGGAAGCCTCACCCGATTCTCTCAGCGGCCAACTCGCCTGGATTCGCGAAAACTGGGCGCAGTACCTCGGCGACAATCTCCAGAAAATCCTTCTTGCCGTCGATGTCCTCAAAGAAGAAGAAGTCGCCATCTGGATGCGCTTCCATCCCACCGGGGACCAGCGCCATCACGATCCTCTCAGCGATACGCACCACTCTGAAGTTCCTGATTTTCGCAGCCATCCCGGCGACATCGAGTACGAGCGCTTCAGCCCCGATCAGGAGTGGATGCCGAACGTCGTCATGATCGCGAAGAGCACCTACGTGTGGCTCGCGCAGCTCACCCGGCAGCACGGCCGCCCCATCGAACGGCTCGATCAGGTTCCCGACGAAGAACTGCAGACCCTCGCCAACCGCGGCCTCAACGCCCTCTGGCTCATCGGTCTGTGGGAGCGCAGCCGCGCCTCCGCGCACATCAAGCACATGCGCGGGCAGCCGGACGCGGTCGCCTCCGCCTACTCCCTCTTCGACTACCGCATCGCCGACGACCTCGGCGGCGACCATGCTTACCGCAGCCTCCGCGATCGCGCGGCACGCTACGGCCTTCGCCTCGCCTCCGACATGGTTCCCAATCATATGGGCATCGATTCTCCATGGGTCGTCGAGCACCCCGAGTGGTTCCTCTCGCGCCACGATCGCCCCTGGCCCTCGTATCAGTTCAACGGCCCCGACCTCTCCAGCGATGGCCGCGTCGAAATCAAAATCGAAGACCACTACTACGATCAGTCCGACGCAGCCGTCGTCTTCCAGCGTCGCGACACCAGCTCAGGTCAGACCGAGTACGTCTACCACGGCAACGATGGCACCAGCTTCCCCTGGAACGACACTGCGCAGCTCAACTACCTCCGCGCCGACGTGCGCGAGAAAGTCATCCAGACCATCCTGCACGTCGCCCGCCTCTTCCCCATCATCCGATTTGACGCTGCCATGACCCTCGCACGCCGCCACGTCCAGCGCCTTTGGTTCCCCATCCCCGGCAGCGGCGGCTCCATTCCTTCGCGCGCCGAATTCTCCATGACTCAGGAGCAATTCGACGCCGCCATGCCCAATGAGTTCTGGCGCGAGGTCGTCGACCGCGTCGCCGTTGAAGTCCCCGGCACCTTGCTCCTCGCTGAAGCCTTCTGGCTCATGGAAGGCTACTTCGTCCGCACCCTCGGTATGCACCGCGTCTACAACAGCGCCTTCATGAACATGCTGCGCGACGAGGAAAATGCCAAATACCGGTCGGTGATCAAAAACACCGTGGAATTCGATCCGGATATCCTCAAGCGTTACGTGAATTTTATGAGTAATCCCGATGAGCGCACGGCGATTGACCAGTTCGGCATAGGGGACAAATACTTTGGCGTTTGCACCATGATGGCCACCCTCCCCGGGCTCCCCATGTTCGGCCACGGCCAGATCGAAGCCTTCACCGAAAAGTACGGCATGGAGTACAAACGCCCCCGCTACGAGGAAACCCCCAATCAACATCTCGTCGAACGTCATCAGCGCGAGATCGCGCCCCTGCTCAGAAATCGCCACGTCTTCGCTGAAAGCGCCAACTTCGCCCTCTTCGATTTCTGGCTCGACAACGGCACCGTCGACGAAAACGTCTTCGCCTGGTCTAATCGCTCCGGCGATCAGCGCGCCATCGCCATCTACCACAACAAATACGCCACCACCTCAGGCACTCTTCACCGCTCCTCTTTCCGCACCGACAAAAACACCGGTGCGCTCTACAGCGTGCAGATCCACGAAGCCCTCGCGCTCCCTGGCGATCACGATGCTGTCCTCGCCTACCGGGACAACGCCACCGGCCTGCACTATCTCCGCCGGCTCAGCGAAATTCGCAACCACGGCCTGCAATTCCACCTCGGCGCGTATCAATATCATGTCTTCCAGGATTGGCGTCAGATGCATCCCACCGCCGATTATCCCTGGGACGCGCTCTGCAGCGATCTCAATGGCACCGGCGTCTGGAGCCTTGACGAAGCGCTCGCGAAATACAAGCTGCGCCCCGTGCACAAGGCTCTGCGGGCCGCTCTCCATGCCGATGTCCTGCGCTGCTACTCCGACCTCATCGAAGCCCAGGGTCCCGACGCCCCCGCCCCTGGCACCCGAGCCAATCAGGCCCCCTGCAGTCGCGAAGAAACACTCGACACGTTAGAGAAAAATGCCGAGCGCTTTTTCCGTGCCGCATTCGAATCGCTCGATAAATCCCGCCGCCCCGAGCCGCCACCAGAGCCCTCCGCGCCACAGCACAATGGCAATGCATCGCTCGATTCGTCCAAAGCGCCGTCTCGCCCCACACTCGCACCAACTCCAACACCAGCCACAATCGCGAAGTCTGCCAGCAAGACCTATCACGCCCTCCTCCTCGCCGCTGCAAAGCTTCCCGCGCTCGAGCACGCCTTCACGCATGGATGGCCCTCTGAAGCCCGCGTAGTCCTTCCCAGCTACAGCCCACAAACTACCGCCGTCACCGTGTGGGCACCCGTCGTCTCCTGGGCTCTGCTCCGCGCCTTTACTGACGCCCTCCCGTCCGCTCAGAACCTCGGCGAAGTGTTCGATCATCTCTACCTTCGCTCCGCACTCGCCGACGCGTTCCACCCCCTCGGCCTCGAAGGAGACGCTGCCCACCGTGCCGCCTCGCGCGTTCGCATCTTGCTCGCGCAGACGAAAGAAACTGAGGGCGACCTCCACCAGCAGCCTCTCCCCTGGAACGATCCCGACATCGTCTGGCTCACCGGCCTGCACCATGCCCAGGACCACCGCTACTTCAATAAAGAGTCTTACGAGCAGCTACTGTGGTGGTCCGTCCTGCCCCAGCTCATCTCGATCGCGGAAAAAGATCCCGCCGGCAAAACCGCCGCTGCGAAACAAGCATTGCGAACCATCGAGTCGGAGAACGAAGACGCAACTATTGCCGCCCAAACCGCGGGTTATCGTCTCGACCAGATGCTCGAGCCAACCATCACCGGAACACTTAATGTCGATGGCGAACTTGAACCGGCACCGGGAACGCGCTCTCCGATTAAGTCCTGAGGAAGTGGATTGGACAGCCTTTCCCTCGGCACTGAATGAGTTCGTGCCGCCCAGCGGGGCGCTATACTAACCACTCTCCCTCCCATTGCCGGGATGGCGGAACTGGCAGACGCAGCGGACTCAAAATCCGCCGATCGCAAGGTCGTGGGGGTTCGACCCCCCCTCCCGGCACCACGCTAAGTATTTTATTTACTTCGAGTTCGCTTCCGTCGTAGAATCGCGTACCGGAAGCGTCCCATGCTCACCCCATATCGCAGACATCGTTCAGGCTGCAAGCACCGCTCTCGGCGGTACAAGGGCTGTTCGTGTCCTATTTGGATCCAAGGCGTCCTGAATGGCAAGACCGTTCGGCGCTCGCTTGACCTCACGAATTGGGAGGCGGCGATCAAACGGGTCCGGGAATTGGAGCTCCACGGGCAGGTGATGCTCGTCTCGGATTGTGTGGATCGGTTCCTTGACGACCGGCGATCGATGAAATTGAGCGACGCGATGATGCGGAAATACCGGAACGTCGCCGACGAATTGACAGCGGGATTCGGAAACCGGCCGGTCCGATCGGTCAAAGTGGACGATGTCCGGCGCCTGCGGGAAGGGTGGAAATTAGCTCCGATCACGAATCAGAAGCGCCTTGAGATGGTCCGGAAGTTCTTTCAGTTTTGCGTGGACTCGGAGTGGCTCGATCGGAATCCGGGGAAGGCGGTGAAGACGGCGCCCGCGAAATACGATCCAACGCTTCCCTTCACCGATGAGGAAATGGAAAAGATCCTGTGGGCCGCGGAATCGATCCGGGAAGCGCACCCGAAGATCCCGCAGGGAACGCCGAAAAAACTCTTCGCGCTTATCCTCCTCATGCGCTATTCGGGGCTTCGCATTTCGGACGCCTGCATGTTCCAGCGGTCGCAGCTCACCGGAAATAGGGTCTTCTTGCGCCAGCAAAAGACGAAAGAGAACGTCTGGGTGCCGGTCCCGCCGATGGTCGTAAAGGCATTGAAGGCGTGCGACGAAGGGAACGAGTACTACTTCTACGGCATGATCGGAAAGCCAAAGTCCTGTATCACGGAGTGGCAGCAGCGCCTCAAACTCGTTTACGGCATGGCCGGCGTGACGGACGGTCATTCCCATCGGCTGAGGGACACGTTCTCGGTGGGTCTTCTTTCGAAGGGCGTGCCGCTCGACGCCGTTTCCAAACTGCTAGGGCATACGTCGGTAAAGACGACGGAGAAGCATTATGCCCCGTGGGTGAAGGCGCGTCAGGATGCGCTGGAGGAGGCGGTAAGGGCGACGTGGCAAGCGCGCGAAAGTGAATCATGATCAAAGCGTACGCACCGATAATGAGAATAACGAGACCACAAGATCGCTCGATGAAGAATTCGGCGAGATCGAAGAAATGATTCAGCGTATCCACAAAGCCTCCCGATAGGCGACAAGCCGCGCCCTTGGCGCGAGATTATCACATCGCGAGGCACTTCGCAAGCATGATCTGCCTGTGGAAAACGCGGGGTTTTCGAACAAGGTTTGATGGACCCTTCCGGGAGAATTAGCGGATATTCCGCTAAATTGGATACCGCATGAAAACGTTCGGACTGATTCTCGCGTCTGCCCTGATCTTCTCTACTTTGGGCTGCGACATAAATCAGCGCCTCGATCGCTTAGAGAAAGACAATCAGGATTTAAAGAGCCAGATTCAGAAGGACCAGACTGTCCGCGACTACGATCTTCAAGCGAAATGTTCAAAAGACGCGAGATTGTGGTTTAACGAGAATTGGCAGCGCGATAAAAACACCATCTACTTGGAATTCACAAACCACTACGACAAACGGTTTAATACCTGCATGATCGAGGTCGAATTTCACTTCAATATGCCGGATTCCCCACAACAGCACTGGTGGGTGAACGATATGTCGGTATGGAATATTTACGAGAATCTGAAACTTGCGGATTTCTCGGAGGATCACATCACAGATCCGACATTTACAACGGCGCCAAGAAATGAAGTGACTGCTTGTGAATCGGGCGGCAACAAATGCACATCACTGGATCAATTCAATTCGATGTCTAATTCTTATTTGTCGAATTGAATTTCCCTTCCCCTCTTAAACCCTTTTTGTTCGGGTAGATAAGCGACTTCCCCGCCGGTCTTTTTTTGATCGGTCGGCGAAGTCGCTCGTTCCTATTTGTTCGGTATAGGCGTTTGCGATGAAACGGCGTAAAAGTAATTCGTTGAGTGATGGAATTGATGGGGTGCTTGAGCGATCGATTCAGGCCTATCCATCGGCGATTTTTGTTGACGTAGGGCTTGCATCCTACCAGCTCGTTGTCGCCGTTTTTGGTCACCCGGCCAACGGTCAATCACCTTTCGGATTAAACCGGAAAAGGTCGCTGTACTGGCGCTATTCCATCAATCAAAGAACTACTCCGGCGCGCGGGGAAGTCGTAGAAGCCGCGCCACTCTTTTACATCGCCCGTTTCAGTTTCCCTTCCAGCGATGCCGCATAGGATGCGGAAAGAAAAAACCCTTTGACCGGGCCGCAGACAGGATTGCTCTTTGTCAACGACACCGTCAAAAGGTTTTTGGGTGTCGGGCCGGTCGCTCCCTTTCGGGAACATCATCATTGAAGCAAACCTGCAGGATCACGCAAGGCGTATGCTGGGGATAACTTTTCAGGGGGGGACAGATGCGAAAACGAAGGATATTTTTATTCGTGTTCCTAATCCTGTTCGGGATTTTTGCGATTCTGAATGTCCTGAGCAGGCCGCGCCTCAGCGCGGTGCATGGGGCGGACATAGTCCAGCTTGTCGCCGCAGGTTTTTGCTTCGGAATGGGAAGCGGAGTTCTATTGGGTGCCAAAAAGGTCCCGGGTGAGGACCAGCTAAGCGCACAAAAGCCGCCCGTTTCCTAAGGCGGCACAAAGCACTTTCGGCGGCTTTGTTTTGAATCAAGGTCATAATAAGGTTCGACATATTCGACCTCGCGACGCCCCATATTCGTCGCTTTAGGTATTACGGACTTGTGGGGCGGAATATTACTGTGCGATCGCCCCGATGATTTTCGCGCACGTCCAACGGGAGAGATACCCGTGTTCGAGCGCGATCTCGGTGAGATCGATCGCCTGAAATGGAATCATGGGATTGTAGGACGTGTGGTCGAGCGAATTGAAGAGCGCCGCGGTCGAGGACTGGATCTGAAGCGGTCCGTAGCTGTAGAAGCCGTTCGAATCGACCTCTTTTATGACAGTCCAGCGGCTTTCGCAGGCTCCCAGGTATGGAATAACCGCTTGTGCTTCATCGGGGCTGAGAGGCTCATTTTTGGCGAATGCGGGGCCGCTGTAGGGAGGTCGGGAGCCATATTCGAGGGAAAGTGCCCGCCCTGCCTCAAGGATGGCTGTTTCTGACGCGAAACTGACCTGTATTGGGTTTTGGGCGTGTGCGGCGGGAACGATGCTATATCGAGCGGCTGGAGCTAAAAAGGGTAAAAATAGGGCAAAGAGGACTGAAATGCATGGGGTTTTCATGGGACTGGCCGGTACTTTCACTCACGGCCCGCGCTGATTTGCGCTCACGCCTCATTCAAGGGCGCGGATTTGGTTTGGGGACAAGACTAAGCATGGCACGCGCGCAATGGATTGCAAGCCTACGGTGTGCATGCCTGTTGAAGCGAAGTTGCGGGGGTCGGCGATCTCTCAAGGCAATGATGAGTGGTTTCCCACTCCTTGAGAGAACCGTCACAGAGCGAGACGAGGCGACCCTTTTCGCATCGGGGACATGTTGACAAGATCAATATTCGTCCGTCGGTGCGGATGACGGAATGGGCGAATGGGATGCTCTGGTTTTCCACGGCAGAGAACATCGGCGATCCCTCCAACTGCCGAAAATATTGATGCAACCTGTCTTTGAGATGGTTGCCAAAAAAAACCGCCTCATTGCGTTGAGGCGGCAAATTGCTGCTTGAGAGCCACGAGGTTCTGCGCGAGGCAATCCCGTGCATTCCTGTTGTGGAAATGGAACTGATGGAGAGTTCCCCTGACTTCGATCTTCACGGTCGTTGTGTCATCGGGGAACGCCGCGTCTCCGCAAAAATCGCAGAAGGTGATTCCTTCGATGACCATGCTTCCTCCTTTCGGACCACGACGAGCTCATAATCGGGATCGAGGTAGATGCGGTTGATCTCGTCGGCAATACGCTCCGGCGGCCAGTTGCCGGGGAAGAGCGTGTGCCAAGCAGAATGCTTTTTCGGAGGCAGGCGCGAGATGTTGTTCTTCTCGGCCGTACCCCCGAGCGAGCGGGGTTTCCGGTGATGGCGCGTCAGGCCAACAGTTGATCGGGGCATGGCGCGCTCGCTGGGATCGGAGTCTGGCAATTCGGGCAGGTGACTTTGTGAGTCACGACGCCGTACTGCTTCGCTTTGCGGTAGGCATTCGTCCTGCTGATACCCAAGAGACGGGCTGCAGCGACGACGTTGCCGGTGCGCTCCAACGCCTTTGTGAAGGCGATCCGTTCAAGCGCAGACAGATTTAGGGTTTCGGGATCGGGCATGGCACATCTCATGGCGAGATGACACGCGGTCGATCCCATCGCATAGGCGCGTTCGGCGAGCCGGAGCGCGTCCAGTGTCCCTCCCCGTACTGCGCGGGAGAGCGATTTCAGCGTGTGAAAGTCGGCGTCTGGGATCATGGCGCGCCTCAGTTCATCGAAGCGAGGAAACCGCCGAGCTTGGCGGTCGCCTTGAATTGGGGAACGGGGTCGAGCTCCTTGAACGCCGACGTGAACGCGTTCGAGAGGCTCCAGAGCGTGCGGGGCTGAAACTCCGGGTACTGCGGATCGAAGTAGAGCCGATGGACCTCACGGGAGAGGTATTTCGGCGCTTCAAGATCGTCCTCGATGAAAGCGCGGTAGATGACGAGCTTTGCAGCGGCATCGGTGAGTTGGAAGTTTCGCCAGCTCTCCACCTGCTTCCGCATCGGCTCGAAATTGCGCTGCATCCGGTCGATGCCGATCGCAAGCGCGTCTTGCAGGTTGAAGTGTTTTGAGTGCTTGGCGAGTACCGGAGTGAAGTCCCCGTGGAACGCCATGTTGTCGCACACGAATACCCGGTAGCCGATCGTGAGCGCAAGCCGCATGGACTTGTCGTTCGCGTTGCGTAGCCCGAGCGAGAACCTGCAGCCTTCGAAGGACGATTCGAGATCGAGGACCCCGAAGAGCTTCATGCCGTCTTCGGAGACCGCGTACTCATCCTTGACCACGTTGATGTGCCGGTATGAGAGCGCCTCAAGAACGTTCCCGATGAGATCCGAATGGGCGATGGGTTTGAAGGTGTCCGTCGCTTCCGGCGGAAGGATGGTGACGAGTTGATCGCGCGAGAGCTTACTGGCTCCCACATGTGCAATGAGCTGTTCCATGAATTCTCCTTGTTGTAAATGAGCTGGGATAGGGGCGTCTGGTGCTGGTTAGCACGGGGAGTCCTGTCGAGGAGGATCCTTTCCAAGCGCCCCGCGATGGATTGGTATTGGGTCGAAAGCAACACCTCTCCATCGCGGGGAGTTCGGTCTTTTATGGATTTCTATAATCGATACTCTTCGTGCGCTTTTCGTTGTTGCAGCGAAAACATAGCGGTTGAATGTTATCTATGTTGTGCGAGCCACCCCGTGACAGGGGAACAATATGGTCTTCGGTGAGGTGTTTGACTTTTTGATCGGTGAAGGGCTCTTTCATGTCGCAGGCCAAGCAGCAGAATAGATATTTAGCTTTAAGATCTAGCCATTGCTGAAATGTATGAGTGCCGGTAGCGCCGTGCTTCTTTGCCTTAACCCGGCTGTCATAAAAGCGCGCCTGAATGACGTTTTGCCTATACCATCGTTTACTATGCCGACGCGCGACTTCAGGATGTTTCTTCTTATATTTTTTAATCCTAGCTAATATCCTTTCTTTGTTACGCTCATAGTAGACATGACTTTTGGCCTGTTGATGCTCTTTACCTTGTGGATTGAGACTTATTGTTGCTGACATTGTGGTTAGTCAGATGTTTGTGGGTAGACCTCCCCACGCCAGTAGCAATCCTGTAGGAGCAAGCCGCGCGGCTTAGCTGGGATTCCCCGTCCGTGAGAGCTACTGGTGTGGAGGTTCTACTGTGCGGAGGGCTGCTTCGCCGCGGCTGCCGCAGCTTGAATGCCGGACCACTTCACGAGGCCTGCGCCGATGCCGTTAATGAACGGGGTGAGCGCAAGCCAATAGGCGTTGCCGGTATAGAGAGTCAGGAGAGCAGGAATCGCGGCGGAGGCGATTACCCATGCGGCAACCTTGCACACATGGAGCGCGGCTTGTTCGAATGCTGAAATTTGCATTGCTTTTGATCTTGGTTTCGACCTTTAGACCTCTTTTTGGATCAGGGTGAGGGCTGCCTCAATATCGTTGAGAATCTGCTCGGCAAGCGTGAGCTGGCCGGTCGAAAGCGCTTGCGTGACGCTCGCGGGCACGGGGACATTTGTCGTAAGAGCCTGCTTTACTGCCGGCGGAACGTCCACGGCTGTGCCAGCTTCGAAGATAAAAGTGGTTGGGGAATTGACGTACTGCTTCGCGATCTTCTTGAAGGCGAAGGCATCGTTCGGGTCGGCGGAATCCACGATGTAAATGAAATCTGCGGAGTAACCGTACGCCACGATGAAGTGACCGTATTCCGGAGTGGTGAAGGTCGGGGTCGATGTCCCCCAGAATCCGTCGTCGCACTTGATGAGGAGAAGAACGGCCTTGTTCTGATAGATCGCCTGACAGATTGATTCAAAATCGGTATTTCCGAAACCATAGCTGCCGATCTTCTTCCCGCCGGCGTTCGTCACCATATCCGGCGTGACGGCAGACGGCTCGGAATAGGTGGCGATCGGGAGCGTCACGTCGTTCTCAAGCGGTTCGAAGTCATCCGCTCCGTCAGTCGTGAGGGATTTGAAGATGGAGCGCATGTCCGTGCCTGATTCGAGCGGGTAGCCGTCAATGGCCTTGATCTTTATCCATGAGAAGCGCGGTGTGTATCGCTCGTTTACGGCAGGCGTAACGTCGTGTTCGAGAATCGCCTGAAAGTGTGACGAAGCGTGCGCGCCACAGTAAGGCGTCGATCCTTGATAGTTCCTCACCATCCATGAAACGTCTGGAATAAATGAGGCGGGAATTTCTACAGGCGCTTGAACAGAACCGAGCAGGATGTCACGGGAATCGGGTCTTCGTTCAAGTGCGCCGAGAACTTTCGGGGGCATTTCCCTCAGTCTGAGCGATTGCTGCGAATTGTCCAGATGGGGATAACTTCACTGCATAAAAAACACCGCCCGCACGGCGGTGTTTTTGTCATCGAGAAAAGAGCTTTACTTCGCTGCCTTGTTTTTCTTCCATATGGCCCAGCGCCTCTTTTGTGCCGCAGCGATGCTTGCACGCGCTGCTGCGCTCATGTGACGCTTCTTCCCTGCTGGACGGGCGGGTTTTGGCCCGGCGGAATTGCCGGTCAGGAGTCCTCTTACCTGTTTAAGAACTGCAAGTTCCTCATCAATGGCTTCTACAAGGTCGTTCATACTCACCAGTGTCACTGGCGGTGGAGTATCTTGTCTACTTCTTTTTCGCAGGTGCTTCGGAGCTCGTGGAGTATCCGAAGATGGAAGGAATCAGCGGCCATACTTTATCAAAGGTCTGCCGGTCATTGGTGTACATGTCGTAGAATGCCTGTCCGACGAGCGGTGTGAACTCCTGATACGCCTCCTGCTTCCAACTGAACGGCTGTCCGACGACGTTGCTTCCTGCGGCCCAATCGACGAGTGTCGAGACGACCGGCGCGAGATGGTCCCGGCCATATTCGATGAACTGGTCGAGGCGCGTTGGCGCGGTGAATGGCGTTTTCTCGGTCTTTCCGGTCTTCGTTGTCGTCATGATCGCTGAGCCGAGTTGTGTTGTCTTGCCGGTCGAACTTTTCTCCTTATTAGAGATGACCTGCGCGATCAATCGCACGTAGGATGCGTTGCCGCCGGTAAGGTCGATTGTGCTGTTGCCGACTTTGATCTTTCCAAAATTCGTGCCGGTTGGGTTCGTCTCAACCTGTCCGCCAATGAGCTTGCCGAGTCCGAGCAACGTACCCGTGACGAAAAGACTGCCGGTGAGCTGCCGGATCGCCGCGGAGCGGGCTGTGGGGCTCATATCGCGGTCGAGATAGGTTATGGGATTGAACATGTCGAATGAACCGGCCATTTTGCGCGGCGAGAAAAAGAGTGTGTTGAGGAGCGACTGGTTATGTTCGACATCAAGGCCGAAGATCTTGCTTCCCCTCCCCGTGAAGGTGTTCACGACGCGCGCGATGTCCTTCGTGGCGTCGGATCCTTTGGATACGTCCTCACCCTTTGTCCGTGCGGCGTTCAACAGATCTTCAAAGCGATTGAAGCGTACGTAGTTCATGAAACCGGTAAAGGCGCGAGACGACGCGCGCACGAGATCGGGTGTTTTTAGCTTGCTTGACAGCCACGCGCTTCCTCTCTGCAACAAGCTCGACTGGATGGCTTCTTCGCGGTCGTTCAACGTGCCGTCGATCTTTGTGAGGGAGAGTCCTGCTGATTTTGCGATGTCGTAATCCGGGTGGCCAGAGATCATCGCTTCGGCGTTCTTGTAGCTATCTTCGCTCGCGAAATATTTGAACTGTTCGGCTGTGCCTTTCCAGAACTCCGGCGTACTCGCCATGCCCCAGCCCTGCGCACCCATCGCGGAGAAGTGAAGGATGGACGTGAGCGCGGATTTCGGGATGTTCGCGATGTCGATGAGCGTTTTCTTTATTCCACCATTCGGGTTCGGCTTCAGGGAGTCGAGATAGTCGCCGAAGGACTGCTTGGATTTGCCGTACTGCAGGATGTTGTCGTTGCTTGGGTTCTCATCGCGGGCGGCTTTGGCATTTGCCGATTGCTTGGCGAGATCGGAGATCTTTGCGGCTTCCTCCATCGTGACCGTGGCGTTCAGCTTATGCGCGGCGAGGTCCTTGAGGAACATGTCCTGCGTCTTCGGGTTCAGCACCTCGTCCATTTTGTTCACGCGCGCGATGATGTCACGCTGCGCTTCGGGCGACAGTCCGGACACTTTTCTCGCCCAATTGATAATTCCCTGCTGCTGATTCTTGAGGAGGAGTTTTGATTCGAACTGAGCGTTCGTCTGCTCCGCGCTTGGCTTGCTCATGAACCCCTCGAAATACGCGCGCCGTTCGTCGCTCGACATTTCGGACAGTTTGTCCGGGTTCAAGTCGCCGGATTTTATGCGGTCGAGGAATTCTTGAGTTTCGTTCGGAGGAAGACAGAACATCGGTTTAATTGACTAGCATTTGATGGAATCGACGAAGGATTTCCAGTCCTGAAGCTTTGGCGCGGCCTTTTTTATCTCGCCTTTGATCTGATCAGCGATGTCACCTTTGGCTTTCTCAAGATCGCCAGCTTTGCCGAGTTTCTTGAGGGCAGCCTGCTCGCGCGCATCCTGCACGCCTTTGATCGCTTCAACCGGTGATGCATCATCGCGCTCGGCGAGGGTCCTGATTCGCTGGCCCATCGTCGTGGCCTCCGACGTGAGGGATGATTGGGTAGCGAGATCGCGGAGCGTGCTCACGTCCCCATCTTCAAGAGCCTTGTTCTCCACAGCCACGAAGACGCTTTCAGGAAGAACGCCCTCCGGCGGTGCCTGCTTACCCATGGCGATATTCTTGGCGGTGTCGTAATCGGACGAGACGAGATCAACAGCTTTCGCGGCCTGATCCTTCATGTTCACTGTCTTGTATTCTGGAAGATCACCGAACCCGCGCGTAAGTTTTTCCTCTACCGCTTTTGATTCGACACCCTGCGCAAGTCCGCTCGTCTTCGTCTGCCCGGTGCCTTCGATGGGTGTGACCTCCGGCGTTTTCTCCGTTGCGGCGGGAGCCTCTGCCTCAGTGGGCGCGGCGGTCTTCTCAGGAGCCGCCGTCGCTTTCGGTGTATCGGGCATGGATGCCTTGTTGAGCTGCTGTGCCTTATCCTCGGCATCCGTGACGATCGTCTGTTCCTGTTCCGGCGTGATGCCACCTTTCGCATCCGCGAGACCTGTCACTGCGCCGTAAATGTGTCCTCCGAGGATGATCTGGCCAGCGAGCGTGCCGACGCTGTGAACGGCGGACGCAAGGTTTGATTTGGCCGTCGCGGAGATGGGAAGCGCTGAGAGAAGTTTGTCGGCGGCAAAGCCTCCGACTTTGCCTGTCGCGTTGAAGATAAGACCCGTCGCGTCGGCCGCAGGTTTGATGACCGGAAGTTGCGAGGCAATATTGAATGTCTCGCTGACGGGTAAGAAGAGCGTTGATGCGGCGGACGTGAGGAAGTTGAGGACGCTTGCGGTCTTTTGCGATGCAGACTGGCCGGGCGCGATCAGATCCATACCGCTCTGTCCGAGATTCTCAAGTGACGCGTCTATGCCTTGCTTCGCGTTACTAACGATCGTGTTCAGGGTCTGGATCGGATGCACGACGGCATTCCCGCCGAGTTCGTTGAATAGTGGTTTCGAGGTCGCACCGGGATTTGTGAATGCGTCCTTTACGTAGTTCCCCATCTTCGCGAGTATCGTGGGCTGTCCTGAAGTCGTTTTTCCGGTAAGAAGCCCCTCGAACATATTCGGCTTCTCAGTTTGGGATTGAGTTCCCGTCTGATTGGGTGCGGGATTCGGGTATGCACTGGCAAGAGGATGCGGAGATGACGAAAAGGCGTTGTCGTCGGGAAGCTGGATACCTTTCGAGCGCGCGATGATCTTCTGGCCGTCGATGTAGCTGATCTGTCCGCTCGCAACCTGCTTGGCGGTCGAGTTCTCAAGATCGAGCGACGGTTGCGTGCCATCTGATTTCAGCTTTTCGGGATTCAGATTCGAGGTGTCATTCGATCCGCCGAGTTCAAGCGAGATGAGGTGGTCAAGTTGCTCGTCCGGCTCCGCGCCGGTCGCTTTCCTGACCGCTTCGCTCGCGGCTTCCGGCATACGGCCGTTTTCCAAAACACTCGCATCGATTTTCTGCGGAATAGTGGGATCAAAGTTTGGCGCGACGCGGTTTGAAAGAAGATCGCTCGACTGGGTGCTCGTGTCCTCGTAGGTGAGGAGAGGTTTGCCGGAATATTGATCCTTGACGTTCGACGCGCCATATCCTCCGCCTAAACTCCCTTTGAACGCGTTTGGCGTCGTGGCAGGCGAAATAACGGGAGCTGCTCCGGAAGTCGGCGCTACGGGGGAAAGCGGCGCTACGGGCGTTATAGGGGCAGCAGAGGTGGGTTTAGCGACCGGCTTGGAAACTACGGGGGCTTTGCCAGTCAAAATCCCCGCAAAGGCATTTCCGGAAGGAGCAACAGAAGGAGCCGCAGTCGGCGCCCCTTTGCTTCCTCCTGTTAGAACCCCGGCAAATGGATTGGACATCAGTTCAAGCCTTCGTAATGATTTGTCGGATCTTTCGTGTTCGCATAGCCTTTAAAGTTCTTTACGAAATCCGCCGTTGAGTAACCCGCTGCCGTCCATTCCGCGAGCGCATTCGCCCAATCGTTCGGGCTGATGAAGCTGTCCTTCTGGCCCTTTGCTTGCCCTTGAGAAATTACTCCCTCGATGACGTTGGTGATTTTCGAAACTGCGGCCGATTCCTGTGCCTTCGATGAGGCGGTGCTTGGGGCAGCAGCTTTGCCCGGAAGGATCTGATCGAAGGTCTGAGTCGTGGGATTCCACTTGTACGTGGCACCACTTGCACCCTTGATAGTCTTCGGTGGAGTCGCGGCGGTCTTCGCGGCCGCGGTTTGGTCCGCCGTTGCCTGCTTTGCCTGTGCTTCCAGCGTGGCGAGCTTCGCCTTATTTGAAGCGGTTGTCGCGTTGTTGTCGTCTGACTCGCGCGTGACAAGGTCTTCAACCGATTTCAGTTTGGTGCTGTAGTTGTCCTGAAGATTCTTGATGTCGGCGTTCGCGAGATCAGTGACTGTCTTGGCCCGTCCTACTCGGTCAGATTCGTCAAGCCACGGGTTGTCGTCTATTTGATTCTGGGCAGTGGCGAGATCATTTTGCCGGGACAATATTTGATTGTTGAGGTCGTCGAGTCCGGCAGCCGAATAGGCGTCGTTATAAAGCTGGGTCTCTGAAGTCGTTGGTGCACCCGTGAGTTTAGAGACTGCATCCGCGTACGACGTATATCCAAGACTCTGAGCTACTTGATCTTCAGCGCTCGTACTGGAATCAGGAGCACCTCCGGCTGGAACGGCAGGCGTGGACGGAGTCGCCGGAGTTGCGACGGGTGCTGCTGGAGTCTTCGGTACGAGCTGATAGGTGCTGTTTGGAACCGAAGTGTCCCGCGAATATGAATTCCCCGTCACCGCGTCGGTGATCGTTGAAATGCTTGAACCGGGCGCGACGTTGGGCGGAGCTATTGGTGCTGGTGCGAGCGGGGGCATGGATGTTATGAAGTCAATGCTGTTTCATTATTTTCGAACCTTTTTATCCAATTACAGTTTGCGCATAGCAATTGGTATTGGGTCTTCTTTGACAGATGGTTTTCTAGAATGACATGGTAAAAACCTCTAGTTGTTGCTTTTCTTTCTTTAGAGCCTCCTCCATTGACATGATCCACTTGAAGAGCGCGCGGGTCGGTGAAATGACACCTTACGCATTCACCGCCAAGTAATTCGATAATGATTGCTCGAACCCGTGCGTTATATGATCGGCCTCTAATTCTCCGTTGTTCTCTATCCCTATTGTAATATTTTTTGAATTTTGAAGGCCTCATATCTAAGGAAAATTACCGGGAGTTGTATCGAACCGCGTCGAGCGGCGGCTGGGGAAAAGGTCTTGTCCATTGAAGAACGGCTGGTGCTGGGCTGCCTTCTGAGCCTTGCGCTCGCCCATCGGCTCCCACACGGTATCGAGCAACATCATGCCGCGCGCTTCCTGATCCTTCGCGCCGGCGGTGTTACCTTTCTTGTCGCTTGCGAGGGCATCCGCGTAGGCGAGAAGGATGATCGCGTGGTTGCCGGAGTTCTCATCGTCATCAGTGTCGGGTGAGAACGGGAGAAGGTCATCTACATCTTCGAGCGTCGGACAGCGGAGCTTACCGTAAAGGCTGTAGCTCTGTCCCCCGGAATAAGCGTTCCGGTTCAAGTAATATTGCCGCGCAAATTCTGTGTAGATGAGCGACGTATCGGTGGGATAGTCCGAGAGCCATTTCATATACTCGGCGAAATTGCGCTTGCCGTTGCCGAGGCCTATCCATGCGACGCCGTTCACGATGACAACGAAGATGCTTTCGTCCTCGAATGTCTCCGGATAATCATAGGACGCGGTTGGTGATCCGGGGGCTGTGAGAGTGACGACTCCCTCAGTGAACGTCCACGGCTTGTAGTCCCACGCGCGCTTGGCGGCGCTGTTGATGTAGCCGTCGATGTCAGCTTGCGAAAAAAGTGTGTTCGTTCCGTTCGTTATGACATCGGCGAAATCAAGGTTGAGTTCTTTGCACAATGCCTGCTCGGCGTCTTGCAGTTCCATTTAATTGAAGTGTAGGTGATTCATTTGTAATGTCTAGATGTGGAAAGTTATACCAAGAGAGAAATTGTTACTCCCGCGTTTCCCGTCGCGCCTGCGGAACCATTTGCTCCGACAGTAGAGAATCCGAAGTTCGCGCCGGGGCCACCGTTACCCGGAGTGCCTGCGGCCGCGCTTACGGAACCTGACCCTGAGAGGTTGGTGTAGACGAGAATCACAACCCCACCCGCCCCCGCTCCGCCACCTCCGCCGCCACCTCCGGCGGCTTGTTGGCTCCCTGAAGCGCTTACCGATGCATTCCCTCCGTTGCCTCCGTTTCCACCGAGAGATTCAATAATTCCGTTGTTCACGACAATTGCCGCGGCAATCCACACTATGCCCCCCGGAGAGCCTGAACCACCTCCTGATCCGGCGGTAGCGGATGCCGTCCCTGAGCCAAAATTAGCCGCTGCTACCCCACCGCTCGGACCAGAAGCAGAGCCGGACGAAAGAGTGAATACGGCGAACCCCGAAGGCTCAATGTCGAACAGGTTATATGCCGCCGTGAAAACTCTCGGAACATTGAACACGGTTCCCGTTTGACTTCCTCCGGCAGCTCCGGATTGTCCGGTATCTGAGCTGCCAGCGATATTACCCGCGCCTGAAGCTCCAGAGGCCGTTCCTGCCGCACCTATAGACTTAGCGACGCTTGATCCTGCGACTCCTACCGTTCCATTGGCTGAACCAGAATTTACTATCGTCGTGCCGCCTGCGCCGTTCTGTCCGGCGACAGTTCCCATGAGAGAACCAGAAGCGACGGCCGAACCACCCGTTACTCCTGAAGCGTTGCTGCCGTTGTTCGCAATCGTTCCATTGTTCGTGAGGGTGTTTGAAACGAAGATCCTGAAGGAGCCGGTGTTTAGGGTTATGCCGGTATTGATCGTGAGGTCGGCATAGAACATGTCCCGCGTGAGCGTCGTGTCAGTGGAGACAGTGACGCTTCCGTCCGAGCCATCACCGAACCCGACCGCGCCTCCTGAAGACGCGCTGATTGTCACATCTCCAGTCGCACCGGATATGGAGATGTTCGCTCCCGCGACAATTGACGTTACTCCGGTATTCTCAACCACGACGTCACCGGTCGTCGGCGTGACTAAAATTCCCGAACCCGAGCCCGAAACGGATGTGACATCAGAAGTGGAAGTTGCGGAGATCGTGACGATCCCGGTTCCGCCTGAGGGAGAGAGCGATATGTTTGTTCCGGCGACGAGCTGGGTGACAGGAGTAGAACCGGTCGTCGCGAGGGCGTTCCACTGATTGTTGAAATAGAGGTAGAGGTAATAGTCCGCACCGTCAAAGACAAACTGTATCTGATCTTGAAATGTCTGCGGGACGAATGTCGGCGCAGACGACAGGAATGTCTGCGTGCTTTGGAGCTGCAAGAGGATCGGAAGGAACTGGTCGAGGGATACGGTCTGTACGACAGGGAGAGCCGCTCCGCCCGTCGGGTCGGCGGTCGCGTCCTCCGTCGCCATGCTGATCGCGCCGCTCGATATTCCTGCGGTGAATTCAGGCTCCGTCATGTCTGGGTGTATCCGATGTCGTTAAATACCCAGTACGACGTGAGGAGCTCGATCCCAAGCCCCGACTGGATGCCGTCGAAGACGAGCTTCACAAGAAACTGTTTCCCTTTGATGCTGTTCACGCTGAAGAATATGTTCTTGAGCTGTTCGAGGCTCGTGAACGTCTGGCGTTTCACAAAAATGAACGGCTGGACTTGGATGCCGTTACCGACCTCCGTGTAGTTCGCGGCAGACGTGTCGAGCGTCCATGTTTCGTTGTTTGCTCCATCGTTTGCGATCGCGGTGATGTGCGCGACAAATCCGGCGTTTACTCCTTCCAAGATCGTCACCTCATCCCCCACCTGAGCGTCGTAGACCCCCGCAACAGTGGCATCCACGATGAGCTGGTTGTACGCCGACGAGGGGCCGCTCGTCTGGATGTGGCCCCAGAGCTGGCGCTTGAAGTTATAGATCTTGAGGGAGACATTGAAGGATATGGCCTCCGACGCGGTCGAAGAATTCAGAATGCCGAGGTTCAAGACAACTGCTTCGAGGGTCTTGTCGGTCGGGCCGAAATAAAGACGCTGATACTTGATTCTTCCGAGTCCGAGCTGTTCGGAGATGAAGGTTGCCTGCGACGGCGGTTGTGGAACAAGAGCGGCGATATGGTTCACGCCGCTTGCGTGGTATCCGACCGTGATCCGGTTCCCGGAGATGTCGATAGCGAGCGAAGTAACAAACAGATTGAAGGTTTCACCCGTGGGTACAGGAATATACGCCCATGCCTTGCGCGCGATGAGGTAGAGATATACTCCGGGCTTCATCTTGCCGTATTGGAGAGTGTTCGAGGTCGTCGTCGTGATCGTGAAGATAAGAATGCCATTCACGAGAAGCATTTGCTGGGGAAGGACGTGCGTGTTGTCGTAGTTGTTGAACGAGAGCGGATCATCGAAGACGCCGAAAAGCTCGCTCACGGTCATGCCGTTCGTAACGATCGCCTGCCGCTGGGTTTTTACTATCCAATTCTCACCGTACGTGTCGATGGCGAGGATTCCACCCGGCGTCCACTTCCACGGAACTTTCGAGCGAGGCGAATTGCCGTCCCACAGGATAATCGCTCCCTGATTGTCGAGGTTCGCGCCGATCAGGATTCCGGTCGGTCCGGCCTTGATCGCGGTGATCGTCATGTTCGTCGGGAGAGTGAACGCGCTGTCGCTGTACGTCCCATCGCTGAAGAGACACGCAACCTTGTTGTTGTTTGCAATCAGCCTCAGGTCCTCATACCACGTCATCGGGTGCTGGCCGGAATCCAAGCTCTGATAATTGTCAGTCCATGAGCTGCCGTCGAATGTGCCAAGCTGGTTGTTTGAAGAGCCATTGATGTAAAGCAGATTGCCGTACTGGTCGGCCATCATGCCGGCGCCATTCCCGTCGGGGCTGCGGACGTTCGTGAAGTCATACGCGCCGGGTGTTTGTTCCTTCCAAATCTGCCCTGCGTCGTCCTGAAAATGCAAATACCCCTCAAAGACATCCTGATAGTGGATCTGTCCCATTCCTCCGTGGGTCGCGCTGTTGAACTTGTCCACCATTGAATACTGCGTTCCCATTCCGTAGAGGGACGGGACGAATCCTTGAGAATAAAAATGAGTCCCGACGATGGGAAGGTCGGAGAATCCATCAAACCCGCCGAATGGGACTACGCGAAGGGCCATTTATAAGAAGATTGTTACTTAACGAATTTAAGAATGAGGGCGACGATTGCGACGACTCCTGTGACGACGTTCATAATGACGAGCGTGAGTTTGGAGATCCCGATTTCCTTGCCTTCGGTCTTGCTCTGCCAGTCTTCGACGACGGCCATCCGGTCTTCAAGCTTCCCGGTGCGGCCGTTCGCATAGGCTTGTTTCGCGTCAATGGCATCGAGCCGACCGAACATCTTGCCCATCGCAAACATGATCTGGCCGTGTTCGGAGGTCGGACTGCCGGGCTGCGTGGGGAGTTTTACTTCTTCGTCCATGAAGTAGGTGAGGTTTAGTCGTGAGCTTTCTCTATGACGTATTTCTTGTAGAAGCGCAAAGCAAAGCAGTACAAATCCTGACAGTGTTGAGCTGGAGGGAAATTGGGACACCTTTCCCAGACGTGACGGTGCTTCTTCGTTTTATTCTTGGAGTCCTTTTTCATCGGGGGGAATTTGGCATCCGGGCTGCGTGAGTAACAACCCGGAAGCCAAACGATTAGAGGGTCTGGAACTGCGCGGCGAGCGCGAGGTCCGAGTCGAAGTACACGACGTTCGGGGCAACGGTGCCGTCGTCGAGGGCGGTCGTGCCGCCAACGAAGTTGCCGGTGCCGGTCGGGTTCACGATGATGAAACCGAGGACCGATTCGCCGTCGAGGGTCGTTGGGAAGACGACGCCCGCGAGCGTCGAGCCGGCGGTGCCCATGTAGACCTTCACAGTGCCTGCGGCATTGACCGTGAACACAAACACGTTAAACGTGGCGTTCACGACGGTGCCCACGAGCGCGGTGAGGTCCGCGGCGGCGAGCTTCACGATGACGCCGTCAACGAGGAGGTAGGCGGCGTTCGTGGTCTTCACAAGCGTCGATGCGGAGCCGTGGATCGCAAGAGTTCCTTTTGCGAGGATCTTGTTCAGGAGGTTCCGCTGGAGCTTGTCGAACAGGGTCGAGAGTTCCCCCTCGGTGTTCGGGAAGTTGATTGATTTTGCGCGTGACATGAAATTGAGAATTGATTGATGCGACCTTTGTGTTGTTCTAAAAGGGGATGTTCACAAGACATCCCCTTTAGTGGTGGCGTTATCCGGTACAAAAGAGTTCGGCTGCGAACGGGAGACGGTTGTCCGTTACCTTCGCGCCGTAGACGTAGAGGTCCTTGAAAGCGGACCCGAAGTTACCGATCTGGTCTTCTTCGATTCCGACTTCCAACACCTTGTCTGCGAACGTGAGCCAGTTGCGGTTCGCTGCGATGCAGTGATAACCGTTGACGTTATCGCCGAGAACGCGGGGAGACTTGATGATCTTGAAGCCCAAGAGTTCGGTCATGAACCCTTTGACCACGAGATCCTCGTAAGCTGCCGGAACGTTCAAAGCGATGCCGGTGCCCTGCGGGATGTACTGCGCGATCGTCGGGTGGAGGATCAAGAAGCGGTCGTCCTGCGGGACTTCGGCATTGTCGAGGTAGACACCCAACTGGATGATCTTCGACATGATGTTCGTGCCCGTGATGGCGACCGGGGCGTTCGCCTGAACGACATAGGTCGCGCCGGAGATCACACCGCCGTCATATGTGGTCGTCGCATCGTCATACACGTCGAGCTGGATCACGATGGACGTAGCTGAAGCGTATGAAGCGACGCGGTACCACTTGGAGTTGCCGGTTGCCTTGAAGCCCTTGCCGACCATTGCGGAGGTGAACGTCGTGCCGGAGCCGGTTACATTGCCGTTCACGTCTATGGAGACGGTGCTGGTCGTGTAATCAGTTCCTGCGCGCTGTCCCGCCGCGATGTTCGTGTAGAACCCGAGGATGTATGCATCGACGTTCTTCTTGCGCTCGCTGCCGAGCTGCTCGACGACGACGGGTTTCGGTTCCTTGATGTAGGACTTCCACTTGTCGATCGTGTTCTCTTTCCAATAGAACGATTTCTGGATGGAAAGTTTGAGCTGTCCGTTCACCTCAAAGAGGCTCGCGGGCGAGAGGTTCGCGCCGGTGTACACCTGCTCCGTGATCTTCTGGATCGTGAGGATGTTCACGATGCTGCCGACGGCGTTTACATCGCCTTCGTAGTCACGGTTCGTGACGAGGTCGTAGATGCTCATCGCATACACGAACTTCATCACTTTCGCCGAGAACGCCTCGGCGAGTTTGGTGGAAAATGGAGATGGCATTGAATGGAGTTATTGATTAACCCCAACCGTCGCTGACGCCCTATTCGTCTATCGTGATGTCGTGGGTCTTGAGGTACTGCTCGTAAGCCTTTTGATCGGTCTTACGGAGTGCCGCAAGCTCATCGCCTGATAGATTCTTGGGCTTTTCGGGTGTCCGAGGACCGCCGTTGCCGGATTCAAGTCCGGGCTTCGGCGTCACTGTGGGAGCGGGAGCGGTGCCCTGAGTCTGGAGAAAGGAGTTCACGAGAACGTCCATTGGTACGCCACGGTATTGCGGACGGGATGCATATTGTCGGAACGCTTGCTCTTTGCCTTGTAAGGCATTGTTCGAGGTGAGGACGAGTTCGATGCTCGTGTTCCAAGAACGTTCAGCTTGCTGTTCGCGCGCGAGTTGCGACGCGGTTCCTGCCAATCGCTCCGCGCCGAGTGTGCGTCGTGCCAACTCCTTCTCGGTATCGCTCATGGAATCCCATAGCGGGAATGCTGTTCTCAGATCCGATTCGGTTGGTTCTTTTGTCTGTTCCTGTTGGGCCTTTACGCGCGCTGCTTCCGCTTCGCGGAGAAGATTCGCTTCGCTCGATGACGCCGAGAACTTGTCTTTCCAAAATTCAACGGTGTCTTCGGGTTTCACGACAACCGGCTCAACGGGCGGCTGTGCTGGCTCTGTAGCGGCCGGCTCTACTGGGTCCGTCTCGGTTGGGAGGTTTGGATCTTCTAGCATTTGATGTTGTGCCGTCTGCTCTTCGCAGGTTTGGCAATAATTTAATTGTGATGCTCTCTCGATAAAGAGCAAGTTGCGTTGGGGAAAACTATTTCTTCTTCGGCTTGTCTGACTTCTCTTCTTCTTTGGCAGATCCCTCGGTGAGGCCCAACACTTCGCCGAATACCGCGCGCTGATCTGCCGTGAGGTACGATTCGCGCGCCTTGAGGAACTGGATGTCCGATTCCCGGAGTTCGTGCGGAGCCTTCCGCATGAGCTCGTCAAAGAGCGTCTGTGAGTCCTTGTCCATTACTGGGCTGCCTCTTCCGGAGTTGCCGGAGTCGCCTCTGCTTCCGGTTCGACGGGTTCAACCGGCGGCAAATCCGTTCCCGCTGCTGCCACATCTAATTCTTTTTCGTCCATGTGGGTGAATGATGATTAGCGACCTTTATTCCAGTTGATATTTTTGCTTCAACATGGCGCGTAATGTCTCCCGCTCCTTCTGCGGCGTGACGATGAACTTCTGGATCGTGGCAAGGATGTCGCCGTATGCTTTGTAATAGGCGTCTTTCTGCGGCGAGTTGTCGTGCTTGCGTAGCTCCACGGTCGCGCGTTCAAGCTCGGCCGGAAGGAACTTCTTCAGGTCCTCGATCGTGACATCCTTCTTGCCGAGGATCGTCGCCCATTGCATCCACGTCGCCCTTTCCGCAGGCTTGAGGTCGTCGATGGATTTGAGGCCGAGCTTTTGGAGGATGAGTTCGAGCATTTAGAGGGTATTGCTGACGGAGGTCATGATGAGCTGTAGGGAGGGACAGTTCGATCCGGTGCCCGTGAATGCCGGGCCGCTGACCGGAAGCGTCGTGGTATACGCGCCGAGTGTGTTGCTGCCGCACCAATTGTTTGTCATGAACTGGTTTGATTGCCGGAAGTAGTCTTGCGAGGTCGAAGCGAACTCGATCACTGCATAGTAGAGCCCAGCCGGCATAAAGGTAGACGTGGCCCAGTTGAACGTCTGCGGGAAGTTCGCCGAGGCAACGCTCGCGGTGTTTGAGGTGTTCTCAACAAGAAGCGATGAGCTCGCGAAGGTGTCGCGTGTTGTAAGTGGGCCGTAGAGGGCCACCGTATAGCTTGCGTTTGTGCTTGTGGCAGAACCTGCGACCCAAGTCAGGCCGCTCGTAAAGCCGTCGGTTGGATTGTTGAGTTCGAGGCCTATCATGACACCTGCGGTTGCCGTTGCGTTGCTCGTCGGGACCGCATCCATGAACGGTTGAATCCACGAATACTGCGGGATGTTCGGTTGCGTCTCGCAGTGGTTAAAGTTTTTGAAGTTGACCGTGACATTATAGAAGCAGAAGATGCCGCCGAGATTATTGATCTCTTCCGGTCCTGACTGGCCGCCGGTCGTAGTTGCAAGATCGAAGTTGCCACCATAAACCCCGACGCCATACGTATTACTCGCGATCTGAAAACCGATTGCATTGGCTTCGCTGTAGAAGTTGTAGATGCCGACATTATGAACGCCATTTCCGATGTCTATGGCGAGCTGGGCCCCTGTTTCGCAATCGTCGTTGAGAAGCGTGACGTCGATTGTTCCTTGACCATAGATGCCGAAGCAATCGCCAGAATTGGACGGCCCAGAACGAGCACCCTCGATGTAGATATTGTTTACCGATTTCCCGACGAAGTAGTTGTAGGCCCCTGCGGTCGAAACAGTGTCCCGGTTATCGATGAACTTGTCGTAGAGCGAACCTGTTGAAGACGCATAAAAGTTGTAGTTCGACCCGGTCACGTACAGGTTTTGGAAGGTGGAGAGTGCGAAGTGATCGAAGTCGATGGCCGTCGAGCTGTTTGCTCCGGAAGCGTTCTGGAGTTTGAAATTCTGCAACGTGATCCAGCTTCTCTGGGTTGCGTCGCACATTAAGAACTCCGGACCACTGGTCGCAGTCGTCGTGAACAACGTTCCGTATCCATCGCCGTTGATTGTGAGGTCTGAGCTGCAGATTTGGAATCCACCTGCGGGGATTGAGTACGTACCGGCATGAACGTAGATGAGCGTCGGCACTTGTGTGCTGGACGCTTGCGCGAGCGCGGCTTGGAGGGTGGTGTAGTCGCACTCACCAACCTGCTGGCAGACACTGTAGGTGTACGTGGGAACAATATGCGTAGATGAGGTATCGGTGACGCCTCCGCTGAACTGCTGGGTCGCGGTCCATGTGTTCGGCGAGGAGGTCGATACACCACCGCCCGAGCCGCAGCCGCCTACGATGTTCGCGCACGGCACCTGAAGGCTGGGGTTGATCGGACTGATTGTGCTGCTCGCGGTGTTGGCTTTCCAATAGTTTGGAGCGCTTACCTGCGCATAAGCGGTAGCTGCAAAGAGTAAGGCGAAGATGATCGCCGGGATGAACTGTTTAAATCGTTGTTTCATGTTGGTGGTGATTAGCTGAGCCAGCTATACGAGAAGCCGTCGCCGGAATTCACGGCGTCGATGTAAACCTTTGAAAGGTCGTCGATCGCGAGGGTGACCGACTGGCCTTGGACGAGCGGGGTTCCGATACGTCCGCTCACGGCCGCTTTCACGTTCGATCCGCCGTAGCAAAGCTCACCGGTGTTGCCCTCGTTCGCGGTGAGGGTGAGTGATGCGCAGGGCGTGGAAACGGGATTCACTTGCACGGCCGTCCCTGCTGTCGTGACGGTGCCGTTGCTGCTTTGAAGTTTTGTATAGGGTGTTGGCATTTGATGTTGGGGTTAATTTAGGCTGCGACTGGCTGCGGGAGACTCGGCTGGGGCATTCGACCTTGCTGCTGAGGAGGCGGCGCTAAGGGCAGTTTCGGGCCGTTAGGAGGCATCGCCGGAGTTATTCCGGGCGGCTGCTGATCTTCGAAGTTCATGACCTCGGCCTTTTCCTCCGGCGTGAGATCGAGCCAGTCGAGCGTCTTCTGCTTCTGGATCTTCTGGAGCGGGATATTGTTCGGGAACTGCGCTGTGGCGATCTGGAGCTTCTGGACATTCTGCAGCGCGTCCGATTCCTTGTCGGCTTTTGAGCCGACCGCCACCTTATAGCCCTGTTTCGAATAGACCTTCTCAAGATCGAGTGTCTTGGGATAAAACTTGCCGCTCGGGCCTTTTTTGTGGAGCGTCGGCTTCGTCATCGTGGAACCGTTCGCCATGACGAGCGCGACGAAGATGTTGCCGATGTCCTCCCAATAACGCTTGTGATATTTCGAAATGTTCTGCGCGCGCTGCTTTGCCTTCGCGGCAAGTATCTGAATTTCCTGTGCGGTCTGCTGCGCGCCTTGCGGGTTCGGATCAGTGTCGCCGTTCTCTATAGCGGTCGCGCCCGATACTCCCTGAATCTCGCCGCCGATGAAATTGAGCTCGTTGAACACATCTTCCATCTCGGGTATCTGGACGTTCGTCAAAACGTCTTTCGGCGGACCGGGCAAAGGATAGAACCCGAATGGCGCCGGATCATACCCGACGGGCGTCCAGCCTTCTTTGAGCGTCGAGTCGTAGAAGTTCATCCCGTAGTTCACGAGCGTGCCGTTCTCAACCTTCTGGCTCCAGCGTGCGTTCGCGACGAGATTCAATCCTCGGACCGAATCAGCGCCGCCGTCGCTCCACACGTCCGTCCGTTCGGTGTCGCCCGCCCATGATGCGATCGTGAAGGCCATTCCGTACGACTTCAGGATGTCGGTGAGATTCTCGCCGAGAAGATCGGTGATCGGACGGTCCATGAGGATCTCGGTGCCGTTCGCGGTGACACAGACCATCGTCACGTCCTCTTGCTTCGCGTCGTCCCACGACTTGTACTGCATTTCGTTCAGCTCGACGTACGTCTCCCCAAGCATCGGCAAAAGCACATCGGGCACGCCCATGTCGAGCATCCGCTGTGAGCGCTCGGCGACGGCAAGACTGTTCTGCCCCGCCTGAATCAATCCCTGTTTCGTCGCAAAGAACACCTCAAGCCGACTGATCGCCTCTGCGTCATACAGCGGATTGCGCTTGATGTCTGAGAGCGTCCGGTAGATCCCGATGTGGGTGATCCGGCGGCCGGAGTGGATGTCCCACGGGTTGGCATACCGATCGAGGAGAATGTCCTGCGGATCAATGACCTCCATGCTGATCCAGCCGTCCACGATGTTCAGCTTCATGAACGAACGACCGTAGAGCCATTCCTGCTTGCGGTCCACTTCCTCAAGGATGTCGAGGCGCAAGCGGTCTGAGCACGCCTGCCAATAGGCGTTGAGGAACAGTTCCTTCTGTCCGTCGTTGCCTTTGTCCTCGTACTCGTTATCGACCGGCCAGTTCGTCTGGGTGAGATACGTCTTGAGCGTCTTCTTCATGTACGGCACATTCACGCTCTGGCGCTGTGTGAGGCGGTTGATGATGACCGTGTCGCGGTACAAATCATAATTTTGGGTCCACATCGGATGTCTTCGCATCCTCCAATTGAGATCCGCCTGATAATTCTTTTGAATGGATTCGATCGTGAGAGGTTGAACCATAAAGGGGAACGTTCGACCTCGTTTGAATTCATTATGGCGTCCAACGGAAATCTGTAAAGGGTGGGGATAAGTACGCGATGCTCGCTCCACTTGGGAGACCGTAATTAGGCATATGGGTGGAAGTATACATACCACGTTGCCATCACTTGTAGGAGACTGGCAAGAAGGATGACCACAAGGTGTGCCACGCGGGATAACATAATCCACCTTCCTGCTGGAGATGGGAGGTCTCTTGCATTCCCCAACAATTCATCCTCGCCTCGGTAACAGAACAACACCAGACATTCTGATACGCAAAAGCCCAATGCAAAGACACCGGACACAATGAGTTGGTTATGCAAAACGGCGTGATATAGGTCGTCGTTGGATAGGCCGAGGACGAATGCAACGGTTTCCAATAGTGCCAGCGCAGTGATTGCATCGGCATATTTGTTAAAGCGCTCTGCTATGGCATCGGGGTCTCGAAAGGACATGGTGCCGGACAGCATACACCTACCCCGGCATTCCCGGAAACGGTCGTATCAATCCGGTCGTCGGCGCCGGTATCACGCCCACCGGCTTCTGCACCTCGAAGAACATCCGCATGATGAAGCAATCACCATAGTCGGGTGATCTGCCGAGCGTTTTCTTAACCTCGTCCTTTGACTGGATCTTTCGCTTGCCATCCTTGTCCACGTCTTTGCTCTTGATCTGCTCCAGCTCCTCGATGAGCGATTGCCGCTCCGATTCGTTCGGGTTCGTGACCTTCATCGCATGGGTGTTCACGAGATCAGCGAGCTTGTAGGCGCATTGGGCTTTCAGATTGTCGAAATTCTCGATCTCTTTCGTCACTGGGTTCTCGAACGGCCGATGGTTTGCGACGAATCCCTTGATGCCCTTCAGGTGATCCACTATCCCGCCGCCGATGCCATCCTCATCGACCAAAATGTGTGAATACGGGAGCTGTTCCTGAATCGAGAACTGCCGGATGTCCTCCTCGGTCTTGTCCGTGCCCTGCATCGTTTTAATGACCGTCCTGTAGCAATGCAGCCCGCGCCAGAAGGTAAACACGATCCGGTCGCCGCCGAATCGCGCGGCATCCACGATGAGATATTTCACGGTCGATTCGACGATCGTGTTCGTGAATAGGTCCGTGATCGCGTCGTAGTCGATCATGGCGTTCTCCGATTCGTACTCCCAGATGCCCTGCATGAGCCGCTGGCGCGTGATCTTGTCCGTGAGCTCGGCGAGCTGCTTGCCGTACACGTCACGGGTGAACGGATTATCGTTATAAAGCGCCTGCACGAACGCGTACTGCGGCGGCAGCGTTCCGGCCTTCCACGGCTTATAGAAAAGCGAATAGAGCCAGTTCTTGTCCGGGTTCGCGGTGAGGCCGATCTTCGGCAGAAGCCCGAACTCCTCGTTCTTGTGCCGGCCGACACGCGATTTCAGAACATCGAACGCCTTGAACTGGATCTCTCCGGCTTCCTCGATGTCGCCGTTCGTGTATTCGAGCGAGCCAAACCGCTGATACTCCGGGTCCGACGGCTGGAAGTCGAGGTCGAGGAGATCGATCGTCGAGCCGTTTTTGAAATGGATGACGTTGTACTTTCCGTCGAGCCACCAGTCGTCCTTCGGGATCTTGTGGAACAGGCACACTTTCGTCCACGTGATGAACGTGCTCTGCATAAGGCGCTTGAGCTCCTTGCGGCCGATGAACGAACGGCTGCCGGGATAGGCATACGCCTCGTAGAGACGCTTTTCGCAGATGTGCCACGACTTCCCTCCCCCGGCGCCGCCGCCGAAGAATACGAACCGGGTGACCGAATCAAGCCAGTACTGCCACGCGTCGTACTGCTTACTTGTCGGCTTGATCTGGACGATCATGTGGCGGAATCATTTGAAAGCCGGTTACTCGTTCGCCGCCTGACGTGAGGTCAACCTTTTCCGTGATGCGCTGACGGATTTTGTTGTATTCGCGGATCGCCGCGATTTTAGGTTCAAGCTTGTCGTCTTGAAGAATGACCTTGGCGAGCTGGGCGTCCACGATGTCGTCCTTCAGCATCTCGTTTAAGAGCCGGTAAATGCGATCCTGAAGCTTAGGCGTTCTTAAGAGCGCGTGGCCCTGAACGCTGCAGACGTTGTAGGCGCGGTCGTACTCGCTCGCTTCGATCAAATTGCCGTCATCGTCGCGTGTTTCTTTATGCGAGAGCGATTCAAGCTTGTAGTGATAGGCCTCGGCGTAGCAGAGCGTGGCATTACCAAACAGCTCCTCGTTCTTCACGTAGAGCTGACAGAACTGTTCATGCTGGGGTTTGAGCGGTGCGGGCTTAGCCATTCTTGAATTGGTATCGTTTCGCGTCTTCGAGGACCACGGCTGCCAAGTCTTTCCGAGCCTTTGCGGTGATCGTGAACGCAAGGAATTTGGCGCCATGCTTCAGGACCTTCTTGCGCTTGTTGTAGTCTTCCGGCCGGATCACAATGTAATGCCTGTCTGTGCAGGGAAGTTTGCAGGGATCGGCTGGGATGTTCGTCTCCCCGAGTTCGAGGACGAGGTTTTCGGATGGAGCTTTAGGCATTCATTTCGTGTTTCTTCTTTCCTTCCGGCGCGAGGACGATGAGCATCAGCCCTTTCCAAAGGAGCCGCGGCATCAGCTTCGGCTTTCTCCGGATGAGCTTCTTTGCGAGATAGTGCATCGTGGCGGGATCTTCGAGGATCTCGACGACTTTCTGATTTATTCGTAGGGTCCGGTCGAATTTGCGGCTCATGAGAAATGTCTGATTATTTGATAAATCGCCGCGGCCTCCAGGACGGTGAGGAAGATGACACAGAGCGCCCGGAGCGCTGACTTGAAGCGTTTGGATGTCATGGGGATGAGTTAATCGTAGAATAGTTACCGAAATCGTCAAGAGCAGGGAGACATCAATGCAAGATCATACTTTCACGCTGATTGTGGCGGCCGCAGGAATAGGTGGCACGCTTAGCGGGATCGTAATAGGGCATTTCCTCACTCGATCGAGCCAGCATAGGCAGTGGAGTCGAGATAATCGGAAGGAGGAGTTCAAAGAGGTCGTGTCTGCAATGAGTCGTTACATCGTCGAACACATGAGCTATACGGCATCACAAGGCTCCGATCTGCCCCAATCGAGACAAGCGTATTTAGAGGCAATGAAAGCCGCGCACATCGTACTCTGTGGTTGCGTCTACATCCACGGCGATCTTGGTAAGTTAGCGATACCGAAGCGGTTCGTTGAGATCATGGAACATTTTCGAAGTTCTGGCACTGAGTTCGATGATCCGGCAGACAAAGCCGGGACACTGCTGGAGGAAATCATCGCAATTGCCCGGAAAGGCTAATGTCGGACAGCCCCCGCTCCACGTCATCGATCGAATACGCGAGGATGTACTTTCCTCCCGCTTCCTCAAGCTGCCGCTGAAGCTCTTTTTGGTTCTCACTCTGCTTCCCCTTCGGCGCTTTGACCTCAATCCCGACGTATTGCCCGTTCACTACGCACACGATGTCCGGTGCTCCGACCGCGCCGGCGCGAAAGAATCGGCGCGCATGAGTAGCGGTTTCCGGCATGACGAAGGCGCCACTGTTATTTCGATAGTGGAACACATGCTTCCAAGCCAGCCATTCGAGAATTGCTTTCTGTGTCGCGCTTTCCTTCATTCCCTCGCGTTGTTTATTTTGTCCACTGCCCGGAGCCGTAATCGCTGTGCCATGGTGAGGTGGCAGTGACACTCGCACGGGTGATCGTGGCCGTTGTTCTCTTGCCAGCCGCGAATTATGCGGTCATGATCTTCCTGCGCGGCATGAACCAATCGGCGCGAGAGTTTGTCGTCGTTATAGAGATCGCGCGGGACAAATCCATCACAGTGGTTGTGATCGTTGGTCTTGCATTCCTGGCTTTTGTAGTGCGGGCCGCGCATAAAGGGATTTGATTTAACTGTACCGTCGGTCGGCGCGGAGTCAACGAGAGAGCGTAAGCTTTACCTATGCGGCGGTTCATCTATCTGTACAACCAGAGAGAACAGGACATCGAGGACGATCCGAGCGGGACAATCGAGACGCCCAGCGTCGGAAGCATCATCAGTCGGCGCGAAAAGCAATTCAGAGTGATTCATGTCATAGCGCCGGTTTCTACGGACGGAACGACTCCCATTGTTCGCGTGTTTTTGAACGACGTTGCGAGGGGCATGAACCGCAATTCACGAGTAAAGTATCTGCCGAAGTAATTTAGAAGAGTCTCGGGGAAGCCGGTTCCGGCCGTACCTCTCTTTCCTTTGCGAACGCCGCCGGCAACACTGGGTGTTTCGCCTTCCAACAATGCGCCGTTGATCCCGTCACCTTACACGTCCGCTTGCCGGCGTCGAGGATCAGTCCCATCCTTCGTAGCTCAAGGCATCGCGGCGTGATCCGGTTCACCGGCCAATTCAGACGAGCGGCGAGTTCAGCGTTTGTCGCATCCGGAAAGAACCGGAGCGCGTCGAGCACTTCCTTTTGCTTCTTGCCGAGGTCTTGTGTGGCGCGGGCGTATGCCCAGAGGCTCGTATCTTGAATCATTCCTTTGGGGGAGTCGTTTATGTTTGAGATATTTGCTAGATCGCCTTTGGGTGTTTGGGCTGGTATAGCCCGACTTCGCCGCCGCCCGGCAATTTGATTTTTGTTATCAAACCCCAACGCGCCTCATGAACTTCAGCACCGACCTCTACGCCTTTGTTTCTGAGGTCTGCCATTTCGGCATTTAGGTCATCACACATGAAGTACAACTCGGGCCGATCGTTTGCCTCGGACGGATGGATAGCGGCCTCTGCTGGCGGCAGCCTGAATATCAGCCACCCATGCCCTGCGTCCACATAATGAAACCCGAGCTTGTCCCGAAAGAAGGCGCGGTCGGCCTCCGCATCGCTGCTGTAAAGCACTAAATGAGCTCCATTTATCATCGACAGTTCCTCCGCGCGAATGATAACTCAGATTCAGGGAGGGCCGTCCATGGGTATTGCACCCACGCAAGTATTCCCCCTTTATTCCTTGCGAGACCCTTGAGATTTAATCGTTAGAAGTCGATGCTCGGCAGCTCTTCGGGCGCGCCGACCTGCGTGCCTTTCTTCACAATCACGGTGTAGCCGTTCTCGTCGTCCACGCGCTCGTAGCCTTCCGGCACGAGGTAGACGGCCGTGACTGCTTTGCCGGCTACACGCACCTTTTCGGTTTCAGCGGTAAGCACCTGTCCCTGCCATAGCGCCGAATCATCGCCGAAGGCGTCGATCAAGCCGTTGATCGTCGCGCGATTGAGGCTGATGTTCTTCTCTTCCGTGTCGCCGCTGAAGAGGATCTTCGCAACGTCCTGCATCTTCACTTCGCCGGTCTTCTCGTTCTTGAACTGGCTCTGCATTGGGGAGGTTTCGCTCATCAGCTTGCAGCGAGACCCCGACTGCACTTCAGAACCTTTTACCCACGCGCCACCGATTGACTGCTGCTTTTGGTATTTCATGTTTGGTTAAAATGTATTTTTCTTTTTGCTTTGTCCGACCTTCTTCATCTCGCTCTCTATCGTCCGTTCGACCTCCCGCCGGACAAGATTGTTGAGATGCTCGGAAACTGAAACAACGAACTGGTCATCGAGCGGCGCATCATACTCCGCGGAAACGGAGCAGAACGCATTGATCGGCTCGAAGGACGCTACCTTCTTTGTCTTGCTGAACGATCTGACAATTATGGTTTTTGCCATGCTTATTCGTGATAGTTAATTCTTTCCTCTGAACCTCTCACATTCTCCGCGACGATCTCGGAGAGGAAGTCTTCCTTGGTGTCATCCCTGAAATACAGGGGGCGACGGGGCGCGTGGCCGTTCACAAGCCGGTCTGCCATCATGTCTGCCTTTTGCCCGTCATTGCGCTCGTCCTGCTCCAGTTGTTCGAGAGCTGACGCGCGGTTGGCGGCGTTGATTTCGGAGTGGGTCATTGGAGGAGTTCGGCGAGAAAGTTTATCGTCTCCTCTGATTGCTCGTTGAGGTCGTCTTTGCGGAGGTTCCAAGCCGCGCGGAAAGTGTGGGGCATTATTCCTTCTTCGTCGGACATGAACACACCAATTGTGTTTACCGCAAGCCCCTTGCCGATCGCTGCGAGCAATACATCGGCCAAGCGGATGGGACGGCCAATAATTCTGATCTCATCCGTTCCTTCAGAGAACTCGCAATCATAAAAATCGTTTACGAGTAAATCATCCGGGAACGGCCTGTTAAGATATGCCATAAACTTCCCACCGTCTTTTCCAAAAACGGTATGAGATAGCTCATTCACATGAACGATGCACCCCTCTTTCAACTCCACAATATCTGGGTTCGCCTCGATGCACTTCTGGCGGATGAGGTCTAGGTTAGTCATTGGCTTCGTTTTCTTCCGCCGAGGCGACCAGCCCCCGTCGTGCAAAGAATTCTCCCGCCTCTGCCATCTCTTCGTTGATACAGGCGCCGCACATGCCGGCGCGGGGCTCGAAGTCGTCCTTGAAAACGAGTCGGGAACATTGCGGGCAAAATGCCCTTGCGCGGATCGGGCCGAGAAGGAATTCAGTCCACTCCGCTTCGGTGTGAGGCGTGAAGTCTTCTGGATACGGTACGTCTGGTGTGTTCATGGATTTGATTTGGTTTATTGATTTGCTTTGAAGAATGCTTTTGCAAAGTGACTCGACGTTCTTGCCCGATCTTCAACGCTCATTTTTCCCCACTGCTTGTTTATCCTTTCCCGATCATGTCTTCCATCGCCCGCCGGCCGGGAATGAGGAGAGATAAATGCAATCGTTCTTTTTCTGACGCTGCGCCGCGGCTCTTTGAAATAACCCCACAAAGCGGTGCGTTTTGTGGCACGGCCGTCTCGCTCACCGAACCACCATGGCTGGAACCAGTAAGCAGGAAATCCGAGGAAGTTGTAGAGATAACCTTGAGGATTCTCCAACGCCCAGAACTTCAGCTGCGCGCCATGTTCTTGAACCCACCAGATGCAGTCAAGGCAGGCCCGGACGCACCTCATTCCCTCTTCGAAATCCCGATCTGTTTTCTTTACTTGCCACGCTGCTTTGCTGAACTTTGTGCAAGGGGGAGCTGCGAGAATGCCATAGACGTTTTCCGGCTGAATCTTCATCTCGGCCAGAGCAAGTGGCCATTTGAGCACATCGTAGCTTGGCAATGTGATGACCCGAACATCGTATCCGGCGGATCGGTACGGCTCGCTCCATGATCCTGTTCCGCCGCACAAGTCCAATATGATCTTGTCTGAGTTCGACTTGTTAATGGTTTTGGTTGGTTAGTTTATTGATTCGAGGGAGCGGAAAGGCTCTCGTCTTAGCCGCTGCCCCCTCGAATGAGAGTCTTTAGAACGCGCCGATTGACGCGAGCCACAAGAGGAGAAGAACGAAGCCGACAATCGCGGCCACTGCCACGAGGTCTTCGGCGATTGTCTTCCACTTTGACTGCTTCGGCCGGACGAAGTGTCCGATCTCGGAGCTAATGAGTTCTGTTTCTAAATTGTTCATGGATTTGTTGCTGGTGGGTTTCGACCTTTGAACATGGGACAGGCGGCGGAGGGCGAATCCCTTGCGTCGGAGGATCGAGGTGGTGATCACCCCGAACCGCCTATCGACCATGCCTTAACAATAGCAAACTGGCGTAACCCGTCAAGGAGTTCTGGGGATAACTGCGTAACCCTATTTAGCCCTTGCTTTATGCGCCTTCCGAGCCGCTCTACGCGCCGCGTTGATCTTTGCGCGGTTCTTCTTCTTGTATGCCCTGTGGTAGGCGTTGTACTTCTTGCGGCCGTCTCTCTTGCCAAATGCCTTTATGTAATACGAGAGGGATGCCATTTATTTGTGGAGGGCGAGCCAAAGCCGGGCAACTGCTTCTTCGGGGGTTGAACCGCGTACATCTCCATGCACTCCACCGACTGCGCCCCAACACTGACCGGCGTTCCGTTGGACGAGCATCTCGAAATCTTTTCCGCACGCTTCAATGAGTTCGGAAAGAGTGGGGTAGTATAGGCCGTCCCCGCTATTGCTCACTGGAAATCCCGTAAGGGTTTTAAATCCTGCTTCTTTCAGTTGGCGGGCGAGGTCACTGTCCATTCCCTTAACTGAAGCAATAAAACGCCGTAACCGCAAGGCCGGTTATCCCCACCCTCCTCTGTACATTTGTCGCCAGTTTCCTAGAGTGAATGGGTACTTTAGTTCATTCACAACTGGAGGAAGTCATGGCTGGAAAGAAACCTGATTATCACGTCTGCGTCTCCGAACGGAAAGAGGGGAACGGCGATCGGCGCTATCCGTATCGCGTCGGGGCCGGATGGGTCGGCGACAAGGGACAGATCAACGTCCAAATCGGCGTCCCGCTCGTCCTGAACGGCAACACGGATCTCGTCCTGTTTGAAAACAAGGACGGAGAATAACCTGAAGCCTCGCCGAAACGCGGGGCTTCTCTCATGAGAGGGGGTTCATGGTGATCGACTTCAAAGAGATGAAAGACCGCATCCCGCTCGTCGATGTGCTCCTGCACTACGGCGTCCGGCTCCGGCGAAAGATCGGCTCAGACTATGCAAGCGTTAGCTGCCCGTTGCCCACCCACCCAAAGGACGACCGGAGCAACAATGCCTTCGGCGTCCACCTTCCCTCGAACCGCTGGCAGTGCAAGCATCCTGAGTGCGGCCGGCGGAATGGCGTCGGGGACAAATGGGGGGACTGCATCAACCTCGTCATGACGATGCGCAACCTGACGTATAAGGAGGCCGGTCAGCAGCTTGAGAACTGGTTTCCAAAAGAAAAGTCCGCGCCCTCACATGGAGAATCGCGGACAGATGGAAAGGGAAAGAATCCTCCTCACCACCACACACGGAACGATACCAGTCAGAGCGGTAGCGTCAAGGGCTATATGCAGGACGTGAATCGGTGGTTCGATGAACTGTCCATCCGGGCCATTGATGAAGATGACGCGGCATATCGTAATAGACTGCTGAGCGCCATCAAAGAGCGACTGCTGGAGAGTTATCGGGCCGGAAAAGCGGCTCGGCTGGTGGCGTAGTTGCGTTCTTGGGCTTACGACCCCGCTTTTTACCGAGCGGGGCTTTTTCTTGGCCGTATCCCAGCTGGATCAGACGTTCTTCAATCTGGTCGCGTTCGGCGATGAGGAGACTGATCGCCTTCTGACGAAGCTCCTCAGCCTGTTCAATTGCGGTCATGCGATCTCCTTCGGTTGCGCGGCAGGGAAAAGGGTTAATTTATTTACTAAATCTCAGACACTGATTTCAATAATTTCTCAGCGTCTTCGAGTGATGCGACTGTCATCATCGCTATTTGGGCGCTGTCAAAGCGAGCGTCAATGTCGGCACGAGAACCGATCTCCTTGTCAACGCGCTTATCAATGATGTCGTCGAGAGGATTGGAGCGATCGTCGAAGAGCTGCAAACCAGATTCGTCATACTCGAAGCCAAGCTGCTTCAGCTCAATGCTAAGCTCTTGGATCTTCCTGTTTGACGCTTCGATTTGCCGCGCCACGGCGGTTGCCCCTTTCTTTTCGCCGTATTCTTCGATGAGCGATTTACGAAGTGCATTCGCTCTCGTGGCCCTCTTCTCTCTCGCTCTGTAACGGAGCCCGTCATAGCGATTATCAAGCAAGTCGGCAAGCTGCTTCCGGTTCGCCAACGAAAATTGAGAATTGTTCATTTCTTTAGTGGATTTGTTTCGTCTTTCCCCTGCTTCCGCAACGATGATGTCGCGAATGTCCGTCCGCACGCGGTGGCTTATCGTGAGCATCATGGAAGCAATGATGAATGATGCGGGGCGGTGGGTACAGCCGCACGTTACGCAGAAGCCGCAAGGAAGCGATTTATCTTCGCGATCACGTCTTTCCGGCGCGTTCCAAACCTCATCAGGCTGTGCTTTATGAGTTTCGTGGGGTTGGCCTCGTCGCCGCGCTTTTGGACTGTCGGCCAGCCGATCACTCTGCGAGCCTGCGGAAGATCGTCAATGAACGTCCGGCAGTAAAAACTGTATCGGGGCAGAGATGTGATGTGCGTGGCCTGCACCTGCTCCTCGTTCCAGTTCTCCTCTACGGCGCGGGCGTCCTCGCCGGAGACGTTGAACACAATCTGCGTGGGGCAATTTGAGAATACGTCTTTGGCGAAGGGGAGCTGGTACATCCCCTGACTGGCGAGGACAAGCGTGATGCCGTATTTCCGGGATTCGGCCAACAGGGTTCCGAACCGGCCGCCGTGAACGAAATTATGAACTTCGTCGGCCACGAGCATGAAGGGCGGCCGGATGCGCTGCTTTTCGCGCTTTAGAGCCGAGATGGAGACCATCGAGACGACGAGCGAGCCGAGGATCTGGGCTATCTCCTCGCCCAGTCTGCCCTTGGAGAACCTGCAGACGACGATCTTCTTCGTGTTCATAATGTCGAGGAAGTCGAGGGATTTCGGCTGACCGATGATCGGGATGATGGACGGGCGCAGGAGCTTCCCGACTTTGTTGATCGGCGGTGAGAACTTGGACATCTGCTCCGAGTCGCGGAGCTTCTCGTCGTATTGTTCCTTGAACATTTGAAGCAACGGGTTACCTGTCGCAGCTAGAATCTTCTCCCGGAACTTGTCATCGGCCATGAAGCGGAAGATGTGGACCGGCGTGGGGTGGTCGAAATACTCGCACACCGCGTCGATCGCGTTGATGATGACACGGGCGGATTCATCGCCCCATGCGGAACCGGCGAGGGATTTGAACGTGGTGAATAGGGACTCCTTGCCGAGCTCAAGTTCTTCCGGAGAATTGAAGTGAAGCGGATTAAACGGCGGCACGAGCGAAGCATCCGGGTCGATCCAGATGAAATCTCGCATCCGGCTCTTTGGGATGAGGCGCGCGATCTGGTCGGCGGTGTCGCCGTGCGGGTCGATAAAGAGGCCGCCGTTGCCCTGCCGGACGTGTTCGATGAAGAGATTCACGAGCAGGGTGGACTTGCCCATGCCGCTCATTCCTTCAAGGTTTATGTGCTTTGTGGAATCTATGAGGAGTTCGCGACCGGTGATGCTATCGGTTCCGATTGAGATTTGCATTGCGGGTAGTACAGGAATCGAACCTGTCCAGCGAGATTTGGAGTCTCGCTCGCCAACCTTGGAACATGACCGCCCTCTTACACCCTGTCGCCGCCATCATCCAAAGCTGGATCACAGCCCGAGATGACGGCGAGAGAGGTGAAGTGCCGGAAGATCCGGCCCCGCGAGTTTCGTCGCGATTGACTTTAAGTATGGCTGATTTACGGAGAAAGGAAAGAGTACGACCTTGATTCATAATCGCGCGGGGTAGCGAAAATCTCGCCGCCAATCCCAAATTTATAAGCCTCTTCGGTAACAAGCCAGAACATCCGATGGTTGTACTGCTGATTCAGTTCTTTCAGGAGGTTCCGGCGCCGCTCGTCCGTCCGCTGGACAACGATCACCCTGAACTGCCGGAACGTCCCCCACTCCTTCTGACAGGCATCCGAGCCGTAATACGCGTGATATTTTCCCAGCTTTCGCATGATGGACGGCTCGCCGTTCTGGTAATGACCGATCTTTGCGCGCTCAATTTCGAGGAAATAGTACAGAGTTCCCTTGTCTTCCGGCTTTGCGGGATCGATGAGGGCAAACATCGCGTCGGGGTTCACCGTGCATTTGAGGTCTGCCTGCTGCCAGTACAGCGTGAGATGATGCTTCGCCGCGAATCGTTTGAGGGCCATGTGAAATGACGAGATCTCAAGCTCGTGGTCGAGCGTGCGCTGGGAGTGTTCGTCGAAGGTCTTGCAGAGCGGCCATAGGCCTTTGCAGAACTCAACGCCCTTATCAGACAGTCCCCATGCGTAATGCACTCCCCCGGTTACGCGGTCGAGGTCTAGATACGGAAGCCGCGAGACGACGCCGGCCGCAAGCAAAACGCTGAGCGTCTGACGGATGGAACGCTTGTCGCTGTCGGTTGGGGTGTGCCCGCGCATCAGCTCGGCAACGTCGTTTGTGCGCAAACAAAAGAACTCGGCGAGTAGGGCGAGTACCTGACGGTTGGTGTTATAGAGCTTAAGGCCGGGGAGGGCCTGAGGGCTGGGGCGTGTCATTTACCTCATCATGACGTACCCCCGGAGAATTGGAAGGGAAGTTATCCCCAGTGCGTATCGTGCGGATTTGTGCGGCTTGGGCACGGCTATTGGCGAGAATCTCTTCAAAGAAAGAACAGGGAGCGGGCTGAGGGGGCTTGCGGGTGCGTATGCGCTTCGCGTCCCCTTTCATGTCTATGTAGACTGCTTGGCCTGTCTCCAAAGTGGGAATCGAGCCGATGAGATCCTCAGCTTTGGAAATCGGTTTTGAAAGTTCATCGAGTTCACATTCGAGTTCAAAGATCCGCCGCTCAGTTTGTGCAATATCCCGCTGCATGTCGTCATCTTCTGACGATTCCAATGCTTCGATACGCTCTTTGCAGAACCTGATGGATGACCGAATGTCGTCCTTCGTCTGCGTGGGAGGCTGCTGAAGGGGTTCTTTGACCTTCGAACGAAATGCGTCGATGTGTTTGCCGTCGAGCTGGAAGATCAAATAGCTGCTGATGCCGAGAACATCATCCCAAATGTCTTTGATCTGACCCGGGTGCTGATTTGCCAAGCAAAGCGAAATGTTGAAGCTTCGACCTTCAGTGAGGAGTTCGCTGAATCCTGACGTAACGAAATTGTGAAATTCATCGGCGTAAACGTGACACAAGGGGACGGTCTGACCCGGAGAACGGCGGAATATGGCTTGTTGGATTTTGCTCATAATGAGGGCGCCGAGGATGTAGCCGTCAACGGATTTTGGGCTCATGTCGATGAGGAGAATTTGGTTCCGGTCGATAACCTCCGCGATGTTGATCCCTTCTCCTCGTCGTGCAGACACGAACGTCTTGAGCGGCTCTTCTTTGAAGTTGCTCATGCGGCCAGCGATCGGGCCGGTCTCTTTGTTGTTCGGGGGATTCTCTTTCCAGTATTTCTTACGATCCTCTGAAAGTTGCGAAATGATCTCGTCGCGGCGCTCTTTGCTTTCGAGGAATTTGCCAAGATCAAGGAAAGAGGCGTCCTCCGCTTCGAGGAGCGTTGGCACGAGGTTATTCAAGGTTTCTTGCATCGTAGGGCCCCAATTGCCGAACGAGAAGCGCTGAAGGATGCCGGTAATATCACTCCGCATGAGGTTTTTTTCGAATTGATTGCGGCACCCCAGCAAGTCGATGGGCGCGGGGTGGCGGAGAGAAACGTAGATCACATCCTTGATCCGGTGTTTGGGAATATGCGGAAGGACGCGTTCTATCAGACCCTCATTACCCCCTTTCGGGTCAATGGCGATGACGGGGCCATCGTCTCGGGTGATGTCATCGATGACGAGATTGCTTAAGAGTGATGTCTTTCCTGAACCGGGCTGTCCGGGGACATAAATATGCCGTGTGCGGGTTTTGACGTCGGTGGCCCAGTAAGAGTCGTCCCCAAGAAATCCATCGCGGGTTTCGGGTTGCGGGATGGGTGGCGGCGGTGGAGGTGGCTGCAGAAATGCAGCCGTGATGCGAGCGCCTTCTTTGTAGGAGACGTCAAAGCGGAACACTGCAAGATGCATCAACCTGCTCAGAAGATTATCTGCAAAATAAGGAACAAGCATGGTTTCGATCTGAGTGGGGTGGATCGATATTCGGATGTCATTGCAGGTACAGCACTCGATAGTGTCCCCGTTTTTGATAGGAATGAGCGATCTTGCAGCGTGTTGAAACTGGAGCGACATTATTTGCGAAAAATGCGCCGTCATTGGAAGAAATGGATTTTGAATCAACCCGAATCCGGGCGTGATCGCATACTGAATCCGTAAGGTGTAAATAATCTCTTTTGTGTCGTAGACAACATTGTCGACCACCCAGTCTGGGACAAATACTGAAAACGTGGATGTGATGGGAATTAGTTCGAGTGGTGGCTGATCGGGCGGTGTGGGAGGAATCGCGCCGGAAATGAGATGAATTATGCTTCGATATTGACGAGGGAGCTGGGCAATAGCTGTGTGTTTGGTAACTGGAGCGGAGCTGTAAAAGCGATTCTTCCGATCCTGTCGTTTTTGAATGGCGCGACCGATGACCGTCCAGAGGGTTGCGATGATTGTGATAATGACGAAGGAATTGAAGGTGATTCCAGTGCTGCCAGCTCCAATATTCGTTATTCCCCAACCAATAAAGAAAACGATGGCAAAAAGCCATCCGAAGTCTACGTAAAACGGATTGGGTTTGGACGGTTCAGTAGCCATATCAGTTGCCGCTTGTCCCCTCAATTCGCAATTCAGGGGAAAAGGACTAACACTTTGTCACGCAACTCCGAAGGGAAGCGATGACGGTTGTTCAGCATCCAGCGTTTCGCCACTTCTTCTGATTCCGCTTCTGCAATGGCGGAGCGAAATTCTGCGAGAACTGGATGTTTGCTTATCTGCACTTCGTAAAACGCTGCTCGCTTTTGGAACTCTTTTATGCGTTGAGAAATATAGACTGCGAAATCATCAAATCGTTGCTGGTAAGTTGGGTGATGAAAAACGAGGTCGTGGTCTTTTTCCATATGAGCGCGCCACTCGGCGACGGTAGTACGGAGATCCTCAAGAAACTGTGGAGCCTTTGACAGGTCAGCTCTTGCTTCTGCCGCCAGCTTCTCCATAAATTGTCTGAAATTACTTAGCTCATCCAGCTCCCGCATCAGAAACATATTGAGTGCAGCTTCAGCCTGTCGTTCAGTCATAGTGCCTCCAGTTGCCGCACCGTCCTAGCCGCTAGGCGTACCCGATAGGGCGAGCGCAAGCGACGGGCAGTCTTCGCCGATAGCCCGATAGGGTGAAACGACGAAGAGCGAAAAGCGATGAGGAGAGAAAGGGAAGACTGCCCGTCGGTAGACGAGGGACGGTGCGGCATACCAGTCATACCCGTATCCTCCAGTAAACAAATGCGATATATCGTCGGCGGAATATCCGGCGCGATATTTTCAAGTACCCGTCGGGGATAGACGCGGGTATTGGAAAAAGGGTGCGTGCGGGTACGGCAAAAGTGGGGAACGGCAGTATAATACGCCCACCTCTGCCCGAAAGGACAGAGGGATTTTCAGTCCGGTCGCTCCTAGAGATGAACGGCCTGAAGCTTCTCATCAGTACTCCCGTAAGGGAGAGGAATTCAAATCTGGAGACAGATCGTGGATTCCAATGAGAAGTGGCTATCAGTGAAGGAAGTGGGCGCGCGTCTGGGGTTGAGTGATGACTCTGTGAGGCGGCGGATCAAGCGGGGGATTCTGAAGGCATTTAAACTGCCGTCGCTTTCCTCGAAGCGCAAGAGAGTATTCGAGTGCTTCCGCGTTTCTGAGGGTGAGCTTGCTCGATTCATACGTGCGAACATGACTTCCTGAGGTACGAAAAGCCCCGTGATGAGCGGGGCTTTTCTGTGTTGCAAGGTAGACTTTGTACACGGAGGGATTCATGGACGACGACCGAGGCTCTTAACGATGAAACGCGCTGTAAAAGTCTGGAACGGCGAAGAACCTTGCGGGATCACCTTAGTTCAGAAATCGAAGTCGGTCTGGATCGCGGTCGGAATTTATATGGGAAAGGAAGTCAGGGTACAAGGAAGGACTGCGAATAGCGCGACCGCCCTTTGGCGCGACGCAGCCCACACCAAAAGCAACTAACCACGTGTACCTGTGGCGTACCAAAACGGTTCGAATCGTGCGTCTGAGGCGTTTTCCGCTTCCATAGTTTTCAGTAAGTTGCCTGTTTTCAATGCGGTGAAGAAATTCGACCCCCCCTCCCGGCACCAACAAAACAAAGAGATTAAACAGAAAAGGCCTCTCGAAATCGGAGAGGCCATAGAGAGCCCGTCCGGAGAGAGAGACTATAACGCGCAGACATCGTAATCGTCCTGTGGCCGGCGAGTTCCTGGATCTCTGTCGGTTTGCCTCCGAAAGATCGGAGAGCCCAAAATCTCCTGACCCATGGGTTCGACTGATCGTGATTCCTGCAACTCAGCGCGAAACCTGAACGCCCGGCGCCCTGCTATTCCATCGGCGTGCCGATCAGCCGCCTATATTCCTCCGTCATCAGCTTCCGCATGCGCCGCGCTACATCCGGGTCACAAGCGACCTCGAACGAACGACACCGATTGACAGCAATGCGCAGATCTTTAAGGAAAGCGATGCAGGCCGGACATCGTTCAATATGAGCTTTCATCTGTTCACACGTATGCTGTTCAACTCGCGCGTCAATGTATTCGGATAAATTGGCGAATAATTCGCGGCATTCTTTGGGACGATCGACCTTCACCCTTCTGACTGACGTGCTTCGTTCGGGAACTCCGCTGAGCAGAACGCCCATTTCTTTCCTCACCGCGAGTCGCGCGCGATGAAGTCTGACACGCACCGTGCCTAACTGAAGGTCGAGAATGTCCGCGATCTGCTCTGAGGTAAGCTCTTCCATGTCATGAAGCACCAGAACCATTCGCAGCGACGTAGGGATTCGCAGAACAGCTTTGTGCAGGAAGTGATGCTGCTCGGCATGGATTGCGTCCTGCTCGGGTCCTCTGTTGATATCGAGAAGAAGGTATCTCAGCTCTTCGTCGTCTGGAATCAGTTCATCCAGCGAGAGCTTTTTTCCAGGAATTTCGCGTTGTCCGCGCCTTATACGACGGCATCGGTTTCTGGTGACCGTGTACAGCCACGCAGCGAGCGCATTGGGCTCCTGGACTTTGGATAGATGTTTGAGCGAGCGAAAGAGGACGTCCTGCATGGTATCTTCAGCATCCTCGCGATGCCCGCACATCTTCATGCTGAACGAAAAAACCGTATTCTGCAGCAACCCTATGGCTTCCTCGATCGCCTCGGGAGTGTTCTTTCTCAGCAGCTCCGATGCCTGAACGAGATCAGGTCGCATTCGTTATGAACCGTCCCCGCTTTCGACTGCCGGTCCCATGCTACTGCACCATCGCATTGCGCTGCCATCCCTCCCCGAGCGATGCTTCAATCATGTGAAGTCCAATAGGACAAACTGTCCTGAGCCATTCGCGAAATTCATCGGAATTCCCAGGCGACCCGGATTGAACGACCGCGCGTAGGAGAGCTACCGCCAATCTCATTGCAGACCCGGGTCGATTCGACTCCAGCAAAAACATCTCCCGGTACACCTCATCTTTCAGACGATTTGCCTTCCGGGTTCGCGAAGACTTATTGACCGTCGAACGGGACATCAATTCTCTCCGAATCGCCAGCAAAACAAAGTATTGGTGTCGCCACCAGTCAAAGCCTGCTGGTCGCGATCTCTTTCAATCCGATCGCGCGCAGCATGGACATGGCTGGGCACCAGTTTGTAAATGCGGATTGCAGCAGATTGAGCCCGACAAAGACCCCAAGCCACATCCAGTAATGCGAAACGTAACAGGTGAGAGCGATCGACACGAGCACCATCACTCCTGCCAGCAGACGGACGCCGCGTTCCACGGTCATTGACCCACACTTTCATGTTCCCGCGTTTCAAGTGCGCGCCTGTCCGCCGTTTCAGACTTCACGTGCACCAGGTAGTAGAGAATCGGAATCGTCGGCCACGACAGGAAGGTAGAGGCCACGGCTCCGGCAATCAGCGATACAGCCAGCCCCTGAAAGATCGGGTCCGTGAGGATAACGCTTGCTCCCACCACCACGGCTGCCGCAGTCAGCAGCATAGGGCGAAACCGGATGGCGCCCGCGTCGATGACGGCCTCCCTCAGGGGCACCCCCTGCCGTCTTCTCAGTTCGATGAAATCGACAAGGATAATCGAATTGCGCACCATGATTCCCGCCCCCGCAATAAATCCAATCATCGACGTTGCCGTAAAGAATGCGCCCATCAGGGCATGGGCGGGAAGAATGCCAACCAGGGTCAGTGGAATGGGCGCCATGATGATCAGCGGAACAATGAAGGACCGGAACCACCCCACAACAAGCACATATATCAGCACCAGCACCGCCGCAAATGCCAGTCCTAGATCGCGAAAGACCTCGATTGTGATTTGCCATTCGCCATCCCACTTCATCGAGTAATGGTCCGTCGACTCCGGCATGGAGGCGTTGTAACGCATGAGGGTATAGCCAGTTGGCAGCTTGAGCTGATCCAGTTCTTTGTTCATCTTCAGGATTGCGTAGACAGGGCTTTCCTCAGCGCCGGCGACATCTCCGGTCACATACACCACGCGGCGCAGGTTCTTGTGATAAATGCTCTGTTCGATCGACTTATGGTCAACGGTGACTAACTCCTGCAACGGAACCATTGCGCCGTTCGCGCCCGGCACATGAATATTCTCGATCGCCTGCTCGGACGAGCGATCGGCGCGCGTCAACTCGACAATCGCTGGAATCGGCTCGCGGGCCAGATCATCGTGCAGAAGTCCAACCTGAGTCCCGGCCGTTGCCATTGCGATTGCCTTTCCAACATCGGCAACCGAAATGCCGTTCTGCGCAGCCTTTACTGCGTCTACGTGGATCGCAAGCTGTGGCTGCGGGTCTTCCACATACCAATCCGTATCGACCACGCCCCGCGTTTTTTGAAAAATAGCCTTGATCTGCCGGGCCACCTGAGTCTGTCCGCCCAGATCGGGTCCGTACACTTCAGCCACCAGCGTCTGGATCACCGGCGGCCCGGGAGGTACTTCGCTTACCTGGATCCGTGCCCCGTACTGACTGCCGATGTCCACGAGAATCGGTCGCAAACGCCTTGCGATCGCATGGCTTTGGTCGTGGCGTACGTCGGCCGCGAGAAGGTTAACCTGAATATCCGCCTGATTCGGCTCACGCCGCATGTAATAGTGCCGAACTAATCCATTGAAGTTATAAGGGCCGGAAGTTCCAACATAGAGCTGGTAATTCAGTACATCCGGCTGCTCCGCAAGTGCCCTTCCAATTGCCTGGCTGACGGCCAGAGTCTGCTCCAGAGGTGTGCCGTTCGGCATATTGATCACAACCTGTAACTCGCTCTTGTTATCGAACGGCAGCATCTTCACCCGGATCAGCCCCGACGGCATCAGCAGGACTGAGATCAGGAGCAGCGCGAGGACCGCAGAGAAGAACAGAAATCGATTCCGACTGGAAGCAATCAGGGGCGACATTACTTTGCGATAAAATCGCGTGCGCCAGTTCTCGCGTTCTGGTTCCAGGATGTGCGCGTAGCTCAGATGTGTGCCAAGCAGTCGCATGGCCGCCCACGGCGACACAACAAACGCCACCATGAGCGAGAAGAGCATTGCCGCCGAGGCGCCCACTGGAATTGGCCGCATGTAGGGACCCATTAGCCCACGCACAAAGGCCATCGGCAGCACGGCTGCAATTACTGCAAAGGTTGCCAGGATGGTCGGATTGCCCACTTCCGCTACAGCTTCAACCGTCACCGTGCTCGATGAGCGGCTTCGATTTTCCGGCAAACGAAGATGCCGGACGATGTTCTCCACGACCACGATCGCGTCGTCCACCAGAATGCCAATACTGAAAATCAGCGCGAAAAGCGTGACGCGATTAATCGTGTAACCAAGAAAGTAAAAAATCGACATCGTGAGCGCTAGAGTGACCGGAATGGCCAACAGCACCACGCCCGACTCGCGCCATCCCAGAAACAGCGCCACAAGGAAGGTAACGGACAGCGTCGCCAGCAACAAATGTTCAAGTAGCTCGTCCGACTTAGCCTTTGCAGTGTCGCCATAGTTGCGAGTCGTGGTAACGTGCACATCGCCCGGGATCTGCTCGCCCTTCATCTCATCGATGCGCTTCAGAACCGCATTCGCGATATCCGTCGCGTTCGTCCCTTTCCGTTTCGCAACGGTGATGGTTACCCCCGGATACTGCCGGGGCGCCTGGCCCCTGCTGGCGCCGGCTTTCGTTGTGCCAAACAGGACGTAGTTTGCCGGCTCGGCGGGGCCATCGATAATCTGATCGGCAACATCCCGCAGGCAGACGGGCCGTCCGTGATCGACCGCTACAACGACGGATTCCAGATCATTCCGATCGGTGAACAGATTCCCCGCATCGACGCGAACCTCGCGGTTGCTCTGGGAAAAACTGCCCGCCTGCAGGCTCGCGTTGGCCCCCTGCAGATGCTGAACGATGGACATGGGGGAAAGGCCGTAAGCCTCCAGCTTCGACGTGCTGAGCAAAACACGCATCGCCCGCGGCAAGCCGCCAACCACTGCGCTCTCAGACACGTCCGGAATCTGCTGAATGTTGTGTTGAATTTCGTCGGCAATCGCCCGCAATTGATAGCCGCTGTAGCGTTCTCCCCAGAGTGTAAGAGCGAGCACCGGCACGTCATCAATGGAGCGCGCCTTGATGATCGGTTGCGTAACGCCGGGAGGAATCTGGTCGAAGTTTGAGTAGAGCTTGCTGTAGACCTTGATCAGGGCGTCTTCCTGCGAGGTTCCAACCAGAAAGCGCACAATGACCAGGCTCTGCCCCGGGCCGGACGTTGAGTAGACGTACTCCACGCCCGAAATCTGATGTACCAGTTTTTCGATTGGCAGCGTTACTCGCTCTTCTACTTCCGCAGGAGACGCACCCGGCATCGCCGTGGCGATGTCGAGCATAGGGACTAGTATCTGCGGGTCTTCCTCTCGCGGAATGATTGCGATCGCAAAAGCCCCCAGCGCCAGGGATGCGACGATGATCAGCGGAGTCAGTTTGGAATTCAGGAAGGACTGCGCCAGGCGCCCGGCCAGCCCCAGTCCATGGAACTCCGAATCCTGCGTCATTGCCGGACCTCGATTCGCTTCCCCGCAAGGTCTCGATCCAACGGGTCATTAACCAGCCTTTCGTTCCGAGAGATCCCGGAGAGAACCTCGACCTCATCCGCCTGCGAGGCACCGAGGGTTACATAGCGAAGTTGCGCAACGTTGATCTTGTCGAGCACATAGGCGCAGGGAAGCGACCCGCGAATGACAACCGCCGAACGGGGAACGAGCACCGCTTCCCTTGTGCCCGTCGGAATTTCTGCCGTGGCATACATGCCCGCCCGGAGTGCCGAGGATCCAGGAAGGTCGATCTTCACCAGGAAACTGTGGCTCGAAGCATCGGCCGCAGGAACAATCTGAGCTACTGTCCCTGAAGCGTCTGCGGTCCGAGCACCATCCACCGACACGGCAACCTTCATGCCCGTGTGGACCGATGCAATGGCTGACTCTGCAACTGTCGCCTGTAACTGAAGCGGAGCCGATCTGTCGATCTGCACGAGAGGTACGCCGGGCGAGGCAAGCGCACCGGGATCGACCATGCGCGCCGTAACCACTCCGGCAAAGGGTGCGGAGACCCGCGCGTAGCCCAACATGATGCGCGCGCCGGCCTGTTGTGCCCTGATGGCATTCGTCTGTGCGCGCTGTGCATCCAACTGGGCCGCTGCCGCCTGCGCCTTATGCCATACTTCATCCATCTCCTGAGGGCTGACGCTTTTCTGTGCCTGCAGTTGCTGGTAGCGCGCAAGGGTGCTGGCCGCCAAATCGGCGCTGGTCTGCGCTGCGATCTCCTGGTCTTCCGCCGCATGGACACCTGCGCCCGCCTGTTCGTACGCCGATTGCAGCGATGCGTCGTCCAGGATGACGAGCGTCTGCCCCGCTCTCACCGAATCGCCTTCGTGGACGAGTACTGCCCGCACCCGGCCCATTACCTGCGCCGAGAGTATTGCCGATTCGCGTGCGTGCAGCACTCCCGTCGCTTTCAATGTCTCGACAGCCTGCTCCTGCCTGCTGGTCACAATTCGCGCCTGCACTGTCTCGACTGCGGCCGGTTGCTCAGGCTCAACTGGTTTGCAGCCAAGAACGGACCCGGCGGCCAGACCGAGCAAGGTAATGTATCCAAAAAGTCTCATTGCAGATCCTCCGCCCTGTCTGGTGTCAGTGTTCCTGTCGCGAAAAGCAGTTGCGCGTAGGCTGCAGCGTTGCCGTAGACGGCATGCCAGTAATTCATCTGCGCATCGCGCTCCACATCTTCTGCGCGAAGCACATCGGTCATCGAAGCCAGCCCCGCGTCATACCGGTTCTTTACAATCCGCAGGCTCTCAGCCGCTTGTTCTGTTGCGCTTTTAGCTGTTTCCAGCGATAGGGCCGCTGTCACATGCTGGATGTGCGCCTGGCTTACCTGCAGCCTGATTTGTTGTTGGCAGCGACTTTGCTCGACATCCACGCGCGCTTTCTCGGCCTTTTCCCTGGTGAGTTGTGCGCGTTTGCCGAACGGGAGAATATCCACGCCAATCTGAATCCCAGAAACCCAGTTGTCGCCGCCGTTTCCACCCAGGGTCTGGCGATCGTCCTCCCAGTTGCCGTAAGCACTCACGCTCGGGCCAAAGCTGAGGCGTGAAGAACTCTCCGCTGCCGCCTGCGCGGCCCGTACCTCTTCAGTCGCCTCAAGATCACGGCGGTGAACCATCGCCGTCTGAAGGTCTTCCTCCAGATTTTTGTCAGGGAAGCCTTTCTCATCGATGGGTCGTATCGCCGATGACTGCAGTCCTGGTGTTCCCATCGCGAAGCGCAGTTGCGCCCATGCCAGTTCCAGATCGCCTTCGGCCGCAATCCAGCCCTGCTTCCGCGCTGCCACGCTGACCCGCGCCAGCATACGATCCGACTCCACTGCCAGCCCAGCCCTGACGCGGTCGTCAACAGAGCTCAGCAGTGCTACAGCAGTTTCACTTTCATGTTGTGCAATTTCGACCTGCCGTTCGGCATAAAGAACACCCTGGTAATCCTGAACCACATCCAGCACGACCTTCTGATCGACGGCCTCTGCAGAAGAAGCCGCGCTCTTCTTCATCAGGTCTGCGCCATGTACAGATTTCTGCGTGCGGAACGAGTCGAACAAGAGCCATCTGCCGGATACCCGAGTGGAGTAGTTGCCGACAGCATCTGGCTTGTTCAGCGACTCGAGCGCGAAGTCCGCCTCCGTGAATTGGTGCTGCCGCAGACGCGTTCCGAAGACGTATACGGGATCGTTTCCCCGTGACAGGTCCTCTGTGAAATTGATCTGCGGCAGATACTGGGTTCTGGCCAGCGTCAGGCCAGCCCGCGCGTCGTCCACATCGGCCTGAGCCCCCTCAACCGCAGGACTCTGTTTCAACGCGATCTGGATCGCGTGCTTCAGAGTCAGCGGTTCCTGCGCCCACACGCTCGCGGAAAATATGCAGCTGATCAAGACCAGATTACTGGCTCGATTGAGAATGGTTCTCATCCGGTTGACGTCCTCATTCACTTCATCGGCTTCTATCAGAGGAAAGTCACACGGCAGCTATTTCGTTACATTCCCCCTGGAAAAGCTTTCGAATGAGGAGCTTCAAAGAAACCCTGCAGGCGCCGGTTGCGAGAAAAGGTCACGCCATCAGGACAGAAAGGTTCCTCGACGATACCTCCGTCGAAACCCTGAACCTATCATTCGGCGCGCAACGCGGTCAGCGGTTCAACACTCGCCGCGCGGCTCGCGGGCACAGCGCTCGCTCCCAGCGCGACAAATACGATTCCGGACACCGCAAACAGATAGCTCGCTCCATCCAGCGGCTTCACCCCATAAAGGGTCGACGAAAGCACATTGCCCAGCACCATCGACAAAGGAATGCCGATCACGACTCCAGCCGCCGTCAGCACAAGGCTCCCCCTCAGAATCATCCACACCACCTGCCCGCGCCGTGCGCCCAGCGCCATGCGCACACCGATTTCTGCCTTTCGCATGTTCACCCGATACGACAGTGCACCATAGAGGCCGGTAGCCACCAGCGAAACCGCCAGTATCCCGAAAAATCCGGCAAGCCGCGCAAACAGGATTTCATTGGAGATGGTCAGATCGTACTGTGCCCGCTGCGTCATCGGTTGGATCAGAGCAAGATTGGGATCCAGCCCCTGCACGGCCTTGCGCGCAGACGGCAGGATCGCCAGCGGTTCCCCTTCCACTCGCATCTCCACATCCATCTTCCCCACCATCGGTATTTGCGCGTATTCATACCACGCCATCGGAATCGGCTCTTCATCGATGCTGCGATATTTATGGTTCTTTACCACCCCCACGATCGTCATGGAATATCGCCCATCGTCGGTGCCGATGATGTGACCCAAAGCGTTCTCGTTCGGCAGAAAGCGCTTCGCAAATTCCTCGTTCACAATACCCACGTGCGGCGACGCTGCCGTATCCGAATCGGCAAAGTCCCGGCCCGCCAGTACCGGCACTCCCAAGGTCGTAAAGAAGTCCGCCCCCACAACATTGCTGCGTACCGTTCTCGATCCCCCATTCGCCTCCTGCGGAAGTTTGCCGTCAACCAGCATGTCGCTGTTATCCGACCACCACCCTCCGATACGTTCCTCCATCACAGTCACCGACTGCACTCCGGGCAGCGCGCGCAGTTGCCCGATCAGCTCTCGATAAAACGCCCTTCCCTGAGGCAAAGACTGTATGTCAGGTCTGACCCCAAACACGACCAGTCCCTCGATCTTCATCCCCAGCGGCGTGTTTTCAAGATTACGCAGCGACCGAATCAACAGCCCCGCTCCCACCAGTAACACCACGCACAAGGTCACCTGCAACGCCACAATCATTCTGCCCATACGCGACCGGCCTCGATCGGCATTCGAAGTCGCCGCGGAAGTTTTCAGACTCAGCGTCGGCCCGGCCGAAAGCGCGATTCGCATGGGCGCCACTCCAAACAGCAGCGCCGCAAGTACGAGCACACTCAGCGTAAAGAACAAAACCGTGCGATCTGGCGCAAGGCTGGATTCGATCTGCGCCCACGCCCCCAGCGCTCGGGTCGCATACATCGCAAAGAGCCACGCCAGCACCCCTCCCGCCAGCGCCAACAACAGACTTTCTGCCAACAACAGCCGCAACAGGTCCACTCGCCCTGCGCCCAGCGCCAGCTTCATGCTGAACTCCCGTTGCCGCGCTGCATTCCGCGCCAAAAGAAGCATCACCACATTGGTTAATGCGATGAGCAGCACCAATCCCACCATTCCCATCAAAAGACCCAGAGGTTTGCCATAACGCTCGGCATACCCCGGAAAACCCTTCGCATCGATCAGGCTCAGTGTCGGCGTCTGTTCTCCCGGCATCGGCGAACCGACGCCGATGTAGGCCGCCCTCTGAAACACCGGCTGCAGTTGTGCAACCGCCTGGGCTTTCGTCACTCCCGGGTCCAGGCGTCCTATCAGGCGCAGGCACCACCACGTCGGATTCACAATGTAGGTCTTTCCATCCTCCGGCGGATTTCCCCAGGCGTTCAGTTCCGGGCGGCTTTGCAACGGAATCCAGAAATCAGTAGAGTGTCCCTCTTCGAGCCCCTCGAAGCCCTGCTCTGTAACCCCGGCGATGGAGAATCCTATTCCGTTCACAAACAGCGTCGTTCCCAGCACCTCCGGATTTCGTCCGAATCGCCGGGTCCAGTAGTTGTAACTAATCACCGCGACCGGCGCATGATCTGCCTCGTCCTGTTCCGTGAACCCATGGCCTCGCCGCAAATGCACGCCCAATCCTGAAAAGAACGTGCCGCTCACCATGTCGCCTTCTGCTTCCTCCGGTTCTCCGCCGTAGCGAACAGCCACCTTACTTCCAGAGAGCGGCACGTATGCCATTACCGCGGACATCGCCCCGCTTTGCCGGCGCAGTGCGTCGTACACCGGATAAGACAAAGTTTTGTTGGTGTCAATCGTGCCCGTCCCACGCGGCGGATTGGACGTTCGCAGGTAGACAAGCCGATTCGCACCCGACACCGGCAGCGACTGCATCAGCACCGCGTTCGTCACGCTGAACACAGCTGTATTGGCTCCCATTCCCAACGCCAATGTCAGAATCGCTGTTATCGTGAACCCCGGGCTCTGCCTTAACGAACGAATTCCGTAGCGAAGATCGCGCGCGAGCTTGTCCAGCCATTCCCACCGGCTCCGCAAATAGAAACGGTCCTGCGCTGCGCGTACGTTCCCGAATTTCTGCCGCGCCTTCTTCCGGGCTTCGCCGGCGCTCAAACCCTCGCTCCGCAATTCGTCGGCTTCCAGTTCAAGATGTGCCTGGATCTCTTCGGCGAAATCGCCTTCGCTGCGCCTGCGTCTGAACATGCTCAAGCCTCCTCATTCTGTGGGCCCTGTTTCGCATCGAGAATCAACCCCATCGCTCTGGTCAGCCGCCGCCACTCGCCCGTCTTCTCCACCAGCTGCTCGCGCCCCTTCTCCGTCAGTGAATAGAAGCGCGCCCTCCGGTTGTTCGCGCTCACGCCCCACTTCGCCTGAATCCACTTCTTCTCCTCGAGCCGTTGCAGCGCAACATATAAAGATCCGTGATCGACAAGAAAAACATCTTCCGACTGACGCTGGATCGAGCGCGCTACGCCTTGTCCATGACAAGCGCCAAAAACCAGGCTCTTGAGAATCAGAAGGTCCAGCGTGCCCTGCAAAAGCGCGATGCGTTCGTCGTTGTTATTCTCTTGGGTAGTCATTCGACCCAAAGTATGTACTTTCCCTGGGTAGAGTGTCAACCCAGGCTGGTTTCGGCACCCCGTATGTGGCTATGTCTTTTCCTCCCATACTGGCTATGGCCACCAGCCACCGAAAAGAGCCACACTCTTCAGATCGTTTGTTCGAGGAGAGTCACCCGTGAAAACTCACACGTCCTTCCCCAGCCTCCTCTTCTCCGCCGCCGTGGTCGTTCTTCTTTGTGCGCAAACGGTCCGCGCAGAAGCTTCGCTGCAAAGCCCATCCCCTACGCCTCAGTCGTCCCTTACCGCTGAACAGCGCGGCGATCTTTTCGTCGCCCGCCAGCAATATCTTGCCGCCATCGATGCCTACCGCCAGGCTCCCGTCAACGCCATCACCCTCAACAAACTTGGCATCGCGTACCACCATCTCTTCGCTCTCGATGAAGCCCGGAAGGACTACCAGAAGGCCCTCCTCATCCGCCCCAACTACCCCGAAGCCATCAATAATCTCGGTGCTGCGGAGTTTGCCCAGGGCCACTACAAGCAATCCATTCGTCTCTATCGCAAAGCACTCAAGTTGATGCCCGACTCGGCCGTGATTGCGGCCAACCTCGGCACCGCATACTTTGCACACGGCAAATATCAGTCCGGACTCGAGGCCTATCAGACCGCCTTCCGGCTCGACCCCGATGTGTTCGCCGGCGACTCAGGCCAGATCATCCCCGGTCCTTCCCAGGCACGCGATCGCGCCCGCCAGGATTATTGCCTCGCGGAACTCTTTGCCGAGGCCGGCAATCAGGACCGTGCGATCGAGTATCTGCGCAAAGCCCTCAACGACGGATTCCACGACCGCAATCGCCTCATGCAGGATTCCGATTTCGCAAGGCTCCGCAAAACACCCGAGTTCGCACAGCTCATGGCCGAAGAGAAAATCCGCGAAACGGCCTCAGCGTCTTCCCCTGCACACTAAACTGCCAGCGATCAAAACCCTTGGCCTGGAGCGGCGGCGTTCTGGAGAGTTCTCCGCCCCTCCGGCCTTTTTTCTTTATTCAATTTCCGGGTTTGTGATCTCTGCCGTCTCTTCATCGCATGCAGTGCACTGTCGATCGATGGATGATCCTGATCGAGAAGAATCGCCCGCCTCCGTTACCGCGGCGCAGGCTTTCGACCTGCCAAATCTCCGCGCTGTAAATCTCCCTCCGAAATACCGCTAAAGTACCCCGTTCACGCGCAATTTCGTTCCACTCCCCCCTTCGTAATTGCCGCTTCCGGTACTCCTGTACCGGTTTTCCTGCTGGCTGCGTCCAAAGGAGTAACTCCCATCTTCCTTTTTGGAGAACGGAGTGATACAGGTAGGTATGGATACGGCGCCCATCACCGAAATCACGCAACGCAAGCCCGCAACCTCTGAGTTGCGACCTTTGCCCGGGCCCGATCATCCAACCCTCATCAGCGTCCAGAACCTCCGCAAGGAATACCTCACTGGCCGAGGTCGTCTGACGCTTTTTGACGGACTCACCTTCGACATCCTGCGCGGCGAGATGCTTGCCATCGTCGGTCAGTCCGGTGCCGGGAAGAGTACGCTCCTCCATATTCTGGGCGCGCTTGATACCCCTTCCGCCGGCGAAGTATACTGCGCCTCAATTCAGTTGCGAACGCTCTCTCCAGGACAGGCAGCTACGTTTCGCAACCGCGAAATCGGTTATGTCTGGCAATTCCATTACCTCCTGCCGGAATTCACCGCGCTCGAGAACGTTGCCATGCCCCTGCTCGCCAGAGGCGAATCGAAGGCCAAAGCCTTCAGAACTGCGGAGAAGTGGTTGAACGAAGTCGAACTGGGCGCGCGCGTTATGCATCGCGCTGGTGAGCTTTCCGGCGGCGAACAGCAGCGCGTCTCCATTGCCCGCGCTCTTGTCACCGAGCCAAAGGTCCTGCTCGCCGATGAACCCACCGGCGATCTCGACAGCCTCACCGCTCAAATGGTCTTCAGCCTCATCAATCGCCTTCACGCAGAACATCACCTCACCTCGGTGATCGTCACCCACAACCAGGCGCTGGCGCGGCGATGTACAAGGATTTTGCGGCTCGATCAGGGCCGGCTTGAAGAAGTTGCTCCAATGGCCATTTAGGCAACGGAAGGTTTGATCTTGGGTTTGTAGCAGTAAAGGGTTCGGCGTCGTATCCTGAAAGCAGGTTGGATTCACGCAGTCCCCGCAAAATGGGATGGATGCGGACGAACGCACCAGCCTCAGGGCCGCCCGATAATTTTGGCCCCGAACTGTACGTCAGATTTTTGGCGATGGGCGGCGCACCGGGCCTCAGCCGTTCGAGGCTCATAAGAACGAAGAGTCCCGATTGCTCTCGGGCTTGCCGGCAGAAAATGACTGGCATCCCGCTTCGCAAACGGAGCCTCTCAGAGGGATCATGTTCGAGCGCTACACAGAAAAAGCAAGACGCGTCATCTTCTTCGCACGATATGAGGCCAGCCAGTTCGGCTCTCCCTACATCGAAACGGAGCATCTGCTCCTCGGGCTCCTGCGCGAAGACAAAGCACTCACCAACCGCTTTCTTCGCTCGCACGCCTCCGTTGAATCCATTCGTAAACAGATTGAAGGCCATACTACTATCCGCGAGAAGGTTTCGACCTCCGTCGACCTTCCTCTCTCGAACGAGTGCAAGCGCGTGCTCGCCTACGCCGCGGAAGAAGCCGAGCGCCTTTCCCATAAACACATCGGCACCGAGCATCTGCTCCTCGGCCTGCTGCGCGAAGAGAAGTGCTTTGCCTCCGAGATCCTTCACGAACGCGGCCTCAAGCTGCTCGCCGTCCGCGAAGAGCTCGCCCGCGCCACCCAGGAAAAAGCTCCACAGCAACAGCGCAATCGCGAATCCTCGCTCCTGGCTGAGTTCTCCCGCGATCTCACCCAGGCAGCCATGGACTCCCAGCTCGACCCACTCGTCGGCCGGGACTCCGAACTCGAGCGCGTCGTCCAGATCCTCTGCCGCCGCACTAAGAACAACCCCGTCCTCATCGGTGAGCCTGGCGTCGGCAAAACCGCCATCGTCGAAGGCCTGGCCCAGCGCATTTCTGACGGCGACGTTCCCAGCTTCCTCGCCGACAAGCGCGTCCTCGCCCTCGACCTCTCACTCATCGTCGCCGGTACCAAATACCGCGGTCAGTTTGAAGAGCGCCTCAAGACCATCATGAAAGAGCTCATGGAGAATCAAAACTCCATCATCTTTATTGATGAGCTCCACACCCTGGTCGGCGCCGGCTCCGCCGAAGGCTCCCTTGACGCCGCCAACATCCTTAAGCCGGCTCTCTCCCGCGGCGAAATCCAGTGCATCGGCGCCACCACCCCAGCCGAATACCGCAAATCCATTGAGAAGGATCGCTCCCTGGAGCGCCGCTTCCAGGCCGTCAAAGTTCCACCTCCCAACGAAGAAGACGCCATCAAAATCATCAACGGCATCAAGGACCGCTACGAGAAGTTCCACGCCGTCAGCTACACCGACGAAGCCATTAACTTCGCCGTCTCCCACTCGAATCGCTACATCTCCGATCGCTTCCTGCCCGATAAGGCCATCGACCTCATCGACGAAGCCGGCGCTCGTGTGAAACTCCGCCAGACTTCCCTCCCCGAAGAGATCACCGAAGTCCAGAAGCGCATCAAGTTCATTGTTCACCGCATGGAGAACGCAATCGCGAATCATGAATTCGAGAAGGCGCGCTTCTATTCCGACGAGGAACGCAAAGAGCGCGACAATCTGCGCGCCCTCCGCGACAAGTACCACCTCGACGACTCCACAGCTGGCATCGTCGGCCGCGAAGACATTGAGGATGTGGTCAGCCGCTGGACCGGCGTCCCTATCACCTCGATTAAGGAAGAAGAAACGCAGAAGCTGCTCCGCGTCGAAGAAGAGCTGCACAAGCGGGTCATCTCCCAGGACAAATCCATCTCCGCGCTCGCCCGCGCCATTCGCCGCTCACGTGCCGGACTCAAGTCTCCCCATCGCCCCATCGGCTCCTTCCTGTTTCTCGGGCCCACCGGCGTCGGCAAAACCGAAATGGCTCGCACCCTCGCCCAGTTCCTCTTCGGCAGCGAGAAGTCGCTCATCCGTTTTGATATGTCGGAGTTCATGGAGAAGCATTCCGTTTCCAAGCTCATTGGCTCGCCTCCGGGATACGTCGGCTATGAGGAAGGCGGTCAGCTCACCGAACGCGTGAAACGCTCGCCCTACTCCGTTGTCCTTCTCGACGAAATCGAGAAGGCTCATGCCGACGTCTTCAACATCCTGCTGCAGGTCTTCGAGGACGGTCAGCTCACCGACGGCCTCGGCAACACCGTCGACTTCAAGAACACGATCATCATCATGACCTCCAACATCGGCGCACGCCACCTGCAGCGCAAGCAGGGACTCGGCTTCCAGAGCGATCGCGAAGATCTCGTGATGGAGAAGATCGAGGACCTCGTGAAGAACGAGGTCAAACGCACCTTCAACCCCGAGTTCCTCAACCGTATTGACGAGATCATTCTCTTCCAGTCCCTGACGGATGCCGACCTGATCCAGATTCTCGAGCTGCTCGTTCAGCAGCTCAATACCAACCTGGCGCAGAAGGCCATCACTATTTCCGTCACCGAAGATGCGAAGAAGTGGATCCTCGAAAAAACCCTGGTCGACCGCAGCTATGGAGCCCGTCCGCTCCGTCGCGCCCTCCAGCGCTACGTCGAAGACCCGCTCTCCGAAGCCCTCATCGCCGGCAACATCAACGAACGCCCCGCGTTCCTTGAGGTCTACCTCGACAACAACCAGCTCTTCTACCGCCCGGTTGTCAAAGACGGCGAAGAAAAAACCACCGGCGCCCTGCTCGTCAGCTGAAGGCCGGTTCCCGAAACAAGAGGGGCTGCGGATCAACTCCGCAGCCCCTCTCGTTTTCACATCGCATTGTTGCGCATTTGATCGAGGGCGGACAAACAGAGGCACGCCTTTCCTCCAGCAAATACCCAGCGAGTTCCAAAATTGCGGCAGGCCCAATTTCAATCGTCGCGAACCAGCGGAATGGCTCGCCCAATTTGAATACCCAGCGATACCCGACAAAATCGGCCAGTGGCTTTTCTGCGACAAGGACGCCATGCACTTTGGCCCATTTTTCGATCCAATTCGCGATGACCTGCGACCCCATGAAATACCTCCTGAGGTCACAATCGATCTCACATGGATCATCCTCCAAAGACGGATTCGCAACTGTGGGTACAGGATTTTTCTTCCCGCGGCCTTCCTGCTGGCCCCGCACCAGCGAGGCGACGGTAGCAGCTACTGCGTTTAGGCCGTCGGACCAGTTGCACTCGGGATGTTCAGATCTTCAGGCCCGGGCCCTCTTGCTGAGGCCCTACTAATATTCTTGTGACGCGGCTGCGAAACAAACTCGGACAAATTCCGCTCCGGCGAGGCCGTGAGGCCGCGTCAAAGGACAAACTCATCACAGCCTCCATTAATCGAGGACGACATTCGCCGCAAGCTGCGTGAAATCCTAAATCACTTCGGGACTATCGACTTCGATCCGGATTACGATCCGATCAAACTCCGTAAACTCGACCGTACCCGAATGAACCAGCAATAAACGCCCCTACTCCACCTTGGCCGCCGTTACCTCCACCTGCATCTTCCCCTTGCTGTCCAGATCGTCGGAAGAAAACACCACTGTTGGTTTTCCGATAGAAATCAACACCGTGGAATCCCAGACATTTTGACGGATGACCGGCTCTCCCACACCAGCAACCTCCGTTTGATGGGCGACGCTGCTGACTTCCGCCTTCAGACGGAAACCCAGCATTTCGCCGTGCTCGGTTGCATCATGCACATCCAGGTTTACGCCAAGGTCAATGTACTGAAATTGGGTATTCGCGGGATTCGCGTTCGCTCCGTAAGAGCCTGTTGCAATCGGGACCCTCGAACCCGTCTTGATCTGCTGATCGCCGACGACGTGCCCGTTGCCCGTAGTGGCAATCGTTTCCTCGTAGCTGCGAGTGTTCGTGACTTTCCCCCCAGCGTCGAGTTCTGCCACTGCAAAATGCAAACGGTAGAAATGCTGGGGTGATGAAGCTCCGGCTTCCGGAGGATTCTGTGCCCGCATGGCAACCGGGAGCAGAGACAGTGTGGCGACGGCAACAAAACTGACGATCGTTTTCATGGAAAGCTCCTGTTTTCGTTAGTGATCCTGTTGATTTCCTGATTGCAGCACCAGCTTCCATAAGTCGGCGACGATGATGGGGTCGTCCCAATGCTGCTGATCCTCAACCACCGCCTTCTTTGCCTCCGACGGCGCTCGCAGCGCAAACGCCACCAGCGCCTGCTCCTCAGGGCTCAGCGGACGCGGCGAAGGAAACACATCCAGCTTCGGCATCGGCTCCGTTGCTCTCACTCGCCCAACCTGAGCGAGGGGTGCCCCAGCGCGTTCGGGCCCGCTTTTGGCCCCTGCAGCGTGGGACTGCGCTAATCCTCCCCGGCCACTATTCGCCACGCCTGGCGCCCGCGGCACCCACGCAATCTCCGGAACCCGCGGCCTCCGCAATCCCCACTCCCCGCCAACTAACAGAGCAGCCAGCAAACACGCCGCCGTAACCGCCCCAACCCACCACCACAATCTCCGCCGTCCGGCGCCATCTGCATCCGCCTGGGCCAGCACCCGCGCCAGCACAACCCGCGCCTCAGGAATCTCCCCGGGCTCCGCATAGCTGCGCAGCGCAGCATCCATGCGCTGGTCGATTTCGCCCAGCCCTTCCGGCCTCTCATCGCTGTGCATAGCGCCGCGCCTCCATCGCCGCAATCTTCTCCCGCAGAATCCCCCGCGCCCGCATTAATCGCGTTCGTACGGTTCCTTCCGCAATCCCCATCGCTGCCGCAATCTCGCGCGAATTCATCTCAGTGGAAAGTGCTAGCGGCCGTCGCAAGTCCTCCGGCAAGCAGTCGATCACGCGGTGCACCGCCGCTTCCCAGTCCCCCGCTCGCACCTGCTCTTCGGGACTCAACCGAGAATCCGCGACCTCATCGAGTTCTGCTTTCTCTCTGTCTTGACCGCGAAGCGGCATGCGTCTGGACGACAAGTCCACCGCAAGTCTCCATGCCACCCGCGCTACGTAGGCTCGCTCATCCCGAATGCCACGCCACGCCCTGGCCCGCAAAATCTTCACGAAAGCCTCCTGCGCCGCATCTTCGGCATCGTGCGCATTCCGCAATACCACCCATGCCACCCGATAGGCGAACCTCCACTGCCGCTCGACCAGTCCTGCGAACTCCGCCTCATCCTCCGGTTCCACCCGCCTGGGCTCCTCACGGCTTCATCCGCAAAGACGCTCCGGTATCCTCAGGTGTTCAGTTTTATTTTGGATTTCCGGCAGCCCAAACCGCTGCGCCCTTCGCCATGGCTCCCGCATCTTAGACCTGTCGCCGCCAAACCCTGCCTCAAAAGGACAAGCTATGCCTTCTTCTTCCAACGCAGCCCCACCCAACGCGCTCTCCGCCGCCGCCCTCGATCAGCTCTTCCGCGAAGCCCGCACCAACACAGCCTTCCTTCCCACTCCTGTGCCCACGGAGCTGCTCCGCCAGGCCTACGAGCTGGCGCGCCTCGGGCCCACCAGCGCGAACTCCTCCCCCGCCCGCTTCGTCTTCATCGTGAGCAAAGAAGCCAAACAGCGCCTCAAGCCCGCACTCTCCCCCGGCAATGTCGGCAAAACCATGGCCGCTCCCGTCACCGTAATCGTTGCCTGGGATACAGAGTTCTACGAGCGGCTTCCCCACCTCTCTCCACAGATGGATTTCCGCTCCTTCTTCGTCGGCAACGAGTCCCTCGTCCACGAGACGGCCTTCCGCAACAGCTCTCTCGAAGGCGCTTACTTCATCCTCGCCGCCCGCGCCCTCGGGCTCGATTGCGGTCCCATGTCCGGCTTCGACCAGGCGAAGCTCAACGCCGCATTCTTCCCCGACAGCAAATGGAAATCCAACTTCCTCATCAACCTCGGTCACGGCGACAAGAGTAAGCTCCATCCCCGCAATCCACGTCTCGACTTCGAGGAAGCCACGCAGGTCCTCTAGCTCCCGGTGTGGTTAGCGCTCTGTGTCGGCGCCGGTGCCCTGTAACCCGTAACCTGATTCTCGGTACCGTGCCCCTGTTCCCAGCTCCCTGTTTTTGCTAAGCTGGCGCGAAACCGCTACTCGCGTCTACGAGGTGATTTATGCTCGACCAGCACAACCTGCACATGATCATGGGCATGATGAGCATCTTCGCTGTCTTCGGCATCATCATGATCGCCGTTGTCATGATCCCTTATTGGTTTATCTGGAAGAAGGCCGGCTTCTCGCCGTGGCTCAGCCTCATCATGCTCGTCCCGCTGGGCAACATCATCATGCTCTACGTGCTCGCCTTTTCTGACTGGAAGGTCGTCCCCGTCGCCCAGGTCACCTACATCCCTCCCCGTCCCTGATCCGCTCTGCGGAACTGGAAATCGCGACCCGCGCGTCGGCGCCTAGGCAGCTTTGTGCTCGGAGCGTTCCTGCCTCGACGGTAGTTCACGCAGCAATTCCATCAGCGACCTCTCTTCTTTCCGCAGGGTCTCTTCCGCTATCTCTGCGGGCGCCGCCTCGCTCGCCTCTTCCATCTCCCCCTCTAAACGCCGCGCCCGGGTGCCACTCAGGTTCCCCGCTATATAACACTCCACAATCGCCGGATGCACGTAGCACTTCCTGCACACCGCCGGCGTATTCCCCAGCCGCAAAGCGACACTCTTAATCGCCTGCACCACATTCCGCTTCGCCTCGGTCTCGGACTCAAACGCCGCAAACTCCCGCAGCGCCATCGAAGCGAGCACCGTCCCCGCCCACGTCCGAAAATCCTTCGCCGTGAAGTCCTCTCCGCTCACCTCACGCAGATAGTCGTTCACGTCTGCTGAGTCGATCGTGTGCGGCGTCTCCTCCTCATCCAGATACTGGAAAAGCTCGTAGCCAGGAAGATCCTGAAACCGTCGAACAATCCGCGCCAGCCGCCGGTCCTGGACGCCCACAGTGTGCTGTTTCCCGCTCTTGCCCTGGAACCGGAACGTCACCGTCGCCCCCGCCACCTTCACGTGCTTCTCGCGCATCGTGGTCAGCCCGTACGAGTGGTTTTCGCGCGCGTACTCCTCGTTGCCTACGCGGATCAGCGTCCGCTCCATCAGCCGCACCACCGTCGCCAGCACTTTGTTGCGCGGCAGACCAGACAGCCCCAGATCCTCATCCACGCGCTCCCGGATGCGCTTCAGCGCCGTCCCAAACAGCATCATCCGCTCGTACTTCGTCTCATCGCGCACCGCGTGCCATCGCGGATGATACCGGCTCTGCTTTCTTCCCCGCGCATCGCGGCCCGTCGCCTGCAAATGCCCTCGCGGATCAGCGCAGATCCACACATCTTTCCACGCCGGCGGAATCACCAGCGACCGGATGCGCCTGAGCGTCTCCCTATCCCGCACCGCTTTGCCGTCCGCATCCACGTAGCGGAACCCTTTGCCCGCATCTTTACGCGTGATCCCCGGCTTGGCGTCGGTGACGTACCGCAACCCGGCTTCCTTCGCAGACTGCGCAGGATCGGTAACAATCTCTGTTGCACTTTTCTTCCTGCGGGCCCGATTCATCTCACCGGGTTGGATGCCGCATTCATCCCCGGCAGATACCGCCGCTCCGAAACGGCGGCTGCAGGGCGCAGCAGCTGTACGCGCCGGCATGCAGCCGCCCAACCGTCCCTACATCCCCCAGATCGCCCGCACCTCCACCGTTCCATGGCCTGCGCCCGGACACTTGGCCGCCCACGCCAGCGCCGCATCCAGATCCTTCGCCTCGATCAGGTAGTACCCGCCCAGCTGCTCCTTCGAATCTACAAACGGACCGTCGAGCACCTGAGACTTCCCATTCGCAACTTTCACCGTTGTCGCCGTCCCGCTGGGCCTCAGCCGATTGCTGCCCACCAGGGCGCCCGCACTCTTCAGCGCTTCGGTGTACGCCATATACGCGCCCATCCCCTGTTGTTGCTGCTCCGGCGTCATCTTCTCAAACATCGACTCATCTGAATAAAGCATCAGCAGATATTGCATAGATCCTCCATCCTGAACTTGAAATTAGCAGGCCAAACCGCCCGCCACCATGATGACGTTCGGCCCGTGACATTTTGGACAATCGAAAAAAAGATTCACGCAGCATCTCAACCCAGGACTTCACACCCTATCGCGATACATTCCCTGTCCCCACCACCAGGCACGAAATTCCTTACCTCATCACGACACCAAACTTCGCCCCGCCTTACCAGCCACGAAAACTCGTTACCGCATCATGACACCCAACGTCGCCCCGCACCCTGGCACGAAACTCCTTACCTCATCATGCCACCCAACTTCGCCCCCCCTGCACCGGATGCGAAACTTCGCGCCTTGCTAAAAATGCAAAACTTCGCCCAATGGAAAATCCTCACCTGCTAAAGAAACCACAACCGCAAAAGCACGCCCCGCCAGGTTCACCCCACAGCAAGAAGCTTTTACCCCTGCTGTTTAAACATCAACGCGGCTCAACGCCGGGCACCCGCCAAAGTAATGACAGTGAACCATTTCGGAACAGCACACTTCCCAATTGGCACCCATGCAACCACATTCGTCTCCAGCGCCGAATGCGCGTCCGACTGATAGTTAGGCCGCCCTGAGCGGGATCGCCGTAGCGGCCCAGTCGGATGGGGTCAGTCCTGCGCCGAAGGCGCGTCCGCCTGGACGGCTAGTCCCGCGCCCGCCTGGACGGCCAGTCCTGCGCCCGCCTGGACGGTCAGTCCCGCGTCCGCCCCCACGGCTAGCTCCCGAACTGCCGCAGGTGATGATCCGTATGCTTCCAGTTCAGCGCATTCCACTCATCATTCGTCAGCGGTCCAAACAGAAAATGCGCAGGCCCGTCTCCGCGCGGCATCCCCGCCAGCAACTCAATCCGCTCGATCACCCGCTGCCGCTCGTCTTCAAAGTCTCCCGGAACCCTCGCCAGCAACTCCCTCGGCGCCTTCGCCCCCTTCGGCATGGGTATCACGTACAGCGCCAGATGCTTCATCGGAAAATGCCGCAGCATCGCCGCTCCCGCCCCCCCCCAGCCGCCTCACATCGAGCCGCCCCAGCGCCGAATCCAGCGCGTCCGACAAATGACTCATCATTCGTGGCGCATCGAGGCTCCCCCACTCCGCCCTCACCTCCGGCTGCACCCGCCCTAGCCGCTCCACCAGCCGGTTCCGATCCACATCTCGCCGCAATGTTGGCATCCACCGCCCCCCGCCCCAAAATCTTACGGACCCACCGTTATAGTTGTCACCATGCTCCGCCCCACCGCCTGCCTCATCATCGCGATCCTCTCCGTCGTCGCCGCCCTCGCCCAGAGCACCGCGCAAAGCCCCGCCCAAGCCGCCCAAAGTTACACCGCCGCCCATCGCGACAACCTCGTCCACCAGTTCTCCGACTTCCTAGCCATCCCCAACGTCGCCGCCGACCCCGATGACCTCCGCCGCAACGCCGATCTGCTCCTCGCCCAGCTCCGCCAGCGCAACATCGACGCGCGCCTCCTCACCCCGCCCTCCGGCATCCCCAGCCAAACTCCTTCCGTCGTCTACGGCCACATCGATACGCCAGGCGCCACGCACACCATCGTCTTCTATGCCCACTACGACGGCCAGCCCGTCACACTCTCCGAATGGGAGATCCCGCCCTTCTCCCCCACCGTCCGTGACCTCAACGGCGAGCCCCGCATCTACGCGCGCTCCGCCGGCGACGACAAGGCCGCCATCTTCGCCCAGCTCACCGCCCTCGACGCCCTCCGCGCCGCCCATCTCCCCCTCCACGCCAACATCCGCTTCGTTTGGGAAGGAGAAGAGGAAGCCGGCTCCCCGCACCTTGAATCGATTCTCCAGGCCAATGCTGACGCCGTCCAGGGCGACATCTTCCTCGTCTGCGATGGTCCCGTCGACCAGTCCGGCGCGCAAACCGTCGTCTTCGGCGCGCGCGGCGATACCCACCTTGCCATCACCCTCTACGGTCCACATCACGGCCTGCACAGCGGACACTACGGCAACTGGGCGCCCAACCCCGCCCTGATGCTCGCCCAGCTGCTCGCCGGCATGAAAGACGAAAACGGCCGCGTCCTCATCCCCCACTTCTACGACGGCATCGCCCCGCTTTCGCCCACGGAAAAAGCCGCCCTCGCCCGCGTCCCTGTCAACGACCCCATGCTCATGAACGCCTTCTGGCTCGGCCACACCGAGAACGCGCCCGCGCACCTCCTCTCGCTCCTCAACCAACCCTCGCTCAACATCAACGGCATCTCCTCAGGCGCCACCGGAGCCCACGCCGCCAACGTCATCCCGCCTACGGCCACCGCTGACCTCGACCTCCGCCTCGTTGTGGGTAACGACTGGCACGACCAGCAGCAGCGCGTCGTCGACTACGTCCGCTCCCGCGGCTACTTCATCGTCGATCGCGAACCGACGCAGGAAATCCTCACCACGCATCCCCGCGTCGCCATGATCGTGCGCGACCAGGCCAGTTACAACGCCGTCCGCACTCCCATGGATTTGCCCATGGCTCAGGAAGTCATCGCCGCCGTCGAAGGCGCGCACCATCCGGTCGTCTTATTGCCAACCATGGGCGGCAGCGTTCCCCTCGGAGCCATGGAGCGAGCCGCGCACACCCGCACCATCACCGTCCCCATCGCCAACTACGACGACAATCAGCACGCCGCCAATGAAAACCTGCGCCTCAAAAACCTGTGGGACGGAGTAGAAACCATGGCGGCTCTGCTGGAGATGCAGTAGAACACAGAATTGACCAATACTCGGATCCTATGGATTGGCTCCGGTCCCTGAAACTCGCCCGGTCGCGACTTTCCGGACCAGGATGCAGTTAACTCGCTCGAACCCCGTTGATGGGGACCGATTGAGCGACCCTGGCGCGCTGCGACTGTATGCAAGCAGGAAACAACGCGGGGTTTGTAAGGCCAAAGCAACCCGCTCGCCCTACAATATTTCGCATGAGCATAAGAGAACAAGTCGCGAATTACATTGCCAGCCAGCCTGAACCAAAGCGCGCTGACGTGCAAGCGCTGCACAGTGTCTTGCTCCAGGTGTCGCCAAAATTCAAGCTACGATTCCTGGATGGCAAAAATAGCGAAGGCAAAATTGTTTCCAATCCCAATATTGGCTATGGTTCGTACACCATGAAATATGCCGATGGAACAACAAGGGAGTTCTATCAAGTCGGCATGAGCGCAAACACTACCGGAATCTCTCTCTATATTCTTGGCATCGATGATAAGACATACCTGGCCAGGACGTATGGGAAAACGCTGGGAAAGGCGAGCGTGACCGGGTACTGCATTAGATTCAAAAAGCTAAAAGATATAAACCTTTCTGTACTTGAAGCAGCAATACGATATGGGCTTGAAGCTTCAGGCAAACACTAAATGTCAACTGAGACTGTTCGTGAGTAAGAAAACATCCGACACGAAACCTCCTTATCTGATTCTGCTAAGACGCCGTTCGCTCTTACTGCGGCAACGAGATACTTGGCTTTGCCGGCCCTGCTCGCAGACACGTAACCCTGAGTCGGCTCCTCTTCAGTTTTGAGACGGTGAGTCACAGGGACCGTGGCAACTTTGCCTTCCCAGTCCCCGCTCGATGGGACGGAGGTGACGTGCCCCCGAATTCTCATCCATTCATAACTGGAGATTCTCGGTTGAGGTTAAGCTCCGAGATATTCTCGTCGCCGCCGAGGCTGTGCGAATGTGGGAAGCGTTGTTTGCTTTCCACATTTGCATAGCCTGTTGTTGC